>NZ_LMHZ01000028.1 GCF_001428545.1 Noviherbaspirillum sp. Root189
CTGCCTGCCAATCGTGTTCGCGAACTGCTGCCACATCGCTGGACGCCTGCCTGATCAGCTCATCAAAATCCCGTCAAGGTGCCATCACCGGGTGCTTACGCCATTGGCGCTGGCCCAGGTGGCAAAGCCTCGCCGCAAGGAGTGGCCGCTGTACAGTTCGGGCGACACAACGCCGGCTTCCTTCAGGATCGAGCGCAGCAGCGGCACCAGGCTGTCAATGTGCAAGCCATCATCATTGACGTGCCCCCACCGGTCGATGCTCCGGAAAACCGCCCCCTCCCTAATTTGCGGAGCTGTCATCCATGCCAGATACCCGTCGACCGGGCACAGCCGTGACAGGGCAGGGGCCTTGAACGTTGATCCCTTGAGTTGGCGATCGCCCTTGGTCAATGGGAAATAGCAGCTCATGCCTTGGCCGGGAACCACCTCGACATGCTTGGCGCGCAGCCGAGTCAGTTCGTCGCCGCGGAAACCACGCCAGAATCCCAGCAACGGGATCTTCTAAAAAGTTTGCTGCGTACTTCGCGAAGGAATCGAAGTGAAGTACGCCGCGATGGACGAACTGCGCGCCGTACACCCATTGCCGGCGATGTGTAGGCTGCATGAAGTGTCGACGAGCTGCTATTACGCCTGGTGCAAGCGCAGCCAGTCAGTAAGTGCGCAATCGGAACTACCGCCGGAAATGTAGATTCGTGCGGCGCAACGAAAAGTACGGGAGTCGTGCGGCCCCGACCGACTGCAACGAGATCTGCCCGAGCATGATGTAGTCACCGGAGTGCACCACATCAAGCGCTTGCGCAAGAAACCTGGGCTTAGATGCAAGCATAAGCGCCGGTTTAAGGCGACAGCGGATTCGCGACACACTCGCCCAAATGCTCCTAACCTGCTCAACCAGGACTTCGCGTGCAGTGCTCCTAACCACGTCTTTTTGGCAGTCACATCGCCATTGGTACGCACCCGTTGCAAAAACCTTTCCATAGATGCTAAATTGACCCGAAAACTCGGCGAGCGGGCATGGGGGCCGTCAAACAAGCCGACGCAAGAAGAGGAGGGACGGCGATTCAATTATAAGAATGCTTTGACCCGCTATCCCTTTCTAATTAATCAACACTTATCTTGTTAGTTTTGACCAAAGCGGCCCAACGGGACATTTCCGTCTGCAGGAACTTCGCGAACTCGTCCGGTGAACTGCCAATCGGATCAAGCCCAAGTCCTTCTAATTTTTGGCGTGTGCCAGCGTCCTTGAGCGCAGTCTGAATTTCCTTATTCAGACGCGCCACAACGTCGTTGGGCGTGCCTTTTGGTACGAAGAAACCGTTCCATTCGAGGACCTCGAAGTTCTTAAATCCGCTTTCCGCCAGAGTCGGAACATCAGGCAAGTTGGCCATGCGCTTGGTCGATGTCACGGCGAGCGCTCGAAGCTTGCCCGATTTCACGTAGGTCAGCCCCGATGCGGCATTGGCAAAATAAGAGTCCACTTGTCCCCCCATTACATCGGTTAGCGCAGGAGCACCGCCTTTGTATGGAACATGCAGCAGATCAATCTTGGCCTGGTTCTTGAGCAATTCTCCGATCAAGTGCGCAGCGCTGCCGGCACCATAGGAGGCATAGGTAAGCTTGCCCGGATTCTTGCGCGCATAATCGAGAAACTCTTGCACCGTCTTATACGGTGCTGTCGGCGGTACGACGAAGACATTCGGCACCGTGACGGCTAACGACACCGGCATCAGGTCCTTTACCGCATCGAAGGGCATTTTGCGAATTGCCGGGTTTACGGCGAATGCAGAAGCATCATAAAGCACGGTGTAGCCATCCGGCTCGGCGCGGGCGACAGTCTGTGCGCCAATGATGCCGCTACCGCCCGGGCGGTTCTCGATGACCACTTGCTGCCCGAGATTACTGGAAAGTGTGTTCGCGATAACCCGCGCTGCGTTGTCGGCACCGCCACCCGGAGAATAGGGCACGACCAGACGGATCGGTTTCGACGGATAGGCTTGCGCTTGGGCCAGGACTGGCGAGCAGGCTACGGCCAAGCTAACGATCAGTTTTTTTAAAAGAGACATGAGTTCCTCTGAGTAGTTGAGTTGGTAACACCACGGTTTTTACACTATGGCAATGTGATTGACTGCCCGGGCGGGTGCTCCAGCGTTTGTTCGCCACGTCTCCATTTAACCTTATTTCGCCGTGATGGGCTTTTCCTGAGCGATGGGGCGCCACTTGTTCAGCTCTTTACGCACGTATCCGGAAATCTGCTCTTAGTAACCGAAGAGGTGGATTGCGTACCTTGCTGTGTAAAGCGCGCACGCCTGCAGATAGTTAGCGCTACGATGGTACCGTTTAAATAAGTCATCGTCGTCTCGTTGATTCATTCTGCCTATACCGAGTCGAATCCGTACAGTCGGGCGGGGTTGTCCACAAGGATACGGCGCCGGAGCGCCTCGGTGCTACTCCAGTGAGCCAGCAGGTCATACAGCAAGGCATCGTCCGGCTTGAAGCTGGCCTCGGTGATGTGCGGCCAGTCACTACCCCATACCAGCCGATCCGGCGCGGTGCGTACCCATGCCATCGCCACAGCGTCCATGTCTGAATAGCGTCCGGCAGCGCCGACGCAGGAATCCAGATACGCCCCCGACAGTTTCAGCCATGCTTTGCCGGATGCCAGCAGGGCAGATACATATGCAAACGCAGGGTGCGCAGTACCGGCGGGCAAGGGCAGGCGGGCCAGATGGTCGAATACCAGCGCCGTGGGCAGGCGCGCCAGCAGGTCACGGTGCGTGACGATCTGGTCGGCAGTCCAGTGCAATTGCAAATGCCACCCCAGCTCGGCGACGCGATGGGCAAGCACCTCCACCATCTCGAAGCCTACCACCGCATGGGACTTTGTATAAAGGGAGAAGCGGATGCCACGGATACCCCCTGCATGCAGGGCGTGCAACGTGTCGTCCGAGACATCCGGCTGCAATACGGCAACGCCGCGTGTATTGGCTACGCCTAATTGCTCGATTGCGTCGAGCGTAGCGCTGTTGTCTGTTCCATAGCAACGAGGTTGCACGATGACCGCACGACTTGTACCAAGCAGTGTTTGCACGCCGCGGTAGTCTCGCGCTGTAGCATTTTCCGCTACGGGCCCAATCGCCGGAAAACGCGCGTCGTAGATGTGCAGGTGAGCATCGCAGGCGTTGATGAGCGCTGTGCTGCGCGGCGCGTGGTTTGCCGAACTGTTCGGCACCAATCGGGGCAGGCCGGTGGAGCGCGTGTCAGACATGCCGTGCCAGCCTGTCCGCGGCGTCGCGGACCATGTCCCCGTGCTGGTCGAGCGCGGGCGCGGCAAACGGCTCCGGGCCAGGCGTGCGCCCGAACTTCACGGCACGCGTGAAGCCGCGATAACGTCCGACCACCGGATGATCGAACGTTGCCAACATCTGTTCCGCCAAGACTTGGGGAAAATCGAACATGTCCTCTACCGAGCGCGCGGCAGCGCACGGCACTTCCTCGCCGAAAACGTTCTCCCATTCGATTGCCGAACGTTCCTGCAATGCCGCGTGAAGACGGGGGACGATTTCATCGTGATGCGCGGCGCGCTTGCGCACGGTGTCGTAGCGATCGGTCGATAGCAAATCAGCTAAACCGGCCTTCTCGCACAGTGCCCGCCAAAAATGCGGGGTATTGGCCGAGATGTAGATGTAGCCGTCCTTGGTTGGATGAATGCCAGTAATTCCGCCAGAACGCATGTCACGTCCGACCTCCCTGGGCTCCGATTCGGCCCAGACCATGCGGGCCGACTGCATTGTTAGCGCTGCACGCAGCAGCGAAACGCCGACATACTGCCCAGTTCCGCTCTTCTCACGCTCGTAGAGTGCGGAAGAAACCGCTCCTGCAACCAACGCCGACGCATAGTAATCAACCACAGAGCCGTACAAAATCTCCGGTGGCCCACCATACTTGCCCTGTAGCGTGCACATGCCGGTCATCGTCTGTAGCACCTGATCGTAACCGGCTTTATCCTTTAGCGGGCCAGTCTCGCCGTAGCCGGTAACGGCGCAATAGATCAGGCGCGAGTTAATGGTACGGAGCTGCTCGTAGCCAATGCCGAGCCGGCCCGGTACACTGGGACGAAAGTTATGAACCAGCACATCCGCATTCCGCACCAACGCCAGTAGTCGCTCTAGATCGACTGGATTCTTCAAGTCCAGCACGACGCCCAACTTGCTTCTGTTAACACCCAGAAAAGCCCGGCTTTCGACCTCCAGTGTCGAAGGGTACTTGCGCAGGTTGTCGCCCGCCGGCGGCTCGACCTTGATCACGTCCGCACCTTGGTCGGCGAGCAATGAGCAGCCATACGGACCCGCGATGTAGGCGCTCAGGTCGAGTACGCGCACACCGCTCAGCGGACCTGGCTGTCCCGAGCGGCTCGTGCTCACGAAGTCGTCCCCGGCAGTGGTGTTGGTTTGCATGCAGCCTCCGATTAGCTATGGATTGATGTGGTATAGCGCGATGCAGTGTCAAGCAGAGATCAGTCCGAGCCGCTCGGCAATCTCGACCGTCGCCCGTGCACGCCGGACGAAGGGAGCGTCGATCATCTTTCCATCCACGACGTAGGCTCCTACGCCATCGGCATGCGCTTGGGCGGCCGCTGCCATAACCCGCAGCGCGTGCGCGATCTCCTTGTCGGACGGACGAAAGACATCGTTAGCCAACGCGATCTGACTTGGATGGATACAGCTCTTCCCCAGGAAACCCATCTGCCGGGAAATTTCTGCTTCGGCCCGGAAGCCTTCGGCATCGCCAATGTTGGCGAACACCGTGTCATAGGCGTAAACGTTAGCTTCGGCAGCCGCCATCCGGACGGCGAACATGCCTGAGGTAATAGCTACCGTGTTGTCCCGATGAATACCAGCTGGCTCAAACAAGTCGCCCAAGCCAAGTTGCAGGCCTGCCACGCGCGGATGCGCGGATGCCAGCTCTGCAGCACAACGCAGTGCCTTTGGCGATTCAATGTTTAGCAACAATTGAACCTTTGCGTCCTCGTCGGTAAAGCCGTTATTCCGCTCAGCCTGTTCGATGAGCGCTGCCGCACGGCGAACGTCCTCGATACTCTCCGGCTTTGGCAGGTTAATCAGGTGCAGGCCCGGCACCACAACTGCGGCCAGATCGGCCTGGCAATGTCCGGTGTCGAGACCATTGACACGAACAATCAAGGTTTTAGTCGTCGACCGTGTCGCAGTAGAACGCAACAGTTGGGACAGTAGATCACGTGCCAGGGCTTTTTTCTCTTCGGCAACCGCATCTTCTAAATCGAACGACAGTGCATCCGCGTCGCTTGCGAGTGCCTTGGCGAAAAATTCGGGTCGTGAACCGGGGACGAATAACTTGCTTCTCATGGCGGACACTTGTTCGTAGTAGGGTGAAGTAGAGTATTCTTCAAAAATAGAAAAAGATAAACTATGCATTCCTATCTTTAAACAATAGAAATTCTATGGAAACGGGCTATCTCAAGGCATTCAGCTTAGTGGTGGAAACCGGTACGCTAGCTGAGGCCGCAAGAAGACTCGGCGTGACTCCAGCGGCAATCGCTCAACAGATCCAAGTGCTTGAGCGCGAGCTTGGAACGCAGTTACTGGCAAGGGCTGGCCGTTCAGTAACGCCTACCGAATCCGGACAACGCCTCGCAGCGCGCTGTGTCTCGCTGCTTAGGGAAGTCGATGCGCTAAGGGGCTGGGTGAACCAGGCAGACGAGGTACACGAGCTTTGCATTGGCACCATTAATACAGCGCTCCACAGTATTTTGCCGGATGCACTGGCACGTTTTGCGGCCAAGCATTCGGGGGTGTCCGTCCATATCAGGTCTGCCATGTCAAGCGAGCTCTATGAGGCGGTGAAGCAGTCGCAACTTGACGCGGCCGTCTGTCTGCATCCTCCATTTCCCATCTCAAAGGCCTTTGCATGGGAGCTGTTGCGCAACGAACCACTGGTCGTGCTTGCAGCGCAACGGGACCGAAAAACGGATCCGCTTGAACTGTTGCGCACCAGGCCACTAATCCGCTACGACCGCAGTCTCGGTGGAGGTAAGCAGGCCGATGATTACCTACGCAAGGCCAATATCACGCCAACACAAGAGCGCTTTGAACTGAGCTCGCTCCTCGCAATCGCGATGATGGTGGATCGAGGCTTGGGGGTGGCGCTGGTCCCTGACATCGCGTCGCCGCTAACAGCAGGCCTGCAAATTGTAAAACTTCACTTGCCGTCCGAACCGGAGCCGCGGAGGTTTGGATTGCTGTGGCGAAGGATGTCGCGCAGCGAAAGCTTGATCAGATCTTTTCTTGAACAAGCTCGCCTTGCGGCTCGCGCCTAGTCGCTTTTGAAGGAAATGTTGGAACAAACCACTTGGCGGCAATACAACTACTTCAGTCTTCGGTCCTGCGACAACTACAGCGGTTCACAATTCAATGTAAGGGATAGCCGCAATGGTTAAACCATCCTTTGGCGTCGTTAGCAGTGATGCCGTTGATCGCATTCCTTGACGCTTCATCGAGCGCTTCCCGAGTTCGTGCCTTGGCCGTGCGTAGCGACGTACCGGTCTTCCAGGGTTAAGCAGGCACGACGTGCTTGCGTTTCAACGTTGTCCTATTACCGTTGTGAGGCTGATCGATTAGAAATTCGCACAAAGGTATGGCTATCAATGATGACGGAAAAAATATAGTACGAGCGTGCTTTTCACTGTTAACATAGTCATCTTACGGCGCTGGCAATGGCGCAAATTTGCCGGAGGGGTTATGCAAAACATGTCATATCAGTTGTACGGAGCGGACATCAGTTACTTCACTGGCAAGGTGCGAGCCTATCTGCGCTGGAAGAATATTCCATTCGAAGAAATTGCATCCGATGCTGGTGTGTATAAGGAGATTATTCTTCCCCGATTGGGATTTCCTGTTATTCCCGTAGTGATCGCCCCAGATGGCACCTGTCTGCAAGACAGCACGGAAATCATTGACGCGCTGGAATTACACCACACCGGACCGTCGGTTTATCCAGATACGCCGCGCCAGCGTCTCGCTTCGCTATTACTGGAAACATATGGGGACGAGTGGCTCGTCATACCGGCGATGCACTATCGATGGCATTACAACAGGGAATGGGCAATCCAAGCGTTCGGAGCACTTAATGCGCCCAATGCGTCAGCTGCGCAGCAACGGGAGATCGGCGCCCGACGTGCTGGACCCTTTGCCAATGCCGCTGTATTGCTCGGAGCAGAGCCGCACATGCATTCTGCTATTGAAGCTTCTTACGAAAGCCTGCTGGACGACTTGTCGCGGCACTTCGCATGTCATCCTTTCCTATTCGGTGATCGGCCCTCCATTGCCGACTTCGGACTTATCGGCCCGCTCTATGCTCACCAGTACCGGGACCCAAAAAGCGGCGAACACATGCGCAAGAAAGCGCCGCTTGTGGCGCAGTGGGTCGAGCGAATGCAGAATCCAATACCACTGAGTGGAGGCTTTTTGCCAGATGACGAAATACCGCAAACTTTGCTTCCGGTATTGCGCCGGATGTGCATCGAACAGCTACCGGTACTTGCTGATTCTGCACGCCAGGTGCGTCAATGGATAAAAGAACATCCGGGCGAGGAACTGCCTCGCGCCATCGGTAAGCATTCATTCATGCTTGAGGGGCGAGAAGGCCAACGCATTATCCGCCCGTACAGTCTGTGGATGTTGCAGCGCGCCCGTGACTACTATCGATCGCTTCATGCAGAAGACAAAGCGGCAACAGAGGCCATGCTACAGAGAGTAGGTGGAGATGTATTCATCGATTTCGAGGATCCGCCCAGATTAGCGCGAGCCGGTCTGAGCGTTAAGGTGGCACAATAATCTTTGCGCTCGAATGTAGACTAACGCGATGGTACGGCGACATCGCGAGACGCGATTCTTGCCGCATCTCATTCTAAGAATCAGCCAGAACTGGTTTGCGAATCTTTAGCGGCTTTGTAGATCAGCTATCGTTTCCTGAATGATTTCGGGTCGCTTATTCGTAATTCCCTGGTGCATGTCCTGCCTTCACTGACAGCTACCTGCCAGTCGTGCCTAGTATCACGGAAAACAGGACCGATTCACTATATAGGGTCGCACTCGGTAGTAGACAACTGAATTTCGCATGGCAGGTAGCCGATGCGAAGCGACGGATAAGTATTGACTGCTTCCCGCACCAGTTCAATTCCGGCTTTGCCAAGCAATCCGACATCAGCGAGGAGTACATCGAAAACCTTGCCCTATAAGAGTTCGAGCGCGTCCTCTGCACTTGAGGCCCGGTGGCGGATGGCGCAGCACGTCCAGCAATTTGCACAGCATCTGCAGGGAGTCTGTGCCATAGCCGTGGTCAGCTTTCGGTTCTGGCCGGTACAGGCAATTGAACAGGGGTTCCGGTTTGGCGCAGGCCGGCGGCTAGGGGGCGAACCATATCGTCCGGCTCGAAAGCGGCCTTTACTTCCGGAGCAGCGTAGCAAGCGATTGGGCTGGGCCCCTCTCCGGGTTGCGGCATGCATGCGGCATGAAGCTCGGTCCGCATGCATGCATTGTCGGACGTGCATCAACGTACGAACGAGCCCAGCCCATGGTCATCATAGAATTCGAGCACCACCTTGTCGGGCGAGAAGCTGGCCTTCGAGATGGTGCCGGGCGGTGCGTTTTCGTTGTTGAGCATGAAGGTAAATACATTGCCGTCCCAATGTGACAGCCTGAACGTCATTGGTTGCGGCCCCAGGCGCAGTTCCAGCGTGCCCTGGTTGTCGACCACCTGCAGGGGACCGTAGTACGCGTTCTGATAGGTGCCGGTGTACACGGCAAACGCCTGTGCGGGAGCGGGGTTGGCTGGTTTTGCGACATCGACTAGCGATCCTTCCGGGTCGAGCAGCGGTGAGATTTTCTGTCTGTACAGCGTCTCCCAGTCCTGCTGCACGCTACCGAACTGCACCAGGTCCGAGAACTGCGCCGCCACCGCTTCGGGCACGCCGGTCGGAGAGGCATTGGTCAGGACGACGATCGCCACGTCGGCCGAGGGGATGGCGGTAAAGCTGGTCGCCGCGCCGAGGGCGAATGCGCCCGAATGACTGATGACCGTCCTCCCGGAAGCGGAAGTACTGACGTTGAAACCGTAGCCATAAAAACCGGCACGCTCATCGGCGCTGGTCGGCGAACCCGAAATCATTTGCGGAGAAATCGCGGGCAGCAGCGAGGCCGGATCGACGATCTGGCGACCGCCATACGAGCCGTCAGCCAGCAGGAAGGTGAGCCACTTCGCCATGTCGTTGACCGACGAACTGACGCCGCCGGCGGGAGATTGCGCATCGGGATTGCGCTCCTCTCCAGGAACATAGCTTCCATTTACGTTGACATGGGTGACCGCACGGTTCGCGCGCGCCTTGTAATCAGCGAATCGCGAACTGGTCGATGCCATGCCTATGGGTTGGTAGATCGCCTGCTCCGACAGCGTTGCCCAATCGCGCTGCGCTGCCACGGCAACCGCTTCCGCAGCTGTTGTCAGGCCGAAGTTAGTGTACTCATAGGTGTTACGGAAAGAGGCAAGCGGAAGAAACCGGAGCCGCTGGAGAACTTCCATGCGGCCGTAGCCGAGATCTTCGAGTTTGTCGCCGGCGTGATCCGGCAAGCCGGACCGATGGGAGAACAGGTCGCCGATGGTGACCCTCTCGCTGACATAGGGGTCAGCCAGCGTAAACCGGGGCAATCTTGTGCGCACCGGCATTTCCCATTTAACTGTGCCGGCTCCGACCTGCTGTGCCACTACCGTTGCGGCGAGCGACTTCGACAGCGACGCGAGCTGAAACACGGTGTCTGGATCCACTTTCGCCGGCTGGCCGGCTTTCCGTACACCAAAGCCTTTGGCATAGACGGTTTCGCCGCGATGCACCACGGCGATCGCCATTCCCGGAACCCCCGTCCGGACCAGGATATCCTCGGCCACTGCATCGAGTCTGCCGATCGCTTGCGCAATTTGGCCCTCGGGAATCGGAACCGCCGACGCAGAGCCCGGCGAAACGGTTTCCGGCTGGCCAGCAGCTTCGGACTCGACCGCCGCCAGCACTACTGTCGAGTCTGCCGCCGTGCCGCCGCCGCAGGCGGTCAAAGACACGCAAGCTGCGAGAGCGAGCGAGATCGAACAAAAAAGATAGCGCATAGGATTGTCCTTCAGACGTGTTTGGCTTGACCGCTGAGTGGGATGAGGCGGGGTGAGGGCCGCCATCAGAGTGGCTGGCAGGATTCAATCTAGTGTGCAGGCCGATCGCATCCAAGGAAGATCCGAAGAATCCCCGCTTAGGCTGACTTTTCACAATGCTTTTTATGGGAGGCAACCGAAAACGCGTGTTATGCGCACGTGTGATGCACAAGGCACTTGCGCTTGAGACAGGCTATGACATCTCAAGTGCGTAGCCTGTTTTGGACCTTCAACGGCTGATCTGAGGGAGCCGTATGGCAGCTACGGGTAGTTAGCGCCATTCCCTGCCATTGACGCCACTGTCCGGAAGGTAATTTACAGCCGCCGACGGTTCCCAAAGGCCCTATTATTGCGGGCAACCAAGAGCCGCCATTTGAAGTTCGATCGCCGGCGCCCGCTTCAAGCTCTACTGCAGACTGCCAGCTGTTCAGCAACACGAACAAATGAACCTGCCGTTCGGTTCAGGTCTAACCGACAACAGGGAGCAAGGAGGTTTCATGAGCAAGCTTGATCAGGAACAGCGGGACGACATTCCGGCCCGGCAATTCGCCTTTCCCAAACAGCGCAAGGAACCGCTGGAGGATGCAAGCCATGTACGCAATGCCATCGCACGTTTTAATCAGGTCCAGGGCGTGACGGACGCGGAGCGTGACGAAGCATGGGCGCGTATCCGTGCGGCGGCGCGCGAGTTTGACGTCAAACTTGATGAGGGCGACTGGCGCGAGCTCAGGGAAGGTGGGAAGGGCAAGCGCTGAGCAGGAACGCCGAGCGGTAAGCCTACTGCCGCTGGAATGTCATACCTTGCTGCTAGGAGCTGTGCATGACACGGGAGCGCCCAAAGTGCGCGTGATACCCCGGTAAGTTCTATGGCGGTACGTGCAATCAGGCGATTGGTACGTATTCCATTCCGGTTTGCATTACCCCGACCAAGGCGGCCTTGTTTTCTTGGCTTTCATTGAACCCGATCCGTACGTCTGCACGGCTCCATTGATTGGTGTCCCGTAGATTCGTCCATGTTGTAAATCCTCCGGGGTAGGGGACTCTATGCAATACGTTTTGATATAGCAAATTGACGAAACCGCTAGTAGGGAGACTTGTCCCATAGCGTCCAATGAATTCATCCTATCGCTGGAAAAGACTGGAAACTTCATTGAGGCTATGCCTGGCGTCAAGATAATTAATCCAAGTGCCAAGTCCACCGGGATCAGGCTTACGATCAGATGCCGATTGATCCAGCCATTGCATAGTGGTCTACGGCGCTCGGTAGCGGACATCGACTGGCACATCGACGATTGCCGTAACACCTCCGCTTGGACAAAAGCTCCGTACAAGACGTCAGTCCCTGAGAGTATGCGAAGCAGAAAGTTTGCCCAGGCGTCTATTTTCCCTTCGCCCCTAAACTACATATCCGCGCTCTGGCCGGTCAAGCACCGTCATCTTCTTGGCGGAAGCTCACCGTCCTACCAGGCTGCATGCTGCATGGCAGCGAATCGCCAGCGCAGCGGTGGCTGTAAATGATTTGATCGACAGCTACAAGAGCGCGGTCGGTTGTGCGGACGGATCAGATACTACATGAGATCTCTCCAATGCCACTGGTACATACCAGTCCCGCCTCACGAATCAATATTCCCGCTTTGACATGCGCAGGGAGCGCCGGTGTTGCGTGTCCCGTAGTTTGGCATATCCATGACTTCAATTTAACATACCAATGCATCAATTAATGGCGTAACTGGCCGCGTAAAAAATATGGACAAGTAGGAACCAATTTTGAAACAATGGCCAAAAACCGCCTATTAATGTATTATTTCGACTCATATCGGGTCGGATATAGTCAGTTTCTATAGCCGAAACGATATCGTAATATACATACTCAACAATCAAATATATAAAAAGACAATTTTGGAGACATCCCGAATGGGTATCGAATTTAGCGGCCGCGTGGCTATCGTCACGGGCGCCGGGGGCGGTTTGGGCCGTCAGTATGCTCTGGCTCTCGCTCGGCGGGGGGCAAGGGTTGTTGTCAACGACCTGGGTGGCGCGATCGACGGCTACGGAAGTTCCATCGGTGCGGCCCAGAGGGTCGTTGAAGAAATCCGAGCGGCAGGTGGCGAAGCAATCGCCAACGGCGCGTCGGTGATCGATTTCACGGAGGTGGAAGCGATGGTCGATCAGGCTCTCAACGAGTGGGGGCGGGTCGATATCCTAGTCAACAACGCCGGCATCTTGCGCGATAAGTCCTTTGCAAAGATGGATCTGGACGACTTCCGCCAAGTCGTCGATGTTCATCTGATGGGAGCGGTCAACTGTACTAAAGCGGTCTGGCCGCACATGAATGCGCAGCAGTACGGCCGGATCGTAATGACGACTTCGTCGTCCGGTCTGTATGGCAACTTCGGCCAGTCCAACTACGGGGCTGCCAAGATGGCGCTGGTCGGCCTGATGCAGACGCTTTCGATCGAAGGTGCGAAGAACAACATCCGCGTCAACTGCCTCGCTCCGACTGCGGCGACACGCATGACCGAAATGCTGATGCCTGCGGAGGTGCTCACCGCGCTCAAGCCTGAAGCCGTCGTGCCCGCAATGCTGGTGTTGGTGCACGAGGATGCGCCGACACGCGCCATTCTGTGCGCTGGCGCGGGCACATTCGAGGCAGCCCACATCACGATGACGCAGGGCTTGCATATCGGGATCTCCGCTGACGCCCCGGAACGCCTGGCCAGTCAACTCGCGTTGGTGACCGACCGTCATGACTCCATCGTGCCGGACAGCGCTGCTATTCAAGGAACCAACGAGATCACCAAGGCGATGGTTGCTGCAACGAAGCATGGAGCAGTGCAATGAGCCGACACTCTCTCCCGGGGGCTTGATGCGTGCCTACATCCTGCGGCGCCTGATCGCCCTGATTCCTACGATTTTCTTTGCGAGCCTCATCGTCTTCGTCTCGGTAAGGCTGATTCCGGGCGACGTCATTGATCTCATGTTGAGCCAAAACGATATCTCTGCCGACAAGTTGACCAGGGAACAACTCGTCGCGGCTCTAGGTCTCGACAGGCCAATGTGGTCACAGTACCTGCGCTGGATTGGCGCAATAGTGTTGCGCGGTGACCTTGGTTCGTCCCTTTGGCAAAACGTGCCGGTGACTCAACTCCTTGCCGCCCGACTCCCCGTGACGCTGCAACTCGGCGCGATGGCGCTTTTCGTTGCGTTACTGATCGCTATTCCGATTGGCGTTTATTCGGCCATTCGACAGGATACGTTTGGCGACTACATTTCACGATCGTTTGCGATCCTGCTGCTTGCGGTTCCTGGTTTCTGGCTCGGCACGATGGTGATGGTTTTCCCGTCGATGTGGTGGGGCTGGTCGCCAGAAGTCAATTTCGTCGGCTTCGTCCAGGACCCCTGGCAGAACATCAAGCAGATGATCTTGCCGGCAATCATTCTCGGTGCTTCGCTGGCGGCGATAACGATGCGGCTCATGCGAACGATGATCCTCGAGGTGCTGCGTCAAGACTACATCCGGACCGCTTGGGCAAAAGGATTGCCGGAGGGATTGGTGGTTGTGCGCCACGCATTGCGCAATAGCCTGATCCCGGTAATCACCCTGATCGGACTGCAGGCTCCGCTCCTCGTTGGAGGCGCGGTGATTATTGAGACGATCTTCGTTATCCCGGGAATGGGCCTCTTGTTGCTCGACGCGGTCAACCAGCGCGATTACCCAATTATCACCGGGGTATTTCTCATCGTTGGCATAGCGGTGATGCTGATCAATCTGCTCGTAGATCTGAGCTACGGGCTGCTCGACCCGAAAGTGAGGTATCGCTGATGTCCCACAATACAGTTAACGCAGTCGGCGTCGCCCCGCCAGCTGCGTTTGGAAAAAAGAAGCCCGCCGGCTTCGTCAAACGACTATTCCGGGACAAGCCGCTTGGTGCAGCGGGCGGAATCGTTCTCCTGTTTTTCCTGCTTGTCGGGATTTTCGCGGACTACATTGCACCATTCGGATTTAGCGAAATGGCACCAGTCGAACGGCTGAATTCGCCGTCAATGCGGCACTGGTTCGGAACAGACAACCTTGGACGTGATGTGCTATCGCGCTGCATCTACGGAGCACAGCTGTCGGTGATCATCGGCTGCTCCGCAGCAGTACTGGCGACCGTTATCTCGACACTGATCGGTGTGGCCAGCGGCTATATCGGTGGGAAGTTCGACCTCGTTGTCCAGCGATTCGTTGATGCATGGATGAGCTTCCCCGACCTGATCGTTTTAATCGTCGTCGTCTCCGTTGTCGGGCCGGGAATGCCCCAGACCATATTCACACTCGGGCTTCTATTAGGCATCGGCGGCTCCCGGATCGTGCGCAGCGCAGTTGTCGGCGTCCGGGAGAACATGTACATCCACGCGGCCAAGTCGATGGGCGCGTCGCCAATGCGAATTCTCTGGTGCCACATTCTTCCAAACGTAATGGCGCCAATTATTGTGTTGTTTACGACGCGGGTCGGAACGGTGATCCTGGCTGAGTCGAGCATCGCCTTTCTCGGGCTGGGAGTTCCCCCGCCGGCGCCAACCTGGGGCGGAATGCTCTCGGGCAGTGGGCGTACCTATATGTTGCAAGGACCCTGGCTCGCATTAGCGCCAGGAATATGCCTGACGGCGGTCGTCTATGCCACGAACGTATTCGGCGACGCGCTGCGCGACCTGCTCGACCCGCGCATGCGCGGGTCGCGCTGAAGGCCCGGTGCATGCAGCACCGCTTCTTTCCACCTGCGTCTAAAGGAAATTTCAAGTGAATATCGCTTTCCCCGCACGCCGTTTGAGTTCCGCCGTCACAGCTATCGCGCTGACGGTAGCCTTTGCTTCGTCATACGCACAAGTCAAGGAAAAGCCGCAATACGGCAGCGAGCTGAACATCGGCAACATCTACATGACCGTCAACCCCATGTCGCCTGATACCAACGATTGGGCGTGGAAACATAGCCAGGATACTGGCCTTGCGTACGAACAGCTGTTCTCTGCAGACCTCGGCAAAGCGGCACGCAATGGCGGCAAGTACGCCTTCACGGCCGATGCCTGGCTGCCAACCGATGGCATGCGCGGCGAGTTGGCAGAGAAATGGGAGATGAAACAAAACCCGTTGCGCGTCGAAGTGCAATTGCGAAAAGGCGTGATGTGGGCTGCCAAGCCCGGCGTCATGGAGTCGCGCGAATTCGTGGCGGACGATGTGGTGTTTGCATTCGACCGCGTCAACAAGAGCCCGAAGAAGATCCCGGCTTACTTCGACTTCGTCGAGAAAGTCGAGGCGAGCGGCAAGCATCAGGTCACCTACTTCCTGAAGAACTACAACGCTGAATGGGACTACCGCCTGGGCTACGGTTACTACTCCGGCATTCTCCCCAAGGAAGTTGTTGTCGCAGGCGCTGGTAACTGGAAGAACGTCACGGGAACCGGGCCATTTCAGGTGGCTGATTATGTGCAGGGCAACTCGCTGATCTACACGAAAAATCCTAACTACTGGGACTCGGACATGGTCGATGGTCAGAAGTACAAGCTGCCATTCGTCGACAAGATCACCTACCGCTACATTAAGGACGAACAGACGACCCTAACGGCGTTCCGTACAGCAAAGATCGACTTGCTCGAGGCTGTGCGTTGGAATCATGTCGACGAGATGAAGAAGACCGTGCCGAAGATCCGTTGGAATCGATACCTTGCCAATGGTGGCCAGTTCGTCGCTCTACGTTTCGATCAGAAACCGTTCGACGACATTCGTGTGCGGCAGGCGCTTAACCTGGCCATCAACCGACAAGAGATTATCAATGCGTACTACGGCGGCAACGCCGAGATTCTTGCTTGGCCGATGCACCCAACCTATACCGGATATTTCCAGGCATTGGAGAACATGCCCGACACGGTGAAAGAGATCTATACGTATAACCCGAAAAAGGCCAAGCAACTGCTTGCGGATGCAGGTTATCCGAACGGTTTCAGCTTCAAGGTTCAGACTTCATCAGCCAACTCAGAGAACGACCTACTCCAAATGGTCGCTGCATACCTGGAGAAGATCGGCGTAAAAATGCAGATTCAGACGCTTGAGTACGGTGCCTACTTCTCCGCGATGATTACAAAGACCAATGCACCGGGGTACTTCATGTTGATGGGAAATACCAGCCCTACGACCGCATTGCGTAAAAGTTTCGTTAAGGGCCAGGTGTGGAATCCGATGCAGTTCAGTGACCCCGAAGTCGACAAAAAGATTGCCGAGATCTACGAGGAGCCTGACGAACGTGTGCGAAAGATCAAGGTGCGTTTGATGACGCGCGAAGTGCTGGCAACCGCACCGGTGATCCTCCTGCCGACCCCGTACGTGTACACCGGCTGGTGGCCGTGGGTGAAAAATTACGGTGGAGAACTGCGTGCCGGCGCCGAGCGCCCCGGTCCCATTCACGCCCGCATCTGGGTCGATCAAGCGCTGAAAAAGCAGATGGGTTACTGATGCCGCGATAGGCCCCACTGGACGGGGATGGCCGTTCAACCGGGATCGGGATGGTACCTCTCGTCCCGGTGAGCGATGTAGCAGCGAGATGCGGGTGCGTCTCGCAGACTTGGAATAAGAGGATGGCGACGGCAGCCTAGCACCACCGTTGCCTCCGCGGGGAGAATGAGTGAAAGAGTCTTTGTTATCTGTACGTGGTCTTACCACGAGCTTCCGCACCGATCGCGGCAAGGTCACGGCGGTCGATGACGTATCGTTTGATGTCGCTCCCGGCGAGACTTTGGCCATCGTCGGGGAGTCCGGCTCTGGAAAGAGCGTAACGGCGCTGTCCATCCTGCGGTTGCTTCCTGATCCGCCTGGTCGGATCGAGGGCGGCCAGATTCTGTTCGAGGAGAAAGACCTCGCGAAATTGAGCGACCGCGAAATCCGAAGCATCCGTGGCGACCGCATCGCGATGATCTTCCAGGAGCCAATGTCCTCGCTGAACCCGACGCTTTCGGTCGGCATGCAAATCGCGGAACCTATGAATCTCCATAGGAAGACGCCTTGGAGCAAGGCACTGGACGCGGCAAGGGAACTGCTGAACCGCGTACGTATTCCCGATGCAGCAAGCAAGGTCAATGCGTGGCCTCACCAGTTTTCTGGAGGACAGCGCCAGCGGGCGATGATCGCCATGGCGCTCGCTTGCAAGCCGAGACTGATCATCGCAGACGAACCGACGACGGCGCTCGACGTGACGGTGCAAGCCCAGATTCTTGATCTGCTGAAGGAAATCACACGAGAGACAAAAGCCGCGCTCATCCTGATTACCCACGATCTCGGGGTTGTCGCTCGTTACGCTGACAAGGTTGCGGTGATGTACGGTGGCCGTATCATCGAGCAGGCATCCGCCGAAGAGCTGTACGCCCATCCGAAGCACCCGTACACCGTTGGGCTTCTGGCATCGGTACCGCGCCTGGATAGCGATGTCAACCAACGTCTCGTGCCGATCGAAGGGTCGCCCCCCGATCTTGCCGCGCTTCCTGTCGGCTGCGCATTCGCGCCGAGATGCCGTTGGGCCGGGCCGGACTGCATAGAACGCCGGCCTCCTCTAATCGAGGTGGGCGACAACCACCTCAATGCCTGTTTCCGAAATGATCTCAACTGATAACACTCGCGACGACGTCATTTTAAGCGTCGAGGATCTGAAAGTGCATATTCCGCTGCATGACGGTGCCATCCTGCGCAAGCAGGTCGGCTCGATCAAGGCCGTGGACGGCGTGTCGTTCACTGTAAAGCGCGGCGAGACGCTGGGCCTGGTCGGCGAATCGGGATGTGGCAAGTCCACCACGGGATTGACTGTATTGCGCATGCAGGCGCAGACGTCCGGCCGGATTGTCTTTGAAGGGAAGGACATAACGAAAAAGCGGACGGGAAACGAATTCCGCCGCCGCATGCAGATGGTCTATCAAGATCCGTATGGGTCGCTTAATCCACGCATGAAAGTTCGCGACCTCGTCGGCGAGCCTCTCGTGGTGCACCGGGCAACGTCGAGCCGAGCCGAGTACGACGAACGGGTCGCGGAACTGTTGGCAACGGTAGGTTTACTCCCGTACATGGCCGAGCGTTATCCCCACGAGTTCTCCGGTGGTCAGCGCCAGCGCATTGCGATCGCGCGTGCGCTCGCGTTAAACCCAAGCCTGATCATTTGCGACGAGCCGGTTTCCGCGCTGGACGTTTCCATTCAGGCACAAGTGGTTAACGTGCTTATAGACCTGCAACAGCGCCTCGGATTGTCGTACATCTTCATTGCGCACGACCTCGCAGTTGTGCGCCATATAAGTCATCGCGTTGCGGTGATGTACCTGGGACGGATCGTCGAAATTGGGTCGAGAAAAGACCTCTACGAGCGGCCTATGCATCCATACACCCAGGCGCTCATGTCGGCTGTACCTGTTGCGGATCCCAAGGTCGAGAAAACGCGGCCGCGCATTGTTGTTCGTGGAGAGGTGCCCAGCGCCCTTCGTCCACCGAGCGGATGCCGTTTCCATCCGCGCTGCCCGCAGGCGATGGAGATCTGCAAGACGCAGGACCCGTTGATGACAGACCATGGCGATGGTCGTGGTGTGGCCTGCCACTTGTACGGTGCGCCGGGTTCCCAGGCGGTAACCGTGGGTGAAACCTGGAGCGCCGTGACGAAATGAGCCGGAAAGCAAGCATGCAGCGACGGCAATCTGAGCGCGATGGCGTCAGATACACCCTAACTTGCAGCCAAAGCACATCAATACCTTACACCCCAGCCATCTTCGCCAGATCATGACCGATACCAACCCTTTGCCCTTCCGCGCCATCGCTGACCTTGTACGCGAACTCGCCCAGCGACAGCCCCAGCATGTAGCGTTGATCCAAGACAACAAGACACTCAACTACGCTGAGCTCGACGTGTTGATGGATCGCATTGCCGTCGCCCTTCAGCGAGACGGTGTGCATCCAACGCGCGCTGTTGCAATCTGCGCGCTTAACTCGATACAGTATGCCGCCGTGTTCCTCGGTGTACTTCGTGCAGGCGCTGTTCCTGTCCCGCTGGCGCCAAGCTCGACGCCTGAGCAGTTGCGGGCGATGACCGCCGACAGCGGGGCGACGCACCTGTTTCTCGATGCAGGCGTCGCGCAGCACCTTGGCCCGGCGCACCCCGAGGACCCGAGACGGGTCGCGCTCGATGAATCAGCGGCCGGAGAATCGTTTGCTTCCTGGCTGGCCCCCTCTGGTGTATGCCCGAACCTGGTCACGGTCGAGCCTGATTGGTCGTTCAACATCATCTATTCGTCTGGTACGACTGGCGTTCCGAAGGGCATTGTGCATTCGCACGATATGCGCTGGATGCAGGTGCAGCGCGCCGAAAACTGGGGCTTCACGCCTGACTGCGTGACACTGCTCTCGACGCCGTTGTATTCCAACACCACTCTTGTCGCGTTCCTTCCGACCGTCGCCAAAGGGGGGACTGTTGTGCTGCAGTCGAAGTTCGACGCCGAGAATTATCTGGAGCTTGCTGAACGTCTTCGCGTCACACACACGATGTTGGTTCCTGTGCAGTATGCGCGGCTGATGGCGCATCCTCGCTTCGACCAATTTGACTTGTCGAGCTTTACGTACAAGTTTTGTACCAGCGCACCATTCCACGCCGCGCTCAAAGCGGATGTTCTGGCCCGTTGGCCTGGTCGGCTCATCGAGATCTATGGCATGACGGAAGGCGCAGGTAGCTGCGTGCTGTTCGCGCACGATTTCCCCAACAAGTTGCATACCGTAGGTCGGCCTGGTGAGGGTAGCGACATCAGGTTGATCGACGAGCAGGGGAACGAGGTTGCACAGGGAGAGAGCGGCGAGATAGTCGGGCGTTCCGGAGCAATGATGAGCGGCTATCACAACAAGCCGTCCAAGACTGCAGAGGCGCAATGGGTTTCGCCGGAGGGCCTGCGGTTCATCCGCACCGGCGATGTCGGCCGTTTTGACGCCGACGGCTTTCTCATTCTTGGAGACCGCAAGAAGGACATGATCATCAGTGGCGGTTTCAACGTGTACCCAAGCGACCTGGAGGCGGTAATGCGAGATCACCCGGCAGTCGCCGACGTCTCTGTTGTAGGGGTGCCATCCGATGCGTGGGGAGAAACGCCTGTGGCCTACGTCGTTCTGAAGCCTCACGCAGAAGTTGACGCCGAGGCAATCAGGACCTGGACGAATGCGCGGCTCGGCAAGCATCAGCGAGTTTCGGACGTGTGTTTCATCGACGCGTTGCCGCGCAGCGCAATTGGCAAGGTGCTCAAGCGAGACTTGCGTGAACTGTACGGAGAGTCAAACTGAATTGTCGTTACCTTTCGTGCACGACTTAAGTGGAAATACAGGAACACACTCATGCCGGAATGTGGGCAAGAGATATCTTTAACTTTAACCCGAAAACTTTCGAACAATGAACATGACGCCATATCAAGTCCACGGTGAGGTTGCCATCATCCGGACTGTCCAGCCGCCGTTGCACGCGTTAGACGCGGCTGCCCGGAGCGCAATCCTCGCCGGCGTGCGCGCTGCCGAATCGGATGAGGCCATTAAGGCAATTGTCCTTATCGGTACCGATGCGGCCTCCCCGGGAAAGGGAGAGATTACCGAGGTGAAGAGCCAATTCGGCTTTGAGGAACCCTCTCTTGGCACTCTCATCTCGTACATTGAAACGAGCACCAAGCCGGTGATAGCGGCTATTGGCGGATTGTGCATGGGGGGCGGGTTCGAACTCGCATTGGGTTGTCACTTCCGTTTCGCCTCCGCTGGCGCTCGCGTCGCAATGCCCGAGGTAAAGATAGGTCTTTGCCCAAGCGGCGGTGGCTCGCAAAGGCTGCCACGGCTGATCGGCCTTGAGGCTGCCCTCAACGTGATCATCTCCGGCGAAGCCGTGCCGGCCGGAATGCTGCGCGACACTCCTCTGTTTGACGGAATTACCGAAGGGGATCTGTTGCAGGACACTTTGGCATTCACTGAAAATGTCGTCTCCGACAAGCTTGCGCTCAAGCGTGCCCGCGACCAAAAGGTAAGGCACGCCAAGCCTGACGCCTTCTTGCTTCTCGTGCGCAATAGCCTGGGCGCAGCCACGAAGAACTACCCTGCGCCGCTCGCATGCGTGGACGCGGTAGAGGCATCGCTTGGGGACTTCGATGCCGGTATCAAGAAGGAGAAAAAAATATTCTTGGATCTGCTCTCCAGCGACGAGGCAAAAGCCTTGCGCCACCTCCATTTTGCGGAGCGCAAAGCGCCCCATATCGACGGACTGTCTGAAGGAGTTGTGCCGCGTCCCGTCACCTCTGTCGGCATAGTGGGCGCTGGCACCATGGGGGCGGGCATTGCGATCAACTTTCTTCTTGCCGGCATTCCTGCAACCATCGTGGAGACCAAGCAAGAATCACTCGATCGTGGCGTGCAGCACATCCAGAGCTTCTTTGAGGCACGCGTCAAGAAGGGGAAGATGCAGGCCGATGAGGCGAGCAGGCTTGCGGCTCTGCTCAAGCCGACGCTTAGCTTCGCGGACTTGTCAAATGCCGATCTGGTGATCGAGGCGGTGTTCGAGGATATGGAGGTAAAGAAGACTGTCTTCCAAAAGCTCGATGAAATTTGCAAGCCGGGCGCGATCCTGGCATCCAATACATCGACGCTCGACGTGAACGTGATCGCGTCGTTCACCAAGCGGCCCATGGATGTCCTTGGCGCGCATTTCTTCAGCCCGGCCAATGTCATGAAACTCCTGGAAGTGGTGCGTGGCGACAAGACGGCTGACGACGTGCTACTGACAATCATGCTGCTGGCGAAGAAAATCAAGAAAATCGCAGTCGTTTCCGGAGTCTGTGACGGATTCATCGGCAACCGCATGATCGGTGGCTATAGCAGCGAGGCGGCCAAGCTGCTTGAAGAGGGCGCTACCGTCCAGCAGGTGGACGGCGCGCTGGAGAAGTTCGGCATGGCCATGGGGCCTTTCAGAATGAGCGACTTGGCCGGGAATGACATTGGCTGGGCAATTCGAAAGCGCATTCGTGCGGAGCGGCCTGAAATGAAGATGCCCACTACGGCGATGTTGGCCGACAAGTTGTGCGAGCTGGGTCGATTTGGCCAAAAGACCGGTTCCGGTTGGTATCGCTATGAGAAGGGGGGGCGAACGCCACAGGTTGACCCGGCGGTTGGAAAGTTGGTGGAAGACCACCGCGCAACGCATGGGATCGTTCCGCGCAAGGTCAGTGACGGGGAGATTGTCCAGCGATGCATCTTTGCGCTCTCCAATGAGGGTGCGCGCATCCTTGAGGAGGGTATTGCGCAACGCGCATCGGACATTGATGTCGTCTACATCTTTGGCTATGGGTTCCCGCCTTACCGCGGCGGTCCAATGCACTATGCGGATTCGGTTGGACTGCTGAATGTCGAGCGAGCCATTGAAGGTTTCATGAAAAACGAGCAGTCCGAGCCGCGCTACGGGAGGGTTGCCTCGCTGTTGTCGCAATTCGCTATCGCAGGGAAAACCTTCAACTAATGAAAACTGGGAATTGATATGATAGACGCAGTGATAGTTTCAACCGCCCGCACTCCTTTGGCAAAATCCTGGCGTGGCGGGTTCAACATGACGCATGGCGCGACGCTAGCTGGACACGCCATTGAGCACGCAGTTAAAAGGGCCGGCATCCAGCCAGAAGAGGTAGAAGACGTCGTCTTGGGCTGCGCGCTTCAGCAAGGAGCAACCGGCCTGAATATCGGGCGGTACGCCGCGCTTCGGGCAGGGCTGCCGGTCACTGCCGGTGGCACGACCATCGACCGTCAGTGCGCGTCCGGCTTGCAGGCCATCGCGGTTGCGGCCCAGCGCGTGATCGTTGATGGCGTCCCTGTCATGGTTGCGGGTGGAGTGGAATCCATTTCTTGCGTTCAGGCCAGCGTAAATACCAAGTACATCAAGGATGAATGGGTGGCCGAGCATCGGCCCAGCTATTTTATGTCCATGCTTGAAACGGCGGAAACAGTGGCAAATCGCTACGGCATCTCCAAAGATGAGCAAGATGCATACGGCCTGCGGAGCCAGCAACGGGCAGCGGTTGCACAAGCTGCAGGGCTGTTCAAGCAGGAAATCGCGCCTATCGCCGTGACCATGGGCGTGAGCGATCCGCGTACCGGATTCTCAAGCAAGCAAGTGACCGTGAGTGAGGACGAAGGTATCCGGGCAGATACTACGATTGAAGGTCTCCAGAGGATTCGGCCCGCCATGGCTGGCGGGGTCATCACTGCAGGGAATGCCAGTCAGTTCTCTGACGGCGCTTCTGCCGTGGTGGTCATGAACTCCAGGCTCGCCGAGCAGCGAGGCCTGCAGCCGCTTGGCATTTTCCGCGGCTTGGCCACGGCCGGCTGCGAGCCGGATGAAATGGGAATCGGCCCCGTATTCGCGATTCCTCGATTGCTGGAGCGTAACGGCTTAAAGATGTCTGACATTGACCTTTGGGAGCTGAACGAAGCCTTCGCGGTGCAGGTGCTCTACTGTCGAGACAAACTCGGCATCCCTGACGAACGCTTGAACGTCAACGGCGGCGCGATCGCATTGGGCCACCCCTACGGCATGTCCGGTGCGCGGCTGGTGGGACATGCGCTTATCGAGGGAAAGCGACGCAAGGCGAAATATGTCGTCGTAACGATGTGTATTGGCGGCGGCATGGGAGCCGCTGGTCTGTTCGAGGTTTGCTAGGCGGGGTGCAATTCAACCGTGCAAAAAATCGGGGATGACAGGGCAGCATGAGCGCTTCTCCTGTATCTGGACTCCGGATGCCGTCACAAGTTCGGCATCCCTAGTTTCCCCACGTGCTCTAGATGGTCATGTCTTCGACTCTACTTTTCGGGAAGGAAAAAGCCAAGCACGGTAAGATGGGCGCACGGCTTCGCGAGATCGCCAGATAGCTGTGCAGCGTCCACCCATAGGTAATAGCCACTCTAAACCAGAATGAAAAAAGACTCATCAACCGCGCCCCGATATGCAAAGCGCAAACTGGAAATCGTTGCGTGTGCCACCAGGCTGATCAATAGCCGCGGATTGGGTAACTTCACAATTGCCGATGTTGCGCGCGAAATCGGCATTGTCGCCACAGGCGTTTGGTACTACTTCAAGACCAAAGATCTGCTGGCTGCAGCTTGCTACAAGCACGCCATAGAGGAATATCAGCAGCTGTTGGCAGATAGCGCGAACGCAGACAGGCCTGCTCAGCGGGTCGAGTCTTTTCTGATGCGTTTCACCGAAAGGCAGCGCAAGGTGGCGCTCGGTGAAACGCATCAGATTTGCTACTTTGACGAAATCAGCAGTCTCGAGGACCCGGACATTTTTTCCGCCTACGGAAACATGTTCCGCAGCGTACGTGGTTTGCTGGATCTGCGCCCATCCACCGAGGAGCGTGTTGGCATCAATGCACGTACCCATCTTCTTTTGTCACAGATTCTCTGGATGGCGAGCTGGATCGAAGACTACGACCCACGGGAGTATGGGCGCATCGCCAAGCGTGCACACGACATCCTTTTCAATGGGCTTGCTGCACCGGGATCCGCTTGCAACCCGGTTGTGTTGCCGTACCAGGTACTCAGGCCGCCCGTTGAGTCCTCTCCTTATGAGGCGTACCTGCAGGCGGCAACGCAACTGATCAATGAGAAGGGGGCAGCATCTGCTTCCGTCAACAACATCGCGGCCAAGCTCAATGTGACCAAGGGCGGCTTCTATCACCACATCGAGTCAAAGGAAGACCTTATTACCGCCTGCTTTGAGCGAAGCATTGAAACCATGTGGAATGTGATTGAAGCTGCAGAGGCGTCATCAGAGACTGCATTGCAAGCTTTGACCTCCATCGCAGCTACGTTGCTTCAATATAGGAATACTGCGGATGATCCCTTGCTACGCCAGCCCGCGTTGGCGACGCTCGGTGAAACGACACGAACGCACTTGAATAAAAAGTACCACCACATTGCTCAACGATTCGCGTCGCTCATTTGCGACGGCATGGTCGATGGATCGATTCGCCCACTCGACGCGAACGTGGCGTCCACCATGCTGGTCGCAACGATTATGTCGGCCGGCGATCTGCGGATATGGGTGCCGACTGTTACGGCAGAGACCGTCTTTGAACAATACGGAGTACCGATGTTCCGGGGCATCTTTCATCGCTAGATATTGACAAGCCTTCTCAAGCAGGAATGTTGGGAGCGTGGATTTTGCGCTGTCGACGGCTGTTCCTGTCCCCATCGGCCAATAGCATTCCGTAGGTGTCGATCGACTCCTTTAGCGTGCTTTCAGCCGTAATGAAGAGAACTGAGTAATGTACAACAATGAATTCGACCAAAAGGTATGTATTGTCACGGGCGCAGCATCCGGCATAGGTTTCGCGCTCGCCGAAACCCTTCTCGATGCGGGCGCCTTTGTGTGTCTGGCCGACAGAGACGAATCGGCACTTTTGACCGCAGCTTCGCGTCTGGGATCGCCTTCCAAAGTGTCGTCATTTGTCGTTGACGTCACGGATGCCCGACAAGTATCAACGCTCATTGTATTTACGCTCGAACAATCCGGCCGTATCGATTTTCTTTTCAACAATGCAGGTATCGGCGGTACTCTCCCGATCACCGAAGCCACCCTAGAGCACTGGCAGCGCATAATTGATGTAAACCTCTGGGGCGTCATCCATGGAATACATGCGGTTCTGCCTGTGATGCGGCAGCAGGGAGCGGGGCATATTGTCAATACCGCGTCTATTTCAGGTCTACTCCCTATTCCAGGGCAGGCTCTCTACAACACTACAAAATACGCTATTGTCGGATTGAGCGAAAGCCTTCGCATCGAGCTCAAGTCCGAGAACATTGCCGTTAGCGTTGCATGTCCAGGGCCAGTAGCATCAAGCATCTGGGGAAAACCGATTATTGGAGCTCGCACAGACCGCCAGGCACCTGCGACTGCCGTAACTCCGCAATCGGCAGCCTTGGCAATTCTCTCCGACATTACACGGGCGCCAGGTATCATTGTCTTCCCATCGCGCGATCTGTGGGGCTGGAGGATGTACCGCTGGGTTCCAGCTTTGGTTGAACGAGCGCTACGCCTTTTGAGAGGTACTGGTGCAAATGTCAGTAAAGAGTGAAATACGGCGTAATTCTTCGCTCCAGTCACGAGGCCAGTACCGCATACCAAACTGCAGGTACAGCTTGCCCATGAACGTTCAATGTATCGAGTAAAAACTGGCCCTTACGAAGACGGTGCACAAGCTCGATGCCGGCGATCGTCGTCGCTGCCTATTTGAAGCGTTTGAGGCCCAATATGGGCTCGATACGCATTTTCACGTGTAGAAAGGCCTTGACGGCAGCGACATTGCGGCGCGGGCTCAACCGGAACCAACTGTCCTGCCCTTTCGATCCACAGCCCGGTATAGATAGACCCATTGGTCTTTTATCTTCACATAGGTGTCATCGACGCCCCAGGAGGAACTGGCACCAGCAGCATGCCGTTTCCAGCGCTTCTCGAACTCGGGCACGAAGTAGCGCGCGCGACAACCTGGAAACGCAGGGAATTGTCGCGTTCAGCATCCTGTCTCAGCTTGCGCTCTGAAGTATCGACGCAGGTCACGGCCACGCCGGAGGCGGACGGCAGAATGTGCAACTCCTTCCATCTCTTGCGGGCTGGGTCGTACAGCTCGAAGGCGCACGGGCTCGATTGCTCGACGGCGACTCTAGCTTGGGTTTCGTATGCTGTTCCGCGCAATTGTGGGCATTCGTCCCAAATGCACTTGCCCAGCAACTCGGCGCGGGACCGTCCTAGGTATTCTTCGGTCTCCGCGTTCACATAGGTGAAATGCCAGTGCCTGTCCAGCGTGAAAAACACTTCGGTCAGGCTTTCTACCGCGCTGACCAGCTCGCTCCAGCCAGTTGGCAATGCCTGCGTTGGCTGACATCCTTCGCAGGGCAGGGAATAAGATTCACCGGTATTGTCCATGCTGTAGAGTCATGCGTTGCTTCGGCTCAACACACCTAAGATTTAGAGAAGCCTGCAAAAAAAACGGTTCCCATCCCGACGCGCGTGCACAATGAAGACAGGCACAACCGTTGCCTCAAGAAACCGGCCTTCGGACGGGAACATGCTGGACTACAATTCAGCGTTGGTAATATTCCGCTGCTTACATGTTTTTAATCAATTCCATGGCGGTTTCGGACTAAATTGGGTAGCAGGTCATCGGCTATTAATTAGTAACATTCCACAAGACGTTTCACAATTAAAACCCGCGATAAGCTGATGGGAAAGTTGCAGCATGGAGGTGCTCGCTCTCCACGGTAATGAGGCATTGATATGTCGTGACCTTACGCACCAGAATAGATTCCTCGTTATAGAGCATTTCCCTTTCCGTTAGCAGACCCTGACTATATTGACATCCATTTCGGGAGCTAAAGGAACTCAAAAACGTGCTGCGACTCCTATCATATAGGTGGTCCTTCCTTCACGGCGAAAGTAGTAATGTAGTAGTCTGATGTCATATTGAAATAGGAGTCCTTTATCAACTTGAGTAGTCTATTATTTTGTTGCGAAACAGGAGTATTTGCTCCTTGCCACAAGAAGGATTTAGGGACCACCCTTTCGTTTTGTTCCTGGTCACATCTAGCCCGGCACCTTTAAAGGCTCCGGGTTTTTATTTTCAAAACATAGATGTTGTTTGCTGTTTCATGCCGTCCCTGCTTTGGTGAAGATGACCTGCTCATCCATACTAGCAACGATAGATTCGATTGTGACCGCATTCCTCCCCCCAAATCACGCAGGTCCTCGTGTACCTTGCGATAGCCGTACACTGCTCCACTTTCCAGCCAAGATTGTTTGATGTGCCCAAACAGACGCCGGTTTTCGATACTGCGTCTGGAGGCCGGGTTTGTACGCCAGACGTAATAACCGCTCAGATGCACAACCATCATCTTGCACAGCCGTCGTATTGAATGCTGTGCTTCATGTGCGCGGATGAATGCGTACGTCACCCGGACGTCTTGGCAAAGTACGCGGCGGTAGATTCAACCGGTCAATTCAACGACTCGACGAGTTTATCTATCGGCGTAATAAAAGCAAGCGTCTTTCTAGGACGTGTATTGAGCTTGCAAGCGATGCCGTCAAGGTCGGCTTGGGAATACGCAGATAGGTCAGTACCATCTGGAAGATACTGGTTGGGGAACAGCAGCTCGCACCAGATCACAACCGGGTTGTAGCGAGATGGATTGGCCGATTCCAATATCAGAATGTTTTGGAATGTCTTGAAAAGTAGACGATCAGCTGATGATCTGTTTGATGGGAATATCAGAAAGCCTTAATCTGCTTTACGCGGAGATGCTACGGGCGTGCGAAATCTGGGATGCGAAAGCGCTTGCGATAGGCGCCGGGCGCCAGTCCGGTCGTGCGCTTGAACAGGCGACGGAAGAAGGCAGGATCCTCGTAACCGACCCGCCAGCTGATCTCGTCAATGGAGGCTTCGGTTCGCTCAAGCCTGCGCTTGGCATCTTCAATCCGCAGGCGTTGGACATAATCAAGCGGGGCGAAACCGGTCGCATGCGTGAAGCGCCGCTTGAAGGTGCGTTCGGCTAGCCGCGAGCGCTGAATCATCTCTTCCACTGGGTGGGCAACCGAGAAATGCTTGTCCAGCCATTGCTGCGCACTTTGGATATCCCCATCGCCATGATCACGCTTGCCTTCGAAAACGAGATAGGGAGTAAGTCCGTCCTGGTGCCACTGCAGTGCGAAGAGACGTGCGACCTCCTGTGCAGCGGTCGCACCGGCGTAACGCGCAATAAGGTAAAGCACCAGGTCGTGCCAGCTCATCGACGCACCCGAGCACACCAGTTCTTCACGCACGCCAGAGATGGTAAGCACCCGTTCCGGATGAATGGGAACAGCCGGATAGGTCGCCGTGAACGCACCGGCGTAGCCATAATGAACCGTGGCGTCCTTGCCGTCGAAAAGACCCGTTTCGGCTAATAAGAAGATACCCGAGCAGGCCGAGCAGAGCACTGCTCCGCGGTCGTACATGGTGCGTAGCCAAGCGATAAGCGCGGGATAGCGGCCCTTCTTCCAGCCTGTTGGCGATAGCAGCACCGAGGGGACGATCACGATATCGGTGGCCTCAATCTCTGTGATGGCACGCTGCACGTTGACAGGCACGCCGCTTGCCAGTCCAAGCGGACCTGTCGCTTCTCCAACGATTTCAAGGCGAAACGGGACGGCTACGCCGCCGCTCGTATCCGGTACGTCCATCAGAGCGAACGCATTCATGACATCGAATATCCCCGTCAGTGTGGAGACCACCGCATCGGGCAGCGCGATAAGGCTGACATGGCGTGGATTTGATGCGGGTGAAGGCAATGGTGTGAGCATGGCAAGTCCTCTTCCTGGAGTTTCTCACTTACAAGCATTCCGACCGTGGCACAAACGAACCGATTGAGGGTGATTCCAGCACTGTCGCCGTATCGACGGGCGTGCGACTCTGTGCACGAAGTTTGAAACCGATGAAATGACGACAGGAGGCAAGAATCATGGACACATCCGTAGTTGATCAAACGAAGCTGGAAACTTTTGTTATGCGCGCCATTGACGACCTATCGGCTGGCTACGGAGGCGTGATGGTCAGCCTCGGTAGCAAGCTCGGCCTTTACAAGGCTATGGCGGGCGCAGGTCCCATTAGTCCAAAGGAGTTGGCGGCGGAAACCGGCTGTGCGGAGCGCTACTTACGCGAATGGTTGAATGCGCAAGCGGCCGGTGGCTACGTTGTTTATCACGCAGTGAGCAACACATATGAGCTTTCTCCCGAGCAGGCAATGGTGTTGGCTGATGAAGATAGTCCAGTGTACATCCCGAATGCGTGGAAAGTACCGGCATCCATGTGGTTCGACGAAGAAAAAGCCCTCGAGGCGTTCCGCACAGGCAAGGGCGTGGCATGGGGCGATCACCATGGTCGACTTCATTGTGGCGTAGCAGCGTTCTACCGTAATGCCTATCGGAAAAGTCTGGTGCCAGAGTGGCTACCCGCGCTCGAAGGGGTCGTTAAGCAACTCGATGCCGGCATTGATGTTGCTGACATCGGCTGCGGCCACGGCCACTCATCGGTGCTGATGGCGCAAGCATTTCCAAACTCACGCTTTCATGGATTCGATACGCATTCGGCCTCAATCGAAGAGGCTAGGCGTAACGCCGAGGATGCGGGCGTTGCTGCGCAGGTTGGCTTTCACAAGGCCAACGCAGTGGACTATCCCGGCAAGAACTACGGACTTATCTGTTTTTTCGACTGCCTGCACGATATGGGCAATCCGGTCGCAGCAGCAAGGCACGCAGTCGAGGCACTTGCTCCCGATGGGACGGTCATGCTGGTCGAGCCGTATGCCAACGATCGAGTCGAAGACAACAATTCGCCGGTTGCCCGACTTTACTACGCAGCCTCAACTACGCTTTGCTGTGCGCACTCCCTTTCGGAAGGAGGGCACCTCGTTCTCGGTGCACAAGCAGGAGAGGCACGTCTTCGTGAAGTGTTTCAGAAGGCAGGATTCAGACACTTTCGGCGGGCAGCCGAGACCCCGTTCAACTTAATTCTCGAAGCACGGCGCTGATGGCGCACATAAGGGGCCACAAAGCGCTTGCATGTTTGCTCAGTGAGGTCCGCTAGGTAGGTCGGGATCGAGGATGTTGTTTCGCAGCCTACGAGTCACTTAACTAACTAACTAGGAGTTGAAAATGATCATGAAACATTTGATAGCAGCAGTTGTTTTTTCTACCGCCGGGTCTGCATTCGCCGATGCAACCTATCCGTACGTCGATCATAGCAAGTTCACAGGCACCAAGACCCGCGCTGAAGTTTATGCTGAACTCGAGCGAGCCTATGCCCAAGGTGATCACATTGCCACTAACACGTCGGAATTCATCGAGTTCAACCAAGTGGATTCGACGCGCAGCCGTGAGGAAGTACACACCGAAGCGATTCGGGCTTCAAGGACCGCAGACAGAGTCTCGTGGGCCGGTAGCTAATACATAACGATCCGGTCAGGACATGTGCCTGGCCGGGGTACAAGCCTTTTTACATAAACTTTATTCTTGAGTTGCCATATGGGAAGTCTTGAGGTTTTGTCGGATTAGCGGCGAAAAGAAAATTTTAGGCGCAAGGGCATGGCGGCCTCTTATGCGGAACGGATTTTTCCTGCGAGCGCATAAAATTGCTCGGCAAAAGACAGTGCGTCGCTGCCTTTGAGATTGAGCTGGTTTTTGCGGATCGTGTGCATCAGTTCAATGTCGGCTAGGACGTTCTTGGCGGACCGAAATGACTGAAATCCGAGCATCGGTTTGGTGATGCGCTTGACCACGCGATGGTCTTGCTCGACGATGTTGTTGAGGTATTTGACCTGCCGCACCGCGATCGGAATTTTCTTGTCGTCGATGATCTGGTCGATGGCCGCTTTGTTAGCGCCGCTTTTATCGATCGTCACTTTTTCAGGAACATCGTTGTCGCGCAAGGCTTGGGCAAAGAAGCGCATGGCCGCTGCCTTGTCGCGCTTGGCTGTCAGCAGAAAGTCGACGGTTTTGCCTTCCTTGTCAACCGCACGATAAAGATATTTCCATGCACCTTTCACCTTGATGTAGGTCTCATCCATGCGCCAGCTTCTACCCACTGGACGCTTGTGTTGGCGGAAAATCTTTTCCAACAATGGCAAGAACCGCATCGCCCATCGATTGATCGAGGAATGATCAACAAACACGCCACGCTCCTGCATCATCTCTTCCAGCTGTCGATAGCTTAATGGATATGCCACGTACCACCGAATGCGGTTCTGTTGCAATAAGCCGGTTCTGCTAGAGTTGCTGGTTTGACTGCGGAAGAATGCCAATGAATGACGCCTTATGCAAAGTGCTCAAGCGATTGCACTATCCGCTGGAAGTGATGCTGACCTGCGTGCGCTGGTACGTTGCCTATCCGCTGAGCCTGCGCCACATCGAGGAGCTGATGCACGAGCGCGGCGTGTTCGTCGATCACACGACCGTCCACCGCTGGACGCTCAAGATTCTGCCAGTGCTTGCCGCGGCCTTCCGTCGCCGCAAGCGACCGGTCGGCAAAAGTTGGAGGATGGATGAGACCTATGTGCTGGTCGGCGGACAATGGAAGTATCTGTATCGCGCTGTCGACGCGATGGTGCCACCGTCGACTTCCTGCTGACTGCCAAACGCGATATGGCTGCGGCACGCCGCTTCCTGGAACGCGCCATCGGCCAGCATGGCCTGCCCGACAAGATCACCATCGACAAAAGCGGCGCCAACACGGCCGCCATCCAACGCATTCAGGCTGAAACCGGCGCGCCGGTCGAACTGCGATAGGTGAAGTATCTCAACAACATCGTGGAGCAGGATCATCGGGCCATCAAACGCATCGTCCGACCCATGCTCGGCTTCCAGTCTTTCCGTTGTGCGCGGATTTTGTTGGCCGGTATTGAGACTGTGCACATGATCAAGAAAGGGCAGCTTGAGAGCCGCGACAGGCAAGCCACGTCCGCCGCAGACCTGTTCTATTCTTTGGCCGCCTGAACGACCGGCACTGCTCACTTTCACCCGTGCCGACTTCCTTATTGCAACGGAACCTAAATTAGTTGGATCGTGCGGGTGCCGACCGAAAGGCTCGGCGTTTTGGCTGAACTCAGATACTTTATTTTAGATACGTGCGCCCGACTCGCCTACTCGGAATAAATGGCAGTAATCGTGTTGATCGGGATATTGAATTTTTCCTCCTAATCTACTGGCACGGCCTGCCTGTCAACGCTGGCTTCATATCATTAAACGTTTTTTGAAAAGCTCGGATGTGTTGTTACCGGCCCTGCAAACGTTGCCTATGCAACCGGCGTTGCCATGTCCAAAAAGCTTAATAACGTTCGTCAGGCAAGGAAGAACCGATGTTACCGTCGAGGGACGGAAGAAAGGATGGTGTCGATCGTAGTGCTGGTGGCCGTTGAGCCGTCAGCACCGCCACCAGCGATAACCATGGAATCGCTGGCTGCACGAATGCGGGTGGTGTGGGCAGGCGATACCGGCTTTTATTTATATCGTGTTTAAATTCTATTACCGTAAATGCAGTTATTGGCCTGAGGGTCAATCTGGTCCGATCGTATATTTGTAAATCGTTTATGCATAGACGCTAACATTCGTTCGCAGGTGCGATGAGGCGCAATAGAATTTCCAACATGTTCTATTGCCGATGAAGAGCCCCAATGACAACGATTGCCGATTTTCCCGAAGTTGCCTCCAGTATTCACATCAACGCGTTTCAGGCCGCGTTGGGCGCAGAGGTGCATGGCCTGGACCTGTCTCAGCCATTAAGCGAACGTGACTTCTCCCGTATTCATCGGGCTCATCTTGATCACCATGTGCTTGTATTCCGCGAGCAGCGCATCACGCCGCAACAGCAGATCGATTTCAGTCGGCGATTCGGAAAGCTTCAAGTGCATGTGCTGCGCCAATTCCAGTTGTCTGGCCATCCTGAAATTCTGGTTGTCTCCAACATCAAGGAAAATGGCCAGCCCATCGGACTTGGCGATGCCGGCCACTTCTGGCACTCCGACCTGTCTTACAAGGAATTGCCGAGTCTCGGATCACTGCTGCACGCGCAGGAACTGCCTGCGGAAGGCGGTGACACGCTATTTGCGAATATGCATCTTGCATGGGAGACGCTGCCTGATTATCTGAAGCGCACCGTCGAAGGGCTCACAGCAGAGCATAGCTACGTGACCAAGTATGCAGAGTTGCAGCGTCGCAGCCCATGGCGGCCAAACCTGACGGAACAACAGATTGCGGAGGTCAAGCCGGTTACACATCCGGTGGTACGCACGCATCCGGAAACCGGGCGCAAGGCACTTTTTATCAGCGAGCACTTTACCCCACGTATCGTTGGCCTGCCAGAAGATGAAAGCCGGGAACTGCTCGATACCTTGTTTGCTCACAGCGTCAAGCCGGAGCACATCTATCGACATCAGTGGCAGAAGCATGACCTCGTTTTCTGGGACAACAGATCCCTGATGCATCTCGCCGCCGGTTGCCCCGAACAGCAGCGCCGCAAACTGTACCGGACAACTATCGAAGGCGATGCTCCGTTCTAGAACAAGATAACGCGTCTGATGGAAAGCTATGGCGCGATAGTGCCACTTCGGCATAAACACGGTGGCAACCGCAAGGGAGTCCTTACGCCAGAAACGATAGCTTCACGCTTCCTGCTACGCGCAGCGTGCGCTTTTGACTATAAAAATATTTTTAAGGGGTTATATGTATCACTTTGTAGACCGAACTGTATCGGCAGCCCACCGGGTGCTGTCAGTCCTTACTGTTAGCGCAAGCATACTGACTGTCGGCATCACCGCCGTCGCCCCTGTACACGCCGAAGGACGTATCCGCATTGCTGAACAGTTCGGCGTCGTATACATGTTGCTCAATGTCGCACAGGAACAAAAACTGATTGAGAAGCACGGTAAGAAGAAGGGCGTCGACATACAGGTAGAGTGGGCCCGACTATCGGGCGGCGCTTCGGTAAACGATGCACTGCTGTCCGGGTCCATTGATGTCGCCGCCGCAGGAGTGGGACCATTGCTGACGATGTGGGACCGTACGGCGGGCAAGCAAAACGTCAAGGCTATCGCCTCGCTAGGTAACTTTCCCTACTATCTCGTCACCAATAATCCCAATGTCAAAACCATAGCGGACTTTACCGAAAAAGATCGTATCGCGCTGCCTGCGGTGACCGTTTCCGTGCAGGCCCGCATCCTGCAGATGGCGGCGGCCAAACAATGGGGTGACAAGGAATATGCACGGCTCGACAAGGTGACCCAGGCACTGCCCCATCCCGATGCAGCAGCGGCGATCATCAGTGGCCGTACCGAGATTACCGGTCACTTCGGCAACCCGCCGTTCCAGGATCAGGAGTTGGCGCAAAACCCGAAGGCTCGCGTGGTGTTGAACTCGTACGACGTGCTGGGCGGACCGAGTTCGGCCACGGTACTTTACGCGACAGAAAAATTCCGTAACGAAAATCCAAAGACCTATGCTGCCTTTGTAGAAGCCCTGGCGGAGGCTGCGCAGTTTGTAACGGCGAATCCGGAAGCTGCGGCCGACATTTATCTGAAGGTAAACAACAGCAATATCGATCGCAATCTGCTGTTGAAGGTGCTGACCAACCCGCAGGTGCAGTTCAAGATCACACCGCAAAACACATTCGGCCTCGCACAGTTCCTGCATCGCATCGGCGCAATCAAGAACCAGCCGAAAAGCTGGCGTGACTATTTCTTTGATGACCCGAACACAGCGCAAGGCAGCTGAACTTATTTTTCTTTCCCCGGATATGACATGAGTGTTCATTCTTTACAAATGGCCGGGCGCGCGCCGTCCGACGTGCGGGAGGCAGGCAAACCATTGCTGGAGGTGTCAGGCCTCACGCTGGAGTACCGCACCGACGATCGTGTGGTCCGTGCAACGCATCGCGTCAGTTTTGATGTGCACCGCGGCGACCGTTATGTGTTATTGGGTCCGTCGGGCTGCGGCAAGTCCAGCCTGTTGAAGTCCGTCGCTGGATTCATTCCGCCACGAGAGGGCAGCATTCTGCTGGATGGCCGGCCGGTGACAGGGCCATGGCCCGACAGGATCGTGGTTTTTCAGGAGTTCGACCAGCTCGCGCCCTGGAAGACCGTCAAGGAGAACGTCATGTTTTCACTGACGGCCAGCAAACGAGCCACACGCAAGGAGGCACAGGCACATGCGCTGCATTGGCTGAACAAGGTTGGACTGAGCGGATTCGAAGATGCCTATCCACATACTCTCTCCGGCGGCATGAAACAACGGGTGGCCATTGCGCGCGCACTCGCCATGCAGCCGGATATATTGCTCATGGATGAGCCTTTTGCCGCACTCGATGCGTTGACACGCCGAAAAATGCAGGAAGAGTTGCAAATCCTGTGGGATGAGGCGCGATTCACGATGTTGTTCGTTACGCATTCCATTGAGGAAGCATTAATCATCGGTAACCGTGTATTGTTGCTGTCGCCCCATCCAGGCCGTGTGCGTGCCGAGCTCAACAGCCACCAATTCGGTCTTCACAGTGCGGGAAGCGAGGAGTTTCAGGCAGCCACGAGGCGGGTGCATCACCTGCTGTTCGAGCAGGCAGGCGAGGAACATGAAGTCTCTCAGTTTCCCCAGGTTAGGCCAAGTGCGTTAAGCCAGCGAAGGAGACAAGAACGATGAGCAGCACCCTGTTGCATCCGCCTGTGCGACCGGAATACGAGCGTGACCCGGATCCGGTAGGCGCCCTCGCGGCCGAATTGCCGCTATCCATCCTTGCGCGCATCTGGCGTCACGGCTGGCTTCGTAAATCAGTCATCCTGCTTGCATTGGCAGTGGTGTGGGAATTGATGGCGCGCTGGCAAGACAATGACCTACTGCTGCCGACCTTTCTGAATACCGCGACAGCGTTAGCCGGTGGTATCGCCAGCGGTGAGCTCTTGGCCAATGTCGGCGTGTCGCTATCGGTGCTCCTGCAAGGCTATGCCGCAGGAGTCCTGGGGGCATTTATCCTGACATCGCTTGCCGCTTCAACGCAGCTGGGACGGGATCTGCTCGAAACCTTGACCTCGATGTTCAATCCCTTGCCGGCGATTGCGCTGCTGCCGCTGGCGTTATTGTGGTTCGGACTTGGCCAGGGCAGCCTGATCTTTGTGCTGGTCCACTCTGTATTATGGCCGCTGGCGCTGAGCACCTACGCGGGTTTCCGAGGCGTGCCAGAAACACTTCGGATGGCGGGACGCAATTATGGACTGCGCGGCATCCGCCTGGTGCTGCACATACTGGTTCCTGCTGCGCTGCCATCGATCGTCTCGGGGTTGAAGATCGGCTGGGCTTTTGCATGGCGTACGCTGATCGCAGCCGAGCTGGTATTCGGTACCACATCAGGTAAGGGCGGCCTCGGCTGGTATATCTTCCAGAACCGCAACGAGCTATACACGGACAAGGTATTTGCTGGTCTGGCCATGGTCATTCTGATCGGCCTGCTGGTGGAGAACCTGGTCTTTGGCGTACTCGAACGGATAAGCTTGCGCCGCTGGGGAATGCAACGATGATGAAGTTTAAAGTACTGGCAGCGATGCACGCAAAACAGGTGTCAGGCGGATTGCGCTTGATAGGTAGCTGATGACGACGGATCTGAAAGCTTTGCTGGCCACGCTGAGGGCGACTGCGGTTGAGCGCGACCGCACAGGAGGTCATGCGGCAGCGGAAAAAGAACTTATTCGAGCTCATGGCTTGCTGGGCCTTTCCATTCCCCGACATTACGGTGGTGATGGATTGCCATGGCCCGTCATCTATAACTGCGTCAGGGAAATCGCAACCGTTGACAGCGCGCTTGCGCACGTGTTGGCATTTCATCATCTTCAGATTGTGACAGTTCTGATCTACGGCAGCGACGCGCAAAAGGAACGTTGGCTGGTCGATACCATGGCACGGCGCTGCTGGTGGGGCAATGCAATGAATCCATTGGACCTGCGCCTGACCGCGGAGGACCGAGGTGACGGTTTGGTACTTAACGGGCAGAAGGGATTTTGTTCGGGAACACGCGGTTCCAGCTATATGACGCTATCTGCCGTGCACGTTTCAAGCCGAAGAACAGTGTTAGGCGTTGTGCCGACCGGACATCATGGGATCAGCATACTGGATGACTGGGATCCGATCGGGCAAAGGCAGACTGACAGCAATTCGGTATCGTTCGCCAACGTGCCTTTATCAGGGGGAAACCTTCTGCGCAGGCATGATGAAGAACAGACGTTCTATCAGTCCCTGCGTACCTGTTTTGCACAGCTGGTGCTGGTCAATTTGTATCTCGGCATTGCAATGGGGGCATTTGAAGAAGCCCGACGGTATTTGCTTGAGCAGGGACGGCCATGGATACACGCCGGCGTAGCGCGGGCAACTGATGATCCCTACATGATTCATCGCTTCGCAGAAATGCACGTGCAGATCAGCGCGGCAACCGTACTCGCCGACCGTGCGGCGGCGATGATTGAGGAAGCGTTTCTACTCGGACGTGATTTAGGCGGGCAGCAGCGTGCAGCTGTGGCTATTGCGATCGCGCAAGCGAAGGTGGTATGCCATCGCGCGGGACTGCATGCGGCGCAGGAATTACTGGAGGTGGCTGGGGCGCGCGGCGCGAAAGCCGAGCTCGGTTTTGACCGATTCTGGCGCAATGTACGGACACATACATTGCATGATCCACTCGATTACAAGCTTTCAGTTCTCGGAAAATGGGCGTTAACCGGGGAGTCGCCTCCAGTCAGCTTGTATAACTAAAAGCCATTCCAAGTCATGTCATGCAATGGGTTGGGATGGGTATTCGTAGTAGCCAAGTGTTTCTACCAGCGTGACGTTTGCCGGTCGCGCTGGGTGGATGCGCCAAAACATAACGCGTTGAGCAAGTAGCGCACGCACAGGCATGTAGGACCTCTAGGACATTGTCCGTATAAGACTCGTCAAAAGGTATGCATTCTATCAATATGCAAGAACCAAAACTTTCGTTCGCAAACAAGAAAAATGTTCATACACTGCGGCGACCAGTCGTTATCCATTTTTGATTTTCCTGCCGATGAGCGGCGCGCGTTCAACCCAAACTTATACCTGAAACCAAACATCCATGTCAGATTCCTTCCAACGTTTTCGCCGTCTGCTGCTATCCTCATTCATCGCATTGCCACTTGCAGCGACCTTGCCAGCATGGGCGCAAAAGGCACCCGATGCAGTGCGCATCGGTTATCAAAAATCTTCCACTTTGCTGACCATCGTCAAGTCGCGCGGCACGCTCGAACAACAGTTAGCACTACTGGGAGTCAAGGTGAGCTGGCATGAGTTTCCAAGTGGCTTGCCGTTGCTGGAAGCGCTCAATGTGGGCGGAGTGGACCTGAGTGCCGACGTCGCCGATACGGTGCCGGTGTTTGCGCAGGCTGCCGGCGCGAAGTTGACGTATGTTGCACAGGAAGCGCCATCACCGTCTGCTCAGGCTATTGTTGTACGGGCCGATTCGCCACTGAAGACGATCGCCGACCTCAAAGGAAAGAGGGTTGCGGTGACCAAGGCCGCAGGTAGCCATTATCTTTTGATCGGCCTGCTGGAAAAGGCCGGATTGAAATTCAAGGATATATCTCCGGCGTATCTCACACCGTCGGACGGCCGCGCGGCATTTGAACGGGGCAGCGTTGATGCATGGGTTACCTGGGATCCGTTTCTCGCCGGCGTGCAACGGCAAGCGCAGGTGCGCATTCTGGCCGACGGCCGCAACGTCGCTGATTACCAGCGTTACTATTTGGCATCCACGCAGTTCGCCGAAGCCCGGCCAGACGTGCTTCATGTAGTCTATGAAGAATTGCGTAAAACCGGGCAATGGGTGAAACAGTATCCAAAGGAAGCGGCGGCAGCCTTGGCTCCGCTGTGGGGGCTTGATGCAGCGACGGTCGAGTTGGCAAACAGCCGGCGCAGCTACGCGGTCAGCCCGATACTGATTGATTCGTTGAAGGAACAACAGACCATCGCAGATACCTTCTTTAGTGAAGGCTTGCTTCCTAAAAAGATCAACGCTTCCAACGTTGAGGTATGGAGCCCTGCCGCGACCGTACCGGCCGCAAAGTAGCGCTACTTGGAGCATCTGACAAAAAGACGATGGAAAGACGCGGCCAACACTCGACGCAGCATTTTGTCAGGTGCTCTGATACGGCGATACGCGTTAGCCCCAACCGAGTAATGATTGTGGATATCATGGACCTTGTCACTGCGGCGCTGGCTTTTGTTGCAGTGATCGTTTCGCTGCTCTATCCGCTGGATCGCGACGGCGACGAATGACATATTGTCGTCATGCGCCATCGTGGAGTGGTTTGCATATGACCTGCAAATCGAAAAATCATTCGAACACGGCATATTGAAATTGCCAGTGTGCTTCATCAAGCGACAATAGACCGTCCTCTCTTGAACAGTAGCTTTTATTCAATGCCAACGTCAGCCGGTTTCGTCTCGGCGCAACATCGATCAACCATCTCGACCTTGCTAGCAGAACTGCCTGAAGCTGAAGACGTAAACCGGAAATAAAAAGCTTTTCATCGCGCCTGGCAGAAGGAAGTATTTTTACCATTTCCAGTATTTATGTGGAATAAGGATATGCAAGCTCGGCAATATTCGTTCTCGCTTGTGGTGAGTGGCGCTACAGTCTCCGTTAGCGGATATCAGTCTTCATTGTACGTCTTCCGAACTTTCATAACGAAAGCCGAATTGCTCTGAGCACGCGTAAAGGTGAACTATGACAGGAATCAGATTGGCGACCGAAGGTGATGCCGGTGCGGTGTGCGACATTTTGCGCCGAAGCATCACACAATGTTGTGTAGATGATCATCGCTATGATTCGGGAGTGCTGGAAAGATGGTTGCGTAACAAAACAACGGATACGGTGGAGAGTTGGCTTATCTGGCCGGCGCATTACCCTATCGTAGCAACCGTTCAGGATGAAGTCGTAGGCGTCGGCATGCTTGCTCGGCCAGGCCGCATCGTATTGCTGCATGTCGATCCTATAAGAAGACAAACCGGCATCGGCAGCGCTCTGCTTCGAACACTAGAATCAAAAGCGAGAAAGTCTGGCGTCTCCATGCTGCGAGTCACCAGCACGCTCTCGGCGCGCCGTTTTTATGAGTCGCATGGCTATTCATTGGTTACTGCCACCAGCGCCCCCTACGGCGCCGCGCTTGCCATGGCAAAGCGTCTCGGAGCCGATTTGCGGGCAAGGGCAAGCGCTTGTGGATGCAACGGCGCTGCAAGAGAAGCATGATAGCGTGACCAGGCAGCTTAGTACTGCTGTCAAGTGCATGACGCTTTACGCGTTCGCGTCAGTCCAGTCGCGGCTTAGTTCTACAAAAGCTAAAAGTTATGTCATCGTAGGTTTGCGCGGCGAACGAATCTAATAAATAAGGATATGAAGGATTTTACGTACTATCCCGACGATAATTTATCGCTAGTTCATATGCGCACACCCTATATTCAAACGCGAAATATTTCGTTTCACCCTTCGTGTTACCTGCATAGAATCAGTCCTTCCTGAACGGACGTGTTAGCTGTCATTTGCAACAAGCGTGTGTCCGGGTGAACTACCGTACAGGCGGAATTCCGGTCACCTCTATTAACAATTCGAAACGACTATGTCTCTATTTCTTGCCCGCTTCCATCACATCTCGCAATCCACTCGTTCGATGGTCTTACGCCTCTCGACCAAACCGGTATTGGTGCGGAAAGCATTTATGTCGCATTACCGGTATGTGCAAGGCTGCCGACTGTCAATCTTGCGTGCCGCATGCGGGATTCTGGCCTGTTCGTTTGCATCGCTAACTGTGCCCGCGCATGCGGAAGGAAAAATCCGCATTGCGCAACAGTTCGGCATCGGGTATCTGATTCTGGATGTTGTCCGCGATCGCCAACTGATCGAAAAGCATGGCAAGCAAGCTGGCGTTGATATTGATGTTGACTGGGCGAGTCTGTCCGGCGCCACAGGAATGAACGAGGCTCTCATCGCAGGATCGATTGATGTCGTGTCGGCGGGCGTGCCGCCAATGCTAACCATGTGGGACCGGACTCGCGGCAAGCAGAATGTCAAAGCGGTCGCTGCACTCGGGTCGCTGCCGAACTATCTGCTGACAAACAATCCTGCCGTAAAAACGCTGAAGGATTTAAGCATCAGGGACCGCATCGCCGTGCCTGCCGCCGGTGTTGGCTTCCAGTCCCGTACGCTGCAAATCGAAGCAGCCCGTGTGTTTGGAAAGGAAGATTTCAAGAAGCTCGACAGCATTTCTGTCAGCTTGCCTCACCCTGATGCCACGGCGGCGTTGATCGCAGGCGGCTCGGAAATTACTACGCATTTCTCCAGCGCGCCGTTTTACTATCTAGCGCTCGCTGCAGGCAAGAACGTGCACAAGATCATCAGCTCCTATGACATCCTCGGCGGACCGGCAACCTTCAATGTTCTCTACAGCACGCAAAAATTCCACGACGAGAATCCTAAGACTTACAAAGCTTTTTACAATGCCTTAGTCGAAGCAGGGCAGCTAATCCAGGCCGATAAAGCTGCCGCCGCAGATACCTTCATCCGCGTGCAGAAATCCAAATTGTCACCGGAACTGATCCGCAAGATCATTGAGGATCCGGAGAATCATTTCACCGTATCGCCGCACCGCACCTTCGTGTATGCCGAAGAATTGCATAAGCTGGGTGTTCTCAAGAACAAGGCCGTATCATGGAAGGACTACTTCTTTGAAGAGGCTTATGCGCATCCAGGAAGCTGATCTTACCGAAGGGCACATCACATGAACGTGCAACATGATTAGTTAGCCGCTGCTGAACCTGTAATAAGATCTAACCGTGCATTTGATTCTATCTCACTGGAACGCGAATGCAATAGAAACCCCGTATCAAAGGTTTAGACATGACACTCGACTTCCTTCCTCAGTTCCACGACCGGATTTCGCATCCTAATGGTGGCAACATCTGGGTCTCCGCGCCGCATCCTGAAACGCTTATTCCTATGAAGCAGAATTATTACCGCATATGGCAATGTGAGGAGTACCAACGCCTGTGCGACGCAGGCGAGGAGGTTGTAGCGCTGGCCATCAGCTTCTGACTTCTTTCAAAAAGCCGCAGCGTCACGCAAATCTGATCTCGCCCTGAAAATCTGCTGCTCGAAGTTTCGTTGAAAAAAGATGCGCCGGGAAGGCGTTGGATGTCCAACTTGGCGTCGAAGTAACCTTCTTGGATTCGTGTAACTGCCCGCCGGGTGAGTCTTAGAAGGCTGCAAGCAATTTAATGGCACCGCCTTAAATTTACATAAAGAAAGTTCGCGACCATTTTATCAACTTGCACCGTAGTCTTTGTATCGTGACATTGAACATAACCCGCCACGATGTGTAACGCATATCTTCGCTGTCTTGAATACGTAATGTGCGAATAAACGTGAGATCAACCCGATACCAGTGGCATGCGGCAGTTCGCAGCAGTGTTACGCACGAAAACCGGACTGGTTTTAAATCGCTGCAATGATAATAATAGTTATCATTGCTCATTTAATGGCGCCCGGCGGCGGATGGCGTCCTCCCGTCCGTTTAACAGTCCTCTGAACTAATCTGGTTACACTTTTGGAACTAATTCTTGAACAAATGTCCCTCCGCACAGAGCGTGTGCACAGAATGTACCCGTAGCCTTGCAAATATTGCATTAGAGGAAATGGTTTTCCTTTTATGTGCCAATTGTGCAGGTCGGTCTCCGACCAGAAAGGCGTCGGTCGGTGCAACCTCGCCGCGTTGAACCCTCCCTGAGGGAGCCGACCGTGCATCGAAGGTGAATTCCCTCAGTTCTGCGCTATCCTTGCTGCCGTCAAAGGATCACGAAGTCCAGCAGTCGCTATGGAATACGGAAAGGGAAGCACTAGTAACATCGTGGATAGCAGACAGAGTGCAGCTGCCGACCCCAAGAACAGTCCACAGCCCGTGCGGCGGATCGCCCACCTGGATATGGACTCATATTTTGCGTCCGTCGAGTTGCTGAAGTATCCAGATCTGAAAGGTGAGCCGGTTGTAGTGGGGGGACGGAGCGAGCACCAGCCGCAGCAAATGCCAGATGGCAGCCGTCGCTATGCGCGTCTCCGCGACTATGTCGGGCGAGGAGTAGTCACCACGTCGACATACGAGGCCAGGGCGCTTGGTGTTTTTTCTGGGATGCCGATGATGAAGTGCGCGAAACTGGCGCCGGATGCCATTTTGCTTGCTGCCGACTTCAATCTGTATCGCCACTATTCCAGGCTGTTCAAAGCAGCTGTGGCTACGGTTGCACCGCATATCCAGAATCGTGGCATTGACGAGATATATATTGATTTGAGCCATGAGGTAGGGGAGACCCGCGAGCTCGCTCAACGCGTCAAGAACGCCGTGGTCGAAGCCACAGGACTGTCCTGCTCCATCTGTGTCGCGCCAAACCGTCTGCTCGCAAAGATAGGGTCCGATCTCGAGAAGCCGAATGGACTGACGATTCTGTCCGCCGATGACGTACCGACCCGGATTTGGCCGCTTGCAGCGAGCAAGATAAACGGTATCGGGCCGAAGGCAGCCGAGATACTCCGTGTCTTAGGCATCACGACGGTCGAAGAGTTGGCCGCCGCGGACGCCGGGCTTCTGCAGGAGCACTTCGGGCGCTCATACAGCGCATGGCTGTTGGAGGCGGCCCATGGTATCGATCACAGTGAAGTGGTGATGCATTCCGAGCCAAAGTCGATGAGTCGCGAGAGCACGTTTGAAACAGATTTGCATCCACGACTTGATCGCCTGGCTCTTGGCGAAGTCTTCACCAATCTGTGCGTGCGGGTGTCCGAAGACCTGGTGCGTAAACACTATGTTGGGAAGACGGTCGGGATCAAGCTACGCTTCCAGGGATTTCATACCGTGACGCGCGACATCACCTTGCCCGAGGCGACCAACGATCCCGTGCTTATTCGACGGGCGGCAAGTGAATGTCTGAAGCGGGTGACGCTGGATAAGCGCATACGGTTACTTGGCGTGAAAATGTCATCACTGACCAAAGTAGATGAAGCGGGCGAACCTCGGCCACAGCAAGCCGACTTATTTGACTTCTCATAAGCGGTACCAACCGCGGCCCGCTTATGGTGTCCGGTTACATCGGAAGAGGAGCCATTCGTAACATGTCGTCCTATGGCTGCTGACGGCCATTAGCGGATATCAGAAGTACACGACCGTATGGCCGCTTCCGCGCACATTCCGGGCGGTGCGACTACATAAAGGTTTAGAGTAGATTGTAGGGCAAAGCGAGGTATCGCCTTTGCCGCATATTGGAGGTTTGCCCCTTATGCGATCCTTCAACCGCGCCATGCTGTCCGTACCAGTACCAGGCTGCGCCGACTGCATGCGATCCTGCGACGCTGCCCGAATAACGAAAGGAGTGGACATCCTGCTCGTTTCCTGTATGGTGGGCAACTGGACTTCGGGTCCCATCAAGCTGTATTTCGTTGTCGGTCTCTTCCCTCGTCTCGTTCTTCAACAGAGCGACTCCGTTTGAATCCCTTCAGTTAAGCCCCCTTGGTAGGGAGTCGCATTGGACATTATGTCCTTC
>NZ_LMHZ01000029.1:0-865 GCF_001428545.1 Noviherbaspirillum sp. Root189
CTGTACCGCTTTGCATTGAACACGGATCCGCGCCAGTGGGCTCCGGGCAAGGCAACGACGGTGAGCCAGACGGTGAGCTTGCCGGCCGATATGCCCAAGGGTAACTATGCGGCGATGCTGAACTTGCCGGATCCGGAAAGCACACTGCGCAGCCGTCCCGAGTATGCCATCCAGCTGGCCAACACCAACGTCTGGGATGCCAGCACAGGCTTCAACAACCTGAACCATACCGCCAGCATCGCTCCGTAATTCCTCGTTGTACTTGAAGAGACAGGCCGCTCGTTGAGCGGCTTTCACTCGGCCAGGCGAGTTTTCCTTCTTGCCTGGCTTTTTTTGAAAAGGAAAATATGAATATTTTCATAGCACGAAGCACAACAGCCATTGTTCTTGCCGCAAGTCTTGCCGCGTGCGGTGGCGGTGGCGGTGGTGACATCGGCACTGAAAGCGTCGACAGCAATACTAATAATAGTGGAAGTAATTCCGCATCAGGATTCTTCAGCGGTGCAACTGATAGTGCACAGGATGGCAGCAGTAACGTAGCGTCGGATAGCACATCCTCGATCGTCGAAACGTCACCCGTTCCTTCCGGCCCTAGCGCGGGCACCGGCACCGAAACAGGTACTGGAACAGGTACCGGTACGTCCGCCGATCCGGCTCCTCCAAACACATCCCCATCCGCAAATGTCAGCTACACGGCGAGCAGTGCGACGATTGCCAATCCCGAACGTGGCAACTATCGTCACTACAGCGATTGCGGCGCAGCGGCTTTTGATGTGACACAGCTGAAGAACTTCCGCACCCAGGACGGCGAAACGCTGGTCATGTGCGTGTTCTACCTGAGGAACTTCACCGCCTCCAACATCAG
>NZ_LMHZ01000029.1:884-46902 GCF_001428545.1 Noviherbaspirillum sp. Root189
AGACCCACATCACCCAGCTCACGCCTTACCTGACCAAGAACAAGGACGTCATCGCGCTGGTGCAAGCGGGCTTTGTCGGCGGCTGGGGCGAGTGGGCTTACAGCACMAGCTTTGGCAACAGCGCCAGCCTGAGCTCGCAGAACCTGGCCGACCGCAAGGCGGTGGTCGACAAGCTGCTGCAGGCAGTACCGGTTGATCGTACGGTGGCRGTGCGTACSCCATCGCTCAAGCGCACGTTCTACGGTTCGACCGCGYTGAGCGCCAGCGAAGCGTACAACGGCTCGGCAAGGGCGCGCGTGGCACACCATAACGACTGCTTCCTGGCSTCGGCAAGCGACTACGGCACGTACAACAATACCTCGGTCGAGTATCCGTACCTGGCTGCCGATACCAACTATGTGCCGACAGGTGGTGAGACCTGCAACCACAAATCCCGTCGTGCTGCCTGCCAGACCGCCTTACGTGAAATGGCCATGTTTCATTGGTCCTATCTGAATCAGGATTACAAGCCGGAAGTTCTGAACTTATGGCGGAGCGAAGGTTGCTTTACCCAGGTGGAACAGAAGCTGGGTTACCGCTTCGTGCTGCAGAACGGTTCGTACTCGTCGAGCGCCAAGCCGGGTGGCGGCTTCACGGTGAGCTTCACGGTAGCCAACCAGGGCTGGGCAGCACCGTTCAACAAGCGTGATGTGGAACTGGTATTGCGCAATACGGCCACCGGCGCGCTGTACCGCTTTGCATTGAACACGGATCCGCGCCAGTGGGCTCCGGGCAAGGCAACGACGGTGAGCCAGACGGTGAGCTTGCCGGCCGATATGCCCAANTTGCGCAATACGGCCACCGGCGCGCTGTACCGCTTTGCATTGAACACGGATCCGCGCCAGTGGGCTCCGGGCAAGGCAACGACGGTGAGCCAGACGGTGAGCTTGCCGGCCGATATGCCCAATGGTAACTATGCGGCGATGCTGAACCTGCCGGATCCGGAAAGCACACTGCGCAGCCGCCCCGAGTATGCCATCCAGCTGGCCAATACAGGTATATGGGAATCCAGTACAGGCTTGAATGATCTCTTTCACAGTGTCGACGTCGAGCGGCGCAGCCGGCATGACTTGGAGCGAGCAGCGCACGCAGAACAACAGGAGCTGCGATTGAGATAGGCATCTGAAAGCAACCCCAGATATCAGTCGGACAGACAGCAGGCAAAAGGGCGAATCAGATCATCACACATGCCGGCGCCAGTGTGCATCACAAATATGATGCATCAATGATGACCGGCTATTAATACCAATCCCAACCCATAACGCACCATGAGATCGCGTCTTTTTCCGCCTGCCTGCGTTGCACTCGTCGTCAATAGCCCGCTATTGACTCCTCCTGCGATCGATCTCATTTGTCACGTTACAGCTTGGGATTGATATAAGGGGCCATGCATGCTCACGCACACATTTCGGCAACCAACTATCCTTAGTCTCGCTGTCATATTGGTTCTGCAGGCCGGGCTTTACGGGTGCGGCGGTTCAGGAAGCTCAGGTAATCCGGATAATTTAAGTAGCGCAGGTAGCCCTGCGCAGCTTGCAACTAAAATCGCGCCGGAGGTCTTTCAAGGCATCGCCTATCGTCCCGCGGAAGGTCGCATTGCTAACCCGGAGCGGGGAATGTATCGCCAGGTCGACTGCAACGCACGCCTGGATGCCCCGACCTTGCAGGCATTGCGCCTTACTCAGGACGTTACTTTGGTTCTCTGTCTATTTAAGCTCAAGCCCTTCACGACCTCACCGATCACTCCGGATGCGCTCGCGCTATTTCAGCATCAGATGGATGCGATCCGCCTCGCGGGACTGAAAGCCATCGTACGCTTTGCCTACAGCGACACCGAATCCCCTGAAGATGCGGCGCCGGCACAAGTGATGTTGCACTTGGATCAACTCGCGTTCTACCTCGCGGCCAACAAGGATGTGATTGCAACGGTGCAGGCTGGATTTGTAGGAAGCTGGGGTGAATGGGACAATAGTACGCATTTCGGCATGAGCATCCGCGCTTCAGCGCAAAATTTTTTCGACAGGGCGGCACTGATAGACAAGCTCTTGAGCGTTCTTCCGGTCGAACGGATGGTGCAACTTCGCGCGCCGCAGATCAAGCGTTCCTATCTGTCGACAAGTCTCCCTCTCACGATTGCCGAATCCTACACCGGTTCCCCAAAAGCCCGCCTTGGTTATCACAACGATTGTTTTCTCGCGTCTTCCAGTGACCTCGGAACGTACGATGATATCAACATCGATTACCCCTATCTCGGTGCCGAATCATTACATGTTCCGGTCGGCGGTGAGACCTGCGCGTATGTGCAGCCGCGCGCGGATTGTCCGACTGCCCTGGCAGAACTCACCGCCTTTCACTGGTCTTATATAAGCCTTGACTATCATCCGTCTGTCATTGACGCCTGGAAGAAACAGGGCTGCTGGGCAAGCATCGAACAGCACCTCGGATACCGTTTTGTTCTCGAGGACGGTAGTTATGCCGTAACTGCGGAAGCTGGAGGCAACTTCGCCTTGACCCTTAACTTGCGCAATGATGGCTGGGCAGCACCGTACAACGGGCGGAACGTTGAACTGGTGTTGCGGCATACCCAGTCGGGAGCGCTATATCGCTTCAGGATTCCAGCGGATCCGCGTATGTGGCTTCCCGGACAACGTGTAAGTCTAGCTCAATCCCTCACCCTGCCGACCAACATGGAAGCAGGAAATTACCTGCTCCTTCTTAATCTGCCGGATCCTGAGGTGGAACTGAGTGACAGGCCGGAATATTCCGTCCGGTTTGCTAACGACGGTGTATTCGAAGCAGCAACCGGATTTAACAGTCTTCAGCACGAAGTTGCCATCGGACCAGCAAGTTGATGTTGTGTTGCAGCGGCGTATTGCCACGGGCCAGGGCAATACGCCGCTGCACGGAGGCAGCCGATCGGACTATGCTGGTTGACCCATGTGATCCAGCAATGAATACCTGGAGAGCAGATTCTGCATCTTCCGCAAGTCATTGAACATCAGCACATCAATGATCGACAGCAGTGGGACGAACTCATTGCCAAACTGCGAATAGCAGATATCGTCGATCTGATGAAACTTCAACACGATACCGTGTTCCAGAAAGCGTTCAGGAGAGTACAGCTTCATGCCGCCGATCAGGTTGATGTAAACGTCGCCACCCAGCTTTTTCTGCGTAAGGATCACACGCTCCTGCTTGTCGGCCACCTCGCCGATGACAAGATCCGACGCAACCAGGATCGGAGTCTCGATACGCATGTAATCGCACAGCCGCCGCAAAGATCTGATCGTAAACTTTGCCAGATTCTTTTCGTCATACATCAGTATGTCTTCGAGCAGCGGATAAACGCTTTCGAAGCAGGGCGCCTTACGATAAGAGGAAAAAATAATCCGCAGGAGATGTTCCATCTCCTGGATGAAGTTATCGGAAAAGTAGCGCTGGTTAATATTTAGATGATGGCTGTCCTTCTTGAGAGGAAAGGTCACGAGCTTATCTTTTCCATTTACCAGGATTCTGTTCCGATTGATCCAGGATTCCTTCACATACTGCAAATCGTCTCCGAGAACAAAGATATCTACTGCCGCCATCAACTGGAAATAACCCAGATAAGGAAACAGGTAAGGCTGCATCATTCCTATCTTCTTGCCCATATTCTTCACTTTTCACTGTCGCTTCCTGCGACAGGTGGTTCATCACCGCTTTACCTGTAATACCAATCCCAACCCATTACGCACCATGAGATCGCGTCTTTTTTCGGGGGCGCCGAGCCGCCTGCCGGCGTTGCACTCGTCGTCAATAGCTCGCTATTGACTCCTCCTGCGCCTTGTCATTTGTCACGTTATAGCTTGGGATTGGTATAACACAAGCCTGGAGGACATTAACAATGTTTAGCGTTCTTCCTGTTCCAGACTTTTTCCCTTCATCAGAATGATCGTACGCGCATTGGGATGCCATCCCTCCTTGCCCCACACGATCCGGTATCCAAAGCTCGTCATGACATCGAGGTCTACCGGGTTGTTGTAGACAATCACTGGTGCTATCGGATTGAGCGCAGCCATGACGCTTTGCAGAATTGCTGCACTGAAGGGGTTGTAAAGGTAGACGATAAGCTTGTTTCCATGCTCTCCGTAATTGAAGGTTCTTGCGTCGGCGTGCACGAAACGAATGGAAGGCGCACCCGGAACGTCAGAGCCTGCACCGATGATCTTTCGGTTGCGGATCGCACCCGTGATGCAAGGGCCATGCACGTCGATACCGATCATCGGCTGATCGAGGCCTGCACGCCTGAGGAGCTTGGTCCAGGCGAGCACGACCTTGCCCTTTCCGCAGCCGATGTCGACAAATGTGTATCGTTCAAAATCCCGTCCGAGTATTTGTCTGAGTGCTGCAAATGCCTTGTTCACTTCACCGGTCCAGGAGCAGCGGTAGGGCCGTTCATAGTCCTGAAGACCGAGTGGTTTGACTGTCGACCCTTCAATGATCGTAGCGGTATGGGTATCTGTGCCGTTAACCAGATCGAACAGATGCGCCTGCAAAAAATAATCAATTGGAAGGCGGATGCCCTTTGCCCGGAACATGCGCCAATAGTCCCCGATTCCAAAACCGTTTTCTCTTGTGATGACTTGCGTAGTATGCATGTTCAGATTTCCTTCCCTTGATTTTTCGACGTCCTTCATGGCGGCGCAATCGGCGCGGAGCCCGCATAGTTCCGTACCATTCTCGCGTTCTGGCTGTACAAGGGGTGTCATATCAGGGAAATTCATTTCAGCATCTGCATCAGGTAACGGCCATAATCGTTTTTAGCTAACGGTGCTGCAAGGCGCTCGACGTCATTCGCCGAAATCCATTTCTGGTGGTATGCGATCTCTTCCGGGCAGGCTACCATCAATCCCTGGCGCTTTTGCAATGTGGCAATCAGCTGTCCGGCTTCCAGAAGGGACTCATGGGTACCCGTGTCGAGCCAGGCGATGCCGCGCCCCAGGACTTTGACATTCAACATTTCCATCTCCATGTAAATCTTGTTCACGGTCGTGATCTCCAGTTCGCCGCGTGGTGATGGTTGTATGCTTGCCGCGATATCGCACACTTGGTGATCGTAGAAATACAACCCTGTGACTGCGTAGTTGGAACGCGGAACAGGCGGCTTTTCTTCAATCGACACTGCACGATAGTTCTCGTCGAAGCTCACCACGCCATAACGTTCCGGATCATGCACATGATAAGCAAAGATATGGGCGCCGCCGTCCTGCGCATTAATTTTTCGCAAAAGACTAAAGAGTTCGTGGCCGTAAAAAATATTATCTCCCAGGACCAGTGCGCTTGGGCCGCCATCGATAAAGTCTTTGCCGATCAGGAATGCCTGGGCGAGGCCTTCCGGCTTGGGCTGCACTGCGTATTGAATGTTCATGCCCCACTGATGTCCGTCACCCAGCAGGCCTTCAAAGCGCGGCGTGTCTTCCGGTGTCGAGATCAGCAGCACATCGCGTATGCCCGATAGCATCAGCGTCGACAGCGGATAGTAGACCATCGGTTTGTCATAGACCGGCAGCAGCTGTTTCGATATCATCCGCGTCATCGGATACAAGCGCGTGCCGGAGCCACCGGCCAGTATGATTCCCCTGCGCTGGGGTGTGTTCTTGATCATCGTTACATACCTGTCATTGGTGGTTGAATAGTCCTGAATGCGTTAGTCGCATTCAGGTGCCGTACTGCTGTTGCATCCAGTTCCGGTAGCCGCCGCTGGTGACGTTCTCTACCCAGTCTTTGTTGTCGAGGTACCAGCCCACTGTTTTCCTTATCGCGTTGTCGAAGGTTTCTACCGGCTCCCAGTCCAGTTCGCGCCGGATCTTGTCCGCGTCGATCGCATACCGGCGGTCGTGGCCGGGTCTGTCCTTTACAAAGCTGATTTGCGCGGTGTACGACTTGCCGTCCGGACGCGGGCGCAGTTCGTCCAGCACCTGGCAGATTGTGCTGACGACGTCCAGGTTCGCCATCTCGTTCCAGCCGCCCACGTTATAGGTTTCTCCGGGCTGGCCAGCCTGCAACACGCGCCTGAGGGCGCTACAGTGATCCTTCACGTAAAGCCAGTCACGTATCTGCATGCCGTCGCCGTATATGGGCAGGGACTTTCCGGCCAGTGCGTTCTGGATGCAGAGTGGAATCAGCTTTTCCGGGAACTGGTATGGGCCGTAGTTGTTGCTGCAGTTAGTGATCAGGATCGGCAACCCATAGGTGTGGTGCCAGGCGCGCACAAGGTGATCGCTTGCCGCCTTGCTGGCGCTGTAGGGACTGTTAGGCTGGTAGCGCGCAGATTCTGCAAAAGGCGGATCGGTTTCAGCGGCGGAACCGAAGACTTCGTCGGTAGAAACATGCAGAAACCGGAAACCATCGTGTGTCGGCTGTGGCAGCCCGGACCAATATATGCGGGCTGCTTCGAGAAGATGGAAGGTGCCGAGGATATTAGTACGAATGAAATCATCTGGCCCATGGATGGAACGGTCCACATGGGATTCGGCGGCAAAATGCACAATTGCTCGAGGGCGATAGTTTTGTAAAAGGTCGCTGACGAGTTTACGATCGCCGATGTCGCCTTGAATGAAGATATGGCGTAAGTCGTAACGGTGCGGGTGCAGTGAATCGATATTGCCGGCATAGGTCAGCTTGTCCACGTTGATGACGGGTTCGTCTCCGGCTGCCAGCCAGTCAAGTACAAAGTTCGCACCGATAAAGCCAGCACCGCCTGTTACTAGTATCACGACGTTCTCCTTAAGTCATTCGGTCTCGAAAGGGTTTCTGACTTCAAATTTCAATTTTTCAATTCATAGTCAATTTGCACCGGCACCTTCATTTCCGGCGCTGTGGCAGTACCTGTGGTCCAACGCCATGCGGCTCGGGGGCGATATGGATATCTGCCGTGCACTGCGCATAAATCTGCTGGGTCTGTTGCACCATTCTTTCTGCGCTGAAATGCGCGAGAAAGCGTTGCCTGGCGTGTATGCCCATCGCGCGACGCCTTGGCGGATCTGAAATCAGGCTACGCAATGCATCGGCAAGCGCACCGGCATCATTGCGTTCGAGTAGGATCCCGGTTACGCCGTCCTCCACCGCTTCGGGTACTCCGCCTACCCGGCTCGCAATGACAGGGAGTCCGGCGCGCATCGCTTCGAGGATGCTGATTGGCAAACCTTCCCAGCGGCTCAGCAGGACAAATATGTCGGCGTCCGACAGAAGGGCGGCAACGTCGCTTCTTGCGCCGTGAAAGATCACACGGTCTTCTACGCCGAGCTCCTTTGCAAGACTCCGGCTCGCAACAAGGTCGGGCCCGTCGCCAACGCATTCAACGCGTAAATCCTGCGGCTGGAAGAGCGCTGCTGCACGAAGCAGAGTCTCGTAGTCCTTTGGTGCGGCAAAGCGCGCGACCATGACGATGCGGGGAACCGCATTAAGTACTGGTGCTACCGGTGGGGCGATGTCCGGGATGCCATTGTGAACCGTAACCATCTGGGCGGCGTCGCCGACACCCTTGCGTAGCGCGAGCGATCGGTCATAGTCGGAGACACATATGATTTTCTTTGCAAGTGGAGCGACCATTTTTTCAACCACCGTTGCAATCTGCGCCTGCCGTCGGGACACACCTTCGGTAAAAGCCCAGCCATGTGCAGTAAACACGGCGGGTATCCCGGCGAGCGTGGCGGCGGCACGTCCAATGACACCTGCTTTCGAGGAATTTGCATGTACCAGGTCAGGCCGTTCGCGGCGAAGCAATGCATAAACGTCAGTGAGAGCGGCGAGGTCCTTGCGCGGACTGATCGGATGGACCAGGCTGTCGCATACGTGAACGCGGATATTCATGGATCCGGCAAATTCGGTCAGATACCCTCTGTCGCCTGTCACCAGCATGAATTGTGCATTTGCTATCTGTGACATCAGGATGCGAATATATTCCTGCCCGCCGCCAAACTCGGATTTGGTCACCATCATCGCGATTTTCTTCAATTTGCTTCCTCGCAGCCGTTTATCAACTTTGTGTGCTCCGCACACTTGCCTGCAAGTTGATGTGTTATTCGCTCGCGCGATTAATCCGAAGCAAAGTGAGCGGATTCTTCGCTTCCTGAAAAACGTCCCTGGTACATTTGCAGCCAACGCTCGACGACTGCTTCCATCGAATAGTGAGCAAGTACGCGCTCGCGGCCGATGCGTCCCTGGATTTCCCTGTCATGCCTGTCGAGGGATAAGGCGTGCAGCATGGCGTTTGCCAGGGCATTGGCATCCATCACAGGCACGATATGGCCAGCGTCGCCCAGCCATTCGCGTATTCCCCCCGCATCGGTGGATACCACTAAGCGCTCACAGGCAAGCGCTTCGCCAACGACGAGTGGCAAGCCTTCCCATGCCGAAGAAAGCACGAACAGGTCGGCGGCACTCATGAGATCGGGTATGTCTCTTCTCAGGCCGAGAAAGCGTACGCGTGAGGCAATACCCAGCGAGCGGGCCTGCGACTCATGGACCGATCTCAGTTCACCGTCACCTGCAATGCAAAGCATGCAATTCCGGCGTTGTGCAAGCACGTTCGACATGGCCTGGAGAAGATTGCCATAGTCCTTCGCCTCGGTCATGCGGCCGACGGCAAGTATCAACTGCATTCCTTCAGGCACATCGAGCGATTGCCGGATACGTTCACGTGCCGAAGCGCTGAAGCGAAACAACTGGCAATCGATACCGTTATGCACGGTACTGATCTTGTGCGGGCGGGCGGCGCGCTGCTGTATATAAATGTTCATGCCGATGTCGGAAACCGAGGTTGTCATGTCGGCCAGCCAATCGGTCAGCCTGTAGGCCAACATACGTGCGTTGCCGCCTTCGTTGATGCTGTGTGCGGTGCAAATCAGGCGAGGCATATCGGTCGTTAGTCGCAAAAGCCGTGCAAAGACATTGGCATGCACCATGTGGCTGTGGACCACGTCAGCCTTGAATTCACGCAGATAATGACGCGCGCAGCGATAGGCAGACACAAAACCCTTGACGGTCTTGGGCATGTCGAGCGACTGTATGCGGACCGCCGGGCTGCGAGGCAGGACGAAGCTGTTACCGGTCATGGAAATCACCAGCACACGGTGCCCAAGGGATGCGAAACGATCGGCCAGGCCGACCACCTGGTTTTCCGCCCCGCCCATGCCAAGACCGGTCACGATAAAAGCAATATTCATCATTCCCCCACAGCGAGTAATTCATGCAATTCCGTCTGCCTGTGCGATTGCTTCTCCAGCCATGCCTGGAACATGAGGACATCCCAGAGGTGGTATTCCCAATTGTGACTGCCGCTCAGGTGCTCGTTCCATTTGCTGCGGATGGCAGCAGCATGAAAGAATCCCTCGCTGCGCAAACGGGCAGGGTCGAGCAATTCTTCCGCCCACTCCCTGAGCGGGCCTCTGAGCCATGCGCCGACCGGAACGGCAAAGCCCATTTTGGGACGGTCGATCAGCGCGCGGGGCACGTAGCGGTACAGCACCTGTCGAAGCACCCATTTGCTTTGGCCATCGCATAATTTCAAGGTGTTGGGAAGTTGCCAGGCAAACTCGACGACGCGATGATCGAGGAAAGGTGCTCGGGTTTCCAGCGAAACTGCCATGGCGGCACGGTCGACCTTGACGAGGATATCGTCCGGCAGATAGCTCAGTGTATCCAGCGCCATCATCCGTTCAATGAGTCCGAGCCGGTCGAGTGACGGCGTGTCCGCGCTCAGGACGGTTGCCGGTTCGCGGCCATTAATCACGACAGCGGTGGGATCGTGCCAGTGTGACATCACACTGCGATACATGGCGTTGCTGGACGTGCTGGAAAGTACGCCGGCGCCCTTGTGCAATTTATGACCCAGATTTGCAGGTTGTGTGCGCCGCAAAAACGCCGTGGAGAGGACGCCGCCAATCCGGTCCCAAACCTGAGGCGACAGGCCCGTGATGCCGCGCGCCATCAGCTTGCGCAGCGGCAGCGGCGCAGGTGCGATCTTTGCCCACAGTGCAGCCATGCTGGCAGCGGCCTGATAACGCTCATATCCGCAGAACAGTTCGTCTCCGCCGTCTCCGCTGAGGGACACGGTGACATGGCGACGCGCCATGGCGGATACCAGGTAAGTAGGAATCTGCGACTGGTCCGAGAAGGGCTCGTCGTAGATATCCGGCAGGCGCGGAATCACATCCATGGCCTGGCTCGCCGAGACATAGAGCTCGGTATGGTCGGTGCCGAGATGGCGTGCCACCGCCTTGGCGTATTCAGCTTCGTTGTATGCCTGCTCTTCAAAGCCGATGGAGAAGGTTTTGACGGGGCGTGTGGACTGGGCCTGCATCAACGCAACGACCAGGGACGAATCAATGCCGCCTGAAAGAAATGCACCCAACGGTACATCAGCAACCATCTGACCGTGGACGGCTTGGCGCAGTACGGCATCCAGGCTGTCGATCGCATCGGGTGCATTTCCTGTAAAAGCCTGGGCCGCACCCGATCGAGCCACGTCCGCCGCGGACCAGTAGGTACGCACGGCTGGTTCAGTGCGTGTCAGCGACACTGTCAGGATGGTGCCGGGCATCAGTTTAAAAATGCCCTCATAGATCGAATGCGGCGCCGCAATCGCGTTATGCCGAAGCAGCAGGCAGATAGCGTCGCGGTTAATCCTTGCCTCGCATGCAGGATGTGCCCGCAACGCTTTGAGCTCGGATGCGAACAGGAAGGCGGCATTCCGGCCTTGTCCCTGCCAGCCATAGTAGAGCGGCTTTTCACCCAGGCGGTCACGCACCAGAGTCAGGGCCTGCGCATGGCGGTCCCATACGGCGAACGCGAACATGCCGACCGATTCTTTTACCGCGCATTCAATTCCCCACGCATCGAAGCAGGCTAGAAGCGTCTCGGTGTCCGAGTGGCCGCGCCAGCCGGCAGCCCGACCGGCGGCTTCGAGTCGCTTACGTAACGCCAGATGATTGTAGATCTCGCCATTGAAGACGAGGACATAACGACCACTTGCGGACTCCATCGGCTGGCGGCCTGCGTCGGAAAGATCGACAATGGCAAGACGTCGATGACCGAGCGCGATACGGCAATCGGCATCGTTCCAGCCGCCGCCGTCGTCTGGACCGCGATAGGCAATGGCATCGGTCATGCGTTTGAGCATGCGCTGCCGGGTGGATGCTTCGACGGATTCGCCGCCGAGAAAGCCTGCTATGCCGCACATAATTTGACTATCTTTCTCTCAGGACTTTGGAAGCCGACTGCAGATTCCCGCCAAATGCGGGAATAGCACCTACCGCTGCAAAGACCTCATCCCAGGCCGACAACACCGAATGCAGACTGTATCGCGCGAGTACAGACTGGCGCGCATACCCACCGAGCGACATGCGCAGCGGCGCATTGTCAACCAGGCTGCTCAGCGCTTCGATCATGGCCGCCCGGTTGCCGACCGGGACCAGCAAGGCATCTTTCCCATTGCGGGTCATCTCACGCGGACCGCTCTCGCAGTCTGCCGCGATACAGGGCAAGCCGGCTGCCATGGCTTCCAGCAGGGCATTGGGGAAACCTTCGTACTTCGACGCCATCATGAAGGCATCAGCGCCGGCCATTACCTTTGCGCTTTCTTTGGTCGCCCCCTTCAGGAACGCCCGGTCTTGCAATCCGAGTCGCCGGATTCTTGCGGCGAGTGCTGGCTTCTCCGGACCATCGCCGTAGATGTGCAAATCCCAGTCGCTTGCCTGGCCGGCAACCTCGGCGAACGCATCGATGATCTGGTCTACCTGCTTTTCAGGTGACAACCGCCCCAGGCTTAGAAGTATCTTGCGCGTACCGCCGCTCTTTCGAAGCGGGAGGATGGTCGGCGGTAGAGGATTGGGAATGCAGCGCACTGCGCGCAGGCCGGGATAGATGCCAGTCACCTTGCTTGCCACATTCTCTGTCTGAACGATCAGCATGTCCGCAAAGCGATATGTCGCCTTGCAGCACATTTCCCAGAAATCACGGGGCGAGCGTGCCGATGGATCGCTTCGCTCGCAAACCACTACTGGAATGCCCAGCATCGCGGTCGCTGCAATGGCTGCGACATTGACATTGGGAAGAAAAGATACGACGACATCCGGTTTTCTGGCGGCGATCAGTTTTCTGAGTGTCAGCAGGCGATGGAAATAACTTCCAATGTTCTTCTGCCTGCTGCCGACGACATCGGCGAGAAAGATCGTTTCGACGGAGGGCGATATGTCATAGAAGGCTTTGCCGCCACCGGAAAACGTGGCGATGAGGGATACTTCGTCTCCTCTTTCCGCCCATGCATTGCACAGAATCGAGGCGACCCGTTCCGCTCCGCCGCGACCGAGACAACTGGTAAGCATGACAATTTTCATAATGAAGATAATCCCTACTGAAGCCAGAAATACCATTGCACCGCCATATATCCGATGAACGCGAATATCATTGCGGGCCTGACAGTCCGGTTAAGACAAAAGATCGCAGAGGCGATAAACGGATACGTCGCGGCGATGAAACGCACGCCGTTGATGCCGAAGGCCGTGCTCGCCGCAAACGTGGCCAGTGCGGCGACGGCCAGGATATGTGCATCGATATCGTAGAAGGACAGCTTCTGCAGCGGAATGACGATCATCAGCAGTACCCAGAATGAGGCATACAACAGCGTCGCCGGCCGCATTTCATATTCGGCGCGCCTGTCGCCAATGGCGGAAAGAATTGCGTCGCGCAATGGTCCGATACACAACGCCACCGTAAATCCAATCCCGATGAGCACACCGCCGATGACTGCCGGCGACATGCGTTTTTGGGCCATGTGTCGCGCAATGAACCAGCCTGCCAGGTACATGCCCGCAAAGAGAATGGTCGCCGTATGGATATAGCAGGCGACAATGACAGGAATGATTGCCCACTTTTTGTTCTTTGCTTCGAACAGTGGCATCGTGATGGCCATCGCCAGGGCCAGCCGCAACTGGGAAAACGCAAAGTCAATCACCAGAGGATTGAACAGGAACAGCAGGGACACCATTCCGTGCCGTTTCACCAGAAAACGCGCAAAGCTGAAAAGACAAAGGAAGGAAACGACCGCAAGCACCGCAAGCACGGACATATCGAAAGTATGTGTAGCTTGCCGGACTAGAACGTCCCATAAAGCCTCGTTGAGAAAGAAATCCACGTGGCTGGTGATCTCTTTTTCATCAATGACCGATTCAAGTTCCAGAAAGCGTTCGAGATAGACTTCCTTATCTTCAAACTGTCGGCCGGCGACTTCTTCCCAGGGAATGGAAACCATCCCGAGTGAGAACAGTAACGCGGCGATGCTCGCGCCGAAACCTGAGATGCCGGTTCGCCTCGATTGATCTACGACGGCATGTTGTGTAATTGTATTCAAACCTGCACCTCAGCCGATCCGGCGTTATCAAAGGCAGTACGCAGCGTGGTGTTGCGGTTTGCCAGGAAGACCTTGAGGATCAAAGCGATATCCTTGGGCGAGGGAATGCTGCGGCAGGCCAGCAACGTCTTGAAATATTCCCATTTGAGTGGATAGCGCAGATACGTTCGCACCATCAGTTCAAGGATGCATTGGGCGGCGAAGTACTTGCGCAGTTCCGGGTTGGTCGGAATCAGGCTCTGCATCATATCGAGCGTGCCCATGCCGGTAATCACGCTTCCCTTGCATCGGGTCAGCGTGTTCTCATGCGCAAAGAACCGATAGACGCCGTAAGGTTCTTCGATGTAAGAGGCATAACCGCCATCCAGGACAAAGGACAATGAAAAGAAATAGTCGAGGGTCTCTTCCTTGCGCGCAAAAATCTTTCTCGCCGAGGCGCGGTACATGCTGCCTGAATGACAGCCGGTGATGCCATAGTATTTGGCAAGATCGGCGGCATTGAGCTTATTCGTAGGAATGAAATGGCTTATCGGCGTCACCGGCATCCCCACGGCGGTCTGACCACGTTCATTGATGATCAGCATGCGATGCCAGACAATTCTGCAATCCTCATGTGCGTCCAGAAAGGACGCCAGTGCGGTCAGTTTTCCGGGAAGGCAGTAGTCGTCGCCGTCGAGGTGCGCAATATAGGGTGCGCGTGCGAGATTGTGGACCTGCAGATAGTTCTGCGTAGGGCCGACGTTACGCCGCTGATGAAGCGGCCGCACAATATCAGGATATCTCTCGGCGAATTCCTGGACGATGTATGCGGTGTTGTCCGTTGAACAGTCATCACCGACAATGACTTCAAAATCGAAATCGGTCTGCTGGTCCACAATACTTTGCAGACACGCGCGAATGTACTTTTCCTGGTTGTATGTCACTACACATACCGAGACCTTAGGGGTTTTGCTATTTAGAGTCATTATCCTATCCCGCAAGTTGAGAATGTTTTTTCAGTCCGACCAGATCGCGCGCCCATGAAGAACCCGCCGCTGTCAAAGCAAGCAGGAAAAGACCCGACACGATGATGATTGCAGCTACCGACATGCGCGAGTGCGGCCATGAGATCCACCATTGCAACGCCGCCGCGCCGGCCAACCCGGTCACCGCAATCGCGCCGACGTCCCTTGTCATCCAATCCAGATGCAGGCCTCTCAGGAAGCGCCGATGCACCAGGGGCACCCACATGAAAAAGTACAAGGTATTGGCGGCGATCCAGGCATAGCCTGCACCGGTTGCACCATAGCGGAGAGTGGCCCAGAGCAGCCCAGGGATCAGGAGCAGCAGGAAGACCAGGCTGCCGAGCAAATGCAGCTTGAGATCGCCCTTGGCGACCTGCAGGTAATACGGAAAGGAACCAATCGCGAGAACACAATTACCGATCGCGTAAAGCCGGAGCACGGGAGCGGCCTGCCGGGAAAGTTCGGCATTTCCGGTCCATACCCACAGTACCTGTTCTGAGAATAACGCGAGCACCAGTGCAGCGGGTACCGCGATCACAGCCACCATCTGGGTAGCATTACGATAAAGATCGACCACGCCGGAGTCGTTGCCCGCTGCGACCAATCGGGTCAGCCTGGGCACCAGTGCGACACTGATTGGTCCAGCTACCAGCGTGACGGCACTGGCAACCAGAACCCCGAGTGTGAAATAACCATAATCGGTCAGGGGCAGGTATTTGGACAACACCAGCTTGTCGGTTTGCGTCAGCAAGACCCAGACCCAGTTGGTCAGAGCAACGCTGACGGCAAAGCCGAGGACCGTCCTCACTGGTGCCCATTCCCATGTGATTCCCGCCTTACCGCTTAAAGGCGGCAGCAGGCGATACGTTTTGATTACCAGGACACCGAGCTCAACGATGGCAACGCCGAACTGAAATAGGAAGAACTCGGTAGGGCTTGTGCCTACATAGACAAAGAAAGGAATCACCAGAATAAATCGAATGCTGGCGATGACTACATTGAAACCGCCCAGCCAGACCTGACGCTCAAAGGCACCGATGGCGCCGCGATACAAACCGCTTATCCAGCGTAAGGCGACAATCAATGCCATAAGCATGAGGGCATGATCTACTTCTTCCAGCGGGAGCTTCTGTACATTCAGCCAACTTCCTGCCACGGTATGTGAATTGATGATGAGTATGCCGGCGCCGACAAGGCCTATCGCACAAAATATTCCTTCAAGCGAACGCAGGAGTCGGCGCAAGGAATTTGCGTCGATTGCGCCGCCGCGAAACCGGGCGGTCTCACGTGCGAGAGTCGGCGTCATGCCCATGTCGAGTAGCTGGAACCACATCTGCAGCATCGTAAAGAAGCCGACCAGGCCAAATGCCTCCGCACCCATATAGGCGACATACTGTGGCAGAACGGCAATGCCGATCAGCGTCACATAGAGCTGACTGGCATAGTTTGCGGCGACGTTGTTTCTGAACGAGATGGCCATCGTTATCAACAGTGCCTCGCGTAATGAGCCTGATCGGAAACCGGCGGCTGGGCCGCGATCGTCAATTCCATCAGATAGCCTTGAGGTTCTTCCTGAACCACCCAGAATCCCAGGCTGCGATACAGCCGAAACGCACGGTCGTTACCGTGGTCGATGCGCAGTTGTAGAATCTTGAACCGCCGGCGCTGGAGATACTCGATGGCGGTCTGGATCAATCCTGATACCAAGCGTAACCGACGATACTCCGGCAAGGCGGCAGCGAGCGTCATGTACGCAATGCGACATGACGGATCGTTGCAATAGATTGCGGTCATCGCGACCATTTTCCCGGCGTCATAGCTCGCGAAGACGGCGGCATTTCGTGCCATCTTTTCAGCATATACAGCGAGATCCGTTCGCGCGGAGCCTGGCGGGGTGAAGTCATTATCTGTCTCTTCCAGGAACGTTTTGATTTGATGGATCAGGGATGTAGTCATGTCATCAAGCCTTCTCTGCGTACAGGTGGATGTTGATAAGCACGAAAATCCGGTTTGAGCATTTCCCTGACTTCTTCCCTGTCATGGAACATCAATACATCGATGATGGAAAGCGCAGGGTGAAAGGTCGGCGAAAACTGCTGATACTCCACCAGATTGGGTTCGACGAAGCACAACTCCACACCATGGCTCAAAAAGCTGGCTTCGTCGTAAAGATCCCGCCCGCCTGGTGCGTTGTAGTACTTTTTTGCCTTCTCGCGCAGGCATATATCGATCACTCTGGCTGGTCCGGCAAGGTCGGCATTGCCGTAAATGGCAGAAGATTCAACAAATTTGGTATCGAGTTCGAGATACTGGGAAATCAGCATTACGCTGCGTGCAGCGAGCGGCGCGATACGCTCATCTCCATACGACACTATTTCCCGTATCAACTGCAATACCGGGCTGAAATAGGGTGCCTTTGCATAGGCATAGCGTATGCTTTCAAGCAGACGGAATTCCCATTCTCCATCCTGGTGAATGCGGATCTCGTTAATCTTCGCAAACTGGCTCGCGTGGGAAAGCGGTACCGTCAGATAGTGTGGTCGCCCGTTCAGTAAAACGCGGTTGCGGTTGATCCATCCCCTCTTGATAAAGTTGACATCGTCATAGAAGACAAATTTGTCCGCGTTGGCGACGAGCTGGTAATAGCCCAGATAGGGGAAGAAATAGGGCTGCATGATTGCGAGCTTCATCTGGCGCAGTCCGCAATGACAGCCACGATGGTATTAAGCTGATCCATTTCAAGCCCGGGATAGATAGGAAGGCACAAAACACGGCGCGCCACGTCAGAAGCGACCGGCAGGTTGGCCGGGCTGGCAGAGGGCAGCCCGCGGTACATTGGGAATTCCGAAATCAGCGGGAAAAAGTAACGGCGAGCATAGATTTGCGATTCTCTCAGGCTTGCGTAAAGTGCATCCCGACTGATCGGGAAGTCGCCGTTCACCAGAATGGGAAAATACGAGTAGTTCGCGGTGGTCTCGCCTGCCATCTTCACACATTCAATGCCTCGAATGCCGGCGAGCATTTCACGGTAGGTATGGTCAATGCTCTTGCGACGCGTGAGCGCCTCGTCGATATATCGCAGTTGCAGCATGCCGAAGGCTGCGTTGACTTCACTCATTTTTCCATTGATGCCCGTTGCGACAACGGTCGTCTCATCGACAAACCCGAAGTTCTTCAGGTGGTCAATGCGCTGCTTTGTCTTGGCGTCAGGGCAGACGATGGCTCCGCCTTCAAAGGTATTGAAAACCTTGGTCGCATGGAAGCTTAAAACCGACAAGTCGCCGCAGCGCAACACGCTGCCGTTTTCGTTACGTACACCGAAGGCATGCGCGGCATCGTAAATAACCCTGAGGTTATAGTTGTCGGCAATGCGCTGGATCGCATCCACATCGCAGGGATGGCCATAACAATGCACCGGCATGATGGCGGTCGTCTGCGGCGTGATGGCGGCTTCGATACGTTCCGGGTCCAGGTTGAGGGTCTTCGGGTCGATGTCGACAAATACCGGTTTTATCCCGTTCCACAGCAGAGAGTGCGCGGTTGCCACAAAAGAATACGGCGTCGTGATGACTTCGCCTGTTATACGTAGCGACTGCAAGGCGGTCACCAATGCCAGCGTTCCGTTAGCAAACAGAGCGATATGGTCGACGTCAAGGTACTCGCAGAGCGCCTTTTCAAGCTGCTGATGAAACGATCCGCCATTGGTGAGAACCTTGCTTTCCCAAATCTCTTCGAGATAGGGAATGAATTCGGCGAGCGGCGGTAGATAAGGCTGGGTAACGTAAGTGGGTGACGCCGCCCGCGCACGCAGGGAATACAGTGGATCGCGCTTATTCATGAATTCCTCTTTGCTTTTATGGTGTTCGGTACTCGGTTTAATCGTCACTGATAATTGCAGTACGCCCTAAGCCGCGGGATTCCTCTGTGCCTTCTGCAGATACCACGGCATAGCTGCTTCCAATCCTTTGCGCAAATCATGGGTTGGCGTATATCCAAGCGCCGTAATTGCTTTTCCAATGTCAGCTTGCGAGTGCATGACGTCGCCTTTGCGAAAATCGATGTGAATGGGTCCGCGCTTAGTTGCCACGCGGTGCGCGGCGAGAATGTCCTTCAAGTGATCGAAAAGCTGGTTCAACGTGGTCGACCCGCCGACCGCTACGTTGTAGACCTCGTTTTTCTTGTCATCGGACACGGTGGCGGCCAGCAGATTGGCCTGCACCGCGTTATCGATGTAGCAGAAGTCGCGGCTGGTGGTGCCATCACCATTGATGGTCACCGTGTCGCCCCGGATCATCGAGGCAATCCATTTAGGAATAACCGCGGCATATGCGCCATCGGGATCCTGGCGTTTGCCAAAAACATTGAAATAGCGAAGCCCGATCGTCCTAAATCCATAGCATCGCGCAAACACATCGGCATAAAGTTCATCGACATACTTGGTGACGGCATAGGGCGACAAGGGCCGTCCGATCCTGCTCTCGATTTTTGGCAGGCCAGGATGATCGCCATAGGTGGAACTGGATGCCGCGTACACGAAAGAGGCAACTCCGGCGTCGCGCGCAGCGACCAGCATGTTCAGGAAACCGCCGACATTCACGGCATTTACCGTGATCGGATCTTCCACCGAACGGGGTACCGACCCCAGTGCTGCCTGGTGGAGCACATGTTCGACGCCATGAACCGCTTCCCGACAGGCGTTGATGTCACGGATGTCTGCGCGGACAAGCTGAAATCGTGAGAACCGCTCGCTGCCAACCGCCTCATGTACCTCATCGAGGTTGTGCTGGTGCCCCGTCGCAAAGTTGTCCAGGCCGACGACGGTCTGGTTGAGTCTCAGCAAAGCTTCCAGCAAGTTGGATCCGATAAATCCGGCACAGCCCGTCACAAGCCACTTCCGCGGGCGCACTTTCAGATCTTGCCTAACAAGAGAAATCAGCGATGTGTTCGGAGGGTTCACGTGGTTCGCCATGGCATAATGATTAAAGACGGAGATCGGCGTCCGCCTTTGGCAGGACGTATTTCAGATCGAACAACACATGTCTTTCCTTGCCAAAGCTGCGCAAGGTCGTCGTGCCCATCTGCTGGAATTCACGATGCGCGACCGCCAGCACGATGGCGTCATATGCCCCGGTTTCGGGATATTGAATCGGGGTAATCCCGTATTCGTGTTCGGCGCTTGCCGGGTCCGCCCAGGGGTCGTAGACATCCACCTGGATGTTGTAATCCTTTAAGGCATTAATGCTGTCGACAACCTTGGTATTACGCAGATCCGGGCAGTTTTCCTTAAATGCCAGGCCCATGATCAGCACCCGTGCATTCTCGATCGGCACATGGCTTTTGATCATTTTCTTGATCAGCTGACCAACCACATATCCGCCCATGTTGTCGTTGATTCTTCGTCCGGCCAGAATGACTTGCGGGTGATAGCCGATTTCTTCCGCCTTGTGCGTCAGGTAGTAAGGGTCGACCCCGATGCAATGGCCGCCGACGAGGCCTGGGCGAAATGGCAGAAAGTTCCATTTCGTGCCGGCAGCCATCAAGACGTCTTCCGTATCGATACCCAGCTTGCGGAAGATGATGCACAGCTCGTTCATCAGCGCAATGTTCAGGTCGCGCTGCGTGTTTTCGATCACCTTTGCCGCTTCCGCTACCTTGATCGATGCGGCACGGTGTGTGCCGGCTTCGATAATCGATCCGTACACGCTGTCGATAAACTCGGCTGATTCCGGTGTCGAGCCGGAAGTGACCTTGGTAATAGAGGACAAACGGTGTAGTTTGTCGCCCGGATTGATGCGTTCAGGACTGTAGCCTACAAAAAAATCCTCATTGAATTTCAGTCCTGAAGTTTTTTCGAGCAAGGGCACGCAATACTCTTCGGTCGCACCAGGATAAACGGTCGATTCATAGACGACGATGTCCCCCTTCTTAAGGACCATGCCGACAGTTTCGGATGCACCGCGCAGGGGACTCAGGTCCGGTTTCTTATGCCGGTCGACCGGGGTAGGTACAGCGACGATGTAAAACGTTGCACGCCGCAGGTCATCCAGACTGGTGGAAAAGCTGAGGCGCTCCGCAGCCGTCAATTCTTCCCGATCCACTTCGCGGGTGTAGTCGATACCATCACGCAGTTCCTGCACACGTTTTCTATTGATATCGAAACCCAAGGTCGGAAATTTTCTGCCGAAAGCAACAGCCAATGGAAGGCCGACATAACCGAGGCCGATTACCGCGATGCTGGTATTGATGGAGACTTTCATGATCGAGGTTTTAATGTAGGTAGTAATCGGTTAAGAAATCCGCGCGAGTTCTTTATCGTGCTTCCTTGACGGCTGAGTCGGGACGAATTCCAAGAGCAAGAACGGGATTCAGACGCCAGCGTCCGCGCACGAGGCGGGTATATACAGTGATATAGATAGCGACATTGGCAAGAACGACCAGGGCCGGTGCATCTGAACCGAAGATCACGGCAATGACTGTCATTCCGCCGATCCAGACGGCAGTCACACATGAGACAGCTGCGTTGCGAACCCAAGGCTTGCTGTCGTTACGAGGAATGAAGCGCCATACCAGGCGGCGATAGATCAGCATGTGCAAATGCAGGCGATCGGGAAGTCCGGGGCTCATCTTGCGGATCACCTTTTTCCGGTACATGCTGTACAGCACTTCGATGATCGGGTAGGAACAGATCGCCAGTACTTGCCATGCGTTGATCGACGGATTGCGGACAATGAGGAGCACGGCGACTTCGGCGACCCAGAAGCCGAGAAGATAGGCACCGCCATCACCCATGAACAGGCGGCCGGTCGGGAAATTAATCAGAAAGAAACCGAGCGTCGCGCCTATACCAACCGCAATGATCTTCAGGACGAAATAATCTCCCGCAGACCAGGAAAGCATTCCCAGACCACCAAGGATAATCACCACAGTTGTCGCGGCGAGGCCGTGGAAACCGTCGATGATATTAATGGAATTGGCTACGCCGGCGACCGCGAACGCGGTAAAGGCAACTGCTACGAAAGGCAGTGTTGCGAATACGTAGTCGATTGCACTGACGTCCACCCGCGGCAGCGATGCATCAACGAGCCAGCTTGCCAGGAGCGCGCTGGCAAAGGTGGCCGCCAGGCGCGATTTGACGGATGTGCGTTTGGTTATGTCCTCGATCAACCCGGTTATGAATGCGGGGACACCAGCAAGCAGCAGCAGCAGAATCTTGCCCGTGCCTCCTTCGGAAGGTGGCTTCGGATAATCGAGCGCTTGATACAGCAGGGCAGCCAGCAAGGCAATGGAGAGGGCCATGCCGCCAATCCGGGGCACCGGCGTCTTATGAAATTTCTGTGCACCACTCAGGTCTACATCTAGCGAAAGACGTCCATGCAGTTTCTGCGTGAGAACGATCAGTATGCTTAGGAAGAAACTCACGCAGGCAGCAACTACTCCGGCGCTTAGCACACCAGTTGAAGACATCATGTTTGCACCTCGATCAGTTCACGGGATAGTAAAGAGATGGCGCAGTGACAGCCCTTTACTCATTAGCACGTGAAGCGCCCACACAAACGGTCTTGAGCAGTGTTTTCTCCTGCCCAGTCATATAGGTCAATAAGCGTCGCTACAGGCCGATACATGAATGGCCCGCCAAGCAAGTTCATACCTATTTTTCTACCAATGCATAAGCGACTTCCCGGCGTCGCGGCTTTGTCTCCGCTCCAAGACACTCTAAGAGTTAATGAACAAAAAAATAAGTATGAAATTTCGCTTGATCGATATGTTCTATGCATTAATTCATCACTTTTTTTAATCGATGAATCGAACCTGGTGACGGGATGATATTTATCATTGACGCGGATGCGCCTTGGAGGGACGGAGACGTTAATCCTATGCGCGCATGACAGAAAAGTTAGATCGATTTTGGAGGCTGGTGTCGATACACATCGCGCATCTTGATAGAACGTTCGATTGTCCTTGCCAAGCTTCTCGCTAAAGGCATGAGCGGTAGTAGTTCCAACAGACTGAAAAATGAACCCTGATGCAGTGCGAACAGATCAGGAAAGTGCCATCAAAACCGAAATGCGGAAAAATCGATTACGGCAAGGTGCGCAGGCCCTAAATGCGCTTTTAATAGCGCCTGTCAAAATGCCGCTTGTGATGCCGCTTGGGGCCGCCGAGATCTCCTTGCCATTGTCATTTTTTTCATTTTGACAGAGGCTTTAAGAAAGCATGTACGACGTTAGATCGAGGGCGCGCGTTTAACCTTTTGTCAGCGGTAGCGGAAAGAGCAATCGACCCGGATATGGGTAGGCGAAAAGCGTTGCGAAAAATCGACGCATACCCGAAAACTGCATGAAAGTGATGAAGGTGTAGATGAGGAGGCAGTACGACGCTCAATGCAGGACTCCCTTCTGACGTCCATAATTGCCTGGTACATCAGTAGGGATTCCTTTCGAACCAATCGAATCAATGTTGCTTATCGGGTTTGATCATGCATAGGCACCACCATATCCGTAGCGGCTATGCCGTGCTTTCGAATCATTCAGGACCAATCCCGTCACCGTATGCCCGGCTTGATTGAGATATTTTGTTGCCTCTTCGACTTCATGCGCAGTGCTCTTTCCTCCCCTGACGATGTTGTAGATGGCGCCGGCATGTGGCGCAACCGATAAGGCATCCGATACCTCAAGTATCGGTGCCGTATCAATCAAGACATAATCGTAACGTGTGGACAGGAGTTGAAGCAGCTTGCCATAGTTTTCGTTAGCGAGAAGTTCAGCCGGCTTGTCGGTCGGGCTGCCGTTGGCGATGAAGTCGACGTTCTCTGCCACGTCATGATGGATCGCATGATTCAGCATGGTTTTGCCGGTAACGACATCGGCCAGGCCACCTTCCCGTCGAACACCAAAATAATGATGCAGATGTCCGGATCTCAGGTCGGAATCGACCACGAGCACCTTTTTGCCGATCGACGCCAGCACTACGGCAAAGTTGGCAGAGACGAAGGATTTGCCAACGCCGGACGTTGCTCCCGTGATCATGATGATGTTGGACTTGGCGTTCACCATGGAATGCTGCAGGAAGTTACGGAAGCGGCGAAGGCTTTCGGCGGTATCGTTGGCCGCATCGTTCAACGGAAGGATCGGAGGCCTGGAGTTGGACCTTCCAATCAGTTTCGGTGAAACCATACTATGTGGAATATTGGCAGCAACGGGCATGCCTAACAGCTGTTCTATATCCTGCGGCGCATCGATTTGACGATAGAGGGTCTTCCTGCCGATTGCGGCAAGAATACCAAGCAGGATTCCGCCTATCCCCGCAGCGCCAAGAATAAGTGCTCCCTTCGGTTTCACTGGCTTATGTGGAACAACTGCCGAATCGAGAAGACGAGCAGTACCGACTTTGCTTTCCGATGCGACGCGCAATTGTTGTGCGGTGCTGAGCAGTGAGGTATAAAGTTCTGTATTGATCCGGACGTCCCGGTTAAGACGAACTACGTTCTGCTCTACCTCGGGCAGGCGCTTGATGCGTGCGTCGACCGTGGCCAGATCGCGCTTCAGTTCGCGCATCTGCTGATTGATTGTTTCAACGGCAGGGTGCGTTTCTTCAAATCTGTTGAGCAGTTCTTCCTTGCGCTGACGCAATTCAACCATCTTGGTTTGGGTATAGACGGATTGCTGCAGCATGGACTTTGCCTCTTCTCCCAGATCGACCGTGCCTCGGCTGTTACGCAGGCTGTTGTACTTGGATTCTGATTGTTCCAAGTCCTGCTTAAGTTGAGGCAGCTGGGTATTGAGGAAGGCAAGCATCTTCTCGGCTTCTTCTGATTTCTGGTACACGTTCTGACGGACATATTCGCGGCTGACACCATCAAGAATCCGCATGGTAAGGTGCGGGTTGGGCCCGTCCAGGGTGGCTTCAATAATGCCTGATTGCTTTCCTTTTTCAGAAATCTTTAATCCTTCCTGCAGCCGCTCTATAGTATCGGCCCTGGTATAGCGTATGGCAGTGAACTCGGCTTCAGGCCTGGCGTTGAGCTGGTCTACCATCAGAACAATCGATTTGTCGCCGAAAGGAAAGCGCTGAGATACGCCGACTCGTCCACTTCCAATGACGCCGTGGTCGGGTGACGTAAGTTCATACTTGCCATCCGCAAGCGCCTTTAGCGTAAATGCGTGACCTTCCAGTTCCTCCGGGACGTCAAACTGTGAAACGGTTGCCTCTTCTTTTCCCCATACATAGCCGCCGTATCCGAGTAACCCGGGCTCGGAAAGCCCCTTGTTTCGCTTCGCGAGCCATCTGCCAAAAACCGGCAAATATTTTGGACGCACATCGATATAAAACTTGCCGGCATCCACCGCCTTCGATACGACTGCTCTGGATCTCAATACCTCCATCTCAGCGGCGACGGCTGATTTAATATCGAAGTTCATGTCCGACGGACTGGCGAGATCGCCGAGAACGTTCTTGGCACGACCGGTCCCAGGATCGACCTTGATCAGGATATTGGCTCGATAGATTGGCGTAGCTGAAATCGTGTAAACAAGTCCTGCGATAATGGCGAGACATGTGCAGGCAATGATAAGCCAGCGGCTGTCATAGAGGACGGATAAGTATTTTGCGACGTCCAGTGTTTCCTTTTCTTTCGGACTCGAAGAGGTAAGTTGCAGGGTAGCTTGATTCATGGGCTTCACTGAAATAAGAAAACAAAATGATCTTGACGGACGCTTTCCCGTGCCACGTTATACAGACTGCGTCACAGGTAGCTTTAATGTACTATTCACTTTCCTAAAGAATAAGTACGGAATTTCGATAGAAATTCGATTTATCGAGCTTTTGCGCACAGATTTTTAGATCACTAATGAATTGGTGACCGCGACACTGCACTAACACGATAAAAATTCGATGATTTGGTGTCCGCTTTGCGGCGCTGAGCATTAATTAAGTTGGGATGGCTTGTCTCCTTCTGCCCGGGCGATCTTTGAGAGACCTAATTGTCTGGATCTTGAAAGATACGCTCTCTGCACTGACGTTAATTTCCTCTTGGAATATTTTCTGCGCTTAAGCATCGCGCTTGAATGCATGCCAACGCTTGCTTGCCTATGCTTTGATTAATGCGGATATCTTCGACGGGTTATTGCGGTACGCTCGTGCCCTGCATAGTTATAGTTATAGGAAGAATGCGAATGCCGCTTGTCAGACTACTGATTGACGACCGATACCACAGGCTGCGCTTTATCGCCGCTTTGCTTATCTATCTGGCCGTACTGGTTTTCGGATCGATCCCTGGAGCCCGTGCGGAGATAGGTGAATTCGCCTCGGGTCTTATTCTTCATTTCATTACGTATTCGGTGATCGCATTTCTTTTGTTCACGGGTTTCCATAACGCGTATTCGGCAAAGGGCCTCACTACCGTGGTGATGATTGCGTTAATGGGGGCGCTGGACGAGTATGTCCAAACTTTTTTTCCGTATCGACGAGGAGCAATAGGGGACTGGTATGTCGACGCGAGTGCCGGCATACTCATGTCAAGCCTGCTATGGGTATGTCTGGAGACGAAGCGGCGCCGCATTCGGACGCCATAATGAAAGCCGGGCCAAGCCCGGCTTCTGCAAGACGAATGGTCTTGTATCTTGAGGAGGGTTCTTCGTTCAGTTATTCAAAACGTTTAAGCCGGTCCGGACTTCTGCCTAGCCATGTCCGGGCGGGCATGCACAACTCTGCGGCGCTGGTATCGTCGTCATTGAGACGATACATTTTCGCCCAGATGTTAATGCATCGAGATACATCCTCACGCGTTAGCTTTTCAGGACGATTCGACTTGTCAGTATCGAACAAGGCAGGAGTGCTGGAAGAAATATCGCCGACAGGGATTGCCTTGAGCGGCGACGAACGAGAAACGAATTTTTGCATGTTGACCTCGCTACAGTGCAGTGCACAAGAATCAGTATATGCCTGCGCAGGGTCGGTGTAAAACGCGTTGTGCAGATTTTTCTTGTGCGGCGTGGTAGCCGTTGGCATAGCGAGACAAAGCTGTTTAAACCGTCCTGCGGGGCAATAAAAATCAACGCAAATTTCCCCAGATTTCGCTCTGGGGAAACAAATCATCGACTGGGGCGCCAATACCAAACTCGCGATAACCATAACGGCATATCGCTGCGCCGATTTCTATAAAGCGCTCAAGTTCGGATGGACCAAGTTTGGAAGAGATCTCTTCAAGCCGCTCCGCAAGTAATGCAGCAATGCAATAGAGATCGGTATCGACTGCGTCGTCCCGGTCCCTCATCATGCGTTCAAGAATCCGGTACTTATCCACGTCTACCTCCGTAACTACAATGAGCACAGTATAAGCTTCTGACAGCCGCGAACAAGTCGCAGTGCAGTATGGATGCAAGTCAATATGCGGTCTTGTATCGGAAGTTTTCTCAAAAAATAGATTACGTTTGAAGGCTACCTTATGTCACGGCTAAGTTGCCGGCTAAGAGTGGCGCATTCAGCCGGATGACCCGTGCGGTGTGCTTCCGGTAGACGACTACTGTGGAAAAAATAGATGAAAAATAACGATGGTGATAACGATGGGTGTACAGCGCTTAGAGGATGTGGCTTAACACGTCACCTGGATATTCGGGTGAATATTCCGGCAGGAAAGTCCGTTCAAGAATACTTGCCGCCAATTCCACTTTGTGGCGACGAGTACTTATTATCGGTGTCAGAGAGCATTGATGAAGCTTAACAAGCCAGCTTGACTGGCTTGTTAAGCTTTACAGGATTTATTTATTAAAAGTGTCTTTCACATTGCCGACTGTTTTTTGCACCTGACCTTCGGCCTGCTTTTCAATACCCTTTTCCTGCTGCTTTTCATTGTGCATCATTTCACCGGCTTTCTGCTGCACCTTGCCTGCGGCGTCCTTGACGCTGCCTTTGACTTGATCCTGGTTCATGATGTGTCCTTTCCGTTGTCAACAATGATTCAGTTAACAATAAGAGCCGTTCGGTTTGAGAAAGTTTCATCAGGCGGCTGGGTATCCGGTGGAACGAGAAGCACCTGTTCCCAAGCAATCATTACTGTGCAATTACTGCGTGTTCAAACTCAGGTTCTGAAAGCATTTATGGAAGAACACGCAAAACACGCCTTGTTTGCGCACGCTCAACCGGCACCCAAAAAACGCAGACGGTGAACATTGACATGCACTGGCCACACGCCAACACTGAAGCGCGTGGCATGAATACGCATAGGGCCGTGAGCAATCAGATTATTCTGCAAACCTCCTTAACGCCTTCGCCAACGCGCCTATCCATTTACGCTCTAGTCCAACACGAGTTCCTTCCCATCAAGGAGAAAAAATCATGGCCGATACAGCCGGGATGACACCCGATATGGAAGCACTGAAGACACGCCTGAAGGCAACATGGATGTCGGGCGACTACGGACATTTCGCCAAATACCTTGAGCCTGGCGCCCTTGAGTTTTACCAGCGGCTTGAAGTAGCCCCTGAAACGCGCATGCTTGATGTTGCGTGCGGTGCAGGCCAGATTGCCATTCCAGCTGCCCGTGCCGGAGTGAAGGTCACAGGCATTGACCTTGCGACGAATCTTGTGGAGCAGGCAAGGGCGCGCGCCAAGGCGGAAAACGTCAATGCACGCTTTGATGAGGGAGATGCCGAAATGCTGCCGTATCCGGATGCCTCTTTCGACCTGGTAGTCAGCTTGATCGGCGCCATGTTTGCTCCACGCCCTACGCATGTGGCCGCCGAGTTGATACGTGTCTGCCGTCCGGGCGGTCGGGTGGCGATGGCCAACTGGACACCCGAGGGGCACGTAGGACAAATGTTTAAGATCATTGGCAAGCATGTTCCACCCCCGCCCATCATGCCGTCGCCTTTGCAATGGGGCGACGACGCCATCGTGCGCGAACGTTTGCGGAATGGCAGTTCGAGCATGAAAACGGCGCGACGCATGTATCCCATGCACTATCCATTTCCTCCTGCCGAGGTTGTGGAATTTTTCTTCAGCTTTTATGGGCCGACACTACGCGCCAAGGCGGCGCTGGGCACTACTGAACAGGAGGCGTTGCGGCGTGATCTGGAAGAGCTTTGGGAAGCAAATAATCGCGCAACGGATGGAACAACCAAGGTCGATGCAGAATATCTGGAGGTTATTGCAGTCCGTGGGTAAACGTACCGGTTCCTGGTGAATACAGGGACAGGCGCTTTCAGGCAATCAATCCGGCTGCGGCCCGTGGCCCGGCATCGTTCGGGCTTGCGAAGTGCAATTCCTGTCTGTGTCGTAAACGCAAAATCGCACAGGTTCACGGCCGTGAGCCGAGCCTCTTTCCGAGATAAACGCTAAACACCACCGCTGCGCCAAAGCCCATGGTAAGCGGATCGAGTTTCTCGCCTAGCAATGGCACTGAGAAAGCCATTGCAAAGAAAGGCTGCAGTAATTGGACCTGGCTGACGCGCACCGACCCACCAAGCGCGAGCGCACGGTACCAGGCAAAGAATGCAACCCACATTGAGAATAGACCGACGTACGCAAAACCTAGCCAGGCAGTGCCTGTGACGGACGTGGCTGGCCAGGTCAGCAAAGCTCCGGGAAGCGTGACAGGGAGAGAAATAACAGTCACCCAGCAGATCACGCGCTCCGCGCCCAATGCAGGAGTCACCAGTGCGCCCTGAACATAGCCGATTGATGCAGCCACTACTGCTGCCACCAGAAGCAGGTCGGCCATGTCGAGCTGGAAGCCGCTGCCGGAACTTGAAGAACGAAGCAGTGAGTACACAACCACCAGGGCAGTACCAGCACATGCACAGAGCCAGAAGCCAACGCCGACCCGTTGACGCAAGGTCCATGCGGCGGCTACCGCCGTAACAAGCGGCAGCAAAGCGGTTATCACGGCTGCATGGCTTGCGGTAACGCTGCGCAATGCGAATGCAAGCAGCAGGGGATAACCGATCGCGTTTCCCAGCGCAGCGATAATTAGTGCCCGCCACTGCTTTCGGTCCGGCCATGGAGAACGCGTAAAGATAAGTAGCGCAATCGACAGAATCGCGGCGACAACCGCACGCCCAAAGGTCACAAACCATGGAGACAGCTGAGGTGCCGCATTTGATCCGATTGCAAGTCGGGTCATCGGCAAAGTCAGCCCGAACAAGGCCATCGCGCACAAGCCCAGCCACATGCCCTTGGTCGAAGGCGTCAGTGCATCGAAGCGTTGCACAAGTGAACTGGCCATCAAATTAGAACGCATTGCAACTTAATGCGTTGCGCCCACGATCACAGGGATTTCCGTGGCAGGCGGCGTATTGCGGCTACGTCCGCAACGCACGATGCCATCGATCATCACCATACCGACGCCCGGGATATCGCCGAGTTGCACGCTGTCGAGCAGATCCCTTCCCGCCGAATGCTGCGCCTTGTCCATGAACACGAAATCCGCTGCCCGACCCACTTCAATGAGGCCACAGTTAAGCTTGCGTATCCGTGCGGTGTTACCGGTTGCGAAGCAGAACACAAGCTCTGCGGGAATGCGGGCGATACTGGACAGCAGCGCAACCATACGCAGAATTCCCAGGGGTTGTACGCCGGAGCCTGCCGGACCGTCCGTGCCAAGGATGACGCGATGCGGACACTTGAGCTGCATCGCCGTCTGGGCGGCCGCAATTGCCACACGCTCATTGCCGTTGTGGACAATCTCGATGGCGCGGCGCGACTTTTCGCAAAGCTCGCAGACGTGGGCTTCCGGCAATGCCGTGTGTCCGCCATTGATGTGGCCGATCACGTCGGCGTCGGCTTCGAGGACGACATCCTTGTCGATCAGCCCGGAGCCGGGAATCGACGGGCCGCCGGTATGGATAGTGCTCTGGATACCGTACTTGCGCGCCCAGGCCACCATCTTTTGCGCTTCTTCGCCAGCCTTCACCGATCCGAGACCGACTTCGCCCAGCAGTGAAACCCCGGCCTCGGCCAACTCCTTGAAGTCCTGTTCCGTCATCCCTTTTTCGATGACGGGCGCGCCGGCGAGGACTTTGACGCCACCCGGGCGGAAATTATCAAAGGCGCGCTGCGCGGTAATCGCGAGCGCCTTGAGGCCGACGATATCTTTCGGCCGGCCAGGAAGATGCACTTCACCGGCTGAGATCATGGTGGTGACGCCGCCATTCATCGTGGAATCGATCCAGCCGAGCTGGCCCTGTCGTGGCGTCCAGTCACCAAATACCGGATGAACGTGACTGTCAATCAGGCCGGGCGCGACGCAGGTCTTGCGTGCGTCAATGACCACGTCGGCCTGGTCAGTATCGCAATCGGAAGCGGATCCGACGGCGGTAATCAAACCGTCGTTGACCACGATCGTATCGGCCGACAGCACCGGGTTATCGATGTCACCCGAGAGTAATAGTCCAATGTTCCTGATGACGACTTTTCCGGATGTCTGTGCGCTACCTGCATCTGCCATGTCCTGCCTCCTGTTTCAGTTAAACGCTACCCGCCGCAAGCGGGATGGATTCAATGACAACAATTCGCAATCTTTCGCTTCACCCCGTCGACATGATGGGAAGCGACACATCCTGAGAGGCAAGGCCGTCAGGATTGACACATACCTGGCGGATCACCGCCGATGTGATGAACTCTTCCCAGTAGGCAAGCGCGTCTGCCGCACCAAGGTCTTCGCCAAGGAAGGCCGACAGCGTGAAGCGATTGGATAGATAGAAATAGGCGAGAGCAGCACTCATCAGATAGATATCCCGTGCCCTCAGGTCGGCGCGAAACACGCCGGTTTCGGCGCCTTTCGCGAGCACCCGGCCCATCAGGGAAATCGCTGGCGAAGAATACTCGCGTGCGCGCATCGATTTGGAGATGTGCTTGCCGCGATGCAGGTTCTCGCTGTTGAGCAGGGTAATGAACTCGGGATGCTGCTGGTAATAGGTCCACATGAAACGCACCAGCGTTTGCATGTCTTCGATCGGGTCGTCAAGCTTGAGGGCAAGCCTGGATTCCGCCTCGTTGAAACGGCGGTAGGCATCCTCGATTACGGCAATAAAGAGCTCTTCCTTATTGCCGAAATAGTAATAAATCATCCGGTCATGCGAGTTGGCCGCCTTCGATATCTGCTCGATGCGGCCCCCGGCGAAACCATGTTTTGCAAATACCTTGGTCGCTGCGCGCAGGATACTTTCCTGCGTCGACTGGGCCGCCAGCTCCCGCTGGCGCGGACGCTTTGCGGAGGCCGCAGTGGCAGTGGTGCGCCGGGGGGAGGAAGTCGCCATGTCGGATGTTATTGAAAAACCGTCAGCCTTGCGGACATAACAATGTCATTCAAGGCCATGGCGTTTATTGCTCCGCGAACGCGCGTTCGATCACGAAATCGCCGGGTGTCGAGGTGTTGCCTTCGACGAAGCTGCGTTCTTCCAGCATGCGCTTCAGATCACGCAGCATTGCCGGGCTGCCGCAGATCATGACACGGTCGGTTTCGCGATTGAGAGCGGGCACGCCGAGGTCGGAAAACAGCTTGCCGTTCTCGATCAGGTCGGTAATGCGGCCCATGTTCTTGTACTGCTCTCGCGTTACCGTCGGGTAATAGCGCAGCTTGCTGGTGACCAGGTCACCCAGGAATTCATGATTTGGCAGGTGCTCGACCAGCAGATCGTGATATGCCAGTTCGTCAGTTGTGCGGACGCCATGCACCAGGACGACCTGATCGAATTTTTCATAGGTTTCCGGATCGCGGATGATGCTCATGAAGGGCGCGAGTCCGGTGCCGGTCGACAGCAGGTAGAGGCGTTTGCCGGGTAACAAATAGTCGATTACCAGCGTGCCGGTCGGCTTGCGGCCGACAATGACCGTGTCGCCGACCTGGATATTCTGCAGGCGCGATGTCAGGGGGCCGTCCGGTACCTTGATACTGAGGAATTCGAGGTGTTCTTCGTAGTTGGCGCTGACGATACTGTAGGCACGCAGCAGTGGTTTGTTGTTGACACGCAGGCCGATCATCGTGAAATGGCCGTTGCTGAACCGCAGCGACGGGTCGCGGGTTGTGGTGAACGTGAACAGGCTTCCATTCCAGTGATGGACGCTCAAGACACGTTCTTCGTTAAAGGCGCTCATGCTTTCTCCGTTGCGAAAATAAAAATCAGGCGTGGTCAACGCTCAAGGTGCATGAGTTTACCTGTTTGTTCCCGACAAGTCTCCGGATCGGGCAGTGCATCAAGCGAATTTGAGATGCCGGAGCAGGCCGCGAGGCACTGCGCAGTGCGCCTTGTGAATCGCCGTAGTCGTTCCGGCAGGTACTCGCGCCCATAAATTGCCTTCGCAATGCAAGCCATGTAATCGGTGCATGCCATCTATTAAGAGCGATGCAGGCCTCTGCAAGGACATGAGTCATCTCAGTTTTCCCTTTCCGCATCCCGCTATCTACAAGGCTTCAACGCACATTGGGCTGATGCTGATGGAGTGATTTCTACATGAAGATGTAGTGTACACTAAACGAAAATGTAGTGTACACTACATTTAATCGAATCTAAAACGTGTCGAGCTAAACGGAGACATCCAGCATGACCGAGCACACGAAGACAGACGGATTGCCCGGGATGGAACCCCAGGTGCTGGAACGGGCCAAGCCCCGCAGCGAACGCATGGCAGGTGACAAGATCGAATGCAATGCCTGTCCAGTGCTGTGCCAGATTACGGTAGGGCGCTCCGGGGCCTGCGACCGCTATGCCAACGTTGACGGCACCCTGGTGCGCGTCGATCCGGTGATCCTGCTTCGAAAGGCTGTCGATGGCGGCGAGCAGGTTCTGGTGCCGTTTGCGGGGCGAACGTTAACAAACGACATCGAGTCCGTCGCTCCGGTGGCAGAGTCGGCTGGTGGTAATGCAAGTAATGCAAATGCGCCGGCCGCATGGAATGGCGACCTGCTCCATGCCGACGACGTATTTGTTACCGGAGTCGGATCCTCGACCACCTATCCCGACTACAAACCTGCTCCTTTCATCGTTTCGTCCCAGTCCGATGGTGTCGATATGGTGACCGTTGTCACCGAAGGCATCTTCAGTTACTGCAGCTTCAAGGTAAAAATCGACACTGACCGCTACCTTGGTCCTGAACAGGCCAACATTCGCTACAAGGGCGAAGTCGTCGGTCATGTCACCACGGCCGAATACGGATCGCAGATGCTGTCATTGGGTGGCGTCCACCACCTGACGGGCGGCAGCAAAAAAGAGGGCCGCCTGACCGCCGAAATCATGCAATTGCTTGGCAACAAGCAGGCTGCGGAGGTCATGATTGACGGCGGCTCCCAGATCGTCATCCAGGCCGGTCGCGCGCCGATTGTGAACGGCATCGAAGAACAGCGTATGCGGGTCGGCTGCGGGTCGGCCACCATTGGAATCTTCGCCAAGCAATTATTCGGCAAGGTCGACGAAGTGATTGTCGTCGACGACCATATCACTGGCGTGCTGACCGAGCACCAGGCCGGCCGTTGTCTCGATATGCCGCTGTCCGGCGTCAAGATCCGTGGGCGCAAGTCCACCCCGGGCCGCTACTTTCAGGTCGCCAATCCCGGTACCGGGTGGGGCGGCACCGACATCGCCGATCCACTCAGCATTCTCGAAGGTTGGGATGCCAGTATCGCCAGACCGGGAATGCGCCTCCTGATGACGTCGACGACAGGCGAACATGCTGCATGGTTCGTTCTCGATGAAAACCTGACGCCGGTCGAAATGCCGATGCCGCCTGAAGTGCGCAGCGTCGTCGAGCGTATTGGCGAAAACTGCGAACCGTCGCTCACCACCGTGCTGTTCCTTGGCGGCGCCGGTGGCAGTCTGCGTGCCGGTGTGACAGAAAATCCGGTCCTGCTGACACGCGCCATCAAGAATGCACTCGTCAATGTCACCTGTGGCGGGGCGCCAGCCTATGTCTGGCCAGGCGGTGGCATCACGGTGATGACCGATGTGACGCGCATGCCGGACAATAGCTTCGGCACCGTGCCGACACCCGCGATCGTTGCGCCGATTGAATTCACGATGCGCCTTGCCGACTATCAGGCGCTTGGCGGACATATGGAATATGTACGTCCGCTATCCTCTGTCCTTCAAAGTGGCGCATGGCATAACGAGGGCGCACCGCAACGGCGAAAATGGCTGCAGCAACCCGATGTCAATGCCTGGCCATCCGCGGTCGGGCCAATGCTCGGTTAGGCGGGTGCGAGAGATGGTCGCTCAACGTGCTTCGCTACCCGACGGACGTCTCCACTTTTCGCATGGACCCATCGACCTGATCATTCAGGCCGACGGACTACCTGACAGCATCCGCGCCGCCCATGCACACGCATGGCAACGCTTCGAAACGCTGTTATCCGAGCTGGTTGACGAATTGCCCGCCCTACGCTCACCGCTTGGTGAGCAACGCCTGCTGAAGGGCAGCGTGGCCCAACGCATGTGGGAAGCGTGTTATCCCTTTCGCTCTGGCTTTATTACTCCGATGGCTGCAGTGGCCGGATCGGTCGCACAGGAGATCATCGCCTGTTATGCGCGCCGCAATATCACTCGTGCGTCGGTCAACAATGGTGGCGACATCGCGCTCTACCTTAGTGCAGGCAGTTCATATCGGGTCGGCATATGCACCGACATAGACGCGGCAACCGAAAAAGCGGCACAAGGACTGGCACTGCCAGCGGACCTGCAACTTCGCATTGATGCGGCGATGCCTGTGCGTGGCATCGCCACCAGCGGTTGGCGTGGACGCAGTTTTTCGCTCGGCATCGCGGACAGCGTTACGGTGCTTGCGGCCAGCGCAGCCCAAGCGGACGCCGCAGCCACGGTGATCGCCAATGCCGTCAATATCGACGATGCGCGTATCAAGCGAGTGCCTGCCTGCTTACTCAAGGACGAGACTGATCTTGGAGAAATACCGGTTACCGTAGATGTGCCCCAACTCGATCACGCGCGCGTTCATGCTGCGCTGCAGGCGGGTTTGTTACAGGCACGGCAATTGCAGGAACAAGGGCTGATCTGGAACGCGATACTTGCATGCCAGGGACAGGTGATGCATTTGCATGATCATGGGCTGAGCGTCGAGCCACGCTCCACGCAAAGAATCGCGTACGATATTGGCAAGAGTCGGTATTCAGCGGTACTCTAGAAAAAATGAAAGGGAAGGGCTGGGCACATGATTCAATCCATGATGCAATCAACACCTGCGAGGGCATTTCCATGATCGAGATACGTCGGGTTTTCTGGCATGTGGAAGACATTTACCACGAGTTCGGGCCCGTGGCCGAGCACCCGCTGAGACGCGGATATATCGCAGGCGTTCTGACCAACCCGTATGCTGGCCGCTATGAACCCGATATTCTGCCGATGATGGAAGAACTTAATCCGCTCGGCGTCCGGCTGGCTCACGAACTGCTGGAGCATCTTGCCGTGCCGGCCGAACATATCGAGGGTTATGGCAAGGGCGCAATGATCGGTTCCGCAGGCGAACTCGAACATGGTGCGCTTTGGCACGTGCCCGGAGGGTATGCGATGCGGGAATTGCTGGGATGGAAGGGCAACCCGGCAGACTATGCCGCCGGCAAAGGGGGAGGCGTTAAAGGGCAACCCGGCAATGGCTTGTCGATCGTTCCTTCCACCAAGAAAGTCACGGCTCCCGGCGGCACGCTCGATGTCCCCCTGACGCACATCAACGCCGCCTATGTGCGCAGCCATTTCGATGCAATCGAAGTACGGGTGCCAGGAACGCCGCGCCCCGAGGAACTGGTCGTCATCCTCGCCATGAGTACCGGGCCGCGCATACACGCGAGGGTTGGCGGGCTGAAGGCAGCCGACATTTCACAGTGGGACGGACTGCGCTAATGCCGGTGAACCATGCAGTCGAACAGGCTTTGACACATCACATACGGAAGGACACGCAATGCCAGCAAAGATCCGCAAACTGATTGTGCAGGTGGAAGAAACCCACGTCGAAATGGACCGCGCGATTACACCGCCGACACGCAAGGCATTGGCCATGGCGGTCATCGACAATCCCTATGCCGGACGCTATGCCGAATCGCTCGATGAATTGATTGCCATTGGCGAAGAGCTCGGCGGCTTGCTGGGCAAGCGCTGCGTCGAGGCATTGGGCATTGCACCAGAACAGGCACAAAGTTATGGCAAGGCCGCTATTGTGGGTGAGGCGGGCGAGCTGGAACACGCGGCCGCGATTCTGCATCCCAAGCTTGGTGCGCCGCTGCGCATCGCTGTGAGTAAAGGCGCAGCTCTGGTGCCTTCCAGCAAGAAGCGCGGCGGGTTGGGTACGGCGATCGATGTGCCGCTCGGTCACAAGGATGCGGCTTTCGTGCGCAGTCATTTCGACGCCATGGAAGCGCGGGTCGCCGATGCGCCGCGATCCAACGAGATTGTCGTTGCTGTTGTCGTCACCGACAGTGGCCGGCCGTTGCCCCGCGTGGGAGGGCTCCAGTCCCACGAAATCAAAGGCGAGGATGGCTTGCGCTAGCCACTGCATTGCGCGAACGATCGCATCGATTGGTCCACAAATAAGGAGATCACCATGAACAAGACTACCAGTTGGCTCGCAGCGTCTGCTGTCCTTTGGGCAGCGTCCAGCGCCGTTGGCGCCTATGCGCAAAACGTCATCAAGATCGGCGAGATCAACAGCTACAAGGCTCAGCCGGCTTTTCTCGAGCCCTACCGCAAGGGACTGGAGCTAGCCGTGGAAGAGGTCAATGCTTCGGGCGGCGTCAACGGCAAGAAGCTCGAGCTGATCACGCGCGACGACAACGGTAATCCCGGCGAGGCGGTGCGCGCCGCCGAAGACCTGATGTCCCGTGAAAAGGTGGATGTGCTGACCGGCTCCTTCCTGTCTCATATCGGACTGGCGCTGACCGATTTCGCCAAGCAACGCAAATTCTTTTTCCTGGCAGCCGAACCGCTGACCGACAAGATCGTCTGGGAAAACGGCAACCGCTATACCTATCGTCTCCGTCCATCGACCTACATGCAGGTGGCGATGCTGGTGCCGGAAGCCGCTGCGCTGAAGAAGAAGCGTTGGGCATTGGTTTATCCCAATTATGAATATGGCCAGTCCGCCGTCGCGACCTTCAAGGAATTGCTGAAGGCCGCACAGCCGGACGTCGAGTTCGTCACCGAACAGGCAACGCCGCTGGGCAAGGTTGACTCCGGAAGTGTGGCCCAGGCGCTTGCCGATGCCAAGCCGGACGCAATATTCAATGTCCTGTTCGGCGCCGACCTGTCGAAATTTGTGCGTGAAGGCAATACACGTGGCTTGTTCAAGGGTCGTGAAGTCGTGAGCCTGCTGACCGGCGAACCGGAATATATGGACCCGCTGAAAGACGAAAGTCCGAATGGCTGGATCGTCACCGGCTACCCGTGGTACGGCATCCAGACGCCGGAGCACACTGCCTTCCGCAAAGCCTATGAAGCAAAGTACAAAGACTATCCGCGTTTAGGCTCGATCGTCGGTTACAGCGCGATCATGTCATTGGCCACCGGCATGAAAAAAGCGCAGTCCACGGAAACCGACAAGCTGGTCAAGGCGTTTGAAGGCCTGGTTGTCAAGACGCCGTTTGGACCCATCACCTATCGCGCCGAAGACCATCAGTCGACCATGGGTGCCTATGTCGGCCGCACCAAGAATGAAGGCGGCAAGGGTGTCATGGTGGACTACCGCTATCTGGACGGCGCGAAGTACTTGCCGTCTGCCGAAGTGGTTGCCAAGCGCCGGCCAGCCGACTGAAGCACAAGGCAAGGGAGAGTGACGCGCATGTGGACCTTGCTCTCCCCGCATGATGCTGGTCCACGGATCGGCAGGCAGTATTCTCGTTTCGGATCGTCATGGATTCATCCAGCTGAAAGAAAGAACGTGTCATGAGTTTTTCCGGCTTCGCGGTGCAGTTGCTGAATGGTTTGGCGGGAGCGTCTTCCCTGTTTCTCGTTGCGGCCGGCCTGTCGCTAATCTTTGGCGTGACGCGCATCGTGAACTTTGCGCATGGTTCGTTTTACATGCTGGGCATTTATATCGCCTATACGCTCGTCGAGCGTCTCGGCGGCAGCCTGGGTTTCTGGCCCTCGCTTTTGCTCGCGGCGCTTGCCGTCGGCATCCTTGGCGCGTTGGTGGAAATGATCTTGCTGCGGCGGATTTATCATGCGCCCGAATTGTTTCAGTTACTCGCCACATTTGCGCTGGTCCTTGTCATCAAGGATGCGGCCCTGTGGTTCTGGGGCCCGGATGAACTGCTCGGCCCACGCGCGCCGGGCCTGAAAGGGGCGGTGGAAATTTTCGGTAGACAGTTCCCCACGTATGACTTGTTCCTCATTGTGATCGGCCCGGTCGTGCTCGGACTGCTCTGGCTGCTGCTGACGCGTACCCGATGGGGCACGCTAGTGCGCGCGGCGACGCAGGACCGCGAGATGGTCAGCGCTCTTGGGGTCAATGAAGCCTGGCTGTTCACCAGTGTCTTTGCGCTTGGGGCGATGCTCGCAGGCCTGGGCGGGGCATTGCAATTACCGCGTGAACCGGCCAACCTTGAAATGGACCTCGTTACCATCGGCGCTGCTTTCGTCGTCGTTGTGGTGGGTGGCATGGGTTCGATTACGGGTGCCTATGTTGCGGCTCTCCTGATTGCCGAGTTGAAAGCAATTTGCATCTGGCTCGGGCTGGTCGACATATTCGGCATCAGCGTGTCTTTCTCCAAGCTGACACTGGTTGTAGAGTTCCTTGTCATGGCAGTCGTGCTGGTCGCACGCCCCAGTGGCTTGTTGGGACGACCGCAGGCGCCGACGCGCAACGCGGGCATCGTGGAAGCACCATTGCGCGCAGCGAGGCCATCGTATAAGTTCGGTGTCATCGCGCTGATTGCAGTGCTGGCCGTGGTCCCATTGGTGATGCGCGACTCGCCTTATGTCACGGTACTTGCCATTGACCTGATGGTCGCAGCCCTATTTGCCACCGGCCTGCACTTCATCATGGGCCCTGCGGGCATGCATTCATTCGGTCACGCGGCCTACTTCGGACTTGGCGCCTATGGCGCAGCCTTGCTGGTGCGTACTGCAGGATTGCCGATGGAGGCCGCACTTGTCCTTGCCCCTCTCGTTGCGGCGCTTGGTGCATTGCTGTTCGGCTGGTTTTGTGTGCGGTTGTCTGGCGTCTACCTTGCGATGCTGACACTCGCATTCGCGCAGATTACCTGGGCGATCACTTACCAATGGGACACCGTCACCGGCGGAAGCAATGGACTGACCGGCGTCTGGCCCGCAACATGGTTGTCAGACAAAACCGCGTATTACTATCTGACCCTCGTGATCGTCGCAGGCGGCGTATTGCTGCTGTGGCGCATCCTGTATTCACCGTTTGGCTATGCGATGCGTGCCAGCCGCGACTCTGCCTTGCGTGCGGACGCAATCGGCATCAACGTCAAGCACATCCAATGGACAGCCTTCATTCTCGCCGGCACGGCAGCCGGTGCGGCGGGGGCGCTCTATGCATTCTCAAAAGGCAGTATCTCGCCTGAATCACTGTATGTCGGCAAATCGGTCGACGGTATCGTCATGGTGATGCTGGGCGGCATACAGACACTGATCGGTCCGGTAGTCGGCGCAGTCACTTTCAACTGGTTGCATGACACGGTGGCGCGCAATACCGATTACTGGCGCGCGATGCTGGGCGGTATCATACTTCTGCTGGTGTTACTCTTCCCGCAGGGGATCGCGGGCTTTGCCCGGCAACTGTTCGACCGCAAGCGCGAAGCCAAGGAGGCACATTGATGAGCCTGATGACAGTAAGTAATCTCGGGAAGTCCTTTGGCGGCGTGAAGGCGGTGGATGGCATCAGTTTTGAACTGCATGCCGGCGAATTGCTCGCCCTGATCGGTCCCAACGGCGCAGGAAAATCGACAACCTTTAACATGGTGAACGGTCAGCTGAAGGCTGATGCCGGCTCCATCCTGTTTGACGGCAAGGAACTGGTCGGACTCAAGCCACGTGAGATATGGCGTCTCAGTGTCAGCCGCACCTTTCAGATTGCGGAAACCTTTGCCTCGCTGACCGTGGTCGAAAACGTGCAGATGGCGTTGCTGTCTGCTGACGGCAAGCTGTTTTCAATGTGGCGTAAAGCCGCGGCCTACAAACGCGACCAGGCGCTCGATCTGCTGGAGCAGGTTGGCATGAAGGCACAGGCCGATCGCCCGTGCAGCGTACTTGCCTACGGCGATGTCAAACGCGTGGAGCTGGCGATCGCCATGGCGAACCAGCCCAAACTGCTGTTGATGGACGAGCCTACCGCAGGCATGGCTCCCAAGGAGCGCAATGAACTAATGGCGCTGACCAAAAAGCTGGTAACCGAGCGCAATATGGCGGTGCTGTTTACCGAGCACAGTATGGATGTGGTCTTTGCCTATGCCGACCGGATGATCGTGCTGGCACGGGGACGTCTGATTGCCGAGGGCAAGCCGGATGAAATTCGCGATGATCCTAAAGTTCAGGAAGTCTACTTTGGCACCGGCAAGACTTTCGAAAAGCTGAAATTGTCCAGGGAGGTGGCGTAATGCAGGCGGTTGTCGAAAACCCGGTGCGAACTCCGTCCAATGGCGTTGTGGGCGAGGCGCTTCTCAGCGTAAAGGCGCTCAACGCCTGGTACGGCGCAGCGCAGATCCTGTTCAATGTCGATCTTGATGTGCGCCGTGGCGAAGTCGTCGCGTTGATGGGACGCAATGGCGCTGGCAAATCAACCTCGCTCAAGGCCATCATGGGGCTGATACCCAAGCGGAGAGGGCAGCTCAGCTTCATGGGGCATGATATTACCACTGCGGAGCCGCATGAGACGGCGGTTCGCGGTCTTGGATTCGTGCCGGAAGACCGCCGCGTGTTTACCGATCTCACCGTGATGGAAAACCTCGATGTCGGACGTCAGCCTAAACGGACCTGGCCCGATGGCACGCCTGCGCCCTTATGGACGCCGGAGCGCCTGTTCAAGCTTTTTCCGAACCTCGGCGAAATGCCCAACCGTCCCGGCGGTCGCATGAGCGGCGGCGAACAACAGATGCTGACGGTCGCGCGTACGTTAATGGGCAATCCCTACCTTGTGCTCCTTGATGAGCCATCCGAAGGCGTGGCGCCGGTCATCGTCGAACAAATGGCGCAGATGATCCTGGAACTCAAAGCCGAAGGCGTCAGTATCCTGCTCTCCGAACAGAATATGCATTTCGCGGAGCTCGTGTCGGACCGCGCCTATGTATTGGAAAAGGGGCAGATCCGGTTCGACGGAACGATGGACGAACTTGCGTCCAATGAGGCGGTGCGGCAGGCTTACCTCAGCGTCTGAGGAGTCGGCCTATGAGCATCAAGCCGCCACCAATCCCGCTGTACGTCAATGGCAAGGATTACGCCCTCGATGTGCCCGGAGATGCGCCGCTGCTTTACATCCTTCGCAACGACCTCGAACTCAACGGCCCCAAGTACGGCTGTGGCCTGGGGCAGTGTGGCGCATGCACGGTGCTGATCGATGGCAGGCCAGCACGCTCCTGCGTGATCCCGGTGAAAGGCGTGGCGGGTCGACGCGTGACAACGCTGGAAGGACTTGGCCGCAAGGGTGCTCTGCACGTCGTCCAGCGCGCATTCATTGAAGAACAGGCAGCCCAGTGCGGCTACTGCCTCAACGGGATGATCATGGCCACAGTTGCACTTTTGCGGATTAATCCAAATCCGGATGATGAACAGATCAGGGACGCTTTGTCGCACAACTTATGCCGGTGCGGAACACATGTTGAGATCATGCAGGCGGTCCATCGTGCGGCAAAACTGATGACCGAAACCATGGAGGAGTCCGAATGACGCGGCGCGCAGACCTGCCGAAGACCAGGCGCGATTTCCACGATGCGACCGGCGTATTACTCGTTACCCGCGATCCGCCGCCACCGCCGCCGCCAGTCAAGGGTCAACCAGCCGCCGTCCCCGGTAATCCCGCCGAAGGCGTCGAAATTCTGGTCGCCGTGTGGGACGATGGCAGTGTCACCGCATTGAACGGCCACGTCGACCTCGGTACCGGCATCCGCACCGCCTTGTCACAGATCGTTGCGGAAGAACTCGATATCCGGCTCGACTGCGTGAACATGGTTCTCGGCGACACGACACGCGCGCCGAATCAGGGAGCCACAATCGCCAGTGCATCGCTGCAGATTCACGCCGTGCCGTTGCGCGCAGCCGCCGCGCAGGCGCGCGCATGGTTGCTGTCGCGGGCTGCAGAACGACTCGGCGTGACGTCGCAGCAGCTGACTGTTCACAAGGGCATTGTTGCCGTCGATGGTATGCGGGAAAGGTCTGTCGCCTATGCCGACCTGGTGGCAGGCGAGCATGTCGAGTTGCGCCTTGATCTCAACACCCCGGTCAAATCGCCGACGGACTATCGCCTGGTGGGCCAGAGCATGCCCCGCGTCGACATTCCCGACAAAGCCACCGGTGAACTGACTTATGTGCATGACCTCCGTGTGCCGGGCATGTTGCATGGTCGCGTGATCCGGCCGCCGTATGCGGGCGCCGATCATGGCGATTTCATTGGCAATACGCTTGAATCCGTCGATGAACATTCGATCGCGCATATTCCCGGCATCGCCGGTGTCGTGGTGATCGGTGATTTCGTCGGCGTGGTTGCCGCGCGCGAGGAGCACGCGGAACAGGCGATGCGTGAGCTTGTCGTCAAGTGGAAAAACTTCCCGGCGCTGCCCGCGTTGGACGACGTAGCTGCCGCAATCCGGGCCAATCCTTCGACAAGCCGTGTCGTCGCCAATCAGGGTGACGTCGATGCAGGCTTGGAAGCCGCAGCCAAACGCATCGATAGAACGTACCTCTGGCCGTACCAGCTACATGGATCCATCGGTCCTTCCTGCGCCGTGGCTGACTGGCGCCAGGACCGCATGACAGTATGGGCCGGTTCACAGAATCCACATGTGCTGCGCGCCGACCTTGCCAAACTGATGGATTTGCCGGACACCGCCATCGACGTGATTCGCATGGAAGCCGCCGGTTGCTATGGCCGCAACTGCGCGGATGACGTGGCTGCCGATGCCGCGTTGCTGTCACGCGCGGTGGGCAATCCGGTCCGCGTCCAACTGACGCGCGCGCAGGAGCATCAGTGGGAGCCAAAAGGCGCGGCGCAGCTAATGGAAGTGCGCGGCGGCCTGGATGCCGACGGCGGCGTTGCCGCTTACGATTTCCAGACTTCGTACCCGTCCAACGGCGCGGTGACATTGGCCCTCCTATTAACCGGCAAGGTCGCACCGGGGCCCATCGCCTATGAAATGGGTGACCGTACGTCGGTGCCTCCCTATGACTACAAGAACTTGCGTGTCACGATCAATGACATGGCGCCGATCCTGCGCGCATCCTGGCTACGTGGCGTGTCGGCCTTGCCGAACTCTTTTGCGCATGAGAGCTACATTGATGAACTGGCGACCGAAGCTGGCGTCGATCCGGTCGAGTTCCGGCTGCGTTACCTGAAGGATGACAGGGCCGCCGAACTGGTCAAGGCCACCGCTGAACGTGCAGGTTGGGTGTCGCATACCATGCCGCAACAGCAAGAAGCCGACGGCGATTTCCTGAAAGGGCAGGGTTTTGCTTATGCCCGTTATGTGCATAGCAAGTTTCCTGGTTTCGGCGCGGCATGGTCCGCATGGGTGGCTGATGTGGAAGTCAACCGCAATACCGGTGAAGTCCATGTGCGTCGCGTCGTAGTCGGTCATGACGCCGGCCTGATGGTTAACCCGGCCGGCGTGAAACATCAGATTCACGGCAACGTGGTGCAGACGACCAGCCGCGCGCTGAAGGAAAAGGTGCAGGTCGAGCCACAGACCAACACCGTTGTGAATCGGGAATGGGGCAGTTATCCCATCCTCAACTTCCGCGAAGTACCGGTTATCGATGTGATGATGATGCCTCGACCCGACCAGCCTCCTCTAGGCGCGGGAGAGTCGTCATCCGTTCCCGGTACCGCGGCGATAGCCAATGCAATTTTCGATGCTACCGGTGTGCGTTTTCGGGAGCCGCCTTTTACGCCGGAGGTGGTCAGGGCCGCGCTTGAGCCGCCGCAGCCTACACCCGCCACACCGCCGCGCACTCGACGCGCCTGGTGGGCACTACCCGGCGCACTGATTGCCGGCACTGCCGGGCTGATCGCCGCGATGGCAGGCTGGAAATCCAGCATTCCCGAAATTTCCAGGATCGATCCCGGGATCTATACGGCCAATGTCATCGAACGGGGCCGCTTGCTCGCCGCGGCGGGTGACTGCGCGGTCTGCCATACCGCGCCCGGCGGCATGCGGAATGCAGGCGGCCGTGCGATGGAGACACCGTTCGGGCAAATTTTTACGACCAATCTGACGCCGGACCCGGAAACCGGCATCGGTAAATGGTCATTCACGGCATTTCAGCGTGCGATGCGGGAAGGGATTTCGCGTGATGGACGGCATCTGTATCCGGCCTTCCCATACACGTCATTTACCAGGATGAACGACGACGACCTGATGGCGTTGTACGCTTATCTGATGACGCAGCCGTCCGTGCGCTCCGATGTACCCGAGTCGACACTGAAGTTTCCCTTTGGCTTTCGTCCTTTGATGAACGTCTGGAATGCGCTGTACCTGCAACCGGGTCCCGAAATCGCGGATGCATCCCGTTCACCGCAATGGAACCGGGGCGCTTACCTGGTCAATGGGGTTGGCCACTGTACGGCATGCCACAGCCCGCGCAATGCAATGGGCGCCGAGAAGTCCGGGCCAGATTTTCTGGCTGGCGCCATGATTGACGGTTGGGAAGCGCCGCCTCTCACGTCACGCACGCATGCGCCGGTACCGTGGACGGAAAAAGAACTTTATCGCTATCTGCGGCAGGGGCATACCGAGCATCATGGTGTAGCGGCGGGGCCGATGGCTCCAGTGGTCCGGGAGTTGTCGCAGCTCCCGGATGAGGATGTCCAGGCGATGGCGCATTACCTTGCTTCGTTCAACGCGCCAGTTTCACAGCAACAGGCCGAGATGGCGGCCGCGGAAGTCATCGTCAGCGCCAAGGCGCGCGCGGACCAGATCCGCAATGAAAGCAGCCGGCTGTTCTCATCTGCTTGCGGCAGTTGCCATCATGAAGGTAAAGGGTCGGTTCAGCTAGGCATGAACAAACCCCTTGCGCTCAATAGTAATCTGCACAGCAACACACCAGACAATCTGGTGCAGGTGATCCTGCATGGCATTCAGGAAACCGCGAGCGGAGAGATGGGATTCATGCCGGCATTCCGGGATAATCTCACTGATGCGCAAGTTGCACGGATCGCCGCTTACATGCGGCAGGTGTATGCGCCCGATAAACCGGCGTGGAGCCATATCGAGCAAACGGTTGCAAGGTTGCGCACTACGCCTCACGGCGGTCATTAACGATAAACCGCCGGTATGAAAACTGATAAACAAAAGGAAAACAACATGAGTGCATCGAAGGCAAAAGCCAGCTTTCACTGGGACGATCCGCTGCTCTTGGACCAGCAGCTGACGAACGACGAACGCATGGTGCGCGACGCCGCCAATGCGTATTGCCAGGACAAGCTGCAA
>NZ_LMHZ01000030.1 GCF_001428545.1 Noviherbaspirillum sp. Root189
GTCTTGCGCCGGTCATCCATTCGGTCCGAACTCTGCATCACGATTCTCTTCTTCAAATTGTTTAAAGGAACGTGTTGCAGTGACCAGTTGAATCCATCACCTCTATCTGCCGGGGGGATTACCCAGGCTCCCTGTGTCGATGACACGCCCGGCAACTCCGTGAATCGACATCTGGCCTCGAGTTAAGCATTGTCCTCAATGCACTCGATAGTCTGCCTACTGTCAGTGGGGGTGGATTGAGGTCAGCGCTTTTGTTGAAATTGCCTTAATGCCGGCTATTACAGCGTCGCACATCAGCTCAATAGGGTAAAGATGCTCCATCCATGACATTGATTTGTTCGACAGTTGCCGGAACTGTGGAGCATGCACGCCATACTGGTTGAATGCATTGCTACTGGATGCGCCATACCGGTGTAGTAAGTGCCATGGAATCTATCCTGGCATGCTGCCGTCATTATCGAAAAGATCGCCAATGCAGAAGTCGGGACGAATCGCAATTACGCGTGCCCGCTTTGGATAGAAGTGGCTATGGATATTTCCTGGGAAGATAAAAGCGAAAATTTGTAGCCAAATTTACTCCGCAGTCGGTCTTCCACAGGATCTCAGCGCATTTCATCGTAAGTTATTAATTCAATGCGAAAAGTTTCCCAAGAACGGACATGTAGCTAAAATTACTTACGCGTTTCAGCCAATTTTATTTTTAACTAGGGAGGTAGCTTCTCCAAAACACGCGCAATCAGGCTCATGGAGCTTCCCCTTTTCCATTCACGCCATATTACCGGCTTACGCCGGACACCGGCCAGTATGCATAGTCACGCGTGAGACGCAGCTTGATGCAATAAAAGAAAAGTATCCCACGATGTCGGTTAGCGTCATCGCCCAGGCCGCGATTACAAATGTACTCAGCGTGAACCCTGTCAAAGAAAATCAGCCATTTCGACGAAGCCCGATCAAAATATCTTCGAAATTGCCTAATGCGCGCACACCGATTTTGACCAAGATACCAAAGGTGCTAATGGCGGAGCTGAAGATGATTGCAAGCGACAGCGGCCTTATTACGTTAAGGGCGACCTTGGATCAGGTATTTGAACGGTTTTTAAAATTGAAACCGTACTTCCAGTTCGCTAGCGGCCGGAAGCAAACTGGAATTTCGGGCTGGGCTCGATCACCGCGTGGCGAGGATAAGGAATGGAAACTCTTCAATGTAATGCTCCGTCCCGAATTGGCAGACCAAGTGCGTGACGAAGCGCTACGGTTCGGCGCATCTGTGAGCCAATTCGTGGCGACTGGTTTGTTCTGATAGGTGAATGAAAAGAATCCTTCTTTCTTCACCGGTATCTCAATGTTGGCATGTATGCAGCGCTAAATTTCATTTGAATACGTTTTAGAATAAAACAGACTTCGATAAAAAATCAAATTAACCTACTTTTACCGTACGCATCGCGAATGAACTGGATGAAGTTTTTACTTTCTTGAGATAGAACCTCGAACCTAGATGTGATTAGACATACTGACGCAGGTAGACCAAAGTCAATCTCTTTCACCGTCAACCTGTTCCAGATGTCCTCGTCGACGCAAAACCGATTAACCAATGCGATACCGACACCTTGATGGACAAGGGAGCAAGCAAGTTCGGAGCGATTGATTTCAACTATTGAGTTCACCTTAACACCAGCTCCAAGCAGCAAGTCACGAATGAACGCGCCAAGAGGCAAATCCTGTCGATAAGTTATCATCTGTTGCCCATCAAGATCTTTTAATTGCACTGTCTCAGCAGAAGCAAGAGGATGCGTGTTTGGCACAACCAATACCATTTCTCCTTCAAAAAGCGTTTCACATAAGAGATTTGGATGATTTATTGGCCAAACCGAAATAGCAAATGCAGAGGCCCTTCCCAGAAGATCCATAGGCATGTCCTTGACAAGAACTGTCCTATACTCAAACCTTATATCTTCATTCTTTTCCAAAAAATTCCGAATCGCTAGCGGAACCAGATTTATCCCCAGTGCTGGGCTTGAGCAAAAAGAAATTTTGGATTTCTTTTTGCTACGAAGATTGGTCACCAATTCATCAACGCGTAATGCCGAGATGTATACATCTTCAATTTCACGAAAAATTATCCGGGCATCGTCAGTCGGTATCAACGCTCCAGACTTCCTCACAAAAAGCGAAATCTTCAATGAATCTTCCATATATGAGAGCGCTCTACTAACTACTGGCTGAGAAATAAATAGCATTCTCGCAGCTCCACTAATCGAGCCCGTTATCATAATGGCACGAAAAATTTCCATTTGACGCAGCTTGAAATGCATTTGGATCCCATTTCTAAAATGGCGGCTTCAAACCTCCTACAATGAAGCTGCGAAAGCAGGGTGCCTAGCCGTGTAGTTGATTTGGGCAGCGCCGGGACCAGAAGCGTTGAGATCGCCCCGACCACCAGCAGGATGCCAGAATACAGCAATCAGCCGTTCATCACCGCGACCGACCGAACGTTCAGATACGCCTCCAGCGCTTCCGGGCCGCCTTCCGACCCATAGCCCGATTCCTTGATGCCGCCAAAGGGCATCTCGGCCGAAGTCACTGCCGGCATGTTAATCCACATCATGCCGACTTCCACCTTGCGCGCCAATAGGTCCGCGGACTTCAGCGATTGCGTGAACCCATAGCCCGCGAGGCCGTAAGACAGGCGGTTCGCCTCCGCGATCGCCTCTTCGATCCTCTCGAAGCTGCGAATCGCGGCGACCGGCCCGAACGGCTCTTCATTGAAGATCTTCGCGGTGGCCGGCACGTCGCTAAGCACCGTGGGCTGCCAGAAATTGCCCGCGTTGCTGATACGCTGGCCGCCAGTCACCAGCGTCGCGCCGCGCGCAACCGCTTCCTGTATCAATCCTTCCATTGCCGTGACGCGCCGTGGATTGGCGAGCGGCCCCATTTGAGTTTCCGCGGCCAGTCCGTCACCCACTTTCAATCCCTGCGCATGTTTCGCGAACGCCTTGGTAAATTCTTCGCAAACGCTCCTATGGACCAAGAACCGGGTAGGCGAAATGCATACCTGTCCCGCGTTACGGAACTTGGCCGCGCCGGCCGCCTTGACCGCCAATTCGATATCGGCATCTTCGGCGACGATTACCGGGGCATGGCCCCCCAGTTCCATCGTCACGCGCTTCATGTGCTGGCCCGCCAGCGCCGCCAATTGCTTGCCTACCGCAGTGGAGCCGGTGAAGGTAATTTTGCGGATTTCCGGGTGCGGAATCAGGAAGCCGGAGATTTCCGCCGGGTCCCCGTAGACCAGTCCAAGCACGCCGGGTGGCAGGCCCGCATCGGCAAATGCCTGAATCAACGCCGCGGGGCTTGCCGGCGTTTCTTCCGGCCCTTTTACCAGCATTGAGCAGCCGGTCGCGAGCGCCGCGCCAACCTTACGCACCACCTGGTTGATCGGGAAGTTCCATGGCGTGAATGCGGCGACCTGGCCAACCGGATCCTTCAATACCATTTGGCGTATCGCCAGATTGGTGCGGGACGGCACGATGCGCCCGTAAACCCGGAAGCCCTCGTCGGCGAACCAATCGATGATATCGGCGGCGGCCCGCACCTCGCCCTTGGCTTCAGCCAGCGGCTTGCCCTGTTCCAGGGTCATGAGCGTGGCGGTGCTGTCCACCCGCTCGCGCAGCAAATCAGCGGCTTTACGCATGATCCCGCTGCGTTCGGCAGGTGTCATGTCACGCCAGGTTTCAAAACCCTTTCTGCCCGCTGCTACGGCCGCTTGGAGATCCGCCTGCGCGGCATGGGCGACCCGCCCGATTTCCTTACCGGTAGCGGGGTTGACCACCGCAATGGTCTTGCCCCCTGTCGCCTCTTGCCAGCGTCCGTTGATAAACAGTTTCGTATCCTGGTAACCCATTATCTTCTCTCTTTATCTGATTATGTAGTTGAGTGCCATCGGTCGACATACGCGCTCTTGCCTTCCGAATGCATGTCTCGCCCCCGCACGGAAGACCTAGCCAGAATATTTCATAAGCGGGCAGCCGTTCCAAGCCAAAGCGCCTTATTACTAAAGTCCAAGCAAATCAACAACCGGATCAAACTACGCAAGATTGTACGACTGGAACAACCACCGTCGCAATGAAGTTGTTGTCGCGTTGACGAAGCATACGTCCGCTATGTTCCCCAGGCTGTAATGAGGCCAACATCATCGAAATTCCTCCCCATACCTTTCCGCTATAGCCCCCTACAAATTCGCAATTCACGCAACGCATAGCAAGTGATTAAATTGAGCCCATATCTTTTTATATTTTATTGAGAGGTCGAAATGAGTCAGATAAGAGAAACTGGACGTTCAATTCTTCGCAAGGTATTGGGTGAAGAATACTTTGCGAAGCGCGAGTTAAAGGAAAATTCTTTCAATACCGAATTTCGTGCAATTACAGAGGAATACTGTTTTGGTACGGTCTGGGGGCGTCCTGGAATCGACCACCGAACACGTAGTTTGATATTGCTCGGAATGTTAACGGCACTCAACAAGGGGCCCGAGCTAAGACTTCACGTCCGGGGTGCGATCAATAACGGATGCTCCGTTGAGGAAATTAAGGAAGTTTTGCTGCAAGCAGCCGTGTATTGCGGAATACCAGCCGGTGTGGAGGCATTCCGCGCTGCAGAGGAAGTTTTTGGCGAGCTCAATTTAATCAAATAAGGCTGAATAATCATGGCAAATATCGGTTTTATCGGACTTGGCACAATGGGCTTGCCCATGGCAATTAACCTTGTTAAAAAGGGTAATGTCGTATACGGCCTTGACCTTTCTGAAAAGGCTGTTAAAGAGTTTGAATCAAACGGTGGTGTTGCGGCGGTGGACATTGCAGATCTAATGTCAAACGCTGAAGTTGTCTTTACCATGCTTCCCACTGGTCCTCACGTCATCAGTATGTATGAAGCCGAGTCTGGAATCATCGAACATGCAACCAGCCGACATCTTTTGATTGATTGCTCAACTTCTGGTGTGCCGAGTGCGCGCAAGCTACACGCGCTTGGAAGGGCTAAAGGCGTTCGCACGCTGGACGCCCCCGTTACCGGTGCAGTTGCCGGCGCTGAGGCTGCAACGTTGACTATCATGGTAGGTGGAGACCGTGATGTCTTTGATTGCGCAAAGCCGATCCTGGAGCAAATAGGGAAGGTCATCATCCACGCTGGCGCAGAGGGTGTCGGTCAAGCCGCCAAGATCTGCAACAATATGGTTGCAGGCATTAACAAAATCGCGCTTAGCGAAGCTTTCGTGTTAGCTAAAAAACTCGGGCTTGATGATAAAATTTTCTTCGATGTGGCGTCAAATGGGAGTGCCCAGTCATTCTCGCTAACTAAAACCTGCCCTGTTCCTGGACTCGTTCCTACTGCCCCGAGTAGTCGAAATTATACAAACGGCTTTACAACTAAACTTTTACTTAAGGACATGCTGCTTGCCCAGGAAGCTGCGATGGAGGTTGGAGCAGGAACAGTCTTAGGTAGTGCCGCTGCCCAGTTGTACCAGCTCTGTGCGAATGCTGGCCATGCAGATCGAGATAGTGCGATTATCTACCAGTACTTGCTCGGCAAATAGCAGTGATTATAGAAATACAAGAACTGATAATGGAGACACTATGAAACGGTTTAGGAGAGTCGCATTAGCATTAATTATAAGCGGGGCTTTCGTTGGCAATTTTGCATATAGCCAAGATTCATTTCCAAGTAAGCCGGTTACAATGGTGGTGGGGTTCGCACCAGGCGGCGCTACCGATTTTTTGGCTCGATTACTTGCTCGTGAATTTTCGGAGGAATTCAAAAAGCCATTCATAGTGGTCAACAAGCCTGGCGCAAATAGTGGGTTAGCTATGTCTTCAGTCGCTACAGCCCCTTCCGATGGCCATACGCTCTTGCTTGTTCCCGTCGGCCTAGCTGTTAATGAGCTTTTCTATAATAAAGTCACATACAGTATCAAAGATTTTGAGCCAATTGGCCTCATCGCCAAAATGCCAAACGTGATTATTGTCAACAAGAAATTAAATGTTTCATCTTTGAAGGAGCTAGTGGATTATTCGGTTAACCACCCAAAGAAAGAAGTCGCCTTTGCCGCTCCTGCAGCTGGATCTTCGGCACATCTTTCTAGCGAACTCCTTCGGCGGGAAACCAAGGCTAACCTATTACATATTCCATACAATGGCGATGCGCCTTCTATAGTGGCTGTTAAAAGTGGCGTGGTTGATATCGGACTTGTCAATTTGTCGGCTGCTGCTGGGCTGATCAAGTCAGGTGATTTTACGGCTTTGGCTGTCACGACTGCTAAACGTGCACCTAATTTTCCTGATATTCCAACGATTGCAGAATCAGGGGTGCCAAACTACGAGGTATCCTCTTATTATGGATTAGGCGCTCCCGCTGGAACGCCACCGGAAATTGTGGAAAAGCTTAACAAGTCTCTGATGAGAATTCTTGAGCAGCCAGCCGTCAAAACGAAGATAGCCGAGATGGGCTTCATAACAGAAAATAATAGTCCAGTCGATTTTAAAAAATTTTTGATTAGTGAAAATAACAAATGGCGTGTGATAGTTAAGGAATCTGGAATGAAACCAGTTAACTAGTGCTGGTAATCTCCCCGGCCAAAAGAGGGGATGGATTCAACCGGTGACTGCAACACGTTCGGTTAAATCAAATTAAGAGGGGGAATCGTGTATGCAGAACTCGAACAGAATGGATGGTAATCCCCCCGGAATTGAGGGCGTTCAGAAGTAGAATCACGCGGCCATGGCCAACCGCTGTTTTGGCGTGAAGCCGCCCAGGACCATGTCTGGGCGGTCATGATTGTAGTCGTACATCCACCGCGTAGCGAACAACTGCACTTCCTCGAGATCGTCCCAGTAGTACTGCGATAGCCACTCGTAGCGCACGGTGCGGTTGAATCGCTCGACGTAGGCATTTTGCTGAGGCTTGCCGGGCTGGATGTAATCGATCCGTATTTGCCGTCGTGCTGCCCAGCCCTGTACGGCGCCGCTGATGTTCTCTGGTCCGTTATCGCAACGAATGGCGGCCGGCTTGCCGCGCCACTCGATGATCTGCTCGAGAGCTCGAATCACTCTCTCGGCTGGCAAGAAGAAATCGATCTCGATGCCCAGTGCTTCGCGGTTGAAGTCATCGATCACGTTCAGCAGCCGGAAGCAGCGGCCGTCACCGAGTTGATCATGCATGAAGTCCATGGACCAAACCTGGTTGATCGTTATTAGCACCATTAACGGCTCCGGCTTCTCTCGGACCAGTCGCTTCCTCGGCTTGATCCGCAGATTCAGCTCCAGCTCGCGATAAATCCGGTAAATCCTCTTATCGTCTAATTGCAGCCAAGTCGTCTAATTGCAGTCAAGTAGATCAGATCAATTTCTTCCCCGGTAGTTTAAACATTCAACACACGTTCTCTGCTGTTTCGTTGTCGTCTTTGTGATCACGGTTTTTCGTGTCACCACATGCCGCCAGAATCTATGGTCGCTGTGACGTTCCAGTGTGATTCCCGTAGTCCATGCAGCTGCAAAGAGAGTCAAGGAATCGTCACGGCGACGTAATCGGTCAGAGAGCTGTGCCTCCTTGATTGATGTGCTTTGCTACGCCGAACCAGGAACGAAGTCTTTGTCCTGTCGCCATAGCGTAAGTAGCACGGTAGCCAGTTTGCGTGCAGTCGCCACGGTTGCCTTTCGCAGACCGCAACGGGATGCAAGTTCAAGTGCCCATTGCCGCAATGCGCATTCCTTCTTCAGCCGGGTAATCAGGATGCTGGCTGCTTCAAACAGTAGCTGCCGGGTCATCGGGCCCCCGGTTTTGGAAATGCTGCCTTGGCGGTCTACGTCTCCGGACTGATACTTCTTCGGTGTCAGTCCCAAATACGGTCCGATGTCCTGCAGTCGCTTGAAGCGCGCGGGATCGTCCACCGCTGATGCAAAGGCGACAGCGGTCAGTGAACCGACACCCGGGACAGTCATGAGTCGCCGGCAGACATGGCTGGTGTTGGCTAGGCGAGCAATGGCTTTGTCGAAGTCGCGGATTTGTAGGTTTAGGTGACGCCAGGTATCAAGCAATGCATGGATGACATGCTGGATCAGCGAGGAGCGCGGAGTCTGGGACAGTACCAGCTGCTCGAAAGTCAATCCTTTTCCTGCGGCCAATACAACGCCAAAGGTCTTGAGGGTACCGCGAATCTGGTTGTACATGGCGGTGCGCAAGCCAACCAGTTTGTGGCGTGCGCGTAAGAGTAGCCGCACTTCATGACTTGCCATGCTCTTGATCTCGACAGGACGGTACCAGCCGGTACGGGTAAGTTGCGCAATGCCGTGCGCATCATTGGTGTCGGTCTTGTTAAGCTGGCTCGCCAGCGCGGCATGGGCATGACGCGCATGGATACAGTCAATAGGCACACCCAACCGCCGTAATCCGTGATAAAGCCATACAGCCAGCGGGCCGGTTTCCATACCGGCCCGCTGGAGCCGGGGAGCCCGTTGCTGCAAGACTGCGGCAATCGAGGCTGGAGAGGTGGCACAGTTGCCACGCCAGAGTTGCTTGCCGTCCTGGTCGATAACGCAAATTGCCGTCAGTTTCTGCGAAACATCTAAGCCCACATACTGGTCCATGTTGCCCTCCACGGAAGGTAAGTCCAACCATTAGAGCATGCAGTAAAAGCAATTACAGCATGTGGTTCCAGCTGTAGCCCCGTACGTTACGCAAATACAGGTAGCACAGGCCAAAGCCCCAGCTGCGATGGTTGTCCGTCAAGCGCATCAGCCAATGGGCAATTTCTTCGTTCTCGGCGTTGCGCTTGGCATTGTAGCGATAGCACGTCTGGCTGACCTGGAAGATGTCACAGGCCAGACGGATACTGATCCCTTTGCTTTCCACGGCTTCCTTGGCCATCTCTCGTCGGCGAGATGGCCTCAAAACTTTTTTGACATCGCCTCCTTGAGGATATCGGCCTTCAAGCGCTCCTCGGCGTACATCTTCTTCAGGCGCGCATTCTCCGCTTCCAACTCCTTCATCCGTGCCATCATCGACGTATCCATCCCGCCGTACTTCGCGCGCCACTTGTAGAACGTCGCCGAGCTGATCCCCAGCTCCCGGCACAACTCCGGCACCGACAATCCGCCTTCTACGCGCTTGAGCGCTTCGATTATCTGGCTATCTGAAAACTTCGACTTCTTCATGCAGAACTCTCCCTAAACGAGAAAATTCTACTTCTGTTCGCTTCTTTTGGCCGGGGTGATTACCGGCACCGACTTCTCTTCCATTAATTCCTCCATACAAACAGAAAATTATCAAATTTCCTGCTGTACGTGAAATCGGGGCAAGGTCCGGGATTGGTATTATATGTTTCAGCCAAAATTACTTTCCAAGACGAGAAACTTCTTGGTGACGTCCAGTACGAACAGATCAATTACTAAATCGCGGTTGTTAAAACCGCTGTCGCCTATCATTCAGACTCGCTCCAGTACAACCGCGATCCCCTGACCGACGCCGATACACATTGTGCACAATGCATAGCGGCCGCCAGTGCGGTGTAACTGGTACGTAGCCGTCGTGATCAGGCGCGCGCCGCTCATGCCAAGAGGATGGCCGAGTGCAATTGCTCCGCCGTTGGGATTGACACGCGGATCGTCATCGGCAATGCCCAGCATGCGTGTCACCGCCAAACCTTGGGCCGCAAAGGCTTCGTTGAGTTCGATGACGTCCATTTTGTCAATGTGTAAGCCAAGCTTTGCGAGCAAATTTTGCGTTGCCGGTGCTGGCCCGATACCCATGACACGCGGTGCAACGCCTGCCGTGGCCATGCCGACGATTCTGGCCCGAGGGGTGAGGCCGTAACGCCTAGCAGACTCTTCATTGGCCAACAGAAGCGCGCATGCGCCGTCGTTGATTCCCGAGGCATTGCCCGCTGTTACCGTGCCGTCCGGGCGGATTACACCCTTGAGCTTGCTCAGTGATTCCAGCGTGGTTGCACGCGGGTGCTCATCGTGCTCGACGACGATCGGGTCGCCTTTTTTCTGCTTTATCGTAACAGGCACAATTTCCTGAGACAGGATTCCGCTTTCCTGTGCACGTGCCGCCTTGTTCTGGCTCGATAGGGCAAAACGATCCTGATCTTCCCGACTGATTTTGAATTCCTGTGCAACGTTCTCGGCGGTTTCTGGCATTGAATCCACACCAAAGGCACGCTGCATTTCCGGATTAACGAACCGCCATCCAATCGTCGTATCGAAGATCTCGACGCTGCGGGAAAAGGCGCTATCCGCCTTGCCCATGACAAACGGAGCCCGCGTCATCGACTCAACGCCGCCGGCAATCATCAGGCCTGCATCGCCGGATTTGATTGCCCTTGCCGCGCTGCCTACGGCATCCATGCCGGAGCCGCACAGACGATTAATGGTCGATCCGCCAACTTCCATCGGCAAACCCGCCAGCAACAAGCCCATTCGCGCGACATTTCGGTTGTCCTCGCCCGCTTGGTTGGCGCAGCCGAAGATGACGTCTTGGACATCGGACCAATCAACTTTGCCGTTTCGCTCCATCAGCGCCCGCAGCGGAATGGCGGCCAGGTCGTCGGCACGGATATCTTTCAGCGCGCCACCGTATCGTCCGATCGGCGTGCGAATTCCGTCGCAAATATAGGCCTCGTTAATCATTCGTTAAACTCCTTTAAAGGGGGATGGTAAAAATGGTGCAGGGTGTTGAAGGCGGTGCAATCGGCGAACAAATGCCGATTGCCTTCAAGCCTGTACGGGTAAGGACGTGCACGGGTTCGCCTGTGATGCCAAGCAGTTTCGCTTGCCTGGAGGCTCACGGCAGGCAATGTTCACTGGTTGTCAGGGCGCTTTGTACATGCACATCAGTTCATAACGGATGAGCGATCCAATCAGCAGGCCATCGCGCTGGCCGTCGCATTGGAGTACTTCGCTGTGCAATGCCAGGGAAAGAAGCGCAGGATCGTAGCTTTCCACCAGCATTACCCAATCCGCATAATGATCCGGTGAGCTGCGCCGGGTGGTTTCTGAATTGGAGGCGGCGGTAACCTCAGCGTCGGATTCCCACAGCGACATAGAAACCATGCCGCCCGATTCCTTCAACCGCTCGGCGAGGACGTTCTTAATGAATCGGCGCGCATCATCTTCCCGACCTTCAATCGCCTTACATTGGATGATGACCGCGCTTCCTCCAATAGCGTCGCCGCTGGACCAGGTTTCCCGGCAGGCTGCCCGAATGACGTTCTGCAAGCTGGGAATGATTTTCCTTGTGCTTTCGGTGGGGTTATCCAGCACGTTTCGATATGCCGGCGAATGCAGGGCATGGATCGACTCGCACTTGTAGACAACCATGTACGCTGGCTGGCCTCCAACTGCTCGGTAGCGGCGGGCCCAAGTGAAGCCGGGCAGGCTGAGCCGCTCCGCCAGATGTTCTTCGTGGTACCAGCGATTCAAATCCTTTTCCAGTTCAGCTGGAATGTCATTCATGACAACGAGCAGGCCGGGTGTATTTTCTCCGCGTCCTTTGTTTTCCTTCATATCGGCCTCTAACTCTCGTATTGTGGATGTCGCAAATGGAATCTGCTTCGAGTTATAGTGATGCAAGTTCCATTCCATTCTCTAACGGCGCGATACAGGTGGCTGCGTGTCCTTTCAATGGGCTTACCTTGCCAATAGTGTCTTTGCAAAAGTCACTCGTTTGTACGCGGAAAAAGCATGGGAAGCAGGCTTTGGCCGGCGTATCAATGCATTTGTTGGGCACATAGTTTGCTTTCGGCAGACTGCTGAAAAAACGACTGCACGACCCTGGCGCCTGCGATGCGCATCATACCATTCGTCTAATCGCGCTTCCCGGAACTAATCCGGGCCTGCTCGCTATAGAAGAAAGACAAGAAGGCTGTTCAGGGCTTGTACTGCGGCGCGTCGGGCACCTTGGATTGCGTCTCGGTATAGCCACGAAGTTGCACCACTTATTCCTGTACGGACCATCAGTGTTAGTTCCGTAACCTCCATTTTATTTTGCCCTGACTGGACGCGCACCGATATGTCATCTCGATACTCCCGCTACGCTAGCGATAAGAGATTGTCTGGCCCCTGCTTGCTGTCGATGCTATTGCTAATCCTGGCCACCGGCGGATTCTGCGCCGGGGTTTCCATGCGCGTGATGGATCCCATGCTGCCTTTTCTCAGTAGAGAATTCAATGTATCCCTGAGCGAGGCCGGGCAGACGATTACCTACTTTTCCATGGCTTATGCAGTCAGCTTGCTTTTCATCGGTATGGTGGGCGACCGCTACGGAAAGCTCCGTGTAGTGGGCTGGGCGTGCGTTATGTGCTCGATAACTACTTTTGCCTGTGCAGTTGCGCCAGACTTTTTGTCTCTGCGAGCCGCCCGGCTGCTTTGTGGAGCGGCAAGCAGTGCGGTAATGACCTTGGGCATGGCTTGGGTAGGCGACACGATACCCTATGAGCGGAGACAGTCGACGCTGTCCCGGCTGTTGATCGGGATGTCGCTCGGCGTCGCGGTCGGCGCCGCCGTCGGGGGATTCGCCGCAGACCAGACGATTAGCTGGAGATCGGTTTTCGGAACTATTGCCGCTTGTTTCCTGCTGGTTGGCCTAGCGCTGTTGTTAATGTTGCGCTGGGCGGTGCCGCAAGCTCTCCAGCCGCAGGCCATGTCCGCCACCCGTGAGCATGTGGTGGATGGCGAGTTGAGGAGCGGAGCTATGTGTTTGATATTGTTTGTTTCGTTTTTTGAAGGAGCCCTGTACCTCGCGGCCTTGGCTTTCGTTCCTTCTCATCTGCATGCCCGATACGGCATCTCACTCAGTATGTCTGGCTCCATTGCGATGCTCGCAGGTCTGGGAGGCTTGTTTTATGCGCTATGCGCCGGGAAGCTGGTCAATCTCGGAGAGCGTCGGCTCATTACCATCGGCGGCGTCCTGATGGTGGCTTCATTCCTGGTGGTCGGATTTTCTCCTGCCTGGCAAATGGCCCTGCCGGCATGCTTTTGCGTGGGATTAGGTTTTTACATGCTGCACAGCACACTGCAGACGCGCGCCACCCAGATTGCACCGGAGCAGCGAGGCACGGCGATGGCGGCCTTTTCTGCGTGCTTTTTCTTTGGCCAGTCGGTTGGCGTCTCGTTGTTTGGCCGGTTCATCGAGCAAGTGAACTCTTCGGTGGTCATGGCAACGGCCGCAATTGGCCTACTGGCCGTTACAGTGTTGCTTGCTGCCCGCGTAAAGGTCCGGCAGGCATCACGCAATTTGTAGTGTCTTCGCTGTTATCAGCGCTACTGTCTTTCATAAATGCACTCCCGTTCTCTCGGGGTGTAGATGGAGCCGTGTCAGCCCGGTTTATTCTGTGCATAGACGTGCCTCCGGACGCTCGCCCACCACAGAAAAACACATAAATTCAAGAGCTTATCTATGCGTTTCCGCGCAAGACCAGCCTTGCTGGCCAGTGTTGCGCGTTCGGCGTCCGTCAACTGGCATGTAGCTTGCTCAACTGCCTCCATCGCGAATCCTCCTTTTCAACAGAAGACAAATGTATATGGACACTTCAGAAGTCTTGCTCCACAAAGATGGCGGCATAGCGACCATCACGCTTTCACGCCCTGACAAACTGAACGCGCTTTCGACATCCATGCGGAACAGTCTGGGTGAATGCTTGGCCAACGTCGCCGAGGATCAGGAGGTGAAAGTAGTAGTGCTGCGCGGCGAGGGGCGAGCCTTCTGCGCCGGTGCAGATCTGGTCGACGCACCTAAGACGCCTTTGGCATGGCGTGATCGCATTCTGACGGCGCAGTCGCACCATATGACGATCGCAATGATGCGCAAGCCGGTGATCGCGGCGGTGCAGGGCGCGGCGGTTGGTGGCGGTGCGTCGCTAGCCCTGGCAGCCGACATTCGGATCATGGCGGACGATGCCAAGTTGGTGTTCCCGTTTGTGCGCTTGGGCATTGTGCCCGACGGCGGCGCTTCATTTTTACTTCAGGCCAAGCTGCACGCCGGTATCGCGCTCGATTTGCTGCTCACTGGAGGCACGCTGACCGCCGCCGAGGCGGAGCGGCTCGGACTAACGCGTCGCGTTGTGTCCGCCGAGCAGCTTGATCAAACAAGCCAGACCTTGGCCAGGGATCTGCTTAACCTGCCTTGGGAGGCCTTGATGCTAACCAAGGCATTGTGCGCGCAGCAATGGGCGCAAGGCTTGCAGCGCGCGTTGAGCCACGAAGCGGATGCCTTCGCATTGGCGACGACAACTGAAGGACACAAGGCGGCATTGGCCGAAATACTGAAGAAATTTAAATAAATAACGGGAGGAGATTAAGATGTTCAAGGCAGACACGCTCGAAGGCAGGGTGGCGTTCATCACTGGCGGCGCGAGCGGAATCGGCATGGAGATCGCCGAGATGTATGGCCGCCTCGGCGCCACGGTGATGCTGGCAAGCCGCAATCAGGAACGGTTGGATGCCGCCGTATCCATCATGGCGGGCCAGGGTATCAAGGTGGCTGCCACTCGTACCGACGTGCGAGATTATGACGACGTCAAGAGCGCCATCGACAAAACAGTGAAGCAATTTGGTGCGCTCGATATTCTGGTCAACAACGCGGCTGGCAATTTCCACTGCCCGACGGCCGAACTGTCGCCCAACGGGTGGCGCACCGTAATCGACATCGATTTGAACGGTACCTTCTATGGATGCCATGCCGCCTACGAACATCTGAAACGCTCGTCCTTCGGCGGATCCATCATCAGCATCATTACCATGCTCGGCGTGAGTGGTTGGCCGGGGGCGGCCCATGCCGCTGCCGCGAAGTCCGGCATCCTGGCGCTGTCAAGGACGCTGGCGGTGGAGTGGGGTGAGGACAATATCCGTGTCAACACAATTTCCCCCGGCCCTATCGGCGACACCGAAGGAGTGCGGCGCATGTACCAGGAAACCGGGCGCGAAGAGCTGGAGCGCAAAAAGACGGCGCTGGGACACCTGGGGCGCAAAGCCGACATCGCCAATGCCGCCGTTTATCTCGCATCAGATCTGGCTTCCTATGTTACCGGGGAAAACATGGTCGTCGATGGCGGGCGCTGGCTGAAATACGTTGCTGCCTGAGATCGTGCACGGGCCGAATCATCTACATTTGAACCCGGGTTTCGAGGCAATGAGCGAACGCTGACCCTTTTTTGGAGGCATAACATGAGTTTTACACCGACTGAAGATCAAAAAATGCTGCGCGAGGCGATTGAGCGCCTCGTCCAATCCGAATGCACGCCGTCAAAAGTGCGTCAATGGGACCGCGACGGTGTCTTCCCCGAAGACGTGTATGCTAAGATGGCAGAGGCCGGTTTCGTGTCGATGGTTGTCCCAGCCGAATACGGCGGCATCGGCAGCCCGATGTCCGATTGCATCATCCTTTTCGAGGAAGTGGCCAGGCCCGCCGTTGACTTCGCCACACGCATCGGACTCCAGGGATGGGGCGCAATGATCCTGGCGGATTTCGCGGAAGAAGAACTCAAGCGCGAGATCTTGCCGCGCGTGGCCAAGGGCGAGCTTAAGCTTTCGTTCAGTCTCACGGAACCGCAGTCCGGCTCCGACGCCGCTGCGCTTACTACCAGCGCACGGCGGGACGGCGATGATTGGGTGCTCCGGGGCCAGAAGGTGTTTTCCAGCGGCGCGCATGCGCCAGACAACATGATTGTCGTTGCAGCCCGTACCGCGAAGGGCAAGACCAGGCACGAAGGCATCTCGCTGTTCCTGGTACCGAACGACTTGCCGGGCCTGACGATCCGTCGGCTCGACGTCATCGGGCGCCGTGTGCTCGGACTGACGGAAATTTTCTTCGACGATGTCAGGATCCCAGGGCATTACCTGATTGGCGAAGAAGGAAAAGGCTGGGGCTATGTCGGACGCCACTTGGAGCGCGAACGCATCACCTTGGCGGCGAATTACCTCGGCAGCGCGCGCAGCGCACTAGACGAAGCACTGGCGTATGCCAAGGAAAGGCAGCAGTTCGGACGACGGATCGGTGAATTTCAAGTCATAGCGCACATGTTGGCGGACATGGCGACCGAAATCGAGGCCGCACGCTGGATGACAGCAATGGCAGCCTGGCGCTATGACAGTGGCCTCCCTTGCCGCAAGGAGGCCAGCATGGCCAAGCTGTTTGTCTCCGAGATGCTGCAGCGCGTGACGGCAGCCGGCATGCAGATCCTAGGCGGCCATGCCTACACTACCGATCACGACATGCAGCGCCATTGGCGCGATGGGCGCAATGCGACGGTGGGCGGCGGCACCTCCCAGATCCAGCGGCAGCTTATCGCCAGAGAGTTGGGACTATGAGTACGGCGTCGATGCACATACCGCCCATGGACAGGATCGAGACCCGAGCAACCCATGCGCTCAACATCCGCTATCCGATCGTCCAGGGCGGATTGGCGCGCATTGCCAAGGCTGAGCTTGCGGCAGCAGTGTCCAACGCCGGCGGCATGGGGCAGATCGCTGTGGCAGGCCTGTCCGACCCTGATGTGCTGCGTGCCGAAATTCGCAAGGCCAAGCGCCTGACGCAAGCGCCGTTCGGGGTTAATTTTCCCATTGGGCACCTGAAGATCGATGCTTTACTCGATCTGACGATTGAAGAAGGCGTGACAGCAGTATCCTTCACGGGCGGCAATCCTCAGCCATATATCCGGCGGCTTGAAGGCACGGACACTCGAGTGATGGTGCTCGTCTCCGGGCCAGAGCAGGCACAGAAAGCCGAACAGGCAGGGGCGCATGTCGTGGCAACGGTCGGTTATGAAGGAGGAGGTCATATCGGGCGTTCAGACCTGACGACCATCGTGGCGATCCCGCTTGTCGTACGCGCCGTCGGAATACCGGTCCTTGCCGGCGGAGGCATTGCCGACGGCGCAGGCCTCGCGGCCGCACTCGCGCTCGGTGCAGACGGTGTCGAAATCGGCACACGATTCATCGCGGTGAAAGAGGCCTTTGCCCATGACAATTACAAAGACGCGGTCGTTCGCGCGAATGCGTCGGACACTGTCGTCGTTAAGCGTTCGCTTGGGACGCCGGGCAGGGCATTGGCCAATGCGTGGACAGAACGTATTCTATCCGCGGAAGCAGAGGGGCAGTCGCGCGAGGCGATTTTCGAGATGGTGAAAGCCGACGCGAACGAGCGCGGTGTCTTCGGTGGAGATATGGAGAGCAGCCTTGTGTGGGTAGGCCAGGCTGCCGCCATGGTGGACGACGTGCCAAGCGCAGGAGAGTATGTCGAGAGAATGGTTGCCGAGGCCAAGGCCGCAGGCAAGAGGCTTGCAAGACTGCTTGGGTAGTATTTTTGAATCAGTGGTAGGACCATAGGCAGGAGAGCCGGGTCGCAGACATGGCACCCTGCCGACACTGTTTTTTGTGCAGACACCAAACAAAGCGTATGCAACAACGACACTCTATGCCGCTGTGTACGTAACGCATCCACGGTCTTGATCGAGAAGCCGCTTGAAACCAAGGCTTTTCACATGTTTGCGCTGGCACGTCGATTGCATTGCCTTTACCGAGGCAAATTTCGATCTGAGCCATTGCCGCTTCGGCGCTCGCATTACTTCGAAGATTTATGGAATTAAACGAGCGGCGATGAGCATTGACTTTCGAGTTTGATTACAACCTAACTTCAATCATTCATATATTCGCTATGCCTGGTCCGTTATCTGGAATTAAAGTTATCGATCTCACTTCGGTCGTGATGGGCCCCTATGCAACCCGGATCTTCGGGGACATGGGGGCGGAAGTCATTAAGGTGGAAAGCCCGGATGGTGACATCATGCGCCACATGGGCGCTGCGCAAAGGCCGACGATGGGACCGATCCATGTGTCGGTGAACCGCAACAAAAAGAGCTTGATGCTCGACCTGCGCCAGGAGGCTGCACGATCAGCGCTGCTTCGCGTGGTGCGTGATGCCGATGTATTCGTGCATGCGATGCGCCCGGATGCAATTGAAAGGCTTGGCCTCGGTTACGACGTGATTCGGGAGGTCCGCCCGGATATCGTTTACTGTGGCGCCTATGGATTCGGCAAGGCGGGCCCCTATGCACAGGATCCGGCTTACGACGACATGATTCAAGGTGTTTGCGGAATGGCATCAATCAACCGGCATCTCGCGGGGGAGCCACGGTTTACGCCGACAATCTTGGGCGACAAGGTCGCCGGTTTGACCATTGCACACAGCGTGCTGGCTGCATTATTCCACCGCTTACGGACCGGCGAAGGGCAATTCTTGGAAGTGCCGATGTTCGAGACGCTGGTTTCTTTCATAATGGTCGAGCACCTCTGGGAGCGGGCCTTTGATCCTGTAAATGGCGTAGCCGGCTATCCGCGCGTGATGAGCCAGTTGCGAAAGCCCCATCGCACCAGCGACGGATACGTTTGTGTTCTTCCCTATACGGACCGCAACTGGCGTGACTTTTTTGAACTTGCCAAGCGGCCGGATCTTGCCGCCGATCTCAGGTATGCAACGGCCACCTCGCGTAGTTCGAACTATGAAACCCTGTACGCCGTTCTGGGCGAAATCATGGCGCAGCAATCCACCGAATTCTGGCTGACGCATTGCAAGCCGTTAAGCATTCCGATCGCTCCGGTCAATAGTCTCGAGGACCTGTTCACCGATCCGCACCTGCGCGCTGTGGGTACATTTTTTCAGGCCGAGCATCCCGATCTCGGCGCCATCACGCAAGTTAAGAGCCCGGTGACTTTCAGCCAAACCCCAAACGAGGTGCGAACCCTTGCACCCAAGTTGGGGGAGCACAGCAGAGAGGTGCTCTCGGGCGCGGGCTTGTCCGACGAAGAGATTAATGCTCTAGTGGCCCGCGGTGCCACACTTTGATATTTTAGACGAAGCACCGGGTTTGGTTTTGGCGTCAACATTCATATTGAAAATCGAGTGTGTAGTGAAACTAGCCGCCGGAATTCAGTTTCACATTTTTTTTAAAACAGTGAGAAAATAATGAACATAAGAACATTAAAAAAAGCGATTGGTACAGCCTTGCTCTGCCTTTCGTGCGTTATGCCTTTCGGCGCTGCCGCGGCAAGCGATTATCCGATCCGTCCCATTCGATTGGTCTGCCCTTATGCTGCGGGTGGATTGACCGACGTGCTCGCCAGGGTATTGGCAAAGCGATTGTCGGAGCGCATCGGACAGCCCGTGGTTGTGGAAAATCGCACCGGTGCAGGCGGCATTATCGGCGTCGATGCAGTGGCCAAATCGCCGGCGGACGGTTACACCATCGTACTAGTCGCGCAAGGGCTGGCAAGTGTGAATGCAAGCCTGCACAAAAACCTCCCTTATGACACCTTGCGTGACTTCGCGCCGATATCACTGGTTTCGACGTTCTCGCTGGTCTTTGTGGGCAATCCTGAACTGCCGCCCAAATCGATGGAAGAATTCATCGCGACGGCGCGTGCGAAGCCCGGTAAATTGGATTACGGATCTGCGGGCAATGCCTCGACCTCGCATCTGATGACCGAATTGCTGAAAGATCAAGTCGGCATTGATGTCGTTCACATTCCCTTCCGTGGAGAATCGGCTGCGTTTACCGAATTGATGGGAGGGCGCTTGACCGGCATGTTTGCCACTCTCGGCGGCGCATTGCCGTCCATCCAGTCGGGCAAGCTCCGCGCCCTTGCTGTGGCGACAAAGGAACGAAACAGCCTGCTTCCGAATGTTCCGACGGTCTCGGAGTCCGGCGTACCGGGATTTGAAGTCTTAGGATGGTACGGAATCCTGGCACCGATCAATGTGCCAAAACACATTCGTGATCGTCTCAGCAAGGAATTCATGGCCATGGCCAAGGAGCCGGAAATGCGTCAGATGCTGGCGTCTCGCGGTATGGATTCGGTTGGCAGCTCGCCAGAAGCGTTCAGCAAAATGATCAAGTCCGAGACGGAACGCTGGCGCCAAGTGGTAACCAAAGCAAAGATTCAGGCAGACTGAAAAGGAACTTCCTTGACATTGCCTGCCGGCGTAGAAAAACGCTCCGGCCAGGCTGTCTCACCAGAGACCAGGGCTAGCTCCTTGGCCAGCTTGGCGATCGTGGGTGTTATTACCAGCACCCACGCATTGTAGTCCTGTAAAAGTTGATTTCGGCAAGGCGCAGGAGGAGCTAATAGCGGTGCTATTGACGACGAGTGCAGCACCGCCAGACGGAAAAAGATACGATTTCATCTTACGTATTGGTTATTAAAACTGATTTTATAAATACCTTCGGATCAGAAACATGGCAAGGGCAAGTTGAACAAAGGCATTGCGGTCCGACGCAACGGTCCCATCGGGTAATCGCACGCTTAAACTTATTGAGCCATGCGAAAGTGCGTTCAATTTTTCAGCGTCTGGCGTAACGCCGCAGCGCTCGCCTGTCCTGCGTTACTGCTTTCTTCCGGCTTCGCTTATGCGGCGCAATCAGTTCAATACCACGCTGTGCCAGCCTTTGATCGACCGGATCACTGTCGTAGGCGCGATCCCCAATAAGTCGTCGGGGTCGTCCCACAGTGACGCCATCATCGATGGTAGGCTCGACAAGGGTAACGAAATAACGGCTAGCAGAAGCCGTGTGCACGGCGAGTGAAAGACCTTAAACGTCTGCAATAACCAAGAGCATCAAAGCTTTGTCCAGCTTCTTCCAGGTGTCAGGCCAGCGCTTCTGGTAACTGCCGCATGACGCTGGCTTTCACCCAGCGACTAAAGCGTCTGAAGCAGGTCGAACCGGAAAGAAACCGGTCAGGTAGATCGGCCCAGCGCGCACCGGCACGCAATACCAACAAAATGCCATTGAGTACCACCCGATCACTATGCACTTCGGGTCGTCCACGGCCATCAGGTCGCCGTGCTGTCACGGAAATAATCGCTCTAGTAGTTCCCATTGCTCATCGGTAAGCTCTTCTCTTCGTGACGTGATGAAAATTCTGCTGGTCCGAAAAAGAGCATCGACTACCTATTTATGGAACAAGTTCTCATTATATCCGAGTGCGACAACGTCCCCTTCAGCACCGCCTTGCGGTACCCATGCAAATGGAACACCAACTCGCATTATCTAGATCGATCCTGACGATTGCTATGCCCACCTCTCGTTATGAAATGCGGTGGCCACGCGTTGCTTCACCACCAGCGTATCCAGCTTCGAAGGTGGGGGAGTCCATGACATTAGCGCTAAATTATCATCGAGGACTTGGTATCCGCCGTGATTCACCCTGCAAGGCGGAAGTGACCTTACGGCGCGCGCTCCATGTTCCATCCGAAAATTAGGGAGCGCCCGGCCACTAGTTAAGTTTGATGATTAAAGAAATGCAGGATGCGCAAGTGCATCCTGCAACATCATTTGAATGACTTGCCGCGCCTTCCGCCATGTGACGGAAAGTCTGGTCATCATCAAATTCTGCCGTGAAACCTGCTGCCGCTCCACATATGCTGGTGGATCAGTGGCGAAACGCGATAACGGTCTTCGCCGTAGCTCATGGAAAGGTTGCGCAGCACACGTGCCAGGTAGTTCGCGCCGAGTTCATCGGCCCAGGCAAGGGGGCCTCGCGGATAGTTGACGCCTTTGAGCATTGCGGTGTCTGCTGCGCGGGCGTCGCACACCCCTTGATTTACTGCGTCAGCCGCTTCATTGGCCAGCATCGCAACCGTGCGCATGACTGCCATGCCCGGGACGTCGCCGAGCCGCGACACTTCGTAACCGCATGCTTGCAGCAGACCGACAACAGCCTGATAGGCTTCAGATGAGCACTGCTGGGCAGGGCAGAGCGCTAATCTCTTGGCCTTGCCGTAATCCAGTGCCAAGTCGAGAAGAACCGTGTTCGCAATGCCGATTTCGAAAGCACGTTGCGTGGCGCTGCGGCCGTCAGTGAGATAGAGCACTGCTTCGCCGCATTCCAGCAATGCACCGTCCTTTCGACTCGCCGGTGCGTTGACGACCTGCACTCCGCCTGCGGCGGCACGGGCGGCGATGGCGTCGATCACCGATCCCCGCTCACTGATAATCATATAGGCTGGCGCCGGTACTGTCGCTTCGTTGCGCGGCATCGGCGGCTGGCTGCCGTCCCCGTAACTATAGAAACCGCGTCCCGATTTTCGCCCGAGGAAGCCTGCATTGACCAGTTCCTGCTGCACGAGCGAGGGTGTAAAGCGTGGATCGTTGAAGTATGCTTGGAACACCGATTGCGTCACCGCAAAATTGACGTCATGTCCAATCATGTCCATCAGTTCGAACGGGCCCATGCGGAACCCGCCCGATTCGCGCAGGATGGCATCGATAGTGGCGGCCTCGGCAGCCTGCTCGTTTAGCAGGCGCAAGGCTTCCGCGTAATACGGCCGCGCTACGCGATTGACGATAAACCCCGGTGTTGAGCGCGCATATACCGGGCTCTTTCCCCACGCCGCAGCTGTGTCATGGACTACTTGTGCGACGGCAGGATCGGTGGCAAGTCCACTAATAACTTCGACCAACGCCATCAGCGGCACTGGGTTGAAGAAATGCATGCCGACAAAACGCCCGGCGAGACGCAGTTCGGCAGCAAGGGAGGTAATTGAGATGGATGAGGTATTGGTCGCAAGTATGCACTGTGCATCGACGATTGCCTCGAGTTCGGCAAACAGGCGCCGCTTCACGTCAAGGTTTTCGACAATCGCTTCTACCACCAGACTTGCGTCGGCCAGCTCGGAGAGCGAGGTGGCCGGCGAAAGACGCTGGCCGGCTTCTTCAGCCTGCGCTGCCGTCATTCGCCCCTTCTCCACGAGCATATTGAATGTCTTGCGGATGCCGGTGATGCTTTTGTCGATGGCTTCTGGCCGTGTGTCGTACAGCTTGACCGGATGACCGGCGGCGGCTGCCACTTGCGCAATGCCGGAACCCATTGCGCCGCTACCGACGATCGCCACGACGGAGGATTCTTTCAGTTGGTATGTCATTCTTTCTCCTTGCTGCTCAGGCCGTGATGCAGACCCAGCTGCGAATTCATTCATATGGGATCCTGGTTCATCCGATCCCGAAATCGCGGTTTCCTTCGCCCAGCGCCGGAAAGCCCTTGCTGACTGCGTCGTCGCGAAGTCCATTCACTACAGGCACAGGTAGGGCAGCGATGCGCTTTCCTTGGCTTTCCAATTCTCGAGCAAACAGGCCGCGTGCCCGGAAATGCGCATCCTGCATGGCTTCCTGCACGGTCGCCATGATGGTGCAGCAGACGTCTTTGTCTTTGAAACGCTCGCGCCAATGGTCGGCAGTGTGCGTCCGGATAATTTCCTGGATGCGCTTCTTCACCGCCTCGGGGTTGGTGCTGTCGTCGAGCAATTCTCGCGGCGCTCCGATTGTTTCAATGAAGTTCGACCAGAATTTGTCTTCCAGTGGCGCGGCGGCTAGGAACCTGTTGTCCGCGGTGCGGTAAATTTGGTAGCGCGGCGTACCACCGGTCACGAGGTCGCCCCCGGATGTCGGCCATTTGCCAGCAACCTGCCCGTTGCCGAGTGCCCAATAGAGGAGGGGAAACAAATTGTCCGCCATCGCGATATCCAGTTTGCAACCCTTGCCCGTGCGATCGCGCTTGCGCAGCGCGAGCAAAATGTTGACGACAGCCGGATAGGAGCCGCCGGCGATATCGGCAATGAGTGCAGGAGGTAGCACCGGAGCGCCGTCTGCGCCGGCGGACAGGCCGAGCATGCCGGACTCGGCAACGTAATTGAGATCGTGTGCCGCCACATCGGCGCGTGGTCCGGACTGGCCGTAACCGGTGATGGCGCAGTAAATGATTTTTTCATTGATCGCCGACAGTGCGTTGTAACCCAGACCTAGACGATCCATGACGCCCGGTCGGAACTGCTCGACCACGATGTCGGCGCTCTCGATGAGACCGCGCAGCTTGTCGACGATGCCGTTTTCCTTGAGATCGATCGCCAAGCTGCGCTTGCCACGGTTGAGCATCGCGAAGTTGACGCTGTCGCCGCCAAACTTTGGGACGTAGCTTCGCATCTCGTCACCCCGGCCGGGCCGTTCGATCTTGAATACTTCCGCGCCGGCCTCCGCCAGTATCAGCGTGGCCAGCGGGCCCGGAAGAAGCGTGCTGAAGTCGAGGACCCGGACCCCCTCTAATGGCAGCGTCATGTCAGGCGCTCTTCTTCTGGGCGCGCATCTTCGCTACGCGTGCCCGGCGAGCGGGTGCATAGGGCGTCTCACCCAGAGCTTCGAACAGGGCGCTTGTCACGTCAAAGTGATGCTCAATTCCGGTCCGCTCAAGCAGCGCAATCGGTCCCTCCGGGTAGCCAAGTCCCAGGCGCAAAGTGAGGTCGAGGTCGTCCGCGGTGGCCAGACCCTCGTCCAAGCGGCGTAATGCGGCATTGTAGTAGGGGCGTACCAGGCGGTCGATGATACGGCCGGTAACGTCGAAACATACCGCGACCTTGAGTCCCGCGCCTTCTAGCACCTGTTTCGCAGCGTTAATGGTGGACTGCGGAGTATTGGGCTGGCGTACCAGCTCAACCAAATTTGACGGCTCCGCGTCGCCGAGGCGGAAGCGGTTAAAACCGAGTACGTTTGATCCTTCGTTGCCGCGGCTTTCGCCGGTATGTACGCCGAGGGATTCGTTTCCGAGTTCAATCAGGATCGCTGCTTTCTTATCGGCGCCTTGTATTTTCGCCTGAGCGTCGCCCGCCTGTTGTCCGAGCAGGATGACGACCTCGCCATCTGCTGCCGTGCCTTGTAACAGGGCGTGCGGTGTCGGGAAGGAACGGCTGTTTCCGGTATCAATGATGGAATAGTTCATGTGTCAGCTCCCAAACATGGCATTGCCTTGATATGTATAGAAACCGCGGCCGGACTTGCGGCCGAGGTGACCGGCGGCGATCATGCGCTTGACCAGCGGCGGGCATGCTGTTCGAGGCTCATTCGTAATTCCGTACATCGCCTCGCACAGCAATAGCTGCGTGTCGAGGCCGACCAGGTCGAGCAACTCCAGCGGACCCATCGGGTAGCCGAGACCCTCCTTGATCGCGCGGTCGATATCGGCCGGCTCCGCAACGCCGGCTTCAACCATGCGGATCGCATCGTTGTTGAACGGGACAAGGAAGTAGTTCAGGATAAAGCCCGGATTGTCCTTGGTTTTCACCGGTTTTTGCCCCAAGGCTTCGCATGCAGTCCACGCCTTTGCCAAAGTTTCTTCCGAGGTGTTAAGGCCGGGCGACATTTCGACCAACTTCATTAACTGCGCCGGCAGGCAGAAATGCATGCCGACAAAACGGTCGTCGCGTCCCGAACCGGCGGCGATCTCGGTAATGGACAAGGTCGACGTATTGGATGCGAAAATCGTGTGCGGCGGGCACACTTCATTGAGCTTGCCGAACAAGTCATGCTTGACGCGCAAATCTTCGAACACCGCGTCGATCACCAGGTCGCATGACCCCATGTCGCTCAGGCTGGTTGTTAGAACGAAGTTGTTGACGCTCGCTGCAGCCTGCTCTTCGGTCAGCTTGCCACGCTGTACCGACTTCGCAAGAAAATCCTTGGTCTGCTTCAGCGCGCGGTCCAGCGCGTCCTGGCGCGTGTCATACACGACGGTACGGAAGCCGGCGCGGGCTGCGACGATGGCAATGCCAGCGCCCATGGTGCCGCAGCCGGCAATACCGATGGTCTTGATTTCACTCATTAAGTCCTCACTTTTTCAAAAAACTGCGTCCGATCAACTGACGGTGCACCTGATTAGTTCCTTCCCAGATCTGAGTGATCTTGGCGTCGCGCATCAGCCGTTCGACGCGATAGTCGCAACAATATCCGTAGCCACCGAGCAGCTGCACGGCGTCCGTGGCGATGCGCATGGCCAAGTCGGAAGCGCGCATCTTCAGCATCGATGCCTCGATACCGAAATCGGTCGCGCCGGCATCGACCATCGCTGCCAGGCGCCAGAGCCAACCCTCGCACATTGCCAGGTCCGTCGCCATGTCGGCGAGCATGAACTGGATGCCCTGGAACTCAATGATCTTTCTGCCCGACTGCTTGCGTTCATTGATGTAGGTCACCGCGTCTTCGAAGGCGGCGCGCGCGATGCCTAGCGCATGCGCAGCGACGCTGGGACGCGACTTGTTAAGCGACGAGAACAAGATGTGCAGGCCGTCGCCCGGTTCCTTGATCAGGTTGGCGCGTGGAACACGGCAGTTGTCGAAGGAAATGGCCGCTGTGGTGGACGCGCGATGCCCCATCTTGGTTTCGGTGCCAACCACCGACAGGCCGGGAGTCTCTTTTTCCAGCACCAGCACGGAGATCGACTGCCTGGGATCTTCAATCTCGCTCCACTTGCCGAACAGGATATAGAGGTCAGCGACGTCGCCGTTGGTAATGAAGACCTTGCCGCCTTGGATTACGATGTCATCGCCGTCCGGCGTGAACTTTGTGCGCATGCCCAAGGCATCTGAACCGGCGCCCGGCTCGGTGATTGCCAACGAGGCTAGGCCACCTGCCGCCATGCGTGGCAGGAAGCGCTGCTTCTGGTCCTGCGTGCCAAAGTCGATCAGCGGCTTGATCGCGTGGAAATTGGTTGCCCAGATGATGCCGGTAGAAGCGCAGGCCTTCGAGATTTCCCGCACGCAGGCCAGGTAAGCCGAATAGGACAGGGGTGCCCCGCCATACTCTTCGGGGATGAACATGGCGTTCAAGCCGAGGTCGTTAATGGCCTGAATGTTTTCCCAGGGGAATTTGCCGGTCTTGTCATAATGCTCGGCCTTCGCAGCGATCTGCTCCTGTGACAACGTGCGGACGGCGTCCAGCAGTATCCTCTCTTCTTGATTCAGGGATACCGCGAAATCGAGCCGTTCGAAAATGTTCATGTGCTTGCCTTTCTAACGAAATTTTAGTGGGCGATGCCCTGTGCGCCGTCGATATAGATGGTTTCCCCGGTCAGGAAGGACGTGTCAGTTGCATAGAGCGTTGCAACGACGTTGGCGACTTCCGCGGAGGTGCCAGGCGTGCCGCGTGGGATGCGCTTTTCCAGGTAGGTGCGCAGCGGCCCGGATTCCATCGCTTCCTTGTTGAGGTCGGTGACGATATAGCCCGGCGCGACATTCATGACGTTGATGCCCTTGCTGGCCCATTCGACCGCCAGGCAGCGTGTCATTGCCGCCACGGCTGCCTTGGAGGCGCAATACGCCAAGTTGCGCTTGACCCCCATCTTGTCGAAGAAAGAGCCAATATTCACGATTAGCCCGCCGCCAGCTTCGAGGAATGGATACGCACATTGGCTAGCAATCAGCACAGCCTTGGCATTCGTGTCGAATACCGTGTCGTAGTCTTCCAGAGAAAACGACTTGCTTGGACCTTCTAGATGGATGCCCGCATTATTGACCAGTCCGACCACGGGATAGCCGAGTGCCGCGATCTGGTCGAACGCGGCCCGCATGCTGTCCGGGCGGGTGACGTCACAGGAAAATGCTTTGCAGCGGTCGGTGAGTAGTGCGCTGTCGCCCATTGCTGGCAGGGCACCGCTGCGCGACAGGCAGGCTATGCGATAGCCGGCGCGCAGCAGAGCCGAAGCAATAGCGGCACCGATGCCGCGGCTGCCGCCAGTGATGATGATGATCCCGTCTTTGTTCATGGGCTTATCGATCCTTGAAAATGGGTTGACGTTTGGCGAGGAACGCCGCCATCCCTTCGTCGGCATCCTCCGTGCAGTAGGCCAGCGTGGACAGGTCGGCCTCGATCTTGAGTCCTTCCTGCAGCGGTGTCTGCAGCGCTCGCTGAACAGCGCCGCGCGCCAGGCGCGACGCCAACATGCCGAAGCCGCTGAATTCACGGGCGAAAGCAATTCCCGCTTCAACCGGGTCGCCTTCGACCAGGCGATTGACCAGCCCGATGCGATAAGCTTCCTCCGCCGGCACCGTGCGGCCGGTAAGGATTAGCTCCATCGCTCTTGCTTCGCCGACCAAGCGCGGCAGGCGCTGCGTCCCGCCGTAGCCGGGAATCAGTCCAAGCTTGATTTCCGGCAGGCCCATTTTTGCGTTGGGCATCGCCAGCCGGAAGGTACAGGCTATCGCCAGTTCCAGTCCGCCGCCGAACGCGAAACCGTTAATGACGGCCACCGAAGGCATTGGCAGCGTGTCGAGCTTGGCAAACGTGTGCTGGCCGATTTCGGAACCTCGTTTTTGCGCCTCGAGGTCGCGTCCGGTCAATTCGGTGATGTCGGCACCGGCGCAGAAGGACTTGGGACCGGCGCCCGTGATGATAAGTGCGCGGCAGCCCGAGTCGGCTGCTTCGTCCAAAGCCATTCCGATCTCCTGGATCAGGGAAAAACTAAGCGCGTTCAACGCTTCCTGGCGATCGATCGTCAGCAAGCAGAACTCGTCTTTGCGGCTTAGCGTGATGGGCATTTTCAGGTCTCCTTTGGTTTCATTACCGGCCGCCGGTCCAGCGTACCGGCGTGGGGGCGATGCGTTTCTGCTTGACCCATTCCATCAATTCGCGCTTGAGGATCTTGCCGCTGGCGGTGAGCGGGAATTCCCGCATCGCGATGTAGTACTCCGGCATGTCGAACTTGGATAGACCGGCGTCATTCAGGTGTTGTAGCATCGCGTCGCCGTCCAGTTCGATGTTGTGGGCGAGGATGACGGCCAGGCAGACTTTTTCGCCGAGCCGGTCGTCGGCAACCGAAAAAGCGGCTGCCTTTAGCACGGCGGGATGCGTGATTGCGCGATCCTCGATGCTCGAGGGATAAATGTTGTGGCCGCCACGGATAATCAAATCTTTTTTCCGACCGACAATGACCAGACAGCCGTTTTCATCCATCCGGCCGAGGTCGCCGCTTAGGAACCAGCCGTCGGCGTTGAAGCACTTTTCCGTTGCGGATTGGTTGTTAAAGTAGCCGAGCATCAGATTGCCACCGCGGCTGCCGATTTCCCCCACTTCGCCTGGCGCTACTTCCACGTTGGGATTGTCCTGAGTCCAGAGCTTGACTTCGAATCCGGCGCAGGCGCGCCCGCAGGTGCCGACGATGGTGTCAGCGCCGTCCGAGGGGAGCGTGTACTGGTGCGAGCCGTTCTCGGTCATGCCGTACACATTCTGCGGCGTCACGCCACGAGACAGGAAGGACTGCGCCGTTTCCGGCGGAATCGGCGAGCCGGCCATATAGAAGACTTTCACCTGGCCCAGCCCCTCCAGGCCACGCTGTTTGGCCTCGGCCAGGATGTCCATCGCGTGGGTAGGCACGCCCATGACATAGGTGGCGCCAGTCTCCAGGATCCAGTCAAGCGGCTTCATGCCTTGCGGGACATCGTTGAGCACCATTTCGAAGCCAGCTGCAAGCGCCTGTTCCAGACCGACCGTCGCGATATGGTGGCTGACCGGGGACAGCGATAGCAATATCGTGTTCGCATCGTGATGCCAATCCTTGACCATCGCCCGACCGTTTGCAAGCAGCGTGTTGTCACTGTGCATGACCGCCTTGGGAAGCCCGGTCGTGCCGGAGGTGAAGGCTAGGTAAGTGACCTTGTCCGGATTAAGATTCGCAGCCTGGACGGGCCGGCGGCCGGCGTCAGGTCTAGGGAAGTTGCCTTCCTGCGCCTGCGCTTCAAGTGGCGGTAGCCACCATGCACGCCGCATGCTCGCCACCGTGGCGATCGAACCAGGCGCATCCGCTTGAGCAGCATCTGCGCCATAACCTGTCTGGCCGAAAAAAGCTTCGGACTCGATCCGGTTCAGCAGCGTAACAATCTCTGCGACGGTGTAGTTCTGGTGAAGCGACGCATTGCAGACGTAGCCGTTGCGCGAACATGCCAAGAACACGATGATGGATTCGACGCGATTGGGCAACCACACGGACACCCGTGAACCATTGCGCAGGCCGGCATTCTCTAGGTCGGCGGCGACCGCGTCGGTCCATGCCAGCAGGGCAGACCATGTGATACGGCGGCTGCGGTCGCGCAGCGCGTAGGCGTTGGGACGCTCCGCGGCATGTTGCGCCAGCAGCGTATACAAAGTGTCCTTCTGCCAGACGCCGCTTGCATACAAGGCTGCGGCCTTGCCCGGATCGTGCAGGGTGAGGATGGTAGTCATGGCGTGGTCGGCTTCAGTGGCCAAAGGTCGACGGATCGGGCTTGCGCTTTTCGGCGAAGGACTTTGACATTTCCTTCGATTCGTCAGTATCGAGATACTGGCGCAGCAACTGGTCGTGCGTCACACGGGACAGGCCAGCAACGCCGCCGTGGCGTGCACCGAAAGCGCCTTTGATTGCTGCCAGCGCGAACGCACCGCGGTTGGCAACTTCCAGCGCCATCTCGCGGGTGGCGGCGGCTAGCTGGTCGTCCGGAACAACCTTGTTGATTAGTCCGATAGACACGGCTTCTGCCGCTGAGATCTTGGGATTGAGGTACCAGATCTCCTTGGCTTTTTTCTTGCCAACCAGGTCTTCGAGATACCATGTGCCGTATCCGGCATCGAAGCTGCCCATCATCGGACCCACCTGACGGAACACAGCGCTTTCCTTTGCAATGGTCAGGTCGCACATCACCTGCAGCACATTCCCGCCACCGACGGCAAAGCCGTTCACCGAGGCGATTACGGGCTTCTGCAGCCGGTCGATACTCTCGTACATTTCTAGGACCGGAAGCACGCCCGCATAAAGTTTTGTGTCTTCCATACCCGTCTTCTCGCCCCCGATACAGAAGAAGCGATCGCCTGCCCCCGTGATCACCACGACACGTGTGCGCGTTTCGCGGCGAATCTCGTTGATGCAGTCGCGGATCTCGTGACACATGCGCTCATTGAACATGTTGCCGTTGTCCGGGCGGTTGAGCGTGATTGTGCCGATCGGGCCGTCTTCTTGATACAGGATGGTTTCGAATTTGCTGCTCATCGGTGATCTCCTTGTCGTCGAATTGAGGATTAAGTATGTATTACTGTGCAGGCTTACCCGCGAGCGCTGCGAGTCTGGTGTCGTCCCAGTCGAGCCAGGTCTTAAATACTTTCATGGTGTCCTCGCCAAGGCGCGGCGGGGCCGACCGGCAGGCGTGGCTATTGCCGTCGAAGCGTATGCCGAGGCCAATCTGTGGGATGGCGAAGCCGTTGCGTTCGAGTGAAAAAAACAACCCGCGTTCCTGCATGGCCGGGTCCTGCACAACTTCATCGAGACGGTTGATCGGACCGGCTGGTACACGAGACTTGGCAAAAAGCGCAAGCCAATGGCTGCGAGGTTTAGTGCGGAGTGCTTTCTGGATTTCTTCCACGATTTCCGGCCGGTGACGGCGTCGTCCCTCGTTATTCGCCAAGCGCGGGTCGGCCGCCATATCCTGACGCCCGATGGCGTTGCAGAAGCGGATCCAAATGCCGTCATTGCCGAGGCCCAGAGTCAACGGGGCATCTTCGGCGTCGAAGGTCTGATAGATCGCGATCACGCTGTCCTTGCCTCCGGCGCGGCGCGGCAGCTCACCCGAGCCAAGGAACGGAATGATGCGCGGCGTGAGGAAGCGTGTCATGCTTTCGACCATCGAGACGTCGATTTCCTGGCCGAACCCGGTGCGGTTGCGCGCAATGATTGCAGCCAGCGTGGCCAAGGCCGCATCCTGTCCCGCCAGAAGATCCGCCGCCGGCGTGCCGACTTTCTGCGGATCGCCGTCTGCTTCACCCGTTAGGTCCATGACACCGCTATAGCCCTCGGCGATCAGGTCATAGCAAGGCAGGTCGGCGTTCGGGCCGCTCAAGCCAAATCCTGTGATGGAAACATGGATTAAGCGAGGGTTAACCGCCTTGAGCGTTTCGTAGTCGATGCCAAGTTTCTTCTGGCTGCGCAGTACCTGGTTCGTGAGCATGACGTCCGCCTTGGAAACCAGCGCTCGCAACGTCTCTCGGCCGGCGGGCTGCGAAGTGTCGAGAGTGACACTCTGCTTGTTGCGGTTCACGCTCAGGAACCACAGGGACTCGCCGTCGAGGAAAGGAGGTCCCCAGGCGCGCGCGTCATCCCCCTGTTCCGGCCGCTCGATCTTGGCGACTTCGGCACCTAAGTCCGCCAGCAGCAGGCCCGCATAAGGGCCCGCCACCGATGTTGTCATATCCAGTACACGAATACCTTCGAGAAGATTGATCGCTTGAGAAGGCAGTGGCGGAGAGCGCATGTTATCAGCAGGGACCATGAGGAAAGCAGTTCAAAAGTTGTAGGTAATCTCGCAATAGCAACGTCTGTGCCACTGGCGCTCAGTCATGCCCTACCTTCTCCAAACCCTGCCGCAAGCTTGTATTTACGTGGCTAGGCGGAGCGTGTCCGGGCACGCGGCGATCAGATCAAGCTCCTGGAGGAGTACAGTTGTCTACGTCGAAGACAGTGCTTGGAGGCAGTTTGCTCGTGGCGAAGGCAGTACGAGAACGGGATGGTGAAAAAACGACGGCGGACTGCAGGCGGAGAGGATGTATGCGCCGGCTTTACTTATGGAATGGAATTTGCGTTTCATTTGCTGCAGCGGTGTATGCGCCGTTGACGCCCTTCCCATTAACAACTACAAAACAAATGGAGACGATGATGAAACTTCATTCTAAGTCGGCAACCCTTCTGATTGCGCTTTCCGTTCTACCGTTGTTCGCCTTCGCTCAAGTTTCTGACAATGAGGTAAAAATCGGTGTCATGGTTGACAAGACTGGGGTCTACTCCGCTAACGGCGGACCAGGCGCAGTCAGGGCAGTCGAGATGGCAGTCCAAGATTTCGGCGGCAAGGTCCATGGCAAGCCGATTCAGGTATTGAGTGCCGATTACCAGAACAAGGTCGATATTGCCGCCACTAAGGGCCGGGAGTGGTTCGACCGTGAGCAAGTTGATATGATCATTGAGTCGACCGATTCGGCCGCGGCAATCGCACTGCAAAAACTAGGTGCTGAGAAGAAGAAAGTTATGATTTTCGCCGGCTCGGCCTCCACGGCGCTTACCAACAACGAGTGTTCTCCTTACGGAATCCACTATGTATACGACACCTATGCGCTGGCGACAGGAACCGGCCGCGCAGTGATGCAGGAGGGCGGAGATAGCTGGTATTTCATTACGGCCGACTACGCGTTCGGCAGCTCCTTGGAAAAGGATACCACCAAGGTTATACAAAAGATGGGCGGCAAAGTCCACGGCACGCGCAGGCATCCGCTGAACGCGACTGACTTTTCTTCCTTCCTTTTGCAGGCTCAGACATCCAAGGCAAAGATTATCGGGCTGGCCAATGCCGGCAAGGATACGCAGAACGCGGTACGGCAGGCAGCGGAGTTCGGCGTCGGGCGCTCCGGCCAAAAACTGGCGACGCTGCTGGTATTCGATACCGACATCAAAGGCATGGGGCTGAATATCTCCCAGAACCTCCTGTTCACCACGGGCTTCTATTGGGATTACAACGATGAGACACGCAATTGGTCGAAACGGTTCTACGCCGTCCACGGGGCGATGCCAACAATGATTCAGGCGGGGGCATATTCCGCAACCATGCATTACCTCAAGGCCATCCAGTCTGCCGGAACGGACAACGCCGACGCCGTAACCAAAAAGATGAAAGAGACCGAAATCAACGACTTCTTCGCCAAGGGTGGAAAGATTAGGGCAAACGGCCGAATGGTGCATGACATGTATCTGGCCGAAGTCAAGACGCCCGCCGAGTCGAAAGGCGAATGGGACATTGTCAGGATCAAGAGGGTCATTTCAGGCGAGCAGGCGTTTCAGCCGCTATCTGAAAACACTTGTTTTCTCGGTAAATAAGGTGGTGAGGAACAGGCATGGCCGTATGGTGCGGTTTGGAGTCCTGCTCCTTCCACACTCACTACGCATAACCATCGTCCGGTAGCTGTGTCGGCCCCATGATATAAGTGTATTCTTGGAAGACACCGCAGATTTCCCATACTTATAAGACGGATAATAGATATGATGGTAAATGAGACAGGCCGTTTCGGAATTCTGATAATAGACACCAACGATATCGTGGTGTACGCCGGCGGTTGCGCCGATAGCATCAAGATTCGGCACAAGCTTCTGGAAGGCCTGGATGAAAAGCGCGCGCAAGGCAGCGGGATGATAGCGCTGGAACTTGGAAGGCAGATGGTTGTGACGTATCGCGCAATGGCAGATGCGATGGTCTTTTTCATCCAGCCGGTTGAAGAGAAGTCGGCGCTCTTCGATTTGATTACCTGCGTTGATTTCGCGCACGCCATCTTTACCTATCTGGTTGAAAACCCCTATTTTTCGATGATCGTAGCGGATGAGCAATCGCGGCTCAAATTTATTCCCCCAGTACATGAGAAGTTTTTCGGATTCAAGCGCGGGGAAGGAATAGGGAAGCACGTCACGGAAGTGATTGAGAACACCCGGCTGCATGAGGTCGTGCAGAGCGGCCGTGCGGAGATCGGCAAGCTGCAGGAAATGGGTGGAGTGACTCGCGTCGTTTCCCGCATTCCCATCACGCAAAACGGCAAGACTGTCGGGGCGATTGGCCAGGTCATGTTCAAGGAACCGGAGACTGTTCACAATCTCTCACGTGAAGTGACCAAGTTGCGTTCGGAAGTCCAATTCTACCGGCAAGAAATGTCAGGCATGAAGAAGAGCTCCTTTGATTTGGAACAGATGGTGGGCGACAGCGAAGCGATGCGACAACTCAAGTCGGACATCATCAAGGTGGCGCCGCTCCATGTCCCGGTGTTGATTGTCGGCGAGAGCGGCACAGGGAAGGAACTGGCCGCGCACGCAATTCATGCGTTAAGCCTGCGCAGCAAGAACCGAATGATTTTTGTCAACGCAGCAGCACTTCCGGGCGGGCTTGTCGAAAGCGAATTGTTCGGATACGAGTCCGGCGCATTCACGGGGGCAGAGAAAGCCGGCCGCAAAGGCAAGTTCGAACTGGCTGACAACAGCTCATTGTTCTTCGACGAGGTCGGCGACATGCCGGCTGAAATTCAGGTAAAGCTGCTGCGTGTCCTGCAGGATGGCATGTTTGAGCGTGTCGGCGGCAACCGGGTCTTTCATTCGGACTTCCGTCTTATCTGCGCCAGTAACTGTAACTTCCAGGAGATGATAGGCAACGGACAGTTCCGACTCGACCTTTATTATCGAATCAGCGGTGTGACCATTCGCATGCCGAGCTTGCGTGAGCGCCTTGAGGACGTCCCGGAGCTCGTGCAAAGCATCCTGGTTTCATTCGCCAACCGTCATCGAACGTCGGTAAAGCGCGTTGATGGTCGTGTCTATGACTTTTTGCGAGAGCAGTCGTGGCCCGGGAATGTCCGGCAGCTCTTGCATGAAGTGGAGAAAGCAGCCATCTTCTGCGACGGTCCCGAAATCACCATCGAGAATTTTCGCCTTATGAGCGACATCCCGCTGGAGAGAGCGTCTTCCTCCGAGGCGCCCGTTCCAGTCAATGCTTCAAACGGCACAGCTGCGCCTTCTTCGACGCGAACGATCCAAGACGCCATCAATGAGCTGGAAAAAAACATGATTCGAGAAGCCATGAGCAGGCATCGCGGAAACAAAAAGAAGGCGGCGGAGGAACTGGGGATCTCGCGTGCCTATCTCTACAAGAAGCTCGATCCGGAATAGCGGTTGGCTTGCCGCGCTCTGCACTTCCCTCTCCCGCGGGCGGGAGAGGGAAGTGCAAGCTGCCGAATTCAGACATCGCAATCAAAGCGCCTCTCGGTCTCTTCCCCCACAGACACCTATTTTGTCTTGCCCGCATACAGCTCACATGAATTGAGCGGCTCGACTACCCGAGAACCGCGACAACACGCGCTACAACTTCAGTATTTGTGATGGCATACGACTTGCTCCGTAGCGGCCTAATGATGACACTCATGGGAGATCGCATGGAAAAAATTAAACAACAATATGAAGTCGGCGGGCGTGAAGGATCCGCTCCTCATTTTAAAGCCCTGCTTGGTTTCGAGCGCCTGGAATCGCCAGAGGGAAGCGCTATCGTAGAGCTCAAGCTGCGACAGGAACACTGCAATTTCAAAGGTACAGTTCACGGTGGCGTGGTCATGACGCTGATTGACGTCGCCGGCTACTGGGCAGGCGTAAAAAAAGACGTTTCGGAGCATATCGCCTCCACGGTTTCCATGAATTGCTCCTTCCTGCGTGGTACCGGCCTTGCGCAGACAACGTCATTGCGAGCCGAAGCTCAAATCACCAAACGCGGCCGATCCATGTACTTTTCAACGATCAAGGTCTACGCGTGTCCGGGGGGAGAAATGCTGGCATCCGGACAAGGCGTCTTCAGCGTAGCGCAGCCGCGGTAAGGCGAGTGTATCCCGCGCTGCCAATTGCGTATCAGTTGTATGTGAAGCAGACATCTCAGCTGGCGAAAGACGCTATTCCGCGCAGCTCGGCATACGGCTCCTTGCATCTCGCAGGCGCGTCACCAACTGCTTCAGTCGGAAAATTGTTTTGACGAATCAATGAGTTGGCGAAGTGCGTTTTGACTCAAGCCATGCTTGGCAAGCCGCATCAACACATTTCTTACCCCATTGGCATATCGATTGCTATTCCAGATGCGATAAGGCGCATTTCGGCGCATCGATGCATGGAGACTGATAATGACTAACAAACTAGTGACTACGGAAAGAGACGGCGGTGTAATGATTATCCGCCTTTCGAGTCCGGAGAATTTGAATTCCCTGACGATGGACATGCGCGCGCAAATTGGCGCCGCGGTGGACGAGGCTGGACGTGATCACGCTGTGCGATCGGTGTTCTTGGCTGCCGACGGCCCGAGCTTCTGTGCAGGCGGAGACCTGCACATGCTGAAGACATCGTGCGACCCATGGACCGTCCATCGCCGGTTCCGCGGCCTGAATCAGTGGTTGTCACCCTTAATTAATCTTGACAAGCCGGTAGTAATCGGTGTTCAGGGTTACGCGGTCGGGGGCGGCATGGGACTGGCGTTGACCGGTGATGTGCTGATCGCCGGCGAAAGCGCGAAGTTCATGGCAGGTTTTTTCCGGTTAGGCGTGGTGCCGGACATCGCCACCATGTATCACCTTCCGCGTCTCATCGGCATGGCGCGCGCCAAAAATTTCATATTCAGTGGTGGAACCTTCACTGCGCACCAAGCCGCCGAGCTCGGCCTGGTAGCCAAGGTGGTGCCGGATGACGAGCTCCACGCGATGGGATTGCGTCAAGCGCAGCGCCTCGCCGAGGGGCCGGCCGAGGTCATGGGGCTTGCCAAGACGTTGATGGCGCGCACCTTTGAAACATCTCTGTCCGACATGATGGCCTTCGAGGGCTTTGGCCAGGTGCTGGCCATGTCGAACCCTGAATTCCATGAAGGCCTTGATGCCGCGATCGAACGCAGGCCCGCAGACTTCCCTGGCGCCACCGCCAAGGCCAAGTGAGATTGCTCAACTATTTAGCGAGAAAACGAATGAGTCAAAACCTTCCGCAACCCATCGCCAATCCAGACTCCCAAGTTTACTGGGATGGCGCTCGCGAGAATCGCCTGATGATCCGGAAATGCAAATCCTGCGGGACGGTCCATTTCCTCCCTCGCTACTTGTGTCCAAAGTGCTGGAGCACCGAGCTGGAATGGATACAGGCGAGCGGACGGGGCACTGTCCACAGCTATAGCATAGTCCGTCGTGCGGCGCTCCCCGAATTTGCCGATCAGGTGCCATATGTGTTGGCACTAATTGATTTGGATGAAGGAACGCGAATGATGGCCAACATCCTTGGCAAGGACGCGCTTGAAACCCGGATCGCTGACCGGGTCGAGGTTTGCTTTGAACAGCGTGGGGACAACGCGAAAGTGCCTCAATTCGTCCGCCAGTCCGGCACAAAGGAAGGTAACTGACATGATGAACACATTGCGCAACAAGGTAGCGATTGTGGGAGTCGGAGAGTCCGACATCGGCAAGGTGCCGGGTATGAGCGGTCTGGGACTCAATGCCCAGGCAGCGCGGCGCGCACTGGATGATGCCGGAATGAAGGTGTCTGATATCGACGGCTTGTTGACCGCGTACTCCTTTACGGAGCCGTACTTCATGCTTGGAACCGTGATTAGCGAATACCTCGGCATCAAGCCGCGGTACAACGCATCCATGGTGGTAGGCGGTGCCTCACCTGGGGTCATGCTCAAGCATGCTGCCGAAGCAATCGCATCCGGACAATGCAATACCGTCCTAGTGTGCGCTGGCGAAAACCGCGCCACCGGACAGAGCCGCGACCAAGCTGTAGCGGCACTTACCGCAGTAGGTCACCCATATTTCGAACAGCCCTACGGGGCATCAATTCCTGCCTTCTACGCAATGATTGCGCGTCGGCACATGGAAGAATTCGGCACGACGGAGGAGCAGATGGCCGCCGTCGCTGTCACGACCCGCGCACACGCAATGCTTCATCCGAACGCGCACGCCAAAAAGCCCTTGACGCTGGAAGACGTAATGAATTCCAAGCCGATCGCCGATCCGCTCAAAATGCTGGATTGCTGCTTGCTGTCGGACGCCGGCGGCGCGTTCATCGTGACCTCCGCCGAACGCGCCAAGGATCTGCTCCGCCGCCCGGTATACCTGGCAGGCATCGGCGAGTTTCACACGCATGAGCACATTTCCTTCGCGCCGAGCCTCACTGAGTTCGGCGCACGCGAATCCGGTGAAGCTGCGTACCGCATGGCAGGGCTCGGACCATCGGACATTGATGTTGCGCAGCTCTACGATTGCTTCTCCATCGTACCGATCGTCGAGCTGGAAGAACTAGGATTCTGCGGACGCGGCGAAGGCGGCTTCTATTACCAGGAAGGCCATGCCCGAATTGGCGGAAAGATGCCGGTCAATACGCATGGCGGCATGTTGTCGCATGCGCACGCAGGCTCGGTAGGGGGACTGTTCGGCATTGTCGAAGCGGTTCGGCAGTTGCGTGGAGGTCTGGGAAGCCGGCAGGTGGAAGGAGCGGAAGTGGCGTTAGTGCATAACGAAGGAGGCATTCTATCGTCGCATTGCACGCTGATACTGACAAACGAAAAACGATAACACTTTTTATAGAGGAGAAACCACCATGTCTACACGCCCCATCCGAGGCAAGTATTTCGAAGATTTTGAGGCTGGCGCCGAATACATCACACCAGCACGTACTATCACTTCGACCGACATCGTCAATTTCGCTTGCCTGTCGGGCGACTTCAACGAAGTGCATGCCAATTTCGAGTATTGCAAATCGACCCCCTTCGGCGAGCCGGTTGCACACGGTCCCCTAGTTTACGCCATCGCCGCCGGTCTCCAATATGCCAGCGGCCTGAACGATGGAACGCTGCTCGCATTGCTGCAAATCGACGGCTGGAAGATGCTCGCGCCTGTCAAACACGGTGACACCATTCATATGGTGTCGAAGGTGCTTGGCAAGAAGGAATCAAGCAAGCCAGATCGCGGTGCAGTGACATTGCAGCGACGGATCGTCAAGCAGGACGGCACCACGGTCCAGGAGATGAACGTCACTCTTCTGTACCGCCGCCGGCCTCAATAACCAAGGCCGCCCTTTTCAATTTCCAGGAGATGACAGAATGATGAACCAATCCAACGTGGACTTCGGACTGACGGAAGCACAAAAGATGATCCGTGAAAGTGCGCTGCAGCTCGTCGAAGAGGCGTTGCCGCGCGAAAAGATTCTAGAGCTTGACGAAGCACGCCAGTTTCCATTTGAAGCGTATGAGGCGATGGCTAAGGCAGGGTGGCTTGGCCTTCCATACGAAGTGGAGTATGGCGGTTCCGAAGGCTCCTTCAAGGATTTAACAATCTTTATCGAGTCAGTTGCGTATCACAGTGCGCAGCTCGCGTCGGCGTACATGACTAGCGTGATCTACGGTGGAATGCAGGTGAGGCACGGCGGCAGCCAGGCGTTGAAGGCAGAAATCCTGCCTGGTGTGATTGCAGGTACCACCCGCCTTGCGCTGTGTCTTACGGAGCCCGAAACCGGCTCCGATGTTGCCTCCATCCGCACCAGAGCAGTCCAGGATGGTGACGACTACGTCATTACAGGGCAAAAGGTGTACATCACATGCGCGCACGTCGCGCATCACCTAGTCGTGGCCACCAAGACCGAGCGCGATGCCGGACACAAGGGGATTACGCTGTTCCTAGTGGATGTACGCTCACCAGGTGTGACGATACGTCCTCTCAAGTCCCTTGGTCGGCGCATGATACACACTAGTGAAGTCTACTTCGACAATGTTCGTGTTCCAGCAGCACGCATGCTGGGAGAGAAAAACGGCGGCTGGAAAGCGCTGATGCGCGGCCTGAATCTTGAAAGGATGGGTTTGGCGGCAGCAGCATGCGGAAACATGATGAAAATTATTGATTATGCCCGCGATTACGCCGTCGAGCGCACGCAGTTCGGCAAACCGATCTCAAGTTACCAGGCCATTGCCCATAAATTCGCGGACATGCAAATCATGGCGGAAAGCGCCCGAGTCATGACGCACCGGGTGGCAGATATGCTGGATGCCGGAGAGTCACCGACGATGGAAACGGCGATGGCCAAGGTGCTCGCGACGGAAAACAATTCACGCTGCGCCGACATGGGCATCCAAATTATGGGTGGCGCGGGTTACATGATGGAACACGAGATGCAGATGTATTTCCGGGACGCCCGGATTGGAGCAATCGGCGGCGGCACGAACGAGATTATGCGTTCCGTTATCGCCAAGCAGATGGACCTATAACAACCCGTACCAGGAGACGAGATAAAAATGAAACCCAGATTTTTAAGTAAGATGATTGTAGGTATTGTAGTACTAGGATTTGCTTTATCGGCTGCGGCCCAGGGATATCCGACCAAGCCGATTCGGTTGATCGTTCCCTATTCCGCCGGCGGCACAACCGACACGCTTTCGCGCGCCTATGCGAAGACGTTGTCCGACATTCTCAAGCAGCCGGTCGTGGTCGACAACAAGCCTGGCGCCGGCGGCAATATCGGCATGGATTTTGTAGCCAAGTCTGCGCCCGACGGGTACACGCTCGGCTTCGCACCAAACGGGCCGCTGGCTGTCAACGCCACGCTGTTTACCAAGTTGCCCTATGATCCAGCCACAGACTTCGCACCTGTCACGCTGATGGCATTCGTTCCAAATGTGATCGCTGCGCATCCAAGCGTGGGCGTGAAGTCGCTGGAAGACTTGATCCGTCTTGCTAAGGCCAATCCTGACAAATACAATTTCGCAACCGGTGGTAATGGCACCACTCAGCACCTCAGTGGCGAAATGCTGAAGGTCATGGCAAATATCAATCTTAGCCATATCCCCTACAAGGGGGACGGTCCGGCGATAACGGATGCTATCGGCGGACAGGTGTCGATCGTTATTGGTAGCGTAACCGCCACCTTGCCGTATGTGAAGGCGGGCAAGCTGATCCCGTTGGCCGTCACATCACGCAAAAGAAATCCGGCGTTACCAGATGTACCGACGGTTGAGGAGACGGGATTGTCTGGATATGAGGCAACAGCGTGGTATGGAGTTGTCGCACCGGCAGGGACGCCGAAGGAGATTATTCAAAAGCTGAATAGCGCAAGCATCAAGGCCATCAGTTCGAGAGAAGTAGCCGATCGCATTGCTGCCACAGGCGGCACCTCAGTCACGAATAGCCCCGAGGAATTTGCAGCATTTATCCGAACCGAGATTCCACGCTGGGCCCAAGTGGTCAAACAGGCCGGCGCGAAGATTGACTGACACAGAAACAAGTCGCGTACGGTGTTGATTAACGAGGCGGCTAGTTTGTAAGCCTTGCCTATAGGTTGCCTACTCCTGCTTCTAAATCACAAACCGGCTCGCGGCAAAAATGGTCGCAAGCCGGTTCCCAGATAAGTAAGTTTATTGGGGAAATGGCGCGTCCCAAGCACACATGTATCTTCACCGCATTCGAGGGCTTGAAGCACATAACAAAACATCGGGCTCTGGTAGAGCCGAAAAACTGCGCTCGACGCTTAGAACCCATGTCGTTCATATTCATGCAGGCTACCTTGTGCAACATCTAGTTCGAGACTTAAGGGGCTTCGGATCCAAATCCATTTTTATATTCTTCGGCATGGCCGCCGTCATCGTTAGTCGCGCCTGCTTCATGTGGAGCGCCAGGAGGATAAAGGCTGCCTATTTCCCGACAGTGCTTGGCGGGACGCTCGCTCTGATCGGGCTTGCCACGGTCGTCTGCTCGGTATTCCGGCCTGGCGAAGCGATTCTAAAATTCGCGCTTAAAGAGGTATGCCTGATTCTGTTGTCGATTATCCTTTTCGGCTTTTTGGTGGTCCGAGCAGGTCTGATGGTCGCAATCATCAATGATGTGATAGTAGACGGTTACGCGAGCGCAGCGTTCAAGTTCAGCGCTTTGTGTTGCGGCTCGAATCGGGAGAACAAATCGTCTCCGTGGTTTTTGAGCAGCTTGTGTGTGGGCCATTATGAGTAAACAACACTACAAGCGTCCATTTGCCTCGCATGCGGAGCGACAGAGATGAGTTGGACAAAGTTCATTGAACAGCAGCTTCGCGCTTCGGAGTTGTTGCACAAGGATCGCAACCAGCTTGTGAAAAAGCGTGCTGCTGCAGACATTTCAAGAACGACGTGGTACGACAGAGCTGCGGTCTTGGCTAGAATTAGCCAATGCCGGCAACGGGGCAAGACGTTCAGTGCGATTGCCTCTGAACTGAACCGGCAGGGTTTACGGGGCCGGAATGGAGCGCGTTGGTATTCATCCAGCGTTCGTGCATTCCTGGTAAGACACCAGTAGCTCCAACTTGGCTGGCGCACGCTGCTTACTTCACGTGGTCTACGTAGTACCCGCGCTTGGGGTCCACCTCGTACCGCACCAAGCCGTGCATATCGGTTTCAAGACCCGGAACTGTTTGTTGAAGCGCCGGTCTTAATCAAGGCATGGTATCAGGATGACAATTAAGCCAGCCGCACAGCTCACTGGATTACAGGGCACAAGCTGAATTTGCAGCCCTTCACCACTTTGCATCCAAGGATTCTACACTGTCGTGTTGTTAAATTCACGGAGCAAGTCAACTATGCCGACTTCCCTTTATTGAATGCGCAGCCTACGCTTCGCGTAACCATCAGTGTATCTGCTTCAGGGGTGGAGGAAGTCCATTACATTGCCGGTAAACCGAATCACAACCCACCTAACTTATACCAATCCTAAGGTTAAGCGAACCGCCTCTGGCGGAAGAGGTCGTGAATAAGACGAAGTTCCGTCTTGGAGGCGACTATGTTGACGCCAGAGGGATTGCGGCACCTGCAACAGTACAACTTTGACTTGCTGGCGAGGGAAGAACCGAACGGGCAACGACGGCGACGCTATATCGCCTTAGCTCACTTGAAGGACGGCAAGAGCTATACCGAAGTCGCAGCCGCCCGGCGTACCACCCGCCATACCGTTGCGCGCTGGGAGAGATGGTTCGAACGTGATAGTCTCAAAGGCTTAGGTAGCAAGCCGCGCTATTGGTGCAATCAGCGTCTGCCCAGAGAGCAGGAAGAAGCGTTTCGTGTGGCGATTGAGCAGTTACAGCAAGTCCGTCCTGGCGGTCGTCTCCGCGGCGAAGACATCCGCCAATTGCTGGCGCAATAGTTTGACGTGACGTACTCTCTCAATGGCGTCTATGAACCGTTAAAACGCCTGGGGATTGTGTGGATCTCGGCACGCTCGAGAAGCCCGTACGCTGATGCAGTCAGACAAGTGGATTTCGAAAAAAACTGCTGCGGGAAGTTCAGGCAGTTCTGCCCGCTGAGGTCAGCCTGGCCCAAGTCGATATTTGGTTCCAGGACGAGATGCGCATCGGCCAGCGCGGCACACAAACACGCTTGTGGGCCCGTAAGGGAACACGGCCTCGAATCGTGCGGCAACAGCTGTCGGAGTCGGCATATCTCTTTGGTGCCGTCTGTGCTGAGCGCGATACCGCCGTCGGTCTGGTGCTGCCCCATGCCGATACACAGACGATGTCGCATCACTTACAAGCCATCAGTGGTCTCGCCCCTATATTCCCGGACCGTCGGTATTAGTTATTTAAGGACTGCCGCTCCCTGAACATCCTCGGCGGCAGATACTTCAATGCACTGTGTGG
>NZ_LMHZ01000031.1 GCF_001428545.1 Noviherbaspirillum sp. Root189
TGAAATTCCGTCAACGCGATACTGCAACACTTAGCTCTTGTTCCCTGTGAAATGCTTCAAAGAAAACTCGGTGCAATAAAGCTAAGCCGGATCAATAATCGAGCCAGAAATCGCGGTTCGTCTCGATCGACAGCTGGCCGGTGGTGGGCATGACCGGCAATCGGTGCTGCGCGCAGGCGGCGTCTGCATGCCGGCGCTGGAAATCTGCGATACCCGCTATCGCGAGTATGTATTCAAAGCAGTCGACAATATTGCCGACAACAGTTCCAGTGCGCGCTATGTACTCGGCGCGCCGCACCCAATCAGCAGCGTTGGCGACTTTCGGCGCATTCAGGTTGAACTGTGGGCTGACGGCAAGCTGCTCGACCAGGGATGGGGCAGCAATGCAATGGATGACCCGCTGATTGCCGTTGCCTGGCTTGCCAACAGACTCAATCGTGATGGAGCGCAACTCAATGCAGGAGATATTGTCTTAACCGGCGGCTTAACACGCGGTTATCGCGCACAGCGTAACCAAATGTTTAAAGCGTCTTTCGGCGCGCTCGGTGACGTCACATTGTATTTCAGGTAAATCTCTGCAAAAATGAAATTATCGGTTTTGCAGTCCGCATGTCGGATGAGCAAACAGTATTTTCCAGAAATTATTATTTATTGTATCGTAGGAAAAGCAATATGAGCTGCGATGATCACACATTACAATATCTTTCTACGGTTAAAAATAACCGCAACAACATTGCAAATCAAAAATGAGGCAGTTAAGTGGCAAAGAAAAATGGTACTGTTAATCGAAAAGAAAGCGCCGCGTCTAGCGCTCAAACCGGGCGCCAGCCGCCAGCGCGTTATTGGGAATTGATCCGCGCGGCCGGCAAGCTGTTCGAGGAAAAAGGCTATCAGGGGGCCAGTGTGCGCGATATTGCGGATGCGGTTGGCATGACGTCCGGCAGCTTTTTTTATCATTTCGCCACCAAGGAAGATGTGCTGTTCGCAGTAATGGAGGGCGCCATGCGTCAGGGTTTGGACGTAGTGACAAAAAAACTGGAGGAAGCATGCAGCGCACGCGAACAATTACGCGCTCTGGTATTGGGTCATTTGGAAGGCTTGCACTCGGAATACGGCTACGCGCACAAAGTATGGTTGCGTGAATGGTGCCAGATATCACCTGAAAAACGTGCACCGCTGGAGGCACTTAGTCAGACTTATCGAGATACTTGGCTACAGGTGCTGGCAAAAGTGAAGAATGAAGGCTTGATTGCGGCCGACATTGCGCTATTTCGCAGAATGACGGTAGGCGCTCTCAACTGGACGGTACATTGGGTCCACAATCCGACACCCGAGCAACTGCAGGCCTTGGCGGTCGATTTTGTTCGTGCCTTCCTGAACGAACCAAAGCCGGAAGGTGCGACGGTGACAGAATTTAAAGCACGAAAGTGCAAGGTCAATGATTCATGCTCCGTCGGATAGGTGCTGTTTCCCCAGAATAATAGGAGTACACGATGGCCGGGCCATTACAAGGATTAAAGATCGTCGAAGTCGCCGGCATCGGCCCCGGACCATTTTGCGCAATGATGCTCGCTGACATGGGTGCAGAAGTCTTGCGTATTGATCGCCTGGATGCGGTTGGCAAGGACCGTGAAGTTGGATTCATGAGACCAGGCCGCAACAGTATTCTCAACCGCGGCCGCCGTTCGGTGGCACTCGATCTCAAGTCCGCAGACGGTGTAGAGACATTCCTGGAATTGATCGATTCAGCCGACGCCTTGATTGAGGGTTTTCGACCTGGCGTAATGGAGCGCTTAGGCATTGGCCCCGAGGTTTGCCACGTGCGCAATCCGCGTCTGGTGTACGGCCGTATTACCGGCTGGGGGCAGGACGGTCCGCTTCATCAGGCTGCCGGACACGATATCAATTACATTGCCATTAGCGGCGCATTGCATACGATTGGGCGTGCCGACGGCGGGCCGGTGGCGCCGCCTGCGATGATCGGGGATATAGGCGGGGGGGCCATGATGCTCGCATTCGGGATTGTGAGCGCTCTGCTGGAGGCTCGACAATCAGGGCGCGGACAAGTGGTTGATGCTGCGATTACTGATGGTGCGGCATTGATGGCATCGATCGTGTATGAATTCAAGGCAATGGGGCTGTGGAGTAACGAACGACAAACCAATTTGCTAGACGGCGGCGCGCATTTTTATGACACCTATCAGTGCGCGGACGGTAAATGGATTTCAATCGGTGCGATCGAGCCGCAGTTCTATTCACTCTTAATCGAAAAGCTCGAGATTGATGACCCGGAATTCAGCCGCCAGCTCGATCCCGCAGCTTGGCCAACATTGAAACAAAAGCTTGCCACAAAATTCCGTACCAAGACCCGCGATGAATGGTGTGCAGTAATGGAAGGTACTGATGCTTGCTTTGCGCCAGTGCTCAGTCTGGACGAGGCGCGCCACCATCCACACAATGTAGCGCGCAATACATTTATCGAACGCGGCGGCGTGACCCAACCTGCACCGGCACCGCGCTTTAGCCGCACCACTGCAGAAATCAGTATGCCAGCCCCGTACGCCGGCGAACACAATGATAAAGCGCTTGCCGATTGGGGAGTTGACCGCAGTGCCTTATCGCATCCAAACGGAACTATACTGTCGGGGTAGCAGGCGAAGTGACGCGGCCATTTGCCTCCCATTGGCGAACTGTTTGGTGTCGTCTACGTTGGCAATCATAGCAGTGGGATAACTAACCCTTACAAGCCTTAGCTGCTGCAAGCGCTTCTCGACACCGGATGGTTCGCTGGACAATTCTCCTCCGGACCGACAGGCAGGGTAGCCGGGGCAAGCTCATCAACTGCACCAGCCATTTTGGCGGAAGATAAATTTGTGCGTCTTTAACACGTGAGCATGCCTTGCTGCGCTACACGTGCTCAGTGCTGTCGACATACGCGTCGGATATGTTCTTGGCATGGCTTTGGTGCTGCGACACGAACGTACCCGCGTTTCTGCAAAACGATGCTGGTGCAGCTGCAGAAAGCGCGACGCGTAGTGTGAAGCAGCGAGCGACGCCGCGGAAAAGTCTACGAGCGCCTTGCACACAAAAAATCTGATACTCCGAATCAGTTCGCCATCCTGTCCGGCCAACGCTACACCGGCGCATTGCACCAGCATTTTTTTAACCGACCTTCTGACACAGAATTTCTGACACTACCTCTAGCGGTACATTGTTGAAAGTGGCGTAAGGCGGCCTATAGTGAGAGCAGGAGGTGTTCTACCATGACTGCCCGTCGTCCTTGCCCACCTGCACCGGGGCCGCTCGAAGACTTCGCTTTGCAATTCGATCCGCTCTGGGCGTCCCGGGCACAGCGTGCCCACTTCCGCATCTATCTCAACGGCTTGTTACTGCCGCGTGACCGCGCCAAGACCCTCACAGGGCTGGCCGGTGCGGAACCGGTGGTGCAAGCGCAGGCCGCCCCGGTGCAACGCCTGCAATTCTTTGTGTCCGAATCCGATTGGGATGCGGAAGCGATCAACCGGCGCCGCCTGGAATTACTGATGGCCGACCCTGCGACTGCGGCGACCAGCCAGGGCGTATTGGCAATCGATGACACGGGCGACCGCAAAGAGGGAAATGCCATTGATCACGTCGCGCGCCAGTATCTGGGTTCGGTTGGCAAGGTCGACAATGGCATTGTGGCTGTGACGAGCTTGTGGGCCGATGAGCGCTGTTATTATCCGCTGCATGTCATGCCGTACACGCCGGAATGCCGTCTGGCCGCTGGCAAGCGGGACCCCGCATTTCGCACCAAGCCGAAAATTGCGCTGGAACTTATTGCCCAGGCCGAGGCGGCCGGCGTTCCGTTCAAGGCGATCGTGGCCGACTGTGCCTATGGAGACAATGTCGATTTCGAGGAGGCGCTGGACGAGCACGATCGGCCTTACGTGCTGGCTCAGCGCGGGCACGTGGGTCACTGGGCGCCAGTGCAGGCAGCGCATTCGTTCGAAGAGGCCGCGCATGACGTGCCGCTGTCGGCCTGGACACAGGTCGTGCGCCGCTTTCGCGACGGGCATACCGAACGCTGGTGGGCAACCGACCTGACGCTGCTGGGCTATGGTCCGGACCGGGCGGTGCGCGCCATCTGCGCCACCACCGACCGCCGCAAGCTACCCAACCTGTCCACCTGGTACCTGACCACCAACCTGGGTGTTAAGCAGGCGCCATTAGACGAGATTGTGCGGTTGTATGGCCTGAGGAATTGGATCGAGCAAAGCTACAAGCAAACCAAGGATGAACTCGGCTGGGCCGATTTCATGGTTCGCAGCGACCGTGCGATCCGGCGCCACTGGATCCTGGTGTATTGTGCGTTTAGCTTTTGCTGGTGGCATGAAACCAACCGGGTGCGCGTCATTGACCGATCGGTGCAACCTGCTTCGCCGCCTGCGCCGCCGCCCGCGCGAAAAAAAAATCGGCTACCTCAACCCGTACCCGTGTTGGACAACGACGTTGCGCTCGGTACGCGCCTGGCTAGTCCCGGTGCACTGGCTCACGTGTTGTTGGCGCGCGTTCGTCGACCGGCCCCCGCCATGCGAGCTGGCTATACTCGTTGATAGGATGATGAAACAGGGCGGAATCAACCTCTATCTCTAATATCAACAATGTACCGNCGTCGACCGGCCCCCGCCATGCGAGCTGGCTATACTCGTTGATAGGATGATGAAACAGGGCGGAATCAACCTCTATCTCTAATATCAACAATGTACCGCTAGGGCTCAGCAGTAAACAAGCTGGTCGTATTCATCGATCGTGCAAGGACGTGGATGGATCGTATAACTCCATGCCGGGCAAACGTCATGAGGAGTAATGCTTAACCTTGCCATCTCCTCGTTCGAGACACGTTCGCCTGTCTCATTACCGCCGCGTTTAAGATACGCTTTCACTTGCAGTCCGCTCTCAGTTTCGGTTCCCTCGATATATCGAAGCATCGTATCGAACGAGCGTAGTGGGATGCCTGCCCAGTTGATGCTGATATGGCTGAACAGGCGATGTTCAATGGGATTCCATTTCGAACAGCCTGGCGGGTAGTGGCATACCGTAATGCATAGCTCAGAGATATCACTCAATTCTTGCAATTGTGCTTTCCATACCCTGGACCGACAACTATTGGACCCACCGGCATCCGCCAGAATTAATAAGCGATTGGCTTTACGATAGTGTTTTTGCCCATCACATATCCACCAGTCCCGAATGGCATCGACGGCAAAGCGCGGGGTATCGAAGCAATCGCCAACGAACATATAACCGGTGTTGGAAGTGATTTCAAAGACGCCATAGGGTACGGCCTGAGCAATCGCATCCTGTGGCCAGTCATGGACCAGCACACGGTCAGCTTCCTTGCACCAGGTTCGCCCAGCATTCTTGAAATTGCCGATCATTTCTTTTTTTTCGTATCAACGCTGATGATAGGGTCGCCTGTGGCTTTAAACTGGGTGCGTTGCTCGCTAATATGCTCAAACTGCTCGTTGCGTTCTTTAGGTGATGCGCCTCTTGCTTCGGTACGGCGCGCATTGGCCTTGGGAGAGAACTCCGATTTGTGCAGCAATTTAGCAACCGTCATGCGGCTTGTCGGGTGTCCTTGTGCCGTGAGTGCCTGGCTTAAATGTCGCAGCGAACTGCGCTTGGCCTTGGCGCGGCGCCCCATGGGATCGCCAGCGGTTTCAGATTCGAGCAGTTTGAGCAGTGCCGCTTCAAGTCCAGGGTCCTGGTCTTCAGCGGCGGGCCGGCCTCCACCTGCCGCACGCAAGTGAACCTCAGGAGCCTGAGTTAAATCAGACTCGAGTTCCACGCATCCACGCAGAATTGTCGTTGGACTCATGCCAGTGATCCGTGCCAGCAAACGCTTACCACCATGCCCAATATGTAACGCCTCCACCGCAGCGAACCAGCGCCGCTGTGGCTCGCTGAGCCGGCTCATGAGGACATTAATGTGATGATGATAGGCCCGGTCGGGATGCTGTTTCCCAGATCGACAGCGCCGGCAGGTGCAATGATGAATCGATAACTTTGCCATGGCAGCCTCCTCATCAACGACTGACGCCATGACATTCATTCTGCTCCTGTTCTTACTACTTTACTATGTTGTTTTTGGACAAGTCCCTAGCGCTAGTTTGTTGAAAGAGGATAAATGGTGCCTATACTGGTAGCAGGAGGTCTGCTGCCATGACGACCCGTCGCCCTTGTCCACCGGCACCCGGTCCACTGGAAGACTATGCGCTGCAGTTTGATTCCCTGTTTCATTCACTTGCTCAGCGCCATAACTTCCGCACTTATCTGGCCGGCCTGCTGGCACCACGCCAGCGCAACAAGACCTTAACGGCGTTGGCCGGCACTGAACCGCTGGTGCAGGCGCACGCCGCGCCAGCACAGCAACTGCAATTCTTTTTGTCCGAGTCGAATTGGGATGCCAACGCGATTACCGCTCGCACGTTGCAATTGCTGTGCAGCGATGCCCTGACCGCACCGACTGCCGACGGCGTGTTGGTCGTCGACGATACCGGCGACCGCAAGCAAGGCTGCGCAACGGACCATGTGGCACGCCAGTACCTCGGTTCAGTTGGCAAGATTGATAACGGCATCGTGGCGGTCACGTCGTTGTGGGCCAACGAGCAGCGCTACTATCCTCTGCATGTGGCCCCTTATACACCGGAAGGTCGTCTGCCCGGCGGCAAGCAGGATCCGGCTTTCCACAGCAAACCACAGATTGCGCTGGGGTTGGTCGAGCAAGCCATTGCTGCGGGTGTTGCCTTCAAGGCCATCGTGGCCGACTGCTTTTATGGCGATCACCGCGAACTGGCGGCCACTTTGCTGCAACGGCAATTGCCCTTTGTGCTGTCGCATCGCGGCACGGTCGGACGTGGCTGGGCGCCTGTCGAGGTTGCGCACTCCTTTAACGAGGCCATTGACGATGTGCGTCTTCGTGACTGGCACAAGGTGACACGGCACTTTCGAGACGGCCATGTCGAACACTGGTGGGCAATTGAACTGACATTCCTTGGCTATGGCGCTAACAAACCGGTGCGCGCCATTTGCGCCACCACCGACCGCCGCACTTTGCCTGGCTTGTCGACCTGGTACCTGACGACCAATCTGCCGGTAGATTCAGCGCCGTTAGTCGAAGTCGTGCGCCTGTATGGATTGCGGCACTGGATTGAACAGGGTTACAAGCAGATGAAGGATGAGCTTGGCTGGGCTGACTTTATGGTACGTAACGACCGAGCAATTCGCCGTCATTGGGTACTCGTTTGCTGTGCCTTCGCCTTTTGCTGGTGGCAGGAAGCCAGAGAAGCGCGCATGCATCGTGATGACAGTCCACCTGTGCCGAAAAAAAAACCAACCGGTACGACTGCCAATGCGATGCCGCTGGCCGCGGCTGCTGCGCTCGGTCCGGGCATGGCTGACCCCGCTGGACTGGCTGACGCGTTGCTGGCGCGCCTGCTTCGACAGGGGCCCACCGACCGCACTGGTCACGCTTCTGCAATTCGTGGTGACCGGACACGGCATCAGCCTTCATCTCCGCATTTAACAAACTAGCGCTAGAGCATTTTTGTGTTGAGCTGCACCATTAAAGGTGGTGAACCTACAGCGGGACCAAGGCGTCAGATTGTCACGTCCGGTGAAGCGGAGGCTGTTATGACATGGCATCTTGGTCAAGCCTATGGGCAAGATTTACGGGATCGCGTACTGCACGCCGAGGGTAGTATCCGAGAAGTTGCTGCTCGCTTTGGCGTGAGTCATTCGTACGTGGCGCGAGCGCGTTCCCGGCGACGGCGCCTCGGAGAAGACACGCCCGGCGTGCAGTGCAGTCACAGGCAGCTCAAACTGACCGGTTTCGAACAGGTGCTCATCGACAAGGTCAATGCCGTCAACGATCTCACCCTCAAGCAGCTCTGCGCCTGGCTCGAAGCTGAGCATGGTATGCGGGTCGGGATTTCTACGCTCTGGAAGACACTGGCTCGGCTGGGCATCAGCCTGAAAAAAAGTCGCTCCATGCATCCGAACAAACGCGCCCGGACGTAGCGCTGGCCCGACAGACATGGCAGGCAGAACAACCTCAACTGGACGTCGAGCATCTGGTGTTCTTGGATGAAACCTGGGCCAGCACCAATATGACGCCGACCCGGGGACGTTCACCGATTGGTACACGCTGTCTTGGGCATGCTCCTTATGGACATTGGAAAACAACAACAGTCGTGTGCGGCTTGCGCTGCGATGGCTTGGTGGCACCCTGGGTGATCGATGGTCCGATCAACGGTCAGACGTTCCGCACCTGGGTCGAACAAGTGCTGGTGCCGGTGCTGCACCCAGGCGACATCGTGGTGCTGGACAACCTGGGTTCACACAAGGTGGCCGGCATTGAAGAAGCGATGGTGGCAGCTGGCGTGCAATTGCGTTACCTGCCGCCTTACAGTCCAGACTTCAATCCCATTGAACAGGTCTTCTCCAAGATGAAAACATCTCTGCGAGCGGCAGCCAAACGCACCATCGAGGACCTCTGGTCGGTCATTGGAAAGTTAATGGACGACTTCACTCCAGATGAGTGTGAGCGATATATCCGCCATGCCGGCTATGGCCAGTCAACGTGAAAATGCTCTAGCGGTACTTTGTTAAATCCGGAGATAGAGGTTAATTCCGCAGCCTGACGTGAGGAAGGCCAACAGTGCGGCGATCTCGGGCGGAGGGGGCTTGTCGGAACAAGCCTCCCAGCAGGACATGAGCCAACGTGCCGGGGTCATCCATGCCCGAACGGACCGCAGCAGCCGCGGCCAGCAGCATCGCGTTCGAGGTCGGTCTTGCCTGTTTTTTTTCCACCGCCTTTGGCGTGACTTCCTCGTGCACATGGACTTCATGGGCTTCCTGCCACCAACAGAAGGCAAACGCACAGCAGACCAAGGTCCAATGCCGGCGAATGGCAAGATCGGACCGCACCATGAAGTCAGCCCAGCCAAGCTCATCCTTCATTTGCTTGTAGCTTTGTTCGATCCAATTGCGCAATCCGTACAAACGCACGACTTCCGCCAGCGGTGCCTTTTCCTCGGATAGGGTCGTCGTGAGATACCAGGTAGTGAGATCCGGGAGAGTGCGGCGGTCAGTCGTGGCGCAGATGGCTCGTATCGGTCCGTGCGGTCCATACTTAAACAACGTCAACTCGGCTGCCCACCAGCGTTGCGTATGGCCATCACGGAAGCGGCGCACAATGCGTTGCCATGACCGCAGCGGCAGTTCACGCGCCGCATCTTCAAAGCTATGGGCGAGATGCGATGGTGCCCAGCCGCGACCGATTTTGCCACTGTGCGCTAGCACATAGGGCAAGTGGCGTGCGTTGAGTACACGCACAAAGGGACGGTTATCGCCATAAGCGCTGTCAGCCACTATGGCCTCGAAAGCAATGCCAGTTGCCTTGGCGCGTTCGACCAGGTCGAGAGCCAAGCGTGGCTTGGTATGGAATGCCGGGTCTTGCTTGCCGCCCGGCAGACGGCATTGCGGCGTGTAGGGAACCACGTGTAATGGGTAATAACGTTGCTCGTTAGCCCACAGCGTGGTGACGGCGACAATGCCATTGTCGATCTTGCCCACCGAGCCGAGATACTGGCGAGCCACGTGATCGGTGGCACAGCCATCCTTACGGTCGCCGGTGTCATCGATGACGAGCACGCCATCAGTCGTCGGCGCAATGACCGGCTCGGCCAGCAGCAGTTGCAAGGTGCGCTGGGCAATCCGATTGGCATCCCAATTCGATTCGGAAAGGAAGAATTGCATTTGCTGTACCGGCGCGGACTGTGCTTGTACTACCGGTTCGGCGCCAGCTAAGGCGTTAAGTGTCTTGGCCCTGTCGCGTGGTGCTAACAGTCCAGCCAGATAAGTGCGGAAGCAACGGCGTTGCGCTAGCGAATGAAATAAGGAATCAAACTGTACCGCATAGTCCTCGAGTGGGCCGGGTGCAGCTGGACAGGGACGACGAGCAGTCATGGCAGCAGACCTCCTGCTACCAGCATAAACCTTCAATAATCCACTTTCAACAAAGTACCGCTAGCGGTAGTTTTTTAAAGTCAGAAATACACATTAATACCGACTCCTTTCCTTAACGTATCAAAGAGCATATCGAATTCGCACGGCGGGGGCCGGGTGACGAACGCGCGCCAGCAGTGCATGAGCCAATGCACTGGGACTAGCCAAGCCCGCACCGAACGCAAGGCTTTCGTCCAGCTGGGTAGGCACAACGGTATGGCTAGACCGGTTTTTTTTTCCGATCCTCGTTCTGGTTCGAAGGTAACGCTGGTTGCTGTGCGCGGTCCAACAGGCGTACGCGGTTACCTTCATGCCACCAGCAAAAGCTAAAAGCACAATACACCAGGATCCAGTGACGGCGAATTGCTCGATCACTGCGCACCATGAAATCAGCCCAGCCTAATTCATCCTTGGTTTGCTTGTAGCTTTGTTCAACCCAATTCCTTAATCCATACAAGCGCACGATCTCTTCCAAGGGCCCTTGCGTGATCGTTAGGTTGGTCGTCAGATACCAGGTGGACTTCTCGGGTAGCGTACGGCGATCGCTGGTGGCACAAACGGCACGCACATCCTGTTCTGGACCATACCCTAACAATGACAATTCCGTTGCCCACCAAAGTTCAGTATGCCCATCACGAAACCGACGCACTACCCGCGTCCAGCCTGACAGCGGTACTGCATGCGCCGCCTGCTGGAATGAATGCGCAGCCCGAGCCGGTGCCCAGTACTCGACGCGACCACGCTGGGCCAACACAAAGGGCCAGCCGTGCTTCTCAAGCGCGGCCTCGAACTCGACGTTAGCGCCATAGGCACAATCGGCCACGATGGCCTGGAATCGGATGCCGATGTCCCGCGCCTGTGCGATGAGAGCAAGTGCGATCTTGGGCTTGGTGAGAAACGCCGGATCCTGTCGCCCGCCGGCCAGCCTGCAGGCGGGTGTGTAGGGCGTCACATGCAAAGGATAATAACAACGCTCATCGGCCCACAGGCTAGTGACAGCGACGATACCATGGTCGATCTTACCGACCGAGCCGAGATACTGATGGGCGACATGGTCAGTCGCATCCCCCTCTTTACGATCGCCGGTGTCATCGATTACCAGTACGCCGTCATTGGTGGGAGCGGTCGCAGGATCGGCCATGAGCAATTGCAGGCGGCGCTGGTTGATGGCTTCGGCATTCCAGTCGGATTCAGACAGGAAGAATTGCAAGCGTTGCACTGGGGCCGCCTGTGCTTGCACCAGCGGTTCGGCGCCAGCGAGCGCGGTAAGCGTCTTGGCACGATCACGCGGCAATAATAAGCCATTGAGATAGGTGCGGAAGTGGGCGCGTTGAGCTCGGGAGGACCAGAGCGGATCAAATTGTAGGGCAAAATCTTCCAGCGGCCCTGGTGCTGGTGTACAAGGGCGACGGGCAGTCATGACAGCAGACCTCCTACAGCCACTATAGCCCGTCCTACACTTATTTCAACAAACTACCGCTAATAGCGTATTGCGGGTGCCAATGCTGTTATGCCGATCCGTTTCCAGAAAGACCAAGAAATCGCTCACCGTATCAGCCGTGAAATCTTCCAAATCGAGCCGTTCAGCGCGTTTTTGCTGGCGCCCAACCAGGAATTGCAGCAGCAGTACTAGGCTGTCGCGATACCCTTCGATCGTTCGCGGGCTCAAACCGCGCAATGCCGGCAGGTACTCGTGAAAGAATTGGCTGAGGCCCAATCCCAGCGCATTCGGGCGAGCGGCATTCATGGGGCACCTCCTTGTATCACATGTCCGAACTGCGCACCGAAGCGGACGCTGGCGGCTTCGGCGAGCGGCGGGACAAAGCGTAGGTAATACGCAGTCGAAGCAATTGAGACATGACCCATGTAGAGGGCAAGTCTGGGAAGCATGGCCTGAACATCGACGCCTTCACGATACCAGCGCAGCAATGCCTCAATCGCAAAAACGTGGCGAAAGTCATGGACCCGCGGGACCCGTCCGTGTACATCACGGATGCCGACCTGTTCGATCAGCGTGTGCAAACTGTCGCGCAGACCGCCGCCGCTATAGGCGCGAAGGCGGCCTCCGCGACGTTGGTGTCCCAGCAGCGGTTCGTCCGGGTCCGGGCGGGATGGTGACGCGAGCAGCATGCGTTGCCTGAGATAGCAGTTCAGTTCGTCACAGGCATCAGCTGACAAGGGCACGAAGCGGGACTTGTGGAACTTGGAGTCCCGGATGCGCAGCACACCGGACTGCGCGTCGACATCATGCAAGGTCAAGCGCGCCAATTCCCTGCGACGCAACCCTGCGGTATACAGCAGCACGATCGACAGGCGCATGACCTGCGCGCGCAGCGGCGAGTAAGGATGTGGCTCAAGCGCACTGGCCGCCGCCAGCAATCTCTTTACCGCATCCGGCCCGAACAGGACTGGGATCGCATGAGGCTGGCGCGCTGGCACGCACAGGACGTCAGGGACAAAGCAAGTCGATTCAAAGCGCTGGCGGTAGCGGCAGAGATCCCTAACCATCTGCTGTCGCTGATGCCGCGAGCTTGCGCTGAGATGCTGCTGCGTCTGGCACCAGGCATCGAACAGCGCCGTGTTGATTTCGTCGGCATGATGGACGGCCGCGAAGCGGGAGAGCGTGCGCAGCACCCATGCCGCTTCCTTGCAGCTGCGTCCGAGTGCGCGCTGATGCGCGATATAGCGAGTGATCCACGTGTCCAGCGGAGTGCATGGGGTATCCATGTGAGCCTCCTATGCTGCGCAATGACCGCGACGTGGTAGCGGCAGTCCGACACACCGGAGTGCCTCCACATCCAGCCGCAGATAGACGCAGGTGCTGCGCAGGCTGTGATGCCCAAGCAGATCACCGATGGTCTTGACATTAACGCCGCGCTCCAGCAGTCGCATGGCAAAGCTGTGACGCAGGCTGTAGGGAGCGGTGGTGTTGATGGACAAACCGCTGCGTTTGACGCGGCTCGCGAAGATCGTGCCGACTTCCGAAGCGCTGATGGGGCCTTGCGGGAAAAGTGCGCGCAAGAACAGATGGGCTAGATCGCTCTGCGGGCGGCCGTTGCGCAGATAAGTACGCAACACATGGCAAACGGCCTTGCTCAATGGCAGCACCAGTTGCGAGCGGGTCTTGCGCTGCTCCACGCGAAGCGTTGCTGTGTGCCAGTCGATCGACTCCAGACGCAGTGCGACGACCTCGGAGGGACGCAGCCCCAAATGGGACATCAGAAAGAGGATCGTATAGTCGCGCTGCCCGGTCTTGTCGGATCGGTCAACCGAGCGCAACAACGCCTCGACCAGCGGCCAGTCGATTGCGCGCGGCATGGACTCATCGCGATAGATTCGTGGACAATCAATGGCATCCAGCCGCCGCTCAGTCAGGCCCTGGTCATGACAGAAACGCAGGAACGAGCGCAGCTGGGTGATGATCTGTTGCAAGCTTGGCCGTGCAAGCCTGGGACTGACCGATTCCAGGTAGCGTTCGACCGCCTCGGAGGAGAGCCCATGCAAACTGGCGTCATCAGATGCTTCTCGGGCCAAAAAATCGTGCGCAATGGCAAGACGCTTGTGGACGGTATGAGCGGCCAGTCCACGCATTTGCGCCAGGTGCCGCTCGTAGCGCGCCAGCATATCCGTAAAAGGGCCGTGCTCCTCGTCCAGAGCCCACTGACCTCGTGCTTTGAGGTGCTGTTTGAAGAGCGTGGCGGTTGCCCGCAGTGGTCGAGGCTGGCCGGAAACTGCGGAGAATGCGCGATCCAGTTCCGCGGATGACCACTGCTGTGGCACAGATTGGAGCGCCGCAAGAACACGCTTCAAGCGCTGCACGTGGCCCTGTGTTGCAAGACGCGAATACCCGGTATCGATCAGCCAGGCAGCGAACTGTTCCAAAACGGGCGCTGCGGCGCCGATTTGATATTGGGCGTGGCGAACTGGGAATAGATGTTCGAGCATTTGGGGCCTCCGACAGTCATGGTGGAAACCCTACTATGGCTCAAAAGATGCGCCGTATTATGTGAAGTGAAGCCACCAGCCAGGCCAATCCAGCGGGGCGTTCTCGCCGTCACTCCACATAACAACGTACTCAACCTAAAACCCGATGGATACGTTATGGGGACAAGGCAAGGATGCAATTTGCGCGAATAAGCAGTTCGCCTCAATCGACGAACAGGTCGCAGCGTTCATCGACCACCTTAATGGGCTATCGAACCAAGAAGCACTGCAAACATCAGGCGTGCGATCACGCAAATTCTGGCTCAGGCGCACAGTGATTTGTACACCTGCTTAGCATTTCGCGCGCAATAAGGCCATAAACTATCCCACACCGCTTCGTTTGGTATTCTCTTGTATGCCGGGTATGTATTACACGGAAATCCCCAAACCGCTCCGGCAAAATCACGCCAGGGTATGCCCGCCCGTTACCGGTACAGCACCGCTTCAACAAACAGGCGGTTGTCTTTGGCCGTCCTGCCAACATGCCCGTCCCGTCCGGGCAGCCAATCCTTGATCCGCTCCCACTGGTCGTCCCGTAATCCATAACGTCTTGTCATCACTGCTCGGCGCGCTCCACGTGGCGATCATTGCACACACCGTGCAAATGACCGAACAAGCAGCCTTGAGTTCGGTTACTTTCTTCCGGCTTAGTAAGTCCGGAAAGGCCCGTGTTCAGAAGGGGAGGTGAGCCACTAATTTCGTTCCTCAAGCCACACGACTGCTTGTGTGAGATCGTTATAGAAGACGCGGTAAGTACCCTCTCCAAACTGACCAAAGGCGAGCCGCGCCAGAAATGCAATTCGAGTATTGGGGACCAAAATCGCGCGTCGCAAAGGTATCGGGCCATACTTCTTCCATGCATCTGAGTCCATGTTTTGTTGCAAGATGGCGAGCTGAACTCCGGGATCTTCCATCTCAAGTGCGTCGTACAATACCTTGACTTGCTGCGTATCCTTGACCAGTTCGACGACACGGTCCTGACACTCCCTCAGTATCTCCTCGGTACACTTTCCACGGATGCGCGCCGTAATGATACGGCCTACCGGCTCTACCCAAAGCTGCTGATGATTCATATGGAGACCTACTGTATCTTGTCACTGTGATCATAAGTGTAACAGATGTACCGGTGTCACCAGGGATGCTGTGGAACTGTCCATTTACTGTCCCGTGGCTGCGGGGTGCGACAAAGCTTGCTTTGTGGTCTCTAGCTGCTGTTCCAGTATTGTCCGCTCCTGAGTCCAGGCAAGCTTTTCCTGGGCGAGCACGTCAATCTGCAAGAGCGCGATGTGAAGCTGATCTGCCCTGATTTTGCTTTCGCGTTCATGTGACGATTCAACCAAACGATATTCCAGGACCGACTGCTCCAATTGCTTTATCTGGGAATTGGCATCGTCTCGCGCGCGTGTTGTCTCCTGCAGCTGCTCCGCCAGGCGATCGCGGGCGAACCGCATCGTTTGAGTCTGTTCACGAAGGATGCCCAACTCGTTGCGCAAGCTGTCATGTTCAATGGTCAGAGAGGAGAGAGCAGAGTCTCGTTGCGCCAACGTAGCCTGCAATCCAGCAACCTCTCTGTTGGCTACTATTAGATCATGTTCGTGCCGCGCAATGCGCTGCTCGTAATTCCTTCTTTCGGCCTCACGCTGCGCGGCCGTCGCCTCCTGGTAGTGCGCGAACTGTTCGCGTGTTTCAGACAACTGATTATTGAGCGTCGCAATCTCAGTCGCCCGGTCCGTTAGTCGTTGCTGCAAACCGGCTTGCTCCGCCTGCAAGGCGGCCATGGCGACGTTCTGCGCGTGAAATCGCTCCTGCAATTCCGCCAGTGCCTGTCTGGTACTCACCAGCTCTTCTTGCACGACGAGGTTCTCTGCCAGCGCCTTGTCTTTGTCAGCCTGCAGCTGCTTGGTTTGAACTTGCAATGCCTGTATGGCCTCACTGTGCTTCTGCTCGAGGGATTCACGCTGCTGCGAGAACTCTGCCTGCATATGCTCATGCAAGCCCCGTACGGCACTGAGCAAGGGCGCAGGCAAAGTGACCTCGGCGACAGCCGTGTCTTCCTGCTCGGCTCGCCAGCGTTTCAGAAATGGCGCAAGGGTGCTCTTGCTGCCGGTGCCGCCCAGGGCTTCGCGGACGCTGTCGACGGTCGGGCTTTTGCCGGCGGCAATGAGGTGGGCCGCCGCGCGGGCGACATCGGAATATTGAATGCCGGTTCGTGCCATGACTAACACCCTAAATAGTGTAGTGTATTACGTTCAACGTAATAGTACATGAAATTACGCCGCGCCGATTCGTCGATTCCGTTCAAATTAGGGTGTGATAAATGGGTTTATCGCAACCAATGGTTGTTTTGAAGGTGTTATGCTCGGTATTGGCCGGTACAAACCCGAAAAACCGCGTGAAAAAGTGAATCAGACCCTCCCGACTCTTCCTGACGATCCACAAGACGATACTGGCGTCCCACCTATGTTGCGTACCGCCGGTACATCATTGAATGCGGAACTGACGCGTCAGCATCAGCAGTTGCTTACGGCAGCGACTTCTGACAATACGCGTCGGGCGTACCGCTCCAGCGTCGGTCATTTCCTAAGTTGGGGCGGCAGACTGCCTTCCGATGAATCAATGATAATTCGGTATCTGCTCGCCTATGCCCAGTCGCTCAACCCGCGCACGTTGGCATTGCGCCTGACGGCACTCTCCCAGTGGCATCTTCACCAAGGCTTTCCGAACCCGGCCGCGACGCCGACCGTCCGAAAAACCTTGTCCGGCATCCTGCGCACCCATGGCAAACCCAAGGCCAAGGCCAAAGCCTTGCCAGTGGAAGACCTGGAATTGATCGTCTCGGCGCTGGCACGTCAGCCGACGCTGAGTGCGATCCGGGATAGCGCGCTGCTGCAAATCGGGTTTTTTGGTGGCTACCGCCGTAGCGAACTGGTGCAGCTCAAGGTGGACAACCTGGCGTGGGATCGCGAAGGCCTTGTGATTACTTTGCCACGGTCGAAGACCGATCAGGAAGGGCAGGGAATCGTCAAGGCGATTCCATACGGGGATGATTCATTCTGCCCGGTCAAGGCGCTCAGGACATGGCTGCAGGCGGCCGGCATCGACTCCGGACCACTGTTCCGCCCGATCAACAAGTCAGGCATCGTTGCAGCGGTTGCGCTGCATCCGGCAAGCGTCAATGACATCCTCGAACGAGGCGCCAAGCTTGCCGGACTCGATTACGTGCCGATGCTGTCGAGTCACAGTCTTCGCCGCGGCATGGCCACCAGCGCGTATCGTGCCGGCGCCAGTCCACGAGACATCAAGCGTCAAGGCGGCTGGCGCCACAACGGCACGGTGCAGGGCTATATCGATGAGGCAAGCCAGTTCGCCGAAAATGCTGCGGCCGCGCTTTTGCGCCGCAAGCGAACGCCGTAAGGCGCCTGTCAGCAAGGAATGAAATGCCGGCTGGCGCATCCGGATTCACTCAGCTTCCAGGCTAGGCGCTGGACAGGTGACGGCAATCGCATGCCAGTGGGAACCGCATAGCCATCGGTTTTGCTCAAATTTTAAGCAGAGGGCGGCAAAGTGGCTTCTGCGTTGGGATCAAGAGGAGGGATTGAATCTTTCCCACAAGGTTATCCACTGTTTCTGTGCAGAGTCTGGACCAACAATCTCCATTGGCCGAAGTGTCTGAATATTTCCGTCGGCCTTCTCCGTTGCGTCGGATAGTCGTGTTGGCATTGGAAGATTGGACCGGACAAGGTCGTGTTCACGTCGTGGACGCGCCAACACCACCCTGCACACGTCGTTTTTTCATGGCGTACATTCTGGCATCAGCGGCGGCGATCATCGTGTCGAGATCCGGCAGTCGGTGGCCTTCATAGGAGACCAACCCCAAGCTGCATCCCAGAGGATAGCCACGCGGAGTCAGGTTCGCAAACGCGGAGAACTCCTTTTCGACTCTGACCATCGCGGCGTCAATGGTAGCCGGGTCGGCATTGGTTAGCATCACCACGAATTCATCCCCGCCCAGGCGTGCCAGCACATCGGAACTGCGAAACGTCGAACGCAGGATGCCGGCAAACTGCCTGAGCACATAGTCGCCCTCAAGATGCCCGAACCCGTCATTGATGGATTTGAACCGGTCAAGGTCGCAATACAGCATGGCCACGGGAGTTTGTGTGTGCCGACAAAGTTCAAGCGTCTACCCTGCCACCGCATGGAAGCCCCGCCGGTTCAACAGGCCCGTCAAATCGTCGGTGATCGCGGCGGCGACCGAACGCAGTTCCTGGACCGTGATTGTTCCAAGATCGTGCAGCAGCTGGATATCGCCCGGAGTTAGGTAGCGCGGTACCGTATCGATCACGCACAGCGTACCGATTTGGATGCCGTCTGCCATTTTCAGAGGATAGCCGGCGTAAAAGCGATGCCGGGGCCGCCGGTCACCAGCGGGTTGTCTGCGAAACGCACGTCCTGCTTCGCATCCGGCACCAGCGGAATCTCCTCGCCCAGGATCGCGTGTCCACAAAAGGAGATATCTCGCGGCGTTTCGGAAACGTCGACGCCAATACATGACTTGAACCATTGACGGTCACTGTCAATGAGGCTGACCAGCGCGATCGGGACATCGAACACGCGCCCGGCAATGCGGGTCACCCGGTCGAACCGCTCCTCTGGGGCTGTGTCCAGAAGCGCAAGGCTGCGAAGCGTCGACACGCGGATGTGTTCGTTGGCAGGGAGGGGAGGCGAAATCATGATGAACAGCGACTTTGAGAACGGAAGCGGGTACGAAACCCGTCCATAAGGAAGACCCTGCATCATGCCAAATTTAGTGCCCTATGACAACATTTACAGGAGGTGTGAGACGGCGCAGCCTCGTCTTGAGCAGTTGCGTGACGAGTGGCTCTAGGGCGCGCCTATTTCTTGGATGGAAATGGCCATTGCTGTGGATGATTAATCCGTCCAAACCAAAGCCGAAGGACGAGCGGCATGCCGAAAAGGGCGGCAGCCGGCCACCTGCCGTAAACAGTTTGTCCGCAGTCCTGTATCGGTGCATGGGCGAATCCGGCGTGTTCCTGTGTACTAGAGGTCGTCTCAGAAAACGGAAAATAAAGCACACTAAGCCCTTACCTGGTATCTACCTGGGCGACGGCGTAGCTCAATACCAGCTAAGTTTGCCTGCGTATTGGCCATTGCGGGATGGATCGCGGGCAGACCGTCGGAGACCGCCTTGTTCGTAGCGGACAAGGCATGCTCACCCGTGTCGCACATCGATTCGGCGGCGACATTCGCCAACGCCGTGATCTTTGCGTAGCGTGGGCGGCCGTTTCGGCGGTCGTCGACACCGCCGCCACGAAGGACTGCTTGTTCGGCCTCGAAACGCCGCGCCGGCCAGGGCGTTCGCCGCCCAACACGGCATTGTCGATCGGCTATGGCCGTCATCAGCTTGTACTTGACCAACCAAGCGGTCGGGTAGGAGACGCCAAGCTGGCGCTTCAGGCTCAGCGCCGAATTCCGGTTGCGCCGACGCTCGCCTTGCGTGCCACAAAGTGCTCAATATATAATAAGCAATGCTTACTATTTCGGTGCTTGGACATGGAGCGTGACAGTCTCGGTTTTCTTCTGGCGGACGTCTTTCGCCTGTTTCGGCAGAGCTTTCGGCGGCGCCTTGAAGGGAGTTCTCTTACCCTGGCGCAGGCGCGGGCGCTCGTTTACCTGTCTCGCCATGAAGGTGTTCGCCAAGTCGATTTGGCGGAAATGTTGGAAGTGCAACCCATCACGCTCGCCCGGTTAGTCGATCAACTGGCGGATGCCGGATTGGTCGAACGTCGCGCCGATCCCGCAGATCGGCGGGCATATCAGATGTTCTTGACGCCTGCCGCCGCTTCCCACCTGGCCGCAATCAGGCAGGTCGCTGCGGCGATCCAGGTCGATGCCCTGCGCGATCTCAACAAACAACAAGCCGCCATGCTCTTCGTCGCACTGCGCAAGATGCGCGACAACCTTGGCTCGCGGTGACAACCCGCGAAACAACGCTATTCCTGGAGTCACCCGTTCATGAGCAATGCATTGATCGACAACGAAACAACCATCGCCGAAGTTGTACGACCACCCAAGCGCCGCTTGAAACGGCTGATCCTGCTGGTTGTGGTTCCATTGATCGCCGCGCTTGCAGTCGGAGTTGTGTACCTCAAGGGCGGGCGCTACGTCGAAACCGACAATGCTTATATCAAGGCGGACAAGGTTCCCGTCAGCGCCGAGGTGTCCGGCACGGTCACGGACGTGCTGGTTGATGAAAACCAATCCGTCAATGCCGGCCAGCCGTTGTTCCGGCTCGATCCTGCGCCGTTTCAGGTAGCCGTAGCCAAAGCCGAAGCCAAATTGGCGCAGGTGCGCACCGATCTGGCAGCGCTTAAAGCGAGTTACCGCGAGAAACAGGCGGAAATCGCGCTGGCGCGAACCAAATACGCCTTCTCCCAGAAAGACCAGCGACGCCAAGCCGATTTGGTGGCCAGGAATTTCATTTCCGCTTCCAAGTTCGACGATGCGAAGCAAAGCACCGACCTCGCCGAGCAGCAAATCAGCGTATTGGACCAGGACCTGAAGCGCATTGCGGAAACCTTGGGCGGCAGTGTCGATTCACCAGTGGAGCGCCACCCAAGCTATCGCGTCGCGCTGGCTGAACTGGAGCAAGCCAAGCTTGATCTGGCGCGGGCCGAGGTACGCGCCCCGCTGCCCGGCATCGTGAGCAAGCCACCCAAGCCTGGGCAGTATGTCGCCGCCGGTTCCATAGCGTTGGCCTTGGTGGTCAGCGGCAACTTGTGGGTCGATGCCAATTTCACCGAGACCGATCTCACCTACGTTCATCCGGGCCAACCGGTCACCATCCGTGTCGATACCTACCCCGATGCGGCATGGAAGGGCGTGGTGGAAAGCCTGAGTCCCGCCACAGGGGCGGAGTTCTCGGTTATCCCGGCACAGAATGCCACCGGCAACTGGGTCAAGATCGCGCAAAGGGTGCCCGTGCGGATCAAGATCGAAGCCGCTCCGACCATGCCGCAACTACGCGCAGGGCTGAGCACCATCGTGGAAATCGACACCGGCCATCGCCGTCGCGTGCTCGGTTTCTCGCTCTGAGATCAAGCAATGACTGCCGCCACAGCCGCAAACCCGGAAAGCGCACATCGTGGCTTGGTCACCGGGTCGGTCATGCTGGCGACCATCATGCAGGCTTTGGACACCACGATCGCCAACGTTGCGCTGCCGCACATGCAGGGGACTATGGGCGCGACCCAGGATCAGATTACCTGGGTACTGACCTCCTACATCGTGGCGGCGGCGATCTTCATGCCCCTGACCGGTTTCCTCTCGGCGCGCTGGGGACGCAAGCGCGTTTTCATGTGGTCGGTGGTCGGCTTTACGGTGGCCTCGATGCTGTGCGGCGCGGCGCAAAGCCTGAACCAGATTGTGCTGTTTCGTCTGCTGCAAGGGGTATTCGGCGCGAGCCTCGTGCCGCTGTCGCAGTCTGTGCTCCTCGATACCTATCCGCGCGAGCGCCATGGATCGGCGATGGCGATGTGGGGCGTGGGCGTGATGGTGGGGCCGATTCTCGGCCCCTCGCTCGGCGGCTGGCTAACCGAGTATTACAACTGGCGCTGGGTGTTCTATATCAACCTGCCGTTTGGTGTGCTGGCCTGGCTCGGACTGGCAGCGTTCGTGCGTGAAACGCCGATCGACCGCACGCGACGCTTCGACCTGCTCGGCTTCGCGCTGCTGAGCCTCGGTATCGGCGCGCTGCAGATGATGCTGGATCGCGGCGAATCGCTCGACTGGTTTACCAACCCGGAAGTGGTGATCGAGGCCATGCTCTCCGGCCTGGCGCTCTATCTCTTCATCGCTCACATGTTCACGCACGAGCATCCGTTCATCGAACCCGGGCTGTTCAAGGACCGCAACTTCAGCGTCGGCCTGCTGTTCATCTTCATTGTGGGCGTCATCCTGCTCGCCACCATGGCCTTGCTGCCACCGTTCATGCAAGGCCTGCTGGGCTACCCTGTGATCAATGTCGGCTTTCTGCTGGCCCCGCGCGGCGTGGGCACCATGATCGCCATGATCGCCGTGGGTAAGTTATCCGGCAAGGTGGACGTGCGCTACATGATTTTACTGGGCCTCATGCTGACCAGCCTGTCCCTGTGGGAGATGACCAATTTCAACACGGATATCGACGGCTGGGACATCGTAAAGACAGGCATTACACAGGGGGTGGGGCTGGGGTTTATCTTCGTGCCGCTATCCACCATCACCTTCGCTACCCTGGCGCCGCATTACCGCACTGAGGGCACGGCGCTGTTCAGCCTGATGCGCAACATCGGCAGCAGCATCGGCATCTCGGTGGTGATGACCTACCTGGCGCAACGCACGCAGGCCAATCATGCCGCGTTCGCCGACTACATCAATCCCTTCAATCTGGCGCTGAGGCAGGCGGTTGAGGCCGGCGCCTACAACCTGAGCACGCCTCAGGGGCTCACGGCAATCAACGGCGAGGTGACGCGCCAGGCCGCCACGCTGGCCTATTTGCAGGACTTCCGGCTGATGATGTGGATCACTTTGGCCGCCATCCCGCTGATAATTCTGTTGCGGGCATCGCCGAAGAAAGCTGCAGTGAACGAGGTGCACGCGGCGATGGAGTAACGGCAGCACTGCCGAATGTGCGACTGTAAACGCCTGCTAAATCGCCGACATACTTGTAACGCTATCGGAGGACAATGCGCATGTTTCAGACTATCGTTTTCGCCTATGATGGCAGCGCCGAGTGCCGGGATGCGCTCGAGGAGGGGATCGCACTTGCAAGCCGCTTCAACGCTCGCTGTCACTTGCTCGCGGTCGTGCCGCCACTGTCCCCCTACATCCTGGCCGCCGGCCCGCTGTCTGAAGACCTGTCGGAAAAAGACCGGGCCTACTTCAGCGCCGTCCTCGAGAAAGGCCTCGTACGCCTGCGCGAGGCGGGATTGGACACCGCCGGCTCCATCAGTATGTGGGAAGATCCGGCCGAGGCCATTGGCGCCTTCGCTGGCAAGGTCGAAGCCGACCTCGTTATTGTTGGGCACCACCGCCGCTCAGCCCTTGATCGCTGGTGGCGCGGATCGGTAGGCCATTCCCTCATCGACCAACTGCCGTGCAGCCTGTTCGTTTCCATGCCGCGCGAAGCGGCAAACCACTCTTCTTGACCATTTCTCGTAGAGAGTCGTAATCGAGCGCATCAGTCGATTTACGGTAATCGGAACAGAGCATGATCAAGAAGACCCGCCGCGCGCGTTCCTGCAATCGTCGGAGCAAACCGGGCAGCGGTAGCCTTCCGGCCAGCGCATCGCCATCACGACCGCTTCGCATTGGTCCTCGGTTCCATAGCGCTTCTGAAACTCCGGCATCGACATTCCTGCTTGCATTTGTACTCGGTTGATTCCCACGCCTCCTCAAGAAAATGCGCCTATTTTCAAGGCCCTACTCGCTCACCACGTGAGCCAGCGGAGCTTCGTTGCTAATCAGGCAAAATTGCGTTACTCAAACAACTCGGCATGTGTGCCTGTGCGCACGAAGACAATCAAACCGGTTTTGCCGCTGTCATCAAGCTTATAGGCCAACAGGAAGTCTCCGCCGATGTGACATTCCCGGTGTCCATCCCAATCGCCACCTACTGAGCGTTCACTCTATAGTTGACATCAGATCGTCAAGCCGGATTGCTTCCAGAACGCTGCGATCAAGTTGACACGTCGCTGCATGGATTTGAGTCGCCTGCTAACAAATGCCCGTACTTCGCCAATCGTGTCGCGGCACAGGTTCCCTAACTCACGTTGTTTCATATAAGCCCAGATGTATTCGGAAGGATTGAGCTCGGGCGCATAACCAGGCAAGTACTCGACGATGATATTGCCCCGCGATGAGCGCAGATAGTCGGAGACCAGCCTGCTGCGGTGCTGCGGCAGGCCATCCCAGACGATCATCAGCTTTTGGCCAATCGTCCTGTGCAGCGTGCGCAGGAAGCGCACCAGGTCAGGCTTCTGGATCGGGCCATACACGAATCGGAAATAGAAACGGCGTGCGCCAAGGGCAGCAATCACCGTCAGCTGCTTCCAGTTAAAGCTGTAGCGCAACACCGGCGTGCATCCTTTCGGCGCCCAGGTCTTGATTCGGGTCGGCCGCTCGCTCAAGCCGCTCTCGTCGATGAAGAGGATGATTCTTCGCTCGCGGCGCGCTTTTTTTTAAGCAGTGGCCAGCGTTGAAGCCGCCACTGTTGTATCGCTTGTTCGTTACGCTGGCCGGCGCGGCCGGTGGGACATTGACTGGAAAAGCCCATTGCCCGCAATACCAGCCACACACTCGTCTTGCAATACGAAATGCCAAACTCGCTCTCGATGAGCTGTGCAATCCGGCGCAATGTCCAGACGTCGGTGTCGAATCCATTGGCCTGCGCACCACGCAGCAGCATCCGGCATAGCCGCTTGCGTTGCGTGTCGTTAAGAGCTGGACGGTACCCGAGCGGCTTGCGATGCCACGCCTGTCTGTCAGCCTCTAGCGCTTTGGCCCATACCGACACGCTTTGTCGGCTCACACCCAGTGTGCGGGCAATCTCTGCCTGCCTCATTCCTCTAGCCAATAACTGAGCCGCTTGCTTGCGCCGTTGTTCCAGCGCAGTGAAATCACGACGATATCGCTTCGTTGCCATGACATAACCTCCATCCGTCGCAGGTCATGTCTGAGTTATACCTCAAATTCTTGTCAGGTATAGGCTAAACGCTCAGTAGGAGTCTGCGCGGCAGAAGCCGGTTTGTAAACGAATGGCGATGTTCATGCGTTACTGAGTGATGACGATAAGCTACCTACCCTATGAGCCCAACCAATTGAGGCTCATGCCTGATGCGCTGCAAGATTGGTTGCCGGAAGGCCATCTGGCGTACTTCATCAGCGACGCGGTCGACCAGCTCGATTTGAGCGCATTTCATAGGCGTTACGCGAAAGGCGGACCGCGCAACCAACCATTTCATCCGGCGATGATGGTCAAGGTGCTGGTGTACGGCTATGCCACTGGTGTGTTCAGCTCGCGCAAGATCGCACGGCGGCTGCATGAGGATGTGGCGTTTCGCATGCTGGGGGCGGAGAACTTTCCTGCGCATCGCACGATCTGCGACTTCCGGGCACTGCACCTGGAGGAACTGGGCGGGCTGTTCGTGCAAGTGGTCAAGCTGGCGCGCGAGATGGGTTTGGTCAAGTTGGGCACCGTGGCGGTGGACGGCACCAAGATCAAAGCCAACGCGTCCCGCCACAAGGCGATGAGCTACGAGCGCATGCTCAAAGCCGAAGCCGAATTGCAGGAGCAGATTCGGGCGTTGCTCGACAAGGCCAAGGCGGCCGACGAGGCAGAGAAGAGCCAGCCCGAGGTGGATCTGCCGGCTGAGATCAAGAGCAGGGAAGACCGGCTTAAAGCCATCGCTGCGGCCAAGGCCCGGCTGGAACAGCGCCAGCGCGAAGCCGACACGGCGCGCGGGCGGCGCGAAGGGGACGAGCGAAAACCACGCGACAAGGACGGCAAGCCCAAGGGTGGCCGCTACAAACGCGAATTCGGCATTCCCAAGGAGGATGCGCAGGAAAGCTTCACCGACAGCGACAGCCGCATCATGAAGCGTGCCGGCGGCGGCTTCGATCAAAGCTACAACGCGCAAACGGCAGTCGATGAGCATGCGCATATCATCGTCGCCGCCGAGGTGACCAACGTGGCGGCCGACAGCGGACAGTTGCCCGTCATGCTCGCCGCGATCCAAGTCAATCTGGATGCTCAGCCCGAGCAAGCGTTGGCCGACGCGGGGTACCGCAGCGAGGCGGTATTCGAGCAGTTGAGCACATCGAAGACCGAGGTGATTGTCGCGCTGGGACGGGAAGGAAAAGACGGCGTCCGCTCCGACGCCGACAAATGTCCGCACACGGTGGCCATGCACGACAAGCTGCAAGGCGCCGACGGCCGGCAAGCCTACCGCAAACGCAAGTGGATCGTCGAGCCGCCCAATGCCTGGATCAAGGCCATCCTGGGCTTCCGCCAATTCAGCATGCGTGGTTTGACCAAGGTGCAAGCCGAGTTCAAGCTCGTCTGCATGGCCTTGAACCTGCGTCGGATGGGGGCAATGCGAAGCGCATAAGGGCATTCAAGGCCAGAAACGGCTGGAAAATCGCGACGTGGCGCTCTTGCTTGACCGCCGCGCGGGGTGTGCCGCAACCAAGGCGTGGCCATCCAGCGCATCGGGCGCGATCGAACCGCTTGCTCTGCGCCGGATTGTCAGTCAACAACCGTCTGCCGCGCAGACTCCTAGTGGATGATCCATCCCGTGCTTTGTGGCTACGGTTGGTGTCCAACTGAGCTATACCTTGCTGCATTAACCGCAGCCAATCCTCTCGCCGATCCACCGAAGTCCATCTCGCTAACGGATCCAGGAGCTTCCTGGACGGCCACTGCGGGCCCTGCCTTCTTTGCCTATTCAACTAATTATCTGGTCGATGTAAAGGCCGGCATCATTGTCGATGTTGAGCCATCATCAACCAACCATGGTGCACAAGCACAGGCGACACGTATCATGATCGACCGAGTCGAGCAGCGATTCCAACTGAAGCCGCAACGGTTGATCGGCGACACAGGCTACGGGTCTGCCTCCATGCTTGGCTGGCTAGTTAAACAGAAGGGAATTGAGCCACACGTGTCGGTATGGGACATGTCAGCACGCAAGGATGGAACCTTTGCTGCAAGTGACTTCATCTGGGACGCCACTGCGAACGAATACCGCTGCCTGGGTGGGCAGGTATTGCGCAGTCAATGGCGGGCATTTACCAATCCACGGTCCCACATTACCAAAGCTGACACGATTCTCTATCACTCCAGTAAGCGAGACTGCCAACACTGCAGTCTGAAACCGCAATGCTGTCCCAATACGCCAACCCGCAAGATTGCGCGTAGCATCCACGAAGATGCGCGGGACCTGGCCCGCAGCATTATGGACACACCGCAGTATCAGCAGTCCCGATGCGAGCGCAAGAAGGTGGAGATGCTGTTTGCCCATCTCAAACGCATTGTGAAGCTGGACCGCTTACTCATTAATCAGGAAATAAGTCGACATTTGGGGGAATTTAAAGTTTCAGGTGTTGTCCGACTTTGCATGAAGAAAGATGGACGCAAACTGGATCTAATGGCGGTACAGCGGGTGCGCGAAGGCGAAAGTGCCAGCACGGTGATCGCCAGCTATGGCATGAATCGCACCACGATCCACAAATGGCTCAAGCAGGCTAACGGCAAGGGGGCGGGGATGCGCCGGCTGCAGGCGCGCAAGGCAACGGGCCGACCGCGCACCCTGACTGGGCGTCAGGAACGACAGGTTTTCCGCTGGATCAACGGCAACAATCCGCTGCAGTACGGATTGGACTTCGGGCTGTGGACACGGCAGATTGTGCGGGACCTGGTGGAGCGGGAATTCGGCCACAGGCTGAGCYTGGCATCGATTGGAGCTCTGCTCGCGCGGCTGAACCTGTCCCCGCAAAAGCCGCTGCAACGCGCCTACCAGCGCGATCCCGAGGCAATCGAACGCTGGCAGCGCGAGACCTATCCGGCCATTGCGCGGCGTGCGAAGGCGCAACGGGCCGACATTTACTTCTGGGACGAAGCCGGCTTTCGTGCCGATGCGGTGCAGGGCACGACCTGGGGCGTGAAGGGACAAACACCGGTGGTGCAAGTGCCCGGACAACGGCAAAGCATCAGCGCGGCTTCAGCTGTCAGCGCCAAGGGCGCATTCTGGTTTGCCACCTATGAGGGAGGCTTGACGGGAGAGTCGTTTGTGGCCTTGCTTGACAGGTTGATGCATCGGCGCAAAAAGCCGCTGCATCTGATCCTTGATTCGCTGCCGGCGCACAAGACGAGTGCGGTGAAAGACTATGTCGCGAGCAAGCAAGGCAAACTGACACTGCATTATTTGCCGGGCTATGCGCCGGACCTGAATCCGGACGAACTGGTATGGAGCCATGCCAAGCGCACCGGTGTCGCACGCCGGCCACTGCAAGCAGGGGAAAAACTCGAAGAGCGCGTGACTGCCCAGCTCACCGATATTGCAAACAGGCCCTCATNCCAAGCGCACCGGTGTCGCACGCCGGCCACTGCAAGCAGGGGAAAAACTCGAAGAGCGCGTGACTGCCCAGCTCACCGATATTGCAAACAGGCCCTCATCGGTACGCTCGTTCTTCAAACACCCAAGTGTCGCCTATATTTCTGACTCATGAGGATCGCTACACTCGTCACTGGCATCTTGAAAAACTGGGCTTCCGATTACCCTACGAAGCCCGTCAGGCTTATGCCATGCAAAAGGCCACCTGAGTTGCAAAACCGTGTCCGGACAATCCGAGCCGGTACATCGACGATTACCGATGAGGTGCTCGCCGAAGTCGAGCAATGCCACAGACTGTGCCTGCACCATTCATACAAGAGACAGCTCGCTTACCTGGCAATGGTGAATGAATAGTTGCAGCCTGGCTGACAGATATTTTTTCCTGTGGTAAATAATATAAAACTGACGCGTGAGCTCGGGCAGCGGCGTATCGAGTACTGCAAGCCTTCTACAGGCAAGCTGATCCTGGATTGCCCAGTGTGACAGGCAGCTTAGACCCAAACCGTGCACCGCGCCGCGCTTGAGCGCCTCGGCGCTTCCAAAAACCGTTCCCTCGTTGAGATAGTGCAGATGAGGTAACAGCATCTCCTCAACCACTTCCCGTGTGCCGGAGCCTCTTTCCCGGAGCAGCCAGTCTGCCTTTTGCAACTCCTCTATCGGAATCTTTTGATTCGGATACCGGCGTGTTACCGGGTGGTTGGAGGAGCTCACGATCACAAGTTTATCTAGCATCCAGGTTATCGTTTTGAGTTCCGGCTCATGGCATGGCCCCTCGATGAAACCGACGTCGACGTCGAAATTGGTGACCGCGTTGGCGATCTCGTTGATGTCGCTGATCCGGACCGCCACATGCGTAGCGGGTTGCTGCTCACGAAAGCCTGCAACCAGCGCCGGCATAATGTAGTGACCAATGGTCGCGCTGGTTCCCACCTTGAGCAGCGATGCCGCAGGCCCGCCGCGCGAAGAAAATTCCCTTTCTATGGTTTCCGCGCCATCGACGATCAGGCTTGCCTGTGGCATCAGCATGCGGCCGTTGTCGTTGAGAGCCAGTCGATTGCCTACCCGGTCGAACAATCGCGTATCCAGGCAGGTCTCCAGTTCATGGAGAGCTGCGCTGACTGCGGACTGCGACAACGATATGTTTTCGGCGGCCGAGGTCGTGCTCCCGGTCCTCCCGATCGCGATGAAGATCTGCAGCTGGCGTAGCGTGAAACGCATTTTGCTTATCCCCAACTATCAACAAATTAGGTAGTCATTATAAAGACTATTCATTTCACCACTAGTTACATAAAGGATATGCTGTTAGTAATTGGCCGTATTCATCTAACCTGTAAGGGAACAATATGAAGGAAAATGAGACATTTTATTCCATTCCTTGGGAAGACCTTCCGCCGACTCACTATGTGGACAATCGAATTTTTTGCGACCAAAAAATTTTCGATATCGAGCAGCGCGCCATTTTCTCCAAGGTATGGAAATTCGTTTGCTGCGAATCCGAACTCGCTGGCACAAATGACTTCCGTACCACCACGGTAGCGGGCGTTCCGCTTCTTATTGTACGCGGACCGGATGCGAAGATTCGCGCGATGGTGAATTCCTGCTCGCATCGCGGAGTAAAGCTGGTCGAAGAGCCCGCGGGCAACGCGCGCAAGTTTGAATGCCTGTTCCATCGCTGGACCTATGATGCCCGCGGCAGATGCATCGATATTCCGCGCGAAGAGGGTTATGCATGCGTCAAAATTGACAAGGCGCAATGCGGTCTCAAGCAGGTCCGATGCGAATCCACGCGCGGCTTGGTGTTCGTGAACCTCGACGATGATGCGGCCCCGCTCGAGGACTACTTGGCGGGATGCCTTTCCGTGTTTGACGATGTCTTCGGCCAAGTGGAGCTTGAAGTCTTTCATTTCCATGAGCAGGTGCTCGATACCGATTGGAAGCATTGGCAGGAGACGAACATGGAGCTCTACCATGAATATCTGCATGTGCTCAATCGGAAGACCGGCATGATCGATCCTGCCTATTTCAATAGAACTTGGCATGCGTTTGAAAACGGCCATATGGCGGTCGATCCGCTCATCATCCAGTACGAGAAAATGCAGGGCGGCGCCTCCCGCGAACAGCATACGCTGCCCGGATTGAAGCCGAATGAATTTCGCCTTCTGGATATTTTCCCCGACGTCATGCTCAACTGCCGCGCTTCCGTCCTGCGGATCGACACGCAGATTCCGCTAGCGGCAGGAAAGACCTTGGTCCAATTCCGCGGTCTGGGTGTCAAAGGCGAACCGGAACAGATGAGACGCCAGCGCATCCGGGACCACGCCGAATTCTGGGGGCCATTCGGCAGGAATCTGCCCGAAGATGCCCTGGCGACGGAGAGGCAGAAGGAAACCATGGGAAAAGCCTCCAAATACTCTCTGATGGCCAGGGAGGAAAACCGCTTGACTCAGGATGACTTCCCAGTTCGCGAGTTCTATCGCCAGTGGGAACGTCTTACAGGTTTGCGCGCGGCTTCCGCTTCGATGCTCCCTGAATAGCTGACACGAACCTCTGCAGGAGACGATATGGTACAAACTCACGCAATACCACCGGTCCGGATAACTGAAGCGCCACTTTCCACAGAACCGTTGGAGGCGATACGACGGGTCATCGAACGAGGCTGCCAATTGCTCGACGCCGAAAATTATTTCGAATGGCTGGCCACTTGTGCGGATGACCTCGAGTACTCCATCCGCGCATATAGCCCTGAAATCCGTAATGAAGTCACCTGGCTCGAAAAAGACTATAAGGGGTTGGAGGTGCTCTTCAAGCAGCTGCCCATGCACGAAAGGTACAAGGGCCAGTTCAGGAGAATACTTGGCTGGACTGGCTGGGCCGGCCACGACCCGGAAAATCGGATATTCGCCGTGGAAAGCAGTTTGTGCGTCTACCACACCGACCTGCATGGCGCATCAGTGCTCTACTGCACCGCAAAATACCGGGACAATTTCTGCCTTGAGTCCGGCGTGCCCGTCATGTGCTCAAGGATGGTGCTGATGGACACGCGCAGATTACCCTTCGGATCCCATATTCCGATTTAGGGCTGCTGTCGCGTCAACGCTGTTGCATCAACACACATAGACCGAAAAGACAATTTTGTGACAAAGGAGACAATATGTACACAACGATACTCAAACAACCGATTGCGGGCTTTTTCCTGACCGTGCGTACGCGCCGGAATTCCCTATTGGGCCTGCTGGCAATATCATTCGCGGCATGGAGCGCCAGCGCGGCCGCCGAAACCGTATTGCGCCTTTATACCTATCCGCAAGGAGCCTATGGCCAGGTTGCCGGGGTCACGCTGCAGAAGCTGATTGCGAGAAACAGCAAGTCGCTGCGCATTGAGTCTCTGCCTGCCGCCGGACGGGAACAGTATGCGGACTATGCGGATGCATCGCCCGAGAAGCGCAAACTCATGATCCTGACCATGAGCCATATCGAGCCTGTTCTTGGCGAAAAAGGCCAGATACCTTGGAGCAAGCCGGTGCCGCGCATGAAAGCGTTGATAACCTTTGCGCCGAATAGCGCCGTAGCCATGTACACAAATGACCCGTCGGTCAAGACCATCTATGATCTCGCCGGCAAAAAAGTGGATCTGGGCCTGCCCGGATCCTATGTCTACAACTCGCAGGCTCCACTGTTCACCGCGGCCGGCCTCATGCAAAAAATCCAGCTATTACCCAGCGTAAGCATCAATCAGGGCTGGCAGCGGCTCGGGGACAAGGTGGTCGACGCAACCGGCGCAGGCATCATCAATATGCGTCTTCTGCCGCCCGGTCCATCGGATATTGTAAGGAAAAACAAGATATATCAGGTCCATGTGCCGCAAGAGTTGTTTAAGAAGGCCCAGGACACGACCGGTGTGCCGCTGTTGCCGCTTTCGGTAAAGAAGGGCGCATTCAAGGAAAGCTATGCGCTTGATTATGAAGTCGGGCGCGAGGACTCCGGCACGCTGGCACCGGCCTTCACGCCGGGATTCTGGGCGTCCGCGGACATGCCGGATGAGATTGCCTATGAAATCGTCAAAACTGCACTGAAAAATATTGATCAGTTCGGAAACGACCACGCGCTGGGCAAGCTGCTCAAGGAACAAATCGGGCACATGACTGTTCCGCAGGCCGAATTCCATCCGGGCGCGCGGCGCGCATACCAGGAACTGGGGTTCAGCTATGGACTGGAGGGCATCAAAGCACACACCAAGCAGTGAAATGCAGGGTGCCTGTTCCGGATTCGTCCACAATTCTTTAAACAAGGGCCGGCACACAAGAGCTAAGGAGACATTTAATGAAGAATTTGAAATTGACGATTGCGGAATTGAAATGGACCGAGAAGGCATTGGCGGCGTTAGCTCTTGTCTATGTGGGATTTCATTTCTTGAACCTGTTCATGACTTTCGGGCCGATGGGCTCGAAAGTCATTCACATCTCCATGGGCATCGGCGTGCTGACGCTTGACCTGCTGCGCCGGCATTCAGGCCGGTCCATGAAGATCGTCGCGGCCTTTGCATGGGTGTCCGTGCTCGCGGCATCCGCTTACTTTCTGTCCGATCAGATCGGCGTATTGACCCGATATGGCTTCGCCTCTCCTCCCGACATGCTGGCCGGAGCGGTTCTCGTATTCTGGATGTTTTTCCTGACCGGGCTTTACTTCGGCGCTCCTTTTGCGGTGGTCGGCATTGTTTTTTTCGTCTATGCCTATCTGGGAAGCTATTTGCCTGCGCCTTTGACCGCGCCTGCGTCAGACTTGCTGAGGGTGACTTCAAAGCTGACGGTAGGCGCGTTGGGGGACGTCGTTGAGTTAAGCGTCACAATCATTTTTTTGCTATTAGTCTTCGGAACCTTTCTACAGGCGTCCGGCGCAGGTGCATTCATCTGGCGGGTCGCAGGCAATTTGGCACGCCGCATTGGCGGCGGGACCGGAGCACTTACGGTGGTATCTAGCGGCCTGGTGGCCAGCTTTACTGGTGTTGGCGCGGCCAATGTCGGCATTACGGGGCCGATTGCGATCCCGCTGATGAAACGCGATGGCTATACGTCCGAGCAGGCCGCCGCAATCGAAGCAATAGCGTCTACCGGCGGGCAGATCACGCCGCCGATCCTAGGAATGGTGGCGTTCCTGATGGCCGATTTCATCGGCGTGCCCTACGCCAGGGTTGTTCTGGCAGCCATTATTCCTGCGGCGCTTTTTTATATGGGGCTGCTGCTTTTCGTAGTCTTGATTTATCGCAGGAATGGCGGACAAGGGCAAATTCAAGGAGAAGTCCATGCCGGCCCGGCGCATGGATGGATCAAGGTTAGCATCAGTTTTCTTTTTCCGATCGCGGTGATCGTCGCCCTCATCATCGCTGGCATGTCGGTCCAGCTGGCGGTGTTCTGGTCTATCGTCGCTATCGCGGTGCTGGCGCTCATATTCCGCCTCGAGCGCGATCCGAAGGTTTGGCTGCATGCCGTATTAGAGGCAGCCATCAATGGAGCGGCGCTTGGAATGGCTTCCGGTGTGCTCGATGTCGTGATGGCCTCGCTGGACATTACACAGCTCGGGATGATCGTCGGTTTTATTGTTAGCCAGATCGGCGGCGCCAGCGTGCTGGCGAATTTCCTCCTGGTGCTGGTGGCCGCGTATGTGATGGGTATGGGCATGCCGGGCGTTGCGGTGTATACGGTACTGGCCGTCACCTTGGCTCCGGTGTTGATCGGCCTCGGGGCTGAGCCATTGATGGCGCATTTCCTGATCATGTACATGACCATTCTTTCCAACTTCACGCCGCCGGTCGCGCCAACGCTGATGCTTACGGCGCGGATCGCGGGAGCGAATTATATGCGCGCGGGTCTGGAGGCCATGAAGGCTGGAGCAGGGTCAATGCTGTTGCCTTTCTTCCTCTTTTCCTATCCGGCTCTCCTGTTGCATGACGCATCGCTGGGAGCTGTTCTGGAAGCGGTAATAGTTACGTCGGTAAGCATTTTCCTGTTGACGGTAAGTTTGCTGGGATGGCTGGGGCGCCCGATATCCATGTTCGAAAGGGTACTGCTTGCCTTGCCGCCGATAATCGCATGGAGCGCGGGATTTGCCGGTATAAGGTCGACATACTGGGCCGCGGTAGCCGTATGCCTTGCAGCCTTCATCTGGTCGGTTTTTGCCGGGTATCGTACGCGGCAAAAAACGATTGCTGCACGAGCCATGGAGGTGGAGCGCATATGAAAAAGGAGATTGCGCTGCCGAACTGCCGCCCCGATCGTGCTCGCGCCACGGTCCCGGTCACGCTCGAAACGGAGCATAACTCATATAAGGTGGATGTTGCGGCAGGTGACCTGATTCTCCACGAGGCCTTGCGTGCCGGGATTCCATTGGCGTATTCGTGCGCGAGCGGGACCTGCGGAACCTGCGTGGCGCAGGTGATGGAAGGCGCGCTGGAGAATCGCTGGCCAGACGCGCCCGGCCTTTCAGCAAGGATGCGTCAAGGCGGCCGGGTTCTGTTGTGCCAGTCTGCCGCATCCGTTCCGACCCGGTTGCGTACGGCGGAAAGCGCAGTTAACAGACACGGTCCGTTGCACACGCCGGATTATTGCTCCGCACACGTGCTAAACAAATCCTGGCTTGCGCCGGGCGTCACCGAGCTGCAGCTGCAGCTCGATCGCGGCCTGCTTTTTACGCCCGGGCAATTCATTCTGGTCTGGTTTCAAGGTTTGAACGGGCCGCGCGCGCTCTCGATTTCAAATACCGATCACTCCCCTGTAGACCAGGTTCGCCTGCTAGCAAAACCCCGAAAAGGAAGCGAGCTCGATGCGTTGCTGGGGTCTGATAGCGTGATAGGCATGCCGCTACGGCTATTCGGCCCTCTGGGATCAGCATGTCTTGAAGATGGCGCGGCTTACGATGACATCACCTGCATCGCTGGAAGTACCGGGATAGCGCCTATGCTTCCAATCATGTTCGAGTGGGCGCGTCAGGGTGCGCCTGGTTCCATGCAGCTTATCTACGCGGCGCGCACGCGCGAAGACGTGTTCCTGCTGGAGGAGATTGAGCACATAGTGAAACGTTCCGGCGGCCATTTGAAGGCGATCATTGCTTTATCCGAGCCGCGCGACGACGACGTTGATGTTCTGCGCGAGCAAGTCCGCGGCTTTGCACAGGTATTTGCCGGCTATGCGCACGACGCGGTTCGCGAGCTGGCAAGCGCCAGGCCACTGGGCGGCATTGCGTTTGTCTCCGGGTCGAAACCGATGGTGCAGGCGACGGTTAAAGCGCTGATCTTGCACGGCAAGTTGAGCCCAACAGCAATTCGTTCCGATGATTTTTGTTGAAAGGATAAATGCAATGTCTTGGAAGAAAGTTTGTTCTCTTAATGAACTTGAGCAGAATCAGATCATGGAATTTGATGTGGACGGAACGCCCGTGGCGGTAGTCCGCGGCGACAACCAGACGGTAGTGATTCCTCCGATGTGCCCGCATTTGGAGGAACCGCTATGCCAAGGAATCTGCGATGGTCAGACACTGACGTGCCACAAACATTTATGGCAGTGGAATCTCGAGACCGGCGAGCCGTTGGGGCTGGCGCAAAAACCGCTGAAACGCTACGACAGCAAGGTTGAGGGGGAGCTGCTTTTTGCGTTGATAGATCATGAAATTCTATACGATTATGAATGAGCCAACATTGCTGAAGAGGCGGGCTGTGATCGTCCGTAATCGCAGGCCTTGCGATTAACTTCAGAACTCGCCGACATGAAGCGCTTACCAGCAATTGATAGCGGGGCAGGGGCGACAAACTGCCGTCATGCGATCCGACTGCTGCAGACGGGCGAAGCCTATGTTTGCAGTAGTGCGGAGACATTGTTGCAGGGTATGGCACGGCTTGGCAAAAAGGGCATCCCGGTTGGGTGCCTGAACGGCGGCTGCGGCGTGTGCAAGGTTGTGATTCGCTGCGGCACCGTCCGCAAAGCCGGTGCGATGAGCCGTGCACATATTTCCGAGGAAGAGGAGGGTCAGGGAATAGTGCTGGCCTGCCGCGTCATGCCCGTCAGTGCGATCGACCTGGATGTCATCGGCAAGATGAAGAAGGCGGTCACCCGAACCCTTTGGGGAGGAAACGCGGTTTGAAGTGAAGCATGAAGCAGGCCACGGCGGTTTTCGCGCAAGAGCCGGTGTGATGCCGTGGATCGATGGTAGATAGATACAAGTAACCAGGAGACTGAAATGGGTGTAATGAGAATAGGCCACATTAGCATCAAGGTGATGGACATGGATGCGGCGGTGCGGCATTACGAAAAGGTCATTGGCATGAAAACCACGCACAAGGATGCCAAAGGCAATGTCTATTTGAAGTGTTGGGATGAGTGGGACAAATACTCGCTGGTCCTGACGCCGTCGGAACAGGCGGGTATGAACCATGTCGCGTACAAGGTTGAGAAGGAAGCCGACCTCGATATGCTGAAACAGCGGATCGAGGCTTACGGCATCAAGACGGAAATGCTGGAAGCGGAGAGCCTGCCCTTTGTCGGCCGCATGCTGCAGTTTGCGCTGCCCAGCGGCCACGACATGCGCTTGTATGCAAAAAAGGAATGTGTCGGCACCGATGTCGGTTCCACCAACCCGGACCCATGGCCAGACGATCTGCGCGGTGCTGGCGCGCACTGGCTTGATCACTGCCTGTTGATGTGCGAGCTGAATCCGGGAAAAGGCATCAACAAGGTTGCCGAAAATACCAGGTTCTTCATGGAAGCGCTCGATTTCTTCCAGACCGAGCAAATCGTCGTCGGTCCGGGCGGGGTGATCCAGCTGGCCTCATTCCTGTCGCACTCGAGCAAGCCGCACGACATTGCCTTCGTCGGCGGCGACCGGCCGGGCATGCATCACTTATCATTCTTCCTCGATTCCTGGCACGACATTCTAAAGGCAGGCGACATCATGGCCAAGAACAAAGTGCGCATCGACGTCTCGCCGACCCGGCACGGCATCACGCGCGGCGAGACCATCTATTTCTTCGATCCGTCTGGTAACCGCAATGAGACCTTTGCCGGGTTGGGCTACCAGGCGCAGCGAGACAAACCGGTGATCACCTGGACCGAGGATCAGGCTGCGCGCGGCATCTTCTACCACACCGGCGTGCTGGCAGAAACCTTCACCACCGTATACACCTGATCGGCAGCCAGCTCAACAGGTTTTGCTCTCCCGCCAGCGACGCAGCGTCCGGCGACCACGGACCCATCCATGTCGCCAGGGATGGGGCGGGAGGAGTGTCCGCCACGTGGGGTGGGCAGCACGCGACGCTGGGCCGGGGCCGGAGTGGGACCTCGGCATGACTATCCAGGAGAGTGAGCATGAATCAAGAAATCGGTCAGCCGCAGCTGACCTGGCAGACGGCGCACCAGGCAATAGAAGCTGCGGTGCGCCAGGCGCTGGAGCTGGGTGTCAGAATCAACGTATCGGTGGTCGACGCTGGGGGTGTTCCATTGGCCTTTCTTCGCATGCATGGCGCGCCGCTGCATTCGATTGAAATCAGTGAAGACAAGGCCTACACCGCGGTCAGTTTTGGTCTGGCGACCAGCCAATGGACCGACGCGCTCAAGACGCATTCGGAAGCGGTCAGGCAAGGCTTGCCGCTGCGTCCGCGCTTTGTAATGTTCGGCGGCGGGTTGCCGATGCGATGTGGCAGCGAGCTGATCGGCGGTATTGGCGTGTCAGGCGGCTCCGAGCAGCAAGATGAACAGTGCGCAAAGGCCGGTTTGGCCGCAATAGGATTGCAGCAATAGCGGACATTTAAGGAACAGCAATGAAAGAGATCAGAAACTTTATCAATGGCGAGTATGTCAGTACCGGCGACTGGTTCGACAAGTTCACGCCATATGATGGCCGCTTAATCGCCCGCGTCGCCGAGGCCGGCCGTGCAGAAGTCGATGCTGCGGTGCGTGCGGCGCGCGAAGCCTTGCATGGTCCATGGAGCCGGCTGGCGGTTGCCGACCGCTCCGACCTGTTGTATGCAGTGGCCGATGAAATCAACCGGCGCTTCGATGATTTTGTCGAAGCTGAAATAACCGACATGGGACAGCCGGAGCAATTCGTGCGCCATGTGGATGTGCCGCGTGGCGCTGCAAACTTCAAGGTATTTGCCGACATCGTCAAGAATGTGCCGAACGAATTTTTTGAGATGGCCACGCCGGATGGGCGCGGCGCACTGAATTACTCGCTACGCCGCCCGGTCGGCGTGGTGGCGGTGGTCTGCCCCTGGAACCTGCCATTTTTACTGATGACATGGAAGTTGAGCCCGGCCATGGCATGTGGCAACACAGTGGTGGTGAAGCCGTCGGAAGAGACGCCGCAGGCAGCCGCATTGCTGGGCGAAGTGATGAACAAGGTCGGCATCCCCAAAGGAGTTTTCAATGTCGTGCAGGGGTTTGGCCCGGATNGAAGAGACGCCGCAGGCAGCCGCATTGCTGGGCGAAGTGATGAACAAGGTCGGCATCCCCAAAGGAGTTTTCAATGTCGTGCAGGGGTTTGGCCCGGATGCTGCCGGTGAATTTTTAACCACCCATCCGCAGGTGGCTGCAATTACATTTACCGGCGAGACTCGCACTGGCGCCGCAATCATGAAGGCGGCTGCCGATGGCGCGCGTCCCGTCTCACTCGAAATGGGAGGCAAAAATGCGGCAATCGTGTTTGCCGATTGCGATATGGATGAAGCGATTGCCGGCACGATTCGCTCGACTTTTGCCAACTGCGGACAGGTATGCCTGGGCACCGAGCGGATCTATGTCGAGCGCCCGGTCTTCGAGGAATTCGTCACCCGTTTGAAGAATGCGGTTGAAAAAATGAAGCCCGGCGCGCCAACCGATCCGGAAAGCGGCATGGGCCCACTGATTTCGCAGGAACACCGCAACAAGGTACTGTCCTATTATCAAAAGGCAGTGGAAGAAGGCGCCACAGTGGTGACCGGCGGCGGCATCCCGGAAATGCCCGATGCTCTCAAGGGCGGCTCSTGGGTGCAGCCGACTATTTGGACCGGGCTGCCAGACACGGCCGCGGTCGTGCGTGATGAGATTTTCGGCCCATGCTGTCATATCGCACCGTTCGACACCGAGGAAGAGGTGATCCGCCGCGCCAATGACAATCCCTATGGCCTGGCTTSTGCCATCTGGACCTCGAAGCTGCAGCGTGGCCACCGGGTCGCAGCAGCGATCGAGGCTGGCATTGTATGGGTCAATTCCTGGTTCCTGCGCGACTTGCGTACGCCGTTTGGCGGCGCAAAGCAGTCCGGCATCGGCCGGGAAGGCGGAGTGCACTCGCTCGAGTTTTATACCGAACTAAAAAACGTTTGCATCAAACTGTGACCATGGAAAAAACATTGATTAACGCCCTTGGCGATGAGTTGTATCAGGCCTTGACCACCCGTGCCACGATCGAGCCGCTCACCAATCGCTATGCCGACATGACAATAGAAAATGCCTACCATATCCAGCAGCGCATGATCGAGCGCCGCATACAAGCTGGCGAAAAAATCATCGGCAAGAAAATTGGCGTCACCTCAGCTGCGGTGATGAACATGCTGGGCGTCTATCAACCAGACTTTGGCTACATGCTAGACGGCATGATTTATAACGAAGGCGAATCGATTGACATTGCCTCGCTCATTCAACCCAAAGCCGAAGGCGAAATCGCCTTCGTCCTCAAAAAGGATTTGATGGGCCCGGGGATATCGAATGCCGACGTCTTGGCCGCAACCGAGTGCGTAATGCCCTGCTTCGAGATTGTAGATTCGCGCATCCGCGACTGGAAGATCAAGATTTGCGACACGGTCGCAGACAATGCATCGTGCGGGGTATTCGTGCTGGGCGACCAGGCAGTTGATCCACGCAAAGTCGATCTGTCGCTATGCGGCATGGTACTCGAGAAAAATGGCGAAATCATTGCCACCGGCGCCGGCGCAGCAGCCCTGGGTTCGCCGGTCAATGCCATGACTTGGCTTGCCAATACCATGGGCCGCCTAGGTATCCCATTGAAAGCCGGCGAGGTGATCTTGTCGGGCGCACTGGCAGCAATGTTTCCGGCGAAGGCCGGCGACAATTTTCGAGTCAGTATCGGAGGACTGGGCAGCTGCTCGGTCCGATTCAACTGAGTCACACGACCGTTTAAAGGATAACGTCACCATGGAAAAAATTAAATGCGCAGTGATTGGGCCCGGCAATATTGGCACTGATTTGCTGGCCAAGCTGAAACGAAGTGCCGTGCTGGAACCGGTATGGATGGTCGGCATCGACCCGGCCTCGGACGGTTTAACGCGTGCGCGCGAAATGGGTATCAAGACCACCGCCGATGGTGTCGATGGCCTGCTGCCGCACGTGAAGGATGACCGGATTCAGATTGCATTCGATGCCACTTCGGCGTATGTGCACAAGGAAAACTCGCGCAAGCTAACTGCTTTGGGCGTACTGATGATCGACTTGACACCGGCCGCCGTGGGTCCTTATTGCGTACCGCCGGTCAATCTGCAGCAGCATGTCGGCCAGCGGCAGATGAATGTGAATATGGTCACTTGCGGTGGCCAAGCCACCATCCCGATGGTGGCGGCTGTCTCGCGCGTACAGCCGGTAGCCTACGGTGAAATCGTGGCAACCGTATCATCACGTTCGGCTGGTCCCGGCACGCGACGCAATATTGATGAATTTACTCGCACCACCGCCGGTGCTGTCCGGAAGGTCGGCGGCGCCAAGGAAGGCAAGGCCATCATCATCATCAATCCGGCCGAGCCAGCGATCATCATGCGCGACACCGTGCACTGCCTAACCGAATCGGAGCCCGATCGCGATGCAATCACCGCATCGGTGCATGCCATGATTAAGGAAGTGCAGAAATATGTGCCGGGCTATAAGCTGGTCAATGGCCCGGTATTCGATGGCAATCGCGTGTCGATATTTCTCGAAGTCGAAGGACTCGGTGACTATTTGCCGAAATATGCCGGCAATCTCGACATCATGACTGCAGCTGCCGCCCGCACTGCAGAAATGTTCGCGGAACAAATTATGAATGGCAAGTTCACGCCCGAACCGGTGGAGGCATAAATCATGACACTCAAAGGTAAGCAGGTTACCGTGCACGACATGACGTTACGTGACGGCATGCACCCGAAGCGGCACCAAATGTCGCTCGACCAAATGAAAAGCGTAGCCAAAGGCTTGGATGATGCTGGCGTGCCGCTGATCGAGGTCACGCACGGCGATGGGCTGGGCGGTTCATCAGTCAATTATGGCTTTCCCGCGCATAGCGACGCAGAATATTTAGGCGCAGTCATCCCGTTGATGAAGCAAGCCAAGGTTTCAGCACTGCTGTTGCCCGGTATCGGCACCGTTGACCACTTGCAGATGGCACGTGATCTGGGGGTGCATACCATTCGCGTCGCCACCCATTGCACCGAAGCCGATGTGTCGGAGCAGCATATTGCGACTGCCCGCAAGATGGATTTGGACACTGTCGGCTTTCTGATGATGAGCCATATGGCGCCGCCCGAGAAAATCCTCGAGCAAGCCAGGCTGATGGAGAGCTATGGCGCCAACTGCATCTATTGCACCGATTCGGCGGGCTACATGCTGCCGGAAGATGTGAAGGCCCGCATTGGCCTGTTGCGCGACAAGCTAAAGCCGGATACCGAACTCGGCTTTCATGGTCACCATAATCTGGCCATGGGCGTGGCCAACTCGATTACTGCAGTCGAGTATGGTGCCAACCGCATCGACGCAGCCGCGGCCGGGCTGGGCGCGGGCGCAGGCAATACCCCGATGGAAGTGTTCGTCGCCGTATGCGCGCGCATGGGCATCGAAACCAACGTCGATGTATTCAAGATCGCCGATGTCGCCGAAGACTTGGTGGTGCCAATGATGGATCATTTGATCCGCATCGACCGCGATTCTCTCACGCTCGGCTACGCCGGCGTCTACTCATCGTTCCTGCTGTTTGCCAAGCGGGCCGAGGCCAAATACAAGATACCGGCGCGCGAACTGCTGATCGAGCTGGGACGCCTGGGCATGGTCGGCGGTCAGGAAGATATGATCGAAGACACGGCGATGACGATGGCGCGTACGCGCGGTTTGATGTAAAGGATGCAATTATGAACCTCGATCAGACTACTATCGCCAGGCTCGCCGCGCATCTTGAAAGCTGCGAACTGGATGCGCAGGATACACTGAAAATCACGGATGAGCATCCTGGCATGGATTGGGACGATGCATACGCTATCCAAGATGAAATCCGCCAACGCAAGATTGCGCGGGGCAGCAAGATCATCGGCTTGAAAGCCGGACTGACGTCGCATGCTAAGATGAAACAGATGGGGGTGGAAACGCCAGTGTTCGGCTTCCTGGCCGACTACTATGCGGTCCCGGAAGGCGGCGAATGCAAGGTGTCCGGCCTGATTCATCCGAAAGTTGAACCGGAGATTGCATTCGTCACCAAACGCGCATTGAAAGGGCCGGGATGCCACATCGGTGCCGTGCTGGCGGCAACCGATTTCGTGCTTCCTGGGATCGAAGTGATCGATTCGCGATACCGAGACTTTAAGTTTGATCTGAAAAGCGTTATCGCCGATAACACTTCGGCTGCCCGGTTCGTGATCGGCGGCCAGGCGCTGCCGGTGAGCGGGCTTGATTTGCGCACCGTCGGCATTGTGCTGGAAAAAAATGGCAAGCCGGTAGCGTTTGGTGCCGGTGCGGCGGTGCTGGGCCATCCGGCGGCAGCGATTGCCATGCTGGCCAACCATCTGGGCGCGCGAGGAGAGGAAATTCCGGCCGGAACATTGATCTTGTCAGGTGGCATTACCGAAGCGGTTGCTGTGGAAGCGGGCGACGCGGTCACGTTGCGGGTGCAAGGCATGGGTAGCGTTAGCATGCGCTTTGTTTGATATTGACTATTGAAAGGAATCACCATGCCATTTGCACAACTGTATTTGTTGGAAGGACGCACGGAAGCGCAAAAGCGCGCCGTGATCGAAAAAGTGACCCAGGCACTGGTTGAATCGCTGGGCGCACCCAAGGAGAATGTCCGGGTCTGGATTCACGATGTGCCCAAGGAAAACTGGGGTATCGCCGGCGTCAGTGCGGCGGTGCTGGGCCATCCGGCGGCAGCGATTGCCATGCTGGCCAACCATCTGGGCGCGCGAGGAGAGGAAATTCCGGCCGGAACATTGATCTTGTCAGGCGGCATTACCGAAGCGGTTGCTGTGGAAGCGGGCGACGCGGTCACTTTGCGGGTGCAAGGCATGGGCAGCGTTAGCATGCGCTTTGTTTGATATCGACTATTGAAAGGAATCGCCATGCCGTTTGCACAACTGTATTTGTTGGAAGGACGCACGGAAGCGCAAAAGCGCGCCGTGATCGAAAAAGTGACCCAGGCACTGGTTGAATCGCTGGGCGCACCCAAGGAGAATGTCCGGGTCTGGATTCACGATGTGCCCAAGGAAAACTGGGGTATCGCCGGCGTCAGTGCCAAAGATTTAGGACGCTGATAAAACACTCGCCAAGACCGGGCGCAGCATGGTTTTTCGAAAACAAAGGACTGCTGTGAAAAGAATGAAGGCAACGCCCTGGTGTTCCTGTAGTCACCCACATCCAGAAAACCCGTTCGTTCATCTTTTATCGAGCCTCAAGGCTCTTGCTCCAGGCGTAGCGCTCGGTGCCGTCGTCGCCCTAGCCGCTTCATTTGTGGCATCCACATATGGTGGCCCACATCTTTTGTACGCGCTGTTCTTCGGACTTGGATTTCATTTTCTCTCGCGGAACCGGAAATGCAGGCCCGGAATTGAGTTCTCGAGTAAAACTCTCCTTCGCACAGGTGTCGCCCTTCTGGGCGTAAAGATATCCGCCGTACAGGTCATCGCGCTCGGGTGGCAGACGCTAGCTGTGGCGATCCTGGTCGTACCCGTAACGATTGGCTTCGGTTTGCTGCTGGCGCGGATTTTGCGAAGAACTACTGTTGAAGGAGTTATTTCAGCTAGTTCGGTCGGAATTTGCGGCGCATCGGCGGCCCTTGCAGTAGCCGCCGCGCTGCCGCAATCGAAGGAAAATGAAAGATTTACACTGCTGACGGTCATCGGCGTCACCAGCCTTTCGACACTAGCGATGATCGTATATCCGCTCATCGTCACGATTCTCGAACTGGATCCTACGGCAGCCGGAATTTTTATCGGTGGCACTATCCATGACGTCGCCCAGGTCGTAGGCGCGGGATATCTCATCTCGCCTCACACAGGCGACACCGCCACGTTGGTAAAGTTGACGCGTGTCGCATGTCTCGTGCCCGTAGTCCTCCTTGTTTCAGCTATCTTCAAAGTTCCGGGAAACGACGCGGATGATTCGAAGATGCCGCTGCCCATGCCCACGTTTCTGCTCGGCTTTGTGATATTGGTCGGGGCGAACAGCCTCAATATCATCCCGCCCGTCGCCGTTGAGTGGGCCGCTACTGCTTCGCGGTATTGTCTGGTTATTGCGATCGCCGCCCTAGGTATCAAAACCTCATTGGGGTCATTGCGCTCGTTGGGGTGGGCGCCCCTGGTAATGCTTTTGGCAGACACCTTGTGGATCGCCACGATCGTGTTGGCCGTAATTCTCTTCGCATGACTATGCGGCGCGCGTACCCGCCTTGAAAAGGGTACCGACCTTGATAAAGGTACGGCCTTGATTGTTGACGAGCGCGCAAAATTGACCCAAGGGGGATGCGGACATTTTCTTGGACTGGTTTATGTTGTTAATCCCAGGCTTTCACGGTACTCGATTGGGCTCAAATAGCCAAGCGAACTCTTGATTCGCTTTTCGTTATACCAGCGAATGTAGTCATCGAGCGCTTCCACGAACTGCGCGATCGTCGCCGACCGCCAGTCCCTTGGATAGAACATCTCCGTCTTTAGCCTGCCGAAGAATCCTTCGCATGCCGCATTGTCCGGCGAGCACGCCTTACGCGACATTGATCGGGTCAGCTTTGCATCAGCAACGCGTGATATCCAGCCTGGTGTACCGGCTCGCATTGTCTGGACACGGTTTTGCAACTCAGGCTGCCTTTTGCATGCCATAAGCCTGACGGGCTTCGTAGGGTGTTCTGAAGCCCGGTTTTTCAAGACGCCAATGACGATTGTAGCGATCCTTGAACGCGGTAACTGCCAAGCGCACTTCCTCGACATTGTTGAAGACGCGACCATGGATGGCCTGCTCCTTCAGGGTCCGGTTGAACCGTTCGGCCACGCCGTTGGTTTGTGGCTCGGCGACGAAGGCAAAGCTGGGGGCGATGCCCCAGAACCTGACCTGATTGAGGAAGTCGTCGGCGGTATATTGCGTGCCGTGATCCATGCGTAGCGTCAGGCCGCGACCGGCATCCGCGCCGGTGACGCCAAATTCGGCCTGGAGCCCCTGCGCAATGGGCTGCAGCGCGGCGAACCGATTGCCGGTCTTGACGGCATGGATGCCGACACAGCAGGCATCGAAATGATCAACGGCGGCAAAGACCCAGACCCAGCCTTCATCTACCGTCTCAATCCGGATGCCGTCCGTGCCCCACATCTCGTTCGGGCGGTTCGTTTGCAATGAGCCGTCATGCGACACCGGGTTGCCTTGGGGCCGGCGATGTGGGGAGAGCAAGGCATGCGCGCGCATCAAGCGTAGCACCCGGGCGCGGGAGACGCGCATGTCGTGCAGGATGCGCAGCCGCGCCCACACCTTACGGTGCCCCTCGCCGGTAAAGGGCGAGGTTTCCAGATCGGCGCGGATGGCCACCAGGAGCTCGGCATCCGACACCGTCGGCTTCGGCCCGCGCCGCATCGGGTGCAACGGTGCCACCCTGGTCGATTCCCGAGCCTGCTGTTCGTAGAGTGTCGAGCGGGGAAAGTCGAGTACCCGACAGACCCGCTTCAAACCGTAAGGCTTGCCAGCGCCTTCAGAGATCGCGCGGCTCATCGCGACGACCTCCGGCCGACCAAAGGGCGCTTCGCCCGCCTTTCCTTTTGCAGGATCTCGACTTCCATGACCAATTCGCCAATGCGCCGGTTGGCGTCATCGAGTTGGCTGATGACCGGGTCGTTCTCGCGCTCCTTGAGACCGGCATCTATCCCGGCCAGCGCCCGATCCCGCCACTGTTCGAGCTTGTAGATTGGCACGGCGACTTCCCGGGAGACAGCATCGACCGGCTCGCCGCGCAGCAGACGCAGGACCACTTCCTTCTTCCGGGCGGCCGACCAGCGCTTGACTTCGGCGCGCGCGCCGGGTTCCCCTCCCGTCGCGCTCCGCGCTCCTTCCGCAGACCCCGGCGCAACTCCTCCAGCACTCTTCTCGTTCAGCATTTCCAGCTCCTTATCTCAGACACGGTTTTACCCCAAATTCGTGTCCAGATAAATCGGGGCCAGTTCACGAATATGCCGGATCAGTTTTATCTTGATTGGATTCAGATTGCCAAGGAGGAGGCGTGTCATTTTGGCATGCTACACGCACACCTGAAGTTGTTAAAAAGCGACTATGGGATATTCACTGCGCATAATGGCTTGTGGGATATGGCAGAAAAAACCAAAGGTGATATTTTGGCGCGCCTTGCATTGGTTCCGCGCACTCTCGAGGCGAGAGGCCTTGATGTTTCGCCCAGTCTGCGGGATAAACTTCCATGACGACCCGTCGCCCTTGTCCACCGGCACCCGGTCCACTGGAAGACTATGCGCTGCAGTTTGATGCCCTGTTTCATTCACTTGCTCAGCGCCATAACTTCCGCACCTATCTGGCCGGTCTGCTGGCACCACGCCAGCGTAACAAGACCTTAACGGCTTTGGCCGGCACCGAACCGCTGGTGCAGGCGCAGACCGCGCCAGCACAGCAACTGCAATTCTTTTTGTCCGAGTCGAACTGGGATGCCAACGCGATTACCGCCCGCACGTTGCAATTGCTGTGCAGCGATGCCATGACGACACCGACTGTCGAGGGCGTGTTGGTCATCGACGACACCGGCGACCGCAAGCAAGGCTACGCAACCGACCATGTGGCGCGCCAGTACCTCGGTTCAGTCGGCAAGATTGATAACGGCATCGTAGCGGTCACGTCGTTGTGGGCCAACGAGCAGCGCTACTATCCTCTACATGTGGCCCCTTATACACCGGAAGGTCGTCTGCCCGGCGGCAAGCAAGATCCGGCTTTCCACAGCAAACCACAGATTGCGCTGGCGCTGGTCGAGCAAGCCATTGCTGCGGGCATTGCCTTCAAGGCCATCGTGGCCGACTGCTTTTATGGCGATCATCGCGAACTGGCTGCGACCTTGCTGCACCGCCAACTGCCCTTTGTGCTCTCACATCGCGGCACGATCGGACGTGGATGGGCACCTGTCGAGGTTGCGCACTCCTTTAACGAGGCCATCGACGATATGCGTCTTCGTGACTGGCACAAGGTGACACGGCACTTCCGAGACGGCCATGTCGAACACTGGTGGGCAGTTGAACTGACATTCCTCGGCTATGGCGCTAACAAACCGGTGCGTGCCATTTGCGCCACCACCGACCGCCGCACTTTGCCTGGCCTGTCGACCTGGTACCTGACGACCAATCTGCCGGTAGATTCAGCGCCGTTAGTCGAAGTTGTGCGCCTGTATGGATTGCGGCACTGGATTGAACAGGGTTACAAGCAGATGAAGGATGAGCTTGGCTGGGCTGACTTTATGGTGCGTAACGACCGCGCAATTCGCCGTCATTGGGGACTCGTTTGCTGTGCCTTCGCCTTTTGCTGGTGGCAGGAAGCCAGGCAAGCGCGTATGCATCATGGTAACAACCCACCAGTGCCGAAAAAAAACCAACCGGTACGGCTACCAATGCGATGTCGCTGGCCGCGGCTGCTACGCTCGGTCCGGGCATGGCTGACCCCGCTGGACTGGCTGATACGTTGCTGGCGCGCCTGCTTCGACAGGGGCCCACCGACCGCATTGGTCACGCTCATGCAATTCGTGGCGACCGGACACGGCATCGACCTTCAACTCCGCATTTAACAAACTAGCGTTATGGGCTCAGCAGTAAACAACTTGGTCGTATTCATCGACCCAACACGGCCGCGGACTGAGTGTATAACTCCATGCCGGGCAGATGTCATGAGGGCTGATTATCAACTTTTCCCATTCTTCATTAGTGACTCTCTCGCCCGTTTCATTGCCGCCGCGTTTTAGACATGCCTTCACATGCAGTCCGCTTTCGGTTTGCGTTCCTTCTATATATCGAAGCATCGTATCGAAGGAACGTAGGGGTATGCCTGCCCAGTTGATGCTGATATGACTGAACAGCCGGTGCTCAATCGGGTTCCATTTTGAGCATCCCGGTGGGTAGTGACATACCGTAATCGGCAGTTGCGTGATATCGCTCAGTTCTTGCAATTGTGCTTTCCATACCCTGGACCGGTAACCATTTGAGCCGCCCCCATCGGCAAGAATCAGCAAGCGATGCGCATGGCGATAGCGCTTCTGTCCATCACCGAACCACCAGTCGGTGATAGCATCGACCGCAAAGCGAGGCGTGTCGAAGCAGTCTCCAACATACATGTAGCCTCTGTTGGAAGTAACCTCATAGACACCGTAGGGTACCGCTTGAGCGACTGCATCCTGTGGCCAGTCATGCACCAGCACACGGTCAGCTTCTTTGCACCAGGTTCGCCCTGCATTCTTGAAGTTGCCGATCAATTCTTTTTTTTGGTATCCACGCTGATAATGGGGTCTCCCGTCGCTTTGAATTGGTTACGCTGCTCGCCTATATGGTCGAACTGTTCGTTGCGCTCTTTGGGCGAGGCACCCCTTGCTTCGGTACGGCGTGCATTGGCCTTGGGAGAGTACTTCAATTTGTGCAGCAGTTTGGCTACCGTCATTCGACTTGCACGATGTCCTTCTTCCGCAAGTGCCTGACTCAAATGCCGCAGCGAGCTTTGCTTGGCTTTGGCACGGCGCCCCATCGGGTCTCCGGCAGTTTCCGAGGCCAGCACGTTAAGAAGTGCTTCTTCAAGTTCAGGATCCTTGTCCTCAACGGTTGGGCGGCCTCCGCCTGGAGCGCGCAAGTGGGCCTTGGTGCATTCGGTCAAGTCAGAGTCCAGTTCCACGCAGCCGCGTAAAATCGTCGTCGGACTCATGCCAGTGATCCGTGCCATTAATCTCTTACCGCCATAACCGATATGGTGCGCTTCGACGGCAGCGAACCAACGTCGCTGGGGCTCGCTAAGCCGGCTCATCAGTACATTAATGTGATGATGATAGGCCCGGTCAGGATGCGGCTGATTTGACCTGCAAATTGGACAGGTGCACTGATGAATCGATGACTTTGCCATGGCAGCCTCCTCATCAACGAATGACGCCATGAACCTATTCTGCTCTTATTCTTAGCGCTTTACTACGTTGTTTTTGGACAAGTCCTATACCAATCCCACCGTTAACCGAACCACGCTTGGCGCTGCAGGTCTGAAGAAGACAAGGTTCTGTCTTGGAGGCGACCATGTTGACGCCAGATGCATTGCAGCGACTGCAACAGTACAACTTTGATTTGCTGGCCAGGGAAGAACGCAATGGCCGACGACGGCTGCGCTATATCGCCCTGGCGCACTTGAAGGATGGCAAGAGCTATACTGAGGTGGCCGCCGCCCTGCGTACCACCCGTCATACCGTCGCACGCTGGGAGAAATGGTTCGAACGCGATGGCCTCAAGGGTTTGGGTAGTAAGCCCCGCTACTGGTGTAATCAGCGATTGCCAAGGGAACAGGAAGAAGCGTTTCGGGTGGCCATTGAACAGCTGCAGCAGGAACGTGCTGGCGGTCGCATCCGCGGCGAAGACATCCGTCAATTGCTGACGCAGCAGTTTGACGTGGCCTACTCGCTCAACGGCGTCTACGAATTGTTCAAGCGACTGGGCATTGTGTGGATCTCGGCACGCTCAAGAAGCCCGTATGCCGATCCAGTCAGACAAGCGGATTTCCAAAAAAAAAACTTATCCAGGAAGTGCAAGCAGTCCTGCCCGCTGAAGTCAGCCTGGATCAAGTCGACATCTGGTTCCAGGACGAGATGCGCATTGGCCAGCGTGGTACACAAACACGCCTTTGGGCCCGAAAGGGAACACGGCCGAGAGTCGTACGGCAACAGCAATCGGAGTCAGCGTATATCTTTGGTGCTGTCTGTGCCGAGCGCGATACCGCCGTCGGGCTGGTACTGCCACACGCTGACACGCAAACCATGGCACATCACTTACACGCCATCAGTGCCGCCGTTCCCGAGGGGCGTCATGCGATCGTGTTGCTTGACCGTGCTGGCTGACATACGACAACCAAGCTGCCGCACTTGCCCAAATTGACGCTGTTGCTGCTTCCCACCGGCTCGCCTGAGCTCAATCCCACCGAACAAGTGTGGCAGCAGCTGCGTGATCGCAGCTTAGCCAACCGATGTTACGACAGCTATGAGCAGATCGTCGATGCTTGCTGTGATGCCTGGAATGCCTTTACCGAGATACCCGGTGCGATCCGTTCGTTATGCACCCGCACTTGGGCCAATCTCGGTGTCACCGACGGCATGTTATGACTTGGGATTGGTATTAAGCCGCTGGCCTCTATGGAATTCGCTGACGACTACCCCATTTCTAACGCGAGCTCGAAGCTCATCGCCTTTATCGGGTTTGGGTCGCCCCGGTCTCACCTGTTTGCCATCGCTTGTTTCTTACCTGCGCAACCGATTGACGTGCCTTACTTCGTATTTCTCCTTCAAACCGTGCTGACTTGCCGACCGCTTGCGGTGGGCAAGTCAGCACGGAATTCGCTGCCATGAACCAGCATCTGTGAACCGACAAAATTTAGTGACACAAGCGCTTCTTAAAAATCAGCCACTTACCTGGTTCAGCCATCGCCAGTATCTCTGCCAAATACTGACACAACCAACGCTACTCTCAAATTCGGTGCCAACTTTGCGACAAAAATTATTGATCCGGCATCGGTTTGTCTAATTAAGCATAGTTCATGAGGCATACTTGACGGGGTCGTGCTGGAAGTATTTCTTCACACGATCAGGTGATTTGCTAATCTTGCGCAAATGACGAATCACCGTAAGTCCCCCTTATGGCGCGTCGGCGCCTGTTTCGTAATCGCCTGCTTCAAGTCTGCGTTGAGCAGTTCATCCGGGTTGAGCTCTGGACTGTAGGACGGCAGATAGAACACTTCAATACGGTCTCGATGTCGTTCCAACCAGGCCACCACCGAAGGGCCATGGTGTGCCGGCAGATTGTCCAGGACCAGAAATACCTTGCGTCGTGCATCGCGCGCCAGGCGCTGCAGAAACTTGATTAGNGGCCACCACCGAAGGGCCATGGTGTGCCGGCAGATTGTCCAGGACCAGAAATACCTTGCGTCGTGCATCGCGCGCCAGGCGCTGCAGAAACTTGATTAGTAGCGCCGGATTCATCGCCTGCTTGAGAAGCATCCAACGCACGGTGCCACGATTGGTCACGGCCGACATCAATCCTACGTTCTCTCGCTTGTGGCAAGGCCGTACTACTGGCGCACCACGCGGGGCGTAACTGCGCCCGCGCACGTCATCACTACGCAGGCCGGTCTCGTCACCCCAATAAATCTCGCCACCTTCGGCCTTGGCGCGATGCGCGCCACCACCGAAGGGCCATGGTGTGCCGGCAGATTGTCCAGGACCAGAAATACCTTGCGTCGTGCATCGCGCGCCAGGCGCTGCAGAAACTTGATTAGCAGCGCCGGATTCATCGCCTGCTTGAGAAGCATCCAACGCACGGTGCCACGATTGGTCACGGCCGACATCAATCCTACGTTCTCTCGGTTGTGGCAAGGCCGTACTACTGGCGTATCACCACGCGGGGCGTAACTGCGCCCGCGCACGTCATCACTACGCAGGCCGGTCTCGTCACCCCAATAAATCTCGCCACCTTCGGCCTTGGCGCGATGCGCGATGGCGGGATACTCCTTGTCAAGCCAGGCGCGCACCGCGGTCGGGTTTTGCTCGTATGCACGGTCGAGCGGCCGTTGTGGCGTGAAGCCCCAGCGCTGCAGGTAGCTGCCCATGGTGCGTACCGGCAGCGTCATCCCATATTCCTTCTCGACTAGTGCACTCACCGCTGCACGACTCCATAATGCAAACGGCAGGCCCAATCATCGGGCGTATGGGCATGAATCAAGCCCCGAATCGCTTGTTGTCGCTCTGCATTGAGAATGCAGCCTTCTCCTTTTTGCGGGCCGCGGTGCAGCTGCGCTGGAACCGCCTCCCAGCCCCCGCGTTGGTAAGCCTTGATGACGGCAATGACGGTGGCCCTGGCCAGTTCTGCCAATGTGCATACCTGGGTAATGGTCATCCCACTCAAGCGCAGCATGACGGCACGTCGCCGGCGTTCATTCAGCACGGCAACCGGCAGTCGTCTGGAATCGGTCCACTCCATGGTCGCCTCCATATCGTCAGCCTGTTTCGATTAAGAGAGAAGTACCCTGCCTGAAATTCCGTCAACGCGATACTGCAACACTTAGCTCTTGTTCCCTGTGAAATGCTTCAAAGAAAACTCGGTGCAATAAAGCTAAGCCGGATCAATAATNTGCATACCTGGGTAATGGTCATCCCACTCAAGCGCAGCATGACGGCACGTCGCCGGCGTTCATTCAGCACGGCAACCGGCAGTCGTCTGGAATCGGTCCGCTCCATGGTCGCCTCCATATCGTCAGCCTGTTTCGATTAAGAGAGGAGTACCCTGCCTGAAATTCCGTCAACGCGATACTGCAACACTTAGCTCTTGTTCCCTGTGAAATGCTTCAAAGAAAACTCGGTGCAATAAAGCTAAGCCGGATCAATAATGCAACGGAACCCATAATGCCGCCCAAGGCATGATCCGATCCATCGTCTGCAGAAATTCGTCACGCCGCGTCGGCTTGCGGTATTGCTCGAATCCTCGGTCCTGGGCCATCGTCAGGGTCTGCTGCTTCATCTTCATTCTTACGTATTGAACTCAATAGGGTATTAACGCTTGGCAAAAAATCTCGTTTACCTGTTCAGCGAAGCCTTAGTTCGTTCTTAAATTGTCGCCTAAATTCGGGACTCCTGAGTAATGTCCGCTGGGTTGCTCTTCTCGGTAGAACGCTAATTAGTAATGCGTAACACACGCGTATATCGAAACAGCATGCTCAACCTTGCAAAACAATTTAGCACTCTGAGCAACTGGCGGCCAACCAATACTATCTACGGTACGCTCGTCAAAGCGCGGGAAGATAACGGCAAAAACATGATTGACAAGGGTAAGGGCCGCGAACATAATTGACCGGCGAGTAGAATGAATGTACAATAAGTAAAACATTTTTCCAAGAGGTCGAATGGCGGCGATAAAAGTGCTCCGGAAAGCCTGACGGCATATGGCCCGCATCGATCACTACAACAAGGCGCCGCGAGGCCCCATTCAAAGGAGATATGATGTCCGATACTTCCGCAGTCTTCCTAAGCGAACAGGAAGTCATGATCCGAGACTCCGCGAGAAAGGTGGCCAACGAAGTTGTGGCGACTACCGCGGCCGCGCGCGATCAGTCGCAAGCTTGGCCACATGACGAGCTGAAATCTGTTGGGGCGCTCGGCTTTATGGGGATGTTGGTGCCAGAAGAATATGGCGGGTCGGGCGCAAGCTTTGTCGAATACTGTCTGGCCATTGAAGAGTTCGCGGCGGCGGATGCTGGATTTGCGACTATCGTCCATGTCCACAACAGCCTGGGTCTGACGCTGATGTGGTCGGCAAGCGAAGAACAGAAGCGTAAACACTTGCCAAAGCTTGCCAGCGGTGAACACATTGGCGCCTTCTTGCTTACCGAGCCTCACGCTGGATCCGACACCGCGGCATTTCGCACCTCCGCGCGACGAGATGGCACTGAATATGTCCTGAACGGCAGCAAGCAATTCATTTCCAACGGCAGCGAGGCGGGCTTGGCGATCGTGCTTGCGGTCACCGATCCAACCGCCGGCAAGCGCGGGAAAAGCTTGTTCCTGATCGACCCGAAGCAGCCCGGATATGAGGTCGCTCGGGTTGAAAGTAAATATGGTCAGCACACTGCCCATATCGCGCAGATTGAATTGAAAGATTGTCGTGTGCCAGCCCAAAATCTCATTGGTGTAGAAGGCGCAGGCTACCAGCAAACGATGGCATTACTGTCGCACGGACGCGTCGCAATTGCGGCGCAGGCCGTCGGGGTGGCTCGTGCTGCGCTGGAGGCGGCCTTGCGGTATGCCAAGGACCGGGAAGCGTATGGCGCCCCGATCATCAACTTGCAGGCGGTCAGCTTCGACTTAGCAGACATGGCGATGCACGTAGAAATCGCGCACCAGTATGTTTTGCATGCCGCACGCTTGGTCGATGCAAACGTTCCGTGTGCGAAGGAGGCGTCGATGGCAAAGCTGTTCGCTAGCGAGATGGCTGAGAAGGTGTGCTCTACTGCGCTACAACTCCATGGTGGGTACGGCTACCTCAAGGATTTCCCCGTCGAACGCTATTGCCGGGACGTTCGTGTTTGCAAGATCTATGAAGGCACGAGCCATATTCAGAAGCTCATCATTGCACGTAGCCTGGCCTAGGTCCACCATGAACGCTGAAGACAAAGACAGCGCTGCTGCCAAGCCAGGCTTGATCTATCCGTGTGGGGCGGTTCCCGAGGTGGGAGCCGCCAAGGAAATCGCGCAGGGGGTACAGTGGATACGTATGCCTCTGCCGTTCCAACTCGACCATATCAACATGTGGGCAATCCGTGACGGTGCCGGCTGGGCGCTGGTGGATACCGGCATCTGGTCGTCCGATACGGTGGCAGCTTGGCGCCGGTTATTTTCTGGCGCGCTTGGCGATCCTGTGACGCGTGTCTTTGTCACCCATATGCATCCAGACCATATCGGCATGGCGGGCTGGCTGACCCGGAAGTTTGACTGCAAGCTATGGATTAGTCGTTTGGAGTACCTAAGCTGTTGCGTGCTAGGCGGCGATACCGGTCGTGAAGCGCCGGAGGACGCCGTGCAGTTCTATCGTCGGGCCGGTTGGAATGACGAAGAAATCGATAATTACCGCACGCGGTTCGGTGGTTTCGGCAAAATGATCTATGCTCTGCCCGACAGTTATCGGCGTCTTCGGAGTGGCGAGGAGCTTCATATTGGCGGGCGGCACTGGCGTGTCGTGGTGGGCACTGGCCATTCGCCAGAGCACGCTTGCCTGTACTGCCCCGAGCTAAAGCTGTTGATCTCCGGCGACCAGATATTGCCGCGCATATCGTCCAACGTCTCGGTATTTCCAAGTGAGCCGGAAGCAAACCCACTCTCGGACTGGCTGGATTCGCTTGAGAAATTGAGGTGCGAGGTGCCGGACGACGTGCTGGTGCTTCCTTCACATAATGAGCCATTTCATGGCTTGCACCACCGGATCGACTCTCTTCTGCAGAGCCAGCACCGGGCGCTCCAACGGCTGCGGCAAGCTCTGTGCGAACCGCGGCGTGTGATTGACGTATACGGGGCACTGTTCGCCAGGGCCATCACCTCGGACCACCATTTGATGAGCATGGCGACGGGAGAAAGTCTGGCTCATCTCAACTATCTTGTGGCCCGGGGTGAAGCATCGGTCCGAATCGAGGGCGACGGCTGCGCTTGGTATCAGCTGGCCGCCGCCTAGTAGCCATTCGCTAAGTACCACTCTTGCGATCTACCACCAGTACGGTTTCCGCTGCCAGAGCATCGACCGCCAGCCATTCGATGTGATCGGGCTTGAGACGGGACAGGATCTGGAATTCTTGGGCCACCGTCTGCGCCAGAGCATCACGTCGTGCCGAGGGTTCGACTGCCAAGCGTAGTGTGACCTCCTCGCGGTTCCCGGGACAGGTGATCACCGCCTGAGCGGCGCGCACGCCGGGAACGCGGATGGCCAACTCCTCCAGTTGGCGAGGATAAATGAAAATCTCCCTGGCCTTGACCGCCTGCCCGACTCGTCCCTGTATGAGGCCGAGTCTGCTAACGCATCCATCATCATCGGTTTCGAGCGCGCAGGCGACGTCGCCGGTGCCGAAACGAATCAGTGGCCAGCCTGGCGAAAGCGTGGTAACGACGATCTGACCTGGCGTGCCATCGACCACTGGCAAGCCGGTGACTGGGTCGCAAATCTGCACCAAGCGGTCATCGTGTACTGCATAACCTTCTTGGCCTTCCTGTTCGTAGCCAATCAATCCAAAATCGCCGGTGGCGTAAGCAGAGAAGGTTCGAATGCCGTAGCGTTCCTCGAGGCGGCGGCGCTTGCCGATCCAGTCTCCCATCTCGCCGCCCAGTAGAGCAGACCGGACTTTCCAAGCTCGTGGCAGGTCGTGCCCGACGCCTTCCAATGTCTCGACCAAGGTCATGAAAAAAGCCGTGGAAGCGCAGATGCACGTGACACCCAGGTCGAGCACAATCTTCGCCTGCAATTCAGCGCCGCCGGTCCCGGCAGGAATGACGGTGGCGCCGCAGGCGACAATGCCCTGGTCGAGCAGAAGGCCGGCGGGAACGAGGTGATAGGACCAGGTGTTCAGAACGCGGTCACCCGGGCCTACACCGGCAGCCTGAAACACCCGTGCAAAACCATGCCCATCCCGGTCGGAGTGCAGGTGCGGTTCGTTCAGGGGGCCGGGCGAGACAAAGATGTGCGCGATATCCTCTTCCCGAGCGGCGAGGAACCCGCCGAACGGTGGATGCGATTGCTGAAGCGCTAGCAGTTCGTCCTTGCTGGTGACCGGCAGACGCGTCAGATCCCGAACAGTGCGCAGGTCTACTGGCGTCATCCCGGCTCTTTCATAGATTGCCCGTATGGCTGGTGCCATCTGCCAAGCGGTTTCCTGCGTGGCACGCAGACGGGCGAAGCGGTCGATGGGTGTCATGGTCTCTCTCCTTGCAGACAGGCGTTCCTAGCGACCGGTGAACACCGGCGCTCTTTTTTCGTTAAATGCGGCCAAGCCTTCCTTCATGTCCGCGCTATGGGCATGCACCTCGGAAGCCAGCAGTTCCAGCCGCAAGGCCGATTCGATCGGCTGGGCCATTCCATCATCAACCAGTGCCTTCATTCGGCGCAAGCCGAGAGGGCTCTTCCGGGCTAGCGTGGCAACCAGCTTGCCGGTAGCGGAAAGCAGCTCTGCATCTTCCACCACCTGGTTCACCAGGCCGGCCGCCAGCAATTCCTCGGCCGGCAGGAATTCTCCCGTATAGAGCAGATACTTCGCACGAGTCGGTCCAATCTTTCGCGGCAGTCGTACCGATCCGCCGCCGCCCGGAAGCAAGCCGTAGTTGGAGTGCGCGTCGCCCAGCTTGGCCGAGCGGGCCGCGATTACCAAATCACAGCACAGTACCAGCTCAAGGCCGCCGGCGAGCGCCAAGCCGTTAATTGCGGCAATGACCGGCATCGGAAAGCTCTCCACGCGGTTCATCAGGGCCAGTACCTCGCTCAGGAAGTGCCGTGTTCCATTGTCAGTGTCCCCGACCTGGCTTTGCACGTACTTCAAATCGGCGCCGGCGCAGAAAGCGCGTCCATTTCCGGTCAGCACCACGGCACGTACGCCGTTAGTGTGCTGCGCCTGATCCAAGGCTCGGGAAATTCCGGCCAGCACCCGTGGCGTCAATGAGTTCATTGCTTCAGGGCGGTTTAGGGTGATCCACATGGCGCCGTCGCGCACCTCGGAAATGATCTTTTCCTCATTCATGGGCTGTCTCCTCTGGTTTGGATTGAGTATCTTATCTTGAACTATTTTCTTCCAATTGGAAAGCCAAATAATTATGTGGTAATTTATTTTACCGGGCGGTAGAATTAAAACTCGAATTCTCTGACATGCTGTGGAGTTCACGAGTTCGGATCGGTGGCTTTTTTGTTTCGCATGAGAGGAAAGCAATGATTCTCCCGCTTGAAGGCATACGTGTTCTTACCCTGGCCGAACAGTATCCCGGACCGTTCGCCACTCTGGTGGCCGCCGATCTCGGCGCCGAGGTAATCATCGTTGAACGAAGCTCCGGAGACCCGGCGCGCCAATATCCTGGCTTTCACGCGTCACTGAACCGGAACAAGAAGTCGGTGGTGTTGGATCTGAAGACGGAGCAGGGCAAGGAAAGTCTGCGTAATCTGATACGTGGCGCCGACGTCCTGATGGAGGGATATCGGCCCGGGACTATGGCTCGCCTCGGATTCGATTACGCCGCCACAGCCACAATCAATCCGCGCATGGTCTATCTGTCTATCTCGGGGTTCGGGCAAACCGGCCCTTATCGCGATCGGCCGGCGCACGACTTGTCATATCAGGCGCTGGCCGGCCTCCTGTTTCGCCAAGTGGAAAACGGCCGAATCGAAGCACCGCCGGACCTTGCGATCGGCGACCTATCGTCCGCAATGTTCGCATTGACCGGCATGCTGTCGGCCCTGCTGCGACGCGAGCGCACCGGCCAGGGTACATATGTTGACGTTTCCATGACGGACTGCTTGGTTTCATTGATGACTGCCATGCTGGCGCCGCGCATGAACGGCATGAATGAGGGTTTCGTCAACGATGAGCCAGGTTACGGCACGTTCGAATGCGCGGATGGAAAGTTGCTGACGCTGTCAATCGCGCATGAGGACTGGTTCTGGCAACCGCTGTGCCCGCTGTTGGGTATGGACGACGTGGCCACGTTGCAGCATTCGGAGCGCGTCGCTGAGCAGGCCGTATTGCGAGCGCGAATCGCAGCCGCTTTGAAGCACCGAACGCGAGAAGAATGGGGCGCCGAGTTGGACCGGGCTGGTATTCCGTGGGGGCCGGTCAATTCCCTGGAGGAAGTGGTCGCCGACGAGCATTTCCGGCATCGCGGTATGTTCAGGCAAGTGGCGCGTAACGACGGTGGCTCTTCTTGGCACGTGGCACAGCCGTTGGTATTCGGTGGCTTCCACCCCGGACCGCTGACCGACGTTTCTCCCTTGGGAGCGGACACAGAGGCCGTGCTGACCAACCGCAGAAACTAACCGACAAGTAAATTCTACTTACCCGTTAGATACACAATTTACTATGCGATAACATTTGTGTATCGTGTCTGCAAGACCGTTGTGCAGACAAAGAAAACAATTTGGATGATGGAGGAGTGACACATGGAACCGATTTATGTGGTGGGCGTTGGCATGACGCCGTTTGGACGCTACCTGGATGTCAGCATGAAGGCCCTGACCCGACAGGCGGTCGAAGCAGCGTTGGCCGATGCGGGGCTTGGCAAGGAGGCGCTGGAAGCGGCTTTCTTCGCCAATGCGTCGCAGGGCCACATGGAAGGCCAACACATGATTCGCGGTCAGGTGGCACTACGGGCGATGGGGTTGGGTGGCATCCCGGTTGTCAACGTGGAGAATGCGTGCGCCAGCGGAAGCAGCGCTTTCACTCTTGCGGTTAACCACCTGCGCGCCGGAGCCGCCGATGTGGCGCTGGCAGTCGGCACTGAAAAGATGTACTCAGCGGACCGCGACCGCATGTTCTCGGTGTTTGACAGCGCCTGGGACGTGCACGAGGCCGAGCAGATCCGCGAGCGCTTGCTGCAACTAGGTGAGGGTGTCGCAGTCCCAGAGGGAAGCGTCTCGTCCAAGCCGTACAGTGTTTTCATGGATGTGTATGCTGCGTTCTCCCGCACGCACATGAAGCGCTTCGGCACAACGCAAAGACAGCTTGCCGCGGTGTCAGCTAAGAATCACGCTCACTCCGTTCACAACCCCCTCTCACAATATCGCAATTCATATACGGCCGACGAGGTTCTGGCAGCCCCTCCAATTACCTATCCGCTGACCTTGCCGATGTGCTCGCCGATTTCCGACGGATCTGCCGCTGCCATCGTTTGCACCGCAGCGGGCCTGAAGCGCTGGAATATCGACCCGTCGCGCGCGATCCGTGTACTGGTCTCGATCGTCCATACCGGGTCAGACCGTGACGATGCCGAATACCGCAATCACTGCACCGCTCTGGCTGCGCGCCGCGCATACGAGCTGGCCGGCGTAGGGCCGCGCGACATCTCGGTGGCCGAAGTTCATGACGCCACCGCGATGGGAGAAATCATTCAGATCGAGAATCTCGGTTTCTGCGAGTTCGGTGAAGGCGGCCCATTTTCGGAGCGCGGTGAAACCAGCATTGGCGGTCGGATTCCGGTCAATCCCTCCGGTGGCTTGGAGTCCAAGGGACACCCTGTAGGCGCCACTGGTATCGCCCAGGTGCATGAGTTGGTGACCCAGTTACGCAACGAGGCTGGCGTCCGGCAGGTGGCCGGCGCGCGACTGGCGCTGGCTGAAAACGGTGGTGGGCTTCAGGGCATCGAAGAGGCGGTCGCCTGCGTCACCATCCTGGGTCGCTAAAACATCGATCGCAAGCTGCAAGCTGGCGCAGACCAGCGACGCAGCTTTGACGAGGAGACGACAATTGCGTTTAGCAGATTATTTCGACGCGGCCGCGGCGAACTTTCCGCGGCATGAGGCCTTCTTGGATGGGCAAACGCGCCTAATCTACAGAGAGGCACAGGAAATGGTGCACGCCACGGCGCACGCTCTGGCCCGTGAGCCGGGTCTACGTGACGGTGCTCATATCGCGATTTACGCACCAAACGATTACCGCATCAGCTTGCTTCAGATTGCGGTCAATCGGGCGGAGATGGTTTGGGTCGCGCTACATACGCGCAATTCACCAGCCACCAATCTGGCGATGCTGCGATACGCCGACTGTGACCTGATTTTTTTCCACAGCAGCTTCGAGCATCTCGTGCCGTCCTGGAAGGCTGACCTGCCGCAAGTGCAGCGCTTCATATGCATCGATCGGCCGTCCGAGCACGGGGAGTTCCTGTACACCTGGTTGGCCGCACATCGCGAGCCGTACGTTGCCATGCCGGAAGACCCTCAGCGAGCGACAGTATTACAGCCGACCGGTGGCACGACTGGCCCGTCAAAGGGTGCGCTACATTCCCACCGCTCGCTGGAAATGACGCTGATTTCCATCTTCGATATGCTGAAGATTGACTGGGGCTCTCGTATTCTGGCCGTCGCGCCTCTGACGCATGCCGCCGCTATGATCACCTTGGCCGGCGCCACCCGCGGCGCTTGCACGGTGGTGCTGCCCGGCTTCGACGCGCAAGCGGTTCTGGCCACGATCGAGCGCGAGCGCATCACCCATCTATTCATGCCGCCTACCGTCGTGTACGCCCTGTTCGCGACGCCGCAAGTCGCGATGACGGATCTAAGCTCGCTACGTTGCCTGGCAGTCGGCGCCGCCCCAATTGCGCCGGAAAAGCTCAAGGAAGCGGTGAGGGTGTTCGGGCCAGTGATTTATGAGGTGTACGGCCAGAGTGAATGCCTGTTCCCGGTAGTAGCCAAGCAGCCGGAGGACTACATCCGTGCAGACGGCAGCTTCGATGAGGAGGCGCTACGCTCAGCCGGACGCGCCGTTCCCTATGCCCGCGTCGGAATCATGGACGACGACGGCAAGTTGCTCGCTCCCGGCGAAAAGGGCGAGATCGTGGTGCGATCTTCCATGGTGATGAAGGCCTATTACAAGAAGCCGGAGGAAACGGCGGAAGTGTCTGGATTCGGCTGGCATCACACCACTGACATCGGCATCAAGGATGCGCGCGGGCTAATCACCATTGTCGACCGTAAGAAAGACATGATCGTCAGTGGAGGGTTCAACGTCTTTCCGAGCGAGATCGAAGCCGTGCTCAACACTCATCTTGCTGTTCTGGACTGCGCCGTCGTCGGCGTGCCCGACGAGAAATGGGGCGAGGCGGTGAAGGCGGTAATCCAGCTGAAACCGGGCCATCAGGCTAGCAGCGATGATCTCATTTCGCTCTGCAAGCGCGAACTCGGCAGCGTCAAAACACCAAAAAGCATTGAATTCTGGGACGAACTACCACGCAGCGCTGTCGGCAAAGTGCTCAAGCGCGACATACGGGAAAAGTACTGGCAGGGCCAGTGGCGTTCAGTGTGACCGATCGAGCACCGCGTCGGTAGGAAGGGGCGGTCGACCCGAGCGGTCGTTTCATAGACATCTACCTAAGACAAAAAGGAAATTAGTACATGAACGTCAACAACAAAGTCGCCGTCGTCACGGGAGCCGCATCCGGCCTGGGATTGGCCACTTGCAAGGCCTTGTCCGCAGCGGGGGCCAAGGTGGTGGGCTTCGATCTGGATGGTGAGGCAGTGCAGGCCGCGCTGGGTCCGGATATCAAAGGACTGGCGGTTGATGTCGCCAATGAGGGCGATATAAAGACTGGCATCGACACCGTTCTGGAACTGCACGGCGCCATCCATATCGTGGTCAATTGCGCCGGCATCCTCGGCCCTTGCAAAACATTGTCGAAAGGCCAGATGTTCCCGACCGAATTGTGGGAACGCGTTATCGCTGTGAACCTGAGCGGCACCTTCAATATGGTCCGCCATGCGGCGCTTGCCATGTCGCGCAACGAGTCGGACGAGAGCGGCGACCGCGGAATCTTCGTCAATACTGCCTCCGGCGCCGCCTGGCAGGGGCAGATGGGGCAGGCCGCATACAGCGCCAGCAAGGCCGGCATCATCGGCATGACCCTACCAATCGCGCGCGACCTGGCCGAGCACGGCATCCGCGTGGTCGCGATCGCACCTGGGCTGTTCGATACTGGCATGGCGGCGGGCATGCCGCCCAAGGTGGCGGATAAGCTCATCAATAACATGGTGCTGTACCCAGCTCGCATGGGTCAGCCGGAAGAGTTCGCTGGCTTGGTGCGCCATATCGTGGAAAACCCTTATATCAACGCCACCACCATCAGTATCGATGGAGGCGGTCGGGTGGGCACGCGCTAGCGAACGTACTGAGATGGGCGCAGAATGAACGCTGGCCGCAGCGAATCCTTGGTGCAGGAGCCATGAGCCGGCGCAGCGCAAGAAAAACGACAGGAGACGAGATGAGACAAGGTATCCACGCAGCCGGGGGCGGCGTGAGCGCGCCCCGGGTTGCGGCGCAAGACGCGCCCGTGGTGCTGGCGGCGGAGGGAATTCGCATGGCATTCGGCGGCATCGTCGCGCTCGACAATGTGTCGGTCGAAGTCCGCGCCGACGAGCTGTTCGCCATCATCGGCCCGAACGGCGCCGGCAAGACTTCCCTAATGAATTGCCTGAGCGGATTCTATCGCCCGCAGCAGGGCCGCATCCTGCTCAAACAGCAGGACATCAAGGGCAAGCCAGTACACGAGATCGCGCGATCAGGGCTCGCCCGGACGTTCCAGGGCACGCATATTTTTTCCGGAATGAGCGTGGTGGACAACATCATGGTGGGCCGCCACATCCACATGCGTGCCACATTGCCGGAAGCGTTTTTCTATTTCAACCGGACCCGGCGCGAAGAGTTCGAGCATCGTGAAATCGTCGAAGAAATCATCGAGCTGCTGGAGATCCAGTCGATCCGGCATCAGCCGGTTGGGAGCCTCGGTTACGGTTTGCGCAAGCGGGTCGACCTCGGCCGCGCCCTGGCCCAAGAACCGAAGATCCTGCTGATGGACGAGCCGATGGCGGGCATGAACTCGGAAGAGAAAGAAGACCTCGCCCGTTTTATCCTCGACGTGCGCGAAGCCAAGCGCATTCCGGTCGTGTTGGTCGAACATGACATGGGTGTCGTCATGGATCTGGCCGATCGCATTGCGGTACTCGATTTCGGCCGCAAGATTGCGGACGGTATCCCCGCCGAGATCCAGGTTGATCCGGCGGTCCTGAAAGCCTATCTTGGCGACGGAGGAAAATGATGTTAACCATGTCAACGCTTCCGCAACTGCTCCAGCAGCATGCGGACCGGACGCCGGAGCGCCTGTCTCAACGTCATAAATATCGCGGGATCTGGCGCGATTTCAGCTTCGCCAAGGTCCAGGAAAACGTACGTGAGCTGGCACTTGGCCTGCATCGGCTCGGTATGCAGCGCGGTGAAACGATTGCCATCATCGGTGAAAACGAACCCGAGCACTTCTGGGCTGAATTCGCGGCACAGGCACTGGGTTGCAAGGCCGTCTCCCTTTACCCCGACCTGACAGCGGAGGAAGTTGCCTACGTTCTCGAAGACAGCGAAACGGTGTACCTGTTCGCCCAGGACCAGGAGCAAGTCGACAAGGGCTTGGCTATCAAGGACCGTCTACCGCTCCTGCGAGGGATCACCTATTGGGACGACACCGGCATGTGGTCCTATCGTCAGGATGTGCTGCGCACGGTGACCGCATTGCAGGAGGAGGGCCGACGCCTGCATCGCGAACAGCCCGAGCTGTACCGCGCTTTTTTGCAAGAGGGCAAGCCAGACGACATCGCGGTGCTTTCATACACCTCGGGGACAACCGGCAAGCCCAAGGGCGTGATCCTGAGCCACAAGTACCTGATAGACAATGCACAGCGCGTCATCGACGCTACCGGTGCCAAGCCGGGCATGGAATATCTCACCTATATCGCTCCGGCGTGGGCGACCGAGCAGATCATCGGCATCACGCTCGGCGTAGGCCTGCCCTTCGTGGTGAATTTTCCGGAGGGGCCGGAACAGGTGCTGAGCAATATCCGGGAGCTGGCGGTGGAAGCGATGGTGTTCGCTCCCCGCCAGTGGGAAAGCCTGGCATCGACCATGCAGGCGCGCATGCTTGATGCCGGCAAGATCAGCCGCAGCGTCTACGAGTGGGGCTTGAGTATCGGCCACGAAGTCAATGTCGCGCGCTTGGAGGGGCGGCCGGTCAGCACGCGAGCTCGCCTGGCATTCCCGCTGGCCGAGGCGCTGGTGCTGAGGCCGTTGCGCGATCAACTGGGCCTGACCCGTCTCCGGATTGCCGGCTGCGGCGGTTCGACCATGGCGCCGGACGTGTTTCGGATGTTCCATGCGATCGGCGTGCCTTTGCGTAACATCTACGGATCGACCGAGACCGGCCTGCTGACCATGCATCAGGGCGACTGCTACGACTTGGAAACGGTTGGGCACTGGCTGCGTGCCCATCCCGATGCCGATGCGCCGCTGGAATGGCAACTGACGAAGGAAGGCGAGTTGCAGATTCGCGGTGGCACGCACTTCCGCGGCTACTATCGCCGCTCCGACGCGTCCGCCGAAAAAGTCGTCGACGGATGGTTTTGCACCGGCGATGCGGTCACGCGTAGCAAGCGCGGCGAGTTGGTGTTCCTGGAGCGCATGAGCGACCTGCGGGGTCTCGCGTCGGGGGAAAGCTTCCCCCCGCAATTCGTCGAAACGCGCTTGCGTTTCAGCCCTTTCATCAAAGACATCATGACAGTCGGTGACGCCACGCGAGAGTTCGTCGTGGCCCTGATCAACATCGACATGAACGTAATGTCACGCTGGGCCGAGGAAAAGAACCTCAGCTTTTCCACCTTCACCGACTTGTCGCAGAAGCCCGAAGTGGCGGAATTGCTGCGCACCGAGATCCAGCGCGTCAATTCCTTCCTGCCCGCCCATGCGCGGGTTCGCCGTTTCGCCAATTTTCCGAAGGAGCTGGACCCGGATGAGGGCGAATTGACGCGTACGCGCAAACTGCGACGCGAATTCCTGGAGCAGCGTTACGCCGCCGTGATCGACGGTCTGTACGCCGGGGCCGATGCGGTCGATATCCAGATTCCCGTCACTTATCAGGACGGGCGCCAGGGCAGCCTGGCTGCCCGGGTTGCCATTCACGACAGCGAGACGTCGGCGCCGCGCCGCGGGGAAGCTGTCGTCCAGCGGAGGGTAGCATGATTATTGAGTTTCTGAATTACCTGATCAACGGCGCACTGATCGGATTGCTGTATGCGCTGATCGCCATGGGCTTCGTGGTGATTTACCGCGCTTCCAAGGTGTTCAACTTTGCCCAGGGTGAGCTGGTCGTGTTCGGCGGCTTCCTGGTCTGGTGGATGGTCATGGAGCTCGGCTTGACGATGTGGACCGGTTTGCCCCTGGCATTTGCCGCCGCCGTCGCGTTCGGCCTCTTGATCGAGCGCCTATTTTTCTCGCGCTTAGTAGGCGAATCGGTCTTCTCGATGGTGATGGTAACCATCGGCCTGCTGATCCTGATCCGCGGCGTCATCCTGGTTGCCTTCGGCCCCCAAGTGCGACCATTCCCCATTGTATTCCCGCTGGCGCCCATCATGGTCGGTGACCTGCTGATTCCACGCTCGCTGCTCTATGGGGGACTGCTAACCATCGTCATCGGTCTCGGCTTGTCCTGGTTCTTCAACAAGACCCGGGCCGGCCTGCGCATGACTGCGGTGGCGGAAGACCACCAGGTTGCGATGTCGATGGGAATCTCTGTGCGGCGATCCGTGGCCTTTGCCTGGGCTCTGGGCTCGGTGCTCTCGACCTTGGGCGCTATCGTCTATCTGAGCGGGAAATCACTCAACCTGCTGACATCGGAAATCGGCATGGCCGCTTTGCCTGTCGCACTCTTGGCCGGCCTCGAATCGATTGGCGGCCTGTTGCTGGCTGGGCTGCTGGTTGGCATCGTCCAGGGGCTGGCGATGGCCTACCTCGATCCCCTGGTAGGCGGCGCAGTGGGCTCCGTACTGCCGTTCATCATCATGCTTTTAGTGCTGCTGATCAGGCCGACCGGCATGTTCGGCTGGAAGACTATCGAGAGGGTATAAATCATGGATCCAGCAGGCGTATTTGCAACCAGCTTTGCACGGGATCAGGCGCTGATCCGCACCTCCAAGCAGCGCTTGGCCCTGGTCTTGTTCGCATTGTTCATGGCGGCCCTGCCGCTGCTGTTCGAGCCGCGCATCGTCGCTATCGTGACCACGATGCTGATCACGGCGGTGGTGGTGCTCGGCCTTCAGATCAACACCGGCTTGGGAGGGCAGATTAATCTTGGGCAAGCCGCGTTCATGGGCGTCGGTGCCTACACCACGGCGATCCTAGCCAGCAAGGCCGGATGGCCAATCTGGGCAGCGCTACCGGTGGGCGGCGTGGCAGCTGCCGTTTTCGGCTTCATCTTCGGCATGTCGGCGGTTCGCATCAAGGGCTTCTACTTGGCCCTGACCACCATTGCAGCCCAAATCCTGTTCCACTTCCTGGTGCTAAACCTACCCGCCTCCTGGCTGGGTGGTTCGGCCGGCATCACGGTACAGCCAGCAGAGATTCTGGGGTTCAATCTTGATTCGGACCGCTCTATCTACTACCTCTGCTTAGCAGTGACAGTACTTATGCTATTCGGGGCCTACAGCGTGGCGCGCAGTCGGCATGGACGTGCGTTTCTAGCGGTGCGCGACGACGATGTCGCCTCCGGGATGATGGGGATCAACGTGGTGCGCACCAAGGCGGTGGCTTTCCTGCTAGGCGCCTTCTATGCCGGAATTGGCGGTGGCTTGTGGGCGTACTATGTTCGCTTCGTCGCCGTCGACCAATTCACGCTGTTCCACTCGATCTGGCTAATCGCCATGATCATCGTCGGCGGCATCGGCTCAATCACCGGAGCGCTGATTGGCGTATTCGTGATCAAGCTGTCGCAGGAGATCATCATTTCAGCCGGTTCCACGATTGTGGAGCATGTGCCGTCCCTGGGCGGCGACATCGTCTTCGCCGCCATGAATATCTTCCTGGGAGCGATGATCGCCGGCTTCCTGATATTCGAGCCGCGCGGCCTGATGCACAGATGGCAAATCCTCAAGCGCTCCTACCGCTTGTGGCCATTTCCCTATTGAGAAGAAAACAGGGCGGCGGGATACGACGTCTCCCTTGTCGGTGCGTTTGTTCAATAACTATCAAGGAGATAAAAAGTGGGTACTTTCTACAAAAAGTTCAACAAGCGTCCGCTCCGTGGATATGCCTGGTTGCTCGGAGCGGGTGGCGGCCTGAGCATGCTACTCGCTGCCAGCGGCGCGCAGGCCCAGACCACCTACAACCTCGCCGGTTTGGCCGATTTCACGGGGCCCTACGCTGACATCATGATGGACCTCGCGGGCTGCCGCCGCGGCGTGGTCGACTGGTGGAACGCCGAGGTCGGGAAAGAACTGGGTGTCGCGCTGAAAATCAAGGATTACGACACCCGCTACGACGTGGCGCAGGTGGCAAGCCTTTGGCCGGGGGCTAAATCGGAATTGAATCCGATCCTGGTGTTCGGCATGGGCGGCCCGGATGCCGCCGCGTTGCAGGAGCGTCTGCCGAACGACAAGGTGCCGATGATCATGGCCACCGCTGGTTACGGTTACGGCTGGAAACCGAATCCCTGGGTCTTCAATGCGCGCCCCACCTATCCGCACGAGGCGACGGCTTTCATGGAGTGGTTCCGCAAGAAACGCGGCGGCGACGCTCCGCTGAAGCTGGGCATCATCTCCTCTGAGGCTTCCCCCGCCTACGTAGACATCCATAAGGGTATGGAGAAATACGCTAAGGAGAATCCGAAGCTGCTGGAAGTGGTCGAAACCATCTATACCGAAGTGCAGCCGACCGATCTGACTCAGCAGGTAGCACGACTGGTGCGCAAGGGCGTGGAAGTCATCCAGATCCAGACCAACACGGCTGCCGTGGTGGCGACCCGGCGCGCGCTGCAAAGTCTGGGCAAGACTAATATCCCGATCATGATGAGCGCCCATAACAGCCTGCTGGCTTCTGGCAAGGCCATTGGCGGTCTTACACAAATGGAAGGCAATTACGAAGCTTACGGCATGGCCATCCCAACCGAGGATAAGACCACGGCGCGCGGGTTTTATGAAAAGCTTCGTGACAAATACAAGGTCACTGCTGGCTACAACGTTGCATGTCTCATGGGCCTGAACCAGGCGATCGTGGCGGTGCGCACGATCGAAAACGCGGCGAAGGCGGTAGGCCCGACTAAGCTGACCGGCGAAGTCGTGCGTAAGACGCTGGTGACAACGCCGATCACGGCCGAACAAAGCTTCAGTGTATTGCCGACGTTGACCTATTCCGAAGAGGCTCCGTTTCCAACGCGCGGCTTGACGGTGAACATTGGAATGGTGCAAGGCGGTAAGTACACGATTGTGGATCAGAACGTGGCCGTTCCGATCCTGACCAAATGGTAAGACCTGCGTGACGCGCTCCGCAAGGGGCGCGTGAACTGCTTGGGAGAGAGACTTGCTTGAATTGAATAACGTGGAAGCGCTGTACAGTGACGTCATCCTCGCCGTGAAAGGAATTTCGGCTAAGGTTCCGAGAGGGAAATGCGTGACTTTGCTAGGCGCCAACGGGGCTGGTAAAAGCACAACCCTGAAGGCCATTTCGAACCTGATCAGTTGCGAGGACGGCCGAGTTTCAGGCGGCGGTATTTCCTTCGACGGGGCGCCGCTGACTAATCTGGAGCCGTCGAATATCGTCCGGCATGGCATCGTGCATGTGGCCGAAGGACGGCAGGTACTGCGGCACATGACGGTCGAGCAGAACCTTATCGTCGGCGGCCACATGGTGGGCGGAGCCGAGGCGCGCCGGCGTCTGGACCAGGTGTACCAGCGCATCGGCCGCCTCGCAGCTTTGCGCGGGCGCACCGCAGGTTATCTGTCGGGTGGCGAACAGCAGTTGCTGGTGATTGGCCGTGCCCTGATGGCTGATCCCAAGCTGGTGATGATTGACGAGCCTTCACTAGGTTTGGCGCCGCTAATGATCGAAGAAGTGTATGCCTTGCTGGCGCAATTGAAGGCGAGTGGCCTCACGCTTTTGATCGTGGAGCAGAACACGCGCGTTGCGCTCGACTTGGCGGATTACGGCTACGTGATGGAAAATGGCCGCATCGTGCTTGAAGGCGCCGCCGGCGACCTTAAGACGAACGAGGATGTGCGTGAGTTCTACCTCGGCCTGACCGTGGATGGTGAGCGCAAGAGCTATCGTGACATGAAGCATTACCGTCGGCGCAAGCGCTGGCTCGGCTGAGCTGGGAAACGGTAGAGGAGGAAAGCATGACCGATACGCAGGAGGAACTGGTTACCCGCTCGAAGCGTGACGCGGTGACCTATCGAGCCTGAACCGGCCGCATTACAGCAATAGCCTGCCGGCGGCGATGATCGATGCACCTTGCACCGGCGCCTGCTCGAACTACGCTCAGAAACATGCATCGGCGTGATCGTGCTGAGCGGTGTCGGCCAAAGAATTTTTTGCGCCGGGCACAAACTGAACGAGTTCAATGATGAAAAGGACCCTGAATTTTTCAAGGCCGTTTCTGTGCGGTGCTCGGCCGGTGCAAGCGATGCGCGGGTAGCCGCAAATCGTAATCGCACGCGTGGAAGGCATCGTGGGCCGCCGAGCTGGATGCGGCGATGGCAGCATTGACAAGCGAGATTGAGTGAATTGCGCTGCCTGCTGCTATAAATAATTGCAAGGCGGTGTCCGAAGAAAGGGTTCATGCTGTCTTGATCATTCCGGTTGATGTGGAAATGCAACCACGACGCGGCCAGCCCCGGGCTTTATAATTGAATCTTTGGTAGGATCTTTTATCAACAAATAGATTGTGAACGCACAGCGACAAGGGAACCAAATTGACAAAGGTAGGAAGCATCACCGAACGCGCTGAGGCGAAGAAGGCGGGCACTAAGAGGGGGGCTACAGCGCCCAGAAGATGGAACAATTTGGTCAACAGCCAAGACGAACAATACCAGTTGAAACGGCAGGCGGTGATCGCGGAGGCCGCGCGCGCGTTTGGACATCGTGGTTACCAGAACGTCTCACTGGATGAGATTGCGAAAAGCCTAAATGTGACCAAACCAGCCTTGTATCACTACTTCAAGAGTAAGCAGGAATTGCTATACGAATGCCACAATCTGTCGATGGATATCGGCGATAGGGCACTTGAAGAGGCCATGACAACAGGAAAAAATGGCCTCGAAAAACTTGAAAAGTTTGTGTTGATTTACATCCGCGACCTGGCGAGCGAGCTGGGGGCTTCGGCTGTTCTTCACGAATACAGCGGTATGACACCTAACGACCGCAAGCGGATCATGGCGCGCCGTCGGCAATTCGATCTGCGCCTGCGGGCCTTGATCGAGGAGGGCATAGACGACAAGACTATTGCCGATTGCAACCCAAAACTTGCGGTATTCTGGTTCATGGGCACGATCACCAGCATTCCACGCTGGTACAGGCTTGACGGCGATCACTCCGGCACCGACATCGCCCAAGCTTTCGTCCAGTTTCTAGTGAAGGGAATTCAAGGTCGGAAGTGACGCGCGCCTATCGAGGACGCGGATCGGCGGCGCATCATCCGGCCGTTCTGCTTGGGTTATTGATCTATGGCTACGCCACCGGCGTGCCGTCCAGCCGCAAGATCGAGCGCGCCACCTACGAATCGGTGGCGTTTCGCTACATTGCTGCCAACACGCATCCGGACCACGATACGCTGGCCACCTTCCGCCAGCGCTTCGGCAGCCAGCTCGAACAGCTGTTTGTCCAGGTTCTGGTGCTGGCGCGGGAAATGGGCATGCACAAGGTGGGCAAGATCAGCGTGGACGGCACCAAGATCAAAGCCAATGCCGGCAAACACAGGGCGCTGTCGTGGGGCCATCTGGTGAAGATCGAGAAGCTGCTGCAGGACGAGGTAAAGCAATTGCTGGCGCTGGCCGAAAGCGAAGACCGCAAAAATGTGCCGGACGGGATGAACGTGCCGCAGGAGATTGGGCGGCGCCAGGAACGGCTGGCGGCGCTGGGGGAGGCCAGGCGCAAGCTGGAAGAACGGGCGCGCGAACGCGATGCAATCGAACAAGCAGAATACGAGGGCAAGGTAGCGCGCCGGGATGCGCAGCGCCAGGCGGGCAAGAAGCCGCGCGGCAAGGATCCGGAGCCGCCGGCAACGGGGCCACAGGACAAAGACCAGATCAACCTGACGGATGATGAGTCGCGCATCATGAAGGTTTCCGGCGGCGGCTTTGAGCAATGCTACAACGGCCAGTGCGCGGTCGATACCGGCAGCCTGCTGATTGTCGCCACCGGCGTAACACAGGCGTGCAACGACAAGCAGCAGGTCATGCCGATGCTGGCCACGCTCAAGTCGCACGAAGTCGGATTGGGCTTGCCGCAACAACTGTGCGCCGACACCGGGTTCTTCAGTGCGGCCAACGTGAACGCGTGTGTGGACGCGGGGATTGAGCCGCTGATTGCGATGGGGCGGGAAGCGCATTACCCCGGACTATTGGCTCGCTTGACGGAACCGGCGCCATTGGCTGAAGATGCCGATGCACTGGCGCAGATGGCGCATCGTCTGAAGACGGGTGCGGGCCGGGCGGATTATGCGTTACGCAAGCAGACGGTGGAACCGGTGTTCGGCGTCATCAAGCATGTGATGAAATTCAGGCAGTTCCTGTTGCGCGGCATGGAAAAAGTCCGTCACGAATGGAGTCTGGTCGCGCTGGCATGGAACATGAAGCGCATGAGCACATTGAACAGGGCGTAACGCGAAAAAAAGCGGCCGGGGTCAGTTCAGTGCGCTTGTCAGGCGCAACATTCGCTCCGCCTTGTGCCGATATGCCTGTTTCGGTAATGCGCAACACCCGCAACTTTGCGTTCATTTCCCGTAACGCTGAAAAATTGAATTGAAAACCTGAGTCCGACAGACTCCTGGCCTGTCGTGCAGTGTTTCAATGGGCTTCGATTACCTGGTCGGTCGATTTGGTAGTAAAGATTCTGACGGTAAGTTCGCGCAAGCGCAAACGCGGTATCTTTGTCCGGCCTTCGCCGTTGACCATTTCCACAATCCCGGCTTCGACTAGCTTGGACAGAGTGCGACTGACATTGGGCTCAGCACGCTGAACCAACTCGGCCAGTTGTGCAACCGACTGCGGATGTTGAGTGTCGATAACGTCGAGAAGGTGCCGGTTTTCTTGATTCAACAGGCGTGTGACTGCCTCAGCCGATGAGAAGATCGCTTGGCCAGCGTCTTCCGATGGAGCGCGTTCGCCTTTTGCGACTGAGACCATTTCGTCGCGGAGCGAGCGCAGTGACCGGATACTTGGCTTACGTGTGTTTGTCATCATCTTCTCCCGTGTAGTCATTGGGGATTCCTAATTCCGCTGCCTTTTTTTCCACGGCGGCGAAGAAGTCGACCAATAAGGTGGTGGCGTCCACATATTTATAAGGCCGGCCCTTGTCGGTTTCGTCGCGGTGCCAATGGTCAGCTTCCATTGGACCGCTAATGAATCTGCTTCCTACGTGCGGCACCGGATGGGCGTTGTCGAAACCAAGAATGCGCGCTCCCTCCGGGTCATGCATGGTGAAGCTGTAGTACAAGCCGTGCGGCCTTTCTTCGTTTGGGTTTATTTGGTAGATCACGAAGCGTAGGCTATGGCCGGACGTGAATTCATAACTTGTATTGTTGTAGCTCAGTAGTTGTTCTAGACCATAGTCCGTCATGGAAGTTCCTATCTTGTGATGATAAGATATGATATCTTCCCTTTTGACGCAACCTGAATGTGGTCAAAACGGGCAGAGAAAATGCATATTAATCAATTCTTAGGTATGCTGTTACAGGAACGCTGCATTTTGATTTTTGCAATTCTTTCCAAATTAGTTAGTTGCGCCGACTGTCAAAGCGAAACCTCTTGTCGTGAATGAACAAACGACTTTCCTAAGCGAAATCTAGAACATTTCCATTCTGCCCTGTTTGATGCTATCGGGCGCGTCTATGTCAATCCACGAAACCGATTCCCGAAGAGTTGTGCAAGGGAGCGACCTATTAGAGTAGAGATTGTGGGAGCCCCCGACATGCAGTTCGAATAGAAGATACGCACCAATGAATTAATTGCATTGGTAGTGAGTAATTCTCCATAACAACACCGCCGCTTCAACAGCGGCGTTGGCTTGTATTGCCAGAACACTTACTAATCCGTACATAAGTATGCGAACGTTTATTGCTTTTCATTGTCTGAAGATCATGTGGGCGAGGGAGGCTGAAGATGCGCGAAGACGATGGACGCAAGCTGTCACATGAGACCCTGGAAGAACTGCGCATTCGTGCCGTGCGCGCCGTCGAGGCGGGCGAGTCCCCGGAGCAGGTGGTGGCGGCATTGGGATTTTCTCGACCACGTATCTATGAATGGCTGGCCAGTTATCGGGAAGGTGGCATTGCTGCACTACGCGCCAAACCCATACCCGGACGCCCCTGCAAGCTCGATGCCAACGGACTGCGTTGGGTCTACGACACCGTCACGACGCACAATCCGATGCAGATGAAGTTCGAGTTCGCGCTGTGGACCCGGGACATGGTGCGGGAACTGATTCGTGAGCGGTTCGATGTCCGCCTGTCCGAGGTCTCGGTCAGAAGACTGCTGCGCAAGCTGGGGCTGTCGCCGCAACGGCCATTGGCGCGAGCCTACCAGCGTGATCCGGTGTTGGTCGAGACATGGTTGCGTGAACAATTTCCAGCCATTCAGAAAGAGGCCAAGCGTGTGGGGGCGTCTATTTTCTTTGCCGATGAGGCCAGTGTCCGTTCTGATTATTCACAGCGGTACCACCTGGGCTGCGGTGGGGCAGACCCCAATCATTGAACGCACCGGTGCACGGCACACCTTGAACATGATCTCGGCCGTGAGCCCGCGGGGCGAATTCCGGTTCATGTGCCATGAAGGCAAGTTCAATACCACGCTGTTTATCGAATTCATGCAACGCCTGCTCCACCACCGCAGTACGCCAATCTTCCTCATCGTGGATGGCCATCCCGTGCATCGGGCCGGCGCAGTCAGGAAGTTTGTCACTGACAATCAGGATCGTATCCGCTTATGGCGCCTGCCTTCTTACAGCCCTGATCTCAATCCTGACGAACTCGTGTGGGCGCATCTGAAGCATCACAAGATCGGCAAAGTGGCCATCACCGGCCCTGACAGGATGAAGCAGCGTGTCATTGCATTCTTGCGCTCGCTACAGAAAACGCCAGCATTAGTGCGCGCCATGTTTCAACACCCTAGCGTTCGTTACGCCGCATAACATGTTCGGTTACTTTCTTCCGGCTTAGTAAATGCAGTCGATTCCCACTTCAACATCAAAACGGCAGGTCTTGCAAAACGGAGGGAGTCCATAGATAGTTTGTTGAAATCAGAAATACAGGTTAATGCCGCCCCCTTTCGTCGACAAAAGTAAAATTGGCTGAAACGCGTAAGTAATTTTAGCTACATATCCGTCCTTGAGAAGCTTTTCTTAACTCAATCAATCACTTACGCTGACGCTGAAATGCGCTGAGATCACATGGAAGACCGACTACGAAGTAAATTTAGCTACAAAAATCGTTTTCATCGTGCGCCAAAATATTCATAGGTATAAGCAGCATCATCGAACAAGCTCAATTGCGCTTCGCGTTGGTTCCGTATTGGTCAGCTGTTATCAGCGATGAACAGGAGTGCCTGACGATCTTTGTCTTTGACCCAATACGTAACGAGGTTTTGTCTCCTCATCAAGTCCGAGATAGGCTGTCCGTTCTCATACAACTGGACCGATGGATCAGCTTCATGCAACCCAATGAGTGAAAGCTGTCTCACCAAAGCATTGAAGTCGGCGTTTAATCTTGAGGCCGTAGGTGCCGATTTTCCGTGTTCCACGCGGGCGACCCATTGGCGCAGGCACCTGAAAGAACGTTGTTAGTTTTGTCATGCCGACAACGCACGTACACGAATCGCCAAAGTCAAAGCTACGAATAGCCAGAATTACTTCCCTCTGATACGAAACTCCAAACTTACTTCGTTTTGTGTGCCAGTAAATTTAGCTGAAAATCGGCTGCTACAGGGGGAAAGACCTGCAAAAGCTGTAGCCAAAATTACTTCCATCGACGCCGGTCAGCTCAATGTTAAAGCGATCATTTCCGTCAATACGGCTCAGACCGTACGCTTACGGAAACCCGTCGGTCGCATCCCGCCATATAACGCCTGATTGGACCGCTACGCCGTCTTGCGCGTGTCAACAGAAACGATGAGCGCGGGCTATCAGGAAATCCGACAGGCAGGTAAGGGGCGAACTCGGAAGTTCGTAATCTGACACATCCTGTCAGATCAAGTCACAACTAATACATATCATGCCGTGCATGCTCAACGTCGCTTCGTATCTGCTCGTTGGTTTGGATATTTCTCCGCTTGCATTGTCGATACCGTGGTATCCGGCATGGCTCCAAGCGCCGCAAGCTTTTCCCGTACATCACGATACTGTTCATAAAACTGCGCCCACTTGTTGAAGCCTCCAATGGCGCCAACCGCGCGCAGCATTGCCAAGTGCGAAGCGATCAGGAGCTGCATGTTGTGCTCGAGCTCGACGATACGATGTTCCTTTTGTTCGAGCGCTGCCGCGGCATCCACACCAGACTGCTTTCCAACACGACCACGCCACCGTCGATACTCGGTCTGGCGCTCCTGGTATTGCGCAAGCAGCTGGCTTCGCGCTTGGTTGCGGGTAATGGATGACGCCGCCGTGATTGAAGGATGCAAACGAGCCACCGCACGTGCAGTGATGGCCTGGTCAGTGGCGAGCATCATCTCCAGTATCTCTCGCATCTCGGGATCGTGATCTTGCATCGTATCTCCTCGTTCAGTCATCCAGCACTCCAGACCTCTTGGTTGTCGATAGATCCACACCGTCCGGGAAGACGCGTTCACCCGGCGCTGTTACAAGTAATTTCTGCACACCGGCCAGACGTCTTTCAGCATGGTCCATTTGGTTCTTCCAACCGAGGCTCGTTGTAGGCCGCGATTTTATCGTCTCGATCGCCGCTTTAAACTTTCCTTCGAGCCGCTTTAGGTTTTGCCGGTTTTCAGGCAAGTCGGTTGCCGAGAGATGGCGGCAATTCGCGAAGCACTCCAGGTGTTTGGGGCAGGGATCGACGGTAAACGAGTTCAGGCAATGCCCGTAAGGCGTAGCATGGAATCCGTCTGCTTCTACGCGCAAATATTCAAAAGCGGCCGAATCTCCCTCAGCCGACTGGATACGTCGGAACGCGTCCACAATCGGGCCATTGGCTTTTCCGGCCTTGATCATCCTGGCGACCGTGCCAGATTTCTCACCCAGAATGATCTCAACTTCATGCGGAATCTCTATTTGATCGAGTTCTTCCGCTAGACTGCGGTGATCGTATTCGTAGCTCTGGGCGACACTGCGCCGGTTAAATCTTTTCGAGATTATCGTATCCGCAACGCCCAGCCGGAACAGTTCGGTGTTTTGCAGGTGTCGCAGTGAGTGCGAATTGATGCTTCTGACTCTATCTTCGTCTGTTGCACCGTAACGCTCAAACAATGACGGAATACGCGTCGCATCTCCTAAGGCATAACCAATAAACAATGGGTCAGGGCGGCTCACTGCCATGCAACGTGTAATGTCGCATATCCCTTCATTACGCTCCTCCACAAGTGAACGCTTCGGTTGCAAGAACAGAAACTCCCACGATTGGATAGCGCCATTTTCCGTCGATAACGGAGCCATGTCGGATACCTTTGTCGGTGTTGTCGCTCTGATGTGTTCCTCCAGTTCTCCGACATTGAGATAGGTGTCGCCCCAAGACATGCGACGATCCCTGGCAATGGGTGCACCACCGGCATTACGGAACCACACGACCGTTTCACCATTTTGCATCTGCTTTTGCAAGCGGTTCCCAAACATATAAACCGCCATATCAAGCTTGCTCGATTCGCGTCCGTAATTCTTGTTCTGGTATTGATGCAGCTCCTGAAGCACACTCGGATCGAACGTCTTCCGATATCGTTCCAAGAACGAACTGCAGTCGATGTCCAGCCAGATCGGGTTTCCCGTCACACGTGTATATAGTTCGATGAAGGGAACGACATCATTCTCCCGATACCACGGCAGAAGACGCCCGGTCTCGCATTGCAACTTGAGTGTGTCCCGTAACGGTTGAGTAAGCTGCGCAACGCGGTCAAGCGTCTCGGTCAGCAGCTGACGGAACATGTCTGGTACCGGTTGCGTGTTTTCCCGGAGGATGCGGCTATCCGACTCTTCGGACTGTTGCTTCTCGGCGAAGTGCCGCAGCATCAATGACGTCGAGATGCCGCCAATCTCGCCGGCCGGCTGCCCTTTGGAATCCACATAGACTCGCTCGCGTTTCCAGTCGACCGGCAGCAGGGCGGCTTCTCCAATACGGAAGCCGGATATGACCATGGCACGAATCGCTGCAAACCGCAATTCGTCCATGAACGTGCGCGGCTTTTCGGTCATGACGATGCGGACCAATTCCCAGAACGCACGACGCTCCGGCAGTCGCTCGGCCCGCTTGCGTTCCTCCAGATTGGCACGCAGCTCGTCTTCCGACATGGTGTGCTTCGATTTCGACCTCCTGACCGGTAAGCGGGTTACGTCAAGCGTGGGATACATCTGACCAGCGTCACAGACATGATGCGCATCGAACACCACTTTCACGATGGCGACTACTAGGTCGCCCAGTTTTCCAGATGCCTGAATCGCCTTGCCTACTTGAATTGCCGTGTGCAGATCATCCAAGTTGAGTTGCCATGGTTCCTTGCCGACGCATGTGGCGATGACCCGTAAGGGCCGGACAATATGCTTGTACACGTGTGCTGTGGTGTTCCGCTTGAACAGCAATTGCTCGGCGACGGCTGCCTTAATTATGTCTTGCCAACCAGCAGAGAGCGGTTTGCTGTGCAATGGCTCCAGACCATTCGAGGCGCGCTCCATGTTTAGTATGGCCAAGGCCTTACTATCGGCTCCGAGATCGCGCAGGTAGTAGGTGGGGGGAGGAACGTCGGCTACACAGGCAGTTAGATTCCAACCCACTCCGTCTTGTGCGATTCCCTTGTCGTCCAAAGGAATGTCCCAACGAAGTCCTTTTCCCTCGGCCAGTGTTTGGCCAAGCTCGATGAAGGCTCGGTAATTTCGATTCATGCCTCTCTTTCCTCAATCTCGGTGATGACGATCTGTATCTCTGCAATTGTCCTTTGCAACTGCAGGTAGGCCGGTGATCGAGTGTCACCACGGGAACTTTGGTCGAAGAACAGCACTACGCCCCGCATGTCAGCCAGCACCTGTTCATGGAATGCTTTGTCGTGCACCGGCATGAACTTGCGACAGCCATAGCAGGAAGTTACTGGGTTATAAGGGCAGGCCGGCTGCCCGGATGTGCAGCCGCCGATACCGGCGATCGGAATTCCGTGAGGTACGGCCGCAATCTGTTGCTCGCCTTTCAGCTCTGCCAATTCCTCCGGAGAGATGAAACGATCGTGGGCTATTTTCGCGACGCGCTGGTACACGGCCGAGGCACCGAGAGCGCGGTTAATGCGCTCCGCATGCGATGCCGACGTGGCGTAATACACGAGCCCCGTGCTTGTATGCGCATGACCAAGGAATTCCGCCAGTTCTTCGTGACTTGCGCCGGCATCAACAAGGCGTTGTGCCGCAGTGTGGCGAAGATCTGTCGCCGTGCCGATGTCGTCCGAGTCCAGCAGCGCCCTGACGAGCGTGGAGATTCTATTGCTAACTTCCCAAGTCGATTCAACCTGGAAGAACTTCACTGAACCTGTAATACCCTCAGCATCCAAATGTGCTTTCCATTGAACGAAGAGCGGTGCCCATTCGGCCTTGACTCGCCGGGTCATAGGAATTCTTTTGCCACTGCCGCGTTGCTTGGCCATGTGGAAGGTCAGGTGCACCGCCGGGTAGTCAGAGATGTCATCGTTCCAAATTCGGACATGGCGAACGTCGAGCATCGCAATTTGAATCGGTCGCATTGCAAACTGGTAAGAACAGAGCAGCATTCCGGCATCCGCCAATTCGCTTAGCGAGGGGCGCGTTGCAGCACTTTGCGCCAACCGTTCGACGACATCATCCAAATGCCGGACAATCCGCGCTTCTTCGTCGACAGACAGAAATACATCGCCCGATCGGACACCAGCATATCTATCACTGACGGGTAAGGGCAGTGAGGTGTGGATGTAGGCCACGTAGTCGCTGGCCCAACCATTCAATCGATACGCACATAAAAGTTGCAACAGGTATTTGGCAGCCATATACGCGCTAGTCGGCAGGGCCCGTACGCGCAACGCTTTCCAGACCGAGCCAATCCGTGTGGGGCCGGCGCTTACGAGCGCCGTAACCTCTGCCTGCGTTAAGTGCTGTGCGGAGGCTAGGTACGCCGCTACAGTCCCGACGCTCAAGTCCTCGGCAACGATGAGGGCAAAGACATGTTTGAAGATGACGTTCCTCTCGGGGCCAAGGCGCGCAAAGTCCAGTCGATTTCGACGTCCACCGTACCGCAGCTCGAAAATCGCTTGGCCTTCGGGATTTCTGATCGATCTGATTGCATCATCAAACTCATCGTAGTAACGGAGCACCGAGGGCAGCTTGGGCAACGACGCGCAGAGGTGGGCGAGCACATCATTGTCGTCACCGCCAGCATGGAACCCTAGACGCTGTGACTTTTCCATTTAGCGTCCCTTCGGCAACGCACGTAGTAATGCCGCGCGATCATCAAACGCGTCGTTCCATACGGTAGCGAGACGATCTTCAAACACGGCACGTGCATAACGCGATGGCATCGCTGATGTCTTTGACCAGCCGAAGAATGTACGCAGCTTTTGAAGCGATTCCTCCAGCGAGTCGCCTTGCTGCAGCAGTTGATGCAGCCGCATTACGGCACTGGTATGGCGCAAGTCATGTGGCGTAACGGACCGTTTTCCAGCGCGATCGCTAAGTTGTTTCAGTACATCTGCCGGCAGTCGCTGCGAGACCTTCGTAAACGCCTTCGTCAGCGCTTCCGTTGATAGCGGCATATTTGCCTGCGAATTCAGAAGAAACGAGTGTTGCGGTTGGCCACGGAAGTTTTGGGCGTAGCTATCAATGGTGTGTGCCGTCGCCTCGCTAACAGGAACCTGTCGGATGGAAGCGGCTGTCTTAATCCCAGGCTTCGAATATCGTGGGTCGCTCCCGGTATCCTCATACGGGTTTTCCTGCACATTAATCCAATATCGTATCCTGCCTTGTTTTGGATCGAATGCGCTCTTGATACAGTCCACCGGCAATAGGAGTACCTCGCCGCGCCGCAGGCCCTGATGCAACATCAAGATAAAGGATACAAACACTCGCCAACGTGTCCGGCTTCGCGGAAACGGGTTCAGCGACGATTCCGGATCCAGCAACTCATACAGGGTCTCTACAGTGGTCGCCGGTAGTGATCGGATTGTCTCAATGGGCTTGGCCTTGTGTACATGAAGCTGTCGATAGAGCAGCGAGAGAGGTTGCAGCCGTTCCTCGATGCTGCGTATCAAATGGCCTGCCTGGCTCTTTGAAACCCATGTCAAGACCGAGGAAACGAATCCCAATCCGGTCTGCCAGCGCTTTTCGTCGCCCTCGGTGGTTCGTGGCTGGTTTCGGATCGATACGAACCAGGATTCCAGGATGGTGGCCAGCACGTCGTCGTTCAGAGTTCCCAACGCATCATCCAGCGCAGCCCATCCGAGCAACAGATCAGCGTGCTGGTAGAGATGTTCAATGTGTCGAAGCTTTTTAAGATGGGTGGAATCGGCCAGATGGGCAGCTGACATCGCCGACCAGACAGATGCCCAGTAACGTGGCAATCCGTATTCGTCGACAAGAGCTGGCCCGCGAAGATTGCGTGGTACCGAGTTGTCGAAGAGTTGGATAACCATTTTCGCACGTAGGAAAACGAGCAACGCATAAAAAATACCATTTATACAATTAAAGTTGCAATAGTTTTAAAAATTCACCCTCTAGAACGCAACACTTAATAAGGTGCCAGTCCGGACCATAACTTTATTTATGTTAAATAGATCGCACACTTTTTAATAGCGTGTCACTTTCCTTGCTGCTAGTTTTATTCACCGGTGAATAAAATCATTCCATAACAAATCTACTTTTAGCTCTGCTTCTGTACTTTCCGATTTTTTGGTGCCGCGGTACGTTCCAGTTGTTTTTGGCCCCGCGTGATCACGTTGCGGAAAATCTCTGCCGTGATGCGCATTCTCGCAGCATCGGCAATGCCGTAGCGATTTAAGGGATTGGTACCACCCTTTGAGGTTGTCATTCGCGTTGCCATCATTTGCCTTCGCTGTACATTTATCCAGTGTACCTGTTTTCCCCAAATCCAGTCCATTCCTAGGTAGGCTCGGCTTGATTCCGAGCAGACTCTTTGACGCCATGATCATTTCCATGCGAACGAAGGCGCTGCGCTAGCACCAGCTTGACAGTCGATGCAAATGCCTGTGCACCAATACGATAAGTGCAGTATGAGGTTACCGCATCACTGCCTGGCTGGACTGCATCAAATCCCTCCTCCGGTACCAGTTGCATGCCGAATGACCTGGCAAGAATGGTTGACCGTTCGTTTGACGCCTGTGATTGGATGTTGACGAAGCCAATTTTGGGGATTTCGTTGAAAAGAGCATGAAATGCCAAGGCCGCAAGGAGCTTGGCCAATCCCCTACCCTCCACATCACTAAGCAATGCATAGGCGAGATTGCAGCCATGCTTGCCACTCTCAGCACGAATATGCGTAGCCCAAGCGGCAGCGACCAGTTGACCATGCGAGCTAGCGGTAAAGCAGAATGGAGCTGTCGGCGTGTAATGCCAGCCAGCCTTGTTCACGGCATCGTGGCCTGGGCCAATGACATCGGCAAAGCGTTTGATGTTTGCCCACACCAGCGCCTGTGTGCGTCGGGAAAACAGTCGACGGCCCTCTAGGAAAATGGCAAATTCATCGAAATGACCAATCAGCTCCGGTGCCGGATCCGAAGCGTTCCAACGAATGCGCATGTGACTAAAACATCAAACTCGGGGAATGTGATACAAGGTGTCGCGGCAACGCGCCCAGAATGCTTTTCTGTCCATCGCGAGTTTCAGGTAGCGCTTTAGCGTGCGTCCGCCATAGCCAGAGCCAGCGGATATAAAGACCGCCGCGGTTGATTAACGCGCATTAAGGCTGCATCTTGCCGTTCCATCCGATCCAGTCAGCCTAAATGTCGTATCGGGCAAGCATGGCTTCGACACTCAAGGACCGTCCCGGTTGGGTGATACCGGCCGCTGCATCGCTGTCATCCCTTTTCTTGCGTCGGCCTGTTTGGGGAGCCGTCATGGCCAACAGCTGCTCACGCAGATGCCTGGCCAGGGAAATGCGCTTCTGGGACCGCTTCAGGTCGATGCGGCTGTGGTACTGAAAACCGTCTTCGAAAGTGATCTGGATCTGGCATTGACGTTCACCCTGTTCTGGCGCATCGCTGGCCCAGCGTTCCAGTACCGCGTTGGCTAACGCCAACGTACTGACACGTGCCTGTGCGACGACGCCGTCAATGCGTTCAATCAGAATCCGAGCGATATCGATTTTGTCACCATGTTCAATGACCAATTTCCATCCTTTGGCGCGCCGTTGCGCGCGTCTGCGGAAGCATCAAGACTTCCACTGTCAACCTGTTTACCCCGGCCAGGCAACAGCACAACGAAAAAAGCCCGCACTCCTTGCGGTATGCGGGCCAATCCAATTCCAGGAGAGTTGGAGGAGACCGGGACATCTTACCGTCCAACAGCACCGTCGTCTTCTTTCAAATGCGAATGACAGACATTCCCAAACGACATAACACTCGCCCATCACCGTTTGCACTTACTACGTTGTGCAGTCCGGGTCCGCGGTGTGACAGTGAAATCAGTCCGCGTTCCGGTGTGATAAACCTTGAGCGGCAAATAGAGCCGCACCTTCTCTTCCGAAACCGGGGCGCCAGGTCAAAATCCCTGTACCTCATCACATTCATCTCGGTTTATATGATACCGATCCTCAGACTTTGGACAATACATCGCTGGATCATTATGTCCTCTGCCACAAACAGAGCGCCATGGGTTGCGCAGCAATTCAGATTAACGAGACCGTCGCACTGCTATGCGCTTTGGTTGTTCATCCTGTGACCAAGGGAATAACATGAATCTTCGCTTGCTTTAGGTAGTCGAAGCGTATGCATACAGGCAGGCGCGAGAGAGATCCGGGCGGGCGTATCCGAACACGGGTTTTTAAGCGCGCTCTGCTATCATCGTGAAGCTCTTTGCCAGCGCTTTCCTCTTCTATCTCAGCGCACCGTACCGATCCGGAAAGTCGCGAAAATTGAAGTTTTCTATGCAAGTCTTTCGACGCGGCGGAGGAAGCCTGTTCCGGGTACAGCCTATACGCTAGAGATTTGCCTTTTATTAAGGCTGACAGATGCCTTCTCCATTGGCTGTGAGCGCGCTCCTTTGGCCAGCTGGTAAATGGCGAGCTCGAGCTGGCGCATGTTATAGGGCTTCGGGAGAAGGGCAAATTCGAAGTCCATACGGTCCGCTACCAGAAAGCCGGTTCCGGATGTCAGCAACACTTTAATATGCGGCTGCATGGCCACAGCCTTCGCGGCCAGTTCGAGGCCTGACATGCTAGGCAAGTGAATATCTGCTAGGAGAAGTATGTAATCGTTCTCCACCAGCAATTCCAACGCTTCCTCGGTCGTAGAAACGCTTTGCACCGACATGTTCAGCATCGCAAGCATATCGCTCGTCAGATGCCTTAATGAGAAGTCGCCTTCCACAAGTAAAATCGTTGGTGCATCACGTTTCATTTGATTCTTTACATCCCTGCAAGATGCCTAACCCGATTGAGTAGATACAGGCGATAAAAATCCCTGTTTTGACACTGATCTAAAATATTCCCCAGCATCCACAAATCACCCAACCTTTGCCAATCCTTTTCGGCTTTTCCTTGTGACTAGAATTCCAAACTTCGCCATGACTTCCGTATCGGCGAGCTTTTCGTTAATGATGGCAACCTGCCAGGAGAGGTGGCCCCATTTGGTTGGACACGAATTTGACTTCGTTAAGTGGAGCTTTGCGGATGTAGGGTTATCCACGGCGCCGCTCGCCTCCCGATGCGCAGGGGAAGAGCGTGCGGCGCGGTGGGTAACCTGGCCTGCCATCTACGCCGCCTGTTGCAACGCGGGCAGGTTGGCGAAGTAAAACGCATTCGGCGTGTGGCCGTCAAGCGCGCTGTGCGGCCGCCGGCTGTTGTAGAACTCCAGATAGCGCCCGATGCCACTGCGTGCCGCGCTCATCGTCTCGTAGGCGCGCAGGTACACTTCCTCGTACTTGATCGACTTCCATAGCCGCTCCACGAACACGTTGGAACAAGCAGTCAACTGCGCCTGTTAAGCCCAATCAAATCCGGCGTTTCCGAATAACACATCCCTATCACCCCCTCTTCACACAGGAATTCGAGCTAGTTCTTCACGCGCAAAACTGGCATGAAGACCGGGCTTGGTTTCACGACGCCACAGGTCGTCTGCGCTCCCTCCCAGCCATATGGACTAGCCTGGTGGCCGAGGATCCGTTCAATATGGTGTCTGCCGGACGCGCCGCATTTCGCGTCGAGGAGTTGCTTGAACTGGTGTGTTTGCTTCGTGAAAGTAAGTCATGATTCGGTTTTTCGGGTGCAAACTTGATTATGCCGTAAGTGTTAATGCAATGATGTCCATGGCGCCAAATTGTCTAGGAGCTCCTCGGTCAGTGACGTCGACCGTTTGCCACGTAAAGTCAGATAGATCTTTACACGCGGAGCTTGACATCGGTCCATGCAGGTACATAATTAACATTACACGTACTTGCTTTATCTTCTCTGGAGAAGCGCATGGCTGCAGACCGAGGCAAAGAACAGAAACGACGTGGATTGAAGCAACAATCAACCCTCAATCCTCATCCCGATGCTGTTACCCATGCGCTGTTCCAAGGCAACGATTTCTTCGATCCTCACGACCTGTTGCAGGTGAAGTACGAAATGCTACGTTTGGTCAGCGTCGAGAAGCGGCCGGTCAGCGAAGCCGCCAAGGCATTTGGTTTCTCCCGACCGTCGTTCTATCAAGCGCAAGCGGCCTTTGCACAAGGCGGGTTGGCCGGTCTGATTCCGCAGAAGCCTGGGCCTCGCGGCGGCCACAAATTAACGTCAGCCGTTATGGAATTCCTCGTTCAGGCACGTGTAGCCGAGCCCTCTCTACGCTTCGAACGATTAGCGAGTCTGGTACAAAAGACCTTCGGCGTACAGGTACACCCACGCAGCATCGAACGGCAGTTCTTACGCAAAAAAAAACCGTAATAAATTCTCCCCTGTCATTGCCTGGCAGCGCATCTCGCAACGATGCATTGATCTCGCGTTACGAAGACTTGCGTCGCCAGGTCCTTGAACGCTCACGCTGCACATCCCGCGCTCAGGGGCGTGCGGTCTTGATACGTAGCGGGATGAGGATCTGGATGCAAACCTGGACTCAATGCCCTGTTGAGTTTCCAGCGCCGCCGCGAGCGCCTGTGGGTGATGAAGAAATGCTTCCTTCAGGAATGCGGCAAGATATAACGATGATCTTGGCAGGCATGCTCCTCTATGGTCATCAGGAGTTGAGAGTATGAACAGCGACCCACATCAAAAGGTCCAGATCGGCCACCTTCAGCGTGACGCCTATCTCTATGTGCGCCAGTCGACGTTGAGACAAGTGTTTGAGAATACGGAAAGCACCAAGCGTCAATACGCGCTGCGCCAGCGGGCTATTGCCTTGGGATGGCCTGAGGACAGAATCATTGTGATCGACAATGACCTTGGACAATCAGGCGCTTCATCAGCGGACCGTGAAGGCTTCCAGCGCCTTGTAGCCGAGGTCGGTGTTGGGCATGCCGGGATCGTGCTCGGGCTGGAGGTATCACGTCTAGCGCGCAATTCCACAGACTGGCATCGGCTTCTTGAGATCTGCGCGATTACAGATACGCTCATCCTTGATGAAGATGGCGTTTATGATCCGGCGCACTTCAATGATCGGCTCTTGCTGGGACTGAAGGGGACGATGAGCGAGGCAGAATTGCATGTGCTGAGGGCACGATTGCAGGGGGGAATCCTGAGCAAGGCCAGGCGCGGCGAGTTGGAAATGCGCCCGCCCGTCGGGCTCATCTACAATGCCGAGGGCGCCATCACCCTCGACCCTGATCAACAGGTGCAGCACTGTCTACGTTGGCTGTTCACCACGTTCCGGCGTACCGGATCAGCGATGGCCACGGCGAGAATTGCCCGTCAAGAAGGATTGGCATTCCCGCGCCGGTGCGGCAAGGGAGTTCACAAAGGCGAATTGCTATGGACCGGTCTCGATCACAGCCAGGTACTACGCATCTTGCACAACCCAAGATATGCCGGCGCATTCGTCTATGGCCGCACCCATATGCGCAAAACAGTTGATGGGTCAAGCCATATGCAGCGCCTGCCGCAAGATCAATGGGATACGCTGATTCCGAATGCACACGCTGGATATATCACCTGGGAAGAGTATGAATGGAACCAGAGACGCCTACATGAAAGTGCACAGGCGATCGGTTCCGATCGGCGCCGCGGCCCTCCACGCGAAGGCCCCGCGCTACTGCAGGGATTGGTAGTCTGTGGGCGCTGCGGCGGGCGTATGACGGTTCGCTACCATAGTCGCAACAAACAATTATGTCCTGAATATGTCTGTCAACGCGAAGGCATTGAGCACGCTGAACCCGTCTGCCAACGTGTCTGCGGCGTTGGCATCGACCAAGCCATCGGTGACCTACTCATTGAAGCGGTCAACCCAGTGGCCCTTGAGGTGACACTGGCTGTGCAGCGCGAACTTCAGGCACGCATGGACGAAGCAGAGCGACTGCGTCACAAACAAGTCGAGCGTGCTCAGTATGAAGCCGATTTGGCTCAGCGCCGTTATATGCGCGTTGATCCCGACAATCGACTGGTTGCCGATTCCCTTGAAGCGGACTGGAATCAAAGATTGCGCGTCCTGGCTGAGGCACATGAGGAATATGGGCGTCGCCACGAACAGGATAGGCGCATCCTTACGGACGAACAGCGTACGACCATCCTGGCACTCGCCACAGACTTCCCGCGTCTGTGGCGTGACCCTCGTACGCCAGATCGCGAACGCAAGCGAATGATTCGACTCCTTCTAGAAGATGTGACCTTGAATCGGGATCATCAAATCACCTTGCAGATTCGTTTCAAGGGCGGTGCCCACAAGACGCTTAACCTGCCTCTGCCAATGTCATCCTGGCAAAAAATCGTTACACCTGCAGAAGTAGTCGCTCAAATCGATGAACTGCTTAACCACCATACGTACTTGCAAATTGCGACTATCCTTAATGAGCGAGGTATCGTCTCGGGCGCCGGCAAGCGCTTTAACTCTCATATGATCGCTCGTCTTCAACGTAGCTATGGGCTCAAGTCGCGCTACGATCGATTAAGGGAGACTGGGCTGTTAACGCTTCACGAAATGGCTGATGCGTTGCACCTCTCACCCACTCATGTAAAGATATGGAATCGCCATGGCCTGATTCGTGGACATGCTTACAGTGACAAGAACGAGTGTTTGTATGAACCGCCAGGTAACAATCCGCCACGGAAATCGCTGGGCGTGAAATTCTCCCGGCGGCTTGCCGACTCACGGGTCGTTACTGATCGCACTGGAGAGGTGTAGTATGAAACAAAAGCCTTGTCGCGCCAGCAGCCTTTGCCGTCCATGCTGATGGCGATGTCGTGGTCCTTGAGCAGCTGCGTGAATTCGAGGCTGGTAAACTGACTGCCCTGATCGGTGTTGAAGATTTCCGGCGCGCCGTAGCGCCGGATCGCCTCCTGCACGGCCTCAATGCAGAAATCCGTCGTCAGCGTGTTCGACAGACGCCATGACAGCACGCGTCGGCTGGCCCAGTCCATCACCGCAAACAGGTACACGAAGCCACGCTTCATCGGGATGTACGTGATGTCAGCGGCAAACACCTGGTTGGGCCGACTGATCTCCAGATTGCGCAGCAGGTACGGATAGACCGGATGTGCGGGATGGCGGCGGCTGGTATTGGGCTTCTTGTATAGCGCCTCGATGCTCATCTTCTTCATCAGCGTGGCCACATGCTTGCGGCCGACCTGATGGCCTTCCCGCTTGAGCATGTCGCGCAGCATGCGGCTGCCGGCAATTGGATGCTCCAGATGCAGTTCATCCATGCGGCGCATCAGCGCCAGCTCGGCTTCACTGGCCTCCTGGGGACGGTAGTACGCCGTCGAACGCGCCAGCGACAGAATCTGACATTGCTGCGTCACCGGCAGAGCGTGGGTGCGATCGATCATTTCCTTGCGCTCAGCAATCCCGCTTTGGTGAGCGCGCCGCTTAAAAAATCGATCTCCAATGCCTGCTGTCCGATCTTGGCGTGCAACTCCTTCAGATCCGGCAAGCTCTCTTTCTCGCCGGCCGCAGTGCCGCCGTCAAATACGTCTGCCGCCCGCTCCAGCAACTGCCGCTTCCACTCGGTTACCTGGTTCGGATGGACTTCGTATTGCTGCGCTATCTCGGTCAATGTCTTGTCGCCGCGTAGCGCCGCCAATGCCACCTTGGCCTTGAAACTCCCTGAGTGATTCCGCCTCGTTCTCTTGGTCATGCTGTTGCTCCTGTAATCGGCCTTGCGGCCGAGATTGTGAAGCAAAGCTGCCACTTATCCTACTGTCCGAATTTCTGGGGCCACCTCTGGGATAGCTTTCACGGGCGCTGTCAACTTAACGTCACCGGAGCAAAAAGAGGACTGTCCGACCGTTGCTTAGAATAAGGTAGACGAATGATGGGTGACGCCGGCGAGGTAATGCGAGACGGCGAAGCGTCTGGTCAGCTGAGTGCGATGCTGCACTACGCCCAGATGCTGACGCCTAATCGCAAAATGCTGCCGGATCGGCCCGAAGTTGGACAAAAATTGTTGGGTACGCCCGGGTGTGCGAAAACCCTTCATCCAGCGTTCGCGTTCCCGTGTCGGTTGATGACTATGCTCGGCCCGGTTGTTGACCCTGGTTGCCGCTTTCATGAAGACATGTTTAACCGCCGCGACCGCGCAATTCTCAAATTAAATACAGTACGTTTGACATCTGTAATCATCAAGGCCTCTGTTCATTGAATAAATGTGAACAAAGCTTCAACACAGAAAATCGCTATCGTAGCCCATCTAAAATTGACCCTGCCTCGGTTCTACGTACAGCGTGTCACGCATGTGAACACGTTCATAGCAAAGAGTGGGAAAAGTTAAGAATCAACTTTCGCGACATCCGCCCGACCTGGAGCTATACGATTAAACCAAGACCTTCCTGAATCAATTAATTTGATCAAGTTATTTACCGCTAATTCTTTACCTCTATCCGACGCTATTTCATGGCATCGGTATGTCTATACCAAGAGCAGTAAGACTTGGTGCTTGTCTACGACAAATACAGCCGGGGTCGATTCGTAGTGGCGCATCTTCATTGGTAAGAGCCGGAGTGATGGCGCATAAGCATAGATGGGAGAAAGCCCGATATAACTCAGTTGGCATACGATTTGCATAAACCGTGGCGCAGGGAAAACTGCGAATTATAAACTTTAGGGAGTTAGGAATGCGATCCAGTGAAAAAAACACGCATAAGGATATCGATAAGCGCCCACTTGCTGGAATCCGTGTGCTCGATATGACACGTGTGTTTTCAGGTCCTTGGGGTACGCAAATTCTTGGCGATCTCGGTGCCGACGTTATCAAAATAGAGCAGCCTGGTCGGGGCGATGATCAGCGTCGTCTCGGCCCCCCCTTCCTCCTGGACCGAAGCGGCCAGAAAACCAGCGAATCTAGTTACTATCTTAGCGTAAACCGCAACAAACGTTCAGTCGCTTTAGATATTAAAACACTGGAAGGACAAGAGGCTATCAAAAAACTAGCTGAAAAAAGCGATGTTTTTATCGAGAATTTCAAGGTGGGTAATCTAGCCAAATACGGCCTCGATTATGAAAACCTGGCAAGCATCAATCCGCGCATCATATATTGCTCAATCAGCGGCTTTGGCCAAACTGGACCGCGGAGCCAACAGATGGGTTATGACACCGCAATCCAGGCTATGTGTGGCGTTATGAGCGTAACAGGCAAGCCAGATGAAGAACAAGGTGGTGAGCCGTTGAAGGTCGGGCTTGTTTTATCTGACATGATGGCGGGCACTTATGCAGCGATGGCCATCCAAGCCGCCCTCTATGCACGTGACACACGGGAAGATGCACTCGGTCAATACATTGACATATCGATGTTCGATGCTCAGTTGGCCGCCATGTCACATCAAGCTAGCCATTATTTGGTTTCGGGCCAAATACCCGGTCGGTTTGGTAATGGAGCACCGTCGGTTTCCCCATCAAATGCATTTCGCTGTATGGACGGAAAAATTGTGATTGTTGCAGGAAACGACGATCAATTCCGGCGATTATGCAACGTTCTTGATCTACTCGAATTAGTAGAGGATGAGCGTTACCTAAGTAACAGCATGCGGGTCGTTAATCGCCACTCTCTCCACAAAATAATTGAGGACAAGCTCAGAATTAATACGAAAACCTATTGGTTGAAGATATTGGAAGAGGCGCATCTTGTGGCCGCTCCGATTAATACACTCGATGAAGCGCTTGCGGATCCGCAAGCTCACGCACGAGAGATCGTTCGGCACGTTGAGCATATTAGTGGCGGCACCGTCCCACTTGTTACATCGCCGATGCGTCTGTCGCGCACTCCGCTTGACCGGTATGCAGCGCCGCCAACTTGCGGCCAGCATACCGCAGAGGTGCTTGAAGAATTACTCGGAATATCTCGATAAAGCCAATAATAATCTTATCCTTTAATAGGAGACAAAAGTGATAATACGTTCCATCTTGCCGATAATTTTTGCCTGTATGATGCCACTCGCTTCTTTTGCACAAGGTGTCCCGACCAGGATAATAGTGCCGTTTGCTGCTGGTGGTGCCACAGACGCAGTTGCACGAGGATTGGCCGCACGCTTGGCAGACAGCTGGAATCAAACGGTGATTGTTGAGAACAGACCGGGTGCAGCAGGAACTATAGGTTCACGTCATGTCGCCTCATCTCCGCCAGATGGGCGAACATTATTGATTGTTGCAAGCGGCCATGCGATCAATGAGTTGGTGCATGAAAAGCTGCCCTATAAGACGCTGGATGACTTTACGCCTATTGCACAAGTTGTCGATGTGCCGAATGTATTGCTGGTGCCGAAGGATAGTCCGTATAAAAACGTTATGGAACTGGTATCAGCCTCCAAAGAGAATCCTCGCGTTTTGTCGTATGGTACCTCCGGTGTAGGAACCTCTGTTCACCTGGCCGGCGAACTGCTTAAAGCCATGACCGGTGCAAGTATGGAGGTAATATTTTTCAAGGGAGATTCAGAGTCCCTCATCAATGTCGTCGGCGGGCATATCCCCGTTAGCATAAACACTGTTCCGGGAGCCAAAAAGCAGATTGACGGCGGCAATGTGCGAGCACTTGGCGTGACATCAAGGCAACGCGTGCCAAGTTTGGGAAACATTCCGACAATCGCTGAGTCAGGAGTATCGGGCTATGAGGTCAGCACTTGGTTCGGTATTCTTGGACCCAAAGGCATGAATCCAGAATCGGTAAGGCGTATAAACGCTGACATCCATACTGCCATGGCTTCCCCGAATTTCGCTAAACAATTGACCGATATGGGAATGATTATCAAAGTCGGCACACCTTCTGATTTTGATGATTTAATCCGTAGTGAGATCAACAAATGGCGACCTATAGTCAAGCGCTTGGACTTGCGTGGAAAGAATTAACCGGACGTCGTCTGATCGCATGTCGTTTAACGGCGGAGACTCAAGCAGCGATGCCAACGCGTTGCTCTTGCTTTGCGCTGGCGAACAAATTAATTTGCTCTGTGCCGTCGCCGGTCACCGCCGGGCCTTCAATCCTGTAGTGCTGAAAATTGCCAGTTAAAAGCGTAAATACTGCGTGATTCGTCACTCCAATTACAGAGCTAGTATTATCGGAAAATAACTCGTCCTACCGCCCGGCGATTAAACTTCATTGATGAGACAGGCTGCAATATTGTCATGACGTGCCGCTACGATCGTACGGAGCCTAGGCAGGATTTGCTACTTAAGGACGCAGTACCTGTACGCCAGAACGTGCATAGCGTAGAGCGGCGCGTCGAAGTCATGTTGGAAATTTGGGCCACGTTTGTCAACAACACCGAAGACGTATTTTGTTGTGAGCAATATTCCACGCAGGTCTAGAGGCAGTGGTCGTAGCGAACATGTCACTCGCGTCATGGTCTAGTGGCATTTTAAAGGATGGACAAAGTTGTTCAATGCATTATGTGAACGCACTTAGTTCTTAAACACACTTCGATTCACTTTCGACGTGCAGAGTAACTTACTATCAAATACTGCTTTTATTCTTTATGACCATCGGTTTAAACCTTATAGAACAATACGGCCCGCGCGAAGCGATGGAATACCATGTCGTCATTGTCGGCGGCGGTCCGGCCGGGCTGTCGGCCGCCATTCGCCTCAAGCAGCTGGCCGCCGAACAAGGCCGCGAAGTGTCGGTCTGCGTGTTGGAAAAAGGCAGTGAAGTCGGCGCCCATATCCTGTCGGGCGCCGTCATGGACCCGATCGCCATCAATGAACTGTTCCCCAACTGGAAGGAACTCGGCGCGCCACTCCATACCCCGGTCAGCGAAGACCGCTTCCTGTTCCTGAGCGAAACCAAGGCCACCAAAACCCCCGGCTGGATGCTGCCGGCCTGCTTCCAGAACCATGGCAACTATGTGATCTCGCTGGCCAATGTGGTGCGCTGGCTGGGCCAGCAGGCCGAAGCCCTGGGCGTGGAAATCTTCCCCGGCTTCCCGGCGGCCGAAGTGCTGTACACCGACGACGGTGCGGTCAAGGGCGTGGCCACCGGCAACATGGGCGTGGACCGCCATGGCAATCCCACCGACGCCTTCCAGCTGGGCATGGAACTGCATGCCAAGTACACCTTCTTTGCCGAAGGCGCGCGCGGCCATCTGGGCAAGCAACTGATGACCAGGTACCACCTCAACAAGGACAGCGACCCGCAAACCTATGCCATCGGTATCAAGGAACTGTGGGAAATCGATCCGAAGATGCATCAGCCCGGCCTGGTGATCCACACCGCTGGCTGGCCGCTGGATGCCGATACCTATGGCGGCTCGTTCCTGTATCACCTGGAAAACAACCAGGTCGCGGTCGGCTACGTGGTTGGCCTGGCGTACCAGAACCCGTACCTGTCGCCGTACGAGGAATTCCAGCGCTACAAGACGCATCCGGCCATCCGCACGTTCTTTGAAGGCGGCAAGCGCATTTCCTACGGTGCCCGGGCATTGGTGGCCGGCGGCCTGCAGTCGCTGCCCAAATTCACCTTCCCGGGCGGGGCGCTGATCGGCTGCGATGCCGGCTTTTTGAATGCGGCGCGCATCAAGGGCAGCCATGCGGCGATGAAGACTGGCATGCTGGCCGCTGAAGCGGCGTTTGCGGCGCTGGGGCAAGCGCGCCAGCAGGATGAATTGACGGCGTATGCGGACGGCTTCAAGGCATCGTGGCTGCATGAAGAGTTGCACAAGGCGCGCAACTTCAAGCCGTTCATGGCCCGCGGCTTGTACACCGGCACGCTGATGGTGGGGATCGATCAGGTGCTGTTTCGCGGCAAGGCGCCGTGGACCTTGCGCCACAAGCATGCCGACCATGAATGCCTGCGTCCGGCCTCGGAATTCCAGCCTATTCAGTACCCGAAGCCGGATGGCAAGCTGACCTTTGACCGCCTGTCGTCGGTGTTCATTTCCAACACCAACCATGCCGAAGAGCAGCCGGTGCACCTGACGCTGGAGTCGTCACGAATTCCGGTGGAAATTAACTTGAAGCGCTTTGCCGGTCCAGAGCAGCGCTACTGCCCGGCGGGCGTGTACGAATTCGTCAGGGAAGAGTCGGGTGAGGACCGTCTACAGATCAATGCGCAGAACTGTGTGCATTGCAAGACCTGCGACATCAAGGATCCAACCCAGAATATTGTCTGGGTCACGCCCGAGGGCGGCGGCGGTCCCAACTATCCCAATATGTAATGTTCACTAATACCAATCCCAAGTCATAACATACCGTCGTTGGTAGCCAGGTTGGCCCAGGTACGCGTGCATAGTGAACGGATCGCACCGGGTATTTGGGTGAAGGCGTTCCAGGCATCGCAGCAGACATCGACGATCTGCTCATAGCGGTCGTCACACCGATTAGCCAAGCTGCGGTCACGCAACTGCTGCCATACTTGCTCAGTCGGATTCAGTTCCGGCGAGCCGGTAGGAAGCGGCAACAGCGTTAAGTTGGGCAAGCACGGCAGCTTTGTGGTCGTATGCCAGCCGGCCCGGTCAAGTAGCACGACTGCGTGGCGCCCCTCGGGAACGGCGGCACTGATTGAAGTAGCCCCCTGATTCTCCGGACCATCGGTATTCCTTAAAATTGCAACTAGGAATACTGCTATGGATATGCCTATGCCTTCGGGAAGAAGTCGG
>NZ_LMHZ01000032.1 GCF_001428545.1 Noviherbaspirillum sp. Root189
ACTTTGATTATCTAAACCTATGCAAGAAATTGGAAGCATGGCTGAACGTGGGACATGCAGTATATCGCTTGAAAACCGACTTTTTGCACATCCTCGTTATAAGTACAAAGAGAGTTTAAATGCCGTTCGACCTTAATGAAAGGTACGTTGCTGAAGCAGAAGCAAAGTTGGGTGCTGTTCTTCCGGCAAGCTATCGCAGTGCGATGATGGTAGCTAACGGCGGTGAGATTGCTGTCGGCGCTGAGGACTGGTTTCTCTATCCAATATTGGATCAGTCTGATAAGCGGCGCATCGCTCGTACTTGCAACGATATCGTTGCTGAGACTAAAACCCAAGCGGAGCAAGCCAACTTTCCTAGCCACGCAGTAGCGCTAGGGAACAACGGCGCCGGCGACCAATTGTTGTTCTTACGCGCAGGCGATGCGTTCGAGCCATCGGTATATGTTTGGTCGCACGAGACGGGTGAGCTGACTCGCGTGGTAGTCGACTTTGGCCGGTTGGAGCGCTTATAACATGCCAATGAACATAGGTGGCTGCGCCGCTATTTATCCGGAACGTTATACATCATGGATGTGAGGGAACACCAGGGTTCACTCTCAAACAAAAATCGCAAGGTTCTGGCGCAAGGAGTACTTGTTTTTGGGCTTTCGATTCTGACTTTTGGGATCTATCTACTAGCCTATGGGTTCACGTGGCCATTGGGAGGAAGAGAACGAGCAATCGATACCCTGGTTATGGCTTTATTCGGGCCACAATATGCTCCTATTGCTATGGCTGCATTTTTTATTGGTCTCGGATTCTTTGCAACGTACAAGGGATTACAACTGTGGCGGAGAAATGTATAACACGTCGCTGAACACCGTCACGTCGTGCCGGTTCGCTCAACGTTAAGCCGCTCAAGGAGCGCAAATGGATGTCATCGCTGTCAAAGAGCATTGCGGCCGTTACCCCGGCTCATCCTCTAAGCTGTTCGGGCCGCCCAGCAACGTACTTGTCTACTACGCTGGCGGTAGAAAGTTTGCCTACTTCAAAACCAGTGAACCGGAAAAGTGGCGCTTCAGCATTCGCACCACTCCTGAACGTTTTTTGGAGTTGACCGACGTGCCTGGCATCAAGCCAGCGCGTTACATGGCCAGGTTTCACTGGGTCACCATCGTAGATACCAGCGCAGTCCCAATGGACTACCTAGTGGAACTGATCGATTGGTCTTATGCCAAGGCGATCACCCGTCCGAGAACGGCCGCAGCGCGGCAGCGTAGATGATCGGCCTAACTAGAGCGGATTTCATCGTGTGTACTGTCGCCTCGGTCCGCCTTGACGCGCAGGACGGCGTTGCTTGTCGCTTGTGTGGCCCGCCACACGGCACTCAGGTCGACCCGATTCTCCGTACACCACGATGAAATCCGCTCTAGGGATTTCTCGGTACGAAGCCCTTCGGCACTCTGCTGTGCTCAAGCCTTTCGGCACTGCCGTTGAAGACCCAGCTGATCTGGATCAGCTTTTTCGTTACCTACGGCACAGGCTTGAGGTATTTGCAGTAAGCGCGTCAATGAGAACGGAATACTTGTCAGGGATCTGGCTCGTGCCTATACAGGCACGAGACTCGCATTACTTGCATAAAAACGGCATGTCACCTTTCCCGTGCCGAATCCGGCAACAGCACAATCTTGCCGGTCGCCTTGCGCGCGGCAACTTCGGCCAGCGCCTGGGCCGCCTGTTCCAGCGGATAGCGCTTCGAGATGTAGGGACGCACCTTCCCCTGGCGAAACCATTCGACCAGTTCGCGTGTCAACGCCGCTGCGCGTTCCGGTTCACTGCGTAGAAAGCCTCCCCACCACACCCCGACAATGGAACACCCCTTGAGCAGCGTGAGGTTGAGCGCGACCTTGGGAATTTCGCCGGCTGTGAAGCCGATGACCAGAAAGCGGCCGTTCCAGGCCATGCTGCGCAGCGCCGCCTCGCTAAAGCTTCCTCCCACCGGGTCGTAGACGATGTCCACCCCGCGTCCTCCGGTGAGCTCCTTCAGGCGCTGGCGCAGGTCTTCCCGGCTATAGTTGATGAGTTCGTCGGCGCCATGCTCGCGGCACAGGGCGAGCTTCTCGTCGCTGGATGCAGCGGCGATGACGCGCGCGCCGAGCAGCTTCCCCATTTCCACTGCCGACAGGCCGGTGCCGCCGGCGGCACCGAGCACCAGCAGGGTCTCGCCCGGCCGCAGGGCTGCGCGCTCCTGCAGCGCATAATGGGTGGTTCCATAGGCGATCAGGAACGCCGCCGCATCGGCAAAGTCGATGCCGTCGGGGAGTGGGAACGTGTCCTCTTCCCGCGCCAGCGTCTGCTCGGCATAGCCGCCGTAGCCCGGTACCGCAATCACCCGTTCGCCGGGACGAAAAGCGCGCACACCCTCGCCCACCGCCTGCACCACGCCAGCCACCTCGGCGCCGGGAGAAAACGGCAGATCCGGCTTCAACTGGTATCGGTTTTCAATGATCAGGGTATCCGGGAAGTTGACGCCGGTAGCGCGCACGGAGATCAGGATTTGACCCGGCCCAGGCTGCAAGGGCTGGACGTCCTCCAGCACCAGCGTCTCGGGCGGTCCATATTGCTTGCACAGCACCGCCTTCATTGCCGGGCCCCGGTCGCAGTACCGTACTGTTTGACCAGTTGTTTGGCCACCGCCGCCAGATGCACCTGATCGGGTCCGTCGCCGATGCGGATGAAGCGCGCGTACACGTAAGCTTTGGGAAGGAAAGTGTCCTGTGACACGCCCATGCCGCCATGGACCTGGATGGCGCGGTCGATGACGCGCGCCGCCATACTGGGCACGACAATCTTGGCAGCGGCGATCAGGTCCTTCGCCGCCTTGTTGCCCTCGCGGTCCATCTTGTCCGCCGCCTTGAGCGTGAGCAAGCGCGCCTGCTCCAGCTCGCACCAGGAATGCGCGATATCTTCACGCACCGATCCCTGTTCCGACAGCCTGCGGCCGAAGGCCACGCGCGACTCGGCGCGCGCGCACATGGTTTCAAGTGCGCGCTGTGCAACGCCGACCAGGCGCATGCAGTGATGGATGCGGCCGGGGCCCAGCCGCCCCTGGGCGATCTCGAAGCCGCGCCCTTCGCCCAGCAGGATGTTGGACGCCGGCACGCGGACGTTGTCATACACGATCTCCGGATGGCCGAGCGGCGCATCGTCATAGCCGAACGCCGTGATGTCGCGCACGATCTTTACGCCTGGGGTGTCCTTCGGCACCAGGATCATCGACTGCTGCTTGTGCACGTCGGGATTGTCCGGGTCGGTCTTGCCCATGACGATCAGGACCTTGCAGCGCTTGTTGAGCGCACCCGAGGTAAACCACTTGCGGCCGTTGATCACATACTCGTTGCCGTCGCGCCGTATCTCGCAGCGTATGTTGGTCGCATCGCTCGATGCCACTTCCGGCTCGGTCATCGAGAACGCGGAGCGGATCTGGCCGCCGAGCAGCGGCTCCAGCCAGGTCTTCTTCTGCTCGGCATTGCCGAACATGGTCAGGATCTCCATGTTGCCGGTGTCCGGCGCCGAACAGTTGAACACTTCGGACGCCCATTCGACGCGACCCATGATTTCAGCCAGGGGCGCGTACTCCAGGTTGCTGAGACCTGCGCCGTGATCGCCGGGCAGGAACAGGTTCCACAGCCCTACCTCGCGCGCCTTGATCTTCAGTTCCTCCATCAGCGCAACGGTGTCGTAGCGGTCGCCGGAAAATACCTGGTCGTAATAGACCTGCTCGACCGGGTAAATGTGCTGTTCCATGAATGCGCCAAGCTTGTCCTGCAAGTTGCGCACCTTGCTGCTGTGCTGAAAATCCATTTCGGTCTCCTCGTTCAGGACTGTGTTGATTGCGGTTGCTGCTGGTATCGCCGCATACCCTTGAGCCAGCGGTCGTAATCAGCGCCCTTGCGGCGCATGAATTCAAGCACCTCGGGATGCGTGAGGATCAGGAAGCGTTCGGCATCGATGCCCTGGACAATGGCTTCGGCCGCGTCCTCCGGTTCCACTGCGGCAGCAAGCAGTGCGGGCTGGTCGACCTCGCTCACGCTGCCGAGCAGCATGTTGGTGCGCACCCCCATCGGACAGAAGCAGCTGACCTTGATGCCACGGTCGCCGTAGGTGATTGACAGCCATTCCGCATAGGCCACCGCGCCGTGTTTCGTCACCGCATAGGACGCGTCGGAAATCGACAGCAGGCCGGCCGCTGAAACGGTTTGCAGCAGATAGCCCTCGCCGCGCTCAAGCATGTGCGGTACGACCGCCCGCGCCGCATACACATGCGCCATCAGGTTGACCGACCACGCCTTTTCCCAGTCGGCATCGGATGTGTCCAGTCCCTTGCCAATCGATACCCCGGCGTTGGAGCAAAACAGGTCGATACGGCCGTGCGTTGCGACGGTGCGCTCGACCAGGTCCACAAGCTCCTGCTCCCGTGCCACGTTGACCGCAACCCCCACGCCGCCGATTTCCGAGGCCACCCGCCCGGCGGCCGCGCCGTCAAGATCGGCAACCACCACGGCCCGTGCACCCTCGGCCGCGAAGCGACGCGCCATGGCGGCGCCGATCCCGTTCCCGCCGCCGGTGACGACGGCTACCTTGTCTCTGATTTTCATGTCCTGTCCTTTTCTCCGTATCTCAGCTTCTCAGCATCTCAGCCGGCGGCCTGCGCCGTGTCGGCGCGCACTGCGTCGGCTGCAAACATTTCGCGCAGCCTGAACTTTTGTACCTTGCCCGAAGGCGTGAGCGGAAACTGCTCGACCACGCGCAGATACCTGGGGATCTTGTAACGGGCGATGCGGTCATGCAGGCGTTCGCGCATCTGTTCGGCGCTCAGCGATGCGCCCGGCTTCAGGCGCACATAGGCGCACACTTCCTCGCCGTAGCGGGGATCGGGCACGCCGACCACATTGGCATCGGTGATTTCTTCCAGTGTCAGCAAGGCTTCCTCGATTTCGCGTGGCGAGATATTTTCCCCGCCGCGGATGATCATGTCCTTGGCACGGCCGCTGATCCATAGGTAACCGCGCTCGTCCATGCGGCCGAGGTCGCCGGTATGCAGCCAGCCGTCGTCCGACAGCGCATCGCGGCTGGCTTGCACATTGCCGTAGTAGCCCTTCATCACCAGCCATCCGCGTGTGCGCACCTCGCCCACCTCTCCCAGCGGAACCCTGTTTCCGCCGGCATCGACCAGATCCATCTCGGCGCCAGGAAGCGGCTGACCGCAACTGCCCATTTGCAGGTCTTCCGGGTCATACGGCGCGCTCTGGGTGATGATCGGCGACGCCTCGGTCAGGCCGTAGGTGATGGAAAAACGCGCGCCGTAGCGGGAATGCCAATGGCGCAGCAGTTCCACCGGCACGGTCGAGCCGCCAGTGATCACCCTCTCCAGGCTGGCCAGGTCCAAGCCTTCGCGGTCCGCTGCCTCCTCCAGTGCGATCAGCATCGTCGGCACGGCGCTCAGCACGTTGACGCGCTCGCGGGCGATGGTGCGTGCTACCCGGTCCGGCTCGAAAGTCACGATCGGATATTGCGTGGTTCCGGACGCCAGCGCGCCCAGTGTGGCGATGACGCAGCCGCCGCAATGGAACAGCGGCATCGGGTTGACCCAGCGGCTGCCCTCTTCCAGGGCTGCGCGCCGGGCGAACAGGCGGCCGTCGTTGACCACGCCGCGGTGGGTAAGCTCCGCGCCTTTCGGAAAGCCGGTCGTGCCCGAGGTGAACTGTATCTGCACGCTGTCGCCTGCCGACACGCCGGCCCGGCGCTGCTCGAGCGCTTCCTCGCTCACTGCCGCCGCACCGGCGAGCCAGTCGGCCCAGGCGACTCCCTTGTCATCCGGCGCATTGCCGATCGCCACGCGCAGGCGCAACGAGGGTGCCTCGCGCGCTGCCTCGTCAAGCATCGCCCAGAGTGACGCACCACGGTTCTCCGGCAACACGAAACAGGCGCCTACGCCGGCGGTACGCAGGATGTAGGCGACCTCGGTGCTGCGCAGCAGTGGATTGATCGGCACCAGCACCGCGCCGCAGTAAGCCGCGCCGAATTCCAGCAGCAGCCACTCAGGCAGGTTGGTGGCCCAGACCGCCACCCGGTCGCCGGGGCCGATGCCCGAGGCCATCAGGGCGCGGGCGACCACGCGGCTGCGCGCGCGCAGCTCGGCAAACGTCCAGCGCAGCGAGAGCCCGCGATCCTCGTACGCGACATAGGCGACGCCATCCTGATCCGGCCATCTGCGCGCCGCCTCATCGAGCAGATCGCCGACCGTCATTTCCTGCACCAGCTCGGCCTCATCGGCCGCCGGTATCCAGTGCGATACGCCATTCACCACAGGCATTACTGTTCTCCTTCCAGATTGTGTTGTTGCAGCCGCAGGTACGTCGAGTAGCCGGGCTGATCCACCGCGAGTTTGTCCAGACCAGTGCGCAGCAGATGCGGCATCAGCCCGGGAGTGCGCGCATCGGCTTCGCCGCGCGCGATGCGCTCGCACAGTTCGCGGTTGAGTGCATCGAGGCCGCCTTCGTTGCCGAGCAGGTCCTGCAGGCGGGCACGCTCCTGCGCGTCGGCCTCCGGGCCCAGCTCAAGTTCGCGCCTGACGATTTCCAGCAGGCTGACGGCCACGCGCGCATGGAAGGCTGTCAGCCCGTCCAGTCGGGGCAGCGCATCGTCGCGCAAGAAGTCGGCGACGGCCTGGATCAGTTCCGGTGCCGAGGGTTGTTCGCGCATCACTGTTCTCCTTCCCGGATCAGGCACAAAAGATCGATTTCCGCCTCCGAGGCGCGGCGTCCGACCGCCGCACGCTCGACCGTGCGCACGTCGCCGCTCTGGTAGGAGCGCGCCATCGATTCGCAAATGACGCCCCACTTCAGTGTCCCCAGCACCTCCCAGAAGCGCACCCGCGCGCGGTCGACATGGCCACCAGCCGCCTCGTAGCCGGCGAACAACTCCTCGCGCGTGCCGAAACCGCCCACTGGCAGTTCCTTGCCGTAACGCCAGGAATTCACGCACATCCAGCCCAAGTCCTCCATCGGGTCACCGAGATGGGCGATTTCCCAATCGAGGACGCCGCACAGTCCGTTTTCGTCGACCATGATGTTGCCGTTGCGAAAATCGCCGTGGACCAGCGTGCTGCGCACCTTGCTTTCCGGTACGCGCCGCTGCAGCCACTGCAATGCAAGTTCGAATACCGGCCGCGGCGAGCCGACGGTATCGTGCCTCTTTCGGTAATACGCCACTTCTTCGCGCGCGCCGCTGGCCCGCAGAGGCGGCAATCGCGAAGGATCGAGTGCATGGATGCGACCCAACGCCTGCCCGCATTGCCAGGCGAGGCGAGCACGCGCCTGTGCGTAGCGGTCGTCGCGCAAGATGTGCCGCGAATTGGCCTCGCCCGCGATGCGGGACATCACGTAACCTTCGCCCAGCCCGTCGTCGGGCGTCAGTACGCCTGCCACGCGCGGCACTGGTACGCCGGAATGGACCACCTGTTCGAGCAGACGGGCTTCCGTCTCCAAGCCGATTGCCTCGGCAGGCGGCGCGGAGCCGGGTGGTGCCCGGCGCAGGATCAGGGGAATGCGGCCGCTGGCGGTGATTGCGTCGAACGACCAGGTTTCCTGACTGGCGCCACCCGGCAAGGCGCGCAGGTCGGCGATGCCGTCGACCTCCGGGATCAGTCGGCCGATCAGTGCGCGAAGACGCGGCGCCAGGATCTCATCCTGCCTCACGGCGTGTTCCTCGCCGACTGGCTGCTGAATATGGCTTCCATTGCCAGTCCGCCGGAGCCGGCTTGCGTCCACATTGTCAGAGTGTCGCCTTCCTGCGACCCGGTGTGGACCGCAACCGGTGTGCCGAGAAACAGCGGGGCGCGCGCCCGAAAAACGGCATGCGCGAGCGGACGCTCCGGATGCCAGGCACGGTAGCTTTCCGCCAGCAGCGTCGCCTGCAGGGGACCATGCACGACCAGCCCTGGATAGCCGCCGACCTCGCGCGTGTAGTCGCGGTCGTAGTGAATGCGATGAGAATTGAATGTCAGCGCCGAGTAACGGAAGAGCACCGCCTCATTGACCAGCCAGCTCCGACTGCCCGCCGACACGGGCGCTTCCGGCACGGCAGCCGTGCCGTCGCTCGCGCCGAGAAAAACTGCGTGCGAACGCTCAATCACCGCCGGCTGCCCTTCCTGCTCGTAGCGATGTTCCCAGGTGACGAACACCATGGATCCGCGCCGGCCCGATTTGAAGCGCAGGTCGGCGATGGTGGAGCGCTTGCTTGTTTCCACCCCGATGCGCAAAGGATGGAGGAACTCGAACTCGGCACCGGCCCACATCAGTTGCTCCAGCGGGACCGGGGGCATCAGCGCGCCGGCGCGCGGCGCGCCATCCTCACCCAGCTGGTCGGAGGGCGTGTTATCGGGGAAGTATAGCCAGTGCCAGAGTGGCGGCAGTGTATCGCCAGGATGCAGCGCCGTGGGCAGGCTGAGCGTGGCGGCAAGCGAGCTGGCCGGGACCGGGCTGAGCACTTCGACCGCTGTTTTGCTGCGCCCGACCCATGACTGCAGCGCCTGAAGTTCGTGCTCGGTCATGCCTGACCTCCGGCGTGTCCAGTGGCGATCGCCAGCCTGCTCTCCACCTCACGGCTGCTGCCCAATACGGTCTGGCACAGGCGCGAGCCGCCGTCCACATCGATCTCCGCGCCGTTCACATAAGCCGCCTCCTCGCTGCACAGGAAGGCCACGACGGCGGCGATTTCATCGACAGTGCCGGGGCGGCGTGCCGGCGTCATGCTCATCGTGTAATCCATAATGGCGCGCGGCAGCCGGGCCACCGCGGGGGTGTGGATCAAGCCGGGCAGCACGGCATTGCAGGTGATGCCTCTGGCAGCGTATTCGAGGGTCACGTTGCGCGTGAGCCCCAGCAGTCCCGACTTGGACGCCGAATAGCCGCCCTGGCGAAACAGGCCGCCACGCGCGGCAGCGGAAGAGATGTTCACGATGCGGCCCCAGCCGCGTTGCGCCATTCCCGGCAGCACCGCCCGGATCAGGTTGAACGGTCCGGTAAGGTTGACGCCCATCTCGCGCGCCCACTGCTCATCCTCCATGCGTTCCAGCGGCGCAATCGTGGCGGTGAGTCCGGCATTATTGATCAGGCAGTCGATCGCGCCGAAGCGGGCCACGGCAGCCGCGACGGCGTCGCGCGTCTGCGCGGAGTCGGCCACATCCGCGCGCAGCGCCAGCGTCTGTACGCCGGGGCTGGCAAGCGCAAGGGCGCGGGCCGTCTCGTCCACCGTATCGTTGACATCAAGCAGCACAAGGTGCGCGCCTTCCGCGGCCAGCCGTCGCGCAATGGCGCCGCCGATCCCGCCGCCGGCGCCCGTCACCAGCGCTACTTTTCCCTGGAACCGCATGGCTACATCAGGCCGACGGTCATGCCACCGTCGACCAACAGGTTGTTGCCAGTGACATACGCGCCGGCGTCAGAGCACAGGTAGGTCACGGCATAGCCGATCTCCTCCACCTTGCCGAGCCGTCCGAGCGCCGTTTTGTCGAGAATCTTCGCGCGCGTCGGCTCGTCGAAGGCGTCGGCGAGCTTGGTCGGGAAGACACCGGGGAGTATGGTATTGGCGCGGATGTTGTCGCGCCCGTATTCCAGCGCGAACGAACGGCTCATGCCGATCAGTGCGGTTTTCAGTGTCGAATACAGGCTGAGCATGCGGTCCGGGTGCAGCGCCGCCACCGAGGCGATATTGACGATGCTCCCGCCACCATGGGTCTTCATCAGTTTGGCCGCCTCGGCCGACATGAACCAGTAACCGCGCAGCGACACCTCCACCGTCTTGTCGAACAGGCCGACGTCTGTGTCTTCTATCGTGCGCCAGGGGCTCAGCACCGCGTTGTTCACCAGAATGTCGAGCCGGCCGTAGCGCTCGCGGATATGGCTGTACATGGCGCCGATATCCTCCATGCGGCCGATGTGGCAGGCTTTGCCCTCCGCCTTTAGCCCCTGCTCGCGGAAACTTGCCGCCACCTGCTCGCATTGGTCCTGCTTGCGGCTGCTGATGATGACCTCGGCGCCCTGTTCGGCCAGCACGCGGGCGGTGCCCTCGCCGATGCCCATGGTTGAGCCGGTCACCAGCGCGACCTTTCCGGTCAGGTCAAAGGGATTCTTTTTCTGCATCGTGTTCTCCTCGTGATGATGGGTTCGCCCCCGTGTCCGGCAAGCCGACCTGCTCGCGCAGCGCCGGGTCGCAGCGGCGCTGCGCGGCCTTCTTGTACGAGAACTGCCGGCAGGCCTGGCCGGGCTGCATCTGCGCGTGCCCGTCTACCAGGAAAAACAGCGGCCCGCCCTTGAGCTGGGCCCGGTTCGACGCAGCGCAATGCGTGCAATAGGTTGGTGCGTTGGAACGGTTGAAATTGATGTTGTGCGGCGACGCCATCTTTGCCGCCAGCGGTTCGCCGTAATGGAACATGTCGCGCCACATTTCACCGCGCAGCAGGCGCCCGCCACTGCCGCACGGATCGAGCCTGAAGATGAAGCGGTCGTCTTCTTCATGGATGGTGAAGTCGGCGCAGTGGTAGTTCCAGGTGCGCGCGATTTCCCGCACCAGTTCCTCGTCGCCCATCGCCTCGTAACGGGGAAAACCCGCCACAAACGCCGGCTCATAAGTCTGGGCCAGCAGTTCATCCAGATAATCCGGACCGCCGAGTTCCAGCGCGACGTTATAGAAATATTCCAGGCAAACGACGCCGAAGTCGTGCCATGGCTTCCAGTCCTTGCGCTGGCCGCGCAACAGTTGTTCGACATCGGTGGTATCGGTGTTATCGGTGGTATCGGTGTTGCCCGAATCCAGGGCCTGCTGGATACGCTGCACCCGCGTCCTGGACAGGTCTGCCAATTCATCCGGCGCGAACAACTGTTCGTTGCCCTGCTTGCGGATGCGCATCCGGCAGTGCCCGTCGTCGCCCTTTTCCGTGGTCCACACAGGCGCGCCCAGCTCCTCGTTCAACGCATGCTGGCAGGACTTGCATAGCTGGCAAAATCCCGAAACGCCATCGCTCCAGCCCGCGTACCAGGCGGGATACTTGGCGATGGCGCCCTGCCGCTCCAATCGGCCGCCACTGCCGCAGGGAGCGAGGTCGACCACGATCTCTTCCGTCGTTTCCGACGCGCTGAGACGGGCGCCGCCCTGATGCTTGTACACCGCGACCAGATCGGCAATTGCGGCTTTTTCCTCGCCCGCGCGAAACTGGCGTGCCCATGTCTGCATCAGACGTGCTCCGATGCGGCGCAGGGCGTCGCGTGTTTTTTCCTCGCCGAAGTCCTGACGCAGCTTGCCGACTTTGCGCGCCAGCGTATGGGCCGAAAGCGCGTCCAGCCCCGCTTGGCCCTGCTCCATGTGGACGAGCAACTCCCGCACCCGGGCAATATCACCTGCTGCCAACGCCTCGATCGCATGTTCCTCAAATGGCCGTGCGATTTCGGCCAATTGTTCATCAGTGAATTGCCTTGCCATGGAGGGCTCCCGCGACAGATAAACAGGTTAAAGGGCGAGCGCGGCACCGAATCATGACCGCTCGCACATCGGCGCTGTCGTGCTACTGCCCGTGCCGGGCCACGTCGACCTTGGAATAGATTTCCTTCCAGTACAGATCGCCCAGCTGTTCCATGCTGGTCACCGGCTGCACCAGCTTGACCCACTTGGTCAGGATGGGCCGGAAGGTGGCGAGCATTTCATCACCGCGCTTGACGCCATGCTTTTCGGCGAAATACTTCGAGATCGTATTCATGTCCTGCTCGATGAAGGCCTGCGTCTTCTTCACCAGCGCCGGATCGGCGTCATGCAGGCGCACACCCTTCTTTTTGGCTTCTTCGATCAGCTCGTTTTCCTTTTGCTGATAGATCCATGGCGTGTACGCGCCGCCCTCTGCCGAGGCCCGCAGGAAAGCCTTGCGGTCGTCGACACTCAGGCCCTGCCAAGCCTTGGTATTCATGTTGAAACCGGCAGTCGTGAAGATGCCGCCGGGGATAGCCATCGTGATGTCCTTGATGGCTTCCATCAGCCCGAAGTTGTGTATTTCGGGAGTGGAAAGAATGGCGCAGTCGACCACGCCCTGGGCCAAGGCTTCGCGCATCTCATTGGCGCTCATGGTGATCGGGGTCGCACCGACCGCCGTTGCCCAGCGCGACCAGTTGGCGGCGCCCGCGCGCAGGCGCTTGCCCTTGAGATCGGCTTCGCTCTTGATCGGCTTGGTGCAGATCAGGCCATAGGAAGAGCCGCCGATATGGCCGGTGTAGACCGAGTTCTGCTTGGCGAACTCCTGGTGGCATTCCGGACAGTTGAAGAAAATGAATTCGCTGATAGCGCCAACGAAGGCGGACGCCTCCTTGCCGCGCACTTCGTCGCCCATCAGGCGCAACATCATCGAAGCCTCGCTGATGAGATTGGTATGCGGGTACTCGGCGGGAAAATAGGGCGTGAGCAAAAATCCGATGTCGGCGATGCCGTCGCGTACTCCTGCGGACGTTTCAGCCATGTTCAGCAGGGTCATCGGATACACCCGTACCGAGTGCCTGCCGTTTGTGTGCTGCTTGACACGCTTGGCGTATTCCTGGCCCATCTTCTCGTTGTATGAACCGGGTGGCTGGCCGATTGCATACTTGAAATCCTTGGCCACTGCGGTGCCTGCCAGGGCGCCCGCCGCGCACAGTATGGCTGTTGCAGCAAGCCGGGCAATGTTTTGCATTGTTTTCATCCGTGTCTCCTCGTGTTGAAATACGTGACCCTGTCCCGCGCCGCGATGACGAAGCAGGCGGGCGAAGCGGATGCCATCCGCTCCGATCGCCCTTGGTGGCGCGTCAAAAGCTGACTGCCCGGTACGCCTGTCAGGGGGCCGTCTGCATGCCGTGCTTGGTGACGTCGACCTTGGAGTAGATCTCGTTCCAGTACAACTGGCCCAGCTGCTCCTGGCTGCTGACCGGCTGTACCAGCTTCACCCATTTCTGCAAGATCGGACGGAAGGTAGTAATCATCTGCTCACCGCGCTTGACGCCGTGCTTGTCAGCGAAGTACTTGGAAATGGTGCCCATGTCCTGCTCGATGAAGGCCTGCGTCTTCTTTACCAGCGCCGGGTCGGCGTCATGCAGACGCACGCCCTTCTTCTTTGCCTCGGCAAGAATCTCGTTTTCCTTCTGCTGATAGATCCATGGTGTGTAGGCGCCGCCTTCGGCTGCCGCCCGCAAGAAGGCCTTGCGGTCGTCGACGCTCAGGCTGCGCCATGCACTGGTGTTCATGTTGAAGCCGGCAGTGCTGAAGATGCCGCCGGGGACAGCCATCGTGATGTCGGTGATCGCATCCATCAGACCGAAGTTGTGGATCTCGGGGGTGGACAGGATGATGCAGTCCACCACGCCCTGACTCAGGGCTTCGCGCATTTCGTTCGCGCTCATGGTGATTGGCGAGGCGCCAACGGCAGTCGACCAGCGCGACCAGTTCGCAGCGCCTGCGCGCAGTCGCTTGCCCTTGAGGTCCGCCTCGTTTTTCACCGGCTTATTGCAGATCAGGCCGTAGGATGAACCGCCGACATGGCCGGTGTAGACCGAGTTCTGCTTGGCGAACTCCTGGTGGCATTCGACGCAGTTGAAGAAGGTAAACTCGGTCAGCGCGCCGACGAATGCCGACGCTTCCTTGCCGCGCACCTCGTCCCCCATCAGGCGCAGCATCATCGAGGCTTCGTTGACCAGGTTCGCATGCGGATATTCGGCTGGGAAGTAGGGGGTGAGCAGAAAGCCGATATCGGCGATGCCATCGCGCACGCCGGCCGAGGTTTCCGCCATGTTCAGCAGTGTCATCGGGAAAACCCGCACCGTATGCCGGCCCTGCGTATAGGTCTTGACCCGCTTCGCGTAGTCCTCCGCCATGACCACGTTATACGACCCCGGCGGAAAGCCGATCGCGTACTTGAACTGCTTCGCCGATGCGCTGCCGGCGACTGCTGCCGCGCCGCACAGCAGGATGGAAAGGATGGATCTGGTAAAGCGCTTTGACAACATCATTTTTGTCTCCTGAGAGAATTTTTTCGGAAAGAATCAGCGCGCCATCACTTGCGGCAGCCACAGGACGAACTGCGGGTAGACCATCATGAACGCGAGCACGATGAAATCCATCACCAGGAACCAGGTGATACCGCGAAACAGCCGGGCGGTCGTAATCAGGTTGCCGACCACGCCCTTGATGACGAACACGTTCATGCCGATCGGCGGCGTGATCATGCCGATCTCGAGCAGCTTGGTCAGTATCACGCCGAACCAGATCAGGCTCAGATCGGCGGCGCCGATGATCGGCAGGATGATGGGCAATGTCAGCAGCATCGCGCCGATCGGCTCGAGGAACATGCCGAGCAGGACGTAGACCAGCACGATCGAGAACAGGATGGCGGCGGTGCTGGCGTTGGTGTCGATGACCAGCGATGACAGGTACTCGCCCGCTCCCGACAGGGCGAGGAAGCGCACCAGCAGGCTGGCGCCGACCGCAATGATCAGCAGCGCACCGGTGGTCAGCAGCGTCTCGACCACCGCATCACGGAACACTTGCCAGGTCAGCGAACCTTTGATCAGGGCAACGATGCAGGCCAGGAATGCGCCTACGGCGCCTGCCTCGGTCGGTGTGAAGATGCCGCTGAACAGACCGCCGAAGATTCCGGCCATGATCAGGATGACAGGCCACGTTTCCTTCAGGGCCGCGATTTTTTCGCCGGTCGAAGACTTCTCGTCGACGCTCGGCGCCAATGCGGGATTGAGCTTGACCCGGATCAGGATGATGACGATGTAACTGAACGCGGTGAGCAGGCCGGCGCTGACACCGCCGAGGAACAGATTCGTTACCGGTACCTGGGCCACGATGCCGTACAGGATCATGATGATCGACGGCGGGATCAGCGCACCGATGGTACCTGCCGCGGCAACCGTGCCGGTGGCAAGCTCGGCGTCGTAGCGCGCGCGAATCATCTCCGGTACGGCGATGCGGCCCATCGCCGCCGAACAGGCTACTGACGAGCCGCACACCGCGGCAAAGCCGGACGCGCCGAACACTGCGGCGATGGCAAGGCCTCCCGGCACGCCGGAGAGCCACATGCGCGCCGCGCGGAACAGGCCGTACGTCAGCTTGGCGTGGTAGCAGACGAATCCCATCAGCAAAAACATGGGGACTGAACTAAGCACCCAGTTCGACGCGAACTGATAAGGAATGACGCCTAGCGCGCCCCAGGCCACGTTCCAGCCCATCAGCGCCCACAGCCCGACAAAGGACACCGCAATCAGCGAAATCCCGATCGGTACCCGTATGGCGATCAGGGCAACCAGGGCGCCAAGCCCGAACAAACCAATTTGTACTTCTGTCATGTCTGGCTCCTGTCCGTCAGTCTGCCGGAACTTCGGCGGGGGTCGCGCGCTGGGTATCAAGTCCCGATTCGTGTGCGAAGAGATAGGCGAAGAACTTGTGGGCGACGATCAGGAAAATCAGACCGAAGCCGACGGGCAAGATGAAATAGGTCGGCCACAGGATGATGCTGGCCTCGCCCTGCACGATGGAGGCGCCGATCCGTGCCTTGGACATCGCCTCGCCCCAGGTGCGTACGGTCAGCAGCGCGAAGATCACCGCTGACAGCAGGTAGGACCACCCTGCCAGGTGGTTCTGAATCCAGGGAGGCATGCGCTCGGTCGCCACCTCCACCGAAATGTGCGCGCCCTTCTGCTCTGCAAAGGCCAGCGGCACGAAGGCCGCAATCACCATGTAGTAGTAGGAGACGATGGCGATGGTGCCGGGCAGCGGCAGGTCGAACAGATAGCGCAGCACGACATCCAGCGTGATATGGATCATCATCAACGCAATGCCTAGCGCGCCAATCACTGTAGCCAGATCCGTTATCCTGGACAGGATCTTGCCGATCTTCTGCATCATGCGCTCCTCGTTTTAAAATTCGGTACCGGCACACGGTGGTTCGCCGTCCCGGCCGCAGCGATCCGCTGGGTGAAAGTTTTCATGAATGTCTCTCCTGTCTCTGTTTTGGTTTCAGCGTCTATTACTTCGTTATCTGCTTGCCAGTGGCGATAAACGCCGCCCGGCTCAGACTTTCTCCGCGGTCTGCGCCGGTCCGGGTTCTGTCTGGCGCCCAATCTGATCGCGCAGCTGATACTTCAACACCTTGCCGGTGGGATTGCGCGGCAGCGCACTGACAAGATGCAATACACGCGGCACCTTGTAGCGCGCCAGCCTGGCACTGGCGAATGCCTGCAATTCCTCCAGTTCCAGTTTCGCGCCCGGCTTCAGCGCCACCACCGCGACCACGGTCTCGCCCCACTTTTCGTCCGGTTGCCCGACGACGGCGACTTCGGCGATCGCCGGATGTTCGTACAGCACGCTCTCGACTTCGGCCGGGTACACGTTCTCGCCCCCGGAAATCACCATGTCCTTGACCCGGTCGCAGATGGTGTAAAAGCCGTCTTCGTCCATGTAGCCGATGTCGCCGGTGCGGAACCAGCCGTCATCATCGATCGCGTCGCGGGTAGCGTCGGGACGGTTCCAGTAGCCGAGCGTCACATTCATGCCGCGCACGCATACCTCGCCCCTGACATGCGGTTCGGTGATGGGCTTGCCTCCGGCATCGACCAGACGCATGCGGGTGAGTATCGGCGGCTTGCCGACCGATCCCATTTTTTCCCAGCACCATTCCGGTGTGAGAAAGCAAGCCATGGCGGCGGTTTCGGTCAGCCCATAGCCTTGATTGACTGCGATGCCCCGCTCGTTGAACAGGCGCAACAGGGCTTCCGGACAGGGTGCTCCGCCAACCATCACAGAACGCACGGTGGACATGTCGGCCTTGTCGAAGTCCGGATGCTGGCTGATGAACAGCAGCATCGCCGGCACCGCAAACATCAGGTTGACCTTGTAACGGCCCACATCCGCGATGACCCTGGCCGGATCGAAGGTCGGATGCAGCACGACATGGACGCCCTTGAGCAGACAGCTCAAGGTCAGAACGTTGAGTCCGCCGACATGAAACAATGGCGCATAGGTCAGCAGCACGTCGTTGCTCATGATGTCGAGGGCGAGCAGTTCGTTGACGTTGTTCCACCAGATGTTCCCGCAGGTCATCATCGACCCCTTTGGGCGGCCGGTCGTGCCGGAGGTATACATCAGGATGGCAATGTCGTCTTCGGCGAGCTCCGCCGCCTCGCGCAATGGCGCTGTTTCTTCCATGGCGGGCCTGACGTCCGGCCAGGCTGCAGCTTCGCTACCGAAGCCGTAGAAGCGCTTGCATCCGAGTCCTTGACGCACCGGATCGATGACTGCCTGGTGCTCGGAGCCGACGATGAGGGTATGTACGCCGGCGTCATTGATGATGAATTCGAGTTCGGCGCCGGTGAGCCTGAAATTGAGCGGCACGAAGATCGCGCCGAGCCTGGATGTTGCAAACAGGGTGACCAGGAACAGCGGGTGATTGAATGCGAGGAATCCGACCCGGTCGCCCCGACCGATGCCACCCTGCCGCAGGACCGCCGCCAGCCGATCGATCTCGTCGACGAATTCGCCATAGGTCCACGTTCGTTCCTGGAATGTCAGGGCCTTGCGCTGCGGAGCGCGGTCTGCTCTCTCGGTGATCCATTGGCCAAGCGCTATGGCGGGTTTCACTTGCATGCTCGTCTCCAGTGTGATGCGGCATTGCAGCTGATGGTGCGGCTTGCTGTGCCGCTTATGTGTTGCTGTCGTGAAGGCAGGTTACCGATGCTTGCGCGCGACTGTCTTGCGTAAACGTGCTAAACACCGAAGTGGTTTTTGTTGCATCGAACCGCTCACGGGGTGATGCTGTTTCCTATCAATCCTCCGGCGTCACGCGTTCAACCGCCGAAAAAAGACCCGCTCGCACGACGTGCTAGCGGGCCAAGAGACAAACACTGTGATGGCACCGGCCCTGGACGCCTGGCGGGCATGACAGGTCCGGTGCCTCGATCCGATCAGCCGATCAGCCAACCTGCCGTTCCGCCGCCTTCCAGTAAGGCTCGCGCAGGATGCGCTTGAGCAGTTTCCCCGAGGGATTGCGCGGCAGCGAGGACATGATGTCAACCGACTTCGGGCACTTGTAGTGCGCGAGGCGCTCGCGGGTGAAGTCGATGATGTCACGGGCATCGGCAGTCATCCCCGGCTTCAGCACCACGCATGCCTTGACGGCCTCGCCCCATTTTTCGTCCGGCACGCCAATCACTGCGCACTCGGCCACCGCCGGGTGAAACGACAGCGCGTTTTCCACTTCGGCGGGATAGATGTTTTCCCCGCCAGAAATGATCATGTCCTTGATGCGATCGTGGATGTACAGGTAGCCGTCCCGCAGATAGCCGGCGTCGCCCGTGCGCATCCATCCGCCGCGCTCGTCGCGCCCCTTCGGAAAGACGTCTTCGGTCGCCTTGCGATTGCGCCAGTAGCCCTTCATGTTGTGCAGGGCGCGCACCCAGATCTCGCCAACCTCGCCTTCCCTAACGTCTTCCATCGTGCCCGGGTCGACGATGCGCAGGTCCACGCTGCGAATTGGCTTGCCCGCCGAGCGCAGCAGATCCGCGCGCGGGCCGCCCGGGTCATGATCTTCGGGGGACAGCGCGGTCAGCGTGCCGGCCGCCTCGGTCATGCCGTATATCTGCAGCAGCTCGCAGCGGAAAATGCGCTGCGCGTCGATCAGCAGTTTCTCGCCGGCCGGCGAGCCGCCGTAGGCAATCCGCCTGAGCGAGGAAAAATCGGCCTTCTCGACGCCAGGAACCTGCAGCATGAATAGCATCATGGCTGGTACCAGGAAGGTATGGCTGACCCGGTGCTCGCCGATGGCAGCGATCACTCTGGCCGGGTCGAAGTCAGGCAGCAGTACGTTGCGCCCGCCTTCGATCAGCGGCATCAAGGCGCTGTTGATTCCGGCGATATGGAAGACCGGCAAGGCATTGAAAAATACCGAATGCTCGCCATCGAACCCGGTGTTCTCGGCATACATCGCATTCATCAGGATCAGGTTTGCGTGGGTCAGTTCGATCCCTTTGGGCAGACCGGTGGTCCCCGACGAAAACAGTTGTAGCGCGGTGTCCTCCGGGCGTCCGTCGGAGCCGGTGTCCTCCGGGCTGAATCCGGCGCGCCAGTCGGCAAAGACAGGCAGCCCGGCGCCGGCATCGGTGGCGACAGTCAGGCGCAGCCCCGGCACGGAAATACGCGCGACGGCGTCCTGGAAAACCTGGTCCACCATCAGGAACTTTGCGTCGCCATTGTTCAGCACATATTCGATTTCCGGCGGCGCCAGGCGCCAGTTGACCGGCATGCCGACGGCGCCGATCTTGCAGGCGGCCATCAACAGCACGACCGCTTCATCGGTATGCCTGGTCAGGCAGGCCACGCGGTCGTCGGGGCCAATGCCGAGGCTGGCGAGCCCCTGGGCTACCCGATTGGATTCGACATGGATGTCGGCAAATGTCCAGGTGCGTTGCGGTGTGATGAAGGCGGTGGCGTCCGGGCGTTCCCTGTACTGCCGGCGCACCGCTTCCGTAAGCGTCGTATCGCGCATATTGTCTCCTCGTCTCTATAACCGGTCTTCCTGCATCTGTGCGCAGGTGGGCTCCGCCGGGTCAGGCATTAAGCCATGCCCGTCAGGCGACTTCGAACAGTCCGGCCGCGCCCATGCCTCCGCCGACACACATGGAGACCACCACGTAGCGCACGCCGCGACGCCGGCCTTCGATCAGCGCATGCCCCACCAGACGCGCGCCGGTCATGCCATACGGATGGCCGATCGAAATGCTGCCGCCGTTGACGTTGTACTTGTCGGGGTCGATGTCGAGCTTGTTCCTGCAGTACAGCACCTGGCAGGCGAAGGCTTCGTTCAATTCCCACAGGCCGATATCCTTGACCGACAGGCCGTGCTGGCTGAGCAGCTTGGGAATCGCGTACACCGGACCGATGCCCATTTCCTCGGGAGCGCAACCGGCCACGGCCATGCCACGATAAATGCCCAGCGGCGCGAGTCCCCGCTGTTCGGCGAGCTTGCGGTCCATCAGCACGCAGGCGGAAGCGCCGTCCGATAACTGGCTGGCGTTGCCCGCGGTGACCACTCCGCCGTCGATCACCGGCTTGAGACCGGCCAGACTTTCCAGCGTGGTTTCGGGGCGATTGCCTTCGTCGCGCGCGAGGGTGACTTCCTTGTAGCTGACAGCCTTGGTTTCCTTGTCGACCACTGCCATGGTGGCGGCGATCGGCACGATCTCGTCGTCAAACAGACCGTTTTGCTGCGCCTGCGCCGTGCGCCGCTGCGATTCGGCCGAGTAGCGATCCTGCTCTTCGCGCGAAATCCCGTACTTCTTCGATACCAATTCCGCGGTTTGCAGCATCGGCATGTAGGCATGGCGCGCCGCGGCCACCACGTTGGGATCGAGCTCCTCCGCCGTCCACGCCATGTAGCGGTTCTGCACCGCCGAGATGTTGTCCTGGCCTCCGGCGACCGCGATCCTCATTCCGTCCACCATGATCTGCTTGGCGGCGGTTGCGATGGCCATCAGGCCCGACGAGCACTGACGGTCCAGCGTCTGTCCCGAGACGGTGTCGGGAAGACCGGCGGCCAGCGCGGCAGTGCGGCCGAGATTGCCGCCTGCGGTTCCCGCGGTCAGCACGGTGCCGATCACCACGTCGTCGATTTCGCCGCCTTCCACGCCGGCCCGCGCGACCGCATGCCGGATCGCATGGCCCATCAGCGTGGGTGACTTGATGTTGTTGAGCGAGCCGCGAAAGGCACGGCCGATTGGCGTGCGTGCGGTGGAAACGATGACTGCTTCATTCATGTCGAACTCCGGTGGATGTAATTTATTTGAAAGGCCAGTCGGCGAACCTGTGCCCGCCGGCAATCATTTTGGTCAGCAGGCCGGCACGCGACCAGTAACCGTGTTTGTCGCCACGCTGCGCGCCGTAGTGATCGAGACCGGCGGCGATCTTCTGCAGGCCGGTCGCATCCGCCATCCACATCGGCCCGCCGCGGAAATCGGGGAAGCCGTAGCCGTTGACCCAGACCAGGTCGATATCGCCCGGCCGGTACGCAATTCCCTCTTCCAGGATTTTTGCGCCCTCGTTGATCAGCGGGTAGACGCAGCGCTCGATGATTTCCTCGTCACTGATCTCAGTACTGCTGTTGCGGCGTTTGATGCCATGCTGCTCGGCCAGTGTGGCGCAGATGCGTTCGACTTCCGGATCAGGCACCGGGGTACGGCCGTCGTAGCGGTAATAGCCGGCTCCGGTCTTCTGGCCGAAGCGGCCCAACTCCATCATCTTCTGCACCACCGCACGGTACGAAGGGTCGTCGGGCAGTCCCCCTGCCTTGCCGCGTTCGATGACGACCTTGGCAGCCACGTCCAGTCCTGCCAGATCCAGCATGCGGCATGGGCCCATCGGCAGGCCGAGCGACTGGATTGCCGCGTCGATCTGCGCCGGCGTCGCTCCCTCCATCATCAGGAATTCGGACTCTCTAAGATAAGGCTCGAGCATGCGGTTGCCGATGAAGCCGTAGCAAACACCGGAGACGACGGGCACCTTGCCGATGGTGCGCGCCAGCTTGACGACGGTTCCCAGCACGTCCGGTGCGGTCCCGTCGCCCCGGACGATTTCCAGCAGGCGCATCACATTGGCGGGGCTGAAGAAATGCGTGCCAAGGAAATCCGCTGGCCGGCCGCTGGCCTGCGCCAGGATGTTCACATCCAGGGTGGAGGTGTTGCTGGCGATGATCGCGCCCGGCTTGCAGACCGCGCCCAGCTGCTTTGCGACCTGCTTCTTGATATCCATGTTCTCGAATACGGCCTCGATGACCAGGTCGCAGTCGGCCAATTCTTCGATCTTCAGGGAGCCGCTCAGCAAGGCCATGCGCTTTGCCGGGGCGTCCGGATGCAGCTTGCCCTTGGCGGCGCTCGCCTCATAGTTTTTACGTACGATGCCCAGGCCGCGTTCCAGCGCTTCGGCACTGGTTTCGACGATGGTGACCGGGATGCCGGCATTGGCGAAATTCATTGCGATGCCGCCTCCCATGGTGCCGGCGCCAAGCACGCCGACCTTGCGAATCGGTCGCGCCACAAAGTCGGCGGGAACCCCGGGGATCTTGCCGGCGGCACGCTCGGCAAAAAACAGATGGCGCATCGCCGCAGACTGCGGCGACACCCTGCATTCTTCGAACAAGGTCGCCTCGACTGCCTCGCCTTCCTCGAACGGCAGGGTCGCGGCAGCCTCGACGCAGCGTACGATGCGCTGCGGCGCAGGATAGGCGCCCTTTTTCTTCTTTGCATCAGCCAATGCCTTGGCAAAGAAATCCGGCTCGATGCCTTCCATGGCAGGCGTGCGGTCGCGCGTCCTGCGCACTCCCTTGCCCTCGTTAAGCAGTTCCTGCGCATGCGCTATGGCACGCTCCAGCAAGGCATCGTTGCTGCCCTGCTCGACTACCTTGTCGACCAATCCGCTTTCAAGCGCGCGGGCGGCGTCGATCGGCTTGCCGCTCAGAATCATATCGAGCGCGAGGCGCACGCCGACCAGGCGCGGCAGACGCTGGGTGCCGAGGGAGCCGGGTAATATACCGAGCAGAACCTCCGGCAGGCCCAGGCGGGTACCTTCTGCGGCGATCCGGTAGTGACAGGCCATTGCCAGCTCAAGACCACCACCGAGCACAGTGCCATGCAACGCCGCGATCACCGGGCGATCGAGGTTCTCGATGCGGGCCAAGGTGCCGTTGAAGGTCTTTGCCTCGAAACCCGGTTTCGAAAATTCGGCAATGTCGCCGCCGGCGACGAAGGTCCGGCCGGTCGCATGGACGACGAGCGCCTGTAGCGTTCGGTCGGCCTCGAATTGCTCAACCGCGTTCTTGATGCCTTGCACCACCCCGGGGGACAGGGCATTGACGGGTGGATGATGAATACGCAGCACACCGATGGTGCCGCGGACTTGAAGGGTCGCCAGATCGCTCATGTCATACCGTTGTTTGGTGAAAGCCTCAAGCTAACAGGGTCGGTATTGCCGGGCTTGCGTTAAGTAGCTGAAAGACGAGAGAGAACGCCCGATGACAGGTTGACGCAAGCCCGCGCCAGCCTTCCGGCGCATCATGCATCGGAGAACAGCTTCCGGAAAGCACACCATGTCCGTTCGTCCCGCCCAGCGCCGTGCATTGTCGGCGTGCGCCGCTCCCGCCGCCTGATGCGCCCGCCTCCAGCATTGCCCTCCCGGGCCGGAGAAGGGCGTTGACCGCGCTCGTCTCCGGCCCGGACGTTCGACTTTTGCTGCTCGGCACTGCGGTGCTTTGGGGCGGTAACCTGGCCGTCATCAAGCTGCTGGGCGAGCACTTCGACCCGATCTGGCTGTCCGGCGTGCGCATTGCATGCGCCTGCATCCCTCAGTGCCTGCTGCTCCTGCATCTGCGGCCAACGGACTGGCGCCTGACACGCATGGAAGTCGGGGCACTGATGCTGTGCGCATTGTTAATGGTCTATCTGAATCAGTGGCTGCTGGCGGCCGGGATTGGCCTGAGCAGCGCCACCAATGCTTCCCTGATCACCGCGCTGACGCCGCTGACGGCAGCCACCCTCGCACTCTGCCTCATGCGCGAACGCCCCGGTCCGCACCGCCTGGTCGGGTTGGGACTGGGCCTGGCCGGCGTGGCACTGGTCATCGTCAATCGTCCATCCGCCGAACTGACACGCGCGGGCTTTGGCGACCTGCTTTTACTGGCCGGCGTTTTCGCCTTCACGCTGGGGGCGGCCCTGGTGCAGCGGCTCACTCGCCGCCTCGATGCATTGCGCATCAGCCTCTTCATTCACGCCGCCGGCGCAGTTTTTCTGATCGGCCACGCTGCCGCGCTCACCTTCACCCGTGACGCGCCCGTCCGTCTCCCTACCGATATCCACTGGTGGTGGATGGCGGCGCTGTCAGGTGCGATTTCCACCGGCATTGGTGGCTTGCTATGGAATATGGCCGTTGGACGGGTCGGGATCGGACGCGCCTCGGTCTGGCTGTACTGGGTGCCGGTATTCGGGCTGGCAGGTGCTGTCCTCTTCGTCGGAGAACCGCTGACCGTCTGGCATCTGCTCGGGCTGGCGCTGATACTGGGCGGCACCCAGCTGGGCACGCGCGGCAGGTCGGGCTAAGCGGCTGCGTGCGCGTCACAGAGGCGCAGAGGCTCGTTGGCGGTCACATCCAGGTCAGTGTCTGCCCGCCATCCACCGGTATGGCGGCGCCAGTGATGTAGCGTCCGGCGTCGCTGGCAAGAAGCAGCGAGACACCATCCAAGTCGTCCGGACGGCCAAAGCGGCGCATCGGCGTGCGCTTGACCAGTGCCTGCTCGAAATCCTTCAGCGCATCCTGCATGTCGGTTTCAATATTGCCGGGGCAAATGGCGTTGACGCGTATCCCCTTGCCCGCCAGTTCCAGGGCCATCACGTGCGTGAGGTGAATCAGGCCGGCCTTCGACGCGCAGTAGCTGGACATGGTACCGCCAGCCCGCAGCCCGGCCGTGGAAGCGATATTGATGATGTTTCCGCTGCGCCGCGCCACCATGCGCCGTGCCGCTTCCTGGGCGACCAGCATCGCGCCCTTCAGGTTGGTGTCGAATACGCGCGCGATCTCGGCTTCCTCCTGCTCGATGAAGGGCTTGCTGTAGATGACGCCGGAATTGTTGTAGAGGATGTCCAGCGGTGCACCAGCCGCCTGCTCCGCAGCGTCGAAAGCGGCGGCGATAGTCTCACTGCGCGTCACGTCGAGGTAGACACCGCTGGCGGCGCAACCCTTCGCGCGCAGCGCGGTCACCGCCTCTTCGACCCGCTCCATGCGACGCGCGGCCAATACTACGTGGGCGCCCGCGTCGGCATACACGCCGGCCACGTGCAGGCCGATGCCGCTGGAAGCACCGGTCACCAGAACTGTCTTGCCGCGCAGACTGAACAGGGTGTCAATCATGGCTAGTTTTCCTTATCGTTGTTGTGGACCGTAACCAGTGCGGTCAGGATGTCGCCGAATTCCTCGGTGCTATAGCGGCCGTTCGGCCTGAACCAGGTCATCGCGCCGCGTACTGCGCCGTGCAGGATCAACACGGCGGCCTCCGCTTCGCAGCGCAGCAATCCGGCGGTATGACAAGCTTGGGCGGCCTGCCGCCAACTGCGGTTGTAGCGCTTCTGCATGCGGGTCAGCTCCGGTTTGGCCGACTCCGGTACATCCCGCCATTCAAAGAACAGCACGGCGTGGTAATCCTTGCGTGCGCCGCCCACGATCGCGTCCAGCTCCAGCCGGACCAGCTCGCGCAGCTGCTGCACCGGTGCCGGTACGTCTTCCAGGATTTTTTCGGCGCGCACACAGATGGTGAACGCGGCTTCCCGCATGATCTCCAGAAGTATCTCTTCCTTGGACTGGAAATGGTGGAACAGGCTGCCGGACAAGATGCCGACCTCACCGGCGATGTCGCGCACCGTCGTTCCCTTGAACCCCCGCTGGCGGAACATGGACGCCGCGGAATTGAGTATGCGTTCGCGCGGCACGGCCGGGTCGACCGCCCGGCGCTGGGTACGGGCATTGCGCCGGGCCTTGCGGGCCTCGTCGGTGTCAACTTTCAGGTCCATTAGTGTGCCGTTGAAACGAAGCTGCCGTCGTTGATGACGGCAAGGCTGCGGGAGCCCGCGATGATGTCGCGCGGCGTCAGGCCCCAGTAGCGGCGCACGGTATGGCTGAAGTGCGACGAATCGGGGAAGCCGGTTTCCAGTGCGATATCGGTCAGATTCAGATTGGTGTTCACATAGGACATGAAATTGCGGGCTCGCTTCCAGGCACGGAAGCGCCTGAATGTGGTGCCGACCTCGTCCTTGAACAGGTGCAGGAAGCGTGAAAACGACAAATCTACCTGTTCCGCGTATTCCTCCGCGCCAACGCTATCGGAAGGGTTGCGCTTGATGCGGTTGACCACCGTGGCCATGCGCCACTCCAGGCGGCGCGGCGGCAAAATTTCACCGAGCAGGAAATCGTCCAGCCGGGACCGCACTGTGTTGACGTGAACCGTACCGTCGGTGAGCGACAGGAAGCCATCACGCAGACGCGGCAACAGCGCCGCCGAACCGCCGGCGCTTTCCGGGGACAGCCAGTCCGGCAACCGTGTCATGTCTATGCTCTCCGGCTCGATCATGTAGACACCGATCCTGCGATCGACGGTCGCGATCTGGTGCGGGGTATCCGGGGGCACCACGCACATCTCCATGCTCTGCCAGCCGCCGTTACCAATCATGACGTGCAGCGGCGCACCCAGCGATGCATAGATGGTCAGCGCGCCAAACTCTCTGGTGAGCGGACGCCCGAGCAGACCCGCGTAGCAGATCCGGTCCGGAGTGATGAGCATCAGCTTGCCGCTGCCGGCAGCCGCAATGCCATCGCTTGGTTGGGAAGATTTCTCGCCGCAAAATACCGATTCAATCGCCATCGCCAGTCTCCTTGTCTTGGACCACGACGCTAGTGCGCCGGGCACACGCTTTTTTTCGCCAGGCGTCTGCTGCCCGGCTCTTTTTCAGCATGCCATGACACGGCTTACAAAGCAACCGCTTGGTTTTGGATAAGGATTGAGAAATATCAAAGACATAGCTTTTGGGAACGATATCGCCCCAAATGCAGGAGAACTCGAGAGGCAGGAGGAGAAAGGTCCGGATGTAGGGCGTAGAACCACATGGATCGTTCCTCCGTACCAAACAAGTGCTTGGTTTCGTTGTGCTGTCCGGTTCTCATCGTCGCCGGGCTGGAGATAGCATGTTTTCACAAGTCCGTTTCTGACGGCCATGTTAGATTGCCCTGAAATAAGTGACGCCGGAATGATGTAATCGGGAAGTCCACCGCAACCGTCCAATCCAATTTAGGAGATCTGATGGAGACTACAACGCGAGCCGGCGAGCTGGTCCGACGCGCCGCCAACCCGTGCCTTCCCGAATTCCTTGAGCAGCAGGTCGCGCGCCACCCGGACCGTGTCGCGCTAAAGGATGACAGCCGTACCTGCACTTACGCCGAGCTCGACCAGCGCACCAATCGCCTGGTCAATGCACTCGCCCAGCGCGGTGTCCGTCACGGTGACCGTATCGCCATCCTCGCGGAGAACCGCCTGGAGTACATCGAACTTGAAATCGCCGCCGCCAAGATGGGTGCCATCCTCGCCTGCCAGAACTGGCGGCAGGCCGACAGTGAACTGGAACATTGCCTGCGGCTCGTGTCTCCGCGCCTCGTGATCGCCTCAGCGCGGCACGCACCAGCCCTTGAGAGGATCGCACACGGTATCGACACGGTGATCCGGTTCGAAGATGCGTATGAGGCCATGCTGGCACAGGCATCTCCGGACGCCCGTGCGCCGGATCGACCGCTGGACCCGGAAGACGGCATGATCATCCTCTATACGAGCGGCACGACGGGCTTGCCCAAAGGCGCCCTCATCAGCCAGCGGGCCATGATTGCGCGCATGACCGTTGCCCGGATCGACGGACTGCTACAGCCGGCGGATACCTTCATTGCCTGGGCTCCGTTATTCCACATGGTATCGACCGACCAGGCGCTGGCGACGCTGATGACCGGCGGTACCGTCATTGTGATGGACGGCCTGAATGTGCCGGCGCTCGTGTCCTGCCTCGCGCAGGAAAAAATCGGCCATCTCACCCTGATCCCCGGCATGATCGACCTCGTGATCGAAGAGCTACAACGCAGCGGCATCGCGGCGCGGGGCGTACGCACGCTGGGTTGCATGGCTGACCTCGTTCCACGTGAACAGATCGCCCGTATCACCACGCTGCTGCAGGCACCCTTCCTGAATTCGTTCGGCGCCACCGAAACCGGAGCGCCTCCCGCCAGCCGTGCAATGATTCCGGTCGGCGTCACGCCGACCGCGTTGCCAAAGGAGCAGAGTTCGCACTGCATCGTCCGCCTGGTCGATGCTGACGGCAAGGAAGTGCCGGACGGGATGCCCGGCGAGATGGCGGTGCGCGGCCCCACCCTGTTCAGCGGCTACTGGGGCTCGCCGAAGGAAACCGCGGAGGATTTCCGGGACGGCTGGTTTCACATGGGCGACGTCTTCGTGCGCAATCCGGACGGCAAGCTCGATTACGTCGATCGCCGGAAGTACCTGATCAAGTCCGGCGGCGAAAATATCTATCCGGCGGAGATCGAACGCGTCCTGCTGTCCCAGCCCGGCATCGCCGATGCCGTGGTCGTACGCAGGTCCGATCCGAAGTGGGGCGAAGTGCCGGTCGCCTTCGTGGTCAAGTCCGACCCTTCGCTGCAGGCTGCCCAAGTCATCGAGGCTTGCCGCGGCAAGATCGCGGGGTACAAGCTTCCGAAAGACATTCTGTTCGTGCGCGACGATGAGCTGCCGCGCAGCACCACCGGAAAGATCAAGCGCCACGAACTCGAACAAGCCCTGGCTGAGCGGCGCGTCAGCCAGGCCAACTCCCCCGTTTCTTCCATCGAAGGATAAACCTATGCCCACCTTTGCCCGCAGCCTCCGCGTTGTGCTCTCCGCAGCTGCCCTGTCCGGTGCGTCGATCGCCGTCGCCGACACCGTCAAGATTGCCTACATCGACCCGCTTTCCGGCAGCTTTGCCACGACCGGGCAGAACGTGCTCAAGAGCTGGCAGATGGTGGCGGAGATCGCCAACCGGGAAAAATGGGCCGGCGCGCATACCTTCGAGGTGGTCGGGTTTGACAACAAGGCGAGTCCGCAGGAAACGCTGGTCATGCTCAAGACTGCGATCGACCAGGGTTATCGCTATGTGGCACAGGGTTTCGGTTCGGGCGCCGGGCTGGCGCTGATCGATGCGATCAATAAACACAACGAGCGCAACCCTGGCAAGGAAGTGGTGTATCTGAACACCTCGGCGGGCGATCCGGACATGACGAACAGCAAATGCAGCTTCTGGCATTTCCGTCTCGATGCCCACTCCGACATGCGCATGGAAGCGCTGAGCTCCTTCATTGCGGAGGACAAGAGCATCAAGAAGGTCTATGTCATCAATCCCAACTACGCCTTCGGGCAGCAGGTAAGCCGCGCGGCCAAAGAGACGATCAAGCGCAAACGGCCGGATATCGAGATTGTCGGCGACGACCTGCATCCTTTCGGACAGGTAAAAGACTTCACCCCTTATATCAGCAAGATTGCCGCTTCGGGCGCAGATGCGGTCATCACCGGCAACGCCGGCTCCGACCTTGCCCTGCTCATCAAGGCATCCAAGGAAGGCAACCTGAACTCAATGTTCTTCACCTATTTCGCCAGCAGCCCCGGCACCCCCTCTGCCCTCGGCTCCGCCGGCGCAGGAAGAGTCAAGTCCCTGCCCTACTGGCACCCGAACAACGAGACTTTTGCCGGCAAGGAGATCGTCGAAGGTTTCAAGAAGAAATACAACGACGACTTCTTCTCATCGGCCACCTATGCCGGCATCGCGCTGCTCGCAAAGGGCATCAAGGCGACCAGCTCGACCGACCCCGTGAAACTCGCCTTTGCCCTGGAAGACATGAAGGTGCAGAGCCTGAATGGCGAGGTCGAAATGCGCAAGCAGGACCACCAGCTCTTGCAGCCCCTTTACATGGTGACCTGGACCAAGGTAAATGGCCAGGACGTTAAGTACGATCACGAGAATACCGGCTACGGCTGGAAGACGGACGCCAAGTTGGAGCCGCGCGTCTCGGCGCTGCCGACCTCGTGTCAGATGAAGCGTCCCAAGCTCTGACGACAGGGGAGGCAGCGGAAAGCCCAGCCAGTTGACACAAGACATCCGTCGCCAGCCACGCTAGTTTTCTGTAGTGGACGCAAAACACCCACTCAATACAACACGCCGTCAGGCGAAGGAGACAACTATGAAAAAACCCTTTCGATACCTCGTTCCCGCCAAGGTCGCGGCCCTTGCCCTCGTCGCAACATCCGCAATGGCGGATACCGTGAAGATCGCCGTCATCGACCCGCTTTCCGGCCCCTTCGCCGCGCTCGGTGAAAACCAGCTGAAAAGCTGGCAATTCATGGGAGAGGTCGCCAACAAAGAAAAGTGGGCAGGCGAACATACGCTGGAATTCGTCGCCTTCGACAACAAGGCCAGCCCGCAGGAAAGTCTGAACCAGCTTAAGCGCGCAATTGACGGTGGATTCCGCTATATCGCGCAGGCCAACGGCTCGGGCGCGGGGCTGGCACTGATCGATGCCATCAACAAGTACAACGAGCGCAATCCCGGCAAGGAAGTCATCTATATCAATCATGGCGCGGTGGACCCCGAGCTTACCAACGGAAAATGCAGCTTCTGGCACTTCAGCTTCGATTCGAACTCGGATATGAAGATGCAGGCCCTGGTCGAGCATATGTCGCAGAACAAGAGCATCAAGAAGGTCTACATCATCGGCCAGGACTACGCGTTCGGCCGGTCGGTGAGCCGGACCGCGAAGGAGTACCTGAAAGGAAAACGGCCGGATGTGGAGATTGTCGGCGATGACCTTCATCCGATCGGGCAGGTAAAGGACTTCGCCCCCTATGTCAGCAAGATCAAGGCGTCGGGCGCGGATACCGTCATTACCGGCAACTGGGGAGCCGACCTTTCCCTGCTGATCAAGGCGTCCAAGGACGCCGGCGTTGACGCCAATTTCTATACGTATTACGCGGTTCTCAAGGGCGCGCCCACCGCAATGGGTAGCGCGGGCGCAGGCAAAGTCAAGTATGTCGGCGTATGGAACGTCAACAATGAATCCGGTGCAGGAAAGGACATCGTCGAGGCATTCAAGGCAAAGTTCAACGATGACTACACCTGGATGCAGACCCACTCGGCAGTGACCATGCTGAGCAAGGCAATACGGGAAGCAAAAACGACCGACCCGGTGAAAGTGGCGCTGAAGATGGAAGGCATGACCGTCAAGAGCCTGAACGGCGATGTCACCATGCGCGCCGCCGACCATCAGTTGCAACAACCGCTGTACATCGCGGTATGGTCGAAGGCGGGCGACAAGGACGTCAGGTTCGATCAGGAGGGAACCGGGTTCGGATGGAAGACGGAAAAGAAAGTTCCGGCCGAGGTTGCTACACAGCCGACGGCCTGCAAGATGAAGCGCCCAGCGTCGTAAGCGCTTAACGCATTATCTTCAGCCTTCATTCCGGGAGGGTGCTTCGGCATGAACACCCTCCCCGCTTCCCTGCCTTGACGAGCCTGTATGACCGACAATCTGCCACGCCCGTGGCTTTCGCTGTATCCGCCCGCAGACCTGCAACATCCCTTTATCGCCCGCTACACCGACGGACTTTCGTTGTTCCGGCATGCATTGCAAGCTGGCGGTGACCGCGCTGCGATTCACTATTTCGATCGCACACTGAGTTACACGGAACTCGATCGCCTTTCCGACGCTTTTGCCGGCTTCCTGCTCGGCCAGGGTATTGTAGAAGGTGACCGGGTCGGGCTTTATCTGCAAAACGTGCCGCAATTCCTGATCGGCCTGCTGGCGACATGGAAGATCGGCGCCATTGGCGTCAGCATTAATCCGATGAATCGCGCCCGGGAGCTGAAGCTGCTACTGGAAGATAGTGGTGCCCGCGTCCTGTTGACGCACCGCGACCTATACCAGGAGGTGGCAAGCGGGGTATTGCAGGACTTCCCTGACATGTGTGTGGTGACGACTTCCGCACGCGACTTCCAGAACCGGAACGACCCACGCGTATTGGGCGATTTGGAACCGGAACGCTGCGACGGCACCCACGATTTGCTGGAAATTCTTGGTTCCAAGATTGCGCCGCCGCAGCTGCGCACGCAAGTGGATGGAGAGAAGCCGGCCATCATTGTCTACACGTCGGGCACCACCGGTGTGCCAAAGGGTGCGGTCGTCTCTCACCGCAACTTCTCCTTCGACGCGGACCTCTGGCCGGCCTGGATGGATCTGAGAGACGGTGGCCCTATCCTTGGGATCGCACCGCTATTCCACATCACCGGCCTGGTCGGCCACATTGGCGCAGCTTTCGCAACCGCCGCTCCGTTGATACTGTCAAAGCGCTTTCATCCGGCCGTGGTAGCGGAAAGCGCGGCAGAGTATCAGGCGGAATTTGCGGTGGGCGCCATTACCGCCTTCATTGCCATCATGAATTCGCCTGATGTCCGGACGGAACACTTGCGAAGCGTGAAGAAAGTTTACACCGGCGGCGCTCCGGTCCCGGCGACCGTCGTCGAGCAGTTCGACCGGAAATTCGGCATCGCCATTCGCAGCACCTACGGACTCACCGAAAGCACTTCCCTTGCAGTGGCGGTACCCCGCGATCGGATGACGCCAGTGGACAAGAACGGTGCCTGTGCCATTGGCGTGCCCGTATTCGGCACGGATGTGTACATAGCCGACGAAGCGGGCAGGCTCTTGCCGCCAAACGAAGTCGGCGAGATTTTTTTGCGCGGACCACAGGTTGTTGCCGGATACTGGCAACGCGAGGACGCGACCAAGGAAGCGTTCTTTCAGGACTATCTGCGTACCGGAGATGTAGGCTACATGGACAGCGAAGGATGGCTTTTTATCGTGGACCGCAAGAAGGATATGATCAATGCCTCCGGTTATAAAGTCTGGCCGAAGGAAGTGGAAGATGTGATTTACACCCACGAGGCAGTCCGCGAAGCGGCGGTGGTGGGCGTCAAGGACGACTATCGCGGTGAGACCGTGAAGGCGGTGGTCTCGCTGAAACCGGGCATGTCACTTGACCCGGCCGAGCTGGTTTCCTTCTGCAAGGAAAGGATGGCGGCTTACAAGTATCCACGGAAGGTAGTCATCGTGGACGAACTGCCAAAGACGGCTACCGGAAAGATCCTTCGGCGTGAGCTTCGGTAGCCTTGGTTACTAAGTAAGGGCCGACTAAGGGCCGACAAAGGAAGGCGTACCGCAGTCCTCCCGTGTCGAGCACACCAGCGGCATCAAATAAAAAGCAAGATCATAGCAACGGAAATTTCACGCGCCCGCTATCAATAAGGATGAACTCGCCAGTCGTCTTGCGCGCGCCGTCGCATAACCAGAAACAGATATCGGCGACGTCCTCAGGTTGTATGGTGGCATGCAGGGGCGCCGACTTCATATACAACTGGCGCGTCGCCTCGTAACGCTCCGCGCCAAGGCCATTCTGTAACCAGGGCGTCTCCACCATACCGGGACCGACGGCGTTGATGCGGATTTCCGGCGCAAGTGCACGTGCCAAGCCAAACGTCATCGAATTGAGCGCGCCCTTCGACGCCATATAGGCAACGCTGGAACCAATCCCCGAGACCGCAGCCGTCGAGGATACATTGACAATGCCAGCGCCTGGATTGCGTTTCATCAGCGGGGCCAGGGCCCGGATCATTTGGTACGCGCCAATGACATTGACCGAATAGATATCATGGAAATCCTGGGCATCCAGTCCCTCCAGGTTATTGGCCGCGACGAACTTGGTGGTGCCGGCGTTGTTGACCAGCGCATCGCATCTCCCCCACTTTGCTTCCACTGCCTGCGCAAGCGCCCGGCAGTCGTCATCTACCGCAACGTTTGCCTGTTGCAGCAGTACCTCAGCGCCAAGTGCAATGCATTCATCAGCCACCACCTGCGCTGGCTCCGGGTTGCGCGAGAAATTGATGACGACGTTGTAGCCGTTTCTGGCAAACAGTTTGGCGGTGGCCGCACCAATACCTGACGAAGAACCCGTGACGATCGCTACTTTCTTGCTCATGTTTGTCTCCATTGGTTTTTAACTGCTTAACTTAAGCTACTGTGCCGACGCACCCATTGTGGTGGAAAAGGACAAATGTACAGGTCCTTGCAAATCGGCATCGGGGAAGATTTTTTGCAAGCTTCTCGCGCCTTGGTTCATTGAGCGGCATCGACTTCGGGAGGAAATGTTTGGATATTATCGCAAGACAGGATCTGGGGTGTTGTCAAGCCCGTAAAACCAGTTTTGACATGCTTGCAAAACCAATATTTAATTGCATCCTTTATAACTTCACCAAAGCGACAATTTAATGGTGGCATTCTCCGAACTATGGCGCAATCACCCTAAGGTCAAAGGTGATGCACCGGTGCTTGACCCAACTGCCTATCCGAATCAATGTGCCATAAACCTATATGCCGCGCTCGTACGGTCGGGATTTAATGTCAAGACTTTTACCGGTGTGTTCTCATGGCAGAAAGAAAAACCAAAGTATGCAATCTGTGCACAAGAGCTTGCCAACTGGCTGGCACGGCCAAGCATTCTTAATTCAAAAATGCAGAAGCTTACAGGCAAGGATGCATTCGACAGCATGACTTCAAAAGCCGGCATTGTATTCTTCCAGCATTACTGGGGACCCGACGAACAGGGAGGCCATGTCGACTTGTGGAACGGTTCCCGTCTCACCGACTGGACCTCGTGGATTCGCATTCACGCAAACATGAATATTCCAGGCGTTTGGTCAGACTATAAGAAAGCCAAATCAGTTTGGTTCTGGCCCATCTTATGATCGCGCGTGTCGTCAGCGTACTGCTTGGAACGGTCCTTGGGGCGCTATGCTCTTACTGCGCGTTTTGGATAGTTGGATGGGCTTTTGGTCCGCTATACGCCAGCGAAGAAGATATGTCGAGAAACGTAAAAATTTTTTTGGCGTGCGCAGCGATTTTTATGGTCTGCGGTGGATGGCTGGGAAACTGGATGTTCAAATTATTCAAGCGTCGCTTAGAGCAATAGGCTGAACACGCGATAATCGGAAAAGACCCTGTTCAGTGCTTTGTCACGCATCGCAAGAACTGAAACAGCAAATCGGAAGCCGAGCAATCGTGCGGCAAAGCTGATGGCGTGCTTTCGGGAGCGCTTGTTAGCTTAAAAGGCTACCTGGTTTTATGAAAGACAAAGCCCATCGGGATTGGATGGGCTTTGTCTTTGAATCCAATGGTGCTGATGAGAGGAGTCGAACCTCCGACCTACTGATTACGAATAAGTCGTTTTATTCCTTCAAGAATCGAAAATCTCCAACACAATCGCTACCTTCCCTCTATTCATGAGGGTTTTGACATTGTTTTTCCTTGTAAGCATTGTATTCAAACCCCATTTTTTGTCTACTTGTAGTCTACTTGTTCTTGATTTCACTGGCGCATTAGCTACAATAGATGCTCAACCAAAATAACCAAGTAGACAGCCATGCACTTAACGAACCGAGTTATTGAATCTCAGACCAATAACACCGGCAAGGATCTATTCCTCAGAGATGATGAGCTTAGAGGCTTTGGGCTTCGCATTACCCCCAACAACGTCAAATCCTTCTTTGTTGAGACGCGTATCCGGCACGAAGGAAGCAACAGCGCAAAACGAGTAGTTCTCGGAAGATATCCAGAACTGACATTGAGATCGGCACGTGAACAAGCTGCAGACTGGCTAACTCGCATGCGCCAAGGCATTGATCCAGTGCGTGAAGCCAAGGTTAAAAATCGGAAAGCAAAGCAGGAAAGTGAAGCGAACGTTACGTTTGAAAAGCTTTTTGAGAGCTTTATGACGAGTCGAAGCAAGAAGCATAAGCCCACGACAGCAAAGGACTACCGCAGTACCTATGCGAATCACTTCAAGTTTTGGGCCAATACTCCAATAACGGAGATTACGCGCAAGGAAGTACAGGATCTGTTTCACCAAATTACTAAGTCGAGCGGAAACGCACAAGCTAACAAGTCGATGCGAATCTTGAATGTGGTCTTTAATTACGCTCGCGGGACGATCCATATTGACGGCAGACCTCTTGTAGATAATCCTGTCAGTGTCATCAAAGACGCCGGTTTACGTCATCACGAAGTAAAGCGAGAAACATACATCCATCCCGATCAGATCGAGGCGTTTGTAAAGGCTGTCATCAAACTCGGAGAACATCCTGTTCGCGATTATCTCTTCCTTTTACTGCTAACCGGAATGCGCAGCAGAGAAGCCCTTAGCCTTGAATGGAAGGACGTGGATTTATTGAATCGTGTTTTTACGGTAACAACAGAGAAGGCAAAGAATCGACAATCCCATACGATTCCAATGTCTTCTTTGGTGTTTCGTCTTTTTGTTTACCGCTACCGGAAGAACAAGAATGAAAGCAAATACGTATTCCCAAGCACCACCGGCGAGGGTCACTACAAGGAACCCCGCCCTCAAATTGCAAAGGTCATTAAGAGCTCAGGGTTCGAGTTCACGCCGCACGATTTGCGACGCACATACGCCAGTATTCTCAATGAGGTTGTAGGCAGTGAAGAAATAATCAAGCGCCTACTGAATCACAAGAGCAAGAATATAACTCAGCGATACATTCAGACACGAGCGGAGCAGTTTAGGCCTTATGTCGAGGCCGTGGAATCGTATATTGTGATGGGATACGACTGGCAAAATCTTGGGCAAATTAAAGGCTTTAGCGAGCAGTATGCGAATGCAGAGGCACTGGAAAAATTGCTGTATTGGTCTGAGGAAGAAATCGTCGCGTACGATTGTGGATCAATGCCAAGCATCGACATCAAGGACCTTCTTGACATAGCGATTCAGAGCGATCCTTCAGAGGAAAAATTGACAACAAAAAACAAAAGAACGGCCAAGTCTATTAACGCTCCAGAAAGTCAAGTCATATATACCAAAATCTCTTGGCCTCCATCGAAGTAAAATTATTGGCTTACAGTGAAGCATGGTTGGTCGCGCCCATTCACTGCAACTCCACACGACATCTTCATAGATTGCGGAAAGCGTTATGAGCTTGACAAACATTGCAGAGCACAAGGAAACAGATAAAGAGACTTACTACAAAAATGTCTTTTTCTCAGAATGGTTTGAACCTGACCTAAATTCAGAAGATGGTCGCGTTGACTCAGTCGTTCATGAGGTGAATAACACCTATCGAATTGCGACCGTACCTAATCAGCTTCGCGCCCTAAGGCTGGTACTCTTGAACTTGCTGCATGTTGCAAAGCAGTCTTCTGAGATGTGGCTCGCATATTCAAGGGACAGAAATGAATACACGCATATTGCTCGTTATCGTACTGTACGCATAGGTTATCGACCGATGATTGAAGCAGTGGTGGATAGACTTATCGGAGCGAACTTAGTAGATGATTTGCCCGGCTATCATCATCGTGGGGGAGATGGAAACTCACGTGTCTCTAGGATGCGAACGAGCGACAGTTTGCGCTCAGTCTTTGCCAAGCACAATGCGTACAACGTAAAATTTGAAAAACAGCAGCCAAAGGAAATAATCCTCAAAAAAGACGCAGAGAAACGATTTGTTGATTATGCAGACACAGCCGAAACGAATCGTTGGCGAGATGAATTGGCAACATACAACGACTTCATTTCAGCTACTGACCTTCGCATTGCAAATACTCCTGTACCCGTACAATTTCGTGGCCTTGTCAGAATTTTCAACAATAACAGCTTCTCTCAAGGAGGAAGGTTCTATCGTGGCTGGTGGCAAAACATGGAATCAGAGTATCGACCGTTCATTTCTATTAACGGCAAACAAACGGTCGAAATCGATTTCAGTGGCCTGCACATTCGAATGCTATATGCAAAGCTTGGAATAGATTACCAAGACGACCCTTACATCATTGACGGTGTTGCAAAGAACAGCCCTCAGCGGAAAATGCTCAAGACAGCATTGTTAACGATGCTTAACGCGAACTCCGAGCGATCGGCATTGCTATCGATTCAAAACGAAATTAGTGAACAATCAGACATTCAACCCAAGCCAAGCTATCAGGAACTTAAAAGCTTGATATCTCGATTTTGTGTACACCATAAGCCATTAAAGGATGCAGAGTAAGCGCCTAGCCAAGTCACCTTGAATCACACCGAATGGATCAGGAAGATGGCGTCCACCAAACTTACTTAGGTGGACGCTATGGAACATAAGACAGTATCGCCTTTGCCGATCGCGCTGCGCGGCAGCACATCGGTGATCTGGACCGCCGCCAGCCGCTGCGTCTTGCC
>NZ_LMHZ01000033.1 GCF_001428545.1 Noviherbaspirillum sp. Root189
TCCACCTTGAATTCTTCTGTGTACCGTTTGCCGCTCATAACACCTCCCTTTAGCCAAATTGTAAGGCTCGGAAGTGTCTATGAAACCAGGGGCGATTCAGACAAACCAGACAAGAAGTCCGATGCCGCTGCCTAAATAGAGCAATCCAGCCAAGGTAACTGGCGCAACTTGACCAACCAATATCTTGGCAAACGGCGTGCTGGCACCAAACAGGACTGCCGCCATGAGTGCGTAAAAAACGCCGCTATGCATACAACTCTCCAAGAGTAGCTTTGCAGGGATTCCAATCAGGGGCGGCAAACATGCCGCCATCTCTATGAAGCCCGCACATGATAGTCAGTTCTTCCTTTTTACATGCTTTCAAAGAAAAACCCCATGGGCCGAGGTGTTTCTTCATCTTGTTGCAATTTATTCTTGTAATCTACTCTACATTTTGTAGACTACATTACATGGATGAAAATAAAACCACATGGCTTTTGCTGATTGCATCGCTGCCAACCTCTGGGGCCACGGCGCGCATGCGCCTATGGCGCGGTATCAAGTCGCTAGGCTGTGCTTCTTTACGGGACGGCGCCTACCTGCTTGTCGACGATGAAGGCCATGCCCAAGCCCTACATGATTTGGCTAGTCAAACCAATACAGATGGAGGACAAGCTTGGGTAGTCGATGTCACAGCACGCTCAGAAGTTGATAACCAGGCCTTCCAGGCATTGTTTGACAGGTCGTCCGAATACGCCGAAATAGTTGCCGGATTGACTCAGGCTCGAAAAGCACTTCCATCTCAAACCCCGGCAGAAATCACAAAGACGCTCAAGCGTCTCCGAAAAGAGCGGGATGCCATCTTGCGCATCGACTTCTTTCCAAATCAGACTTCGCTCGATGCTGAAGCAGCATGGGCCGACTTTGAGGAAGCTGCCAATGCATTGCTGTCGCCAGGAGAGCCTCACCCCCAAGAACGTCCAATTCCGAGTTTGTCTCGCACGGACTATCAAGGCCGCACCTGGGCCACGCGTCGCAACCTTTGGGTCGACCGGGTCGCCAGTGCGTGGTTGATTCGACGATTCATTGACTCTGATGCCAAGTTCCTATGGCTCGACAGCCCGGCTCAGTGCCCGTCGACTGCACTCGGCTTCGACTTTGACGACGCAGCATTCACGCACGTCGACGATAAGGTCACATTTGAGGTGCTGCTAGCCAGCTTCAATATCGAAATGACGCCTGGCATGGAAAAGCTCGCTGCTCTCGTTCATGCCCTTGACGTTGGGGGTGTTATCCCGCCGGAGGCCGCAGGTTTTGAAGCCATTCTGACCGGTGCGCGTACGCGGCTCAACAATGACGACGCTCTTCTTACCGAAATTGGCACCGTGCTCGATTCCCTCTATACGCATTTCAACAAAGAACGTACGTCATGAATACCTCGCTCGAAAAACCTACCTATACCCTTTGGCAAATGGTCTTGTACATGCTTCGGCTCGGCACGCTGGGCTTCGGTGGCCCGGTTGCACTGGTCGGTTACATGCATCGTGACCTGGTAGAAGACCGGAAGTGGATTACCGAGGCTGATTACAAGGAAGGACTGGCGTTGTCCCAGCTAGCTCCTGGACCGATGGCCGCGCAGCTGGGCATCTACATGGGCTATGTCCATTACCGTCTTCTTGGCGCTACGCTGGCAGGCTTCGCTTTCGTGATTCCCTCGTTCCTGATGGTGGTCGCGCTGGGCTGGGCCTATGTGCGCTTTGGCGGCATCTCTTGGATGCAGGCCGTGTTCTATGGGGTCGGTGCCGCAGTCATTGGCATCATCGCGATGAGCACCAAGAAACTAACCGAAAAGAGCGTCGGCAAGGATAAGCTGCTATGGGCCATCTATTTAGTCTTGGCGGTCGTCACGGTGATAACCGAGTCTGAAATTGCGTGGCTCTTCATCGCTGCGGGCGCCCTTGTCTGGTTACTGCGCGCACCGCCAAAGTGGTTAAACAAAGGCAGCTTGAACGCCGCTGCGCTGACGCAGGCGCCGATTGCTGGCAGTCTTTTCGGTTCGGCAGATGTTTCTCAGCTCACGCAGATCGGCCTGTTTTTTGCAAAAGCTGGGGCATTCGTCTTCGGCTCGGGGCTCGCTATCGTGCCATTCCTGTATGGCGGCACGGTCACTGAGCATCAATGGCTGACTGAGAAACAGTTCGTCGATGCGGTCGCAGTCGCCATGATTACGCCTGGCCCGGTGGTCATCACGGTAGGCTTCATTGGATACCTGATTGCCGGCTTGCCCGGCGCCACCGTAGCGGCATTGGCAACCTTCATCCCCTGCTATCTGTTCACCGTTATCCCGGCGCCTTACTTCAAAAAGTATGGAAAGTTGCCCGGGGTCGTAGCCTTTGTTGACGGAATAACGGCTGCCGCCATTGGCGCCATCGCTGGCTCTGTCATTGTCATTGCCAAGCGCTCCATCGTCGATATCCCGACAGCAGTCATTGCACTCGTTACAGCAGCTTTGCTCTGGAAGTTCAAGAAGCTTCAGGAGCCGGTCATCATCGCAGCAGCGGCAGCCATTGGATTGGTTCTCTATCCCCTTCTTCGTGCGTAAAGGAACTGACGAACATGGCCACTTCAATCAATACAGACGACTTGCTCGACCTGACAAAGAAAACCCCGGTGCATATTGTCGATGTCAGACGAAAACCGGTATTTGACGCCAGCAGCAGCGTTATTGCAGGGGCAGTTTGGTGCAATCCGGAGGAAATCAACACATGGCAATCCACGTTGGATAAACAGCGTGAGGTAATCGTGTATTGCGTGCACGGACATCAAGTCAGCCAAGGATGCGCCGATGCACTTGTGCAAGCTGGCTTCAAAGCACGGTACCTGGAAGGTGGATTCGAACATTGGGTTGAAGAAGGTAAGCCAGTACGAGCCAAACCGTAAAGGAGGCGACGATGAAATGGGTAACCCGGGAACGTCCAAAGATTGACCGCATTGCTTGCCCTTGGCTTATCAGCCGATTCATCGACAAGGAACCTGAATTTCTTTATGTTCCTGCGAATGACGTATTGACAGTGGCACGGGATACCGGTGCAGTCCCTTACGATGTGCCGGGCGTCGAAATGTCGCATGTCGGCGACCACTGCAGCTTCGACGCTTTTCTGAAAAAGTATGACCTGACTGACCCGGTACTCGGGCAGCTTGCAGGCATCGTGCGCGGCGCCGACACCTCGAAGCTCGAACTCACCCCGGAATCGGCCGGGCTATACGCAATATCGATGGGTCTATCAGCGACTTTCAAAGACGACCATGAAATGCTTTCGCATGGAATGGTCATGTATGACGCGCTCTATGCGTGGTGTCGGCAATGTCAGGGCGAAACGCTCTAGGGGCGCCAAAATAAGGCGAAGACAAGTACTTGTCTTCGAAGGAGCAGTAAGTGAAAACGTATCTTATAGCTGCAGGCTTGTCGGCGTGCGCCTTCAACACAGCAGCTGAAACCTTCAATTTCGACGTAGACACGGCAGGCCAGCCACCAGCAGGCTGGACTTGTGGAGTCACAGGCAAGGGAAGCCAACGGTGGTCAGTAGAGCCCAATACAAGCGCTCCTAGCCTTCCAAACGTGCTCAAGCATGAAGACCCAGCCACCTTCGCATGGTGCGTACGGTCAGGAATATCGGCCGCCGATGGCACTGTGAGAGTGAAGTTCAAGCCAGTGGCGGGCAGGGAAGACCAGGCCGGCGGACTCGTCTGGCGATGGAAAAACAGTGGAACGTACTATATTGCGCGGGCCAATGCGCTCGAAGGCAATGTCTCTCTGTACCACATGCAGAACGGCGCAAGAAAAACAATAAAGTACGTCAATGCGCCGGTTGCCCCGAATTCTTGGCACGTACTGGAAGTGACCTACAAAGGCAATGCTATCCAAGTCTCGCTTGACGGGAAGGCATACATCGAAGCCAGTGACAGCCATATTCCGGATGCTGGGCGAGTCGGGGTCTGGACCAAAGCTGACAGCGTCACCTTGTTCGACGACTTCGCGTATGACGGCCTAACCAAGCAATGACCAGTCCGCTCCTGACACGAATCCTCTGGGTGCGGGGCCTACGAGCTTTTGCTGACGGATACATCAGCCTTCTGCTGCCGATTTATCTGATTTCGCTTGGGATGGGGCCGTTCGAAGTTGGCATCATTGCGACGGCGACACTGCTTGGGTCCGGGGTGCTCACGCTGATTGTTGGACTGCATGCTTGGCGGTTCCAGTCGCACACTCTGTTGTTAGCCGCGGCCGTTCTCATGGCAGCAACTGGGCTTGGCTTTGCAACAATCAGCGATTTCTGGCCCTTACTCATCGTGGCGGCAGTTGGGACGCTCAACCCGTCAAGTGGGGATGTTAGCGTTTTCCTACCGCTCGAACATGCATTGCTGTCGCGTACCGTGCCGGACAAGCAGCGGACAGCCGTATTTGCCCGCTATAGCCTAATTGGGTCGCTGCTTGCAGCGGCGGGAGCACTCTTTGCGGCCGTCCCAGATTACGCAGTGACCAAATTTGAAGTCGAAAGACAACTGGTCATGCAAGCGCTGTTTGTCTTGTACGGACTGATAGGTGTGGTGTGCGCCCTTATCTACCGTCATATCCCCAAGCATGCAGACACCAGTGAACAGGTAACTGCAGCGCCTTTGCATAAATCGAAAAAAATTGTTTTTACCTTGGCCGCATTATTCAGCCTTGACTCGTTCGGGTGCGGCTTTGTGGTTCAGTCGCTCGTTGCCTTATGGCTGTACCAGAAGTTTGAGCTGTCCACCATTGTGACGGGTACGATTTTCTTCTGGACCGGCGTGCTGTCGGCTTTCTCTTACTTGGTAGCGGTCCGGATTGCCAACCGTATCGGATTGGTCAACACCATGGTGTTCACGCACCTGCCATCCAGCATTTTCCTAATACTTGCTCCCTTCATGCCAACGCTTGGATGGGCGATAGCCTTGCTTCTGGCAAGAAGTGCGCTGTCCCAGATGGACGTCCCGACACGAAGCTCCTATGTTATGGCTGTCGTGCCACCAGAAGAGCGTGCCGCCGCCGCCAGCGTTACCGCAGTCCCTCGAAGTCTGGCTTCAGCCCTCAGTCCCATGCTCGCAGGTTATATGTTGAGCGCCTCTGCCTTCGGCTGGCCGCTGGTAGTCGCTGGCGGCGTGAAGATTACCTACGATTTGCTGCTTTTGGCGTTGTGCCGGAAAGTGCCACCTCCAGAGGAAGAAAGAGCTGCAAGTTAGGCTGGCAGCTCTTCCTTCCATATTCTTGCGTTGTCAGGTTTTACTGGCCCGGTAATGGATTTCAATTGTGGAGTGCACAATTTCCTCATGTATCGACAGCTCATCTCGAATCTTGCTGACAGTTAGACTCGTATCGTCGGTAACTACGCTTAGCGCACAGGAATAGAAACGTTGCCCAACTCGCCAGACATGCAGGTCGACCAGCTTGGTTTGCTTGATGTTGTCGTTAGCCTCAATGACCTCCCGGATTTCAGCAACGACCGGAGCGTCCATTTCGCGGTCTAGCAGCACTTTGCCTGTGTCTACAATCAAATTCTTTGCCCAGACTGCAACCAGTACAGCACCGACAATACCCATTACCGGGTCCAGCCAATTCCATCCGTAAAGCCATCCTCCCACTAGTGCAGCAATCGCCAGGAACGATGTGGCCGCATCTGCGATAACGTGCACGTAAGCAGACTTGAGGTTGAGGTCATGATGCCCGTGATGGTTGTCATGGTCATGATGGTGCCCGTGCTCATGACCATGGTGATGTCCATGCTCACCGTGGTGGTGCGCACCGCCAAGAATCAAGGCGCAAGCAATGTTTACCACAAGTCCGATTACTGCAATGACAATCGCATCTCGGTAATGGATAGGCTCAGGCGCAAAGATTCGTTCGATGGAGCTAAACGCCATCACTGCTGCAATACCAAGCAGGAAAACTGCACTTGTGTAGCCAGCTAGTATCTCAATTTTCCAGGTCCCAAACGCGAACCTCGGGTCTTTTGCGTACTTACGGGCAGCTGAGTAAGCAAAGGCGCTGAGTCCAATTGCCAATGTATGGGAGCTCATATGCCACCCGTCAGCCAGCAGTGCCATTGAGTTGAACCACCATCCGGCGGCAATTTCAACGACCATCATTACTGCGGTAATCCACATTACGAGGCGGGTACTGCGCTCCGCCGCAGGGCTCCCCTCATCGAAAATGTGGTCGTGAACCCAAGCGGAGAGCGGGTTGTCGTGGTGCTTTGTCGTACTCATAAAAATTCTTTCAGGTGCCGCCGGTTTATTTGCCTGCCAGCTTCTTTTCTCGGCGTGTGCGTTCATTGATGATTTGGTGGCGTCGATGGTCCGTCATCTTCTTCCACTCCCGTGCTTCAGCCGCGGTTCGAAGGCAACCTGTGCAGAAACCCGTTCTGCCGTCGAACTTGCATAGCTCGATACAAGGTGATTTAACAGCCATCTATTTGCTCTACTTCAGGTAGGTCCGAACGACCTCAACTAGCTCGTCAGCCCCCTTAGCACGTTCAGCGTCGCTCTGAATCGCGGGACTAGCGACATGTTCACGGATATGGTCTTCAATGACCTCAGCCATCAGGCCGTTCATTGCGCCGCGAGTTGCTGTCAGTAGCTGCAGAACCTCGCTGCAGCCCGCTTCGTTTTCCAGCGCACGCTCAACCGCTTCAATTTGGCCGCGGATGCGGCGCACGCGGTTCAGTAACTTTGTCTTTTCACGAGCTGTATGTGCCAACGTTTGCCTCTATCATAAATACCATAGGGGGGTATACTATCACACCTAAATTATCACCCGATTTCAGTGCAGCATGAGACTTTCTGGAAGTATTTGTGGATGGGCACGCCGTATCAAGCGCGGCGCTGTTTCGCTCTGGTACTAGGTTAGTGGCTTTTTGGCAGCGGCACCCCGGTCTTGAACCTGTCGAGGCATGTAGAATTTTGCAAAAATTATACGTAGCTGTTGTGGCACATAACTGTGGATGTGATGAAGGCACAGTGCAAATCGATAAAGGGAATAGGAATTAGATGGCCATTGTATTTTTCTCGTACAGTCATATTGACGAAGCGCTCAGGGACAAACTTGAAGAGCATCTAGCATTGATGAAGCATCAAGGCTTGATTGAGGCATGGCACGACCGCCGCATTCTCGCCGGGTCAAATATTGATGATTCAATCAACGAAAACTTGGAGCGAGCGGACGTAATTCTGCTTCTCGTCAGCTCAAGCTTTATCGCATCAACGTATTGCTACTCGCGCGAGATGAAACGTGCCCTTGAGCGGCATAAGGAAGGCACCGCACGTGTGGTACCGGTTATCTTGAGGCCATGCGACTGGCATAGCGCTCCATTTGGCAGCCTCTTGGCTGCGCCCAAAGATGGAAAAGCCGTGACCTCATGGCCCGACCAAGATGAAGTATTTACTGACGTCGCCCGACAGGTTCGTCAAGCCATAACGGCCGTGCCGAAAACTTCTTCGCCGAATCCATCGACAAGTTCACGAGGAGCTAGCCCGACTGGAATAGTTTCTCCGTTTAGTGTCGAAAATTCTGTGAGCGGCCCTATCGGACCTCGGTCAAGTAATTTGCGTTTAAAAAAGGAGTTCACGGATTATGACCGTGACGAGTTCCTTCGGGATTCGTTTGATTTTATGGCTCGGTACTTCGAAACCTCGTTGGAGGAGCTTTCAGCGCGCAATCCCGGCATAAAGGGAAAATACCATCGCATTGATGCAAACCAGTTCACCGCTGTTGTGTATCAAGACGGGAAAAGTATTGCAGATTGCACGATACGCATTGATGGGTTCGGAAGCCGAAGCAATAGCATCGCCTTTGCGTACGGTACATCCGTCCCTCGTGGAACGTCCAATGAGATGGTGCACGTTGAGAGCGATAGCCAATTGATGTACTTGAAACCGTTGGGCATGCAATCGTTCGGAGGGCAACAAGGACAAAAGCTGTCCCAGGAGGGGGCGTCGGAGCACTTCTGGGACTTGTTGATAAAACGTCTGCAATAAAATCATCACAGACAATGGTTGATGTCAGGCGTTTTATACCTTTGCGAGACATCAACCATTATTCCAGCTCGTCCTTCGTTTCGTCAGGTAACGTCTCATGGCTCATTGCTGCCGCGGCTAAGGTTGTAGCAAGCTCCGGAAACGTTACCTTGCGCTCACTGTATCGACTTGTCAGGTAGTCCGAGCGGTCCCGTACAAGCAAGGTGAACTTGTAGAGCTCTTCCATGACGTCCACCAGACGCTCATAGTAGGACGACGGTTTCATGCGACCGTTGTCATCAAACTCCTGGTAAGCCTTCGCTACGGATGACTGGTTCGGGATGGTCACCATCCGCATCCAACGACCGAGAACCCGAAGTTGGTTCACCGCATTGAAGGATTGGGACCCTCCTGATACCTGCATCACCGCTAGGGTCCGTCCTTGGGTAGGCCGAATGCTTCCGATTTCCAATGGCAGCCAATCGATTTGAGACTTGAACACCCCGGTCATAGCCCCATGCCTTTCAGGACTGCACCATACCTGACCTTCAGACCACTCGGACAGCTTCCGCAATTCCTGGACCTTTGGATGGCCAGGAGCACAGCTATCCACCATTGGAAGACCTTGCGGGTCAAAGACTCGTGTTTCAGCACCGAAGTGCTGCAAAATCCGCTCCGCCTCCAAGGTAAGCAGCCGGCTATAGGACTTCTCACGCAACGAACCATACAACAGCAGAATGCGCGGCGGATGCGTTGACACCTTCGTTGCGTCGAGCTTCTCCTGCGTCGGGACATCAAGATGTGGGGCGCTGATGTTCGGTAGATTTGACAGGTCAACCATTGTCTTTGACCCTTTTGCCTTCGGCGTCGATGACAACTTCCCCGTCTTCCTTGCTGAACGGGCCGTTCTGCGGCAACGGGAGGATGTCGAGCACTATTTCGGACGGACGGCACAGGCGAACACCAACGGGCGTCACGACAAAGGGACGATTGATGAGAATCGGATTGGCCACCATGGCATCAAGCAGTTCGTCGTCTGTCAAATTCGGGTTGTCCAAGCCAAGCTCGGCATAAGGCGTGCCCTTTTCCCGGATAGCTTCCCGTACGGTCAGGCCTGACTTTGCAATCATTTCATTTAGCTCTTCCCGGCTTGGTGGAGCCTTCAGGTATTCGATGACCTGCGGTTCGATGCCGGCATTGCGGATGAGCGCGAGGGTGTTACGGGACGTCCCGCAGCTGGGGTTGTGGTAAATCTTGATTTCCATATGGAGAGACCTCTTTGCTTGTGGCGAATAGCCATTTGAATACGACAACGGCGGCGGCGGCACCTAATAGCTGAGCAACGATAAACCCAAGAACATCCTGCGGCCGGATACCGGCGAATGTGTCCGACGCGGCGCGCGCCAGAGTAACGGCCGGGTTGGCAAAGGACGTGGACGACGTGAACCAGTAGGCAGCTGTGATATAGGCGGCGACTGCAAACGGCGTGCTGGTCGGCCGAGTTCTGGAGCAGCTGATGATGACGGCCAGCAGCCCGAACGTCGCCACGAACTCGCTCCACCACTGCGAGGGCCCGGTACGGGCATGCTGTGAAGCGAAGAACACTGCCTCTTGAAACATCCCATGGGCTGCAGCAACGCCTACAAATGCCCCCGCGATTTGCGCCAAGATATACATCGTGGCATGCCGCCAATGAATCTGACCAAACCAGGCATCGCTCAGCGTGACAGCTGGATTGAAATGGGCACCTGAGATGGGACCGAAGGTCAGGATTAATGCGACGAGGCCGGCACCGGTTGCCAGCGTGTTGCCAAGCAGCGCAATGGCGACGTTACCCCCGGCCAGTCGCTCGCCCATAATGCCGGAGCCAATAACAACCGCAAGCAGGAATGCGGTCCCGAGAAATTCCCCGGCTAATCTACGAGACATTGTCATACCGGTGTCTCGCCAATCTTTTTGATTTCGTGCTGGATAGCATGCTTCTCCAGCATATGCAGTGGAAGGCTGACGAAGGCGTTCATCCTCGCCATGATTTGCTTGAATATTTTTTCAAAAGCATCCCGCTTTTCTTCATCCGAACCTTCGACGGCCACTGGGTCTTCAAAGCCCCAGTGAGCAGTTGCGGGATGGCCAGGCCAAATCGGGCAAACTTCCCCTGCGGCGTTATCGCAAACGGTGATGATGAAATCCATGTGCGGCGCATCCGGAGCGGCGAACTCATCCCAACTCTTGCTGCGAAGGTTGTCCACCGGGTAGCCGGTCTTCTTCACCTGCTCGACGGCAAAAGGATTGACCTTGCCGCCCGGTTTGCTGCCTGCACTAAAACCCTGAAAGCGGCCGTGTCCCATCGTGGTTACGAGTGCTTCGGCCATGATGGAGCGAGCGGAGTTACCCGTGCAAAGAAACAGCACGTTGAATTTCTTGTCAGTCATGATTTTCCCTAAAGTTCTTGGATGAGGCGCCGCCGCATGCATGTAGCCTGCGACGGACATAGGCTTGAAAATTCGGTTGTTTTCTGAAGCGAGGAAGGCGCCGTGCTGCGCTCAATGACTTCGTACCCGCGACGCGCGAAGAAATCAGCGGCGGTTGTGGTGAGCAAATACAGAGTTCCAATACCGGTTCGCCGGGCGTGCTCTTGTACAGCATCGACCAGTTGCGTCCCTAGCCCTGTGAACTTGCTCTCGGGTCGCACTACTATGGAGCGCAAGAGCGCGTCTTCGCCGTATCGCTCCAGCCCGACTATCCCAAGGACAGACTGTCCACCTTCCGCAACTAGGAAATCCGCGAGGTGCCTAGCTGTCAGGTCCTGGTACGGCAGGCCGGCGTCCTCAAGCAGAGCGAGGACTGCCGGCAGGTCTTCGGACGTAGCTAGTCGAAGCAGCGTCATGTCTTAGCAGCAGGCGCCGGTCGTGCCCTTCTGCGTATTCGGCACGCAGCACGGACTGTCCGCGGAGAGCTTGATACGCGGCTTAGCGAGCGGAACGCAGCATGCTTCTGTACCCATAGCAGCTTCCCCTGGTGCGGCAGTCTTGTTGGGCTCGCCGAAAACCGGAATGGTGTCGAGCGTATGGAAGGTCTCCCACGCGATTCCGGAGGGGTCGTTTGCCCAATATTTGTCGGACTTGGCGTAGCAGCAGGCCACACCTTCTTCCTTCTTCACGTCGGGCTGTAAAGCACCGAAGCGGCACTGCATTTCGCTCAGCTCTGTGGCCGACTCGACTTGGATGCCGAGATGGTTCAGGCCCACTTCGGCTCCGCGCTGAGAGATGGCGAAATTTAAGCGTGGGTCATCGAGCATCCACTTCGCATAGTCCGTCTTCACGACGGTCGGTTCGGACGCAAAAATGCCGGAATAGAACTTGATGCTGTCGGCGAGATTGTCGACGGAGACGTGTACGTGCAAGCGTTTCATGAGCAAGCTCCTTCTTTGGAACAGTTGGAAACGCGGACAGGAGAACAGACGTTCCCGCCGCAGCAGTTATCGGTCAAGAATCCAAGCAAACCGTTCATAGCCTCAAAATTGGCCGCGTAGATAAGCGAGCGTCCTTCCCGCGTCTGCGTTACCAGGTCGGCATGTAGCAGCTCCTTCAGGTGGAATGACAGAAGGGAGGGAGCGATTCCAACGCCTTCGGCAATCTGTGTAGCCGCAAGTCCCCCAGGTCCGGCTTGTACAAGGAGGCGGAAGACTGCAAGCCGAGTCTCCTGAGCAAGTGCAGCAAGGGCAGCAATAACGCCTTTTATTTCCATTTCGATTATCCTTGAAATATTCAATTCAATAGTAGTTGAAGTATTTGGAAAAATCAAGGACCCCGAGCACTAATCGGCTTAAATACTAGTCAGACAGCGAAAAGCCGGACTAAAGCGAGCCATCAGTGCGGAACGTGGCGGCAGCGCATCGAACAAGCCACCTCTCGGGCTTGTTCCCGAAGGGCAAGTACTTCAAGCGCGTTTAAAAGATGGTCGGCAACTTCCATGTCACCTTCTCGCCAAGCCCTCTGGAATGCCGCAAGAATCTCATCAGCGAGAGAATGCATTTCTTCCATTTTCAACTCCGGTATTCGTTTGCCGAGCTCAAGGTAGCCCTTCCTATGGAGGGAAGGTCAAGGCCATTCTTGACGAGAATGTAGAGTTGCAATTTGATTGCCGACCTTTATAGCGGATGCGCTTGGGTCAAAAGCCACCCTTGCGCGGAATTCTCCCTCAACTAGACGTTTTAGGCTTGGCCTCTGGGACCATCATTTGATGATGTCGGTGCATTATGTCCATATGCTGCTTCATCTCGGGGACATCTGACTCATATGCGTCATGCACATGTCCATCATCTGCTTATCTGACATCATGGTCATGGGCATAGAACCCATCGAGGCATCCGGCTGAGATGCCTGGCCCGTTACGCAGCCAGCCAAGATCGCAGATGATAGTAAGGGAATGGCCAGTAATGAGAGCTTCATAGCTACCTCCTCATGTGAAGTGGAAAAGTACCGCGTCCTCCCCGGAAATAGGTGCAGCACAGCCCTCAGCCGCGCCGCGCCGTTTATCTGATAACCTCGTTACTTTTGAACCTGAAGTGCTGTAACGACTGCCGTGCCTTTGACGGTTTCGACGTTGAACTTCACCTTGTCGCCAACTTTGACCTTCGACAGCAGGGTGTCCTTTTCAACGGAGAACGTCATAGTCATCGGAGGCATTTCGACGGTCTTTGACTTGACTGGGCCGTGCTTGAGGGTGACGGTCTTGCCAGCCTGGTCGACTGCTTTGACCTCGCCTTCGTTCACGCGCGCAGCTTCAGAAGATTTTTCGGCCATGCCGTCCATCTTCATGCCCCCCATGTCCATCCTTTTGCCACCGTTCATTTGGTCAGCGTGGGCAGTCAGTGCGGCGGCCATCAGGCCAAGCGCTAAAATTGATTTAAACAGCGACGTTTTCATGGTGCGGCTCCTTGATAGTCGTGGTTGAAATTTTTGTTGCTTCCCGTAGCCGACGTTCCTGGAGGAGGCGCCATGCCGCGGGTATGACGAAAAGTGACAATAGGGGTGCGGTGACCATGCCACCAACCATAGGGGCGGCAATACGCTGCATAACTTCGGAGCCGGCTCCGCTGCTGAACATGATGGGTAGCAGGCCGGCAAGAATCACGGCAACGGTCATCGCCTTGGGGCGAACGCGCAGAACGGCTCCCTCTCGAATTGCCTCGAGAATCAATTCCTTGGTCAACGGCTCGCCACTTTGAAGGCGGGCGTTCAGCGAGTTCCTGAGGTAGACCAGCATCACAACCCCGAACTCCGCGGCCAAGCCTGCCAGCGCAATAAAGCCAACGGCCGTCGCTACGGAAACGGCATGGCCTAACCCCCATACGAACCAGAAGCCCCCAATGAGCGCAAACGGTACGGTCAGCATGAGCAGCAAGGCCTCGGACGTCAACCGGAATGCCAGGTACAGGAGCAGGAAGATGACGGCAAGAGTGAGCGGAATCACGGTTTGCAGCTTTGCCGCCGCACGCTCCATGTATTCGAACTGGCCGGACCAACCAATCGAATATCCAGGCGGAAGCTTGACCTCTTTTTGCACGGCGGTCTGCATCGCGTGCACGGCAGTTCGCAAATCGGTCCCGCGTACATCGACGTATACCCAGCCCGAAAGCCGGGCGTTCTCGCTTCGAATCATCGGCGGGCCGTCGGTCACTTGGATCTGCGCGACATCTCCCAGTCGGAGTTGCGCGCCCCGTTCAGTGACAAGGGGTAGCTCGCGCAGATTCTGCAAGGAATCGCGGTAGTCCCTCGGGTAGCGCACATTGATTGGGAACCGCTGGCGGCCGTCCACCAACTCGCCAACGTTTTCCCCACCGATAGCAGAGGAAACGACGGACTGGATGTCAGCAACTGCCAAGCCGTAACGGGCAGCCTGCCTCCTGTCAATCGTGACATCTATATACCGCCCGCCACTCAACCGCTCGGCTAGTGCGGACGTCACGCCCGGCACAGCCTTTACGACCGCTTCAACCTGTGCCGCAATCCGGTCAATCTGCCCCAAGTCGGCGCCGGACACCTTCACCCCCACCGGTGTCTTAATGCCAGTGGAGAGCATGTCGATGCGGTTTCGGATGGGTGGAACCCAGACGTTGGACAGGCCCGGCGCTTTTACGACTTTGTCCAGCTCCTCGACCAGCTTCTCTGGCGTCATGCCCGGGCGCCACTGCTCTCGTGGCTTGAACTGGATGGTGGTCTCAAACATCTCGAGCGGCGCTGGGTCAGTCGCCGACTCTGCGCGGCCGGCCTTGCCAAACACGGTTGCTACTTCCGGGACAGTCTTGATGAGACGGTCGGTCTGCTGCAGCAACTCGCTGGCTTTCGACGCCGACAAGCCTGGCAATGCGGAAGGCATATACAGCAAGTCACCCTCGTCAAGCGGCGGCATGAACTCCCCGCCTAGCCGCAAGACCGGTATGGCCGTCAGAACGAGTGCGACAACGGCGACCATGATGACCGCGACTGGATGTCGAAGGCTGGCTTCCAGCAGCGGCCGGTAAGCCGCAATCAATACTCGGTTGAGCGGATTAGACGCCTCGCTTGGAATACGCCCGCGAATCAGATAGCCCATCAGCACCGGCACCAGCGTAATCGCCAGTCCTGCCGCCGCAGCCAGCGTGTACGTCTTCGTGTAGGCCAAAGGGGCGAAAAGTTTGCCTTCCTGCGCCTCCAGAGCAAATACAGGTAAGAACGAGAGGGTCACAATCAACAATGAGAAGAACAGCGCCGGACCAACCTCAATAGAAGCACGGGTGATAATGGCCCACCGCTCTTGGGCGCCAAGTTCTTTGTCTGGATAGTCGTGCGCGTACTTTTCCAGATGTTTGTGGGCATTCTCAATCATCACAATGGCCGCGTCCACCATCGCACCGATGGCGATGGCAATTCCGCCAAGAGACATGATGTTGGCGTTCACGCCTTGGTAGCGCATGACAATCAAGGCCGCAAGAATGCCCAAAGGCAGGGAAATGATGGCGACGAACGCGCTGCGAAGATGGAACAGGAATATCGCGCAGACAACCGTGACAACAATGAATTCCTCGATGAGCTTGTTCCGGAGGTTATCGACCGAAGCCTTAATGAGATTTGACCGGTCATAGGTCGTCACCACTTCAACGCCTTTGGGAAGAGACTGCTTCAGCGTGTCGAGCTTCGCCTTGACTGCCTCAATGGTCTGAAGCGCATTCTTACCGGACCGCATGACGACCACCCCGCCCGCGACTTCGCCTTCTCCGTTGAGTTCGGCAATACCGCGGCGCATTTCCGGGCCCAGCCGCACTGTCGCCACGTCCCGCAGCAAGACAGGCGTTCCAGCCTCGTTGACATTCAGTAGGACATTACGGAAATCTTCCAGTGAGTGCAGGTAGCCTCGAGAGCGGACCATGTACTCAGTCTCAGCCATCTCGACTACGGAACCGCCGGATTCCTGGTTAGACTTGCCAAGTGCTTCCAGCACCTTGGTATGCGAGATACCGAAGACACGCAATTTGTCTGGGTCGACCACCACCTGGTATTGCCTGACCATGCCACCGATACTGGCCACTTCCGCGACATCCGGCACAGTCTTCAACTCGAAGCGCATGAACCAGTCGTTCAGTGCCCGGAGTTGGCTCAAGTCATTTTGGCCCGTGCGGTCTACCAGCGCGTACTCGAATACCCAACCGACACCGGTACCGTCAGGGCCCAGTTCGGCACGCACGCCTTGCGGCAAGCGGCTTTGTACCTGGTTGATGTATTCCAAGACGCGGGAGCGAGCCCAGTACAGGTCCGTTGCGTCATCGAACAAGACATAGACGAACGAATCACCGAAGAAGGAATATCCCCGGACTGTTTTTGCACCTGGGACCGACAAAAGTGCGGTCGTCAGCGGATAGGTGACCTGGTCTTCAACGATTTGAGGGGCCTTACCCGGGTACTGAGCACGGATGATGACTTGCGTATCGGACAAATCTGGCAATGCGTCCAGCGGTGTCTTCCCTAGCGACCAGAGACCCCATGCGGCCAGAATTACGGTTGCAAGCAGTACAAAAATGCGGTTCGCAATGGATTGCTGGATAATTCGCGCAATCATTTTTTGCCTCCGCCAGCCGGCGTAACACTCTCCAGCACGTAGCTGCCGTCGCTACCTTCCTTGAACGAAAACTCGGCATCTTGGCCAACCTTGATGTCGCCAAACGCATCCGGACGCGGCTTGCTAAAGTCCATGGTCATGGCTGGCCATTTCAGTTCCGGTATTGGCTTGTGTGAGAAGGTAATGCTTTCCTGAGATACTTTCTCGACCTTGCCGACACCCTTGTACGCCTTACCGGCTGACCCCTGCGATGGACGTGCAGAGGCCTGACTCTGTTCTTGGCCTGCATACTTGGGAAGAACAGATTTCAGCCTTGCCTCGGAATCAATCAGGAACTGTCCGGAAGCCACGACTTTTTGCCCTTCGGTGAGGCCGCTCAGAACCTCCGTGTTATCGCCCATGTCCCGACCGGTGGTGACCACAACAGGCTGGATGCTATTGTTTTCGGCTGCCACCAAGACGACTGAACGCTTACCGCTGGTGATGACAGCTTCAGTCGGAACAACAAGGCGTGGCACTGCTTTTTCGGCCCTCACTTGGACACGCATCAGCATCCCGGGCGTGAGGCTGTCATCACGGTTATCCAGTTCGAGTCGAGCCTGAACCGTTCTAGTCGTAACACTTACGCCGGGCAGAATCTCGCGGACTTGGCCAGAGTACTTGCGGTCCGGGTTCCCGGCGAATGATGCGTCCACCTTCATTCCAGGCCGAACGGCATTGGCCTGCTGTTCGGGGATTTCAGCCACTAACCAGACCTTGCTCAGCGCGGCCACTTTTGCGACCGTCATCCCGGGCGATACCATGGCACCGTCGCGTATAGGCAGTTCAGTTACGACGCCGGCCACAGGAGATGTCAGAGTTAGATTTCGTTGAACCTTTCCGGTCCGCTCCAGCTGTGCAACCAAGCTGTCGGGAATCGAGAGCGTCCGCATCCTGTCCCGGGCGGCGGAAGCCAGTGCATCATTGCCACTACGCTTGAGCGCTAGGTACTCCTCTTGTGGAGCAATCCATTCAGGCACAAATAATGTCGCGACAGATTCGCCTCGCTTAATACGCTGCATAGGCGCACGGGCATGCAACCGTTCGATATAGCCGGTCACACGGCTCTGTACGACTTCTACAACGCTCTCATCGAACTGAGTGGTGCCGACAAATTCGAAGGCATCCTTCGTTTCCTCACGACGGACGGTTGCGTACCGGATACCGAGGTTCTGCTGAAGCATAGGACTGACTTTGACACCACCGTCCCCACCAGCCTCATCCGCGTAGACCGGGACCAGTTCCATGTCCATGAATGGACTCTTTCCTGGCTTGTCAAATTTCTGCCCGGGCATCATGGGGTCATGCCAGTACAGCACCTTGCGGCCTGACTTGGGGTCGATTGTTTCTCTCCCAGCTGCCTGCTTCAATGCAGGTCCAGACCCTTTGTCCTGCTGATAATGTGAGCCAATCCAGTAGCCACCAAATGCCAGGCCAGCGCCCGTAAGAGTCAGGCCCAGTGCCTTGAGTGCAAAATTGTTTTTCATTGCTGTGCCTTCGCGACTGATGCCAACTCATGCGGCACGACTTGATGTTCAAGCTTTGCCCAAATCAAAGCCGCATCTTTCTCAAGCTCTGCTATCTGCAATTGCTGCTCAAGTTGCGTTTTTCGTGCGCTGAAAACTGCACTCAGACTGCCGGTGCCTGCGCGATACGCAGCAGTGGCCAACTCGGTTTGCTGGCTGGCGGCGGGCAATAGTTCTGACTTGAGCCGGGCAAGCCTCTCTCTTTGGCTTGAAAGTGTGGAGGCCAAGGTCCGTATTTCAGTCTGCATCCCCCGTACAGCATCTTCGTACTGCAGCCGAGCTCTCGTTCCCATTGCGGAGCGTTCGGCAATGTCACGGTCCTGCCTCTGCGACGGGTTGACCGTGATGGGGATACTGACGCCTACGGAAATCATGTTCGAGAAATGCGGCCGCTGGCTGAACCCGGCTTCAATAGACCAGTCCGGACGTCGCTCCTTTGTAGCTACCGTCGTTTCTGCATCCGCAAGGGTGATGGCTCGCCGGGCAGCGAGAACCGCGGGATGGTACTTCTCTAGGTCTTCAATAGAGAGATGCGGAACCCGGGATTCCAATATGGGCGTCTGGTCGGACACCGTCTCCACAGGGGTGGTTGTCCAGCGGCTCAGAGCTAGCTTCGCGTTCTGGAGCTCCAGTTCGCGCTTTCGGACAGCGTCCCGCGTCTGGGTAACGGCTAACTGGGCCTGTACGACGTCACCTGCTGTAGCTTTGGCACCCCGGTGCGACGCTTGAACGGCCGTCAAATCTGCAACAGATTGCTGCTCGAGTGCCTTGACGAGAGCTAGTGACCTCTGCGCATATAGAACTGTGACCCATGCCTTGGCTGTCTCCTCGCGTACCTTCGCGACATCCGCAAGATAGTTGCCTTCTTCGGATTCGACAGCTCGCTGCGCACGGTCTGAACGGGCGGCCCGCTTATCTGACGACACCCATTGTTGCTCGATACCGACCCTACGCATGGTCATGAAATCCTGCGTCGTACTCCAGCGGTCTGCACCGTTGACTGGCAGATTCTCGATTCCGACTTTGAGCATCGGGTCCGGGAGCTGGCCAGCTTTCACTGCTGCCTCCCGGCTCGCTTGTACGGCAGCTTCCGCTGCTTTGGGCAAGGAAGAACGCTGTAGCGATAGCTGCAGTGCCTCGTTCAAGGTCAGTGTACTTGCCTGAGCATGGGCAAAGGCTGTGCCAAACGCCAGAGCTATGAGTGCGCTGACATGACGTAGTGAATGCGACCGGTTACTTGGAACCAATCGCGTATTGATACGCAAAAACATGAAACCCCCTGTGACAAAGACGAACACCGGCTCCGGCGATATGCCGGGCGGCGTGACAACAGGAGGTCAAGTCAAATACGCAGTCGCTGCGTTCGGAGGTATGGCGGGTCGTTTCCTGAGTCCAAGACTAGCTCAGACCAGAAAGAGGTGCGAAAAGGCGGGATAACTGCCGCAATGGCTGGAATGACAAACGAAATGGTCGGCGGGCTAAGCGTCGGCGGCGTTGCAAAGTGCTCTAACGCCAACTTGTCGCCGACCTGTGCCTCAACACAATGGACAGGCTTTTCCTTATCCATCTCTGCGCAGGGCATTCCTTCCATCATCTCCGGCATGGTCGGCTTTGCAAGTTCCGGACATACGTACGCAGCCATGGCGATTCCTGAGGTCAGGAACGTCATGAGAAGAACGGTAGCTATAAGCCTGCCGAATGATGATAACAATCTACGCATTCATTGTTAAAGGGTTATTTCAGCTAGTGTAGCGCAACTTGTTCATTGCCACTAGCGAATCAAATCGCGTACAACATTGGAAAATGTTGCCGAGATTGAATATAAAGGTTCTTGGATTTGCTAGGTCAAGCATGCATACTTGCAACGTCCGGACCTAAGCACACGTTTTCCAAATTTTCCTTTATAGCCTTCCAATTTTCTCTATGGGGCGCTCCAGAAAGTCGCTGGATCATATCTCGATGTGGGTTCGCGACGTATAACTGCTCGCCTCGGTCTTTCGAAGGAAAACGTAATATTGTCGCCAGCGGTAGGTTGCATCTCCAAACTCGTCGGTAGGGCAATAGGGGCGATTACAGGACACCAAGTCCCCGCGTAATGTACTCTTGGAACATCGAGTGTCTCGGGTTTGGGACGGCCTTTGATAGACACTGGAGGCTTGAAGATAACTTACGATTTACCGCTCCTGGTAATGTGCCGCAATGTTCCAGCCCCAAGGAAGAAAGGACTGCCGGTTAAGGTGGGCAGCGCGTCTTCCTTTCAAAGTATTTATTCAGCCCTTCAGGTTTTGCCGAGCAGGTGATGCACTTCAATCGTCGAGTGGACAATTTCCTCATGTATCGAAAGCTCATCGCGAATCTTGCTGGTGGTAAGGCTTGTGTCTTTGGTAACCACACTTAGTGCACAAGAATAGAATCGCTTTCCCACGCGCCAGACATGCAGATCGACCAGCTTTGTTTGCCTGATGTTGTCGTTCGCCTCGATGATTGCTTGAATTTCGGCGACGACCGGTGCGTCCATCTCACGATCTAACAACACTTTGCCGGTATCTATAATCAGGTTCTTCGCCCAGACTGCTACCAATACGGCACCGACAATGCCCCTAACCGGGTCCAGCCAATCCCATCCATAAAGCCATCCCCCACAAGCGCAGCAATTGCCAAGAACGAGGTGGTAGCGTCCGCAATGACGTGCACGTAGGCGGACCTAAGGTTGAGGTCATGATGTCCGTGATGATGCCCATGCTCACTGTGGTGGTGAGCACCGCTCAGTATCAGTGCACACGCAATGTTCACGACAAGACCAATTACTGCGATGATGATTGCATCCGGTAGTGGAGGGGCTGCGGAGTGAAAATTCGTTCGACGGAGCTGAACGCCATCATGCCTGCGATACCAAGCAGGAACACCGCACTGGTGTAGCCGGCCAATATCTCGATTTTCCAGGTGCCAAACGCAAACCTGGGGTCTTATATGTACTTGCGAGCCGCCGAAGAAGCGAAGGCGCTTAAGCCGATAGCAAGTGCATGCGAGCTCATGTGCCAGCCATCTGCCAGCAGTGCCATCGAGTTGAAACACCAACCTGCTGCAGAGAAAAGGGAAATGAATGGATGGAACGTGAAGACCGTAAGCCTCGCAGCAATTGGGGCATCCTATTCGTTGTGGGTGCATGGACAGCAGCCATCTGGGTCCTGTGGCCTATGTCATTGCGCCGCGCGTTGGCGTTTGAGAGAAACCTCCCTATGAATTGACGAAGCTGGAAACGACCTTACCAAAGTCAGTCTCAATGTACTGCCCTTCAAGTAACCTTCATGAAGAGTTATTTCATTTTTGGCTGGACTGCATCATCAGCGAGCAATGGAAAAGAACACTTTGTTCCATAAAACGTGCGTATCCGTCTTATATAAAATTAAAACCGCTGTATCACCGGCCATTGTGTTTACTTGGTCAGAGCGATAGCGTTCGTCTGGAGCCATTGTGACTAGCCCGTCGGAGTTCACCTTTATCTTCCAAGGCGATAGGGACTCGTATGCCAAGCTGGTGCTTCGCGTGACGTCGGCGGCCTGTGCAGGAGCGTCCACAATTTCGACCTGAAGCTGAACTCTATCCCCTTGTCGAAGTCGGATAACGTTCTTGCGAAAAACAGCCATCGCTGCCTTATCGCTTTTGAACGTCATACGATGCAGGTCTGCCTCACCAAGCACGATTTGATCATTGACACGTACTCGTAAAGAGGAAACTTCTCGGTGCGATTCCCCTGCAACGCTTGGTACGCTGAACACGAACGAGAGCCCAGGCAGAACGCGCCACAAGGTCTGCTCAAGACGTTTTAAAATGGTGGTTCTATATTGCATTTCTTTTTCACTTGAAGGAAAAACAGTGCGATTGCTCTCGTTGGTTCAGCAGATTTGGCGACACTACTCTGGATTAAAATCCTAAGCTTTTTCCAGCACCAAGCAACGTGGCAAAGCCAAGAACGGCGAAGATACCCGCCGCAATGGTGTGTACCAGTCGCACAGGAAGTCGATTGGCCAACCGGTCGCCGAGCAGAACCGCCGGCACATTCGCGATCATCATTCCAAGGGTGGTACCAGCAACGACCGCCACAAACGTGTTGTACTGCGCCGCCAACGCAATGGTCGCCACTTGAGTCTTGTCGCCCATCTCCGCGAGGAAGAATGCTACAAACGTAGCACCAAGAACCCCGAAACGCGATAGCTTGGCATCGTCTTCATCAAACTTATCTGGAATGAGAGTCCAAACAGCCATTGCGATAAACGATACGCCTAGAATCCAACGCAGCGTCCCAGGATCCAGTAACGACGTGATCCAGGCACCGAGTGCACCCGCAAAACCATGATTGAACAGCGTTGCGCCCAAGATGCCTAATGCTATCGGTATGGGCTTGCGAAATTTTGCTGCGAGGATGAATGCGAGGAGTTGTGTCTTGTCGCCGATTTCGGCCAACGCAACGATGCCAGTCGAGATAAGGAATGCTTCCATTTGTAATACGCTCCCAGGCCGGACAAAAATTCCAATGACCATACTTCTCCCCGGCCAGTCCGAAGGCAGTATGGTCAAAGGTCTTGCCAAGCTTAGGAACCGCTTACGCCATGGCCGAACGGCCAAGTGTGTTGACGCAAGCACCTCCAGAAGTGTGAAGGTAGGCTACTCCCCAATGACGGGACAGATTATAGCAACCTCTGCCGGTGCGCGTCTATTACGCTAATAGGGTCAATTTATCAATTGTCTGCACCACATTTAACGTTTCACTTCTAGCGCGCTAGGACAATAGTGTCTAACGGGCTAAGCTGTGCAGGCTGGTAAAACAAGTAGTCAATTTGGGAAGGCCGGGTGTGCTTCATCTAATCTTCGCAACTTGCTTGTGGAAGAACCGTGTATATCAGACATAAAATTGCCAGCGTTTAAGGGTTTTACGATGTACTTTGATATCCAAAGAAGATTACTTCGATGAATGTACTCGTAGCTCGCAGCAGCGCTGAGGATGAATATCGGTATACCAGACAATGCGGGATTAGATCGCACTTGTTTCAGCACCTCGATGCCGTCCAAGTGTGGCAGCTTCAAGTCGAACAGAATGAGTGATGGATGACCTATCTTCCGTTTAGCGTATAGTCCGTGGCATGTCAGGTATTGCAACCGTCTCGCACGACATCCGCTTTTGCAACGAAGCCGCAGCTCTTCAATAGTTTAAGCGTAAGGTAAACGGCGGCTTCGTCGTCTTCGATGAGTTACAGTTCATATGCCATTTCGGATTTATACCCCTTGCATAGTTTCCTTCCTTGAGTCGAGGAGAGAAGGTCCTATCTCGCTTGAGTTTTGTCAAACCTCCCATCTTGCATCTATAAGTGTAGCCATCGCTAACCGACTTCGTGCCTGTCACGTTTGATAACAATTTTGCCACAACTGATTCTCCTGTCGAGGGTCTATCTTCGTAGATGGACCTTATTGATAAGGAGGATTTTATGATTTCAAAAAAAATTACCGTTGTCGCTTCTGTGTTGTTGGCAGTTGGACTAACCGCTTGCGACATTGATAAAACAAAAGAAGGAAAGGTCAGCCTGCCGAAATATGAAGTAGAAAAGACCAAGGAAGGCAGCGTAAAGCTCCCTGAGTATGACGTAAAGACGCCCGATGTTACGGTTAAAAAAGAAGAAAAGACAGTTGAAGTCCCGACCATCAAGAAAGAAGAGCGAACCGTTCAAGTGCCGAACGTTGACGTCACTTCTGCTAAAGAAAAATAATCAAAGATAGCCGTTTGTCGGGGGCCTCCCCGACAAATAATGTAACTCCCAAAGCAGCAAGCAGGCGATGGTCTACTGGCTACAAAACGGCGAAGAAGATTCGTTTTGGTCTACGGCGAGGTGCTGAATCTCGAAAGGGATTTGGGTTCATCGTGCGAATGCTTTCTGCAACTCACACCACCTCTTCGTATAGCGAGGTCTCTTGTTTTCAGCTTTTACCATTTACCGCCTTTTTGTTCCAGATGGGACTACGCAAAAAGTGCCACAGCCAAATCGCTTGTTTAAGACGTCAGGCGTGCTATCAAAGCGCTACAGTGCCTTGCTTGTTCCTCTAAAACGTCAAAAGCGATGCCTGTATTTGGCCGGCGAAAGCTAACTCTAATAGAATCACGCCGTTCCAATGCATTGAAGGTTGGGATACGTACACCAAGCAGAGTGCTGCGGACATTGTCATAGAAGGTCTTGAAGACAAAAGTGGGACAGTGTTTAACTTGGAATCGGAGGCGCAAACAGTGTCCGAGCGTCGTCTCCGGAGGCTACCGGCGCAGTAATCGTCGGTATTACGTTGTCTGGACCACGCTCGACTTCAAAGCAGAGAAAGCCACAGCAGTGTTGCTCCTGGCGAGCCAGCGATTCAACGTCCGCGGCGGCGTCCCTTTTATAGGTCAGACGAGCGCTCAAGCCTTCAACCTGATCCGCAATCAATGCCTCGGAAGTGAGGTCATTTAGCCACTGGGCCCGGCTTCTGAAGTTAACCGGTGACAAAGTGCAAGCAATTGGAGCCACTGTATCGTATTTATGGGGTGTCCTTTCATCAAATTTTACAGCTGGAGCCACACCCGCAGCCGCTGGTACTTTGCGTTAAGATCGATTTCGCCTTGCGCCGACGACGAGCGATAAGAAATGCACCAATGCCCAGAGTGGAAACACCTGTCACGGGCAGATACCAGCCAGTTGCTGCGGCCCCTAGTCCGGACAACCCAAGCCAGGCAAACAATGGAGTGACCAGAGGGATGCTGACGCAACACGCAGCACAGGCTGCGGCAACAGCACCGGTGGCACCTACTGCCCCAGCTACCGAGCCTAATTTCGTTTTTGTTACCTTCATCACTACTCCTTTCGTTCGTCAAAAAGATCTGCTTGCATGAAAGGTACGACCTCAAGTAACTTGAGGTGCAAGGACTTTTTGATAGGAGACGTTATGCTGCAGGGTAATCTCACGATTGGCACGCTCGCCTCGCAGACAAATATGAACGTGCCGACGATTCGTTACTACGAAGAAATAGGATTACTGCCGCCGGCCCAGCGTGCCGCCAATGGGCATCGCTTCTATGGAGACGGCGACCTGAAGCGTCTCTCCTTCATCAAGCGCTGCCGAGATTTCGGATTCCCGATCGAACAAGTCCGGACGCTGGTCGCCCTATTCGAGGACGGTGACCGCTCCTGTATCGAAGTGCGCGACATGGCTCAAATCCATCTGAATGAAGTGCGTGCAAAACAGGAGGAGATGCGCCTTTTGGAAGCAAGTCTGGCAGCATTCGTCGCAAGTTGCGATGAGGCTTGCTGCAAAGGGCCGACTAGGGACTGCGCTATTATTGAGGACTTATCAGCTGCTGACCCTAAGCTTCCTCCGTCGTCAAGCAACGAATGCTGCGATGCTTCGCCCATCGCCGAAAAGCCGAAGGAGTTAGCAAAATCGACCACCTTTTTTGAGATTAGGCGGACTTGAGTATGGAGTGGACTGATTTTGCGCGAACCTTCAGACTGTTTTTTGCCATAGCAATAGCAGAGCTTGCCGGGTGCTACCTGCCACTCCTTTGGCTAACTGGGAAAGACGGCATTTGGCGAAGGGCCCTCGATGGAAGCTTTGATTTCCATTTTGTTAAGCCAGTGGACATTCGGGCGCTGCTTGAATCTCTTGCAAGATATCAGCCTACGATTCCGAGGCAAAATGGGTAACTACGTCTATTAATTGAGTACAGAGCGTCCCTTTGTCATTGGATGACCTGAGTTTTAGTTGAGCTCACTAGCGTTCAATCGTCATCGTCATGATGGCGATGATGCTTCCAATGACCTCGGCCGCCATGACGCCGATAAGGCCCCTCATCGACGTAGTAGACAGGTGAGTCAACGACCATAGGCTCTGGCATGATGTAGACTGGTGCACTCTGCACCTGAACAGGCTGTCGGTAGACTTGAGGCGGTTGCTCATAAGCTGGCACTCGCACTTGTTCAACAACCGTTTGACACCGCTCAACGTTCTGGTACTGCACTGACCTTGATGACATACGGTCACCCACTACTGCGCCTGTCATCGCGCCAACCGCAGTCGCTATGGTTTTTCCACTGCCACCACCGACTTGGTTTCCAAGAATACCACCGGCAATTCCGCCAACAATTGCGCCACCGTAGTCATTACCTGCAGCCTGTACTGGTACCTGCTCCTGCCAGCATTCCTGGCGTGGGCGTTCGACTATTCGATATTCCGTAGCACTGGCAGCAAACGGCAGCGTAAGCAATGCAACGGCTCCAAGTATTGCCTTATACATATTCATATTTTCAATTCAGTTCAGTTGCAGCCCAGCGGTTTGCCCTACAGATAAGGCAGACAACGACGGGCCTACGGTGAGAACGTTCAATAGCGTTTGGCAATCTCATTGCCAACATATCCGCCGCCAACAGCACCGGCAATCGTAGCTAACGTCTTGCCGGTGCCGCCACCGACCTTGCTACCAAGGACACCCCCTACGACCGCACCGACGCCAATACCGATAGGACTAACTTGTGCAACTGGCTGCTGAGGCTGCGCAGGAGCGTATACAGGGGCATGAGCATTTTGTGTCACTTCCACCGGCTTAGCGTGTGTCAGATAACGGTGATGAACGATAGTCTTTTCTACAATTTTAGTGGCAGGCTGCGCTACCGCTGTGGGCGGAGCAAGTTGAGACACTGTTGCGACGGGCGCAGGAGCAACCGCAACCTGTGCAGCAGCGACCGGAGTCGCGACAGCTGGAGCATCAGAACTATGCGAAGACGGCAGAATGCCGGCTATGGCGGCTGCGCCGATAAGGCTCACAAGCATAACGGAGCCAGCAGCGCCGGCGACGAGTGGGTGGATACGCTGAGTCGTCAAATTGTTTGCCATGTTTGATTGCATCTGCAGATGTGGTTGTTGGTACACCCACAATAACGATGCAGCATGCCTTCTGACGGTAAATCGACTGTTTCGAGCGTAAGCGGATGTAACTATACCCAGCAACATACCGACCGGTGTTAGTTTTACCGACCCGCGTAGGCAACTTAAAGAACCGTAGAAAAGAAACCCGCAGGGCTTACGCGCTACGGGCAAATTCGTCTTGCGCCCTTGGGGTGCAAATTCAGCGTACTCCCGTAGACTGTGGGATCGTTGAGGCAAAACAAAGAACGCGCTGACTATTCGAGGTGAGTTACAGCGCAACCTGTGCGTTCTGCTCGCTCCGTTCTGCTAATGGAACGGCAATTGCTCTACGCCATGCATTGCGAATACCTGCTTTGCCAAGTCCACACCAATCGTTGTGGGTGCATGTCGGAGTACTCGCCTCAAGTGCTTGGTCAACACTTTTACTTTGGCACATCGATGCCGTCGGCGCAGGAGTGCCTTTAATTTCCATGTTCTCAACCCGCGTTAGCTCAAGAAGGCGGCGCCCATACTCTTTCTAACAGGAGAATTTTGGAGTCATAAGAACTTTCATGAAGATGGTGGAGAAGGGAGATAGCGCGCGAACTGGTAGATAATGAAATATGGGGATAATTCAGCGATTGTTACCGGCCACCTTCCGACGTAAGGTCCATCCGGGCTGAAAGCGGCTAGGCGAACGGTGCGTGTCCCCGTTGACGGGTACCTTGGTTGTTTTGCTGTCCGACACCCCATGGGAGATGCTACCGCAGGAGGTGGGATGTGACTCAAGTATGACATGCTGGCGTTACTTACAGGCATGGCGGCAAGCGGCTGTATGGCCCGATTGTCCCAAGTATTGCTGACGCATCTGCGTGGTGCTAACAAGCGCGATTTTTCTCGTGTCGTGGCCGACAGTTCTTTAGTACGCGCTGTGCACGAATGAAAAACTGGAAAGAACCCAACCGATGGCCGTAAAGCAGGCAGCAATGCACATCGTATGGTATAAACGGCTGCCTTCGATGCATGATCCACTTCTACGCATTGGACGCGGCATCACCTACTGACGCAGTGTTAACAACTTATTTTGTTAATCGCTTTTAAGAATGTGGGGAGAATAATTATTATGTCACGCGTGGGAGTCAAGTGAATGTTCCACAGGCCTGGCACAGGGCGTAATCTGCACCGGAATCCAAGGAATGCCAGCTGCCTATACATCGGGCATTATCGCTACGTTCCGCCAGACCTGGCTGATCGGCCACCTATATCGCCCAAAAGAAACCGAGGCTGGCAAGCAGTGCCCCAATGCTGACAAAAACTGCGATCGTCCGAACGGTATGCAATTGGGTCCACAACAGCAACCCGGTCAAGGAAAGAAGGATCATACTTCCTGCAATCGTGTCAGTTAATAGCACCCAGAAAGCATTGACGCCGACCGACATGTGTAGCCGGGTTAAGGTGCCAATCAACGTGGCATCGACATGCTCGATTTTAATGGACTGGGTACCGACAAAGTATTCGGCATTAATAGCACCCTCCGGACGCGTCAGACTGACGTTCCAACGCTCTGGTTGGGTTAGCTCCCTGCCGGACAGCAGCAATATTTGTGCTGGCTGTGATTTTACGATTGGAGGAGCTAGCGGGATGAACTGTAACTCTTTTTGTACCCAATCCGACAAGCTGGCTGGCGACGCAAAGCCCCGTGCGGGGGCTTGTACCTGAAGTGTTCGAACGCTTGTTTTTGTAACAGGGATTTTAAGAATTGTTCGGTGATTGAGTACCAATCCGGTGGCGCCGAAAAGCAGCCCAAGGGCCGCACCCCATAGCCCGACGTAGAGGTGTATCTGTCGAAGCCATCGAAGAAAAACTGCTCGTTTACTCCGAACGCGAGGGAAGACGGCTTTGTTTCTCTGCATGGTGTTGACAGACGTCGGCGTTAACACTTCTGATTCAGCATAGTCACGCATGTTGTTATTCTGCGGGAAGTTGAGGAGGAATCGCCGGCCCGGCGGGCAAGCCATTTTCTACAAACAGGGAATAAGTAAAATGATTGCGCAATGATTGATATTGCATGCCTTCATGCTCGCCAGGAGTCTTGTCCACGTGAAGAACATGAATGACGTAGCGACCTTGCCAAGGCGTATTGATCTTTACCTGCCCTCGTTGATCGGACGTGTGTTCCTGCACCCAAGTGTTCGGCGCGATCACCTGCACTTTTGCTCGTGGTACGGGCTTACCTTGGTAAAGGATGGAAAAGGCATTTTCTCCCTGTGGCGCAATGTCGACCGCGAGCCAGGCACCGTCTGCGGTAACCGGGGCGGCAATCTGCCCTACGCGAGCATAGTAATTGGTTTTGGCGATTTCTAAACCATACTTGCTCAGGTCACGTACTTCGGTCGCCTCGACCTTTACCAATACAGTTGGTTGTCGGCCGTTCGTCGAGACGGCGAAATGATCCGGCAGTTTAACCGCGGCGGCGTTTAAAGCCTCGTTACCGGTTAATACCGTGACTTGGGGATGCCGAATTGTGTCCAGCTTGCCGGGAGTCTTTTCCCGAACGCCTTCCTCAACTTCTCCGTAGAACAGCTTAACGTCGCCCTCGCCTGGTTCCAGCCATAGGTAATGGGCCTGTGCCAAGGTAGACGAAAATGCCACGGCACAGAAAAGCGCCAGTGTCATGCTGCGTTGCCGGATCATCTCTTTGTCCTTAGAAGTTATAACGTGCGGTTACTTGCACATTGCGCGGCGCACCAGGCAGATTGAGCAATGGTGACGTACCGTGTCCGGATATAATGTACTTACGGTCAAACAGGTTATTCACATTGAGTTGCAAGTCAAGCTTTGCAAGGCGGTATCCGATCATGGCGTCGACTGTCGTGTAAACAGGCAGCGTGACAGTGTTGCCAGGATTGGCGAAGCGATCCGCAACGTAGTTAATACCTGCACCGGCACGATAACCATCGTCAAAGGCCTTTGTTACCCAGAGATTGGCACTATGGCGCGGGGTCAGCGTTGCGCGTTTTCCTTGTACCGGCTGACCGGCATCCCGAGCGATGGATGAAGTCACTTTCGCATCCAAATATGCATAGCCGGAATACACTTGCCATCCATGCGACAGATCGCCGGTGAATGTCAATTCCAGCCCGTCGGTACGTTGTACGCCAATTGGGATCAGGCGATTCGTAGCTGGATCGGTTGCTTTGATGTTGGTCCGTTCGAGACGAAACACGGAGGCGCTGGCTGATGCCATTCCATCCAGGAAGTCGAATTTGCCGCCAATTTCCTTATTGGTGGTCTCTTCAGGAGCAATTTCGGCGTTATTGGACGCTAATGGAAATGCTTCACCCGACGGCTGGAATGACTTGCTGAATGCAGCGTAATACGACTGATTGGACCTAGGCTGATAAACCAAGCCAACACGTGGACTCCACGCTGTATCGGTGCGTGCCAGATTGCGTTGACCAACGCGACGCTCCTGCGTTTCCTGCTCAAAGCGATCGTAACGGAGACCCGCCAGCGCCTTCCATTCTTTGGATAACGTCACCAGATCTTGCACGTAGGCACTGGAGGTTGTCATAATGCCGAGGTTATCGGTCGATGGTGCTGCGGTCACTGTTAATGGCAATACGGGGAGAACCGGGTTGAATAGTGAGACCGTCGCAATATTATTTTGCGTGCGGAAAAACTGATCTTTATCCTGCTTTCCAACCTCAATCCCATACAGGAATTGATGTGCCATACCACCCAATGTGGTTTTTTGCGTCAGTTCCGTTTGATTGAAATAGCCTTCTTCGTCCCGTCGAACGTTGCTGCGGTTTAGCGACGCCGTCAGTGCCGCCTCATTCACCGCCCCAACCAGCGTGTTGTTTCGGTCAAGTTTGTAGGCGTAATGGCGGAACGCGTTACGCACGGAAAGCGTATCGCTAAAGCGATGTGTCAGGGTGAACCCTAATGCGGTGACGTCAGATTGAGAGGTATCGACATCGCGCGCATTGCGGGCGCCATAGTATGTGCTTGCAGATACATCAACCGGGCGACCACGGTAGGCCGGAATTCCAAAATCGGTCACACGACGGTCGGAAAGGTACTCCGCCTGGAGCAACAGATCGGTGTTCGTCCCGAGTTTGAAGGACAAGGACGGTGCGAAGGCTTCACGATCGAGAAACTGGTTGTTGCGATAGCTATCTGCGCGCTCAATGGCTCCTGTCACCCTAAACGCGATGCCGCTATCCTTAAGATTCCGGGCAACATCAAATTCACCGCGACGCTGATCATGGCTTCCGACTTGCGCCGTGATTTCACTCTTGTCAATGCCGGGCTTTTTTGTGATCCGGTTGATGAGCCCTCCAGAAGAGCCACGGCCGTATAAGACGGACGCCGGTCCCTTTAGCACTTCGACTTGCTCGATATTGGAGAGGTCGCGGAAATACAGCGCATCGTCCCGCAGGCCATCAATGAACTGGTCCGCAATTGCTGTAAAGCCCCGAATGGTCACCTGGTCGCGCTGGCCATCACCATGAGACAAGCCGACGCCGGGTACCAGTCGCAAAGCCTTCTCCATGGATGTGACGTTCTGGTCTCGCAGCAACTGGTTCGGCACCACATTCACGGTCTGGGGAATGTCACGCAGTGGCGCTTCGATCTTTGTCGCACTGGTCGCAGTCGGTGGGTTATAAGTGGGTGGAAGCTCTCGCGAGCCCTGAACTTGCACGGTAGGCAGCGTCGTATCGCCGGCCGCCGAAGAGGTATCCTGCGCGTGCGTAGAAGTGAAGATTTGTTGTACGGCCAGCGCGACCAGCAGCGCAAGCTTCTTTTTCTTTATAACCACGAAACTCTCCAGTTAAGCTTTAGATAATAACTAGGCTGGCTAGAGGAAAAGTCTCGTTGCTGGCAGTAAATTGGGTGGGCCGTCGCCTCAATGCCGATGGGCATAGCACGACACTCCAAGTGTTGGAAGCTCAAATTACAGCGATTGAAGAGTAGGCTTGATTATCCACTGCTCACAACACGCTGGGATTTGAACGCAATCGCTCAATTGATGAGAACGATTCGCATTCAATTATCGTTCATGTGTCGATTTTTGGCAATTTGTATCTGAATGTACGTGCGTAAAAAGAATAGAATGTCGCCCAGCGTCTAATACTACTGCGTCATAAATTGGCGCGACCACAGCAGGGACAGATTCTGAGATGTTTGACCAAGCCCACGATCAAGGCCAACCGCAACGACCGGATGGAATCAGGGACATGCCGTTGCGCGCGCACTGGCCCCGCGCGGGCGGTAACTTTCGGGTAAGGAAGGTAGCGGGCGTTGCCGGGCTTTTTTTTGGCGCAGTCGTTGCGCCAATAGAAAGCCATAAGCCGCAATGCACAGCGTTGCATGGTGATGGAAGCCACGCCAGCCACGTCCTTCATAATGCCCCAATCCAAACTCCTGTTTCAGTTCTTCATAGTCCCGTTCGATCCGCCAACGCATCTTCGTCGTTGCCACCAGTTCTTCCATCTTTATCGTAGCCGGCAAATTCGATAACCAATATTTGGTCGACTCCGGCTCTCCTTTACGCCACTCCACCAGCAACCACACTTCGTCACGCAATTGGCTAAGCCAGTAGTCCCGGTGCGCCGGGCGTACACGCATACGCGCAAAGCGCGAGCGCAGCATGGTGTTGCTTGCTTCACGCCAAGTCACTGTGCGCCATGCCTGTGGCGGCAAACTCATTGCCAGTGTCTTCACCGACACCGGTTGATGATTCGCATCGCGCTTAAGCAGGGTCGCCGGCTTACCAATGCCACGATACGGTTTGGCAGGAATGGGCCCGGTACCCGCTGCCCATACGGTGGTCGGGTGGCTGACACCCACTGCATACTCAAGTCCTAATGCTTCCAGTCCTTCACGAAACAGGCATTCATTGCCATAACCAGCGTCGGCCACCACGATACCCACTGGAACGCCTGCTGCTTTGGTGCGCCACATTTGTTCAAGCGCCATTGAGAGCAGTTAAAACTGGAGGCATCGCTAGGGCGTGTTAACAATTAAGCGATCCAGATGTAAGCGCAGACGAGGTTGAGAAATGAGAGGTAGTTGCGCGCCAGTTTTTCATATCGTGTAGCGATGCGTCGGAATTGCTTGATGCGGTTAAAGAAACGTTCGACCAAATTACGGTCTTTATACAGATGACGATCATAGTTACGTTGCACAACACGATTGCGTTTGGGCGGGATGACCGCGACCGCTCCGCTGGCCTGAGTGCTGTCGATCAATGCATCGGCATCGTGGCCTTTGTCAGCCAAGACCGCGTCCGCATTCAAACCGTCGAGCAGCGGTCTGGCCTGCGTGATGTCGGCCACCTCACCGCCGCTCAGCAGCCAGCGTACCGGATTGCCCAACGCATCAACGACCGCATGAATCTTGCTCGTCAATCCACCGCGCGAGCGGCCGATCGCTTGAGGACCTTCTTTTTTTGGGCACCGGCCGCATGCGGGTGGGCGCGCACCGCCGTGCTGTCGATCATCAGCGCCTCCAGATCACGGTCACCACTGACCGCTTCGACGACTCGCTGCCAGACGCCGGATTGGCCCCAGCGTTTGAATCGCTTGTAGGTCGTGTGCCAGTTCCCCAATGCAGCAGGCAAGTCGCGCCAAGGTGAACCCGTTCGCACGATCCAAAACACCGCCTCCAAAAACAGGCGGTTATCTTGCGCCGTCGCGCTGCGATCGCCCACCTTGCCGGGTAATAGCGGCTCCAGCTTGTTCCATTGGTCGTCTCGCAGCAGCAGAGGTGGCCCCGTCTGATTGGACAGCAAATTGCTGCTGCTAAGTGGAGCTTCGCGGAAGTAGGGTTGCCATCTATGCCGCTTGTGGCATTGGCTGATTGTCGAAGTAGAACGCATCCGGAGTCTCGCCGTCAAGCGCACTATGTGGGCGCCGGATATTGTAAAACTCCAGGTAGCGGCCAATCCCGCTTCTTGCCGCGCTCACTGTATCGTAAGCATGCAAGTAGACTTCTTCGTACTTGATCGATTTCCACAGCCGTTCGACGAATACATTATCTCTCCAACATCCTTTGCCATCCATGCTGATGGCAATGCCATTGCCTTTGAGCAGATCAGTAAAATCGGTACTGGTAAACTGGGCGGATTCAACCAGTCGTCGCAACACCTTAAATCAAGGAGGTGTTTATGGGAAGACCAGCGGGATGGATGCAGAAGTTGACAGGGCGAGGACCGATGCGCTCACCAGGTGCGCCGTCGCATCGGCGTGAGACCGAGCGGCGATTCTGGGAGCAGATCGCAACAGGCATTACAAGTGAGAAGGCTGCTGAAGCGGTTTGCGTGTCGCAAGCAGTAGGAACTCGCTGGTTTCGTCATAATGGTGGCATGCCACTTTCCATGTTGAGCCCGAGATCGGGGAGATACTTATCATTCGCCGAACGAGAAGAGATTGGACTACTTTCATGCCAGGACATCGGAGTACGAGAGATTGCTCGCCGTATCGGGCGCAGTGCATCAACGGTCTCCCGAGAACTGAGACGTAACGCTACAACTCGTAGTGGTCGGCTAGAGTATCGCGCTTCGGTTGCGCATTGGAAGGCGGAATTGGTTGCCAAAAGACCCAAGCCATGCAAATTGACGACTAATCCACGGTTACACCACTATGTGCAAGACCGTCTGGAGGGCAAGGTTCGCGACGCTAAGGGGCGTAATATTTCTGGGCCTGTGCCAGCGCCGTTTATAGGAAGAAACAAGCCGCATCGCGGTGACCGCAAATGGGGCAATGGCTGGTCACCCGAACAGATTTCCAACCGACTGCAGATCGACTTCCCGGACGACGAATCCATGCGCATTTCTCACGAAGCCATCTACCAGGCTCTCTACATCCAGGGCCGAGGGGCACTCAAACGCGAGCTGGTTAGCTGTCTGCGCACCGGGCGAGCGTTGCGCGTGCCCAGAGCTAGGGCACAGGCCAAGGCCTGGGCGCACGTTAGCGAGGAGGTGATGATCTCTAAACGGCCTGCAGAAGTGCAGGATCGCGCTGTGCCGGGGCATTGGGAGGGTGATCTGATCATCGGCCTGAACAGGTCCGCGATTGGAACGCTGATTGAGCGCTCGAGCCGATTCACCATGCTGGTTTATTTGCCTCGCGGGGAAGGCTACGGGCTGATTCCCAGGACGAAGAATGGCCCTGCGCTGGCTGGCTACGGCGCTGTCACGATGGCTAATGCGCTCAAGAAGACGATAACTGACATGCCTGCCCAGTTGTGGCAGTCTTTAACTTGGGACCGCGGTAAAGAACTGTCTGATAAAACCCATTGCCCGCAGTACCAGCCACACACTGGTCTTGCAATACGAAATGCCAAACTCGCTCTCGATGAGCTGCGCAATCCGGCGCAATGTCCAGACGTCGGTGTCGAATCCATTGGCCTGCGCACCGCGCAGCAGCATCCGGCGTAGCCGCTTGCGTTGTGCGTCGTCGAGAGCTGGACGGTACCCGAGCGGTTTGCGATGCCACGCCTGTCTGTCAGCCTCCAGCGCTTTGGCCCATACCGACACGCTTTGTCGGCTCACCCCCAGTGTGGCTCACCCCCAGTGTGCGGGCAATCTCCGCCTGCCTCATTCCTTTGGCCAACAACTGAGCCGCTTGCTTGCGCCGTTGTTCCAGCGCAGTAAAATCCCAACGATATCGCTTCGTTGCCATGACATAACCTCCATCCGTCGCAGGTCATGTCTGAGTTATAGCCCAAATTCTTGTCAGGTATAGACTAAACGCTCAGTAAAATCTGGTCAACATCTAGTGTTGCGACGACCGATTGAATCCGCTCTGGCTTCCCTGGTCGGTATTGAAGATCTCCGGTGCTCCATGACGGTCAATGGCTTGCTGTACCGCTTGGAGGCAGAAGTCAGTGGTCAGCGTATTGGACAGCTGCCATGAGAGTACCCGCCGGCTGGCCCAGTCCATGACTGCAAACAGGTACACGAAGCCACGCTTCATTGGAATGTAGGTAATGTCGGCGCACCAGACATGGCCTGGCCGCTCAATCGTCATATCACGTAGCAGATAGGGGTACACCTGATGGGCAGCATGGCGAGTGCTGGTCCTGGGCTTTCTGTACAGTGCCTCAATGCCCATCTTCTTCATCAGCGTCGTCACATGCTTGCGGCCAATGGCGGTGCCTTCCCGCCGCAACATGTCACGCAGCATGCGACTGCCGGCAAACGGGTGTTCGAGGTGCAGTTCGTCAATGCGGCGCATGATCGCCAGGTCGACTTCACTGGTTGGTTGCGCTCGGTAGTACGCTGTCGAGCGTGCCAGTGATAGCACTTGGCACTGCCGGGACACTGGCAACTCATGAGTGCGGTCGATCATTTTTTTGCGCTCAGCAGTCCCGCCTTGGTGAGCGCGCTTTCTAAAAAATCATTCTCCAGTGTCAATCGGCCGATCTTGGCGTGGAGCGTCGTGAGGTCCGGTTCATTGGCCGACTTGGCCGTTACGCCACCATCGAATACGTCTGCGGCTCGCTCGAGCAACTGCCGTTTCCATTCTGTCACTTGATTCGGATGCACATCGAATTGCTGAGCGATCTCAGCTAGCGTCTTGTCACCTTTGATGGCTGCCAGCGCCACCTTGGCTTTGAATCCGCTTGCGTGGTTGCGTCTTGTTCTCTTGCTCATGCTTTGCTCCTTGGTACGGTCTTTCGACCGGTTTCATCAAGCAAAGCTCCACTTATCTAACTGCCCAGATTTCCGGGTCCACCTCTAGCTTCCTGATTTCCTGCATCTTCGGTACCCATTTGTTCAAATACCGAATGTAAACATATTTTGTTTTTTGTTAACAGCCCCTAGGTAACACATTGCCAGTGATCGTCACGCTTTTGCTTTGCGACGGTTCGCCACCGATCAGGCATGTCGCGCATTTTAAGCTCGCCGTTCAGTACCGCCACCCGAACCTGAACGAGAAGGTGTGCCCCCTTATTAGTCCAACGCATCTGCCGCTTTTTCGCGCAACGCAAGCTCACGACTTCATTGACCGCCGATTCGGCGATGCTGCTGCTGATCGGCATGCCGCGCCGATAACGCCATCCATAGTTGACCAGATATTGGGCATTGGACTCCAGGTACCAGTACGTCCCGCGCAGATTCCACCATAACGCCCTGTACGCAGCGTCTTCCGGCACGAGGCCAAACATGTCATGAATGCTTTTCAGTCTTTCGACTGCTTCGGAACTCTTGCCATTTCGCCGCTGCGATTTCGTCTTCTACCGAGCGACCGTTGGGTGCCCGCAGACCAGGAAACTTCAGTGCCGATTGTTCGATTGCGCGAAATTTCATCGCGATGTGAAACCAGTCCAGAATGCGGGTCAACGGCCTTTGGGATCCATCGACCGCTTTTTCAAATTCACCTGCGCCGTCTGAGACGATCGTTATCTTTTGGTCCTGCTCAGCGCCTTGCTTCGAAAGAAAATGATCAAGCCGCGTTGCTGCCGACGTAACCTCCCGGTTGACGTAGCCATATACCTTGCAACGGCCATCGTCACGAACCGCGCGGCCGGCGATTATGTTCACGTGTCGCCCGGTGGATGGGAGCCGCTTCGATGGGTAATACTGCGCAAGGTTGGCTTCGTCTTGTTCCTGACGTGACGGGCGGTGGCGCGACCATGCAGAATCCACCGCCAGGGCGACAATCTTGACCTTGCCATCTGCAGGCGGATAGGCACGCTCACCGCGAATCGCCTTTTCGGCCGCGTCGTCCAGTTCTTGACCGACAGCCCATACGCGGTTCCTGACTCCGGAGGTGGAGATCGCTTGGTCGACCGGCAAAGTCTCTTTTAAGAGCACGGTGGCGACTGCATACGGCAGGTGGGCCGCCCACTTGAACTTGGAGGTATTCCAATTCAGGACTGACGCGCTGCAGTAACGCCAACGCGATCAGGCTGAAGACTTGCTGGTCGTGTCTTGACTGCACTTACAGACCCGCAACTGGGGGCTGTCAATCGTCACCTTGCCGAAAACCGTTCGATATCGGATTGTATGCTTGGCTTTGATCGACAACGTTGCGCCGCACTGCAGGCAAGTCCTGGAAGCGGCCACAAAACCGTGCGCTTGTGCGTTGACCAAAGCGCGCTGCGCTTCGTACATTAGACTTTTGCCTTCAGCCAGGCTCAACCCCAGCTGCTTCAGATCGCCATCGGCTCGTTCGAATTCAACCAATTGGATCGGTTCGCTACCGCCGACATTGTCTTCAATGCGCGCCTCGATGATTATCCGCATCCCAACCTCCCTGATTGCTAGCAAGACAATAAATGTAGCGCCAATTACGATGGAATGGCTGCCTCCAGTTTTAACTGCTCTCAACTGAGACGACGTAACGTGCGGTACGTGCTTTATTCGAGATCGACGCAGGGCGGCGTTAATTCTCATTAGTCCGTGCTGTGTCCCTCACTAGGGTCCGCATTTTGCAGTAGCCAGTGGTATCGGAACGCCTCTGCGATACTAATTCTTAGAATATCGTCATCCCAAGGCTTGGTATGGAACCTGAACACCGCGCCGCTATTGGTTGCCTCAATAATGGAATCGACAGCGGTATAACCCGACAACATAATCCTGATGACATTGGGATATAACTCCTTCACCTTCGATAGAAACACGGTCCCCGGCATTCCCGGCATACGCTGGTCAGATATTACTACCTGTACTTCGTACAACGCCAAAAAAGAAAGCCCCTCCTCTGCCGAACATGCACGTAGAATTCGATAGCCATCTCGGCGCAATAGACGATTTAGCGCCGCCGACACATTTTCCTCATCGTCAACTATCAATAGTGTTTGTTGGAGTGTGGCTATGACTTCGTCGGCCTGAGGAAGGCGTCTGTCCTCGACAAGCAGTTGCTCGAATTCTAGCGGTGGCAGTGGGCGGCTGAAGTAGTATCCTTGAATCTGATCACAGCGATGGCGACGCAGATATCCAAGCTGCTGTTCGGTTTCTACGCCCTCCGCTATTACTTCCAGCTGAAGGCTTTTTGCAAGTGTAATGATCGAGCGCGCAATTACCGCTTCCTCGGGATCGGTCGTGATGTTCCGCACAAAGGACTGGTCAATTTTCAAAACATCGATCGGAAAGCGCTTGAGATAGGAAAGGCTTGAATAACCAGTGCCAAAGTCGTCTAGCGAAAGTTTTACGCCGAGCGTTTTCAACCGATGCATAATATCCAGAGCATGCTCGATGTCCGTCATGACCAGGCCCTCGGTAAGTTCAATGTCCAAACAACGCGCGTCCAAGCCAGTATCTTCCAAAATCATTGCGAGCGTTTGAACAAGGTCTTTCTGATAAAACTGGTTGCCGGACAAATTAACACCGATTCGCAAGGAGCCGTGGCCGGCGTCCTGCCATTTCTTGGATTGCAGACAGGCGGTCCGCATTGCCCACGTGCCGATTGGTATGATCAGACCGGTTTCTTCGGCAATGCGAATGAAGCGATCAGGCGGTATCAGCCCCAGTTGGGGGTGTTGCCAACGCAGCAGCGCTTCCATGCCGACAATGCGGCAGGTCCGTACATCGACTTGAGGCTGATAATGCAGCAACAGTTCATTGCGCTGCAAGGCAAGTCGCAGATCGCCCTCAAGGCGCAAGCGGTCCATCGCCCGAAAATTCATTGCCGCCGTATAAAATTGAAAACTGTTACGCCCTATTTCCTTCGCGCGGTGCATTGCGATATCCGCATGCTTGAGGAGCGCCTCCGCATTATCGCCGTCAGACGGATAAACCGAAATTCCGATCGTGCAACTTAGAAAATAGTCATGCTCTTCAATTGTCAAAGGATACGCAACGGCGTCCATGAGGCGTTGTACTCTGGTCGTCACCGTAAGTTCATCGATCGCATCCGCGAGTACCAGCACAAATTCGTCGCCAGCCAGCCGGGCTGCTGTGTCAGTGGTGCCAAGAGCGGTCTGCAGTCGGCAGGCTACTAACTGAAGCAAGACATTACCAGCTTCATGGCCGAGCGTATCATTGAAAAACTTGAACCGATCGAGATTAATGCATACTATCCAGACCTGTTCAGCATTGGTTTCCGCTCGCATGAGCGTCTGTTTTACGCGGTCACGTAGCAGGTTTCGGTTTGCCAGGCCGGTCAATGAATCGTAATTTGACTGATACTCGAGCTCTGCTTGATACTGTCTGGCGGCAGTGATGTCAGACATAGCGTACACGAAGTGGGTCACGATGCCGTTTTCGTCCCTCACCGGAGACACATGGCTGTCGATCCAGATCGGGCTGCCGTCATTACGGAACGCACGTATTACGGCGTGAGCTTCGCATTGTTGAATAAGCGCTTTCCGTATTTCGACAACCGATGGCTGTTCAAAATCATCGCGACATAGAAATAACAGCGACTTCCCGATCACATCAGCCGCCGCATAGCCAGTAATCTGATCGAAAGCTGGATTTACATATTCGATCTGGAAATGGGGGGCTTTAGCGCTTCCAATAGCAATCGCATTGGCACTCGCCTCGATTGCTCTTTGCCGCAACCTTAGGTGTTGTTCATTTTCACGGGCTTTTTGCCCTACACGCTGACGCTCGATCGCAATACTGACGGTGTGTGCGCAAGATCCGAGAATTTCGTTTTCGACCTGCTCTGGTGAACGTGCTGAAGATGAATAGACAGCGAAGGTGCCGAAAACCTCACTGCTACTTGATAGGATCGGGTAGGACCAGCATGCGCGTATATCGCATCTAGCGATTTCATCTTGAAAGCTTGCCCACATCGGATAGTCGGAGATATCGCTTGCGAACACCGGCCGTTTCTCAAAGGCCGCTCTTCCGCAAGGTCCCGCGGCGGCTGGGTCAACTTTCATCCCATCGAGCGTTCGGCAAAAAGCAGCTGGAAGTCGTGGCGCAGCTGCCAGGTTCAGCCGACTTCCATTCTCACTGAGCAACATGACTGAACAGATCATTGTCGGATCTAATGACTCAATGATGCTAGTGGCGGTTATTAACACTTCAGAAATTGGCACCCCGGTGGCAATGCGTTCGAGAATTTCCATTTGGGCGAGCTTAAACAATTCCAAGTGGCGGCGCTCGCTAATATCGCGAAAATATACCGTCAAGCCGTCCGAGGAGGGATAGACGCGCACACCGAACCAGCGGTTCAGAGGCGTATAGAAAATTTCGAAAGTCACGCTGCAATGATTAGCCATTGCTCTACGATATTGACTCTCGGCGCCGGTGCCGATTAGTGCGGGATACTCCTCCCAAAGGACTTTCCCGAGTAACTCCGTGCGGTCCCGTTGCAACAGGCTCTCAGTCTCTTTGTTTATATAAGTAAACTGCCACTCAAGATTCAGTGTAAAGAATGCCTCCGTAATGCTTTCTAGTATGGTAGTGAGGCGGGCTGCCAAGCGTCTGATTTCATCGCTGGCAAGCTTTCTGTCATGAATATCCGTAGTGCTACCGTACCACTTTACGAGTGTCCCGCTTTCGTCTCTTATTGGCACGCCCTTCGCCAAATGCCAACGATAAGTATTCTCAACCGCATACATTAATCGGTATTCAATCTCGAACGAATTACCAGTACGGACAGAGTCGGCCCAGGAAGTAAGTGTTCGATTCACGTCGTCCGGATGGAGAATCGTTATCCAGTTTTGACTAGCAATATCGATTTGTTTGAGGCCGGTATATTCTGCGACCGTTTCGTTGCCATAGTCAATCGTACCATCCGGTTCCGCCGTCCATACGATCTGTGGCATCGCGTCAGCAAGTTGACGGAAGCGCTGTTCGCTCAGAATTAGGGCGCGCTCCGCCTGATTTCTTGCGATCTGTTGAGTTGTCTCCTCAGCGCGTTTGCGCTCCGTGATGTCTGAATGGGCACCGATGGTGCGTAGCGGATGACCAGTAGCGTCACGGCTGACAATCATGCCGCGACTAAATACCCAGATCCATCTGCCGTTTTTAGTCCGCAGTCGGTATTCATTGGCATATGTTTGGTTTTTTCCGGACAGGTAGTCCGCTGTAGCTGCCAGCACCCTATCCTTATCGTCTGGATGGACAAGCCTTTTCCACTCCGATAAACGGTTTTTAATGTCATGCTCGGCATAACCCAGCATTTCCTTCCACCTTGTGGAATAAAACACTTCGTCAGTTTGGTTATTCCAGTCCCATACACCTTCTCCGGCACCTTCCAGCGCATATTTCCAACGGAACTCACTTTGTTCTAGGGCCACCCTTGCTTTGACGCGATCCTGCAATCCTTTGAACAAAATAAACCCTATCAAGCCGAGAAGCGCCGACACACCTACAGCGCCACTAAGCCACATATTTCTTTGATGGCGATAGGGGTCGAGAAGATCTTCTATTGACCGCCCGATACCGACGGTTAGTCCGTACTTGGATAACGAGCGCAAGGTGTATTGACGGTATATGCCGTCACTCTGCGAAATGCGTTGAAAAGACTCGGTTTTCGGCTCCGGCGTGTTTAAGCTCGGCACATCGCGCAATGTCTTTCCCAACCCGTATTCAGGGATGGGTGCGCGTGCTAATATTTTTCCGTCCGCTCGTATCAAAGCAACCATATCGCGAGATCCCAAACCGATGGTCCGGGAAAAACGAGTGAAGTAATCGGGTGAGACCGATAAGACAATAACACCGGCAAATTTCCCATGCACGTCAAGCAAGGATCGAGTGAATTGAATCGACCAGCGCTGCGATACGCGACCTAACACCGGCTCGCTTATGAACAGTACATCTCCACCTTGGGTATTATTGCGATGCGCAAGAAAATGCTCACGATCGCTCAAGTTGAATGTCTTTGAATTTGGGTCGGCGCTCGAAAAAACCAGCATGCCGCTGGGGTTGATAATCGATACCTGGAAAGCAACATTCTTTTCAAGATGCGACTGATGTAACCTTACTTTATTCGCGAAGTCTTGTGAATCCTCCTTCCACCACTCGCGCAGATCAATGAGCGTAAGGTCTATTGCACCTACCGACGAGTGCACTTCTTCGGCAAATACGCGTACAAGGTTCGCAGTATCTTTCTGGACGTCTTGTAGCGATCGGTCGTGAAGATTCTGTAGAAAAACAAAGATCAACAACCATAACAAGGAAAGCACACAACTAAAGAATATAGCCAGCTGACCCAGCAAGGGAAGACGTACGAGATTGGAAAGCCTTAAATTTCGTGGCAGGAAATAGGAAAGCATCTTATGAATTCGCCTAAACGCATAAACAAAGCCGTTGACCCTTGCCTCGTCGGCTTGGCAATGGCAAATCGACACTAGAGGGAGAGCGCGCTACTTACAGGCGAGAGAGGCACAAGCATGAACGACCAGCAAAATTTTCTCTGCTCGGCGTTTTGTTTCGGTGACCCCGCTGTCCTATGCGCATGCGCACTTAGACCGGAAGCTTTGCGTCTCCGTTTTTCAACGGGTTTGCCATTGTCGTGTAACGTATTCTAACCGCTTTTATGTTACAAAAAATGTTGCGGCACTGATTTGGTGAAAACTGTAAGTTCGTCACACAAGTTTATCGCTTTCGTCAGACCTGTACACTCAAATTATGTGTGTTCTCCTCAATCGATTATTAATCGAACATTTCGGGTCGACTGCCCTGTGGCCATTTTTTTAAAAATACCGAGAGTATCGGAGGAGGTGCGGCTGGCTTGTCGTACGAGGCAGTCGTACGGATAGCGACGGTGCCCCGTTAAAACAAGGGCTTGGTCAGCGGTGTCACCAACGAATACAGGGTCAGTATTGCCGCGGAGGTTTCAATACCGCCAATTTGCATGACCGCAGATCAGCCCTCGCAATGAGGACTCGGAATCTGGTGCCTTACTCGAACGTCGGCTGCTCATGTTACTTTGCCCAATGATCAGTAGTAGCATTCTCACCGTTTGGTGGTCTCTATAAGTCAACATATGATTGAAAAAATTAATCCAGGTGCACCGCCCCATCCTCGCCCCATTTCACTTTAGTTATGCCCGGTTCCTCAGCTTCCAGGCGCCGTTTTTCGATCTCCTGCGGCGTTAGTTCACTGCGGCTGGCCAGGGATTCATTAGCGAGCCGTCGCATTTCTTTTGCCTCATCATGGCGTGTAAAAGCAAGATCAAAGATCTTTTTAAGGTCATCTACCATCCAAGGCTTGGCAATATAGCGGAACACTTCGGCTTGGTTGATCGCGTTCATCACCGTATCAAATTCGGTTGACGCGCTTAATACCAAGCGCACAGCATCCGGTTGTATTCCCTTGAACGCCTGAAGAAAATCGGCCCCAGTCATCCCGGGCATTCTATAGTCGGACACGACGACATCAAAAGGGACCTCGGCGCTACGCAGTAACGCCTGCTCGGGATCTGTAAAACTTTCTATACGCAATTCGCGATCGGTAAAATGCTGGCGCAATGCACGCTGCAGCGCATTTATCACATTAATTTCGTCATCGAGCAGTAACAATCGTCTCATGGTCTTTCCTCTACAATATATACGGTAAACACCTCTCCGGAGCTCTGTTCGAAGTCTGCGATCTGCCGGATCAGGCGCTCGCTCAACACATGGTCTGCTGAAAGCAATAGTGAGCCGTCTTTGGTGACAATGTCGCGCGCCGTAACCATTCCAGGCTGCAACTCCGGAACGGATAGCGGCTTGCCCTGCATTGAATCTACACCAGTTACACCATTAATAACATCCAGAAACGCAGCGACCACAGCAGCATCGTATCGCTTGCCACGACTCTCGATGACCAGAGCGGCGGCCTGATCAGGTCGCAGAAAGCGTTGCGAAAGCGTGCCGATCTGTAGATTGTCATAATCGCTGGCAAGCGCAAGTACGCGCGCGCCGATGGGAATATCAAATCCGGATAAACGGTCCGGAAAACCTTCGCCGTCGAAGCGTTCCTGATGCGAGCGCACGATTTTTGCCGCGTCCCGCAAATCCTCAAGTGGCATTAGCAACTGTTCGCCGCGTACAGGATATTTACGATATTGTCCGAGATTATCACCATTCATCATGGATACGGGCATCGTCAGCAACGCATCTGAAAAGCCTATTTTGCCAATGTTATGCAACAACCCTGCAATGAAGACCTCTTGCGTTTCGCGAGCATCCAGTCCAACACGGACGGCGATTCTGCGTGCCAGATCTGCCACGCGGCGCGAATGGCCAGCGAGGTTGGCGCCGCGCATTTCAATTAGGTTTGAAAACACCTTGATTGACGTCAGAAAGCTGGTTTTAAGCTTTTCATTGGATGCCAGCAACTCATCGTGCAGTCGGTTGAGCGCTGCCGTACGCAACGCCACCTTATTTTCAAGACCGGCATTTAGGTTGCGCAACTCTTCGTTTTGCAACTGTGTCAACGTCTCAAGCCGCTGCTTTTCTTGCTCTAACGCTTTGCGCTCCAAAGCGTGACGCACTACGAGGAGAATGTCGTTGTCATCCCAAGGCTTAGTGATATACCGATAAATTTCTCCGCGATTGATTGCCCCGATAATCAATTGAATGTCTGCATACCCGGTCAGCAGAAGGCGTAGCGTATCCGGCCAGCGTGCACGAACGCGTTCAAGGAATTGCGCACCATCCATTTCAGGCATGCGCATATCGGAAATGATCACGTCGACAGGTTGTGATTCCAGCACTTTCAATCCGGCGTGGCCACTTACCTCAGTGAGCACCTCGTATCCCTGCGGCCGGAACAAGCGCCGCAGTGACGACAGAATGTTGGGCTCGTCATCCACGCACAGAATTGTTACCGGACGTGCCCCTCCTCGCGGCACATTGTCGGAGCCGATCATATCCGCTGGTCCTTCTCTTCTTGATCCATTAGTTGATGCCGGATCGGGAGCGTGATACGAAAGGTAGTACCGCTATCCAACTCACTCTCGACCTCGATACGCCCAAAGTGCTTTTGAATGATGCCATAGGAAAGCGACAAGCCTAATCCGGTGCCGCTTCCGATTGGCTTCGTAGTGAAGAACGGATCGAAAATACGCGAAAGGATTTCTTTCGGGATCCCAGCACCCGTATCGGCGATTTCTATCCAGACATACTCACCGGCGGTGCCGGTACGAATTGTGATTTTGCCGCGCACGCTACCGATAGCATGGGCACCGTTGACAACGATATTCATGATGACCTGATTGATCTGTGAAGGCAAACATTCAATTTCCGGAACGACGCCGTATTCCTTGACCACGTCGGCCTTGTACTTCACCTCGTTGCTGACGATATTCAAAGTGGAATCGATTCCGTCATGGAGATTTGCCCACTGCCATTCCTGATTGGCGTCAACACGGGAAAAATCCTTCAAATCCTGGACAATCTTGCGTACACGGACAATCCCCTCCCTGGACTCGGCCATCAGTACCGGTATGTCTTCCATCAGAAAATCCAGATCAATACGCTCGCGCGTCGCCTTTGCTTTGGCGACAGCCTCCGGCGACCCGATGCTCAGTTCGACATCCTCGTATACTTTCAACATTTCGAGCATGCTTGCGATGTAGTTTTCGAGAGTTCCGAAATTGGAAAACACGTAACCGATCGGATTGTTGATCTCATGCGCGACACCAGCTGCAAGCTGGCCAATCGATGCGAGCTTTTCGGACTGTACCAGTTGTTCCTGCGCCATCGACAATTTGGCATTCAGTTCTGTCAGCTCCGTATTGCGTCGCAACAGCTCCGCTTCTGCCTCTTCCCGTTTTCGGATGTCGTCTTCGAGACGTTCCTTGGCCTGCGCCAGTTGTGATGTACGTTTTGCCACTAGATCTTCCAGCTCGTCAAGGCGGGCTGCGTCCATCGACTCATGTGAGTGCGGTGTTGTATTCATTTCTCTATCTCGCTCATTGATTCATGCAGCCAAAATCTGGCAGACCTCTTCGAATTCGGATTCCGTTTCACGGAACACACGCTGCAGCGCGGTGCGTTCAATGTTCAGGCTGTTCCATGCATTTTCCGCAATGTGCGGGACCAAGTCATCTTCCTGTTCCCCAAGGTCGAGTGCATGCACGACTGCATTGGCGACATGCACGACACTCGGGATGTCCCCCAGATCCTGCGCTAACGGAGCATGATGGTTGGCGATTGCCCGCTGGATCAAAGGTGGGAACTTCCAATGCTCTGCCAGCGCGCGTCCGACAGCGGTATGGTCTACCGCCAGCACGGCGCGCTCAGCGTCAAGCATGTAGCAGTCATTGGCTATTCGATGCAGCCTTGCTTGTTCGTACTGCTGCGGAAATCGCGTTACCAGAACCAGTTTTCCGATGTCATGCAACAGACCCGAAATAAATGCATAGTCCTGGTTCAAGTTCGACATGCGCGCCAGGCTTTTTGCACAAAGGGCGGTCCCAATCGCCTGCCGCCAGAACCCCTTGAAATTAAATGAAGTACCTTCTTTGGCACCAAAGTTGTCAATGACTGCTGCAGCGGTAATCAGTGCACGCACGCTATCGAACCCCAAGACCGTGATTGCTTGCTGAATTGTCTTGACTTTCGACTGCAGACCATAAAAGGAAGAATTGGCGAGACGCAGCGTCTTGGCTGCCAGGGCCTGGTCGTGCGACACTTTGTCCGCCAGAACACTGATGCTGATGTCTTTCTGTTCAAAACTCTCGATCAGTTCCATCACGATCAACGGCAGGGATGGCAGGTCACGGACTTGTTTGACCACATCGGTGAGCGCAATAGCATTCATGCCACCTCTCCAAGCCGGTATTCCGTCACCCATTGCAACAAAAAGCCACAGGCCCGATTGGTCGGACACTTCCTGAAAAGGGATACCAGTCGCTGTTGTACTCGCTCGCGCTCAGCCAATAGATCTGCTTCCGAGATCGCGTCGTTGACGACCTGTACTGAGTCGATCCCGCGTCGTCGCAAGGACGTTAAAAGCGCATCGGTAAGGACCGTATTTCTCGGCAACAGCACGTCTCCATTACCGTGTAGGATATCTTCAAACAGGACCATGCCGGGAACGGTATTATCCAGGTCAAGTCTTAGGTATCTGTTCATTATTGCCTCATTTTCTGTCTCGTTGAATTGAAGGGCGGCATTTGCTCATTCCGGTCCCAACACCCGGAACACTTCTTCCAACGTAGTCCGGCCGCTTTGTACTTTTGCGAATGCGTCTTCACGCAGGGTAAGAAATCCACATTCGCGCGCATACTGCGTAATTTCTGTAATTGCCGCTTCCGTAGCAATCAGGTGACGCAGGTGACTGTCCGGCACAAGCACCTCGTAAAGGCCTATCCGGCCCTTGTACCCGGAGTGGTGACACGCTGGGCAGCCACGACCCTTGAAGGCTGATACGCTAGCCTTGGCGAATTGGCTGCCGAGGCGTGGAAGCAGTTCCTTGTCCGGCTCGACGGGTTCCCGGCAATTGCCACATATCTGTCGCACCAGGCGTTGTGCAATGATGGCTTCCAGTCCGGTCGCTACAACGAATGGTTTAAGTCCCAAGTCAAACAGCCTTGAAATGGTAGCGATTGCCGAATTGGTGTGCAGCGTCGAAAAAACCTGATGGCCGGTGAGCGCGGCGTGAAACGCCACCTCGGCAGTTTCAAAATCGCGGATTTCGCCCACTAATAGCACGTCGGGATCCTGCCGCAGGATTGCACGCAGAATCAATGGAAAGGTAAGCCCGATTTTCTCGCGGACCAAAACCTGTCCGGCGGCATCAAGGTAGTATTCGACCGGATCCTCGATCGTGATGTAGTTCTTGTCTGACGTTGCATTGCTTTGCAACAGGCTGTAGAGCATTGTCGTTTTGCCGCTGCCCGTGGGCCCCGTCGCCAATATGATGCCTTGCGGCTTGTCGCTCGCATGGCGAATCTTCAAAAGGTCTGTTGCGCCGAAACCAAGTTCCTCGAGCCGCAGAACGGCAGCGTTACGGTCGAGGATACGCATCACAATCTTTTCGCCATTGATGGTCGGGAGCGTTGAAATCCTGAGATCGACCACGCGCTTCGGAGTCTTCACCGCAAGTCGTCCATCTTGCGGGCGCCGCCGCTCGGAGATATCGAGCTCGGCCATCACCTTGATGCGCGAAACGATTGACTGATGCATATTATGCGGAATCTGGATCTTGTCAATTAGTACACCGTCGATTCGCAAGCGCACCATGACGTTTTTTGCGCGTGGCTGAATATGGATGTCGGATGCCCCTAGTCGGATCGCTTCGGCCAGAATTGAATTGACGAGGCGGATAGCGGGCGGATCATCCGTTCCTTTCAACAAGTCTTCCAGTGACATTGAATCGATATCGTCTTCGATTACGATTTCGATGCCTTCATAGGGATCCTGCGACCCGAAGCTCGATTCAAGGTCCGCAATATCGGTGGCGCCGCTTTTATAGACATCGCGTATCTTGGCTTGAATCGCCGCGATTGATGCTAACACCGGCTCTACTTCCAGCCCGGTCACAAAGCGCAGATCTTGCAGCAGTCCCGCATCCAGAGGATCCGCCATTGCCAGTGTTAGGCGTTTGGCTTCGACCTTGAGAGGCGTAACCAATTGCCGTTGGCAAAGCGAGGCGGGCACGAGCGCTGCCACAGCGGGATCGACTGCAAACTCATTCAACGTCACCGTCTGGAGCATCAGTTCTTTGGCGAGCAAATTATGGATTGCCTTTTCGGCGGCCCAGCCGCGGTCGACAATCAACTTGATCATCGGATCCTTGCGCTGCGGGTTTTGCTGTAGCCGTGTCAATTCGTGCACTTGCTGGACACTCAGCAAGCCTTGCTTATTGAGCATCATGGCCAACTGGCTGCGGTTGGTAACACTAAATTTCGCGAGCCGTTCGATTTCGTCGGACTTGCTCCGGTTTTCGCGCGTCAATGTATTGTTTTTCTGTTTCAGCTCATACTGTTCCAGTGCGAGCGCTACCGTAACGCGCAAATCGTCGTCGTTCCATGGCTTGAGGATAAATTTGTAGACAGCGCCTGTTTTCACCGCGCCGATCACCGCATTGACGTCCGCATGGCCGGTAAGCATGATGCGGATCGTATTGGGTTGAACAGCACGTGCCTGCCGCAGAATTTCACCACCGTTCGTGCCGGGCATCATATAGTCGGTAATGACGACTTGAAAAGACTCATCGGCAAGCCGTCTTAGCGCATCGGCAGGATCCTGGCAACAAAGGATTTCATAGTTTTCCTGCCGAAATACTCGCCTTAATGCGGAAAGCACATTCGGCTCATCATCCACCAGCAATATCCGGTACCGTGATGTCCGCAAGGTATTGTTGCCCAACGGCGGCTGTTCGCCGGTAAAGAGATGGGCATAACTCATGTTGCTCTTTCGTTATTGTTTATGGGGAAGTAAAGGAAAACCGTGCTGCCTTCTCCGACAGCCGTTTCGACGCTAATGCGCCCGCCATGGACATTCACGATATCGCGAGCAACCGTCAGGCCTAGTCCCATGCCCTGCCCGACATCGCGCGTCGTAAAAAAGGGATCGAAAATGCGCGGCAGGACTTCCTGCTTGATGCCGCAGCCGTTATCGCTGACCGCGACTCTCACTTCATTGCCGGCCATGTCGCTCATAATGCGGATGCACCCTCCTCCTGCACCAAGCGCCTGGCGCGCATTCAGCAACAGCGAAAACATGACTTGATTCATGCGGCTGAGGTCGCAGACGATAGGGTGGAGCGGCTGCAGGTCAGTCTCAATCTGTATATTTCCCGGTAACTGGTCGCCCACTACTGCCGCGGCGGCCCGCACGGCATCATTGAGGTCAACCGCCGCGGACGACCCACAGTCGATGCTTGCATAGGCCTTCAGGTTTTCCACTATCCGTGCAATGCGATCCGCACCAGTAATCGATTCGTCTACCAGACCCGGGAAATCATCCAGAACGAAGTCGATGTCCTGCTGCTGCCAGAGCGAGTCAGCCTGCTCCTTATCCCCACGGCGGAAGGTGCGCAGCGTATTTTGCATCTTGTCCAGATACGACGACGCTGTATTGAGATTACTGCGAATGAAACCCACCGGATTATTAATCTCATGTGCCATGCCTGCAGCTAGACTCCCCACTGATGCCATTTTTTCCGATTGGTAAAGCTGACGCTGCGCTCGTTCGATCACCTCCACTTGCGCCTTGACGCGTTGTTCGAGCTGTGCGGCGAGTTCCCGGTATCGCGCCTCCGATTCCTGCAGGGCAGCATGCTTTTGCTGGAGCGTTTCGTGGTCGGCGTTGACGGCTTCGAGGTGCAGGTCCGCCGCCATTCGGTAACGATACGCATTAGTCAACACCATTTCCAACCACCTTGTCGCGGCCTCTCCGTGCTGACGATGGATTTCCGGCACCACTAGACGGCCAATCACTTCGATCTCAATAGTGAGCGGCACTTCTGCCTGGTTCCCATTCACTTCCAGGCCAGAATCCAATATAGGGACGTCGTCGGCATCCACAATACGCCAGACGTCGCCGATAGTCCTTCTCAATGCAGCTTCAATTTTGATGCGAGGTATCGTATGCAAAAGCTCGGCAAGGCAGACCTCTCTGTCAAACCATGAAGAACGATTGTTCATGGTCCTTCTCCTGCGACCGCAACGAAAGCCGCCCGCGAAAGGCCATGCACCGACTCCAGTGAAAACCTGTGGTCGAGTCGATCATGCACGCGCGCGAGCAGCGCAGTGAATGAATCAAGCACGCCGCCCCCCTCCAGTGCAGACGCAAAAAATAGTGGCCATGGCGCCTTGGCCCAACGCTCATGGATCTCCTGCTCGCTCAGGATATCGGGAAGATCGCGTTTATTGAACTGGACGATGAGTGGCAATGTGGCGAGATCTATCCCCAATGTATTGGCGTTGGCGATGAGGTTTTCAAACGATGCGCCGTTATTGACTGCCTGGCTACGCTGGGAGTCCGCAACAAAGATGACACCGTCAGCGCGAGAAAGCACGGCTTTGCGTGTTCCATCATGAGCGACCTGTCCTGGCACGGTAAACAGTTTGAATTTGACAAGAAGACCGGATGGCGCTTTAAAACCGACCGGTAGCAGGTCGAAAAATAGCGTTCGGTCACCTTCGGTTTCCAAGGTCATCATTTCGCCGATCAGGTCGGCCGACAACAGATCGTGCAAGCGCGTCAGATTAGTCGTCTTGCCGGACATGGCCGGGCCGTAGTAGACCAATTTCACGGTCAGCCGCTTACGGTGTTCGTCAAATTCAGCCATGTGGTTTAGCTCCAAGTGAAGACGGACATTACGCAGATTCAGCGGGCGTCAAGGTAATGAGCGTGCCACGCGACTGTGTGCCTCTGCCCATGCTGCGCGAGACAACATCGAAACGTTTGCCATGCACTTCTGCGACGCATTTTTCACCTTCGGCGACGCCGCGGATCGCATGCAACACTTCTGGTACTATCTGCTCGGCTTCGCTGCCGAGTATCAAACCAACTCCCTTAAACAGGTTCTGCCCGGCGACATTGGTGAAGGCAATGATCTCGTCGTCGTCCAGTCCGATAATCGGCAGCGGTACATGTTGTAATGCTTCGCGCACGATATCGAGTGTGATTTCATCGTGCTGGATTTGCTGCTGCTGTTGCTTTAGCACCTCTTCCAGCTGTCGATTGGCTTGCGCCAACCCATAATTAGCCGTCCGCACTTCCAGGTCAAGGCGCCTGTTGTCGTCCGCCATCTCCTTGTGCTGGAATGCCTCGTCGATATGCGCCCGCAGCTGCGCGTCGTCCCAGGGTTTGGTGAGGAACTTGTAAATCGCTCCCTCATTTACCGCATCTGTGACTGATTGCAGCTCGGTAAAGCCAGATAGTACAATGCGCACCGTTTCTGGATACAGGGTTTTCACCGCCCGAAGGAACTCGACCCCAGTCATGCCTGGCATGCGCTGGTCGGATACGATAACGTCCACCTCCGTCGTCGAGAGCAACTCCAACCCCTCCTTGCCACCGGGCGCTGTAAGTATCTGGTAACCGGCCCCGCGTAGCTGCCGCTTCAGTGCGCCAAGAATATTCGGCTCGTCGTCCACCAGCAGCAAGGTACGGGGACGTTTGTGCATGCGCAACAGGCGGTCTGGCAAGCGCGGCGCTTCGCGCAGCAGTGCCTCCATGTCACTTGGCGCCAGCGGCTTCGAAAATACGAAACCCTGTATTTCGTCGCACATGTTCCGTGACAAGAACTCGCATTGCGCTTCAGTTTCTACTCCTTCAGCGATGACCCGGATCCCAAGACTGTGCGCCATCGAAATGATGGCATCAGATATGGCGGCATCGTTCGACTGCGGCGAAATCTTCTGAACGAACGACTGGTCAATCTTCAACACATTGATGGGAAACCGATTCAGATAGGCAAGGCTCGAGTAACCGGTACCGAAATCATCGATTGATAAACTGACACCCAAGGCCCGAAGTTTGTTAAGGACGTCAACTGCGCGCTCCACATCGGTCATCACGATGCTTTCGGTAAACTCGAGGTCGAGATAATGTGCGGCGAGTCCGGTTTCCTTGAGTGTATTTGCGACCAGCCCAACAAGATCCGGTTGCGCGAATTGACGGACGGAGAGGTTAATGGCGACGCGCAAATCGCCCAGACCGGCGGATTGCCATTCTTTGATTTGCGCGCATGCCGTACGCAGCACCCATATACCAATCGGCAAGATCAATCCGGCCTCTTCTGCGAGGGCAATAAAACGGCCCGGTGGGACTAGGCCCAGTTCCGGGTGTTGCCACCGTAGCAGCACTTCCACGCCAACCATCCGACCTGAGCATAGGTCCACTTGCGGCTGGTAGTGCAGCAGGAACTCGGAGCGTTCCAACGCACCACGCAACGCAGTCTCGAGCTGCAGGCGCTCCTGGGCGCGCTCGTTCAACACTGGTGTATAGAACTGAAAATTATTGCGTCCAAGTTCCTTAGCCCGGTACATCGCAAGATCCGCATTCTCAATCAATGCTTCAGGATTACGTCCATCAGTCGGATACACGGAAATGCCGGCACTGCAGCTTAGGAATAGTTCGTGGCCTTCGACGGCGATTGGTTCGGTAATCACTTCCATGATGCGATGCACGACTGCTGTTGTCAGATGTTCGCCGGCATGTTCCGGCAGAATCAACACAAATTCATCGCCACCCAGGCGTGCCACCGTATCGGACGTCCGTACAACGGATCGTAACCGTTCCGATATCGTTTTGAGAAAAACGTCGCCCGCATGGTGACCGAAGCTGTCGTTGACGAACTTGAAACGGTCGAGATCAAGGAAGACGACCCACACCGCTTCCTCATAGCGCACGGCATGTCCGATGGACTGATGCAGACTTTCACGCAACAGGTTGCGATTGGCCAGGCCCGTCAACGAATCATGGTTGGCTTGATATTCGAGTTCTTTTTCATAGCGCTTTTTTTCTGTAATATCGTAATGCGCCACAACAAAATGTCCCGCTTCGCCCGAGTTATCTCTAACGGGTGCGATATAAACCTCGGACCAGAACGATTCGCCGTCTTTTCGGTAGGTCCGCAGAACGGTTTTTACCTCACGCATTTCTCTGACACCAGAAATAATTTCCTTTACACCAGCTTGATTGCGCTCTTTCCCCCAAAGTATGCTGCAACTGCGTCCAATGACTTCGGTAGCGGAAAACCCAGTCATCTTTTCGAAGGCCGGATTCGCATATTCGATTGGGTAGTCCGGGCCTATTGAGCTGGTGATGATGATTCCGTTGACGCAGGCTTCAATTGCGCGTTCTTGCAGTTGCAATGTTTGATTGGCTTGTGTCAACGCAGCAGTACGTTCCTGTACTATCTGCTGTACACGGGCGGATCGTGAAGTGAGCGCACGCATGTAGGCTGCCGCCAAAAGGCTACTTATGAGGCCACCGATAAGCATTAGCAAAGTACGGAAATAACTTTTTAGCGATGGCGAAGCTGAATCGGACACGACCATGTGCCATGGTTCTCCCGCAACCTCGAAGGTTTCTTCAATACGTCCCGGCACGGGGCGGAAGATTCGCATGGCAGACGCGAACAACGCATGTTGACTTGCCATTGCGTCTTTTGCATGAAACGCGAGGTTTTCTTGATTGACAATCGTGCCGGTATAAACGCGGATGTCGAATCCGGACACACCGAGCAGTTTTCGTTTAGCCAAGATCTTTTCCACTAATTCCGAACCGACAAGCGTGATCGCCGTGTAGCCCAGAACAGCGCGACAGCGCGACACTACATCGTTTGGCAGCATTCCGCGGTGATAGGTCGGCATTAGTATCACAAAGCCGCGCTGCGTGCCGATTTCTTGCACAAGCCGATACAGTGGCGTTGCTGACGCATTCCCGGTGGCACAAGCCCTTTGCCAGACGACATCTTGTTCCCTGCGCGAAGAGGCATCCAGGCCGAATGCTGCCGTGTTCCCAGCCATCGGTTCCAAGTATTCAATGACACGGTATTGTGCCCTCCGGCTTGCGGGACCAAGCTTTCCGTTGGAAAATTCGGTAACAGCGAACCCCGGATGGCGCTTTCGCATTGCTGCTTCGAAGGCAGGTCTTTCCTCCTCAGAAACCAGACGTTGGAAAGCAATGGAGCGGATCTGCGGATTGCGCTCTAACAAGGGCCGCGTAAACTTCCGGAACTGTTCATGATCAACCGGCCACATTGTTGAAAATAGTCGATTGACATCCGACAGCACCTCAACAGTTTCTCCCATGCCGTTTCGGACCGCATCGATACGCATCATCGCGCGTCGCTCGAAATCGGCTCGGTACTTATTGACTTCAAGGTTACTGACGAGGGCGGTAAGCGACCCAGTAAAAAAGAGTCCGGTCAGCAGTACCAGCCATGCAGGCGATACGACAGATGCAGATGAATGTTTGTTTGACATATCGACTCAATTAAAATGGCCGTCAGCGCATATTCTGATAGCTGATCACAAGGACGCTGCGCTGCGCATAACTACCTTGGATTCGAACTCACTGAACGCGTCGTCAACCGCGGAGAACAGTTCTTCCTCATCCCAAGGCTTGGTTAAAAACTTGAAAATGGCACCATGGTTGACTGCATCGGTCACCGACTGCAAATCAGTGTAACCACTGAGCACCATGCGAACCACCACAGGGTACATATGCTTGACGCGTGAAAGGAATTCGGTACCGCTCATATCCGGCATGCGCTGATCGCAGAGTACGACGCCGACTTCGGTGGTTGCCAGTATTTCAAATGCTTCTGCTGCACATGTCGCGACGTACAATGTGTAGTCCTTGTTACGCATGAGGCGCTTGATTGCGGCGACTACATTTAGCTCATCGTCGATGAACAATAGAGAGCGCTTGTACGGCTGACGAGGCAGCTTGTCGAGCACGAGGGTCTTCTTCTCGCTCAGCAGGTGCGCGTAGGCAGCGGCGTCGACCGGCCTGCTGAACAGGTAGCCTTGCATCTCGTCGCAACCATTTTGAGCGAGCAGCGCGAGTTGGCCTTCCGTTTCTACTCCTTCCGCGATGACCTTCAGTCGCAGGCTGTGCGCCATGGCGATCACGGCCCGTGATATCGACAGATCGTCTGGGTCGGAAATGAGGTCGCGCACAAAAGTTTGATCCAGCTTGAGCTTGTCAACCGGGAAGCGCTTCAAATAGTTCAGATTGGAATACCCGGTACCGAAGTCATCGATCGACAGCCTTATACCCATTTGCTTGAGCGTGTTCAGGATTGCAAAGGTATTTTCCGGGTCTTCCATCGATAGGCTTTCGGTCAGCTCAAGTTCGAGAAGCCTCGGGTCGAGGCCGGTCTCGTCCAGGATCCTTTTGACAGTGACCGCGATGTTTTCGGAGAACTGCTTGGCCGACAGGTTGACAGCTACCGGAATTTTCGGCAGTCCCGCACGTTGCCATGCACAACTCTGTTCGCAAGCCTTGCGCAACACCCATTCCCCGATCGGCAAAATGAGCCCGGTTTCCTCCGCGAGTCCGATGAATCGCCCCGGCGGTATTAATCCGAGCTCAGGATGCTGCCAGCGTACGAGGGCTTCCGCTCCGATGATTTTTCCGGACTTCAAATCGACCTGAGGTTGGTAATGAAGCAGGAATTCATTACGTTCGAGTGCGCGGCGCAATGCGCTCTCAAATTTGAACCGGTCGTTCGCTCCACGATTAAGTTCGGGCATGTAGAACTGATAGCCTTCCGTCTTGTTGGCAAGCGCGCGGCGCATTGCCATCTCCGCGCCTTGCGATAACAGCTCGAAATCGTCGCCATCATCGGGGAAAATGGTAATCCCCACGCTTGCCGCGATATGCAAATCATGATGTTCGAAGTGGAATGGCTCGCTCATTATTGAAAGAATCTGGCGTGCAATCACCGATAGCTCTTTTGGTTCCCTCCTTGTCGCGACAATGGCAAAGGTCTTGTCGTCAAAGCGTGCCACGCTGTCTTCACCGTTTGCCCATTCTTTAAGGCGGCTGGTAATCTCTTGCAGCAAGGTGTGCTCAGCGTTGCTGCCGAGGCTTTCCCGTATCAGTGGCAAGCGATCGAAATGCACCAGCAAAAAACCCATCACGTTCTTGTCAGCGAAAATTTTTTCCTGGAGTAGCTTGACCCGGTCACGTAACAGAATGCGATTCGGAAGACCGGTAAGAACATCAAAGTTACTGAGATACTGGACTTTTTCTTCCGCGTTCCGCAGTTCGGTAACGTCAATGCCGGTCCCCAGGAAGTATTCGACTTCCTGACCTGCGTTTCTCAACACAGTCGTCGACCAGATGACATTGCGTATGCTCCCGTCGCGCGCTATCCATTCATCCTGAACCTGATGCGGCAACTTGTCAAAATCGCCATCAAGGAAAAACTTCCTCGCTGCTTCCGCACGATCCTGCGCCAGGAATATCTCCCAGAACACGCGCTGGCGTACTTCTTCAAATTTCCACCCCAACACGTTTTCGCAGGCCGGATTAAACATCACAATACGCCCGCTGGTGTTCACCAGGAACACCAGCGCACCTGTGGTACTAACCACGCCGGAAAGCAGGTTGCGTTCCGCCTGCAGCGCCTCGGCACGTTCTTTGACCAGTGCTTCCATGTTCCGGTAAAGATGTGCTCGCTCAAGCGCAATGGCGATCTGGTTTCCAACCGTATTGAGCACCCGGAAATTATCTTCTGCGAGCGTCGGGGTCTGGTCGTAGAGCAGGTCCAGCAGCCCAAAGGTGTGCGACCCTGCAGTCAGCGGAACGCTAATTTGACCACAGCCATTCGAGCCAGTGAGCCGCGACTGCGAGAGAGCGGCGCAGTCGCCAATGACTTTGGCTGCTCTTAGTTCGCCAGCCATCAGCCTCGTGCGGCACGCGCACTCGACACACGCATCCAGGGCTGCCTGATCCACTCCGAAATCCCTTATGGACGTCACACGTAAATTACCTTCCAAGTCGAACAGCTTTATGCACCCGCCAATTACACCGGGCAGGTCAAGTACCCTGTCGAGCGCCATCTCCGAGACCGCCTTCTCGGTGATGGCGGGGTTCAACGCCTCGGCGATCCTGTATAGGCCTTCCAGCGACTGATAAGAATTGGCGATCTGATTTTGCTGCGCCCTTAACTCCTCGGTCATCTGTATCGCTTCCTCGTAGGTCGAGATGAGGAGGTCGAATATCTGTTGGCGCTCGGCCGTAATGAAGTGCGTTTGCCCGCCAAGATTGACCTGCATGCCAAGCTGGACTTTTTCGTTACTGCGCAATTCGCGGTTGGCCAGGATGAGGCGGATGCGTCCGAGCAGGTATTTGCCATCGAAGGGCTTGCGGATAAAGTTGTCCGCGCCGCAGTCGAGGCCTTTTATGACGTCGTACAAACTGTTCAGTGCGGTGAGAAGAATGACCGGAATGTCGCAAAGGGAACGGTCCTCTTTTAGCTTCCGGCACATGTCGAAGCCGTCCATTTCCGGCATCGCAATATCGCTGACGATCAAGGTCGGCTTTGCCGCCCTTGCTTCCGCCAGACCCAGCCGACCATTTTTTGCCAGCCGCACCTGATAGCCGTCAGACGACAATAAGTGCGCAATCTGATTTGCCTGTGTGTCGCTGTCTTCGACAATCAGGATATCGACGATATGATCCCGACTGACATCGTTGTTTTTCATTATTTTCCTTCAGTCCTGGAGAAAAGGCAGACCGGGAACGTGCTGTTTGCCCAGAACACGTAATATCCTGCCAATTTCGGCCGGGGCCAGGATTAGTCTGGCCGCATCGTGCCTGATTGCCTCGCCGGGCATCCCGTAGACGGCCGAGGTAGCGCGGTCCTGCACAATCGTGACGGCACCGCTGTCCTTGAGTTGCCGAAGCTCCTGTGCACCATCCTTCCCCATTCCGGTCAACTGTACCGCAACGGTACCGCTGCGCAAGTCCTTGTGAATCGAACGAAAAAGATACGACACCGAAGGACACATTCCATGCTCTGGCCGATCGGACGATAGTGCGATATGCAAGTCGCGCGTCACTGCGATATGGAATCCGTCGGGTGCGAGGTAAGCGCATCGGCCGACAAGTTGTTCGCCATGGGCGGCGAGACGCACCGGAAATCCGCTTGCCGAAGACAGCCATTCCACGAATCCGCCGATGAAGCCCGCCGACATATGCTGCACGATAACAATGGGTAACGCATAGTCAGGTGGTAACTCGGCCAGAATGTCGCGCAAGACAGTGGGGCCACCGGTAGAGGCGCCAAGTAGTACCAGCTTGTACGCCTGTTTCTGCGGTGGGGTAGCCTTCACGATTACCTTGCGCGCGTTGTGTCCCGCCCCCTTGGGCCAGCGCCGTACAACTCGAACTTCGGCCATAGCCTTTACGGTGCGGATGAGCGCTTGCGCCGTCTGGTTATACGCTGCATTTTCGGGACCGCAAGGACGTTGTACGATCACCAGGGCGCCGGCTTCGACGGCCCGGAAGCTGGCGTCGATTTCAGCTTGTATTTCGCTGCCGCTGACGATCACGATCGGCGTCGGGCGGGTTTCCATGATCTGTCGCGTGGCTTCGAAGCCGTCTACATTTGGCATATGTAGATCCATCGTGATGACGTCCGGTTTTTTTTCGTGCACCATCCGCAATGCATCTTCGCCATCAACGGCGCAACCTACGATCTCCATCTCGGGATCCGAGCCGAGGATGTACACCAGCAGCTCGCGTACCGAAGGAGAGTCGTCCACTACCAGCACCCGGATCATTCCACGGTTCTCCTCATATCAGGCGTCGGATCGTCTTCAACAGGTTGTCCTGATCGAACGACCCTTTGACGACATACGCATCGGCACCCGCACGCAAGCCCCGTTCTTTTTCCTGAGACGACTGCAGCGAAGTCACAAGTATTACCGGTAGGTCTTCCGTTTTTGGGTTGGCGCGAATGCGCTCGGTAAGCGCCAGTCCGTCAAGATGCGGCATTTCGATATCGCTGACTACCGCGTCGAAGTCCTCCTGCCGTAATTTCGATAGCGCCTGCAGGCCGTCGATGGCAGTCTCGACCGCGTATCCGGCACTTTCCAGTATGTGCTTCAACAACAGCCGCGATGTAATGGAATCCTCCACCACAAGCAACCGCCTAACCGTGGCTGTACTTGCCGGATCGCGCTGCGTTGGCGGCGCGTCGTTGCCCGCCTCAAGTCCACGTTTGGCGATATCCTTCAGGGCAAGTATTGGCACAAGACTGCCGTCACCGAGTTGCGCGGCGCCGGTAATGCAGCGCACGCGACGTAATTGCTTGCCTAGGCTCTTAGGGAGGACCTCTTGTTCGAACAGGACTTCGTCAACCAGCAAAGCAAACGTGTTTCCGTCGGTATGCGCCACCACGGCAACACCTTCCCCATTGCTTTGGGCGGAGTCGGCACGGTGCAAGCCAAGCAAATTCGCGAGGCGGATGGCCGGCACCACGCGCCCCCCAAACAAAAGCGTTTCCCGGTTTTCAACGGTCCGGATATCACCGACCCGGAGCGCGCGCACGGCTTCGACGCCAAACAGCGGGAATACGAATCGTGTCCCCTTGGTCCGCAGCACCAATCCTCTCACCGTTGCAAGCCGCACCGGCAGTAACAGCTCGAATGAACATCCTGAGCCCACGGTCGTGTCGATACGAAGGCCTCCTCCGATCGACGCCGCTTTTTCCGCGACGACGGCTAAGCCGACGCCACGTCCCGATACGGGAGTGACTTCCACGCTGGTGGAAATACCGACGTGCAAGACCAGCTGCAATTTTTGCCGTTCGCTTAGGCCGGTTACCTGTTCTTGATTGACGTTTCCGCTCTTGAGCGCAGCGGCGACAATGGCGTCGACATCGATACCGCCACCATCGTCGGAAACCGCCACCGCGATCCGGTTGCTGTCGATCTGGGCCACCGCGACCCGTATTTTTCCCGCAGCCGATTTTCCGTTGGCCAGACGCCTTTCCCTTGGCTCTATGCCATGGTCTACCGCGTTCGTTACCAGATGGATCAATGCTTCGCGAACGATATTCAAGATGCGCCGATCGATCTGTATGCTTCCGCCCTCGATGTCGAGAACCACTTCCTTGCCACTGGCGCGAGCCAGGTTCCGGACCAGTCCGGGCAATTGCTCCAGCGCCGATGAACTCGGCACCATTGCCGTTTCAAGAGTCGCTTCCATAAGTTTGTCGCGAATCCCGACGAAGTGGCGACGGGTCCTGCCCAAGGCGGTCGCCAACTGGCGGCATCGAAATTCGAACTGGCCGTCGTCGCCACCAATCTTCACGGCACCACCGGTCATGTCTTTATTGGCATGGGTGGAACGCATGCGCGCACCCGGTTTCCGTGACACGGATTCGGCAACCTGCAGCTCATCTTGCCGGTCTGACATATCGTCGGCGAGTTCAAGCAGCTCTGTGATGTGATGCTGCAGTGCCAGTTCGACCGAAAGGAGCGCTTCGGCTTGATGGCGAATTGCGTCGAGATTCCTTCCCTGAACACGGATGACGTCCGTCTTCGCCACGTCCACCGTATCGGAAATGTCAGGCAATGCGGCGGCATGTACGGAGTCGGCCGTCCCGGTATCGTTATTTGTTTCAGTCGCCAGTATTTCAGGCTTTTCGGCCTCGGATATTTCCTTGGAGAGGTGATTCAGCCGCACGCCCAGGGCCGCAACCTGATTGCGTACCCTGCCGGATGGCTCGACCAGGAGCTGGCGGGCCAAGCCGCCGCCTTGATGAAGCAAGTCGAACTGTTCGGATGTAAGTGTCCGATCTAACGTGCGGAGCGCCGAAAACACGTCCTCCAGCGCATGACAAAGGTGTTCCAGCTCCGTCGAGTTGACGGCCCTGGCAGCGCCCTTCAGCGTGTGGAGGGTTCTCAGTATGCGTTCTACATAATCCCTTTGGGCCCCGTCAACTCCCTGCTCCAGAACGACGATGTTCGACAAGATGCTCTGCAGATGGTCCTCCGCTTCAACCCGGAAGGTGTTCTGCAATTTGAGAAGGAACTCTTTATGTGGATCTTGCATGGCGACGCCTAGAGCTTGAACCTTTCGCTCATTTGCTTGAGTTTCTGACCTAGCTCATTCAGGTTTTGCGCCGACATTTCAGACTGTTTCGAGCCAGCTGCATTCTCGACGCTTACCTGCTTAATGTTTTCCATTGCTAGCGCCACCTGATCCATTCCGACCAGCTGCTGTTGGCTGGAAGCAGCAATCTGCGCCGCTGCCTGGGCCGCATCCGTGATGCTTTCCGACAAAATCGTGATCGCGTTGCCTGCCTCAGTGGTCTTTTCGACGCCGTTGGCGACCGCGCGCGCTCCTTGTTCGGTAGTCATGACGGCGGCACTGATGGCCTTCTGGATATCGCCGAGCAGCACGCGCACCTGCTTGGTCGCTTGCCTGGACTGGTCGGCCAAGTCTTTAACTTCATGCGCAACGACTGCGAATCCCTTGCCGTAGTCGCCGGCTTTGGCCGCCTCGATGGCGGCATTGACCGCCAATAGGTTCGACTGCTCGGCGAGGCCGCCGACTGCCACGATGATTTCGCCGATCGCCTCGCTGCGCTCGCTCAGGCGCACGATCGTCTCGGCAATCGATTCCATTTGCTGCTGGACGGTTTGCATCCCTTCGATACCGTCCTCGATCGCCGTGCGTCCGGCGTCCGCTGTCCGTGCCGCCTGTTGTGCCGCATCCGATACCATGCGCGCCTTCTGGCTTGCCAGCAGCGCGGTTTGCTTGACTTCTTCGACTGTCGCGGTGGTCTCGCTCACTGCTGCCGCCGTTTCGGTCGCTCCGGCGGATGCCTGCATGGTCCCGGCGAGAATTTCGCTTGCCGCCGCGCTGAGCGTGACAATGCCGGTGTTCGTCTCTCTCATCAGTTGCTTCCAGGCGGTGACCATTGAATCAAGGGCGCGCAGCAGCTGGCCCACTTCGTCCAGGGAATTCGACGGCGACACTTTTACCGTCAAGTCCCCTGTCGCGATTTGCTGGGCAATCGCAGTTGCTTGCCGCAGCGGCGTCGCAATAATGCGGTCCAGCCCGACAACCAGCGCCAACCCAATCAGAATGGCAATAATGTTTGCGGCAACCAGCGTGGCCTGCGCATTGTCAACCAGCGTTTCGGAGTCGCGCATGCGTTTCTCGGCTTCGGCAAACTGCTGAGCGCCGATCTGGTCCGCGATTGCTCTCAGTTCCTCGAATTTTTCACGCAAGGAACCGACGATTGCTGTGCCCGCTTCGCTTCGTTTTCCGGATTTGATCAGGGGAAGCACCTCGCGATCACGAATCCCGGCATACTCTCTGTATGCATCGTTGAGCCGTTCGAATTGCTGTCGAAAATCGGCATCGTTCTCTCTACGGCCTGAAAGCTTGTTCAAGCGGGAGACGATTTCGGCCGACTCCTGTTCGAGATTCTGGAGGAACTTCGGTTGCTCGGATACATCGGCAACGGACAGCGATAGCAGGACAACACGTTCACGATTGATAACATTGCGTAAGGCTGTCAAGTCGAAGGCAATTGCAAAGTCGTCTCGAAACAATGCTTGCTGCGACAGCTTCAATCGCTCGGCATCGCGATAAGCAGTAGCGCTGACTCCCGCCATCAACGCTACGATGAGTCCAAATGCCAGCAGCAGTTTCAGACGAGTGCTGAGGTTCAATAATATGCTCATCATGTATCCAATCCTATTCAGCAGTTTTTTGTTTTATCGGTATTCAATCGATGTCGACGACCAGCCTGGCATCGGATAATAGTTGGACTGCATCCAGGACTGCGGTCCGATCCGTCGCCACACCCTTCAAATAAGTCTTTTCGATATTGGCCAAGGTCGGCAAATTGGGCTGAAGTGATTCCAGCGGATACCGCTCCAGTCCTAATATTGCTTCGGCAAGAATGCCGAACTCCATTGACTCTCCCCGCAGTACGACGATGGCCTCAGGTTCGGCCAGACCCGACAGCGGCAAATCAAGCAATGAGCGCAGGTCGATCACGGACAGTACGTCTCCGTATACGGCGATGATGCCGACAACGTAATCCGGGACGCCCGGAATATACGTAACGGGCAACATCGGACAGACCTTTCCTATATAAGCGGTCTCGAACGCATAACGCTCCCCGGCCACTTGAAATACCAGAACTTCGATACTGTCATTGGACGATCCGGCGGGCTCCGCAGAAGACGTGGTCGCGGCTAGGCTTGCCGCGCGCTCGCGCAATATTTTTTCTTGCCGGTCTCGATCATTACCGGCCAGGCCTTCCATCGCCTGGCGGCTGTGTTCGAGCTGACGATGGATATCTGGCCAGTTGATATTGGGTACGCGGTCAGCTGGCGAGAGTCGTCGTGTCATGATCGTGCCTTGTCCATATATGAGCGTATTGACTCTTGTAGATAGGCAGCCGGCAGGCCATCCGACCCGGGGACGATATCGTCACCGTTCAGCTTGGCGAGAAGTTCGCTTGCCGCGCTAAATTGCCTGGCCGCTTCCGAGTGCTTGCTCTGCGCCGACTGGAGCACGCCCATCAAAAAGTGAGCAAGAATGCAATCCGGGTCAAGGTAGACAACCCGCTTCAGATTCTTCATGGCATCGCGCTGATCGCCGGATTCGATTGCCAGAAGTGCCTTCGCATGAAAAATCTCTGCAGTTTGCAAGTCGCCTTCCGACGCCACTGCCTGCTCAGGTTTGCATTGTGGATTCCTGAGCCTCGGTGCTTTCGGTGTTACCGCAACGATCGTCACAGGCGAAGGCGGATTTAAATGCGTGACGCTGGCGGGTTTTTTTGCCCGATGAATATCGGTCGGCGCCGACCCATGTGTAGTTTTCTGAAAGTAAATGGCATCCGGATAACAAACACGCGCAAAACCAGGAAATAGTTCTGCGGACGCTTCGCTCGGATTCACAATTAACCACCCTCCATCCACTAGGCATTGCCGGAAGCGCTCGATAACTTTCTTGGCTTGTTGCTTCGAAAAATACATCAATACGTTGCGGCAGAAGATAATGTCCATTGCGTGGGTATTCGTCGCAACAGACGGATAATCAGGTGCAGCCAGGTTCAGTTCCGAAAACTGGACCAGTTTCCTGATCTGGTCACCTATGCGGAACTGGTTGTCGCCCTCCTCCGAAAAATTCGTCCTTTGCAACGCCGCATGCGTATTTCGGAAAGACCACTGGCGATAGACACCCGCTTTGGCGATCCGAAGATGATGGGCGTTGATGTCGGTAGCGAGAATCTTTATTGCGTCCAGACCCTGCTCTGGCAGGGCCTGCCTGATGGTCATGGCGATCGAATAGGGCTCTTCACCGGTACAGCAGCCGGCACTCCAAATACGCAATTGGCCATTATTGCGGCCGCAGTCGCCAAACTTCTTTCTAGCGTAGTCGCGTACCAGATCGAACGCCCGCGGCTCTCGGAAAAAATATGTTTCGCCGATGGTCAGATGGTATGCACAGGCGTCGTTTTTCTCTTTGTTCCAGCAACCGTCGAGTAACCATTCGATACAAGCATCGTCGTCACCGAATCCTTGTGATTCCGCCATTCGTCGGACGGCGTTGTGCAGATCACGCCGCTTCGCGTGCGAAAATGACAAACCCATTTCCGCTTCAATTTTTCCCGCTAGTCGATCTATTGCGTAGGGCGCCAGCTTGGACGCAAGCCCCGTCATTTCAGGCCGCTCCTAATGCGTTACGGAGCAATGCTATCTCGTCTTCAAACAAAAACCTTTCCGGATCTAGGATGATGCACAGTCCATCGTCAAGGCGTATGATGGCTTTCACGAAATCCGCTCCCGCAAGCTGTTGCGGCACGTCGGCGAGACCGCACACATCCCGGTCAGTAATCCCCAGCACATCGTCCACGAGAAAGCCAACGGAACAATTCGCCAGCTCCACGATTATCAATCGTTGTGAGGTATCGATTGCGCCTCCGGGCAATCCGATGCGCCGGCGAAAGTCAATGATCGTGATAACTTCGCTGCCAATATTGAGGACGCCGAGGACCACTTCTGGAGCACCGGGAAGCACAGTAGGTTGCGCACTTAACAACGCTCTGCGCACACATGCGATCGGCAATCCAAATCGATGATCTTGGCATTTGAATTCAATTAGTTTCATGTGTATTTTTTGGCGTACGCAACTCAGGATGTTGCATTGGGCGTGGTGAACCTAATATGCCGAGCATGTAGGTATATCAGAAATCGATTTTCATAACCGAATGTTCGTTATGCAATTTGACCATCTTTATTTTGCGCGGCGTACGAAGGCAAATTCGGCGACACTGTTGCCCTCCTCTTTATGTCTTTGATTATAGCGATATTTCCTGCGTGGAATATTGGGAAACACAAGTTTCCCTGTCGTTAAATTCATGACCAAAGTGTCGCAAATTTAATTACAGGAAATTTACAACAAAAGAGATACGTTGCGGCGAACATCAGGCGGTTCGTCTTATGTGGTCGGAACAATGCAGTTGTGTGCCTTTTCTATGGCAATCAAGGAATCGGCTATTCGAAAGATCACGACATGTCCGTTGCCTTTCATTACCAAATTTACATTGACAAGCTTTTAAAGCTCCGGGCTTTCCTATTGTCCTGAGTCAGAAATTCGTAGATTTATCCTTGCATTTTAGTAAAAATAGTAAAAAGCTGTTTAGAGAGCCGCTCTGACTCACGCATGCCTTCATCAGTGAGTGCAACGGATTTGGCTTTGCTGACAGAGTCGTGGATGAGGCCTCGTTCATTTGTCGCTTTAGTGCGTCCCAGTCGAAGCTTTTCCATGCCCTATTGTGCTCACGCAGAGTCAGCTGAGAAAGAGCTAGGACGGCTTCATCAATGGCATTCGTATCGATATTCATGACTTCTATCCTATGTCTTCCGGATGCGTATGCAAAATCGTTCGATGCTGGCCAAAACCTCATCGGCGGATTTGCTCCACACAAAAGGTCGGGGATTAGCGTTATAGCCGTCCAGGTAACGGCGAATTGCGCCTTCGAGCTGGCGTGTCGAGCGATGCGTGTCGCGCCAGAGGTACTTCTCGGTGAGTGTAGAGAACCATCGTTCGACTTGATTGAGCCAGGATGCTGAAGTTGGCGTGAAATGAACATGGAAGCGATGATGCGCGGAAACTACAGGAACTCACGGCTGTGATGACGGCGATGTAATTCGCCAATGACCTCGCCAGTAGCGATGTCCAACGCTGCAAACAGCGTGGTCGTGTCATGGCGCATATAGTCGTGAGTGTGTCGCTCAGCAATACCAAGTTCCAGCGGCAGGATCGGCTGTGTTCGGTCCAGGGCTTGAATTTAGCTCTTCTCGTCTACGCATAACACCATTGACTTAAGCGGAGGATCTAGGTACAACCCGACGATATCGCGAACCTTGTCGACGAAGAATGGATCGCTCGATAGCTTAAACGTCTCTTGCCGGTGTGGCTGCAAGCCGAAGGCTCGCCAGATTCGCGAGACAGCCGTTTGCGACAGATTCATCTCGCGTGCCATCGTGCGTGTGCTCCAATGCGTCGCATTAGCCGGTATTGACTCGAGCGTCTTCGTAATAACCGCATCGACGTGCGTATCAGCGATGCTTCTACCGGTACATTGTTGATATTAGAGATAGAGGTTGATTCCGCCCTGTTTCATCATCCTATCAACGAGTATAGCCAGCTCGCATGGCGGGGGCCGGTCGACG
>NZ_LMHZ01000034.1 GCF_001428545.1 Noviherbaspirillum sp. Root189
CCCGCGGCCAGCTGGCCCTGCTCATGGCCATTTGTCCGCGGTGATGCTGGTGCTGTCGCGCGGACAAGCGGCCAGGACCGCGTTGTACCGGGAACTGGCCGACAGCAAGCTGGGGCCCTCGTTTGCCGGCTGGCTGGCCGCCAATGAAGCCGCGCTGGCCAGGAGCCCTGTGCTCAAACCACGCACCGCGCCGGTTGCCACACCAGCAGCAGCGCGGCCCAGGCCCGTACCCATTGACAAGACACCCGAGCCCGCTCCCCAGCCCGCCGCCGACAAGCCGCCCGARGGGCGTGGCAAGTCTTGTAAAAGCTGCACCACCACCGGCTATCCGGTCAATCCGGTGTTCGGCAACAAGCTGCTCACGGAAGACACCGAACGCGATTTCGCTTTTGCCGCGCCGATGCCGCTGCTGTGGCAACGCCAGTACAGTTCCGACAATCCGGTGGTCGGCTGGCTGGGACAGGGCTGGAGTGTGCCGGCATCGCTGGCGCTGCAGGTCCATGCCGACCAGGTGGTGATCCTCGATGCACAGCACCGCGAAGTCACCTTCAGCCTGCCGGCCATCGGCCAGAGTATTTATTCGCCGTACGAGCACGTCACACTCACCCGSACCGATGCGCTGCATTTCGAGCTGACCGATGCCGAGCAGACCCGCCATCTGYTCACGCTGCCCGATATCCATGCCGATGTGGCTAGCCTGTGCGCCATCATCGACCGCAACGGCAATACCACCCGCATCCAGTACGACCAGGACCAGCAGCCGGTGCGCATCTTTGACAGCGCCGGGCGCACCTATCAATTGACCTTTGCCCGGCAGCGCCTGCAAACGGTGGCATTGCTGCGCGAGACACCCGATGACCTGGTGCCGCACCGCTTCGAGCCGCTGGTCCATTATGAGTATGACGACGCCGGCGACCTGGTGCGGGTGCGCAACCGGCTTGGCCAGGTGACCCGCGAATTTGCCTATCGGCAGCACCTGCTGATCCGCCACAGCCAGCCCGGCGGCTTGGTGGCCGACTACGAATACGATCACTACCGGCCCACCGGCAAGGTGATCCGGCACTGGGCCAATACCGGCGAATCGTGGTCCTTTGCTTACCATCCCCGTGAAACCGTGGTCACCGATGCACTGGGCCGCACCCGCCATTACCGCTTTGACGATGACCAGCGCCTGACCGGCGAGACCGACCCGCTGGGCGGACACACCGAACGGGTGCTTGACCGGTACGGCAACCTGCTGTCCATCACCGATGCGGCCGGGCGCACCACCCGCTACCGCCATGACAGCCGCAGCCTGCTGATCCGCATCGAGCTGCCCGATGGCTCCGCGACCGGCATCGTGCAGGATGGCCGGGTCGGCCAGCCGGCACTGGTCACCGATGCGGCCGGCAACATCACCACCTATCGCTATGATGCGCGNTTGATCAACTACGGATGTGTCCATGATTCTTGCCTCCTGGCATCGAGCTGCCCGACGGCTCCGCGACCGGCATCGTGCAGGATGGCCGGGTCGGCCAGCCGGCACTGGTCACCGATGCGGCCGGCAACATCACCACCTATCGCTATGATGCGCGCGGCAACCTGGCGTCGGTGACCGATGCGCTGGGCCACCAGACCCAATACCGGCATGACGCGCAGGGCTTGCCGGTTGCCATCATCGATGCGCACGGCAAGANGCAACCTGGCGTCGGTGACCGATGCGCTGGGCCACCAGACCCAATACCGGCATGACGCGCAGGGCTTGCCGGTTGCCATCATCGATGCGCACGGCAAGAGCAAAACGCTGGCGTACAACCATGCCGGGCAGGTGCTCGCCTATACCGATTGCGCGGGGCATCGCACCACGTTCGCCTATGACGACGATGGCCGCTTGACCGCGACTTGCAATGCGCTGGGCCAGCGTACCGGCTACGACTACGATGCGCTGGGCCAGCTTGCCGCCGTGCATTATCCGGATGGCAGCAGCGAGCGCTATGACTACGATGCGCTGGGGCGCCTGACCGCCCATACCGATGGCGCCGGCCAGCGCACCGTCTATGCGTTCGATGTCGACGGCAAGCCGCTGATGCGCACCAATGCGCTCGGGCATGCGTTGCAATACCGCTATGACGGCGCCCGGCGACTGGCGCAACTGGTCAACGAGAATGGCGCGGTGTCTGCGTTTGCCTATGATGGCGCGGACCGGCTGGTGCAGGAAACCGGTTTCGATGCCCGGCTGACCCGCTACCGCTACGATGGGTCGGGACTGGCCATTGGCCGCGAAGAATTCGGTACCGTGCCGGGCGTGGAGCAGTTCGACGACCACCGTGTCGAGTCAAAGATTTCTACTCTGTATGCGCGCGACCGCAACGGCCGGCTGGTCGACAAGATCGTGTCGCANGTGGAGCAGTTCGACGACCACCGTGTCGAGTCAAAGATTTCTACTCTGTATGCGCGCGACCGCAACGGCCGGCTGGTCGACAAGATCGTGTCGCARCTGACCGGTGCGGCGCAGGCCGCGCAGTTRCACACCAGCTATGGCTATGATGCGCTGGGCCGGCTRGTGCAGGCGCGCAATGGGCACGCCACTGTGACGCTGCAGTACGACGCGCTRGGGCAACTGCTGTCGGAAACCACCACCGCTGAAGGCATCGCCGCGACGCTCAGCCATGCGTACGATGCGCTGGGCAACCGGATCCGGACCACTCTGCCCGATGGCCGGGTGCTGCAGCAGCTGTTCTACGGTGCCGGTCACCTGCACCAGGTGCGCCTGGGTGAGGACGTGATCACCGACATCGAGCGCGATGCGGCGCACCGGGAGGTCAGCCGCACGCAGGGGGCGCTAGTCAGCCAGTTTCACTATGACCCGATGGGACGCTTGAAGGCGCAGCTGGCCACGCTCGATCCGCGCACATCGACAAACAATGCACTGGCACAACAGCGCACCGCGCTGCAGGCACTGGACCAGACCCCGCAAGTCCCGCAGGAGTCGGCCACGCAGATTGCCCGCCAGTACGAGTACGNATGCACTGGCACAACAGCGCACCGCGCTGCAGGCACTGGACCAGACCCCGCAAGTCCCGCAGGAGTCGGCCACGCAGATTGCCCGCCAGTACGAGTACGACCGTGCCGGCAACCTGATCGCGATCGACGATGCCAGATTGGGCCGTACCCGCTATACCTATGACCGCATTGGCCGCCTCCTGTCGGCGATGCAGCCGCACCTGGCGGAGCGCTTTGCATTCGATCCGGCGCACAATTTGCTGGACCCGCAAGCAAGCGAAGGAGCCAGCACAGGCCGCATCGTCAACAACCGCTTGACCGTCTATCAAGACAAGCGCTATGGGTATGACATGCATGGCAACCTGGTCGACAAGCGAGTGGGCCGGCATACGCAGCTGCGGCTCAAATGGAATGGCGAACACCAGCTGATTGAATCGCAGSTCAGCCGCAATGCGTACACCGACATGCCAACGGTGCAGAAGACGCGCTATGGGTACGATCCGTTCGGACGCCGGCTGTACAAGCGCGATGCGTTCGGGACGCGGTTTGTATGGGATGGGAATAGGCTGCTGTCGGAAACAAGGGGCAGCCAGGTGCGGACCTGGGTGTACGAGCCGGAGTCGTTTGTGCCGATCGCACAGCTGGAGAGCACGACAGCAACGAGTACGCAGGACGATGGACAACCGCAGAACGCGCACAACGTCAGCTACATCCATACCGATCATCTGGGTACGCCGCGCGAGCTGACCAGCGGTACAGGAGAGATTGTCTGGGCTGGTGTGCACAAGGCATGGGGCAACCTGGCCATTGCCGCGATGCCAGTAGCACAAGGGGCAATGGCGCCAGAGCAGGACACNGGATGTTCATGCCGAGAATTACCGATCATCTGGGTACGCCGCGCGAGCTGACCAGCGGTACAGGAGAGATTGTCTGGGCTGGTGTGCACAAGGCATGGGGCAACCTGGCCATTGCCGCGATGCCAGTAGCACAAGGGGCAATGGCGCCAGAGCAGGACACCGCGGGAGAAATCAGTGCGTTCACCGATGCACAGCCGCTGCGYTTCCAGGGCCAGTACCACGACAGCGAAACCGGTTTGCATTACAACCGCTTTCGGTACTACGATCCCGATAGCGGACGCTTCGTCAGTCAGGATCCGATTGGACTGCAGGGCGGCAATAACCTCTATCAATATGCGCCCAATCCAAGTGGATGGATTGATCCCTTGGGCTTAACTTTTGAAGAGTTGGTTTCCGGTGCAGTCTCTCGAACAGGAACTAAATACCAAGGGGCGGAAATCTATAAATTCAACGACAAAGTTAAAATTAATGGTATTACCTTTCGAAAGGGTGACTACTTTTACTTAGACAATTTGCACAAAGATCACTTTGAAACGTTTTCGTCAAATCATGAATCTAAGGGCGTTTTTAATTTAGATGGAAAGTTAAATGAATCAAAAACCAAAAGAGCGGAAAAGCGCCGTGGCCCAGGATGCTTCTGTTGAAGAAGCGTGGTTTCGCTTATTGCAAAATAAGGACGATAGTATTGAAACTACCTTTTGCTATAAATTATTTGAGCTAAGAATTTTTGACGAAATGTTGTTTCAAGAGCTTTGTGCAGATATGGAAAATGTGCTGCAATATTTTCCAATTGAAATCGATAGGCTTAAAACCCTTGTATGGATAATTTCATGCACTTTTCGTTCAGTGTTTTCGCACTACGACAAAACTGACTTATTCACGATAGAAAACTTCGACAACAACATTGCGGCGCGCTGGGGGGCAGACTATTGCGACCGTTTTCGATATCTCCTCGACCTCACATTTTCCATCTTGATTGCGAAATGCTCGGATTGAGTATAGTAAAAAGTGATTGTTGCTGAAACGCTTCCATCAGACTACGTTGTCCAACGAATGCGTTTTCAGGGCATCCCCATGCAACATCCATCACCCAAATAAGTTATCCTAAGCACCCCATCTTCACCGCTCAGCAACCATGCTCAAGATCATTTCCGCCAACCTTAACGGCATTCGCTCCGCTTCCAAAAAAGGCTTTTTCGACTGGATGCAAAAGCAGTCGGCTGACTTTGTCTGCGTGCAGGAATTGAAGGCGCAGGCAGCGGATATGACGCCGGAATTTTTGTCGCCGCATAGGTACCATGGTCATTTCCACTATGCGGAGAAAAAGGGGTATTCGGGTGTGGGCGTGTATTCGCGTTATGAACCCGACGCGATTCAGATCGGCTTTGGGTGCGATGAGTTTGATGCGGAAGGTCGTTACGTGCAATGCGATTTCGGCAAGCTGACCGTGATCTCGGTGTACTGCCCTTCAGGCTCGTCCAGCGAGGAAAGACAGCAGGCAAAGTTTCGGTTCATGGAAGTTTTTTTGCCGCATCTGCAAAAGCTGCGCGCATGCGGACAGGAGGTCGTGATCTGCGGTGACTGGAATATCGCGCATAAGGAAATCGACCTGAAGAACTGGAAGTCGAATCAGAAGAACAGTGGCTTCCTGCCAGAAGAACGCGCATGGATGGGCAAGGTGTTTGGTGATGTAGGCTGGGTGGATGTCTACCGCGCGCTGCATCCGGAGACCACCGGCGAAGCCTATACCTGGTGGAGCAACCGCGGACAGGCCTGGGCCAACAATGTGGGATGGCGCATTGACTACCATGTTTCCACCCCGGCCATCGCGGCCAAGGCCAGCGCCGCAAGCATCTACAAGGATGCGCGCTTTTCCGACCATGCCCCGTTGACTGTCGAGTACAACGGTGCGTCGGTGTTCCTGACCGCCTGAGGCCGTCGGAACAGCCTACAGGGTTGCGCGCCGGTTCAGCGGATCGGCGCGATATCTTTCACATTGGTTTGATACGGCGGCAGCGCGGTCGGCTGCACGCCCTTGACCTTCGCATACAGCGGCATGACCGAAGGCAGGTGCCGTTCCATTTCGGCGATACGGCTCTTGCCTGCCGGGTGAGTGGAAAACCATTGCGGCGTATTGCTCTTGCTTACCATGCCCATCTTGCGCCAAAGCGCGACACCGGCACGCGGGTCATAGCCGGCGCGGGCGACGATATCAAGGCCAACGAGATCAGCTTCGGTTTCGTCATCACGAGAAAATTTCAGCATCGTCAGATTGGCAAGGCCGCCGGTGGCGGCGCCAGCAAGATTGGGGTCAATGCCGAGGAACGCCGACAGGCCGAGACCGGCGATCTTCGCGCCGGCACTCGCCAGGCCCGACTTGGCCGCGCGCTCGCGCCCGTGTTCACGCAGTGCATGCGCGATTTCATGGCCCATCACGATGGCGGCTTCGTCATCGGTGAGTTTGAGATCGGTGATGATGCCATTGAAAAAGGCGATCTTCCCACCCGGCATGCAGAAGGCATTGATCTCCTTCGAGCCGATCAGGTTGACTTCCCATTTCCACTGTGCGGCGCGTTCATTCCACCGGACCGCATGAGGAATCAGGTCTTTGGCGATCTTGCGCAACCTCTGCACCTGCGGATGGTCGTCCGGTGCCAGCGCGCGATGCTGGGTGGCCTGCTGCTTAATGCTGTTGTACTGCTGCACTGCCGCTGCCTCCAGTTCTTCTTCCGAGACAAGGTTACGCAGAGACGACATTTTGTCGACCTTCACCCCATCCGCACTGACTTCATCCTTTGCGAAGGAGGGCGGCGCGAGCGAGGCCAAGGCCGCCAGAGTGAAAATCAGGGGGGCAGACAGATTCATGTTCGAGACTCCTCGGAAGACTTCAGCACGGACTTAATCCATGGCAGCAAGGCATAGGCCGGAAAGGCAAGAATGAAGGTCAGCGCGAAGTAGGCAGCGTATCCCATTTCCTGTGCCCCGATGCCGCCAGCCCATCCTGCGATGGAACGTGAAAAGGCAAAGATCGAAGATAGGATTGCATATTCTGTCGTGGCACGCGATTTGTCGACGATCGCCATCAGGAAGGCAAGGAAAGCGGCAGTGCCGAGGCCACCGGTAAACGACTCGATTGCGCTTGCGCTGTACATGAGTACTTGATGAGCGGTAGCGATGTCGGCACCTTGGGTTGCGCGCGGGATGAAGTAGGCGGCGGCGACATACCCAACGTTCGACAAGGCCTGCCACAGGCCAAGCACCCAGAGCGCTTTGAAGATGCCGGCGCGGTCGGTGTACCAGCCGCCGATGATGCCGCCGGCAATCGACAGGCCAAGGCCGAGATTGACCGAGACCAGGCCGATCTGCGTATTGGTGAAGCCGCTGTCGACCCAGAAGGGCTTGATCATGAAGCCGATCGAGGAATCGGCCAGCTTGAAGATCAGAATGAAACCGATCAACAGCAGCGCATGCGGCTTGTTGAGCAGGGAAACGATCGCGCCGAACATCGGCCCCTTGGCAGAGGCCGCCGACAACTGCTCAGACTGGCCGCGTATGCCCTTGGTGAACAGGATGGCCGACAGGAGAATCAGCCCGACCGGTGCGCCGCCCTTGAACCACCATGCGCTCTTATAGGGCTTGATCCATTCGGCATCAAGTACACCCAGCACCGGCCACACCAAACCGCCGATGAACAGCAGCAGTGCCATGATCAGCATCGGTTGCTGCGCGAGCGCCGACATTTCGCTGCTCAGGCTGGCCGGCGCATCACGTGCCGGACGCGGCGGCTCCTTCGGTGCGAAGAGACTGAACGCGGCGATGATGAGGAACAGGACCGAGGCCAGGCCGTAGGTCGAAGTCCACCCGGCCACATCGGAGAACCACAGCAGGATGCCGGCGGCAAGCATGCCAACCCGATAAAAGCCGATACGAAATCCGTTAGCCAGGCCGAGCTCGCGCTTGTCGAGCTGCTCGATGGTATAGCCGTCGATGGCGATGTCATTGGTTGCCGACAGCGCGGTGAAGGCACCGATGGCGAACCAGACCCATGGGCCGAATCCCGCCTCGCGTGCGCAAATGATCATTACGATGCCCATGCCGACATCGGCGGCGGCCATCCAATAGCGATGGCGGCGGGTAAAGTCGATCAGCGGCGCCCACAGGAACTTCAGCGTCCAGGAAAGGCCAAGCAGACTGAGCAGTCCGATCTTCGACAGCTCGATGCCCTGTTGCCGGAAGTACACCGGGAACAGATCGAAAAACAACCCAAGCGGAAAGCCTTCTGAAAAATACATCAGGCTGATCCAGAATAGCTTGGAACGGAGAAGCTTCGGGGGTGCTGCGGTGGTAGCAGCCTGACTGGCGGGAACGCTCATGCGGGAGATTTCTTACGTAATCGAAACACGGCAAGACTACCACGCCAGTTCGGAAGAAACGTCACGGGCTTGCCTTCGTGCAACGCTATGCACTCGAGCACTTCGAGCCCCACTTCATTGGCAAGTTCCTGAAAATCGTAAATAGTTGCGCAGCGGACATTCGGCGTGTCATACCACTCATACGGCAGCGATTTCGACACCGGCATCCTTCCCCCCATCAGCGCCATCCGGTGTGGCCAATATGCAAAGTTAGGGAATGACACAATAGCCTCGCGTCCGACCCGCGCGATATCACGCAGCACGCCCTCAACATTCTTCATCATCTGCAGTGCGGACAGGCATAACACGGCGTCGAATGCATTTTCTTCAAACATCGCCAGCCCGCCTTCGAGGTCTTGCTGGATGACCGCAACGCCACGCTCTACGCACAATGGAATCTTTTCATCATCGATCTCGACGCCGTAACCAATGCAGTGCTTGTCGGTCTGCAAATACTCGAGCATCACGCCATCACCGCAACCGAGGTCCAGTACATGCGATGCGTCGCGCACCCAGTGTGCAATAAAGGCAAGGTCGGCGCGCAGCACGCTCAGTTCACGGAAGTTCATGCGTGTCTCCTGTCGATGTCCTGCCATACCCGTTCATAGTAGGCGCGCACGGTATTCATGTAACGTTGGTCCTCCAGCAGGAAAGCATCATGCCCATGCGGCGCATCGATCTCCGCATACGACACCTTGCGTTTGTTCTTTACCAGCGCCTGCACGATTTCACGGCTGCGCTCCGGCGAGAAGCGCCAGTCGGTGGTAAACGAAACGAGCAGGAATTGCGCCTGCGTATTGGCCAGCGCCTTGGCAAGGTCGTCGCCATATTCGCGGGCCGGGTCGAAATAGTCCAGCGCCTTGGTGATCAGCAGGTAGGTATTGGCATCGAAGTATTCGGAAAACTTGTCGCCTTGGTAGCGCAGGTAAGACTCGATTTCGAAATCGATACCGAACCCGAATTGATAGCCGCCATTGCGCAGTTCACGCCCGAATTTTTCGGCCATGCTGTCATCGGACAGGTAGGTGATATGGCCGACCATGCGGGCGACGCGCAGGCCGCGCTTGGGCACCACGCCATGTGCGTAGAAATCGCCGCCATGGAAATCCGGATCGGTCAGGATCGCCTGCCGCGCCACGTCGTTGAAGGCGATGTTTTGCGCGGACAGCCTGGGCGTCGATGCGATGACGATGCAATGGCGCAGGCGCTCCGGAAAAATCATGCTCCAGGCCAGCGCCTGCATGCCGCCGAGCGAACCGCCCATCACCGCGGCGAACTGACGGATGCCGAGCGCATCCGCAAGGCGCGCTTGCGCACGCACCCAGTCTTCGACGGTAACGACGGGAAACTCCGCGCCATAGGGTTTGCCGGTGGCCGGATTGATATCCATCGGACCGGTCGAACCGAAACAGGAACCCGGGTTGTTGACACCGATGACGAAGAAGCGATCGGTATCGAGCGGCTTGCCGGGGCCGACCATGTTATCCCACCAGCCGACATTCTTGCTGCCGTCCGCACCTTCGTACATGCCAGCCACATGATGCGAGGCATTGAGCGCATGGCAGATCAGGACCGCATTGGAGCGGTCGGCGTTGAGCGTGCCATAGGTTTCATACACGAGCTTGTAGTCGGCCAGCGACGCGCCGCTCGATAGCGGCAACGGCTCGGGAAATTGCATGGATTGCGGCGTTACGATTCCAACAGATGACATAGTCGTCCAAAAAGAAACTGCTCCGCGTGTCGAAGGCGAATAATGAATAGTGAATGGCGCATAGCGGGTGGCGCAAAGCCATCAACCACAGTCCATCGACCAGCCACCATCGACCATCGACAGGCGTCAAGGTTTTTCCGGGCTAAAAACAAAAAAGCCCGATAGCTGACAGCTTATCGGGCTAAATTGGGGCGCAAAGGCAAGCACGCTTTAGCCGTATTTATTACGCGCCCGCAAGCTGATTATCAAATCGGCGCATTGCGTAAGAATAACTAAGTCGGATGACACAGTCAAACGTCAAACCGCACGCGGGAAGCTACAGGCGTGTGTTAGCAAGACTCCAAGCCATGCTTAAACTAGTCATCTGCGTACCAGGACCGAAAGCATCACGGCAACGATGATAAAACAGCAATTCTGGCAATTCGGGCGACCAGCATGCTATCGGACAACCCCAGCTAGAGAATTCTCAATCCCGCCCCAAAAAGCAGCGACCGAAAGCAAACTGCAAGCTAGTGTGAATTAAAGTAGAGATAAGTATAAAGAAACGGCGCATGAACCCGGGCGCCAGTCATACCAACAACCGGGGTTATCAGTTCAAGGAAAACAGGAGCAAAGACATGAAATCAGGAAAATTTACTTCCCTTACCCGCCTGCTGGCCACCTCGGTGACCGCGCTCGGCCTGCTGGCCGCAGGTCCCGCGCTGGCGATCGACAGCATCAAGATGCTGGTGCCGGCGAACCCGGGCGGTGGCTGGGATCAGACCGGTCGTGGTTTGCAGCACGCGCTGCAACAGAATGATATCGTCAAAAAAGTCCAGGTGGACAACAAGGGCGGTGCCGCAGGCACGATTGGCCTGGCGCAGTTCGTCAACTCTTCCAAGGGAGACGGCAACGCATTGCTGGTCGGCGGCAGCGTAATGGTGGGCGGCATCGCTCTCAACAAGTCGCCGGTCAACCTGTCCCAGGTCACCCCGATCGCCCGCCTGACCGGCGAGTACGATGTGCTGGTGGTGCCCGCAAGCTCGCCGATCAAGTCATTGAAAGAACTGATTGCGCAGTTCAAGGCCAATCCGGGCAGCGTGTCCTGGGGTGGCGGTTCTGCTGGCGGCACCGATCACATCATCGTCGCGATGATCGCCCAGGCAACCGGCGTCGATGCTTCCAAGATCAACTACATCCCGTTCGCGGGCGGCGGTGAAGCGCAGGCTGCGATCATGGGCGGTCATGTCACCGTCGGACTGTCCGGATATAACGAGTTCGCCGGCCAGATCGAATCCAAGAAGCTGCGTCCGATCGCCGTGACATCGGGCAAGCGCCTGCCGGGCATCGATGTGCCGACCCTGAAGGAGCAAGGCGTTGACGTCGAGCTGGCTAACTGGCGTGCAGTGTTTGGCGCCCCCGGCATCAATGAGCAGCAAAAGAAAGACTTGATCGCCGCCGTTGAGAAGGCAGTGCGCAGCAAAACCTGGCAAGACCTGCTGGCCAAGAACGGCTGGAGTGACGCCTATATGGCAGGCGATGAATTCAAGACCTATCTGACCAACGAAATCACCAAGACCGAACAGATCATGACCAGCCTCGGTCTGGTAAAGAAGTAATCACAACCACGAGCTGCATTACGCAGCGCATTGCGTGAACCCGGCCACCGTGGGTGGCATGTGGTTCACCGCTTCAAGCTGCGCAACCCGGAACCTCAGTAAACCTGTCGTTCCGGCATTCGTCCCACTTGGTATTCGTAGTCTTCACTTCTAGGTGACAACATGACATCTCGTTCTCCCATCGTATTCGGAGAGCTACTGGCCGCCCTCGGCCTGGCCGGACTGGGCATCTACACCCTGATCGGGACGCAAGCCATATCCGCCGGCGGCGGCTATGCGCAGATCGGCCCGCGTGCCTTTCCCTACCTGATCGGAGCCGGGCTGGTGATCCTCGGCGGCATCCTGTGCTGGCAAGCGGTTTCCGGGGGCTGGCGCAACGTGCCGCAGGATGAAGCGCACGATACCCCCGACTGGCTGGCTTTTGGCATCCTGACCGCCGGCGTGCTGCTGCACATGGCGGCGATCGGCTGGGCCGGATTCATCCTGGCCTCGACTTTCCTGTTCATCCTGATTGCACGCGGCTTCGGCAGCCGCAAGCTGCTGCGCGACATCCTGGTCGGTGCGGTGCTGTCGGCCGCCGCCTACTTTATCTTTACCCTGGGGCTGGGCTTGAACCTGCCTGCCGGCTTGCTCGGAGGCCTGTAATCATGGACACCATGAACGCTTTGCTGTCCGGTTTTGCAGTCGCCATGACCTTGCAGAACCTGCTGCTCGGACTTATCGGCGTCACACTCGGCACGCTGGTCGGCGTATTGCCGGGCGTCGGCCCCGCATTAACCGTCGCCTTGCTGCTGCCGGCCACCGCCAGCCTGGATCCGACCGGCGCGCTGATCATGTTTGCCGGCATCTATTACGGCGCGATGTACGGCGGCTCCACGACCTCCATCCTGCTCAACACACCGGGCGAGTCGGCCACGATCGTCACTGCGCTCGAAGGCAACCTGATGGCCAAGAAAGGCCGTGCCGGACCCGCGCTGTCAACCTCGGCCATCGGCTCGTTTGTCGCCGGGACCATTTCGGTCATCATGCTGACCGCGGTCGCACCGCTGGTAGTCAACCTCGCATTGAAATTCGGTCCGGTAGAATATTTCTCCGTCATGGTACTGGCATTCATCACGGTGTCGACCTTGCTGGGCTCGTCCATGGCGCGCGGTCTTGCCAGCCTGTTCTTCGGCCTGTGGATTGGCCTGATCGGCATCGACGGCCAGACGGGTCAGCCCCGCTTCACGATGGGCATCCCGGAATTGCTGGATGGCATTGATGTGGTTGTTGCGGCGGTCGGCTTGTTTGCGGTTGGCGAAACGCTCTACCTCGCGACCTACCTCAACAAAACCGCGGACGTGATCGAGCAGGTGAAAGGTTCGATCTGGATGTCGAAGTCCGACTGGGCGCGCTCCTGGAAACCCTGGCTGCGCGGCAGCGTGCTTGGCTTCCCGATCGGCGCGATGCCTGCTGGCGGCGCCGAGATCCCCACCTTCCTGTCGTATGCCATCGAGAAAAAGCTAAGCAAGCATCCGGAAGAATTCGGCCATGGCGCGATCGAAGGCGTCGCCGGTCCGGAGGCGGCCAACAATGCATCGAGCACGGGCACGCTGGCAATGCTGCTGACGATCGGCTTGCCAACGTCAGCAACGGCGGCTATCGTGCTGGCCGCATTCCAGCAATATGGCCTGCAACCCGGCCCGCTGCTGTTTGAGAGCCAGCCTCAGCTGGTCTGGGGTCTGATTGCATCAATGTATATCGGCAATGTGCTGCTGCTGGTGCTCAACCTGCCGCTGGTCGGTTTGTGGATCAAGCTGCTGTCGATCCCGCGTCCGCTTCTGTACGGCGGCATTCTGATCTTTGCCACGCTGGGCGCCTACGGCTTGCGCAATTCCTGGTTCGACCTGCTGCTGCTCTACATCATCGGCCTGATCGGCTTCGTGATGCGTCGTTATGACATACCGGTAGCGCCGACTATCGTCGGCATGATTCTCGGTCCGGTCGCGGAACAGCAATTGCGGCGCTCCCTGTCGATCAGCCAGGGAGATCCGTCAGTGTTCTTCACGCATCCGATTTCGGCGACAGTGCTGGGCATTACCCTGCTGTTGCTGATCGCCCCACCCCTGTGGAAGCGGCTCAGTGCGAGGAGGCATCCTCCTGCGGGAAAGGCTACAGCGGCGCCTTGAAAAAGGCGACCTCCCTACCGCGGGTAGGGCGCAAAAACGAAAGGGCCCTGCGGGGCCCTTTCGTTTTCATTGCAGCGTGCCGCACTGCATGATCCGCAAGCTTGATCTCAGCTCAGGCTGGATTTCCTTCTGCCCGCAATTGCTCCACTGCCGACATGATCATGCTCGGTTCCATCGCCCGCAAAATCTTTTTCATATGCGGCGCAATCGCGCCAAGATCGCTGTTCAGGATCTCCTGCTTCACTGCCAGCAATTGCGTCGGATGCATCGAAAATTCACGCAGCCCCATGCCAAGCAACAGGCGTGTCAGCTTGATATCCCCCGCCATTTCACCGCACACCGATACGGGGATGCCCGCTTTCGCGCCCATGGCAATCGTGCTCGACAGCAGGTAGAGCACGGCGGGATGCAAGGGATTGTAGAGATGGGCGACTTCGTGGTCGGCGCGGTCGATGGCCAGCGTGTACTGGATCAGGTCGTTGGTGCCGATGGAGAGGAAATCCATGCGCTTGACGAACAGCGGCAGCGTCAATGCGGCGGCCGGGATTTCGATCATCGCACCCACCTGGATCAGCGGATCGAACTTCTTGCCGGCATCGCGCAGTTGCCCCTTGGCCTGCTCGATCATGGCCAGGCTCTGGTCGATTTCAAATGCGTGCGCAAGCATCGGGATCAGCAATTTGATCGGGCCGTAAGCGGAGGCGCGCAGGATCGCACGCAACTGTGCGAGGAACATTTGAGGCTCGGCCAGGCAGAAACGTATCGCGCGCAACCCAAGTGCCGGATTGAGCGCGGTCTGCTCCGCGGCATCGAGCGGTTTGTCTGCGCCAATGTCGAGTGTACGGATCGTGACCGGCCGGCCCTTCATGGCCACCACTGCCTTGCGATAGGACTCGAACTGCTCGTCCTCGGAAGGCAATTTGTTGACGTAGCCGGTGCGGCCCATGAACAGGAATTCCGAACGGAATAGGCCCACACCCATCGCGCCCGCTTCCAGCGCACCCGGGCAATCGTCCGGCAATTCGATGTTGGCCAGCAAGGTGATCGGCGTGCCATCGCGGGTGATCGCCGGCGTCTTGCGCAGCTTGCCGAGCTTCTTGCGGTCACGCAGTAATTTTGCCTGGCGCTCGCGATACTGTTCGAGCACACTCGGCGCGGGATCGACGATAACGACGCCGGCATCGCCATCGATGATGACCCAGTCGTCCTGCTGGATCAGCGCCGATGCGTTGAACATACCGACCGCTGCCGGAATATCGAGACTGCGCGCAACGATCGCGGTATGCGAGTTCTGGCCGCCCAGGTCGGTAACGAAGCCGCCGAACGCACGGTCCTTGAACTGCAGCATGTCGGCGGGCGAAATGTCGTGCGCGACGACGATCATGCGTCCCACGCTTTCGTCGCCATCGGCATTCGACGGCAAGGTGGATGCCGTGCCGGTCAGCACCTTGAGCACGCGTTCTCCGACTTGCTGGATATCGCTCTTGCGTTCGCGCAGATAGGCGTCTTCGATCTCGTCGAATTGCGCGGACAGTTCATCGATCTGCGTTACCAGCGCCCATTCGGCGTTGTAATAGCGCGAGCGGATGATATCGAGCGGCACTTCGGCAATCATCGGGTCCGACAGGATCAACGCATGCACATCGATGAACGCACCAAGTTCCGCCGGGGAATCCTTGGGCAAGTCGTTCCAGATGGTCTGCAATTCCTTGTGCACGGTCGCGATGGCTTTTTGCAGGCGCTGGACTTCAGCCTCCACCTGCTCTTGCGGTACAAGGTAATGTTTGACGTCCAGGGCGGCGGGCGCAAGGATATGCGCACGGCCGATTGCAATGCCGCGTGATACCGGAATGCCGTGTAAGGTAAATGAAGCCATCGATGTGCGGACTTGTCTATGCGTATTGTGCGTACTGATTATTCGCCTTCGCCAAACTTATTCTGGATCAGCTCGACCAAGGCATCGAATGCGGCCTTTTCATCGGTGCCGTCGGCTTCCAGTGTGACCTTCGCGCCCTTGCCGGCGGCCAGCATCATCACACCCATAATCGACTTGGCGTTGACGCGTCGTGCGTTGCGGCTGAGCCAGACTTCGCTCTGGAATTTGGCGGCGAGCTGGGTCAGTTTTGCCGAGGCACGGGCGTGCAGCCCGAGCTTGTTGATGATTTCGATTTCCTGTTGAATCATGTCTGCTTATCGTTATCGTTGTGGAAGTCCGTCGTGTTTCTGCGTGCGCCTTGTACTTCAATTTTTACTTGTATTTCTACTGCATTCGCCGTTGCTTCAGTTCGGTGAAAGCCGGACCCGGTTGTCCACCCTGACCGCACCGCTCTGTCCGCCGGCCAGCGCCATTTCGACAACAACGTCGATGGTATCGTTGCGATAGGTGAGTGCACGCAGCAGCATCGGCAGGCTGATGCCGGCGATCACCTCCACATGCCCGGGGCTGCACAGCCGCAGCGTGCAATTGGAAGGCGTACCGCCCATCACATCGGTAATCACCAGCACACCGGAACCGTCGTCAAGGCGATTGATTGCTTCCTGCGCCACCCGGTTGACTTCGGCGGTGTCCTGGTCGGCACGCACATCGATCGCCTCCATCCTTTCGGGACGCGCGCGAAACACATGGGTCGCCGCCTCGATGAAGGCGTTGCCCAGAGGTGCATGCGTAAGTAGAAGAATGCCAATCATGATTGCTCTTTATAGACCGACTGCCGTGTTGTCCGGCGGCTTCCGCGTCTCCCGCGATGTCGGCCTCTCCGTTAGCGGTGCTTCGGCACCTGTTGATTGTTTTTCGATAGTTACGACGTAGTTGCGACGTATGCTGCTGTACGCTGATGGCGGCTTGATGGCAACAGGCAGCAAGTCATTTTCTCCACGCCGCCGTCACGGTCGCCGCTGGTCTGCTACTGCTTTTCCAGGGCCTCGATAAACATCCCGGCAACGTCGAAACCGGTTTGCTGCTTGATTTCCTGGAAACAGGTCGGGCTGGTCACATTCACTTCCGTCAGGCAATTTCCAATGATGTCTAATCCTACCAGCAATAATCCGCGTCTAGCCAGAACTGGAGCAAGAGCTTCGCCGATTTCCCGGTCGCGATCCGAAATCGGCTGGGCGACGCCCAAACCGCCTGCGGCGAGATTGCCACGCACTTCGCTGCCTTGCGGAATGCGCGCCAGGCAGAACGGCACCACTTGACCGCCGATCAGTAGCACACGCTTGTCGCCCTTGACGATCTCCGGAATGAAGCGCTGCGCCATGATGCTGTGAGCCCCATTGCCGGTCAGCGTTTCGATGATGGAGCCGAGGTTCATGCCGTCTTCGCGCACCCTGAAAATCCCCGTGCCGCCCATGCCATCGAGCGGCTTGAGTATCACGTCCTTGTGTTCTTCATGGAAGGCGCGGAGTCGGGCGGCATCGCTGGTCACCAGCGTCGGCGAGGTGAACTGCGAAAATTGCGCGATCGCCAGCTTTTCATTGTGGCTGCGGATCGCCTCGGGCCGGTTGCATACGCGCGCGCCCTGCTTTTCCGCGATTTCGAGCAGATAGGTCAGGTACACGTATTCCATGTTGAACGGCGGGTCCTTGCGCACCACGATGGCATCAAACGCATTGAGTTCCACCGCTTCCGGCGCATCGGCGCGATACCAGTCATCCGGGTCGCCTGTCAGCGTGATGCGCGCGACGTTGGCGCTCACCTTGCCCCCTTCCAGGGCCATGTCCTTCTGCTGGAACGCATAGATGGCGTGACCGCGCCGCGCCGCCTCGGCCATCATGGCAAAGGTGGTGTCCTTGTAAATCTTGAAGTGATCGAGCGGGTCCGCGAGAAAGGCAAATTTCATCAGTAGACTTCCGGGTTCGGATCGGTTTTTTCAAGCTCGAGAGAGGCCGCCAGCAAGGCCATGCGCGCCACGACGCCGTACATATAGAAGCGGTTCGGCGGCGCGGTACCCGGCTTGGCTTGCAAGTCTGGCAAGGCATGCTGCTGCGCGAAAGCGAGCGGCACGAAATGCGCGCCTGGCGAGTTGAGGTTTTCATCGACACCACGCTCGGCATGCACCCGATAGAAGCCGCCGACCACGTAACGGTCGATCATGTAAACCACCGGTTCGGCCACCGCGTCGTTGATGTGTTCGAAGGTATGCACGCCTTCCTGGATGATCACGTCCGAGACTTCCAGTCCTTCCTTGACCACCGACATCTTGTTGCGCTGTTTGCGATTGAGATCCTTGACTTCGCTTGCATCCTTGACGGTCATGATGCCCATGCCATAGGTGCCTGCATCGGCCTTGACGATCACGAAAGGCGTTTCCTTGATGCCGTATTCCTTGTACTTCTTGCGGATCTTGGTCAGCAGCGTGTCGACGTTGGTCGCCAGGCATTCCTCGCCGGTGCGTTCCTGGAAGTTAATTTCGCCGCAGCGCGCGAAATACGGATTCAGCATCCAGCCATCGACATCGATCAGCTTGGCAAATTTCTTGACCACTTCGTCATACGCGGCAAAGTGATTGGTCTTGCGGCGCACCGCCCAGCCGGCGTGCAGCGGCGGCAGGAGACTTTGCTCATGCAGGCCTTCCAGCACGGACGGAATGCCGGACGACAGGTCGTTGTTGAGCAGGATGGTACAGGGATCGAAGTTCTTCAGACCCAGGCGGCGGCCATTGGCCGAGCGCTCCAGCGGTTCCAGGGTGAGGGTGCTGCCGTCGGGCAGGTCGATATGGGTGGGCTCTTTCACGTCGTCGGACAGCGAGCCGAGACGCACATTGAGACCGGTCTGACGGAAAATCTGGATCAGGCGTGCGACGTTTTGCAGATAGAAGGTGTTGCGGGTGTGGCGTTCCGGGATCAGCAACAGGTTCTTGGCATCCGGACAGTATTTCTCGATCGCGGCCATGGCGGCCTGGACTGCCAGCGGCAGCATTTCCGGAGACAGATTGTTGAAACCGCCGGGGAACAGGTTGGTATCGACCGGAGCCAGCTTGAAGCCGGCGTTGCGCAGGTCAACCGAACAATAGAACGGCGGCGTATGTTCCTGCCACTCGAGACGGAACCAGCGTTCAATTGCCGGCGTTGCGGCAAGAATCTTTTTTTCGAGGTCGAGAAGCGGGCCGTTCAGGGCCGTGACGAGATGCGGAACCATATAAAACCTTCCAAATAGGTAAAGCGCTTGCAAACCGGCTGAATCAGCTGCACGCGCCGCGCGAGGCGTGTATGCGTGGCGGTCGGGGCAAATCCGGAGCCGATTTTCCGGACAGGCTCTCCTCGGCGCTGCAGTTCCCGACGCTACCGCCTTCATGTCGGGGCGGAAAAGCGCTTTTCAACTACCTGGGTTCTGCGGCATCGGAGCGATACCGATTCTAATGGTAATCCTCGTTTTGCGTCGGGCGGGGCCTCAAAAGTGCCGATTCAGCTACAAATACCGGAATTTGTGGCCGGGCAGAAGGATACACAGATGCCATGCCGGTCAAATTAATTGCGTTTACGACAACAAAGTGCCGATTGAGGACGAAAAAAAAGCGCCTCCGAGGAGGCGCTTTCAAGTCCTGCTTGCGCAGGCAGAGAATTGCTTGCTGCTATGCCGGTTGGCGATTACGAGTGATAAGCCGACTCGCCGTGGCTGGAGATGTCGAGACCTTCGCGCTCTTCCTCTTCCGGCACACGCAGACCGACGATCAGATCAACCAGCTTGTAGGCGATGAATGCCACCACGCCGGACCAGATCACTGTCGTCAGGACGCCCTGGAACTGGATCCACACCTGGCCTGCGATCGAGTAGTCGTCCGCAACCTTGTTGGCAACATAGTCATAGATGCCAGTGCCGCCGAGGGAGGGCGCCGCGAACACGCCGGTCAGCAGGGCGCCGAGGATACCGCCGACGCCATGCACGCCAAACACGTCGAGGGAGTCATCCGCACCCAGCAGACGCTTGAGGCCATTGACGCCCCACAGGCAGATGATGCCAGCCAGCAGGCCGATCACCAGACCACCCATCACGCCAACGAAACCGGCTGCCGGAGTGATTGCCACCAGGCCAGCGACCGCACCGGATGCGGCACCCAGCATCGAGGGCTTGCCTTTGCCCATCCATTCGCCGAAGCTCCAGGACAGCGTTGCGGCAGCAGTCGCCAGCAGGGTATTGACCAGAGCCAGGGCAGCGGTACCGCCTGCTTCGAGTGACGAACCGGCGTTGAAACCGAACCAGCCCACCCACAGCATCGATGCGCCAACCATGGTCAGTGTCAGGGAGTGCGGCGCCATCGATTCCTTGCCGTAGCCGACACGCTTGCCAATGACGTACGCACCTACCAGACCGGCGATCGCAGCGTTGATGTGAACCACGGTGCCGCCTGCGAAGTCAAGCGCGCCCTTCTGGAACAGCCAGCCGGCGGCGGCCGTCGCCTTTTCCGCTGCCGCTGCATCGGTGTAGGCATCCGGACCAGGCCAGAACCAGACCATATGTGCCATTGGCAGGTAAGCGAAAGTGAACCACAGCACGACGAACAGCAGCACTGCGGAGAACTTGATGCGCTCGGCGAACGCGCCGACGATCAGGCTGCAAGTGATGGCTGCGAAGGTTGCCTGGAACGCTACAAACACGAACTCCGGAATCACCACACCCTTGCTGAAGGTCGCCGCCACTGTTTCCGGCGTAATGCCCTTGAGGAACAGGCGATCAAAAGAGCCGATGAAGCCGCCGCCTTCGGTAAATGCAAGCGAGTAGCCATAGACGCACCACAACACCACGATCAGCGAGAAAATCATGAAGACTTGCATCAGGATCGACAGCATGTTCTTGGTGCGGACCAGGCCGCCGTAGAACAGTGCCAAACCGGGAATGGTCATCAGGATCACGAGGACCGTGGCGATCATCATCCAGGCGGTATCACCCTTGTTGGGAACCGGTGCCGGCGCTGCTGCGGCAGCCGGTGCTTCGGCTGCGGTTGCTGCAGCGGCGGCAGGAGCGGCAGCCGAAGCGGCCGGTGCGGCGGCGGACGCAGCGGGTTCAGCAGCGGGAGCAGCGGCTTGTGCTACCACGATGGCTTCGGATTTTACCGCGGGTTCATCCGCAGCCATCGTCGGCTGCGCAAAGCCGACTGCGAACAGCAGCGTGCTGGTCGCGAGGAAGCTTGCCAATAATTTTTTCATCTGGGTCTCCTTAGAGGGCTTCTTTGCCGGTCTCACCGGTACGGATACGGACGACTTGCTGCAGGTCGTAAACGAAAATCTTGCCGTCGCCGATTTTGCCGGTGCGTGCCGCGCTTTCGATGGCTTCAATGGCGCGATCAACGATGGCATCGTCCACTGCGGCCTCGATCTTGGTCTTGGGCAGGAAGTCAACGACATACTCGGCGCCGCGATAGAGCTCGGTATGGCCCTTCTGGCGACCGAAACCCTTGACCTCGGTAACGGTGATGCCCTGCACACCGATCGCCGACAGGGACTCGCGTACTTCGTCCAATTTGAACGGTTTGATGATTGCAGTGATGAGTTTCATGGAAACCTCTTGGGGATTAGAACGTTTTGGAAAGCGACAGTACAGCCGTTGTCTTGCCCAGGTCGCGTGACTTAGATCCATTGGTCGCGGTGTAGAAGGCCTCATCCGCATTGGTGCCGATCACTGCCAGGCCCAATGTCGCAAAGCCAAAATCGCGTGCAACGCCGACCTTGTAATCGGTGTAGTCCAATTCGCCGTAGTGGCGCACCTTCTGGTGACCGACGTGGAAGCTCAGGGTAGTCTTCTCGGCGATCTCGAAGTTAGCTGCCAGGTCGAGGTAACCGGAACCCTTGGAGTCGCCGCGCGGTGCGAACCCCGTTGTGCTGTTGAGGCCGAAGAAGTCGGTCACGCCATGGCTATACTTGGCGGAGAACCATTTGTAAGTCGCACCGATGTAGATTTCGGTGTTGTCGAATTTTTCGCCGGTGGTGCCGATGGTCGAACCCGGGTAGTAGTAGTACAGGACGCCGATGTCAGCAGTCAGGTCTTCTACCGGAGTAAACTTGTAGCCGGCGTAGAAGTCCATTTCGAGGCTCGCGCCACCTGGGTACTGAACACCGCTGACGTTCGAGTTCCAGTTACCGGCATAAAAGCCGCTGCTGTGCGCATAATCGAACCCGCCCTGGAGCGTCGGCTTGCCGAAGGTCTGGGAAATACCGCGGAAACGATAGTCGCTGGCCAGAGTCAAGTTACCTGTGAAGCTATGTTCTGGTGTTTCAGCGGCGGCGGCTTGCTGTGCCGAAGCAGAGGTGGATAAGGCGGCAAAGACGGCGGCAGCAAGAATCATTTTTTTCATGTTAGTCCCTTTTTTGTCGGTGAAAAAATACGTGGCATTGCATTTATCCAACTACTTAGCAGGACTCATGCCACCGTTTTCATGCCACAATTGCGTTATCAGAATTTCTATTTCTTGGACTGTTTGCAAGTAAACGCACTGCAGTTGAAAGTGCGCACCACGTCGAACGCACCATGCTGAAGCGGCGGTCTTCATATCGCACCACCGAGGTGCATATTTTTTAAGCAAGGATTGATGATGAACAAGAACGACTTTTTTAATGACCTGCAAAGCAAGATCAACCAGGCAATCGAAAACTCGCCGATGAAAGATGTCGAGAAGAACGTGAAAGCGATGATGAGTCAGGGCTTTTCCAAGCTGGACCTGGTGACGCGCGAGGAATTCGATATCCAGGCGCAGGTACTTGCCAAGACCCGCGCCAAACTCGAAGCGCTGGAAGCACGCGTGACCGAACTGGAAGCACAGCTGAAAAAGCCTTGACCCTGCGCTTGCCACTCGGGCAAGCCCCAATCGCCTCATTCGTATCGGCATGCATTGCGCACGGATAGCGCAGTCACAGGCATGCCGATACCTATGCCCCTGGTCGGTCAAGGCCAGCGCGCGGCATGCCAAAAACAACAACATGAGGTTCAATGAGCTTAGCTGTATTGAAGAGCCGCGCCCTGTCGGGCATGCAGGCTCCCGAAGTGACCGTCGAAGTCCATCTGGCCAACGGCCTGCCCTCTTTCACCATTGTCGGCTTGCCCGACACCGAAGTGAAGGAATCCAAGGACAGGGTTCGCGCCGCGCTGCAAAACGCCCGTTTTGAATTCCCCGCGCGACGCATCACCGTCAATCTCGCCCCTGCCGATCTGCCCAAGGAATCCGGCCGCTTTGATCTGCCGATTGCGCTCGGCATCCTCGCCGCGTCCGAGCAAATGCCCGGCGACGAACTTGCCAAGTACGAATTTGCCGGTGAACTCTCGCTGTCCGGTGAACTACGGCCCATCCGGGGCGCGCTGGCAATGACCTATGCCATGCATCGCGCCGGCGACGCGTCAGGAAAACAGCGCGCCTTTATCCTGCCGCGCGCCAACGCCGACGAAGCGGCGATGGTGACCGATGCGTCGATCTACCCGGCCGAATCGCTGCTGCAGGTCTGTGCGCACTTTGCGTCACGCGACAGCAGCGCCCGTCTGGCCCGCCATCGTGCGGAAGCCGCACCGGCGAGGCCGGTCTATCCGGATTTCGCCGACGTCAAGGGACAGGCACAGGCCAAACGGGCGCTGGAGATTGCCGCGACAGGGGGCCACAGCGTACTTATGGTAGGTCCTCCGGGCACCGGAAAATCCATGCTTGCGCAACGCTTTCCCGGCATCCTGCCGCAGATGACCGACGAAGAAGCGCTGGAGTCGGCCGCAGTGCAATCGCTGACCAGCGGCTTTTCAATTGCCCGCTGGAAGGCGCGTCCTTACCGCGCGCCGCACCATACCGCTTCCGGCGTGGCGCTGGTCGGCGGTGGCAGTACGCCACGCCCAGGAGAAATCTCGCTGGCGCATCGCGGCGTGCTCTTTCTTGTTATATCCACGTCAGAATTCATTAGACCAAGTTACTCCTGACGTCACTGTCCACCCTCCTTCAAAGATATATCCGTAATCGACTGTATTAGTTCTAGCAGTTGATAGTCTTCGGACCGGCACAGATACCGCTCTCCATCGGAATGCAATGACTGAGAGGTCATTGCTGACAGCCTCACCGTACTCTCAAGTGCCAAAGTTAGTCTTGAGCGATAACCATACCTCGGTACCGTTTGTCTTTCGATAGCCAACCATCCCCTCCATAACAGCTCTCACATCCTGGTCTCGCCCCGTCATTGCAGTCACCCAAATCCTTTGTAAAAGCAAAAACGGAAATCCACCATTTGTACGTTTGCTGGTGTTTTGTATAGTGCTATTGCTGTCGTTTAATTTACCGTAAGTATATGATTTTAAAGGAATTTAATCGTTGACGCCTTGGTTTCAGAGTGGCAGAATTGCCCCCAGCAGCAGTACGAACAGAGTTACAAGGGGCAGCAATAGATGGACACAGTGATACCAAACCTAGAAAGCGGTATTGATACCTTTGGCATCGAAACTTTCTTAGTGCATTTCGGCAACGAGGTAAGGCCCCGCCAGCCTCTACGTAGCATTTGATGAATGGCTTGGAAGGTTTATTACAGTGACCCTGACATCACTGCAAAAGCCGGTTTCGGTAGAGTTGCTCGGCTTCCCTGCATATTCGACGACCGTCCCGGCTATCACCGCCGCGCGAGTCGCTACATCATCGAGCGAGGTCTAGGCCGTTGGGACCCAATACATCGTGGTAACCCCCCAAGCGAAACTCCACTAACTGATGGAACGATATGGAACTACGCATGTTGGTTACTCAACTTTTTAGAGTGGGCAAGCCTCCGAGGTATAGACCTCACTACATGCACTTACGCAGACCATGTCAGAGGACGTTACCAAGAAGAAATGCTCAAAGGCATTTGGTCACGGGACGGCGATGGACTGGGGCCAAAGACCATTAATCTGCGAGTCCAGCAAGCCTGCGATTATCTGAATTGGACAGGTGACAAGGGATATCGAGCGCCTTTTATGGTGCCTTATGAGGTAGTGCCAGTTAGGGTCGCTAGCAAGACTAACTATGGACCAAGAATAAAGCATGTCCGACAACGAAAGGGAAAGGTTCGTCAGAATAAGCGCCGACTAAGAATGCCAACAGACGGCGAGGTGCGTTCGTGGCTCGATAGTGTTTATGCCAAGTTTGGTGAAGCCCTTGGGCTGATGTGCGAAACCATCCTATTGACTGCAATGCGACTTGAGGAAGTCGCCTGCTTTCGCATAGATACATTACCGCCGGACCCAGAAGACTGGCTCATCACAAACCCAATTGCTCCCCGCAAAGACCAGCTGGTAGAGATTGAAATCATGTATGGCACGAAGGGGCCCTGCAACGGATACGACCATGGCGACAAGATTGGGCCAGCTCGTTTCATAAAAATTCCATTAGAACTCGCAGAGCGTCTGCATGTGTACCGTAAAAAGCACCGCAATCCTGCACTCAAGCGATGGGTTAATGCGGCGACATCGACACTCGAGAAAAAGCAGCGTGTAGATGAAGCCGTGCACTTGTTTCTTGAGGAAAGTACGGGGGAGCGCATCAAAAGCAAGCGTCTCTACAACGCATGGACGGGGGTAGATTTGCCATTCAAGGGGTGGTCGCCACATCTAGGTCGAGATTGGTGGGCGTGTTCCGTCCTCTGGATAGGTCTTCAACAACACAAGCATCTGCTCTCCTTAGGCGGGAACGTTGCGCAAGAGCTTCTTGAATCAAGCGGCATGTCGATTATTCGACTACAGATTCAGCCTCAGTTAGGGCACGCCGACGACAAGACAACAATGATTTATTTGCGGTGGGCTGCAGATATGTTTGGTACTGCCCTATCGATTCGGTACGCCAACGACAATGAGGATATCCTCGAAATGGAACAAACCTAACCAAGACATGGGCATTCGAACTTACAACAAAGACCACCTTAGAGAACTCGCACCGCCGGTGGTGTTAGCAACTACCTCTGTTACAGCAACAAGCTCTATCTCCGATGACCTTCTACGTTTCTGGACCAAGAATCCGGACACGCCAGTCCTAGTAGATTTGCATGTCTTCAGAGATGGTGAATATGAGCGAAGTATCAGAGGCGGGTCTTGGTTGGGCCCCTTCAGCGGTCGCCCGAAACTTATTGACCAACTCGCTCCTGCAGTCCGGGGAATTCTCGAATACGCCGCAGCTAACACGACCGTTCAATACCTGCATGCATTTCGGACATGGTGGCGTCTCCTGGATGCAGTTGAGAAGGTTGTCGTTCCAGGAAATATCTCTATAGCGCCTGTGAACGAAGTAAGTGACATTACGGAAATTCACCGTCGGTACGCATATGACCGAGGAATGGCCCGTCTTCCATTCACAAACTTCATACGCATAGTCAATTTAGTGCGAAAAACACATGGACTTTCGCAACTCTATTGGAGTCCGCCCGAGCGGCCCGACCCAAGCAGACATCTACCACCTAAGAGTCAAACGGACAAAATTCGATTTGCACTAAAGCGTATGTGGTTCGATGCGGTGTATCGCTGGGAAAAGACGGAAGAACTGATGCTTAGTCAGGCACCAAGCAATGACAAGGATGCGGCGCTGCTCCGTAACTATCAAAAGTTTCAGCTGGCGGTTCGAGTTATAGGCAACCCTAAGCCTAGCGGAAAGGAAATTTACGGCGATATGTCAAAAGACGTCTTCCAAACCAATGGCTATAGCGTTCCGACTATGCTAAGGGGTAATTATCCGGATGCTTGCGATATCAGAGCCGCATTTCATTTGTGTCTGGCCGACACCGGATGGAACTCATCCGTATTGTTGAGTCTGGACGTCAACGAGGAATTCATAGTTCCTCACCCTAAAGACCCGAAACGCTATTTAATGTATGGGCATAAGGCGCGAGGCGACTCTGAACAGATTACAGAGGGACTATTTAAGTCGCGGGGTTCTCCCGGCGGCATCTTGCAAATACTGATAAAGCGCACTCAGCCTCTGCGAGAACAGCTTCATATAGACCTTGCAAAGCTCAAAAAGGAATTCGAAGAATTGAGGGCGAGCGGCTCCGCATCAGAGGTGCTTGATGAGAAGCATAAACAAATCGTAAAACTAGAGCAAGGTACTCGCTCTCCTTGGATATATGCGGTGCCAGGCAGAGGGAACATTACTTGGTTAGATGAGGTGAGTTACGGCCGTGGAGTAGATAGAACTCAACGGGGAAATTTCCTTGACGAGCTAGTCGAGCGCATAAACCTAACGCAACCACCAAACGAACAGGTTACCAAAATGAAGCCTGCTGACTTTCGGGACGCTTTCGCAGCATACGCTTATCGAATAAGTGGTGGCATGGTGCTGTATGTCATGAAGGCTTTAGGGCATAAATGGCCTGGAACTACCAAAGATTACTTAGACAATACATTGCTCAATGATGAAAGCGACAGGCTCTACCGTACTTTCAGCAACGCTTTGTGGCATGAAGTCAAGTTCCATGGCCGTGTGGACTCAACCATCATTGCAAAATGGTGTCGAGAAGGTGACGTCAAAGAGAAAGAGCGGAATCGGCTGCATGAATATCGCGCGCTAAGGCGCAGTCGCATTGGTGTGGGGTGTAAAGACCCAACGAATCCACCCAAACATATCGCCCCGACATTCAAACCTGATGGAGAGGCAATGTGCCCCGTTCACCGCTGTACATTGTGTCTTGAAAATGCGGTTATCTTCCCAGATAGCTTATATGGTCTGACCAAGCGATTAGCCGAATTGCTACATATTCGGTCGAGAATGTCAGCCGTAGCGTTTGCTGAATCGTCCTTTGGTGAGGAGCTCACAAACACGACACTAGCACTGCAGCATTTCGATGAAAAAGAAGTACAAGCTCTCTTCGCGGATTGGGAGCAGCGCATTGCAAGTGGCGAGCATCGGGTCATTGACTCCGACGGCATCCTCAGTACTTAGGAAAGACATATCTATGGAGCGTAAAAATTTTTCCGCCGAAAAGACTCCGTCTCCCACGGCGAACATCATAGCCAATAACACAGCTTTCGGTATTCCTCAGAAGCTCTCCCGCGAACAAGAAATCAACGCTACTCGCAATCGCGTCTTACTACATGCGACTGTGGAATCCATTCATCTTCTGGACAAAGACGGCATCTTAGTCATTCAAAACCTTTTGCAACACGGTAGCACTTATGGTTTTTGGTCAACGCCGAGAAAATGGGCACCTTCGGAACATAGTGAAGCAACTCTAAACGTCGACTTGCGGAAAAGAATTGTTCACTTCCTACCTAAACGTCATCAACGCTTAGTTAATGAAGCTGATGCCGCGAAAGCAAACATTCAACACTTTTCAGAAACTGGAGAAATTCTTCCACTCCAAAGCGCAGCTACATGGGTGCAGCACCTTCTTGAAGGTGCCTTACTGACTATCACACGGTATCTCGTCCTTCTTCGGATGGGCCCAGTAGGAATTGGAGACAAACGGAGGAATACATCACTTGACCCAAGCAACGTCAAAGATATTGGATACAGCTATTTCTCTCAATTACTTGCGTTAGGCGTGTCTAAATGGCTGGGGCAGAACCTAAGCGGCGGAGCCTTGGAAGACGTCACTCCAATTATGTCCCCTGTGAACGTATGTTTTTTGAGTTGCATTCAAGCGGCAGACTTGGACTCGATGAGCACGTCGAGTAAGAAATACGCGACCCGCGAAATTCAAAGGATGCGTATTCTCAAAGAACGAGGACTATGGAGCGATGTGCCTGCTATCAGTGACACCACAACGAAACCAACGGATGTAGCTGGACCTGAGCGCCTAAGGCAGTCACAGCAAAAACCGAAGGACCCGCACCGTCCCCTCCCCGACGATTACGTGTCTGAAATGGGTCGGCGAAGTCTTTGGCTGATACAGGAGCTCGCACCAAACTTGCTAACTATTGCACAGGAAATTCAGTCGCTTTGGCAGAGCACTGACGACTTAACGGTAACACCAAAAGCAGTAAAAAAACGCCGTATTACACAGGTAAGAAAGTATCTTTGTAGTTACGTTTGGCGCGATAGTCAGGGAGGCATTATCAGTGCACCTCTGTTTTCTATTCGCTTGGCGCAATCGGGTAAAAAAAGAAAGAAGAAGTCCGGCAAGAATTCAGTTGTATGTAGCATTACGACTAAGGATGTGGAAAAAACAGAAGAGGCCCCCCTAGACAAAGAGGAAATGGTCGTGTTGAGTACTTCGGAAGGCTTGGCTTGGCCACCTAAGAGCTTTGCTCAAATCATGGTTCTCCTGAACAACGTTCAGCTTGCACACCTCTTTGTCGTTTCGCTTTCAACAGCAGGACGAAAATCCGAAACGTTCAATCTTGAACGATGGTGTGTTCAATACGCTCGCAATGGGATGCCCTATGCGAATGGCCGAACGTTCAAACTTGTCAAACGCCATGACGGAGAAATTCGCGATTGGGTGTTACCTGATTTGGCAGTTCAAGCGATTGAACAGCAGACAAGGCTGGTCAGTCTGGCTGAGACCATTGGCCCGTTAACTCCCAAACGCCAGCCGGACGGAGGGAAACCACCTCCGCAATCGCTTGGGACACACCTATGGGGCCGTGTATCCGGCCTCGGCAATAGCAAGCGAACAGAGCCATTACATGACATCAATGGTGCCCTTATTGCGTACGCCATTGCTTTGGGCATGGAAACAGCTCCTGGCGGCCAAAACCTTCGTTCGCATCGATTCAGAAAGACTGTAGCCCGCCTAGTAGCATTGGCTTTAACTCAAGCCCCAAAGGTGCTAATGGACGTCTTTGGTCACGACTGTATCGAATCAACCCTGTACTACATACTCAACGACAGAGATTTGCGGGGCGAAATCGAAGAGGTCAGCCGAGAGCTGAGAGTAATGCGCGCCAAGGAGGTCATAGAGGCAATAGTCGCTAGCGAAGACAAACCGGAACCGCAACTTCCGCTCGGTGGTTACGGTGGCCCGGCTGCGCTAATGATAGGTAGAGCCATTGAAGTCCAGAAAGAGCGCTTGCATCAGCATGGCGACGAATGGGGAGCAAATAGTGCTATCGAATTAGCAGAAATACTTACCCTCCAAGGAAAAGCATGGCAGTTGGTCAGAGAGGGAGTTATGTGTACAAAGTTTCCAGGCACCGAATCAGGCCCATGCAACAAAAGCAAGGGACATCCGGAGCCCTCACGCTGCCAATCCAGCTGCAAACATAGGCTTGAGGATGCGTTCCTGCGTGAAGATGTAGATGGTGCTATTCAGGCTTCAGTTAATGCATACAAAGAAGCTGGCGCGAACGGCGAGGACCTGGTTCAAGCTCTGTGGGCCGGCCAGATTCGCACTCATGTGAGACGGTTCGAGGACCTACGTGAAAAATGGATGAAGGACACTACGGTTCAGCAGGTAGTTTCAGAAGCCGAAGACGAGGTGCCTGCGTGAACGACACAGCTACACCCAAGCCGACCCGGCGCTCGGAATCCACACGTGCATTGATTAAGGAGAGGGCGTTAGAGAGAGGGAAAGAACGGTCTCAAGGGTTTGAAATGCATGTACGCTCAGTGATGAGAATCATCGAGCAAGAGCTAGCTAACAACGAAGACAAATATCCGCATAACAAAGGCGACCTCTCCTTAAATGAACTTGCTCGACGAGCTGATGTTCACCCTACAACGTTCTTTAGCTCCAAACAGCGCGATTTTGGCCTTGAGGTAAAGAAATGGCTTGAGGAAATCAAGACTGGAAAAGTGATTGGTCGTGGTGCTGTCCGTCGCGAGTTAGCCGACCGTATCGCGAATTGGAAGGCACTTTATGACGGCCTTGCCCAATCTCACCGCGATACCGAACTTGAGCTGCAGCAGGCCGAAGCTGACCTTATTGCAGCACGTGCAGACATCGAAACCCTACAGCGTGAGAAGCAGCGCCTACAAGAAATCTTGAGTGAAATGTCTGATAAGAAGGTTGTATTGCTACACCAGCCCTAAAGTTGGTCTAGCGGATGCTACTGCTTTCTAGCTAGATACGACATTTAAATGGTGCTTTTGAAGTAGCGCCATGAGAACTGACATGTGCGATAAGAAGGTCACCACCTACCTGTACACATCGGGCGGCATCCTGCGCTTTTGCTTCACCTTGCAACAGCACTTGAGTGTGAGCCCACATAAGGGCTCGATGTAGAGGCTATAAGAGATTTAAATATGAATGATGAACTCGAATTTCACTTCGGAGGGCGCAAGTTCTATCCGGTATCGGTCAAATTCTTCAATACATATGCAAAGAATTTATCAAGACTAACCGGAGATGGACTACAGCGTTCAAGAGAAACGCTGGCGCAAATTTACGGATATCGAAATGTTTTCGAACTCCAAAAGGCCTTGGAAGAGGAATACATTCCTGGACCATTTGAAGACGAGATAAATTACGAAAACGCGGATGTCGAAGCCATCCAAGATGCCCTCAACACGAGGAATGCACTCGCGTTACACATCATCCTTGAACGAGGTCAAGCCTTTTACGCGAACGGCGCGCCAGCACCGAATCTATTTCAAGTATCCGTTCTTGAATTGTTCAGCAGTCCAAAATCTCATTTGCAAGCATTTAGGTCGCTTCAGATTCCCAAAACGACCTCCAAAGAGCGGATGCAAGAGCGGAGAAAGTATCTTCCATGTATTGATGCCGATGAACCTATGCAAGCCAAAGTACCTGTTGGGAAAGTCACTGATTCTATTATGGAGGTTGAAGAGTCCGTTCACTTCTCGCAGCCACCTCTGAAAAAGGAACCGCCGGCTGTCGTCGTCACGCACAAGAGGCGAAAACAGATACTAAAACCATCTGAATAGTCAGATATTCATCATCAGAAGTGCATAAGACAGGGTAATCCCTAGTTTTGACAACCAAAGCCAATGCAGTGAGCTTGTAAAAGCCAAGACCCATTGGCCGCCTTACGCAGTCTCGACCAGTTCGGGATTGCGCAGGCTTAGGTCAATGACATTGTGACCAGCTTCGCCCGCTCGACGGCGCATCAATTCTGCTACGAGCATTGCGGCTGCATAACAGCCCACAAACGGGGCACCCACGGAACGTGTTGCCAGCGTCGTGACACCACAGGGGTCCGCCCCCTTTGTGACCAACGCTTGGTAGGCAGGCGCGAGCGGCTTCGGTCCAGAAACTACGTTACCTGCCCAGATTCGAGCCGCAGAAGAGGTTCCAGGGAAGCCGCGGACTCGCAATGCACGGAAATCGCTGTAGCCAGAACCTAAGCCAGCATCAAGCACGGTAGAAAAACCAGCCCCTTCACAAATACGTCGGGCGCTCGGATTGTCGACGCCGAATAATGCAGTCATTGGTTCTGTCGCCGCGACATGAGTTGCTGCATCGAAACGACGCTCAACAATACGTGTTCCAAATCCACGACGCTCCATCCAAGCTGCCACGGTTCTTGTCTTCATACGTTTCAAATCCGAAGCCCCAGACAAAACCGACGTTGTGAGCGTAGATTCAGTCACGATGTCGATGTCTTGCAACACAAGCTGTATTGCATGCTGCTGCCGCATCAGACCGAGTGTCCAACAGTAGGCCTGTCCCAAGTGGCCCAAGCCAATAAGCCAGAGGCCCCGGTCAAGCGAAGCTAACGTGCCGGCAGATGGCTGAGCTAAATCAGCCTTCATTGACCAGAGCGAAAAGCACATCGCTCGGCGTCCTGCATAAGGGCTGTCTCCGCGAAGAATTGAGAAGGCTTCGCTTACAGCCAATGCACCGGCTGCAACACACGCTGGTACGAAAGCGTCAGCATCTGATGTCGCCTTTCCTCCAATACCAAACGACCACCCAACTGCCCAAGGAGCCAGCTTTGAATTACCGACGCCTCCTGCAACGGTACCGATGTAAATTTCCGGCCAAGAACCCGACTGTGTGGAATTCGAATGCACTCCAGCCCAAGTCGAAAAGTCAGACAGTTGGATGCCTTCAAAGCCATGTACGACGAGTTCGATGTCCCGGGTGCCGCAGATTTGTACGTTTCCTTGGAAACTTCTCGCCGCAGTGTTGATGACGGTGAGCGCAATTATCTGCAGCGCCGGAGATTCCGCAACGTCGGCTCCCAAAACCACGCGTACTCCATATTGAGAAAATGTAGCGATGGCTTCATCCATGGTAGTGGCCTCGCCGCTGTCAACGAGCAGCTTCATCAGGCGGTGAAAAGAGTCTGCATGTATCACTATTTTTCCTTAGAGTAGTTGGATTCGGTTTTGCGCATCCTGGCCGTAAAAACTAGACCACTGTTTCCCGCCCAAGTAGACATTTACGCTAACGTCGCTCGGCATTACGTTTCCTTGCGCATAGTGGGGCACGATGAGTGCGACATGCCCCGCTTGCGAAATCATTGGATTGGTTTTGTCGGACACGCTTTGGCGGGGACCTTTCGGGTGGGTATGTATGTCGCCGACTACCGCCATCCCAAATTCGGAGCACTTACCCCAAAGTTTGGTGAATGCAGCTGTGCTGAGACAGACATAGCCCTTTGCCAGTGCGTTCGGGTCCAACGCGTCATAAGGCACCCACATGCGCACACGGCGAGTAAGTCCGTTAGCATCCCCCAAGAGGAAAGCACCAGATTCGCGGATACCGCCGCCACGAAGACGTAGGTCGGAAATCAGGTCTGTCCAAAGCGGCGTTGGCATTTCAAGCAGATATGAGTTCATGGCTTTGCAAAATTTCGTGAATGGCTTCGACGTATTGGAGCAGTCCGCGTGATGGGTTCCAGATGAGATGAGGGTGTTCCCCATGCCAGTTGTCATGGCCCACAATGGACTCGCGGTCGCAGGGGATGTAGAGCGCCGCGCCAGCCTTCCATCCGGGATTGAAAACCTGCGACACACGTCCGCCTCGTGGCCAAAGATGGGCGGCAAGCTGCTGCTGTGCCTGGTAATCCCAAGGCGTCCCTTGAGGAGGGCGCCCTGGGTAACCAGAGCATTCGAACCGGATGCAGACAGCGTGCCCATTGCGGTCAAAGACCTCGATAAATGCATGGGGCCAATTGAGCGAGACGAGCCGCCAACGGCCGCGTGCAGCACCTGCCTTGAATCGGCCAGAGGCGAGGTCTGATTCCAGAGCTTGGCATTCCTGGTTCATATTTCCTCTCAGCCGTTGACGCGAGGCGCGGGGACCAAGTCGAAGCAAACCGAGTCTTGGGGTGCCTTCACCAAGCAGCCGAGGTGCAAATCCGGGTCAGGACGGGTGTCGGTACCGGAGAGTTGCAACATCAGCTCAGCAGCGTCGGACGGGGTGACGCCGAACTCGTGCGCAGCCCAGCGTTTGACGCGTGCGATGGTGGTGTTCGGGCGGAATGTATGGTGTGCTTCACGGCCCGCGTAGCGGACATTCACGGTGATGGATTTCAGACGGTGCAGGTGCAGCCGCAGGCCGTCGGTGATGGTGTCCACCTTATCGATGGCATCTTCGTCATCATCATCTTCGATGAAGAGGAAGAGCATCTCGCCGAGGTGCACTTCTGCGATACGTGCCAGGCACGCTTGACGGACAGCATTTTTGGAGGCGCCCTCCTCGATTTCGAGGACCTCAATGTCTTTGAGCAGTTCGGATTGAAGGAATACTTGAGTCATGGTCATCTTTCAGCGGGCCATGCAAAATGTGGCCCTCACCTACTCAATCGACGCATCTCCTTAAAACCCGAACTAAAACAACAATAATTATCAAACAGCTGGCAACGACGGGCACAGGTACGAATATGAGCACCGTGCACAAGAATAGCTATCCTTTTTAGGCGCAAAAATTCCTGCCCGCAGACCCAACGCAATCTTGGTTGCATTAGAGCGCTCAGTGACCCTCACCGGTTTCACTTCTCGCCTCACCAGACGACTGAGGTCAAAAAGCTCCGCTTCCACAATTGGCGTTGTCGTTGACGTCAAGCTCATCAACTGTCCAAGGATGTTGTCCTGCCCCTTCAGATAGTTCTTCGCTCCACTATAGAAGTCGACACAATGCAATCGACTACCACCAGGCGCAGCTACAGCTACTCCCCATGGTAGACCGACTGTCAACTGACGCACGTCAGCGTCCGCTTCGATAAACTTCCCGTTAATACTATGGAGATAGGAGGCTCCAGCAGCGGCAGCAGCCCAAGCTTGCTCCCAAAGCTGCGGGTCAGCACTTCGCTCGGGTAGGTGCGCCGCTAGCCAGTTCATTTCAAAAGCGCTAGCAAGCTCGTCATACCTGCCCTGTGAAGCCAAGCTTTTGAGTACGCGTCGAACAAGTCCCCTCGCTTGGAGGGATGGGTTGGGCGTAAGTTCTTGCCCCATCTCCATCCCAAAACGGTAGAGGTACTCTCGTGGACAACGGTGGTATGCAAGAAACCCTTCGTTTGTGGCTGATGTAGGTGCCTCCGCTGGAGGCAGGCGCACGAGCCCCGGCGGTTGAGCGAACACCGGTGGGCCGGGACGCGCAACAAGAATCTTCCTGGCGACCGCACCATCAAGTGCTGCAACCGATTCGAAACGAAAATCAGCACTACTTTGGTAGATACTAAGTGCATCCTTTGCGCGTGAGACGGCGACGTAGAGCAGGTTATGCTTTTCAACATCCGACTCATATTCGAATTGCTTCGGTGAACTCCCGATGGCGTGCGGAGGCAATAAAGTCTTATGTTCTTCTGCTCCGGCATATTCCTTACCGTCCACACTTACCAGATGCACCGATTGAAACTCCAAACCTTTGCTTGCGTGGACGGTCATAACCCTCACGCCTTCAATGGCGCCCGTTTCAGGCGGAAGCTCGCGGTCGATATAGACGTCACGAATCTGTTGTCGTAACCTGAGTCGGTTGTGTAGTCGGAACAGTGTAGGACGCTTGCGGTCACCGTCACCGACTCGCGCCATATAAACGAACTGCCACTGAGCGAGTCTTTTTAGATGTCCATCGATACTATTATCGGCAAGGTCCGCCAGCAAAAATCTTTGTTCAAGAAGCAGTTCGCATAGAAAATCCCACGGACTGGTTGACCATAATGACCTACCAAGTCGCCGTGCTAGGTATCGTCGACTGTCATGACCAGCCTGGGATAACGGCAGGGTTTCCGATTTGAGCCAACCGTTTCGCTGAAGCGCGCCATCGCGCGAAACCGCTTCAATGGCTGCCTTGACATCTTCACGTGTCATTTGCGGCGTCACCAGCTCGCCAACGCGTAAGAGCGCCCTGGGGCTCCGCTCTACTACGAGCTGGATAACGGCAAGAATATCTTTGACTTCTGGACGTGCGAGAAGCTCGCCTACATATAGTACAGGCACGCCTGCGTCTCTGAGTTCCTTTGCTGCCTCTGCGACTGCTGAACCTGTACGAGAGATGATGGCCTGCTGTCGCAATGGTATGCCATTGGCGAGGTCACTGCGCACACCATCTACGACGCCTTTCCACATTGAGGGCCGAGAAGTGGCCTGAACGAACGAGGCAGACCTGTTACTGGGGCCTTTCTGGCATTCGGGAATAGCGAGTGGATGGTTGCCTTGTAGAGGATGGAGTTCCCCCGTCGCCACCGTAACGTCAATGACTTCCTGACAACTTCTGCGATTCATGACGAGGTTGTACTGCTTCGCTGATTTGAACCGTGTACCGAATCCCAACAAAGCGCCAAGGGAGGCGCCCCGCCAGTGATAGATGGCCTGCCGAACGTCCCCAACCACCCAGAGAGATTTTGCATTCAACGACAACTGCGCTGTTAAACCCATCATTGCGGATGTCAGGTCTTGAAATTCATCGACAAGCACATGTTGGTAATTGTCGACGATGTCCGAGAACCTTACGCGGTCCGCCGCAATAGCCAAGGCGGGAGCAGCCACGAGGTCAACGAAATCAACCATTCCCGCTTTTTGAAGCGCCGCTTGATATGTTCGAGCGACTGCTGCCACGTCGCGGAATCTGGCGCGTTCGTCATGGTCAGTCGTCGTACTCAATGCCTTGGCAAGATAGTCGTCAATACTGACCAATTCCTCTTTGATTCTTAGACAAGCATCGATTACCGGCGGTAGCCATTCATAAGGGTCGTCCGTTCGCTTGAAATACTCCAGTTTCACCCCGACGAGCGCTTTAGCCGTTGCCGTTAGCTGTGTAATCTTGTCTGCAACCGCAACATCTTGAGTAACGCCAAAGTGCTGGTAATACTTTCTCAAGAACTCCAAGCCAAAAGCGTGGAAGGTGCCCGCCCAAATTTCTGATGCCCCTTTTACGCCTGCACGCTGCAGCCTATCTACAAGCTCTGCAGCAGCCTTATTCGTGAAGGTCAAAACCAGAATCTTGCGCGGGTCAACGTTGTCCTGCTCAATTAGCTTCTTGACACGATGGATAAGTGTGGTCGTTTTGCCTGTTCCCGGCCCTGCAACGACATGAACATGCTTCTCCGGTGCGTTGATTGCGGCCACCTGGTCGGGACTCGGCGGAGGGAGCGGAGCAGGCGGCTTCGGAACATAGGGCGGCAGGAGGACAGCGTCAAGAACCTGTTGACGCGCAACCTCGAGAGGCAGACCAAGTTCTTTGGCGATTTGGCGAGGCCCTTTACCCGAAATGAACATGGCCCTCGCCACATGGCGGGGGAGAAGTAGCTCTCGGCCGAAGACGTTCTTCTGAAGCTCGTCCCGTTCACGCGCCCCATAAGCCTCGACGTATGCTGAGGCCGGCGAGGAAGGCAGGAAGCCGTCTGCATTGCGATAAACGGTGTCTTCATCGATATCAGGGTCAAGTCTAAAGTGCCCGAGCTCGTGAGCAATCAGATAGGCCTTTTCCGGCCAACTATAGTCCTGCCTGCAATATATCCAACCTTCGGAGCGCCGAATGGTTGCATTTGCGCCCTTGAGCACACCACTGGTATGAGGAACTTCTTTGACGCCGAGATTGAGGATATCCTCGACATGCACGAGCAAATCCTTAGTCGATACTGGCGTGTCAGCTTGGCCCCCGACCAACTCAATCCGAAGCTTCAGAGCCTCTTCACGTGCCCGGAGAAACGGGCTCATATCACTCCACTTCCTTGTCGAGATGGAGCAACCGCGTTGCTTCTTCCCCTGATATTCCGGCGGCCCGAATAGCTTCTTCCCAACTTACAGGCTGTGAATCAACGCCGGGCTTTCCATCCGAGCTGAAAGACTGTTTTGGCTGTAGTTGGAAGTTCAACTGAAAAACATTAGCTAAAGCCGCGAGCTGCACCTGAAGTTTTTCCGCTAAGCGCTTTATTAGCACGTAAGGTGCAGATACCTCCCCACTGATGACTTGATTGAAAAGGTCAACGTGTTCGCCCAAGCCGATTTGACGTGCAAATTTCCGAGCAGCCGGTCCCCTGCACTGCTTCAGGGCAGTCCTTGCTTCGGCCACGGGGCCGGTGTTTGCATGTACTGCATTCAGCATCAAGCTACGCGTTGCGTTGAACAGCTCAGCATCGAATACGATTTCGTCATCCGATTCACCTTCATCGAACATCAATGAGATTTCCGCGATTTGAGCTGCGTACTGCGGATGAATGAGTGTGAGTTCTTTCCACTGTTGCGCAGAAGGATGCGGATGCGCTGCAAGAAATGCCTCAATTACCAAAGAGGCTTCTTTCTCCGTCAGATTAGTTTGCTCAGACATGCCCGTATCCTTTTTTCAGCGCTGAAAGAGCTCCCTTCAAATACTTCTGAACAGAGCTTTCACTAAGGCCCATCACGGCACCAATTTGCTTATGGGTCATTTCTTGAAAATAGTGAAGTGTCACGGCCGTTCTCTGCTTTTCGGGAAGTCTCAAAATAGCCGCGCGACATTTTCTAACCATTTGCTTTTGTTCCAGAGCTTCGTCAGGCCTAAGCGTATAGTCATCTTCGACCTGCTCAGTCAGTGATAGCCCACTACCATCTTCGTCAGAAGACGAAGTAATCGCGTCCACTGACGGCGCCGAGTTCTTTAATGCGATTTCAGACTTGAACCAGTCCAGAAGACGCATTTTGACGTACTGGCCAAAAGTGACTTCAGCAAAGCTGACTTCAACTTTGCTTCGGAAGATACGGTCTATCACATAGGCTACGGCTTCGACGCTTGACTCGCTGCTGCGACTCAGGACTCCGAGCCAATTTATCTCGGTATGGAAAAAGCGGCCAAGTTCTAATACCAGTCGCTTGTTCAGGGCGAGCGCAATAGCATTTTGGACGCGTGCTACTCCGCCAAAGTTACTGCGAGCCAAGGTAACCAAAACTTCGGATGGAATATATCCTGGCTGGTTGTACTTCTCGATAGCCAATGCGGAAAGCAGCTGGTCATGAGTCATCTTGAAGACTGCTGCGAGCCACTTTTCATGCTCGGGCCGGCGAACGTAATTGGTCAAACACTCAGCTTCTTCCGCATCGGTGTCTACATCAATGCCAACCTCTTCCTTAACTACCTCTTTTGGAACCATATTTTTCGTCATCGACAATAGACGTCTGATGCCCCTCCTTGTGTACTCAATCGAGGCAACTCAGTGAAACCGGAAAACTTTATGGATTATTTTCGCATACTGTTCTCATAATGATGACTCAATGAAGATTCTGCCATGCAATTTGCCTTGATTTGATTCCTAGAAATGCAGCTAAAGCATATTAGAAGATTCAATTATGGCAATATGTGCTGTATCCGTTTTAACTTTCATATCATGAATAAGAACGATTCCTTCACCGGCCACGTGCGGACAGTCGAAGCACTTGCCTAAATTGCAACAATTACCTAAGCTAGCAATAGCTTTTGCAGCCACCGTCGCGTGGCTGCTTTCTTTTTGAAGAGACCACGATGAGCTTGGTAGCTAAATACAACCGGCGTGTAATGGATATTTGGGAAGAATTTGGAACCACGCAACCGCGAATGCCCCTCCTTCTGCCAGAGTTGAACGAAAATCCGGAATTGGTCATTGTCGGCATGAACCCTTCGTTCAATACTGAATGGCTCGACAAGCAGCTCAAGGACAATAACTGGCCTTCAGGCGGACCTTGGACGACTGACTCCCTGTTTGTATGGGACCAGAACGCCAGGAGCCGCATGCCTCACGTCATCGAGTTTGAGGCTTTTGCGAAAACAGCCTATGCCAGCTACTTCTCCCGAGTACAAAACTTTGCATCAGCAGTTGGCTGCGCCAAACAATGGGAGCACTTAGACTTGTTTCTGATGCGGGAAACCTCGCAAAAAGAGGCCCTTAAGATGGTCTTGGCCAAAAAGCGACCTATTGGCCAACTCAATAAGTTTGGCCAAGTGCAGCTGCAGCTCTTCACAGAAACACTCGTCGACATGCAACCTAAAGTTGTCGTTGTAGCAAATGCGACCGCGGCGGGTCTTGCCAAACAGATGCTCGGCCCTAGCCATCAGGTTGGCGAGCCCGCAGCGCTCACGTTCGAATCGCTGCCCAACACTCGTTTTTTCTTCAGCGGCATGCTCTCCGGGCAGCGTTGCATGGACAACTTCTCTTTGGAACGCCTCGTGGCTCAGGTGAGCGCCTATTTCCAGCAATTGAACATCAAAGGCAGTAACTAGAGGAGGACCGGGCTTCTTCGGAAGGCGAGCGGGTCTGCTAACGCAGAAAATTTTCAGACAAAGAAAACCTTACAGGCCGACTCGCAGTGCAAGGAACTCGACCAAAAGTTGAAGGTGTTGCTGGACTTCAAGGGTAAGTATCCGAGCTTCAGCCAGCTTTATGGCTACATCGCGCAACTGATTATTTAGGCGACTCGGAACTGGAATACTTTTCCGCCTTCGCCAAGCAGTTGGCGAAGCACTAGACGGTGTGCCGCCGGAGCAAGTGGATGTTTCAGGCTTGGTGCTGACGGGTTACGACATCAAGGCATAGGTAAAACCGGATGACGAGTTAGATAATGCCGATTTGATTCTTAAACCGATTGGCCCAGACGGTGGCGGTAAGGCCATGACTCTGGACTACTTGAGTGAAATCATCATCAAGCTAAACAAGTTGTTCGGCGAAGCGACGCCGTTGGCAGTTGCTAGTTGCGGCGCGGTCGTTGTGTAATGTAATAAATCTGCGTTCCAATCTATCACCGCCCAACGATGACAACCTTACAAGACTTAAGACCAACGACTAGAGAGCGCGTCCAGGACATCGTCGACCGCCTCGGCATCGCAATGACAACTAAGTATGACTGGTGTTTCAGTAATACCGGCGGCCCATATCTGGTCAATATCTGGCATGACAACATGTACGAAGAGAATGGCGACATTTATTTCGTCGACCGCACCTCGGACTGGGCGGACGAAAACCGCGCAACGGCCATTCAGGTGCAGCTGAACCGTGCGAGCGCAGTGTCTTCACTAATCCAGACGGCCTACTACACCAAAGCGCCTGTTAATGTTGCCATTCTCGATGGCACACGCAAAACAGTTGGGCTTCGGGAAACCAGCGAAGCAAAACAAAGAGAGCTCGACTCAGTCCTCTGGTATCCGCATCATAAGGACAAGGATGGTCGCATTATCGTCATTCGGGGCAGACCGCAACCGGATGACTTTGACCCCTACAACGAAGAACAGCAAGACCAAAAGCAGACGCCTGTGCCACCGCCGCCCAATAAGGTGGAAGGTTCAGGCACAGCGATTTTTGAGCGCGACTCGGAAATAGTAAAAGCAGTGAAGCAACGGGCGGTCAACGGTTGCTGTGAGTTTTGCGGGAAGGAAGGCTTTAAAACGGCAAGCGGTGGATTTTATCTAGAAGCGCATCACGTCATCCCATTGAATTGCGGGGGACCGGACGACGTTCGCAACGTGGTGGCAATCTGTGCCGATGACCACCGCCGGGCGCATTTTGGTGAGGACCGACATGCCGTTCGCGACAGAATGATTTGGGAGGTTCTCGCTGTCCATTATCCGAACGACGTGGCGTTTTTCGAGGCAATGGACGAGAAGTCGCTCGACATTAAACGTAGCGACTCGGGGCAACGCAAACTCGAAGACAACCGAATAGATAACTAAAGTCAAAATTTGAAGCGGCCGCCCTTGTCGGCAAAGTAAGTGGCTGACTCGAGTACTATGTCAGTAAGCCTGCCTCAATCGCTTCGTAGTCGTTTTTCGACCTAAGAACGATAAGGCGCTCCAAATCTGACTCTTGGCATTTGAGTATTGAGAGCTTCTCGGTGACACTGCCAGTGGTCAATGCAATGTTTCCGCGTGCTTTCTCATATCCACTTGTAATGTCTGCACGCGTTGCAACTGGAACTATTAGGAATCGCCCGTATCGGAGTGCGGCGCGGCTTGCATGCAGGCTACCACCGCCCCTGTCAGACTGCACCATCACCACAGCCTTCGAAAGAGCCGCTTGAATCTTATCTCTTTCTACAAACTGGCCAGAGAACGCGGGTGTCCCATAGCCATACTCTGATACTAAAAGGCCGCCTTTCTTCACGATGGAGTCAGCAAGAGCAGCATTCGATTTCGGATAGACTGCATCTAGTCCATGAGCCATAACAGCTACCGTCGAGCCATCATGGTTCAGAGCCTCTTTGTGGGCAACCGAATCAAGACCAAGCGCAAGCCCACTAACTATTTGCCATCCTGCGTTCCCAAAGTACTGAGTGATTCGCCGAGCGGTTTCAATCCCATGCTCGGATGGCTCGCGTGTGCCGATGACCGCAATAGCCTTCGCGGAGAATCGCGCCGGGTCCCCGGCGACATATAGAAGCGCAGGTCTGTCTTCCGTTGCGGCTAAAAGTCGTGGATAGGCCGGGTCCAACGGGCTCAAGATGGTATGACCACGCTCTGACGCTTGTCGAAGGTCTTCCTCCGCCGCCTTTAACGCCTTCTCATAGACTAAGCTTTCAGGCTGCAGCGACGCGAGTTCCGGGAACGTTTCAGCCAACTCTTCTAGCTTGACCTGAAAAAACAGCGGTTCCATGGCCAAAGCTTGGAGGGCCTTCCGGCCCACTCCCTTTACCTTGCTCGCAAGTAGTACACGAATTGTGTAGTCAGATACAGACACTATTGGATATCTTCCGTGTGGTTGCAGGACGGTGTCTGATTGTACCCGGTGCAGCCCCAGAACCGGTTGCCATATCGCTTGTTGGTACGGCGAACCATGGGTCTGTTGCAGACTCCGCAGAATTTCGGATGCATGTCCTCCGTATAGGCACAACGCTCGTCTTCCTCTTCCTCAAAGTACCCGGAACATCCCCAGAAATGAGTGCCGTCGGCCTGATTGCGGCGAATCCGCATCGGACGAGTACATCGCGGGCAACTTTTGTCATCCTGCTGGACGCTCACCGTTTTGGCAAAAGCCAATCCAGTCACCGAGGCCGCCCCGGCGGTTTCCAGCAGGTCGATAGCGCGCGCGATAGTTGACCCAGTAGTTACTACGTCGTCGATTACGAGAATATGCTGGCCGCGAATGCGTTCGGCAGCACCTTCCGCGAGCTGGAGTGCCCGTTTGGCTTCCTCCGCCCGCTGGTCGGCTGAGAGAGTCTTCTGCTTCAGCGCATCGGCGACATACCGCAGAAGCGATGCATCAAAGCTCACCCCGACGAACTCCGGTCCCGCAGCTTGTTGAACGCGGCATAGGAAATTCTCCAAGCGCGGGTGGCCACTGGCTTTTCCCGGTATTACAGTGACTAGGTCAAAAGGATGCTCATTTTGGAACAGATATTCAGGTGCTCGTCGGAGGACGTGCAACACAACGTCGACCCAATACGGCTGAAGCTCAAACTGCGGGATACTCTCTTTGCGCGCGATGTCTTGTGACAGCGCATGCGCCTCGTGGAGCGTGGCCGTAACCACTGCCTTCTGGCTGTAGTAGCGACCAAGGCACAGAATCCGCAGTTGTTCAGAGACGGTTATCACATTGCCTGAGAGGTCGAGAGGAAGGAAATAGGTTGCGCTACGGTGGAAATCAATAGACTGATGCTCTGCAGCCCGCTCCGCGAAGAAGCGGAAGTCGCTTGGGTCATCAAAGTAGTCAATCAGATTTCGTGACGACAAGGTTGCCGCTGGCGCCGTCGAGACGGTTTCCCGCGATGCCCAAGTCGGAACGACCGGCAGAACTCCAGCGTTGTATGCAGCGACAATATCGATGTACTCGTCACCGACATAAAGCACGTGGGGGCCTGGGTCCTCCCCAAGTCGCTCGAGCGCAAGCAAGATTCCATCGGGCGCCGGCTTTGGCTCCTTGCCTGCACGCTTAACGTCGGAGTAAGTTACAACCACGTCAAAGTCGTCTCGCATCTCCAAATGGGCAAGAATGCGTTCGATATAGCCTCGTCCTGCATTGGACACAATCCCGAGCAGGACACCTCGTTCCTTCAGCTCCCTAATCACTTCCGGAACGGGACGATACGGCGCGACCTGCGCCATCGTCTCCGGTGTAAGCAAATCGTATTCGAGAGACTCACGTATCTCCCGGACCGACCGCGTTTTCACCAAGGTATTGTCGAAATCGAACAAAACAACGTTTGCCATCCTGGTTTCCTAGTTCGCCAATTTTTGCATTGAACCGTGCTCCGTCTCCACAGACTCACGCCAACAGCGATGTCAACGCGGCTTGGCTTCCAAAATTGCTGGTTCCGGGAAAAGGGCTAGACGCCCAGATGAAGTCTGACGCTTGCACTGGAGCGAACGGGTTAGTCTTCAGCTCAATTTGATAGGCACTAAGCTGGTTTCCAAATTTGCCCAAAGCGATACCGGTAACTGACGCCGCTCCAGCCTTGCGCAGGAAGGCTGCGGCCACCCCGAAGGAGACGCCATACGTTGTACAGTCATCGACCACCACCACGTTCTTCCCGCGAAGCTTATTAGCGTAGAACGGATTCAAGTGAATGGTTGTGACCTGCCCTGTAGGGTCCCGCCTATCTCCACTAAAGCCGCCACTGGACCGTTTGGCTGAAGGCGTATGTCGAATGAACAAAGGCTGACCGCGCTCCGCATTTCGGACGCGCGAAGCCGTCGTGCGCAGTCGATGGGTGAAGTCGCTAAGAGTCTCGTTGTCAGAGTTGTCGCTGCTGGATGATGGGTAGACGCCCCAGACGAGGTCTGGGACGACACCGGCGCCCATAAACAACATGGACCGAGCGGTCACTGCGAGCAGTGCATTCAAGTGAACGCCTCCGTTTTTGACAGTCTGTTTGATTTTCCCTGCAAAAACCTGCTGGTCGATTCCCTTGCCAATCTGCGATAGGTCCGCCAAGACTTTTACGCTGTAGCCCGGTGTGTCTCCTTGGTACCACCAGTGCCCCTGCCACCCCGCAGTCAACGCGATGACTTGTTCAAGCTCAGTAGGATTAGCGGCTCGAATGCCCAAGTCTGCAACGTACTTATTGTTTGACCACCCAGCACCAATCACTACCGCATGACCGTTCTTCGCCATTTGGATGTCGTCCAGTTTTGAGGCTAAAACCAGTACGTCGTGATTCTGTAACTTGAAGTGCTTAGCATTATGCGAGACCACCCCTCCATCTTGTCTTCCTGGACTGCGAAGGAATTGAACCGCAGTGTTAGCAAACGCTTGCTTGAACCAAACGGGTTCCGGGTGGTTCGACAAAAGAGCGACCGGATTTCCCGCCGTCGCGAAGTCAGCCAGCACTTTGACAATAGCCGGATGGGGTACCCCCGCAACCAAAACAGAGTCTGGAGATGTCAGCAGAATTTGCATATAGAGTCCTCGCAATTTTTGAGTGAATGCACGGAGCCACGCCGAAACGTTGCAGCCAACGACACGACGCACCGTCTCAGCAATTGGTTCAGTTTCTAAAACTTGGGCGAGTGCGGAAGCGCAGATATGCCTCCCGTAACCGAATCCCAGTGCAAAATTTTAGGTTTCTGACCGCACCGTTTTGCTTATCCACATGTTAAACATCCATAAATAAAGACTATCAACGTAAAAAACCTATAAATTTCTCGTCTTACGGTCGCAGATTTTCAGTTTATGCAGCTATTTCCACGTTGATTGCCCTTCTTTCTGTACTCAATCGAGGCAACCCAAGCAAACCGGAAAACTTTTTGAGTTATTTTCGCATATTGTTTTAACCGTGATGATTCTGGGAAATTTCTACTCAACAACTTTTCTCTCGATTACTTTGCAGAAATATGAGCAAGTTAAGATGACATATCGCGTCTCTGAGTGTCGACACGGTCTTCAGCGCATTATGCTCACGACTGCCACGAGACTTAATTAAACTGCAAGTCCCTTTATCTATATTCATATGAAGAGCCCCGCGACATTCATTGGCACCTGAAAGGCAATCAGGCGTGTGGACGAGGAACACTGACAGTCTTTTCTAACACCGTTAAGTGAAGGCTCCGTCAGAACGCAGAAAAATTATTCAAGGATTCTCGGGTAGTTTGGGAACTGATTGCTGGCTAATCTCCTATGCGAACGTCGCGAACGCGACGGTTCGTATGACTATGAACAAGGAGAAAACCATGTCAAAACCCATTTCAAAATCCAAAACGAAAAACTTGAAGCCGTCGCCGCGCCCGGCTATTAGCAAGCCAAAGCCTGACTCCGGTCCTAAACCGAAAGCAAAAACACCATGGACTATGGAAGCAGCGAGTCGGATATACTCCGCGACTCACAGAAAATATGGTCAGATTGAAAAGGATTCGATTGCGGCCGATGCAATGTCTGAAGCTATGCGAAACCAGTTGAAGTAATCTTCCCCCCGAAATCATGTCGACAGCAAGAATGTTCGGCTTCCCGGACGTCAGGATGTTATTGAACGCATTTGTGAAGGCGAGCCATCTCGTTCCTTCCGACAGCGAACTCTACGCTGACGTTCGGCAGTTCATGACAGGAAAGCGAAGGCTTTACGCCGGCCTCGAAAAGGCAACAAGGTCAAACGCGCGACCCGTAGTCGATTTTCCGAGGCTATGGAATCTACTCGAAGAGGACCTAGGTAAAAAGTGGTTGACCCCAGAAATGAGTAAGGCGATATTCTCTCGCCTGGAAGGTACCCTTGACGTCTATTTAACTGATTTTGTACACAAAATTTCTGGAGCGGCTCTACCTACGACGCGGATATCGGAGATTCTCGGGGCTACCTTTTTCGCTCAACGGCTTGCCGTAGACTTGAACTGGTTGGAGCAGAAATGGGGCATCGGTGTACTGAGAAAAATTTTGCCCAAAGGCTCTCTCGAACCGAATCCGGTGGCCCAAGTATTGCGCTGGATTCGCAAGCTGGAGGGGTGGTCACAGAGAAAAGCTGCACTGCTAGCCGGGCTGAAGCCTATTGAGGTGGTTGACCAAATGAGCAATTGGGAGACCGGGAGGAGCGCTCCACGAAAGGATTCATTCCCGTTACTTCGAAAGCTATATGGCCTAGAGACGAATGAGCAGTACAGACTTTGGTTTTGGATTGCTCTTTGCGTATCCTCCATGGAGGATACCTTTCGTAAGGAGATTGCGGACGGTATAGGTAGGACATTTGATTTGAGCGCCGCTCAAGCCCCCTTGGTGGAGGCAACAAATGCAGCAATCGTCGAAGCATCTCCTCCTACATCCTTTCAGGTGCTCGTAGAGCTGCTATGTAAACAGAGCGTTAATCGTAAACAGGGAGACCGTGACCGTGCACTCGCGGCATTGGACGAGTTTCACGACCACGTGGTGAAGAATGGTGGCTTAGGTGAGTTTCATGTGCCGGCTATGGCCGGGCGCATCGCAATGTTGAGCCACGACCCCACATCTGCCCGTGACCATTTTCAAAAGGCAGTGGAGCTAGCACAGTACCAGGAGCCACATTCAGTAGAAAGAATATTGCGAGAAGCAGCGGCAATCTTCCATCGGCACCGCTATGCCGTTCCATTGAAAGATGTTACTGACCTCCAATGGATTATGGGAGTTCACCCTATCCAGATACGGAAAGCAGCATGGGATGACGATGACACGTGGGAGTCTGTAACCGAACAAAAGCGGGTATTCGACTATTTCCGTTATTTCCCTCCCCAAGCATTTTTTGACCGAGTGGAATAGGAGCTACGCCAAAACATCTCCGGTAAATTTCATGCCCAGATGTCGTCCAAGTCCTTCGCTTTGAGAAGTTTATCTCGTTGGGCATAGCGCGGTGACTGCATATTTACATTGCTGTACTCGGTTCTGCATTTTGGTTCGATTTTCTGAGCTGGCCCTTTGAAGGTCAGAAGGAACTTTCCAGAATTTTCGTATGGGGTGATTGAAGCGATTTCTGCGACATGGGTCACTGCGCCTACTGGGGCTACTTGGTATGCCGCGATGTACTTCAGCTTCGGAATTTGTTTTGCGCCTATTCGAATGGCGAACCAACAGTTCTCACCGATGAAGCGCTTGTTAAAACCTTCTTCTCTTGCAGGCACAATAACTGTGTCAAAGTTGCCGTTCCCGGAATCCTCTACGTTTGCTGCGTGGAGGCTCGCCTCGAGTTCAGCAGCTTTGGGAGCAGAAAATGCATTGATTCCAAGCATCGGAAGGATGAGCAGCATATCGGATAGGAACGCCTTAGCTGTAGCTTTCCCGGCCGGTGACATTGATGGTGCTGTAGGACTATTCTTGTTCAATAAAATGGCACGCCCATATGTTTTTGCTTTTTGAATAAGCTCATATTCCAAGAACTGCACTTCGGTCTTACCAATTTTGTGGTTTTTGTCCACAAAGTAGACACCCCACTCCCAACCTTCCTTGTTGGCCACATGGTTTTTTAGCCGCTCTCCAACAGGGTCCGCCTCACCAATGTATATCGCTTCCTCCGATACGTTACCGACAAGGACGTAGACGCCAGCTTGCTTGAAACTCTCATCTGCTTTCAGCTCTTGCAATTGCTCCCGTCTGAACACCACACCGAAACCAGACCAATTCGACTTGTCGATGTGACGCACGCCCTCTGGGTCCCCAGTAGTTGAGAAAATTGTGATTGAGAATGGTGTCGACATATTCACTTCGAAGATATTTTTGCCTAAGAATTTTAAAGCACGTTGCTATTTTGTCCTAAACTGCACTAAACACCGTGTTGATTTGCCTAGGGCGGGCGCTGGGATACCAAATCGTAGTTCCGGCCTGACCACCACATTCGACACGAGTCAGTAAAATCGGGGGATGAAAAAAGCACTTCTCACGTTATCCCTCGTAGCCTCGTTTTCGGCGTATGCAAAACAACCGACGCTCCTTGATGAGTTGTCGCGTCTCCTTCAAGTACCGGAGTCAAAGGCTCCGGCAGATGCGTCCAGGGGCACTGCGCAGCCAACCGACTTTCGTGCGTGTTCGCAGTTCTTTGCCAATGGCGCGCCGCCAGTTGTTCCCAATGTCCAGCAGTTCAAGCCGCGGGAGCTCTGCTACGACGCATTCGCTGTGCTTCATTCCGGCTCGTCAAAGACGCCTGTCTTTGTAGCGGAGCGGCTGAGCCGTGCGCAGCTTGAGAACGACAAGTCCGGCAAGCGCAGCGATAAGTTCTTTGCTGATGGCAGGCTTCCCCGTGGTGAACGTGCTGAGCTCGACGACTACAAACACAGCGGCTATTCACGCGGGCACCTTGCGCCAGCCGGCAATATGTCGACTCCACAAGCCATGGCCCAAAGCTTCTCGCTTGCGAACATGGTGCCTCAGACGCCGAAGAACAATCAGAAGCCGTGGAACGGAATTGAGCAAGCGACTCGCAAGTACGCATTGCGTGCGAAAGGAGACGTGTACGTCATCACCGGCCCAGTATTTGATGGTACCCCGAAGACCATTGGTGACAATCGAGTCTGGGTACCGAAATACTTGTATAAATTGGTCTATGATGCAACTACCGGTCACGCTTGGGCGCACTGGATTGAAAACAATGACGAGTCGCGTGCGGGTAAGCCTATCAGCTATGCTGAATTGGTCCGGAGGACAGGCATTGAGTTTTTACCCAAGGCGAAGATAACGGGGCCGGCCGATGAGTAAATGGCGTGTAGTCGCTAAGACTGGTTGCCAGCAAGTTATGATTGTTGACCTGCTCGCAAACGGAAATCGCTGAAATATGGTCAGGGTGAGAGTATTCGAAGCTCCGGCCTCTACTTCCCGAACGCCCTGCTTATCACTAAACGGGCCCGTTTGTGAAACCGAATTTTATAGAAATCAACGACTTAGTATAAGTTGCGCGTAACTGTGCACAACAACGCGAAAGGAGAATATGCGGTAAATTGATGCAGCATCGAGCTATGAAAACTGTCGAGTAGTCTTGTTCCAAGCCCACATTGTCAGAAGTTAGTCGTCACATAATCTGCAACTTATTCAGCGTCCTCCCAAAATTTGTCGCCTTCGACGGGGCCGTCCCGCAGGCCAACTATGCCCAAATATAGAAGGATTGGGATGGTCTTACGACTCGCAGCACTCTGTAGGTCCAAAGCAAGCCAAGCAAGGCTGAGACCCCAGACAATTGGCCCAAGCCACTCAGCCCACCAAGGAAATCTTGTTGCAAGATGCTTAATAAGTTCCTCGGCCGCTTTTCTTCCAATAAATGCGGCAATCGCGGATACCGCAAGGCTTTGAACAATTATTGCAGTAATTTCTGGGCCAAGTATTGAAAGAAGCAGTGGTAAGAACCGTGCCTTGTTTTGTTTTAATTTATCAAGGAGTTCTTCTTGCTTGCCTTTGCCTACTCCTGCTTTGGTAAAAAGCTCACGTTGCTGCTCAGATGTTAGCGAAAAAAATGTTTTTTCAGCGGCGTACTTAACGAGTCGTTCGACTTTTGCTTCAAGGGTGCCGAGCGTTTTTTGTTTGATTTTCAGTTTTTTGCTTACATCTGAAACAATCTCTGCCGCGCTTACGCCCCCGAACTCGTTGCCCTTTACGTATTTTCTATAAGCATACGCAATCTCGGAGCTTCCCAAGTAACGAATTTCTCGCTCAAGAATTTGGCTTAACTCAAGTTTCCGTTTATCTGTTTTAAGGGCTTGATACGCACTAAGCAAACAGGTCAGCTCCTTGTCAGAGGAAAAATTTACGTAGCTATCCACTTGAGCTACTAGAAATTCGTAATCTGCTGCTTTGCATTTCATGAGCAACGCGGTCATTTCATACGACATCAATCTCCCCTTAGCGGGCTACTATAATTTTGTTTCGGCATATCAGGACGGCGTACGACGATGCCGATGGTCGCGACCACTTCTTACGGTCTAAGCAAGCCTGGCACTTCGATTCGTCATGGCCCCAATTGTCAATGGATTTTGAAGCGACTAAGGCAGAAGTCAATGACACCTTCCCGTCGAGTATCTACAGAGCCTTTATCAAAGGGGCCGGCTTGAATCGCGCCTCCCAAATTCCTCATGTCGCTAACTTGCGACGTCAAATAGCCTTGGACTTTGTTCACGGGTGCCTTGTTACTTACACCTTTGTTCAGTCCCTCCTCCAACAAGCATAGATTGCCAATTCGGTTCTTTTCATAGTCATAGTCCTCGCTGAAGCCGTAGGCACTGACGTCAAAGTCGGGCTCTCTGCTGAAGATGTGTTCAACTTGCAATCCCTTATATAGCTCAATAGAAGGGTTGTCTTTTGTGTATTCAGCCAAAATGTACTTTACTGCTCCGTTTTGGTAGACATCAGCGTCTAGATAATTTTTAAAATTATGGTCGCTCATAAACTTCTCGTTGAAGTTCACGAGATGGGTTGTAATTTCTGCGGTTGTCAGTTTGCCTTTTGCGACCTCCGAACTCAGCCAATACATGTCAGCTATCGGATTCGTGTTTTTCAACTTGTACACGCGCACTTCCGTCGTTTCCAGTAATGGAAGTAAGTCGGCTAACTTGCTCTGCATATGAAGCCTGACCAGCAGCGGATAGAGCGTTGCCGTAAATTCAAGGAACTGGAAGGGCTTACGATAGCCCGGTACGGTTTCGACATCTTGAACAAGTGCTGAGTAGGCTAGAGCGAAGTTCGTAAAATCGTCTAGGTATGCGAGGATGAACTGCTCAAGTTCATTTTCCTTGCTCTTCAGCTGTTCACATTTTAATTTCAGGTTCTCAAATACTGTCTCCGCACCATTACGGTTGTTCCAAGTTTCTGGAAACAGCCTTTCCGACGAATAATAGTGATGCGTGAAGATGGTGTTTTCTTCAAGGCGACCCAGTATTTTGAGCTTTTCCTTTTCAATCAACAGACTGTCATAGCTATCAAATATTTTCTCGAAACCGTCGTTAATTTTGGCGTTTAACTTCTCATGCAGATGCAGAGTTGAATAGAGCATCAGGATACTCTTCGTTTTATCGAGGATACGAAGCGGAAGTCCCCTGTCGTTGATGATGGAAAACATCTTAACGGCTTGGGCTTGGTTTTCAACGTTGAAAACCAGAACATGAATTCTCTCTTTGATAAAAACGATTCGCTCAGCGGCTTGTGTGGATGTCAAATGATGGGCTAATGCCATGAATTGCTGTTTCGCGGCATACATGAATCTCTGGCTTCGCTTGTTGTTCTTCGAAATATCAATATTGTTGAATTCGAAGATAAGCGAATTGAGGAAGTCGCCGTCGCCACCTAACGGCTCGAGCTTCAAGGCATCCGGTGTGCCGATAAGAGCACCCATTTGCTTTGTCTTGGCGACGTCATTGTCTAGCTTGTCAATTAATACGCTAAGAAGAATAAACAGCGTTGTGATGCGCTGTTGTCCGTCTATAACTTCATAAACAGTGTCGGTGTCAAGAATCGCCTGCGCACCATTATTTTTATTTTCTTTAAATGAAAGAGTTCCTACAAAGTGATGCATGTTGCTTGCAAGACTCTCTTCGATGTCTTGCCAGAGAGCTTTTCTCTCATTGTTCGTCCAGCTGTATTTTCTTTGATAGGTGGGGATAACGAACCTATTGCCATTGAAGATTGAGCCGATTGCCTCTGTCTGGCTTTTTGTAATTGACATGGAAGTAATTGGTTAACTATGTTGTTGTAATAAATCTGGATGAGCGGTTCTGCGAAAACGCGTCAGAGAGACATGTCCATGAGGACGTCGGCGCTAGGGAGATAGAGTAGGACTTTTCGAGGTGGCTAATGACTCTCCCGTCCATCACCGAGGCATCGCTCCACATGGGTTCCAAAGCGGAGAAATTTTCCCCGTCATCTGGAACGTTCCCGCATAAGTATTCGTGCCACGTTTAATATCGACCTCAAACGTTTTTGCGGACCGTAGCGCCGAAATGAGTTCATGCGGTTTTTCAGGGAAGACAATTTGACCTATCATGTCTATCCCCCATTTTTCGGTTTTTCGAATTCCGTCAATGACGGTTGATACCGTCGCAAAATAGCCCATAAAGTTGGGGTCATCCATCAACTTCTTGCCCTGCTCTGTCTTCTCTTTCTCGCTTAGTAATTGGCCATTGCGAATATAAATAAGGGCCTCAGGGACACTCGTGTCGCTATTACACCGAAGCGTCATCTCTAGTTTTCCGGCCTGTGCATGAACCGGTGTTGAAGGTGGGTAGAGCGCCTGTTCGCATCGTGCCTGCGCGGCCACTACGAGGTCACGGACGCCAGACTCGGACAACCCCGCAGCGTCGGGTTTCCTATTCTTTAACAAGTCTTCCTGGGCGGCGCGGAGCGTGGTGCGCTGGACAGAACTAAGGCGCGGCGAAATGTCTTTCCTTACGCAGGAGCAAAAATTCTGCGCGTCTCCAGTTGGCATCGATGTCATTTGAAAACCCTTCATGCAAAGGGATATCAAAAAATCTTCAGCCTGGTCTGCCCAAGCAGGAAAGGATGCCGAAAGTGCCACAAGTAAGAGGAATACACGCATGGGTAGCTATGGACGAAGTTTCGCATCATTCTATTGTATTTATGCAATTATTGTCTTATCTCGGATAATCCATTGCCAGCATTGCAAGCAGTGTTTTCCGTTGACTAGGCTAAGTCTGCTATCGCCCTTGGCAATGACACACATACTACTGCCTGCATTGCCGGAGGACTCGCCGGAATTCACTTTGGTTTCGAAGCGATTCCGTTGCGTTGGATGGACGCTTTGCGTGGCCGAGACTTGGTCAAGCCGCTTGAGAGGGCGTTGCTACTTCGAGCCTGACCCAGAGCATTGAACTGTGCGACACGCGCCGCCAACATAAATACAAGGAAGAGGATATGAGGATTGTTCAGCCAGCAGGAACTCGTGGAAGCTTGAAATGGATGCAACGGCTAGCATCGTCGTATCCGCAGTTGCTAGATGACGCGATGCGTGAGGCTGGCGGGCTACAAACGGGTGAAACAATCCGGTGGGTTTCGCCACGAAAGGACGATGAGTGGGCTGAATATCGTGACCGAGACTTCTTGGTGCAGGTTGGCCAAGAAAGACTGACGGAGGCGTTGGCAGGGTTTTGGCCGCGAGGTGGGCCGCAGTGGGATGCTCTAGGGGTTAGTAGCAATGGAACAGTGCTTTTGGTGGAGGCTAAAGCGCATTTGGCAGAACTAACTTCTACTTGCCAAGCATCACCCGCTTCGCGAGCCGTCATTCAAAAGTCGCTTGAGGCGACGAAGGCTGCATTTGGCGCCGCACCAAATGCAAATTGGCTAGAAGGCTATTACCAGTATGCCAATCGCCTCGCGCACCTGCATTTTTTTCAGAACCATCGTGTGCCCTCGAAGCTGATATTTGTCTACTTTATGGACGATGCCGATATGAAAGGGCCACGTTCGCCAAGTGAATGGAAAGAAGGACTTTCGCCTGTATATAAGCATCTAGGATTCGACTCATTGAACCATGTACCTGACTTGGTCAACCTTTATATCGACACCAAGGCTCTCGTTGCAATTTGATACCAAATCGTTGTTCGACTACGCTTTCATGCTGAATAGGTGTAGGTAGAATCGCTGGCGTGAAAACAGTCCTCATTGCGATATTTCTCCTCGCTTCATCATCCGTATATGCCAAGCAGCCAGTCACAATAACAGAGTCATCCGGCAGTTCGAACTTCCTAACATGTCCACAATTTTTTGCTGGTGCTACATCACCTCGCCTCAATAAGTCCTTTCAAATACCGCCACGTGCCCTGTGCTACCAGTCCTTCGCGGTCCTGTACTCGCCGCTCTCAAAAACTCCGGTGTTTGTAGCAGAGCGACTGAACAAAGCACAACTTGAAGATGCGAAAGGTGAGAAGCGCACAAACCGGTTCTTTGCTGACGCTCGACTGAAGAAGGCTGAACGCGCCGAACTGGACGATTACAAAGGTAGCGGATTTGACCGCGGACATATGGCTCCTGCGGGCGATATGCCTGATGCTCGTGCCATGGCTCAAAGCTTTTCACTGGCGAACATGATGCCTCAGACGCCGAAGAACAATCAAAAGCCTTGGAATGGGATTGAACAGGCAACACGCAAGTACGCATTGCGGGCAAAAGGAGACGTCTACGTCATCACCGGCCCGGTCTATGAAGGCAAGCCCAAGACGATTGGTGACAATCGGGTGTGGGTACCCAAATACCTATACAAGCTGGTCTACGACGCAACAACAGGGCGCGCCTGGGCACACTGGATTGAAAACAATGACGAAGCACGTGCGAGCAAACCAATTAGCTACGCTGAGCTGGTTCGAAGGACGGGCATTGACTTTCTATCAAAGGAAAAGGTTCTCGACTGACTACCGAAGAAGGTCCAATCTAATCAACCTCGATACGTCTCTCAAAATACTTGACGACCTCTTCTGGTGGCAGGGGCCGAGAGAATAAGTATCCCTGAATTTCATCGCACTCAAGAATTCGCAACGCTTGCAACTGCTTATCAGTTTCTACCCCTTCAGCAATGACGCGCATGCCCAATGCCTTCGCCATCGATATTATGGCCTTGAAAAAGACTTCACCCTCTTTGCTCCGGCCGAGCTGGTCGGTAANTGCTTATCAGTTTCTACCCCTTCAGCAATGACGCGCATGCCCAATGCCTTCGCCATCGATATTATGGCCTTGAAAAAGACTTCACCCTCTTTGCTCCGGCCGAGYTGGTCGGTAAATGACTTATCCACCTTTAATACATCCACATCAAGTTCTTGCAGAGTTGAAAGTGATGAATAACCAGTACCAAAGTCATCCAGATGAACAGAGACCCCCAATGCGTGGATAGCTTTCAGTTCATTGAAAACCTTGACCAGCGGCTGCGGGTCCACGTACGGCNCTTTAATACATCCACATCAAGTTCTTGCAGAGTTGAAAGTGATGAATAACCAGTACCAAAGTCATCCAGATGAACAGAGACCCCCAATGCGTGGATAGCTTTCAGTTCATTGAAAACCTGCTCGGAGTGGCTAGCCATGATGGATTCGGTCAACTCAATTTCAATCGACGACGGTGGGAGGTCGTAGCGGCGCAAAGCTGAATTCAGGAGCATACTGACACCGTTTTCGTGGAATTGCTTCGCAGATACATTAACGGATACAGGGAAGACGTTCAATCCTTGATTCCGCCATGCAGCGACTTGTTGACAAACCTTGTTCATCACGATTTCGCCGAGTTGTACAATCAAATGCGAGCTTTCGGCCGCTGCAATAAATTCTCCGGGAAAGATAAGGCCTTTTTCGGGATGGTGCCATCGAACCAATGCTTCCATGCCTACCGGGAGGCTGGATTTGACGTCAAATCGAGGTTGATAGTAGACGACAAACTGGTCCGCTTCAACTGCCAGAGTCAAGCTTCTTTGTAGCTCGGTCTGGTGGTGGATACGTGTGAATAGCTCTTGCTCGAAGAAGCGATNAGACGACAAACTGGTCCGCTTCAACTGCCAGAGTCAAGCTTCTTTGTAGCTCGGTCTGGTGGTGGATACGTGTGAATAGCTCTTGCTCGAAGAAGCGATGCCTGGTTGTCGGTTCTGCCTTTGCAGCGTACATTGCAATGTCGGCATTTCGGATTAGCGTTTCCACATCTCTCCCATCTTTAGGGAACATGCTAATTCCAATCGAAGCGCCTATCGCGAAACTACGCTGTTTAATCTCAAAAGGCTGCGCAAGCGCGTGACGAATTCGATTCGCTATTTCGRTAACGTGGTTTTCATGCGTTACACCTTCAAGCAAACCGATAAATTCATCTCCCCCAAATCGCGCCACGGTATCCCCAGGCCGAAGCACACTGCGGAGTCTCGACGATACCAGATGCAGCAGTTTGTCTCCYGTCGAATGTCCCCATGTATCRTTGATGTTTTTAAACTTGTCTAAATCAATAAAGAGGACGGCAATTGATTCGCCTCCCGCAGTGGCACGTTCGAATGCAGCAGGCAAATACTTTGTAAGCCAATGTCTGTTCGGMAGCTGGGTYAAGCTGTCACGTTCTGCCAGTTCGCTTTTTTCCTGCTCCAGCTTCTTACGKTCACTGATATCACGCAGTGTGACAATAATGCCGTCTTCGACCTGGACAAGTTTCCGATATATCCATTCTGGCCCTATGACACTTCCTTGTATTGTCTCGAATTCATCTTCATAAAAGCCYTTCTCCAATACGGTAGCTATTAATGCATTGATTCGTTTAAGGGRCTGGCYGCTATATAGAGTGCGATGTCGAATTCCGATAAGTTCACTACGAGAGCGACCGTATAGCTCTGCTCCKCGTTCATTGCAGTCAACGAGCTCGAAATCGATGTCATCTGTTGATTTGCAAGGGAGTCGCCGCCACATGTAAAAGCCTTCGTTTGCATGTTCGGTCGCCATCCGATATGCCTGCTTTACGGTTGTTTCTCTGTACTTTCGCCATTCAAGGCGAGCAGACATRACGAACGCAATGACGCCGAATAATGCCAATATAAGCCCGCYGGCGRTGCCAATATGGATATATCCTTTTTTAGCGTCAAAATAGGGCTGCAGAACRTCGGTCTGTCCGAGCCCGACTACAGCATGCAATGGATAGCCAGGCACCGGATGAGCACCGATATACCTGACTTCGTCATCGCGGAACCAGTCAGACTTCTTTGAAGTRATGAACGAAGCACTAGGATTCGAAATTGTTTCTTTTATGACTTTKGGTGTCAAAAGACTTTCTATGTCGTTGCCGATTTTCGCGGCTCGAAGGGCGCCGTCTGTACCTACCAAGGCCAATAYGCCTGWTGCACCCATTGTCGATTTATTAGCRGATTGCGCAAGAAAGCGTGTGCCAGTTGAAGCTGAAACGACGCCGTCAAAGTTGCCATTTTTTGACGATAATCGGCGCGTGAACGTGACAATCTCTTTATCTYCAAAACGTCCGGAAAYGGGTGGGCCAATAYGCAATTCCCGTGTTTGATTCGCTTGGTGAAACGTGAAGTAACTACGGTCCTTGACCGACGTACCGGCGGCGCCGGGCAAGGTACTCGACACAATAATGCCATCGCGGTTAATCAACGATATTGCGGCCAAAGTGGTCGGCGCGTGAACGTGACAATCTCTTTATCTTCAAAACGTCCGGAAACGGGTGGGCCAATATGCAATTCCCGTGTTTGATTCGCTTGGTGAAACGTGAAGTAACTACGGTCCTTGACCGACGTACCGGCGGCGCCGGGCAAGGTACTCGACACAATAATGCCATCGCGGTTAATCAACGATATTGCGGCCAAAGTGGTATCAACGAACTTGTCTTCTTTGTTGATTTCTTCGAGCCTCCACGTGCCGTTTGAGCGCTCCCAGTTGTTTTTCAAAAGGGCAGTYACATGGTCTAGTTCACCGATGGTACGGCCGATTTGGAGCGCATAGGTTTCCGCGAGGGACTTGGCTTCGCGTAAAGCGTGTTCTTCAAGGTGGTGGCGTGTATTTCGGAGTGATGAAATGAGTAACGCTGCGAGAACAATACCAAGTCCCAAACACGTCGCTGGCCATATTAAGGTTGCTTTTGGGTTTTGTCGTAGGAAACGCCACTTGTTTGGAAGAAGCCTGAAGCGTTGAGGATGAGGGTTGGCAACCATGTAACATTAGACCGACAAAGAGGGCTCACTGAAAGAGTTTCCCAGATGAAACTAATCGTAGTACAAAATGAGGCTGTTGTCTTGGGTTAGTGGTATTGATGCGTCGGTATAGGAAAGCCGAAGGTGGATTTCTTGGTGACAGACGATTTGGGTAATGCGGGTTCACCAAACTCAGCCTATGAACCATCATACCTTGTAGGCAGTACCAGACTGAGAAATCGGCATAATCAAAACACCCAGAGGCACCCGCGTATCCTGAATAGGAGCACAAAGGAGCGAACACCAGCATATCGAAGAGCCGCTCCCTCAAACGGAACGTCGGCGACCCGACCGATGTATTGTATTTGTATTACGGCGGATTACGGCTCAATCATTGGCTGAGCATGGCGCGTTGGATTGAATATTGGCTAGTTGCTTCGCGTCAGTCAAAAATCCCTGGAGCTGCATTTGATTTTCACTTCCTGTTCTGCACCTTCGTGAGCACCTCCAGAATCGCTCCATAACTTACCGGCTTGGTCAAGTGATAGTCGAATCCTGCCTCACGTGACTTTGAACGGTCTTCCATATTTCCCCATCCAGTCACCGCCGCCAAAACGATATCTTGCAACTGGGTCTCGCTACGAATCGCCCTGGCGACCTCATACCCGTCCATGCCGGGCATCCCGATATCCAGCAATGCCAGGTCCGGGTGCATCTCCTTAAGCATCATTAATGCTGATTTACCGTCATAGGTTGCAGTTACCGTATGGCCTTTCAATACCAGTAACTCCTTAAGAAGTTCAACCGCGTCTCGATTGTCGTCAGCGATAACGATATTTAGCGGGACTGCAGTAGTGGGCTCTTGAGACCGTTCTAAACGGTATGCATGTACAACATCAGTATCTCGCTGCTCTACTGGTAAGCGTATAGTGAAGGTACTGCCCAGTCCTACGCCGGGACTGGATACCAATATGCTGCCACCATGCTTTTCAGTGAGCCGCTTGACCAGGTTCAGTCCAATTCCAAGACCCCCTTGGGATTGGCCCAACCCGCGTCCGACTTGCGAAAACATCTGGAATAAATGTGACTGTTCCTCTGCTGCTATACCAATGCCATTGTCGGTCACCCTGATGGCCGCGGCATCATCTTCGCGCTGAAGCGACAGAATGATTCTGCCACCTTCGGGTGTGTACTTGGCGGCGTTAGTCAAAAGATTGCTGATGACCTGGCCCAGCCGGTTCTTGTCAGCATCAAGCCAGATAGGCTCCTCTGCCAAGTCGATGACCAACTCATGACGCCTTTCCTTAATCAGTGGCAGGCTGACTTCGACGGCATTCTGCATGATTTCATTTAGCAGATGCCGGTCCCGTTTCAGCTCAATCTTTCCACTATTTATGCGTGCCAAGTCCAGCAAATCATTCACCAGATGAACCAGATGGTCTACTTGGCGGTTCATCATTTCATGTACCTTGGCAATCGGCTCTGGTACGTCCATCGCCACATTCAACAAGTCCAGACCTGTACGAATTGGAGCGAGCGGATTGCGGAGCTCATGTGCCAAGGTAGCCAGGAACTCCCTTTGGCGACGATTAATTTGTGATAAATCAGCAGCCAAGCGTTGCAACTCTTCCTCATTCCGTTTTTGCTCAGTTATGTCGTTGAACAATAGTGCGACCTGACGTCCTGGCTCATTCCCCAAGCGAGTAACGGATATGTCAAACCACCGGCTGAGTACTTTAGAGTAGTCGATAAAACGCATTGACTGCCCGGTCTTGGCTACCTGGTCATAGTTGTCAAGCCAGGTCAATGTCGGTGATGAAACGACTTCACTCAATGTTTTGCCGACAACGTTACGCAAACCACTCAGTTTTTCCGCGGCGGGATTGGCTTCGAGGAAGCGGTAGTCTACGGCACAGCCGCTTTCATCGTGAATCAACTCGATGATGTAAAAACCTTCATCAATTGCATTGAACAAGGCGCCGTAGCGTTCCTCGCGTCGACGAAGTTTTTCTTCCGCGGCCTTCAGCGCAGTCACGTCAAGCGCTACTCCCGCTATCCATAATGGCGTGCCATCCTTTGCATATTCAACATTCCCGCGGATATGCAGGAACCGCCATCCACTTTCAGAGTTACGCACTCGATATATTTCGTGGTATGGCTGCCGATGATTGATTGCATGCTCTCTCCGCTGCCTTTCGAATTCAACATCATCGGGGTGAAGCTTGGTGAAGTACACCTCAGGCGGTAATCCTTCATCGCTCGATAGTTTGACGTCGAATAGCCGCGCAAGATTTGCGTCGCCATACATACGGTTGGCAACCAAGTCAAAGGTCCAGGTGCCAATGTCGCCTGCGCTCAAGATGGCTTCAAGACGGAAGTGTGCCTCTTTCAGCGCTAACTCAGTTTGCTTCTTTCCAGTAATGTCAGTGTTTGTGCCAATCCATTCACGGACGGAGCCATTGCTGTTTAGGAGGGGAACGCTGCGAGCACGCGTCCAACGATATTGCCCGCTTACGTGTTTTAAACGATATTCAATTTCGTAGGTACTACGCTCTAATATGGCCTTTGACCATGCTGCGGCAGCGAGCTCCCGGTCCTCCGGATGAATCGAATCTTGCCAACCAGAACCCCTCATCTCTTCAACAGATTGGCCGGTGAATGCCCGCCACGATGGTGAGTCCTTCATGCTCTCGCCATTGGCTTCACACCGCCAGAGTATCTGCGAAGTGGCATTTACCAACGACCGGAACAACTCTTCGCTTTCTGCCAGCGTGACCTGGGCCATTTTTTGCTCATGGATGTCTGTATAGGTGCCTATCCAGCGTACGACCCTTCCGCTGTTGTCACGTACGGGTTCACCTCGACATAGCACCCAACGGTATTCACCGGAGCCACTGCGCAATCGGAACTGAATGGAAAGCGGTGTGCCCGTGCGAATGGCGTGCATCCACGTATGCCCGGCGGTGGTACGGTCTTCGGGATAGACGAACGTCGCCCATCCATGTCCCTGTAGCTCACTCACTGAAGCCCCGGTGAAGTCGGTCATCCGTTCATTGCAATAGTCACCGCGACCGTCAGCTAAGGCTGACCAGACCATGTGCGGAGTTGCATTCACCATGGCCTTAAACTTGGCCTCGCTTTCCTGCAACTGGAGGGCTCCTGTCGCTTCGCGCAGGTTTTTTACGAAGCCGACAATGGAGCCGTCTTCCAGTTTGAGTGCCGTTAACACGCCGTCTGCGAAGAAGCGGGAGCCGTCTTTTCTGATGTGCCACCGTACACCAGGCGCGCTACCATTTTTGAGCGCCAGCTGCATTTCGTTCTGTGGCACCGCCACCGCCACGTCCTCAGCCGTAAACAGCACACTTACCTGCTTACCAATGACTTCGCTCGGGACCCAGCCAAAAAGGGATTGTGCGCCGAACGACCAATCAACGATGGTGCCGTCGATGTTAAGCGTAATAAGGGCCTGGGTCTGAAGATGGTCAAAGACCAAACGGATACGTTGGTCAAACGGAAGCTGGTCTAGGAATGGCATAGAGTCCACGAAGCAGTACGAGTAGGCTCGCTAAATTGGTTATTTATTTGCTTCAATTTTGCACATTTGAAAACATTCTATACCTTTCAACGACTTTTTCCTTCTCACATAAGTTGTCCACAGGCTTGAATCCAGAAAAAGTGGAAAACGTGAAGGCTTCCAAAAAGCTGATTCAGGTAGCTTCAAAGGGCTAAGCGACAAGAGATACGTTGCTGTAAACAATCTTGTATCCGGTTGTTGCATTTCATCTACGCGTACCTTGCATAGCCTAGTATGTAAGTAGACCAAAAGTATGTGACCAAACTTCAATCGACTCGCAACCGCCGGGAGAAAAGTATGGACAACAGTACACCCACGCGTCGAACTCCAGATGGCGTTATCTTCTCTATCAATATCGACGCCCAAGAAAGGGAATGTTTAATTTCGCGTGAAGCTCTCAATACACTTTCGCAATTGAAGAACATCGACAGTTCAGATGCTGATAGCCTTGAGCTTTTTAAAGCGTTCGAGACCTTCATTCGACCTGTAGCGCACTCACTCCTTGGTGGAAGAGTCCTTCAAACGCCTCTTCAGCTGACTCCGCAAAATATGAATGATGCTTACCGTAGCCGGTAAAATTCCATTTCTCAACTTATGTGATGACGTTAGCTGCCCAAACTGAAGGTGCGAAAGACCCCTCTTCTTGATACGTATTTTCCCCAATAGAGCAGGGAAGAAACTTCGGGCACATTCAGCCCGTGGTTTGAAAATAATCCATTTCCAGAGAGAGGTGGAGGAGACAGACGAAAGCCCACACTTTTTCCAAGTGTGGGCTTTTTACTGTCCAGATGTCCGGTCGAAACATAAAAAAGCCCATGTACTACAACCGACGGGGAGCATACATGGGCTAAATCCCCGTGTGGGGGAGGAGACTACCGAATCACAGCAAGTTACGAGCCAGCTATTCCCCCACATTACCTGTTTCAAAATCTGTTGATTCATTGCAGCGGCACCTGCATGACCGTTGCAGACAAACATCCTCCGTCCTGCTCAGCGTCAAAATTCTATCTTTTATTCTTGCCGACTTTGCTTTCAAAAAATATACTGTTTATATATACAGTATTTCTAGGCACCAATGTCATCCCTTGTCGACCTGAACGACCTGTCTACACTCGTCCCTATTGTCTGGCCCGCAAACCCAGGCAAACCAAAGAACATCCAGCGATTCTTGGTGAAGTGCCCGGCGGGTTTTCCTTCGCCAGCCGCTGACTATGTTGAATCAGGCCTCGACCTGAACGACTACCTCGTCAAGCATCGCGCATCAACATTCATGTTTGACGTATGCGGTGACTCGATGCGCAATGTCGGAATCCTGGATGGCGACAAGATTGTCGTTGACCGCTCCGTAGAGGCTCATCATGGGGACATCATTGTCGCCATCTTGAATGGCGAACATACCGTGAAGCGCTTGTATGTCAAAGACGGAATTGTAGAGCTCCGAGCGGAAAATCCGATGTACCGGCCTATACGCATCAAGGAGGCGGAGGAACTCCACGTCTTCGGTGTCGTAGTGGGAGTTGTCCGGAATATGCGACCATGTCAGCGATAGGGCACGATGGGCCGCTATATGCGCTCGTTGACTGCAACAACTTTTATTGCTCGTGCGAGCGCGTCTTCAATCCAAAGCTGGAAAATCGTCCGCTGGTCGTCCTTTCAAACAATGACGGTTGCGCGATTGCGCGCTCGAATGAAGCCAAGGCGCTCGGCATCCGTATGGGTGAGCCTTGGTTCAAACTACGGGACCTGGTGAAGCATCACGGCATCGTTGGCCTATCGTCGAATTACACCTTGTATGGCGACATGTCACAGCGCGTCATGCAGGTGTTGCGGGGCTTCACTCCAGACGTCGAGGTCTATTCCATTGATGAGAGCTTTCTTCGAATAGAGCGCATGCGTCTCCTGTGGGCAAACCATACCGCCATGGGCCAAGCCATTCGCGCACGAGTTCGACAATGGACGGGCATACCGGTATGCGTCGGAATCGGACCGACTAAGACGCTGGCGAAGCTCGCCAACCACATCGCCAAAAAGAATCCGGACTTCGGAGGAGTATTTGGCCTCGCCAGTTACCCGCCAGCGCAGCTTGACGCTTTGCTCGCTAACATCGATGTAGGCGAGCTCTGGGGTGTCGGGCGCCGTATTGCTGAAAAGCTGAAGAGTGCTGGAATTCATTCCGTGCAGGACTTGCGGCTGGTGCCCCCTAAGGTCATCCGAGCAAACTTTTCCGTCGTGATGGAGCGAACCGTCAGCGAGTTACAGGGGCTGCCTTGTCTGGAGCTTGAAGACATTGCACCGCCGAAAAAACAAATCGTTTCAAGTAAATCCTTCGGGGAGATGGTCGCAACCCTAGATGAACTCAGCGAGGCTTTGTCTTCGTACGTCACGCGCGCCGCGGAAAAGCTGCGTGAACAGGGAAGCGTTTGCGGAGCACTGCAGGTCTTTGTGATGACAAACCAGTTTCGGTCGGATGACGCGCAGTACAGCAATGGGATTGTCATACCGTTGCCCAATCCATCGAATAACACCCTCGACCTGGTCCAGGCGGCACTGTTTGGGCTCAAGGCTATCTATCGGCGGGGGTACTTGTACAAGAAGACTGGTGTCATGCTGCTCGACTTAGCTCCAGCGGGTCAAACCCAAGCATCACTGTTTGACCCGCTCGAAGAGCAGGCGAAGCACTCAGAATCATTGATGGCCGCGCTTGACGGGCTGAACAGGAGGTTTGGCCACGATACTTTGTGTGTCGCTGCGGCGGGGACGAGAAAGCGGTGGGCGGCAAAAGCTGAGAACAAGACGCCTTGTTATACGACGCGATGGAGTGAGCTGCCGAAAGCGTTTGCGCATTAGCTCTATCAACATCATGCATCGACATGACTGCTGCAGAAGCGTCGAAAACTAGCAACACTTTAATGGTAACTATGCGGTGTTTGGGCACGTCTTAACGAGAGCGCATCATGTTTTTATGCAATATTGTTTCTGCCTGGTTATGCATCGTCTGACGGAGTCATCTCGCAGTCTGTACTGTCCGAGCTAGGTCTTTCGTTCTATTGTCGCAGGCGGCCAAAACGGGTTCAATTCAACTTACAGGCGTGGTTCCAACAGAGGCCGCGCCAAAACTGGCGAAATCCAAAGAACATTTGAATCAGAAGGGGGCCTGAAACATGGAATATACATTGGTATTCCGTAGGTATGCTCCATTTGAAACTTTCGGTTTGGGTTTTGAAGGCGACGTTAGAACAGGACCGTCGACAAATTTAAAAGATACCGCCCGAACAATTGGGATAATTGGATTTTCTCCGGGCAGGGTGGGCGCACTGACAGCCCGTAGTGACGGCACTGCGTTCACCCTGCTTGGTCCGAAGGTGGCCAACTTATTAGGGAAACATATATCCAAGCTAACGTCATCGGTTTCAGTTTCTACTGCCACACATAGACTGTGTACGATTTACCGCACAGACTGCTGGTGCTAATCCAATGGTTCCGATGGCCCCTCCCATTGACACATTTGTTGACTTTGAGGCTGTCTTTCGTAAGCAGTCGCTCGAGGTCAACGGTGTCATGAGAGGTGATGATTTTCCTAATGCGGAAGCCTTCGTACTTGATTCAAAAGGTAGTGCCGCTTTACTTTTTGCATACGCCACTGACGGTGGCCAAAATACAGGTCCGATGACCCGTTTAGTTGGCAATAATTCAGGTCAATTACTCGGCGCTTTTAGGTGCGTAGTTACATTGGGCACAAGTGGAGAATTCAAGTAAGTTCAATTTAGTCTTCTCCCTAACTTAGCTTGACATCGCGGGAGAACCTGTAATTGATAACTCTTTACAAATTGGTTGGGAACTAGGTGATTGAGCGAACTGTATGGCAGCTCATTGTTGTGTTTCATTCGCAATCTAACGATATCTTTTTGACCTGTAACGTTCCAATAAAATTAATGACTTATAGGCACTGGCCAGTTGACGAAGTGTTTTGCGAAGTCAAAAAGGCGCTTCAGGAACAAAGTTTGGCCGACAGACATTATCGCTAAACTTGGCGGTGATGAGCTTGTTTTGATGTCGCTTGAGCTGTGATTTTGGCTTCAGCGCTATCTATTGGCCGAAGATGCCCGTACCAGTAAACGGACGTGGTTCCACGGCTAAACCCCTATACATTTCCCATAAATATGGGATGCAAGTACGAGTGGAGGCGGTCCTGTAAGGTTAAGTCTATGCAGTGACGCTTGCGGAATGGACACCCTTTGCAAGTCAGGCTACAGTGACCGGTCCTCCTTCGGGACACCAGAATTGCCGAGACTAGTATGAGTACAGAACAGGCCGCCGTTCCAAAAATTGACATACACATTGCAGAAGAATCGTTGAATCGATTCAACGAGGTCGTCGCGCCACTGCGGTTAGAGATACAGGCGGACGGCACTACTGGCTACGCGGCGATTCAAAACAACGTCCCAGTGGTACGTGGCTTCACAATTACGAACACCAGCGAAGTTCCTCAAGAGAACGTTGACGTTCTCATATTATGCTCACCGGCGTTCGCCGCGCCGGTGAGACTGCGGTTCGAACGGTTAGCGCCAGGGGAAAGTAGGAAAATCGCACCTCTGGACCTCAAACCTGACCACGGGTATCTCGCGCAATTGGATGAGTCGGAGCGAGCAACAATCTCAATAAGAGCGTTCGCCAATGAAAAGAAAATTGGGGAGGCCGCACACAGCATCGATGTCCTCGCGTACGAGCAATGGGCGGGCACTCGTTCGCTGCCAGAATTGCTTGCTGCATTCTGCATGCCTAATTCCCGTGTCGTCGACCAGCTGATTAGCAAGGCTTCGACGTTATTGCGGGACACGAACGCAGAGTTGCAGATGAGCGGGTACCAGGCCAAGAACCGCGAGAAGGTCTGGAAGCAGATATCTGCACTCTATAGCGCTATCAGTGCCGAAAACCTGCACTACTCGAATCCGCCTGCCTCGTTCGGAAACGACGGCCAGAAGATTCGTACTCCTGAACGCATACTGGACGGACGGGTAGGCACCTGTCTTGACCTCACCATGCTGTTTGCGTCTTGCCTTGAGCAGGCCGGCATCAATCCAGTCGTGCTTGTCAAAGAGGGGCATTCGTGGGTAGGCGCATGGTTGGTCGATACATGCTTTCCGACCGCACTGGTGGACGACGTGCAGTCTGTCCGGAAGCGCGTCAAGTCGGGTGAGTTTATTGTCTTCGAAACAACAGGTGTGGCAACTAGCCAGAAGCCGTCACTACGCTGGGCGTGCTCGACGGGGGAGGAATATCTGCATGAAGAGGCAACTTTCCTGTATGCGGTAGACATCCGTCGCGCCAGGGAAGTCCAGATTCGCCCGCTACCGTCTCGTTCAACCAACGTGGACCAACCGGTTCAAATCGCAGACTCGGCACCTCCGGCAATTGAGGACATGCCAGCGCTGCCTCCTCTGGACCCGCTGGCGGTGCCAGCCGTCGAAGTCACTGTCCCTGATACTCCTGAAGGACGTCTCGCTAAGTGGAAGAGCAAGTTGCTCGACCTGACCTTGCGGAACAAACTAATTAACTTCAAGCCGACAAAGACTTCGTTACGAGTCATTTGCCCGGACCCGAATGCCCTTGAAGACAGCCTCTCTGAAGGCAAGGAATTCAAGATTCGGCCGTTGCCGCAGCTGATGAGCGGCTCTGATACTCGTGAAGCAGCTGTTTTTACGGCACGAAACGGTGCTACTCCGCTTGATGCTCTTGCACTGGATGCTCTCGGTCGCCACGAGATTATTGTTGATGTACCGGAAGAAAGCCTCGAAGGACGACTTGTCGAAATTTTCCGAGCGGCCGGAACTGGCTTGGAGGAAGGCGGTGCGAACACGCTGTTCATGTCATTCGGCCTCCTGCAGTGGCAAGAAGACAAGGACGCCGAAGCACAGCATCTGGCGCCCATACTCCTCATCCCTGTGACGCTGTCCCGGCAATCAGTGCGCAGCGGTTTCCGTCTTACGCGGCATGACGACGACGCCTTGGTCAACCCTACGCTCGTCCAGAAACTCTGGCAGGACTTCAACCTGAAGCTGCCGTCGTTCGACGTCCTTCCTGCCGACGAAAAGGGAATCGATGTCGGCAAAGTGCTCCAGACGTTCCGATTGCACGTGGCAGAGCTGAAAGGATGGGAGGTCAAGGACCAGGTCCACCTCGGTATTTTCTCGTTCACAAAGTACCTGATGTGGAAGGACCTTCAAGACCGGCATCAGCAATTGCAGGCGAACAGCGTTGTTTCCCATCTCATCAACAATCCAGGACAAGCGTTCGCAGGGAACGACATCGGTTTCGAGCCAAGCACTCTTGACCAAACCCATCGACCCCAAGACTTGTTTGCGCCGCTGTTATCTGATTCGTCGCAGCTACGCGCTATTTGTGTCGCCAGTGATGGCAAGAACCTGGTGGTCGAAGGCCCGCCCGGAACCGGTAAGAGCCAGACAATTACCAACCTTATCTCCCACCTGCTGGCGACAGGAAAAACCGTTCTGTTCGTGTCAGAGAAAATGGCGGCGCTGGAAGTTGTACATCGCCGGCTTAATTCTCTTGGACTTGGGGCATTCTGCCTAGAGCTTCACTCTTCGAAGGCAAAGAAGGCAGAAGTACTCAAGCAGCTAGGAACGGCACTCGATGCGGCAAGCTCGAAGACCGTCAAGGAATGGGAAATAGAGGCGGAGAGGTTGGGAACGCTTCGCCAGGAACTAAATGGCGTAGCAACCGCGTTGCATCGAATCTATCCAAACGACCTCACCGTTTTTGAGGCCATCGGTACCTGCATCAAGTATGGCAGCAAGCGCCCAGCACACCTGAGCTGGGCGGACGCCAATACCCATACCCGCTCCGAACTCGAGACATTACGCGAGACCGCACGTCAGATGGCCGCACTTGCAAGCCAGCTTTCTGACCTTCGTACTCACCCGTTGTCGGCTATTCGGCGCGGTGATTGGACTCCAAGCTGGCAACAGGAATTGTTAGACGCGGCTACGGCCTTGGAAAAAGCGGTGTCCGACCTACAGTCCAGCACTAGTGACACGCTCAAGCTTTTCGGATTAGATGTGTCGCTGTTTTCGCTGCGTGACTTCGAATCATTCGACCGCCTTGCCGATACCCTTATTCGGGCACCACGAGTGCCGGCAGGCGTTGCAAAGGCGGCTCACGACGAGTCGGCCCGGGCCAGACTAGCAATACTGCGTCAGCACGGCATAGCCCGCAAGTCGGCTTGGGATTCACTTGGTGGAGCGTATCGCGAGGATGTGGTCACCTTAAACGCTGCAGAAATAAAACTTCAATGGGCTGAGGCCCAGTCTACTTGGTGGCCGAAAAAATGGTTCGCAAAACGGTCTGTCACTTCCAGATTGCGGTTGTTCCGCAACGACCAAAACCGGCCAGATGAAGGTGATGTGGCGTCGTTACTGGAAGCCCTCGCAAAAGTAAATGCAGAAGACAAAATGCTGGAGTCTATGGCAGGCGAGGCATCCACTCTACTGCTAGAGCAGTATGTCTCGTCCAAGACTGACTGGGATGTCGTGGCCGAAAGCGCAAAGTGGGCCGAGGAATTTGCAGATGCAGTCGCCCGTATGGCAGGGAGCGACCCGGAAGCGGCACGAAGCTTGCGGGAAAAACTACAGCCGTTCGTTACAGAGAATCGTTCAATGCTCAAGGGCGATGGAGCTGTTGGCGCCAACCTTGTGAAATACAGAGACGGCTACCGAGATTTGTTGTCAAAAATGCAGGTAATTGTTGAGTTAGGCAGCTGCGAGTCCGGGCTTGGCCTGGACCCTGTTACACCGGCTGTTATATCTCGTCTTCTCGGCATCCTCCAAGGATGGAGTAGAGCACAGCGACAGTTGCAACCTTGGTGCCTGTGGCAGAGTTCCCGTGCCAAAGCGATTGCTCAAGGATTACAGGGTTTGGTCGTTGCACTTGAAGGCGGCGACGTTTCGTTGGCCGAGGTGCCCGAATACTTTGAATACAGCTACCGGAGCTGGTGGGTCAAGAAAGCTATCGACCGCGAACCGACCTTGTGCACGTTTTCGAGCGCCGACCATGAGCGGAAAATTTCGGAGTTTCAGGCAGCCGACGCACGCTTCCAAAAACTGACCCAGCAATATGTCGCTGCCAAGTTGGCTGGACACATCCCGTCGATGGGCCTCCTTATACCCGGTGTAGAGTCAGAAATGGGCAAATTACGCCGCGAACTTCAGAAACAGCGTAAGCACATGCCTATTCGTCAGCTTGTGCAGAACCTGCCGACTTTGCTGCCAAAGCTGAAGCCATGTCTTCTGATGTCTCCGCTCTCCGTTGCCCAGTACCTTGATGCGGCCCATGCGCAGTTTGACGTCGTTGTATTCGACGAAGCATCCCAAATTCCGGTCTGGGATGCCGTGGGAGCAATTGCCCGCGGAAAACAGCTGATTTGCGTTGGTGACCCGAAGCAGCTGCCGCCGACGAACTTCTTCAATCGCGTGGATGATTCAAGCGAAGGGGTTGGAGAAGATGACATTCAGGATTTGGAAAGCATTTTGGACGAGTGCTTGAGTATTGGCATGCTAAAGCTTGGGTTGAACTGGCACTACCGGAGTAAACACGAAAGTCTCATTACCTTCAGCAACGTAACGTACTACGACAACAGGCTGGTCACCTTCCCATCGCCCGTTACCGAGGACCGCGGAGTTCACTTTGAGCACGTAAAGGGTGTGTACGACCGTGGGGGCTCGCGAACGAACAGAGCTGAAGCCGATGCTATCGTAAAATCTATTGAGAATCACTTCCTTGACCGGTCAAAGCGCCGCCAGACACTTGGCGTCGTCACGTTCAACCAAGCACAGCAGAGTCTCATCGAGAAACTTCTCGACGAGCGCAGACGAGCGTCCGCCGAATTGGACCAGGCAATTGCGCAAGGGAGTACCGAGCCGCTGTTCATCAAGAACCTTGAAAACGTCCAAGGTGATGAGCGGGATATTATCTATTTCTCAATCACATATGGTCCGGATGCTTCTGGCAAAGTCAGCCTCAACTTCGGACCGCTGAACCTCGAAGGTGGCCACCGTCGCCTGAACGTCGCGGTTTCGCGTGCGCGTCAAGGCGTCGTTATCTTCAGTACTCTGTTGCCGGAGCATATCGACCTGTCCAAAGTTCGCGCGGCCGGCGTGCGAGACCTGAAAAATTACCTCGAATTTGCAATCAGAGGTCCGAGAGCGCTTGTAGAGCAGAGCATCCCTACTGGACAGGAACCTGATAGCCCGTTCGAGTGTGAAGTCATTTCCGCATTGCGCGAAAAAGGCTGGGAAGTGCATCCGCAAGTTGGCGTTTCCGGATACCGGATTGATATTGGTGTCGTTGACCCTCGCGCACCCGGGCGGTACCTCTTGGGCGTCGAGTGCGACGGTCGCACCTACCACTCCGGTGCGACGGCTCGCGACCGTGATAGGTTGCGGCAGCATGTGTTGGAGGGGCTGGGTTGGAAGCTACATCGCATATGGTCCACAGATTGGTGGCTGAATCCTGAAGAGCCAATGCGGAAGCTATTGGCGAAACTGGAGCAACTCGTTGTGGACGAGCCTGAGGCGCCCGAGTCCAGCGGGGTAGACGGGACAGATGCTGAAGCAGTGGCCGCCTTAGCTCCTTCGGAGGTCGACCACGTTCCTAGGGATATCGCTTCGCACAGTGACGCACCGGCACCGGCTGAGACATTGCCTCGCTACGCTGCAGCGGTACTGGAGACAAGCAAACCCGAGTTGTTTTACGACGGACACTCAGATGCGAAACTGAAAAATCAGCTCTTGTATGTCATCAATCAGGAAGGACCAGTACTAGAGTCGGTGCTTTTCCGGCGCGTAGCCCGTTCCTGGGATTTGTCGCGTACTGGACGGCGAATCGAAGAGCGATTGAAGTCACTCGCACCTGGCAAGCTAGCTCGCGATTCCGGCGGTTTGACTGTTTATTGGCCAGAGAATGTCGTACCGAACGAGTGGGATGGTTTCCGGCTTTCAGGAAGCGATGCAGAATCCAAACGAGGCCTCGATGAAGTTGCACCGGAGGAGTTGGGTAATTTGGCATTGTTTGTCCTTTCCCAAGAAGGAAGTACTCGAGTGGTTGACTTACAGCGGGCGGTCTGCAAGCTTTTGGGAGTCTCTCGCCTTACAAGCGATGCAGAAGCACGACTGAGTAAAGCATTCACTATTGGGCGAGCAGCTAAGATAATGGTCATTGAAAACGACACTGCTTCATTGAGGCGGACGTAGTTCCTCGTCATACCATTCGTTGGAACTATGGAGGCAGGGTTACAGTGTCGTTGATGTTCCATTTTCCGGAAGACGGAGATATTGTGGCGGAACGCTAGAAATCAGCCAAACCCCATTGTCAGCATGGCGGAATTGATAGCCATCCCGTACCATTGGAAACGTTTCGATAATTAGAACTACCGGTTCGCCTCGGCGCGCGCCCACAGCTTCAGCCGTTTCCCGGTTTGCAGAGAGATGGACGTCTTGGCGGCGTCCAGGCAGTAAGCCGTGCTTGCGGATGGACGCCGTAAATCTCTGTACGGTACCGTGGTAAAGCACAGGTGGTGGCGTCTTGACGGGCAATTTCAGGTCCACGGCCACAGAATGCCCTTGGGCAGCACGGATTCGCAGTCTGTCTTCGCTCAATGTAAATCGTTGCTTGTCGCTCTCCGCGACAATTTGAAGCAGCTCATCGCGATTAATGGGAGTACCTGCCGCTGCAGCTTTTGCTATCAATTCTGCAACGTCAGTCCAGCCTCGTTTGTCGAGCGTAATACCGATGGCATCTGGCCGATGTCGCAACCATCGCGAGAGCATTTTGCTTTTGTCCTTCAGTGCGTCCATTCGCTACACACCCTTTCCGCTTTACGGTCAATCAAGGCCGAGCATGAGGCGTCAACCCGGTCCGAAAAATATTCAAAAAATGTGATGCGTTTTAGCGAGTTATGCCTATACGAACAGTGGTCGATTTGCTTCCACGTTTCGTTATTAACTATAGGACAACCAAAATGCTGCAAGAAATTCAATTACTCGAAGAACAATATCGCGATGCTCACAAAGCGTGGCTGGACGCTGTGCGGGTGTTGAATGAGCTTCGTCCGAAATACATGGCGGCAAAAGAGGTCCACGACCGAGCTCATGACATGCATCTCTCATTGAAAGAACACGGATATGAAGTTGAAGCAGAGGCGCTCGAACCGATGCGCTTGAACTTCGAGAAAGCATTAGCCAAGTTTGCCGAGCCCTATCGAAAGGCCGACGCAGAGTGCCGGCTTGCTGACAAAGCTGCGGAAGATTGCGGAGCCCGTCTTGAAGCTGCGAAAAAAGCGGCCGATTTGGCATAGCCGGATTCAACGCAAATACTTTCAGACGGCACTCCGTAAGCTGAGCAATAATTCTTCCTAACTTCAAAGGCTTGCCGCGGTATCGGCAAGCCTCATCGTTTTCAGCGACCAGTCTTACCGCGGTGTCAGGCCGCGTTTGTCCAATGTAATGTCGATTGCATCTGGTCGATGTCGCAGTCATCGCGAGACCATCTAGTTTTTATCACGCAGAGCGGTCATTTGCTATGCGTCCCTTCAGAGGATGCCGAATTCAGTATCTACGACAGATGTTGTGCTCAAGCCGGCAGTATCATTTCGCGCGCAACCACAGCACTTTGTCGCTCGAACAAGGTTGCGCCGTTTTCAAGACGCGCGGCGGCGGCAGCAAGTGCGGCGTTGTATTCTGCGACGGTTTTCGGAAGCGCATATGGTGCATTGGTAAGGAGCCGAAATACAACCAGCTCCGTTTCGGTAAGTCGTAAGGTTGAATTCACTCTTAGCATAACGTTAATAATAAAGGGAAACGTTCTACGGTGGGGGGAATCATATTGAATCGTTGCCAACCTCTGAGATTCAAAACAAAGTAAGTTCAATCGATTCGCGGCTAGCGAAGATTGAACGACGGTCTCTTTTGCCGCGATACTGACTCGGACAGGTTTCACGGCTTTGTTTTATGATGTCACGGGCTCCCCAAGCTTAAGAATTTTGCGTACATCTTTCAGTCCAGCGATGCCAATAATGGTTCCGTTTGCCAGGTCTGGTAACGAGTTCTGAATGCCATTCACCATATCAAATGGGCACCGCAAAAAGGCGACATCTCCTGTCTTGGCCGGAGGAGATTGGCAGCAATCCTAAGCCTCAAAATAATTTTCAGAAAATGTGATGCGTCTTTGCAGGTAGTGCCTATACGTACCAGCGGTCGAGTTGTTTCCACCTTCCATTATTAACTATAGGACAAGTAAAATGCTGCAAGAAATTCAACTCCTCGAAGAGCAGTATCGTGATGCCCACAACGCCTGGCGTGACGCCGTACAGGCGGTAGATGAACTTCGTTCCCGATACGAAGCGGCGAAGGAACTCCACAACCGAGCGCATGACCTGCACGCCACATTGAAAGAACACGGATTTCAAGTTGAATCAGATGCACTTTGGCCGATGGTCTTGCAATTTAAAACGGCATTGCTCGAAGTGACGACTCCATATGTCAGGGCCGACGACGCGTATAGGCTTGCTGACAAAGATGTTGAAGAGTGTCTCACTCGTCTTGAAGCTGCGAAAAAGGCGGCCGGTTTTGGCATAGCCGAAGTCAAATCGAATACTTTCAGACGGCCAACGCGCTCCGTAAGCTGAGCAATAATTCTTCCAACCTCCAAATGGCTTGCCACGGTATCGGCAAGCCTTTTCCTTTGCAGTATGCACTCGGCCTTCGGGCATCTGGAAGTTGCTACTGGTCAGGCTCTTTGCATACCCCCGGCACCGGCCATCCGAGTAATTCTGCAACGCGCCTGAACGCCCATCTCAATTGAGCTTCTGTTCCGTATCGACCTCCGGCAGCGACGGCTCGTTCGAAGTACTGTGCAATGATGTCGTGCTCCGACATATGCGCCCGTTTTCCCCGTTTCGTTTCTGGACACTGCTTCACGAAGTGCTGGACCAACGATTCGCTATATGCCCAATCGTGCCGCCTCTCTGGGGGCGTATTCCCGGGGATGTAAAACTTTCCCTCAAATTTGACCATAGCAAATTTCGGCTGCGTGCCACCGACGGCGCTCGCGATGTCGACACATGGATAGTCTGTAGGAACCTCGTCATAATTTGGAGTATCTGCCATGTTTTCTGTCTGGCGGGTGGGCGTTATGTTCGATTTAATAAAGACGATTGCCACAATTGCGATGAGAAGCCTCGAAGCCGTCAACCCAACGGGCACTGCAATCAATAATATTGATGCACATTATTCGTCGCTAAGTAAATCACAAATGATTGAAGACATTTTTAGGGGTTCCTGTAGTGATTTTCGGCTTTCATCAGGATTGATTTAGTCATCATTCCGCCTACAAGATGTAGCGGCCCCCGAGGAGGTAGGATTAGAACCGCTATGATGTTTCGTTTCTCGGAAACCGAATATATTTTGTTGGCACGTTTGAGATAAGCCAAACCCCATTTGTCCGCACACCTGAATTCAAAACCGTCCCGGACCATAGAATGCGCTTCAATAACAAGAACAACCGGTGTACCTCGTCGCGCTGCCACTGTCATACCACGAACCCCATTCGTAGAAAGGCACACGTCGTTGCGGCTGCCAGGGACAAGACCATGGTCGCGAATCCGAGGCATGAGATTTCTGACGATACCGTGGAATAAAAATGGGGCGGCGATATAACCGACGAGGTTAGGTCTGCGGGTTTAGAGTGCTTTTGGGCTCTGAGGGAAACCGTCGTAGGTGTATGCAGCCATGATTTAAAAGACATAACTATCGCTATCTGCTTCTATAGATTTCTTTGACTCCGGCGAATGACACTGGCGAATTCCAATTGCCTGCGCTTCTATAAATCGTTATCCCTGAAGACAGAAAGAAGATATGTGTGCCGTCCTGTGTTGAAACAATCTGCTCAATAGGTTCAAGGATGAACCCGTTCTGTGCAACCGATGGCATTCGTGAATAGAGGCGAAGCTCTGTCCATGTATTTCCTTGTAGCCGTCTAACTAAGGTAAGAGCGCTCTCAAGCTCAGCAAGAATGTACGTGGTCACAGATGGCAAGCCGTCAGCGTGAGAACAACTCTCGACTTGGAACCAAGCGTCGTTAGGGATGGCAACCATTGACCAACGGCGGACACCGCGTTCCGGGCTTTCGAGTGCGTCACGTATTTGGGTGTTAATGGAGCCTGCAAATTCCAACATCTATCAACCTTTGCAAATTAACAATAATTCTTCTTATTCGAAGAAAACGACTCAGCTGGAAAAGCGGTTTCCTCGCGGTAGTCAAATCAACTTCCGCTACTGATAAGGGAGTAACCACACTTCCATCCGGACCTTTCGATGCATCTGCACGGAACGAAATACAGCCAACTTTCCAAGGAGGCAGTTCATATTTTCACCTCGTCACATCGACCGCGCAAAAACCATCACGGTGATTTCGTCGTACGTGATACGTTTGCTATACAAGTTCTTCAGTTTTAGTGAAAAAACCACAGCTCACGGTATTCGGCACTTCAATCCCAGCTCGCAAAATTTGCACGGGTAATCAATGAGATAGCCAATATTAGAGCAACTTAATGTAGATGTAAACACAGTAGATGTTTGAGCAGTAGATGTTTACCCAGTCGACATATACGCAGGGTTGGATAATCCTTCGATTCCATGACAGTTTCCGAAACAAAACCATCCTCGCGCATGAAAGTTGCGGAAAACGTACGCGTACTACGTATGGCGATGGGAGTCTCACAAGAAGCTTTGGCTTTGAAAGCCGGGTTTCATCGGACGTATGTTAGTCAGGTCGAACGGGAGATGGTCAACCTCACGGTGGATAACCTCGATAAGCTTGCGAGGGCATTAAAAGTTGATTCCGCGAGGCTTTTGGCAATACCGAGGAAGAAGAAGGAAAAAGCCTCCCCTTGAGCGGATGCTAGAAGGTTTTCATATAGCTGTTCAAGACCAATGAATCGGACAGTAGAATCGATGGAGGGCAATGATTGCAGTACATGTTTTGCCGGCGGATACCCTGTTTCGGCTTTATCTACAGGATGGAAACCAAACCCGAGCTCTACTATGGTTCCGTTGTTCGAACAACGGCGACTTAGTCACGCGTCCGCGGTCATCCGGGCGACGGGTTTCCGAGGTAAAAGGCAATTTTGAAAAAGGCTACTTTAAAGGCACGTCAATCCCTGAACCTATGTCATTGAAAGGTAATGACGAAAAGGACCATGTACACCTGACGTTCCATCCGTCAGTCAAAGGTCCGAGGCCCGTTCTGTTCGGTGTCCGCAGGCGTCAAAGTATTCCGCGCTTCGACTTGTGTAGTCTTGAGCGACTCGAAGAAGTCGTAATCCATTCGCTTGCGTCTCCCGGCCACTACCCTATTGAAAGCCCCTCGTTGGACAGGTTAGATGGCAAATACCATGGAGTGATTACTAATCCCTATGCCCCCGGGGTGCAGCCCAAGATAACCTTCTGGGTTGCCCCAATAAAACGGGATATCGTGGAATTTGGGGATGAGGTGCTTGTACCAGGCTGCTTCCTATACGCGCGCTGTTCGCCAAGGAGCTTGCAACATGATTTGCTCGTGCAAGTAAAATTGGATACTGCTCCATATACCGAGTACGGAGACGTTCACATTATGGCGGCGCCAATATCTGGTGACGGACAAACCTAGGAGGTCGGTCACTTCTGCCGAACTCCTACGGCAGTAAGTTTGCTATCTTCAATACCGCCCGTTTGATGATGCACTTCCCACGACGGATTCCTCGTCCTCAACGGATTCTATGCCCGGCGCTGAGTCGTATGTAACACAACGCCCCCTTGGCCTGTGGTTTCCCTTTGCCAAGTAAAAGAATACTAACTCGCTCCAAATAACTTCAATCGCTATATCACTGTAGCGGTGGCAAAGAGCAATCTCATTTCCGCCCACCGCATCAGACAGGAGCGACTGATGACAAAATATTTGGATATTTGGGAGCTAGGTGAGCTTCTTGGGCGAGCGCCCGAAACTATACGAAAGCAGATGAGAAGCGACCCTAGACGAGTGCCGCCGAGAATGCACATTCCTGGTAAGAAGATGCCGAGATGGAGCGCTTCTGAGGTCGAGGCTTGGCTAGAGGAGCAAGCTTTTCTATATAAGGACGCAGAGCTCAAAAGGTACTCATTAGATGAAGAATGAGATGAAAATGCCGGACCCATTCTTGGTCTAATAAAAAACCTTTTAGATGAAGAATAAACCCTTGATTTGAAAGGGGACTGGTAAATCAATCTAATGTTTTACCGGATATAGTACTTGATGAACTGCCGGAGTTCGATCGCAAGGTCCTCGAAGTCTTGCGCGAACCCCTTGAGTCGGGACACATCACGATTTCACGCGCGGCACGACAGGCCGACTTTCCCGCCCGTTTTCAATTGATCGCCGCGATGAATCCCTGCCCCTGTGGTTACCTCGGCCATGTTGCCAACCGTTGCCGTTGCACGCCGGATGTGATTGCGCGCTATCAGGACAAGATTTCCGGGCCGCTTCTCGACCGCATCGACATGCAGATTCAAGTCTCCGCATTACCGCATGACGAGTTGCTGCGACAAGCTAACGGCGAAGCGTCGAGTGCGATCGGCGATCGGGTGGAGCTTGCGTTCGACAGGCAATTGCGGCGCCAAGGTAAAGGCAACCATGCATTGACGACGGCCGAAATCGATCTGCACTGCAAACCTGATGATGCAGGTGAACAGATCCTGCGTACGGCGATGACGCGCCTGCATTGGTCGGCGCGCGCGTATCACCGCGTGCTGAAGGTGGCGCGCACGATTGCCGACATGGACGGTACCGGGATTATCACGAAGGCACATGTGGCTGAAGCGATTCAGTACCGGCGCGCGTTGCGTGAGCATTAACACGCCTACTCCCGCAGTCAGCCTATGCGACGTCCCGTGCCAAATCCGAGACGATATGCCCAACGCGCCGTATCGCATCATCGATATCCGCCGAATAGCGCCAGCCACAACTGACACGCACAAAGGCATCAAAGCGATTCGAATTGGAAAACATCGATCCCGGCGCGATCAGGATGCCATCGCGCAATGCCGCATCGAATACCTTTTGCGAAGACAGCCTGTGCGGCAATTCCATCCAGAGCGTGATGCCGCCATTGGGCATCGTGAGACGCGTACCAAGCGGAAAGCTGGCCGCGATTGCTTCAGCCATGCGTTCGCGTTGTGGCCGTAGCGCGGAGCGCAGGCGACGCAGATGACGGTCATACCCGGTAGAGGCGAGGAAATCCGCGGCGGCGATCTGCGACCATTCTTCATTGTCGCGGGTGTGCGCGTATTTCAGCATGGCGACCCGCGCCTGCCATTTGCCGGCGACCATCCATCCCAGCCGCATGCCGGGTGCAAGCGTCTTGTGCAATGACGCGCAATAGATGACGTTGCCGCTGCGGTCCCAAGCCTTCAATGCATTCGGCAGCACTTCGCTTTCCACCAGCGCGGTATAGGTGTCGTCCTCGATCAGCGCGACGCCGTTGCGTTCGCAGAGTTGCACCAACCGCTGCTTGTTGGCGTCGGGCATGATGCTGCCAAGCGGATTCTGCAAATGCGGCACCACGACGACGGCCTTGATGTGGTCGTAGGTTTGCATCGCCAGTTCCAGCGCTTCGATCGACAGGCCGCTGCCGGCGCTGGTAGGAATTTCCAGTGCGCGCAGGCCCAGACTTTCCAGGATTTGCAGCAAGCCGTAAAAGGTCGGCGATTCCACCGCCACGGTATCGCCGGGTTGGGTGACGGCGCGCAGTGCCAGGTTGAGGGCTTCAATGCAGCCGTGCGTAATGGTGACCTCTTCCGGTGCCAGCACCATGCCGTTGGCGAGTGCGCGTTTTGCAAGCACCGAACGGAAATGCAGGTTCCCGCCTGCCGGCGTGCTGCGCACCAGCAGTTCCGGATAGCGGCGCAATGCACGGATGGCCGCATTCTTTAGGTGTGCGGCAGGATAAAACTCAGGGGCGGCGCGCGCACCGGAAAAATTCACCTTGACCGGCATGGCCCGGCCTTTTGCGATGAAATCCGACACCCGTGCGTGGATGCCGACATATTGCGCCGGGTCCGGCGGTACGGCGATATCCGGCTCATCCGGCGGCATGATGGCCGCACGGCGCGGCTGGCGCACAAAGTAACCGGAACGCGGGCGCGCTTCTATCCAACCCTCGCTTTCAAGTTGCCTGCATGTCTGCAGTGCCGTCGACAGGCTGACATCGTGCAATCGCATCATGGCCCGTACCGATGGCATGCGTTCGCCCTGCGCGAGAGCGCCTGCCTTGATCGCGCCAAGGTAGTGGTTTGCCAGTTGCCGGTAGAGTGGTTGCTCCGGTTGCAGTCGTTGCGCGTCCATATCGCATGATCGCCTGCCCAGCCCTCGCCGGACAGATATAGATATTGATAAAACGAACAATAACAGATGGGTTGCCGCGGAACTGTTCCGGTTCACCAAATCGCTTCTTGTGCCTGTTACGGTGTGGGCGTCGTCTTTACGATGAAGGCATGCCAATCAACAGAAAAGAAGGTGTGCGATGGAAGAATTTTCGCAAAGAATCATTCTGCAAGCCGGACAACGCCTGCCGCGATATGTCAAACCCGGTATGCAGATTGTGGCCGTTGCTGGCAGCCTGCGCATCGAGGGACCACTGTCCTCACCGGATGGGCACATGATCCGAACGGTCGTTGCCCTTCAGGAAGGCGCGGTGCATCTGATTTCGGATACCGGATGGATTTGCCTGTCAGCGACATCCGCGGCCGAGTTGATATGCATGACAGGCAGCGTCGAAGCACGGTCGCTGTGGCAAAGCCTGCGTGCGGCGCTCAGCCTGATGCGTCGGCGGACGGCATCGCGCTATGGCACGTGAGAATTGAGGACACTAAGCTGCTGCGCGCGCCGCTCGATAAAGTTCTATCATGGCGAGTATCTACAGCACACGACAGACCCGGCATTGTCGGTACGGCAATATCGGGCAGCGTGATTACGACCGCAGACACCGCAGCATATGTTCCAGCACCCGTCCGAATTCGTTACCTTCAAGGCCAGCCCGCATCTGCCGGGTGTAGAGCTGTATTCCGCACGCCTTGTCGACCATGCGTTTTCGCCGCATGTGCATGACGGCTATTCGCTGGGCGCAATCGAAGCGGGCGTGGAGCGCTTTCGTTATCAGGGCGAGGAACATATCGCACCAGCCGGCACGCTGGTTCTGCTCAATCCCGATGAGCTCCATACCGGACAAGCGGAAGTCGATAGCGGCTGGACTTACCAGATGCTTTACATCGAACCCGCTACCTTGCTGCAGATGACGGGTAGCGAAGCCTTCTTTCCGGATGCGGCGGTACATGACCCGGTACTCGCGAACACCTACAGGGCGACGTTTCGCCAGATGTGGAATGCGCCGGATGACATTGCCTTCCTGTCCGGCTTCACACACCTGGTTGATGTGGTTGTCGCACGCTATGGCCGCAATGCACGCGATGTACAACCAACGTCACCGCGTGAACGCCAACGCATGGCAGGCATGCAAAGAGTCATCGATTGCATCGAAGCGCATCTCGACGAGACCCTGAGCATCGAGACACTGGCGGCGGAAGCGGGTTTATCGGTATTTCATTTCGTGCGCAGTTTTTCAGCGACCTTTCATGCAACGCCGCACCAGTACCTGCAGGCCCGGCGTGCAGCGCGCGCCAAGTCCCTGCTGGCCCGGCGCGCAACGCCATCGGACGCCGCGGCGGCGGCCGGCCTCACCGACCAGAGCCACCTGAATCGCTGGTTCAAACGCACCTACGGCGTCACGCCTGCACAATACCAACAGCAAATTGGTACAAGACCACAGGGATACGTGCGCACATAATCGGCCCCTCTGTCCCTTTTGAATTTGCATCATGCTGATCGGTTTACTCTGCGCTCTTGGCGCTGGCCTCATGTGGGGTTTGGTTTTTGTTGCCCCACTCATGCTGGGCGACTATCCGGGGCTTATGCTCTCTTTCGGGCGCTATGTTGGTTTCGGCCTGATCGCGCTGGTGCCGGCGTTCTTTGACCGGCAGCGGATTGCCGCGCTGACGCGCACCGACTGGATCGCAGCGCTCAAGCTCGCGCTGGTCGGCAATATCCTTTATTACGCCGCGCTCGCCACTGCGATCCAACTGGCCGACGCACCTTTGCCCGCGATGCTGATCGGCACGCTGCCGGTCATCATTTCCATTTTTTCGAACTGGGCACCCGGCCATCCATCGGAAGCGATTGCGTGGAGACGTCTCGCACCATCGCTGGTGATCATTTTTGGCGGACTCATGCTGGTCAATGCGAGCGAACTGGCCCACCTCGATGGCTCGCGCTCGCTGCGCGACTATGCCCTGGGCTGCTGCATTGCGCTGGGTGCGCTGGCCGCGTGGACCTGGTATCCGATCATGAATGCGCGTCACATGAAGCGCCATCCGCATATTCGATCTTCAACCTGGTCGACGGTACAGGGCCTGGCAACATTGCCGCTCGCGCTGACCGGCTTGGCGGGCTACGGTGCGGTCAACGCAGTCAGCGGCGGCTATGATTTTCCGCTCGGCCCACGGCCGTTGCAGTTCGTCGGGCTGATGCTGGTATTGGGCCTTTGCGCGTCATGGCTGGGCACCATGCTATGGAACAAGGCCAGCCAGAAGCTTCCGACTTCCCTGGCTGGCCAGCTGATCGTCTTTGAGACCTTGTCGGCGTTGTTGTACGCGTTTATCTGGCGCGGTGCGGCACCCAGTGCGCCCGTCGTGGCCGGGATCGTGCTGTTGTGTATCGGGGTGATGCTGGGTATGCGCGCTTTCCAGCAAGCCGGACATGGAGCGGCAGCCAAGGTGGAAGAAGTCGCTGCCGGCTAAGTCGTATTGCCGGCCTTTCTGCACAGCTTCGTTCACCGGCCGCAGCTGTTACCATGGCGGCATGTTCCCGATCACATCTACCCGTTTATGCAAGGTGGCGTGCATTGCCGCCACCGCATTGCTGCTCGCCTGCAGCCCCAAATATGACTGGCGCGAAGTTCGCAGCGCCGATGCCAACTTCATGGCGATGTTTCCCGGCAAGCCCGCATCCCATTCCCGTCCCGTTAATCTGGACGGCGCCCAGGTAACGATGAGCATGACGGCTGCCGACGTCGATGGCGTCACTTTCGCCGTCGGCAGCGCGGTGCTGGCGGACCCCACCCAAGCCCAGACAGCCTTGCTGGCCATGAAAACCGCCCTGACGCGCAACATGGCGGGTGCGGTCCGGTATGACAAGTCAGTGGCAACCCCGGCTGCGCCCGGCATGACCGAAATCGAAGTCGCCAGCCCGGTGGGTACTGGTGCCAGCGGTCCGCCGCGCCTGTTGATTGCCCGTTTTGCCGCACGCGAACGCCGGGTCTACCAGCTGGTCGTGGTCGGCGCGGAAAAGAATATTTCACGCGAACAGGTCGATACTTTCTTCAGTTCCTTCAAGCCGGGATGAGCAAAACCTGACTTCAGGAAGCCAGGCACTGAACCCGGGAAGGCCACCAATTGTCTGATTTGGCGTATAGCAAATTTGTAAAGCCATGCTATCGTTTAATCATATCGAATCGAAATTGGAGGCTCCATGTTGGTCAAATTCAAATCAAAAGCCGCTGCCGAAGTGCTGATGTACGAAGAGCATGCCAAGCGCATTCTTGATTTGCTGAACAAGGACGTCCGGCGTGGCGTTATTACCGCCGAGGAAACTCCCCTTGCCGTAAAGCGACTCGAAGCGGAAATCATGGAAAGCCGCTTACATCCGACATCGGAGGAAGTGCAACGCGACGTGCGTGCCCATCATGGCGAGAATGGCGATGACAACGAACACGAACCGGTCGAATTCGTCACCTTTGCCACCCGCGCCTATCCCTTGCTCGAAATGCTGCGTGCGGCCAAACATGAAGGCCACGACGTGATGTGGGGCGTCTAGTGGAGCAGGCGCCGACCATGGCAACATTGGCCGCTGCCAATCCGGTCGAACATCGGCTCCATGCCGCCGACGGCACATCGCTATTTGTCAGGGACTGGTGCCTGCCCGCTGCCAAAGGCGGCGTCCTGCTGATGCATGGCCTTGGCGAACATTGCGGCCGCTACGCGCACGTCGCACGGTTTTTCAATGAATGCGGCTGGTCGGTCCGCGCCTACGATCATCGCGGTCATGGCCGGTCCGGCGGACCACGCGGCGACATTCCCGACAGTGAAGCGATGTTGCGCGACGCCGCCATTGTCATCAGCGATTTCGCGCCTCGATTCGATGGGCCGCCGCTATTGCTCGGTCACAGCATGGGCGGGCTGTTCGCGGCACGTTTTGCCACGGCCGGCCTGGCGCCGTTGCGTGGACTGATCCTGTCCTCCCCTGCCCTGGCGGTGCCGCTATCAGGCGTGCAAGGCATGCTGCTCAAGGCATTACGTGCGGTTGCGCCTGGACTGGGAGTTCCCAATGGCTTGCAGACGCGATACCTGTCGCATGATCCCGCCGTTGTCGCCGCTTATGAAAAGGATTCGCTGGTGCATCCGAAAATCAGCGCGCGCCTGCTCACCGGCATGCTGGAAGCCGGAGCCTACGCGCGAAATCATGCGGCTGCTCTCAGGATACCGACCCTCTTGCTGGTCGCTGGGGACGATCACCTGGTCGATGCTTCCGGCAGTGAAGTGTTTTACGGCAGACTATCCCCGGGCATCGGCACCATGCATCGTTATGCGGGCAACTATCATGAAATTTTCAATGAAGTTGGGGCGGCGCGCGTATTTGCGGACCTGCGCGCCTGGCTGACCCAACAGGACATCGAGGCGCTGAAGCCTGAACACGCGGCCTGATCGTTATTGTCGTTGAGCGGATTTGTCGCCGACAACGGCTACAATCCTGTCTTTATCTCACTGCACCCGCACTTCTGCGCGACCGTATCATGAACTCCTTCGGCATTTACAATTTCGGTCTTTTCCTGGCTGCCGTGCTGTTGCTGAATGCGACACCTGGACCGGACACCGCTTACATCGTCGGGCGCAGCATTGCGCAAGGCCGTTCCGCCGGCTTGATGTCGGCACTCGGCATCTCGGCCGGCTGCTGCGTGCATGCGGTGGCTTCGGCGGTCGGCCTGAGTGCGGTGCTGGCGGCATCAGCCACGGCGTTCATGCTGGTCAAGCTGGCTGGCGGCGCTTATCTTATTTATCTCGGCATACGCATGCTGCTGGCCAAACCGGCAGCGGACAACGTGTCGACAGCACACGCCGACGTGCGTCCGCTGCGCACGATTTTCTGGCAGGCGATGCTGACCAATGTGCTTAACCCTAAAGTCGTCCTGTTCTTCCTCGCATTCATTCCGCAATTCGTGCAGGCGGATGCGCCGCACAAGACCCTGGGTTTCCTGTTTCTCGGCCTGGCGTTCGCCTTCATCAGCATGGGATGGAATAGCGGGACAGCTTTCCTGGCCGGCACGCTGGCGCGTCGCGCCAGCAATAATCCGCAAGTCAGGCTGTGGCTGGAACGCTTTGTCGGCACAGCCTTTGTCGGACTCGGCGTCAAGCTCGCGCTGGCCCGGCCATAACCCTTTAATACACGCAGTCACACTGCGCCATCCCCGTGTCAAAAATTCAACTCAAAAACGACTCTCTTGCCTTCAGCCTGTACGGTGCGGCGCATGCCGTAGCAAAGGTCAAGGCAGGAACCGCCCTGCCGCAGGCGCTGGCCGCGATCTTTGCGCGCGACAATCCTTTGCCGCAAGCGCGCGGTGCAATTCAGGACATTTCCTACCGCACGATGCGCCGGCTTGGCCAGGCGGAAGCCCTGCTTGGCCTGCTGGCCAGCAAGCCACCTTCGCCGCCGGAGTTGCATGGCCTGCTGTGCTGCGCGCTGGCGCTGATGCTGCAGACCGGCGATGATGCTCCTTATGAATCGTTTACCGTCGTCGACCAGGCTGTCACCGCGTGCGCGGCCGACCCCGGCATGGCGCACGCAAAAGGCATGGTCAATGCGGTGTTAAGGCGCTTCCTGCGGGAGCGCGACACCCTCCTTCAGCAAGTCGGCAAGCAGCCGCCGGGACAATGGAATTACCCGACCTGGTGGATCGACAGTGTCCGCAGCGCGTATCCATCGCAATGGCAAGCGATTCTTTCGGCGGGCAACAGTGCGCCACCACTGACCTTGCGCGTGAACCGTCGCAAGGCCACGGTCACCGACTATCTGCAGACACTCGAAGCCCAGGGCATGGCTGCCACGGCCATCGGTCCGTTCGCGGTACGCCTTGAGCGTCCGCTACCGGTCCAGCAGATTCCCGGCTTTGCCGAGGGCGTCGTCTCGGTGCAGGACGCCGCCGCGCAACTGGCGGCTCCCTTGCTGGACCTGCAGGATGGCATGCGCGTGCTCGACGCCTGCGCAGCACCGGGCGGGAAGACCGGGCACATTCTTGAGCAGGCGGCGGTCGACGTTACTGCGCTGGACAGCGATGCGCATCGTCTGACCCGCATCAATGAAAACCTGCAGCGGCTGCAACTCGATGCAACACTGCGTCAAGGCGATGCCGCGCAACGCGACTGGTGGGATGGCCGCCTGTTCGACCGTATCCTGGCCGACGTACCGTGTACAGCGTCCGGCATTGTCCGCCGTCATCCGGACATTCGTTGGCTGCGACGCAAAGCCGATACCGCGCAACTCGCCGCCCTGTCGGCCCACATCCTCGACAATCTGTGGAAAATGCTGCAACCCGACGGCAAACTGCTGTTTGTCACCTGCTCGCTGTGGCCACAGGAATCGGAAGCGCAGGCAGCCGCATTTGCAGTCAGAAATGACGCCATCCGGCTACCGGCGCCGGGCCAGTTGCTGCCGACAGCCGGGCAACAGCAAGATCACGACGGTTTGTTCTATGCGCTATTCCAAAAGAGCAGCGTCTGATAGTATCTTTTTCGATAAACCGGTCACCGCTGGAAGGAAGCATGAATACAACTGTTTGCAGTTTTACATTTTCTTGCCTGGATTGCCCCAGCGAGGCCATGGCACGCAACCATACGGGCACGACACCACCAGAAAACACGTCGGCATTGCAATGCCGATCAGGCAATATTTGAGTACCGGCATGTCTCATCATCCCTGAACGGCGCCCGATACGAGTGACTCACCGTTTCTTCCGATTCCTGGCAGGCTTTTTCCTGACGGCGCTGCTGCTAGCGCCAATATTCACGCCTTCTGCACACGCTGCGGAAGGCGTCGACATTACGCATGCCAATCTGGAAAGCACCGAGGACGGTTACCGGCTGGCCCTGGGATTTTCATTCGAGCTGACACGTGGCCTGGAAGATGCGATCACACGTGGCATTCCGCTGTATTTCACCACCGAGGTACAGATCAATCGTCCACGCTGGTACTGGTTCGATGAAAAAACGATCACGGCGTCGCAAACTATCCGGATCTCCTACAATGTATTGACCCACCAATACCATGCATCGATTGGCGGGCGCCTGCAACAAAGCTTTGCCACGCTCGACGATGCGCTGTCGCTGGTGCGACGGCCGAGCCGCTGGATCGTGGCCGACAAGAGTGCGCTCAAGCCCGGCGAAACTTATTATGTCGCGGTCCGCATGGGACTCGATGTCGCAAGGCTGCCCAAGCCGTTCCAGGTCCATGCGCTCAACAGTTCCGACTGGCGTTTTTCGTCAGACTGGCTGCAATTCACTTTCAAGGCTGAGTAACCGTGCAGCGTTTCCTGCGTTACTTCCTGATCGTCGGCGGTGCTATCGTCAGCATTTTGCTGTTTCTGCTGGCGTCAGCCTCCGAGAATTCTGCTTTCTTTGACCGGCACTATCCCGAGCTGCTGGTCCTTAACGCCGTCATCGCGGTTGCCTTGCTCGCATTGGTGAGTCTGCTTCTCGCCAGGTTATACAGGGGCTATAAACGGCGCGAATTCGGCTCGCGGCTGATGGCGCGACTAGTCTTGCTGTTCGCCATGATCGGCATCTTGCCGGGCATCGTCATTTACATCGTTTCGGTGCAATTCGTCTCGCGCTCGATTGAATCCTGGTTCGACGTGCGGGTCGAGTCAGCGCTGGAATCCGGCCTGACCCTGGGCCGCACCGCGCTTGACGGCTCGCTTGCCGACCTCACCGCCAAAGCGCGCAGCATTGCCCTTGAATTGTCCGAGCTGTCCGACGCGGCGCAGATCACCCAGCTGTCACGTGTGCGTGATCAAAGTCAAATGCAGGAAGCAACTATCGTGACGTCGAGCGGTCAAATTGTCGCGACCGTCGGTGGCCGACTGGGAAGCTTCATTCCCGACTTGCCGAATGCGACGATGCTGCGACAGGCCCGCCTGACGCGTTCGTATTCAGCCATCGAGGGAGGCATTGATTTTCACGAGAATCCTGCCAGGGAAGAGAGCGCCTCGGGCGAACAGCCGAACGTCGCTTCCGCAAGCGATCCGGGCGATGCGGGTGGTTTGCGCTTGCGCGTGGTGGTAGCGATCCCCGCATCGAACAATGAACTCAGCCTGCAAAGCGAATCGCGCTTCCTGCAGTTGCTGCAACCGGTGCCCGCGCATCTGGCCGCCAACGCCGAAGCCTTACGGGCCGCCTATAGTGAGTATCAGGAACGCTCACTGGCCCGTACCGGCCTGCGCAAGATTTATATCGTCACGCTGACCCTGACGTTGCTGCTGGCGATTTTTGGCGCGATTGCAGCCGCATTCCTGATTGCGGGCGACCTTGCGCAACCGTTGCTGGTGCTGGCTGAAGGTACCAAGGCCGTCGCCGAAGGCAATTTATCGCCGCGGCCCATCGTCGCCAGCTCCGACGAACTTGGCACACTGACCCAGTCGTTCAATACCATGACGCGACAGTTGTCGGAAGCGCGCATGTCCGTCGAACGCAATCGTGCTGCGCTGGAAAACGCGAAGGCTTACCTGGAGTCGGTGCTAGCCAATATGTCCGCCGGCGTCATGGTGCTCGATGGACAGTTCCGGCTAGTGACATGCAACGAATCGGTCGAGCGCATCCTGCAGCACGATTTCGATCCGCACATCGGCAAACCGCTGGTCGGCATCAATGGGCTCGAGCCACTGGCAACGGCGATCACCAAGGCTTTTTCGGAACAGAGCGCACAATCAGCGGGCAGCTCCGAAGAATTGCATTGGCAGAAACAGATTGAAATACCTCGTCCTGCCGCGAGCGTTGAAAATGATAACAACCTCACCCTGCTGGCGCGTGGCTCGTATCTGCCAATCGCAGGAGGGAAAGGTTATATCGTGGTGTTCGACGATATTTCCGATGTCATTTCAGCCCAACGGTCCATTGCATGGGGCGAAGTTGCACGGCGTCTGGCCCATGAAATCAAAAACCCGCTGACACCGATCCAGCTGTCGGCGGAGCGTCTGCAGATGAAACTGGAAACCAAGCTGGCGGACGCGGATGCAGCAATGCTGACAAAGAGCACTGCCACCATTGTCAACCAGGTATCGGCCATGAAGCGCATGGTGGACGATTTCCGCGATTACGCGAAGACGCCGCCGGCGATGCTAACGCCACTGAGCCTGAATGAACTGGTGGAGGAAATTCTGCATCTCTACACCGCCGGCGATGAACGCGACATCATTCATGCTGTGCTCGCCCCGAATTTACCGCAGGTAATGGGTGATGAGACGCAACTTCGGCAAGTGATTCACAATCTACTGCAGAATGCGCAGGATGCCGTTGCCGATCGCCCAGCCGATGCGGCGAAAGCAAGAATTGATGTGTTGACCGAAACAGTGCATTACCAGGATTCGGACGGCGAGAGCCGTACTGCGGTAAGGCTCTCGGTGACAGACAACGGGCCCGGCTTTTCGTCGAAAATTCTGGCGAGGGCATTTGAGCCCTATGTCACATCAAAGGCAAAAGGCACCGGATTGGGACTCGCCATGGTAAAAAAGATTATTGATGAACACGGTGGCCGGATTGATATCAAAAACCAATCAAGCGGCACTGGTGCAAAAGTAGCAATTTTGCTGTTAAAGTTAGCGACGTGACAAGATTTCGGCTTTTGCATGCTGACGTGCAATTGTGCATACGAACGAACTTGGCGACATTAGAAGCAGATAAGGTAAGCATATGGCAAATATTCTGGTAGTCGATGATGAAATGGGAATCCGTGAATTACTTTCGGAAATCCTGGGAGATGAAGGCCATGTCGTCACCACCGCGGAAAACGCGCAACAGGCACGCGACGTCAGGGCTCAGGGTGCGCCCGACCTGGTGCTGCTTGACATTTGGATGCCAGACACCGATGGCGTCACCCTACTCAAGGAATGGCAACGTGATGGCATGCTGACAATGCCCGTCATCATGATGTCCGGACATGCAACCATCGATACGGCCGTGGAGGCAACGCGGATCGGCGCGCTAAATTTTCTCGAAAAGCCGATCGCTTTGCAAAAATTACTCAAAGCCGTGCAGCAAGGGCTCACCCGCACATCGGAAGCCATCCGTCCCATGCCCGTGTACCAGCCACGGCCCGCCCCCGTTGCTCTGGAAGAACCTGCGACTGCAGCGGCAGTGGCGACTGCCGTGTATGCGCCGGGATCCAACACCGGAAATGGCGTTGCACAGTCCCCGCAAGTGCCAGTCCAAACGGAGACGGCGGTATTTGGACTGTCCTTCGACATGCCGCTGCGGGAAGCCCGCGATGCCTTTGAGCGCGCGTACTTCGAACACCATCTGGTTCGTGAAGGCGGCAGCATGACGCGCGTTGCCGAGCGTACCGGACTTGAGAGAACACACCTGTATCGCAAACTCAAGCAGCTGGGCGTCGAACCAAGTAAAGCCTCCAGAAAAGGCTGATGCCCGGGTGACCCTGACAACGCTGGTAACCGGTTCCACTGCGGCAAAGCGTGAGGCGGCAATCGCCACCCTGCTTAAGCCGCAGCTCTCCACGGCTCTCATCCTCGAAGGCTTGCCCGATGGCGGCGCCGGGTCGCTGGACGACAACGCACATGCCCCTGCACTCCTTGTTTCCCGTATTGCGCCGGGTTGCCTTTGCTGTACCGGCAATCTGACCATGCGCGTGACCCTGAACCGCATGTTGCGCAAGCGCCCTGAACGCCTCTTTATTGCTCTGGCGAACTCAGAACATCTGGACCAGATCCGCCTGTTTCTTTCACAAGCTCCTTACGACAGCCTGCTGGAGCTCACGGCAGATCTTCAAACCTGAGCATTTGAAACCGGGTCAGTCAGCGCCCGCCCTTATATGCAGCGGATCAGGCAGTTGTCGCTTCTTCAACACGGAATTTGGGCGTCCACCTTGAAAAGAAGTGAGGTGGCCTCATTTTTGCATCAGAGGGAAGTGGGTTAACCACACAATCCCGTAACAAGGAGCGCAATATGAACTTAATCTACAACAGCGAGCAGTACAGCGTGGTGGAGTTTGGTGCAGACGACGGCCGCGAGGCCTTGCGCTTTGGCGGATATGAAATTATGGATAAGTCCGGCAAACGTGAAATCTTCATCGGCGGTACTCTTGCAAGGTCGTTCCGCGAAGAAGTGGAAAACCTGATTGCCACCGAACCCAGCGTTGAAGAAATCGACGACTTCCTCGGTAAATATGACGCGTTGATGCGCCAGCCGGTCACGCTGCACTAGTTTTTTCAATGCTCGCCACGGAATGCCTGGCATTCTGTGGCGCTTCAGCAGATAAGGCGGCCTTTCCTACGGCCACTGCTGCGCCCGACTCCTGCCGAACTGGCATGATCGTGGCATCCGCTCCGACTCCTTGCACGACAAGACATGCGTAGCCCACCGCCCACAACCGGGTGGCGGTCATACTTTTGCGTCTTGAAGAGGAACGTGCCGCACGTGAAGCACAAACATGCAAACACGGGAAAATGCACAGGGCGGCCCAGCCACCAGCATGGCGGCTTGTTGGATACTGGCAATGTCCTCAATGCAGGCAAAACTCTCTGCCGCACGGCAGCCTTCGCTGCTGCGCGCTGTCCACGATCCGGTGGTCCCATTACAATCTCGGCGTGCAACACCTTCCGCACATGCTATCGGTGGCGGATACACTTTCCCAATTTCCAGCTATGTACGCCAATTCCAGTCCCGTCAGCAGTACCCAAACCGACATCCACGAGCACTTATTTACACTTGTCGATAAACACGTTCGCACGCGGTTTCACAAACCGGTCATGCCTTACAACACGGAAGCCTTTGAACGCAGTATGGCCGCATGGGCGAAAGCCGGTTCACCGCCACTGATTCTGGATGCCGGGTGTGGTGTCGGACTGTCTACGTTGCATCTTGCGACGCTTTATCCTGATCATTTTGTTATCGGCGTCGACCAATCGGCTGATCGTCTTTCTCGTAAGACACTCTGGCCAGGAACACCACCAGAGAACTGTATGACCGTACGTGCCGACCTGGTCGACTACTGGCGCCTGATGCACGCGGCAGCGGTACGACCGGCACGGCACTATATCCTGTATCCCAATCCCTGGCCAAAGCTGGGACAACTGGCCAGACGCTGGCATGGCCACGCCGTTTTTCCTACTATTGTCAGCCTTGGCGGCGAACTGGAATGCCGTAGTAACTGGCGTCTCTATATCGCCGAATTTGCGGCGGCTCTCGAACGGCTGACCGCAAAAACGATCACTTGCGACGCCTACATTGCCGCCTCGCCCATCACACCGTTCGAGCAAAAATACACGGCGTCCGGTCACGACCTCTGGCGCTGTCGCGTGTCCCTGGGATAAGTATCGTCCCTGACTGAATTCATCAAAAAAGACACCATACTGCGGGCAATAGACCGACAAAGCCACACTTATTGACAAAAAACAAATGCCTATTCAGTTGAAAGGAAATCCCCTGTTTATGGCATTGTTCGGCCTGATAAAAGCAGCTAAGCTCAGTCGGGTTCGAGTCTCATTTCAGACTCTTTTGCCAACGTTTAGGCGTCGAGGACACCGTTATTAATTGCCCGAGGGTGATTGCCGGTGGCAGGACCTGCACCGGATGCTGCTGACTATTTCCACGCGGGCTCGACGCTTCAATAAGCATCAACAAGAAAGTATTGTGAAATGCTTTACGCGTCCCATTCTGCACCTGCGGCCCAGCCGGTCCTCGTATTGCGGCTTACAGGCCGCAACGGACCGGCCTGCAAGTACACCGATGTACTGCGTGGACAAGGGTTGAGCCTGATCGAGTGCTTCAGCTTTGAATCGGCCAACGATGCCATACAGGCAGGATGCCGTGTCGGCCTGCTCAGTGTCACCCAGGAAGCCGACCTCACGCATCTCGACAAATACGAGCCGTTTGTCAGCAATACCCGGATCACCTGGGTTGGCCTTGTCGCCCAGGAATTGATTCCGTTGCCACGCATGCGTGAATTCATCGGCGAGCATCTGTTTAATTTCATCTCCATTCCCGCGCAGCTCGACCATATCGTGCTGACTTTGCGTCATGCCTGGGGCATGGCCTATCTGCGCGATTTCAAGAATGCCTCTTCCAGCCAGCCGACGCCGCTCAACAACGACGGCGATTTTGCGATGGTCGGCAAGACGCCGCAGATGCTGCAGCTGTTCAGCCAGTTGCAAAAGGTGGCCCGTACCAACGCATCGGTATTGATTACCGGGCCTTCAGGTACCGGCAAGGAACTCGCAGCGCTGTCTATCCATCGTCAATCGGCACGCAGGAATGCGCCCTTCGTGGCGGTCAACTGCGGAGCGATTGCACCGCAGTTGTTCCAATCCGAACTCTTCGGCTATGAGAAGGGAGCGTTCACCGGAGCGAACCAGCGCAAGATAGGACGTATCGAAGCCGCTCAGGGCGGGACGCTCTTTCTCGATGAGATCGGCGACATGCCCTATGACATGCAGGTCAATCTGCTACGTTTCCTGCAGGAAAAGACGATTGAACGTGTCGGCGGCAATGATAGTCTCGACATCAATGTGCGCGTGATTGCAGCAACGCATATCGACCTTGCCGAAGCAGTCGCGCAAGGCCGTTTTCGTGAAGACCTGTATTACCGTATCAATGTTGTCTGCATCGAGATTCCGCAACTGGCGGACCGCGGACAGGATATCGAAGACATCGCCAAATATTACTTCTCCAAGTTCGCCAGCATGCACAACCGCAGTCTGCGCGGATTCTCCAAGGCGGCCATGAATGCGATGCTGAGCCATTCATGGCCGGGCAATGTGCGTGAACTCGTCAATCGGGTCCAGCGCGCGACGGTGATGGCGGAAGGAAGATTCATCCAGCCGGAAGATCTTGGCTTGAACCGTGGCAGCGCCGATACGCAACTGATGTCGCTTGAGGATGCCCGTGCCGCGGCGGAACGCACGATGATCAGGCGCGCACTCGCACAGTCACGGAACCAGATTTCTCGCGCTGCGTCGTTACTGGGCGTATCACGGGTGACGCTGTATCGGCTGATCGAGAAATACAACATCCGGCCAGAAGTGATCACAGGAGCGGGACGTAGCTTTGCCGGAAACGCTGGCGCCAGTGCCGACATGGAAGCGCACAAGTAATACCAATCCCAACCTGTAACGTGACAAATGAGATCGATGGATTTTTTTGACTGGCAAGGCGCAGGAGGAGTCAATAGCGGGCTATTGACGACGGTGCGTTATGGGTTGCGATTGGTATAAGGCGTTGGCAGTTCAATAACCGTGCCGGAACTCCTTGAACAGGACCAGAGCCCTGGGCGTGAGTGCCTTCACCAGAATTCCCCCTAACAAAATAAAGAGACGCATGTGAAAAATGGCTGAAGGTGCCTCTGCACCTTCAGCCATTTTTCATGGTTTATACCAATCGTTCGGACTCTTCTGTTTATCTTGCCATGATGTTGTCGTATTTCGTCTGCGACTGTGTTGACGATTCGCCGCCCGCTAGCCCCCTCAGGACATCCGCAAGCCTGCCAGCCGCTGCAGTAGACGCCCAGGGGCGTCCATGGATCAGGTACAGCATGGTTTTATGTGGGCGACTTTCCCCAAGCGGCAGTCGCACCAGCGAACCGTCATCTAGCCAGCGACGGATCCGGTGTTCTGGCAGCCATGCATAGCCAAGGCGCTCGGTCACGGCCTCAACCACTGTATCCAGACTACTCATTGCCCAACGACGCATCGGCTTCGAACTTGACATCGGACGCTCACGCTCACCCGTTTGGCCTACGCCGATTTGCACATGCTGCGCCAGGTCCATTGCAGTGACGTCGCGTCCGAGCTTGAGCAGCGGATGCTCGGGATGCGCGACCGGCAGATGCTCTACCTCGATCAGGGGCTCACCCAGAAATCCCAGCGGAACGCGTTCGCTAATGGCCAGATCCACACTCAAGTCTCGCAATACATCTTCTGCATGCAGGGTATCGACTTCGCTCAGCTTGACATGGCTGGCAACTCTTCCTATCCGCGAAAATTCGCTTAGCGCGCGTACCAGCAAATGTGGAGGGAAGTTGTGATCAACGACCAGACGCACTTCGCCACCCAAGCCCTGTCCGAGATTTTTAGCAAAGTTTTCCAGCTCGATCGCTTCCTTCAGAACGTGGCGTGAGCGATCGAGCAAAGCCTTTCCCTCCGGCGTCAAATTCGCTTTTCGACCCTCGATACGCAGCAGTGGTGTGCCTAGCTGGTCCTGCAATTTCGAAACCGTATAGCTAATGGTGGATTGACTCAGATGGAGCGACTTGGCAGCTTCGGCGAACCCGCCGCAATCAATCACGGCATGGAAAATTCTCCACTGCTTGAGACTGACGTAAAGATTGTGGATGTCGTGCGGGCGAGAGCGATAGGTTGCACGTCCCAGATCCATTGCCGGTCCCTGCCCTGATGCTTGCGTTCTTGTTTGAGTCATGTGTTTCATCCTTTATCTTCTAGGCGAACGATCAGCGCCTTGGCACCAGATGTGACAGGCACGGCTTACCGTGACGCTCATCCTGATGTCGCTGGCTCGAGTGTCTGTAGCAAAAGGCAAGCCTGCTACCTAAATCGTTGATTCCTCAAGACTTCTTCTTTTATCTGGAAAACAGCCGTCCAAATATGTAAAGGATGGCGCAGAACTTAATTTTCACAGTGCAACTCCTGATCCATTTCCTGTAATGCGTTAACTACCCGCCAGGAAACTAAGTTGCGAAAAGGCATTAGCTTCGGTAAGCCTTGGATAGCTACGGCGCAGGCAATCTCAGTCTTTATCACGCTTCGCGACGAAAAAAGCTTCTTTGTTTCATTCAGATGCCACCTGTTCGTTTGCTCAGCTTCTTAATGTACGGAAACGAACTACGTTCGCTCTGTCACATGAACTGCTTGTCCAAAAGTGTCAATCTCTATTCGATCATGAAGCCATTTGTCGTTTCAAGCGATAGATCACGGGATATTGGACTGTGTGGACTGTGGCGCGGGCGCAGGCGCAGGTGAATAGATGGAGATGGCGAAGCAAGAAAAAACCCGCCACGCCCACAGGTGCGGACAATGGCGGGAACCGGAGATTGATAGGCCTAGAGCACTTTCGTCCTAAGCAGGACGCTATGCGAGAACGCTGAAAACACGACGGCACAAACAACGCCAGAACCAATGTCCATGGATTCATATCGGTACATCGTGTCTTTTCACAGCCGGCCCGGATAACTCCGCAAGACACATGCCTGCATACCCAAGCACTTGATTCAATTGACTTACCCGGTTTGAACGGTCGCCATGCGTATAGAAGCCGTCCGTGATTGTGTCGAATCTTTTGCATAGATCCACACCGCCGGCAATTCCGTATATAAACATGCACCAGGCACACATTTTTTCCTATCAAGCACAGCGCATCCATTGTGTGTTCCACAAAAAAGGTCAATAATCAACGACGACTATTCCCCAATCAGAAACAGTCAAGGCCCAAGGAACAGAAGGTAAAAATATGGATCGATTGCAATCAATGCGCGTGTTCGCGAAAGTGATAGAACAGGGCAGCTTTGCCCGGGCAGCGCAGGCGCTCGACATGTCGAATGCAGTAGTCACACGCCATGTCGCGGACCTGGAGGATCACCTCGGCACACGACTGATGAACCGCACCACGCGCAAACTTTCGCTGACGGAAACCGGCCATGCTTATCTTGAGCGCGTTCTGCAGATCCTGCAGGAAGTGGAGGATGCGGAAGCCATCGCATCGTCACAGTCCAAAAAACCAGCCGGTATCCTGCGGATTTACTCTCACCTTGGCTTCGGACAACAGCAACTTGCGCACTTGCTGCCCCTCTACGCAAGCCAGTATCCGGACGTCACCCTGGACGTTACACTTTCGGACAGGACCGTTGATCTGGTGGAAGACGGCTTCGATGTCGGTATTTTTATTAACTTACAGAAATTCGATGCCAACATGATCGCGCGACAGCTCGCTGTGTCCGAGGCGCTGCTTTGCGCTTCGCCAGATTATGTCAGGCGTCACGGCGCTCCCGAAGAGCTGGAAGATATTTCTCGCCATTCCTGTCTGAACTTTTCGTACGAACAGTTACGGCATCAGTGGCCGGTCAAAGGGCCGGATGGCAGCCTGATCAACATTCCCGTGACCGGCAAAGTAGTGTCTAACAACGGCGATCTGTTGCGACACTGCGCGATCGCGGGAATGGGGATTACGATCCGCCCTTCGTTTGCACTGGGCGACGACCTTGCCGCAGGCAAGCTGGTGCGCTTGCTGGCAGATTATGAGCTTGGCCGGCTACCCGTCATGCTGGTGTATCCAAGCCGGCGCCTGTTGTCAGCAAAAGTACGCACCTTCGTCGATTTCATGTCGAAACAGTTTCCGCGCCCCGAGCATGATCCGTGGCAAACAACGTGAAATAATGCGACCGATGGCCGCTACCTGTTGGTGTACGCTGTCTTATCGTGTGTTCGCATAATCGTTTTACCCATCCTAAAAGTACTATCACTCGCCTCGCTATGTGCCAGCTTCTCGGAATGAACTGTAATGTTCCCACGGACATCGTATTCAGCTTTACCGGCTTTGCCACTCGGGGTGGCCGCACGGACGTCCATAACGATGGATGGGGGATCGCTTTCTTCGAAGGTGCGGGCGTTCGCCATTTCGTCGACCATGATGCGGCGATTGCTTCACCGATCGCCGACCTGATCAAGCGCTGGCCGATCAAGTCGAAAAACGTGATCGCACATATTCGCAAGGCGACCCAGGGCCGCGTGGCATTAGAAAACTGCCATCCCTTCGTGCGTGAACTCTGGGGCCATTATTGGGTGTTCGCCCATAACGGCGATCTCAAGGATTTCGCGCCCCCGCTCACAGGCGCGTTTCGGCCAGTCGGCAATACCGATAGCGAGCTGGCCTTCTGTTTCCTGCTGCAGGAACTGCGGCGCCGCTTCGGCGATATTGCGCCCGCCCTGCCGGAATTGAGTGCGGCATTGCGTGAACTGACCACGGAGATTGCGGCGCATGGGCCGTTCAATATGATGTTGTCCGATGGCTCCGCCTTGTTTGCACATTGCTCGACCAACCTGCATTACATCATCCGTCAATACCCGTTCGCGACCGCGGTTCTGTCGGATGAAGAAATGACGGTCGACTTTTCGGAAGTGACGACGCCCAAGGACAGAGTCGCCGTCATCGTCACCGCCCCTCTGACCAATAATGAAACCTGGACACAATTCGCACCCGGCGAGATGAAGGTGTTTGTCGACGGCGCACCAGTCGACGAGTCAGCACCTGAGCAATAATCGGAGAATGCAGCGCAACATCGAAAATTGCAACGCGGCAATTAAAATGCGCTAGAGTGTATTAAAAGACGCGTTGCCAGTTCGCCGCAAAGCTGACCACGTGCGAAGAGGCCGTGTGCGTTGCCGTGTAGCTGAGTTGTTATAGGCCGGAAAACCGACGGTCAATCTCAATCGCTACCTATGACCCATACGACCTGTTCGTATTTGCAGATTCGATTTGCTGATGCGAACAGGCGGCGCATGGCGCGCTCCCCCAATGTTGGCGAAGACAAGAATAACGCGATGATTGCCACTTCCTTGCCAGAGAACGATACGACACGCCCGCTGCGCGTGCGCGAATTCTTCCTTGCCCGCCAACCCATCCTGGACCGTAACCAGGCGCTGGTGGCTTACGAACTGCTGTTCCGCAATGCGGCTACCGGACCGGCCAACGTCACCAGCGATTTGTCGGCGACCGCATCCGTCATTGCGCATACTTCCCAGCTGGGCATGGAGAAAGTGATCGGCGATGCGCTCGGTTACCTGAATGTCGATGCGGCAGTATTAATGAGCGATATCTTCCAGTTCCTGCCGCGCGAAAAAGTTGTGCTTGAAATTGTCGAGACGATGAAAGTGACGCCGGAAATCCTGGCGCGTATCGAACAGCTCGTGAAGGAAGGTTTTCGCTTTGCGCTGGACGACGTCATTGCCGATACAACCGAAGTAAAACAACTGCTGCCGCTGGTGGAAATCATCAAGTTTGACTTGCGCGACATGCCACTTTCCGCGCTGCTCAAGCTGACGCCGCAATTCAAGCTGGCGGGTAAGGCACTGCTCGCCGAAAAAGTGGAGACGCAGGAGCAATTCGATACCTGCTTGAAGCTCGGCTTCGATTTCTTCCAGGGTTACTATTTCGCGAAACCGGTCATCCTGACAGGCAAGAAATTATCACCGTCCCAGCTGGCCATCATGCAACTGATGGGGCAGCTGAATTCAGACGCGGACACTGCGGACATCGAACGCAGCATCAAGCAGGATGTCTCGCTCTGCTTCAATTTACTGCGCCTGGTGAATACGCCGGCAGTGGGCGCGCGGCGCCGTATCGATTCGGTCAACCAGGCCCTGATGCTGCTCGGCCGCAGCCAGCTACAGCGCTGGCTGCAAATCATGTTGTACGCGGAACCCTGCAAGAAGGGGCATTGCATGACGCCATTGCTGACCTTGGCAGCGACGCGCGGCAAGTTGCTTGAACTGATCGCGCAACAGGTAGAACCTCGTAATCAAAGCATGGCGGACACCGCGTTCACCGTGGGCATCATGTCGCTGATGGATACGCTGTTCAGCATTCCGATGAAGGACATTCTGGAGCAGGTTGCGGTAATCGACGAAGTTTGCGATGCATTGTTGCATCGCAAGGGAGTGTACGGCTCCATGTTGCGCCTTGCCGAACATATGGAGCGAATCGAAGAAGCCGGTTCGATGCTCGATGAGCTGATTGATCGTCTTCGTCTGGGGAGCGAAGACCTGTACAACCTGCAGGTCTCGGCATTTGAATGGGGTGATGCGGTGGCGCGCAGCGCGCATTGAGCAATAGAAGATGGATGGATAAAGGCGGTGCACTGCCCGACAGCAATGCACCGCCTTCCGTTTTTGGGGAAACAGGTTTAGGACTATAGATTAGGCGCCAGCCAACGCTCCAGATCATCCTTGCTCACCCCACGGCGCTCCGCCATGTCATTCACCTGGTCTTCGGCAATCTTTCCGACGACAAAATATTTCGACTCGGGGTGCGCAAAGTAGAAACCCGATACCGATGCGCCGGGGAACATGGCGAAGGACTCGGTAATCCGCATGCCGACTTCCTCGCACTGGAGCAGCTTGAACATGTCGGCCTTGACCGTGTGTTCGGGGCAGGCCGGATAACCCGGTGCCGGACGGATACCACGGTAGGCTTCCTTGATCAGTTCCTGGTTGCTCAGCTTTTCGTCCGCCGCATAACCCCACAAATCCTTGCGCACGCGCTCATGCAAATGTTCGGCAAAGGCTTCTGCCAGACGGTCGGCGAGTGATTTGAGCATGATGCTGCTGTAGTCGTCATGCGCATCCTCGAAACGCTTCTCGTACTTTTCAATACCGATACCGGCGGTGACCGCAAACAAGCCGATGTAATCCGCGATGCCGGAGGACTTCGGTGCGATGAAATCGGCGAGGCACTGGTTGGGGCGCGCAACGCCATCGATCACCGGTTTGGCGGTTTGCTGACGCACACCGTAATAGGTGAAAGCCACCTTGGTGCGCGTGTCGTCTGTGTAGATCTCTATATCGTCATCATTGACGGTGTTCGCCGGCAGCAAGGCCATCACGCCATTGGCGGTAAGCCAGCGGCCTTCGATGATTTTCTTCAGCATCGCCTGGCCTTCTTCGTAGACCTTGCTCGCTTGCTCGCCAACGATTTCATCCTTCAGGATCGCCGGGAATGGTCCGGCCAGGTCCCAGGTCTGGAAGAACGGGCCCCAGTCGATGTACTGCGCCAGCACGCCGAGATCGACGTTCTTGAATACGCGGCGGCCAATGAACTTCGGCTTGACCGGCGCGAACTCCAGCCGGGTCTTGTTGGCCCGCGCTTCGGCCAGCGACACCATCGGCACCGCCTTCTTGTTCGCATGCTGCTCGCGGATACGCTCGTAGTCTTTCTTGATATCTTCAACGTACTGCTCGCGCTGCTCCTGCGTCAGCAAGGATTGCGCGACCGATACCGAGCGTGACGCATCCGGCACATAGACTACCGGGCCTTCATAATTGGGGGCAATCTTCACAGCGGTGTGCGCGCGGCTGGTCGTGGCGCCGCCAATCAGCAGAGGAATCTTCATCATGCGGAAATGCGGATCGCGCTGCATTTCCTTGGCGACGTGCGCCATTTCTTCGAGCGAAGGCGTGATCAGGCCGGACAATCCGATGATGTCGGCATTTTCCGCCTTGGCTTTGGCGAGGATTTCGGAACATGGCACCATCACGCCCATGTTCACGACTTCGAAGTTGTTGCACTGGAGGACCACCGACACGATGTTCTTGCCAATGTCGTGCACATCGCCCTTGACCGTAGCGATCACGATCTTGCCCTTGGGCTTGGCGACAATGCCGGTGCGCTGCTCTTCCCGTCGCTTCTCTTCCTCGATATAGGGAATCAGATGCGCGACCGCCTGCTTCATTACGCGCGCCGATTTGACGACCTGCGGCAGGAACATCTTGCCTTGGCCAAACAAGTCACCGACGATGTTCATGCCGTCCATCAGCGGGCCTTCGATCACGTTGATCGGGCGACCGCCGCTATTGAAGACCTTGACGCGCGCTTCTTCCGCGTCTTCGACGATCCATTGCGTGATGCCGTGCACGAGAGCATGGGCCAGACGCTTTTCGACCGGATCGTTGCGCCACTCCAGGTTCTGCTCTTCCTTCTTGCCACCTGCCTTCAGCGTGGCGGCAAATTCGATCATGCGCTCGGTGGCATCGTCGCGGCGGTTCAGCACCACGTCTTCGACACGTTCCCGCAATTCGGGCGACAGCTCGTCATATACGCCGACCATGCCTGCGTTGACGATGCCCATCGTCAGGCCTGCCTTGATCGCATGGTACAGAAATACGGTATGAATCGCTTCACGCGCCGGATCGTTGCCGCGGAAGCTGAAGCTGACGTTGGAAACACCGCCGCTGATCTTCGCATGCGGCAGGTTGTCCCGGATCCAGCGGGTCGCGTTGATGAAGTCAACCGCGTAGTTGTTATGCTCTTCGATACCGGTGGCAATCGCAAAAATGTTCGGATCGAAGATGATGTCTTCCGGCGGGAAGTTTAGCTTTTCAGTGAGCAGCTTGTAGGCGCGTTCGCAGATTTCGATCTTGCGCTCGAAGGTATCGGCCTGGCCTTTCTCGTCGAACGCCATCACGATCACTGCGGCACCATAACGGCGGCACAGCTTGGCCTGGCGCAGGAATTCCTCTTCGCCTTCTTTCATCGAAATCGAGTTGACGACCGACTTGCCCTGCACACACTTGAGGCCGGCTTTGATCACTGACCACTTCGACGAGTCGATCATGATCGGCACGCGCGCAATATCGGGTTCGGACGCGATCAGGTTGAGGAAGCGCGTCATCGCCACGACCGAATCGAGCATCGCTTCATCCATGTTGATGTCGATGATCTGCGCGCCGTTTTCCACCTGCTGGCGGGCAACCGACAAGGCTTCGTCGTATTGCTCGTTGAGGATCATGCGGGCGAAGGCTTTCGAACCGGTCACGTTGGTACGTTCACCAACGTTGACGAACAGCGAGTCTTCATCGATGATGAACGGCTCCAGGCCCGACAGCTTCATTGTCGGCGACAACACCGGCACCTTGCGGGGAGGCAGTTCACGCACCGCGTCGGCAATCGCCTTGATATGGTCAGGCGTGGTGCCGCAGCATCCGCCGGCCACGTTCACAAAGCCGCTCTCGGCAAATTCCTTCAGCAGCGAGGAAGTCACGTCCGGCGTTTCATCAAAACCGGTATCCGCCATCGGGTTGGGCAGACCGGCGTTCGGGTAAACGGAAATAAAGGTGTCGGCGATCTTCGATAGCTCTTCCGCATACGGGCGCATCAGCGCAGCGCCGAGCGCGCAGTTGAGGCCGACCGTCAGCGGGCGCGCATGACGTACCGAATGCCAGAAAGCAGCGACGGTCTGGCCCGACAAAATGCGGCCGGAGGCATCGGTGACGGTACCGGAAATCATGATCGGCAGGCGCTTGCCCGCTTCTTCGAAGTAGGTATCGATCGCGAACAGCGCCGCCTTGCAGTTGAGCGTGTCAAAAATCGTCTCGACCAGCAGCACATCGACACCGCCTTCGACAAGACCGCGGACCTGTTCGAGGTAGGCGGTGACGAGTTGGTCGAAAGTGACGTTGCGGGCCGCAGGGTCGTTGACGTCCGGCGAAATCGACGCGGTCTTTGGCGTCGGCCCGAGTGCGCCGGCGACAAAACGCGGCTTGTCGGCAGTTGAATATTTGTCAACGGCGGCGCGGGCGATCTTCGCCGCGGCAACGTTCATCTCATAGGCGAGATGACCCATGTGGTAATCGTCCTGCGCGACACTGGTTGCGCCGAAGGTATTGGTTTCGATCAGGTCGGCACCGGCCGCCAGGTATTTCTCGTGGATTTCCTGGATGATCTGCGGTTGTGTCAGCACCAGCAAATCATTGTTGCCCTTGACGAAAATCTCCTTGCCGGGCACCGAAAAATCGGCGAAACGCGCGCCACGAAAATCTTCTTCGCTCAACTTGTATTGCTGGACCATGGTACCCATCGCCCCGTCGAGAATCAGGATGCGTTGTGACAGGAGGTCGCGCAAGTGCGCTTCAGTGGAGGAAATGGCGTCGCGTTTCATGTTATCCCTTAAAGCAAAAAACCCGGCCTGCAAAGCGGGACCGGGTTCTGATGTCCGCTTTAGCTGCATTTGGAATGGGACTTGGACCCTGGCGCCCGCAAGCTGGGTTTTGACTTTTTCCAATCAAATCGGCGCAGTAAAAATTATACGTGAAATCAATATGTTGGGTAAGAATGTAAGAAAAATGGAAAAGCTGCGCTCGCTTTCCAAAAATCGCTAGAGCGGAGCCGCATGGGCCCATGCTTTTCTAGTAAAAATCCGGTCGCAATCCCGCACAAGCTTTCTCATTGTCATGTAATACGTTTTTGAGATACAGCAGGTTGCTAGTTGAAGCGTTCGCCTTCCAGGGGAAAACCTTTAAGGAACTCCGCAGCAGCCAGGCGCTTGCCACCGGGCTTCTGCAATTCCAGGATGCGCAATGCACCTTCGCCACAGGCTACCAGCACGCCATCATGGCCATTGGCTGCAAGGACTTGTCCCGGTATTGCGCCGGCAGGTGCCGCCGCCAGTTCAGCGCGCCAGAATTTCACCGGAACACCGTTGAGCTGGGCAACCGCGCCGGGAAAGGGATTGAAGGCTCGCAGTTTCCGGTGCAGCACGACCGCCGGTTGTGTCAGGTCGAGTGCGGCTTCTTCTTTGGCGATCTTGGCCGCATAGGTCGTCCCCTGTTCTGGCTGGGGAGTGGGCGACAACGCGCCCTGCGCGACCTTGCTCAAAGCGTCGACGATCAGTTTGCCGCCCAGCGTTGCCAGTTTGTCGTGCAGCGTCGCTGTCGTTTCATCGTCGGCAATCGGCAGGCCTTCCCGCAGCAGCATGGGCCCTGTATCCAGTCCTTCTTCCATCTGCATGATGGTAACGCCGGTTTCCGCATCGCCAGCTTCAATGGCACGATGGATCGGCGCCGCGCCGCGCCAGCGTGGCAGCAGCGATGCATGGATGTTGATGCAACCGAATCTCGGAATTTCCAGGACACTGCGCGGCAAGATCAGTCCGTAAGCCGCAACCACCATCACGTCATGCGGTGTCGCATGCAGCAGGGCGTGCGCTTCTTCAGCGACCTCCGGATATTTGCCGTCCAGTCGCAGCGATTGCGGCTGGGCAACCGGTATGTCATGGGCCAGCGCAAACTGCTTGACCGGAGAAGCCTGCAATTGCATGCCGCGTCCGGCCGGGCGATCGGGCTGGGTGAGTACCAGAGGGATCGAGAAGCCGGCATTGTGCAGGGCTTCGAGGGCGATCGCGGCAAACTCGGGTGTACCGGCAAAGATGATTTTCATGGGACGAAAGTAAAAGGTTGGCAACGTTCGCGCTGCGCAGGCATAGCGCTCTGCGCGTCCCGCGAAGCTGCGTCCCATCAGCTTGCCACCAGCCTACCTGCCGGGACGCAGGCGACAGGGTTGGTTCGATCACAAGTAAGAACTTGGCAGATCTAGCGTACGGCAGCCGTTTTCTTCTTGTCACGGCTCAGTTCTCGCTCTTCCTTGAGCAACTTGGCCTTGATGCGATTGCGTTTCAGCGGCGACAGGTATTCGACGAAGACCTTGCCTTTCAGATGATCCATTTCGTGCTGGATACAGACTGCCAGCAGATCGTCAGCCTCGATTTCAAACGGCTTGCCGTCAAGGTCAAGGGCTTTGACTTTGACGCGGGCCGGTCGCTCGACGCCGTCGTAGATGCCCGGCACCGACAGGCAGCCCTCGTCATAGACGCGGCGCTCTTCGCTGGCCCAGGTGATTTCGGGATTGATGAAAACCTGCAACTGGTCATGGGTATCCGAGGTGTCGATGACAATCAGTTGCTCATGCACGTCCACCTGGGTCGCGGCGAGGCCGACGCCGGGCGCTTCGTACATGGTTTCAGCCATGTCGGCGGCCAGCTTCTTCAGGCGTGCGTCGAAAACGGTGACCGGCTTGGCCACCTTATGCAAACGCGGATCGGGATAACGCAAAATATTTAATAGGGACATACGGCTTTTGTGCAACAACCTCGTCTTGACGAGGCGTCGTTTCTCTTGCTAGTTCAAGGATTTATGTGCAGAATTTGATTCACTTTGACAAGTTTTGTCGCGGCAATTCTTTACACGTTGGCAATATACAGTGGCGATCACCGTCGCGATGGATATGAGGTTGGAGTCACGCCACACAAGCCACGTTCACCGGATACATTTATGAAAAAGTTTAGCACAGCAGCCCTTCTACTCGCTCTGACGGCGGCTGCAAATGGCTTTGCGGCCACCGGCGACAACGGTACGATTTCCCCGCGCTGTGCTTTCCTGCCCAATGCGCCTGACCAGCATACGGTGGTTCGCGGCGATACACTATGGGACATTTCCGGCAAATTCCTGCAGCATCCCTGGTGCTGGCCGCAGGTCTGGGGCCTGAATCGCGACCAGATCCGCGACCCGCACTGGATTTATCCTGGCCAGATTGTCTATTTCGACCGTGCAAGCGGCAGGCTTCGCCTCGGCAATGCAGTGGGTTCCGCGTCAGGCACGCCGACTGTCAAATTGTCGCCACAGGTGCGCACCGAAGGCCTGGGCCAGGACGCCATTCCGGCCATTCCCTCCAGTGTGATCGAGCCTTTCCTGTCGCAACCGCTGATCGTTTCCGAAAACGAACTCAAGAACGTCCCGCGCATCATGGCAACCGACGAAGGACGAGTCATCCTTGGCAAGAATGACAAGGCCTATGTGCGCGGCGACCTGCAGTCCGGCACTTCATTTCAGGTATTTCGACCCGGGATTCCTCTCAAAGATCCAGGCACCGGCAAGGTCATCGGCTACGAGGCCGCTTACCTGGGCACGGTCAAGCTTGAGCGCGAAGCCAAATCGCCCGATGAAGCGCATGTGTTCCGTGTCGTCACGGTCAAGGAAGAAATGGGCATCGGTGACCGCCTGATGCCAGTGCCACCGACGCCCATCCTGAATTACATGCCGCATCCGCCCGAAGCCAATGTCGATGCACGCATCGTCTCTGTCTATGGCGGCGTGTCGCAGGCGGGTCAGAACCAGATCGTGACCGTGAACCGCGGCAGCAAGGATGGTCTCGACACCGGGACGGTGCTGGAGCTGTATCGCTTCGGCCAGGTGGTGTCCGACCGTACCGACGACAGCGGCTTCTTTTCGTTTTCGTCCTGGGGCCGCAAGAAGGTCAAGCTTCCCGACACCCAGTATGGCAGCCTGTTCGTTTTCCGGGTGTTCGACAACATCTCGTATGGTCTTGTGATGCAGGTGACCGACAGCGTCCAGATAGGCGACGTTGCGCGCTCACCAGACTAATACCAATCCCAACCCATAACGCACCATGACATCGCGTCTTTTTCCGCCTGCCTGCGTTGCACTCGTCGTCAATAGCCCGCTATTGACTCCTCCTGCGCCTTGCCAGTCAAAAAAATCCATCGATCTCAGGGATTGGTATAACATCACGCGATGATCGATACCGACTGGGCGCGGGACCTCGCGCAATGGATACGCTTTGAGCAAACGCCAGGCGTGGGGAACGACACCGGACGCAGACTGCTGTCGGCCTTCGGCTTGCCGCAACATGTCTTTGATGCGGACTTCGAGGCGCTTGCCGCCGTCGTGCCCGAGCGGGTTGCCCGTGCCTTGCTGGCACCGCTGCCAAGTGACACGCGCGCGCTGATCGACAAGACGCTGGACTGGGCAAGCCTTCCGGGTAACCGCGTACTGACGCTGGCCGACGATGACTATCCGCGACAGCTGCTCAATATTTCCGATCCGCCGCTACTGCTCTATATTAAAGGGCGCATCGAACTGTTGCGGGCGACGTCGATTGCCGTTGTCGGCAGCCGCAATGCCACTGCCCAGGGCGTCCTGAATGCAGAGAAATTTTCCGAATCGCTCAGCCGCGAATGCCTGACCATTGTTTCCGGCCAGGCGCTGGGCATCGATACCGCCGCACATCTCGGCGGGCTGCGTGGCGTCGGCTCGACCATTGCCGTCATCGGCACCGGTGCTGATACCGTTTACCCGGCACGTAACCGTGCACTCGCGCACCAGATCGCGGACCAGGGCTGCATCGTCAGTGAGTACGCGCTTGGAGAAGGGCCGATCGCATCGCATTTCCCGCGGCGTAACCGGCTCATCTCCGGCCTGTCGCGCGGCGTACTGGTCATCGAAGCCGCAGCGCAGTCCGGTTCCTTGATCACTGCACGCATGGCGGCCGAACAGGGCCGCGATGTATTTGCGATACCCGGCTCCATCCACTCGCCGCTGTCCAAAGGATGCCATCTGCTGATCCGGCAAGGGGCCAAGCTGGTCGACTCGGCACAACATATCCTTGAAGAAATCGGCGAACTGCCTTCCCGGTTGCCTGCGGTCAAGGCGCCTGCGGTTTCCGGCAGCGCACCGGAATGTATGGTACTTTCTGCGCTGGGTTACGACCCGGTCGATATGGATACGTTGGCAACGCGTTGCGAAATCGGTATTGCAGAACTGAGCGCACGTCTTTTGACGCATGAACTTGATGGCCTGGTGGAAACTCTTCCCGGCGGAATGATCCGCCGAATCGCAACATCCTGATACCAAAAACACGCTGTCAGCATTTTCTTTTTTAAGATATGCTGTACCTGTAAGACTGCAATTTATTTGTACTGTCGCTGGCATGGCACCTCTTTTCTTGGCTTCAGGTGTTTTCATGCAAGAAAAGATGATCACGAGAGTGTCATTTATTCGCAACCTGGTTGCTGCCCTGCACATTGGGCAATGACCTTAACGGTACAGTGAAATCATGTTCGACGTTCTCGTTTACCTCTACGAAACTTATTACCGCCCCGACGCCTGTCCGGATTCGGAAGCACTCGTCAAGAAGCTGTCGGCTGTCGGCTTCGAGGAAGAAGAGATTTCCAAAGCACTCGGCTGGCTCACCGATCTTGCCGAAGCGACCAATGAGCTTTCCGACCGCTATCCGCAGCAGGCTGCGTTTTCCTTCGGCATCCGCATCTACGCCCAGCGGGAAATGGATGTGCTCGGTACAGAGGCTGTCGGCTTCCTGCAGTTCCTTGAGTCAGCCAAAGTCATCGACTCAATCCAGCGAGAAATCATCATTGAGCGCGCACTCGCTGTGAGCGACTCCCAAGTATCGCTCGACAAGATCAAGGTGATTGTCCTGATGGTGCTATGGAGCCAGGGCAAGGAACCGGATGGTCTGATCTTCGATGAATTGTTTTCCGACGACGAAGACGCCGAGCCGCGTCTCTTGCATTAACAGCAATAGTACTGCAACCGCAACTATCGCCGAAAAGGCAATTCATACGTTTATCCGCAACATCCGCCCGCTGTTGTCGTACGGGATTACCGTCGCACAGCGGGCACTCACATTCCTCGTTGCTTGCGGTTTCTCCCGCAACGCGCTTATCATTGGCCGCTCAATCTCCAGATAAGTTGCTATATTAGTAGGGGGTTGCACTGAAGCAAGCCCATCTACCTGCCATTACCGCGTTACCGCGCTAGCCGCGCACTAAAGAGAATACGCTTATGACCAAGACCCTCATCATCGCAGAGAAGCCCTCTGTCGCGAACGATATCGCGAAGGCGCTCGGCGGCTTTACAAAGCACGATGAGTACTTTGAATCCGACGAGTATGTCCTGTCCTCCGCAGTCGGCCACCTGGTCGAAATCGCGGTTCCGGAAGAATATGACGTCAAACGCGGCAAGTGGACGTTCACGCACTTGCCGATGATTCCGCCGCATTTTGCCCTCAACCCGATTGCCAAGACCGAATCGCGGCTGAAGGTGCTGAACAAGTTGATCAAGCGCAAGGATGTCACGGCCCTTATCAACGCATGCGACGCCGGGCGCGAGGGCGAACTGATCTTCCGCCTGATCGTGCAATACGCGAAAGCCAAGCAGCCGATCAAGCGCCTGTGGCTGCAATCCATGACGCAGGGCGCAATACGCGACGGCTTTGCCCGGCTGCGTGAAGACCGCGAAATGCTGCCGCTGGCCGACGCCGCACGCTGCCGCAGCGAGGCCGACTGGCTGATCGGCATCAATGGCACGCGCGCGATGACTGCCTTCAATTCCAAGGAAGGCGGTTTCTACCTGACGACCGTCGGTCGCGTGCAGACGCCGACCCTGTCGATCGTGGTGGAGCGTGAAGAAAAGATCAAGAATTTCGTGCCACGCGACTATTGGGAAGTGCGCGCCGAATTCGTCTGTGCCGCCGGCATCTATGAAGGCCGCTGGCTCGACACCAAGTTCAAGAAGGACGAAACCGATCCGGAAAAACGCGCTGAACGGTTGTGGAGCAAGGCTGCCGCCGAATCCATTGTCGCCGCCTGCCGCGGCAAGCAAGGCACGGTTACCGAAGAATCCAAACCTGCCACCCAGATGGCGCCGGCATTGTTCGATCTGACCAGCCTGCAGCGCGAGGCCAATGCGCGCTTCGGCTTTTCTGCGAAGAACACGCTTGGCCTGGCACAGGCGCTGTACGAAAAGCACAAGGTGCTGACCTATCCGCGTACCGACTCGCGCCACTTGCCGGAAGACTATTTGCAGACCGTCAGGCAAACGCTGGAAACGGTATCGGAAAACCATAACTATCAGCAGTTCGCCTCGCAGATCCTGAACAAGAACTGGGTCAAGCCGAACAAGCGCATTTTCGACAACAGCAAGATCAGCGATCACTTCGCGATCATTCCCACCACCCAGGCGCCGAAGAACCTGTCGGAGCCCGAGCAAAAGCTGTACGACCTGGTGACACGCCGTTTCATGGCGGTGTTCTTCCCTGCGGCCGAATTCCAGGTAACGACCCGCTATACCGAAGTCTCCGGCCATCAGTTCAAGACCGAAGGCAAGGTCATGACCAATCCGGGCTGGCTGGCCATCTACGGCAAGGAAGCGGCGAACGACGACGACAAGGAAAACGCCGGCACGCTGGTTCCCGTGGCGAAGGATGAAAAGGTCAAGACCGAAAAAATCACCGCCAACGGTCTGGTCACCAAACCGCCTGCACGGTATTCGGAAGCGACACTGCTATCGGCGATGGAGGGTGCGGGCAAACTGGTCGACGATGAGGACCTGCGTGAAGCGATGGCCGGCAAGGGCCTCGGTACGCCGGCGACGCGCGCGGCCATCATCGAAGGCTTGCTCAATGAAAAATACCTGCTGCGCGAGGGACGCGAAATCATTCCCACGGCAAAGGCCTTCCAGCTGATGACCTTGCTGCGCGGTCTGGGCGTGAATGAACTGACCGCACCTGAACTCACCGGTGAATGGGAATACAAGCTGTCGCAGATGGAACGCGGCAAGATCAGCCGTGAGGAATTCATGCGCGAGATCGCGCAGATGACGCAAATCATCGTCAAGCGCGCGAAGGAATACAACAACGACACTATTCCCGGTGACTATGCGACGCTGAAGACGCCGTGCCCGAATTGCGGCGGCGTGGTGAAGGAAAACTATCGACGTTTCGCCTGCACCAAGTGCGAATTTTCAATGAGCAAAATCCCCGGCAGCCGCCAGTTTGAAATCGCGGAAGTCGAAGAGTTGCTGGAGAAGCGTGAGATCGGTCCCTTGCAAGGCTTCCGTTCCAAGATGGGCCGTCCGTTTGCAGCCATCCTGAAGATCGTACGTGACGCGGAAATCAACAACTTCAAGCTGGAATTCGATTTCGGTCAGAACCAGGATGAAGGCGAAGATGGCGAAGGTGTCGATTTCACCGGGCAGACAGCGCTCGGTGCTTGCCCCAAGTGCGGCAGCGGCGTGTACGAAATGGGCTTGGCCTATGTCTGCGAAAAGACGGTCGCCAAACCCAAGGCCTGCGATTTCCGCAGCGGTCGTATTATCCTGCAGCAGGAAATCCTGCCCGAGCAGATGGCCAAGCTGCTCAATGATGGCAAAACCGATCTGCTGCCAGGTTTCATTTCGCAGCGCACCCGCAGACCTTTCAAGGCTTATCTGGTAAAAGACAAAGTCGGCAAGGTGAGCTTCGAGTTTGAAGAACGCAAGGCCAAGGCCCCCGCCAAGGGCAAGGTCGCCGAAAAGGACGCGGCAGCGGAGGAAGCACCAAAGAAAGCGGCGCCGGCCAAGAGTGTCGCCAAGCCGGCTGCGAAGAAGGCTGTCGCTAAAAAAGCAGCAGCGAAGAAGGCTGCGTAAGCGCTTTATACCAATCCCAAGCTATAACGTGACAAATGAGATCGATGGATTTTTTTGACTGGCAAGGCGCAGGAGGAGTCAATAGCGAGCTATTGACAACGAGTGCAACGCAGGCAGGCGGCTCGGCGCCCCCGAAAAAAGACGCGATCTCATGGTGCGTTATGGGTTGGGATTGGTATTACTTCGCAGACGTGTTCGGGTTGCGCTTTGCAGGTTTGCGGAAAACGACATGAACCAAACAAAACGGCTTGCGCAGTTGCGCAAGCCGTTTTTCATTTCAGGCCACTGATCTCACAAATCCCACAATGCTGCGTAATGCCATGCGCCCCTCGAACTCCGATACGCGACAATCAAACAGGCAACTGAAGGCTTCAGCGTCGCCCGGGTTCATGCGTATCGTACTGCGGCAGCGTGTCATTGATCGCAGCCCATGGAGGAATACCTGAGGTAAAAATATGCGCGGCAGGCGTGGCTTCCGTCGGCGTGTCTACCGTCCCCATGCGCAAACGCAATACCTCCGGCGTGTCATCCCGGCGTGAATACAATGGCGAGCCGCAGCGACTGCAAAATGCGCGTTTCTTGCCGGGCGAAGACGCGTATTCGGTGATCAGTTCCTCGCCTTGCACCCACTGGAACTGCTTTCTGTCCACCGGTGCGGCGACGACCGCGCTGGTACCTTGCGCCTTACGGCAATCGCTGCAGTGACACACGGTGATGGTGCCGAAGTTTCCGCCGTATTCGTATTGCACGCCACCACACATACAACTTCCCTTGATCATGTTGCGTCCTTCCATAGTGAGGATTGCTGCACCGCACAGGCATCCATGGAAGCTTGAATGCGCGGTATCAACAAGCCATTCTTCGAGACAATGCCAAACCGGAACTATCACCGTAGCGCAAAGGTCGAACTTTTGCAAAAGCCATAAGACATTGTTTTCCGATGGTGATGGGAAGCGATGGATTCCAACGTTCCGGAGGATATGATGAAACAACGTACTTTGATTTCGGTAATAAGCGCCATCACATTGGCATCCGCACTCTCGGCATGCGGCACACCAACAAGGCAGCAGGTTGGTGTAGGCACCGGCGCCGTGCTTGGCGGCGTGGCAGGACATGCAGTAACCGGCGGCAGTACCATGGGTACGGTAGGCGGCGCCGCAGTGGGTGGCCTGCTTGGTAATGAGGTATCGAAGTAATCGAAGAGCCATTCCGGCTTGGTCAATTCGGCCTTGCCATCGCTTCACCTGTCGCGGATGCCTGTATCTCGTCACGGCTTTCTAAAGCGTGCCAAGGCTTCCGCGATCTTCCGCATGCTTTATTTCATCGATCTTCCCATTCCGTTCAGACTGCAGCAATAAGGTCGATCAGTAAGGTCCGCCAGTGACGTACAGATACGCCTTATTGACCATGTCGTGTAACCAAATGCATCTGCCGGAACTTTCGAGTATTGAAAGTTTCTACACACTCGCAACATGCAATTTTGGCATGAGCATGTCTTCCAGTTGTCTCTGGTAACTGAACGATTCTTAAGGAGAATTCTTATGATGAAATGGACTATCCCCTTGGTATGCGCATTGGTGTTGAGCGCATGCGGCACCTCTGGCTCTGGCATGAGGTCCGGCTCCGGCGGCTACGGCTCCAGCTCCAGCGGCGCTTCCAGCACAAGCCCAAGCTCGTCCTCGTCCTCGTCCGGCATGTCTTCGCCGAGCAGCAACGTGCCGACTCCTAGCTCCGCTACAGGCTCGTCCACTACCACTTCATCCGGTATGTCGGGTGCGGGCACCACAGGCACCACCGGTGTTGGCGCTGGTACTGGTTCCGGTGCTAGCGGTGGCGCGGGTGCAGCAGGTGGCGCGAAGTAATCGAGCGTTTCGGCAGTGTGCTGCATGCATCCGCGGTTCACGCGCAACCCTCCATGCGCGAGATCTTGCGAATAGCATTGCACACTGCTGATCAATGCGGCTGGCCAGCCCAGCCTTTCTTTTTCTTTTTTCCTTTTTTCTTCCCTATTCCTGCAGCAAAAGGCGCGTCTGTCCGTCAGCGAAAAAATCTGCCGCAGCGGGTATCGCTGTTTCGGCACCACGATAATTCTTTTCTTCCAGCGCCAGCAAGTACCTCTTACGATCGAGTCCGCCCGCATAACCGGACAATGCACCCGAGCTTCCCAATACCCGATGGCATGGCACGATGATCGATACCGGATTACGCCCGATCGCCGTACCCACCGCACGTACCGCCTTCGGACTGGCAACGCGCTGTGCAATGGACTGATAGGTGGCAGTTAGTCCAAAAGGCAGCAACGCCAGAGCGTCCCAAACCGCACGCTGGAAGGGTGTGCCACGCAAATCGAGCGCGACGTCGAATACCTGCCTCTGCCCGGCAAAGTATTCATCGAGTTGGTCCTTCGTGCGCAAAAGATGATCATGCCCATCGTCGCGCCGCCAATCCTGCGTGCCCTTGAAGTATTTGTGCTGCTCGAAATACAGGCCCGACAGGCCGCGCTCGGTGGCGGCAAGCAGCAAGATGCCCAAGGGACTGCGGTATTCGGAGTATGAAGTCATGTCTATCCCATCCACAATGAAAGCGCGGCATAACCGCGCCATGGCGCCCAGGCACTGGCCCGGGCGGCGAGCTGCTTTTCCGTGAGACGCCCGCCCTCTTCGGCTGCCGCTTTTTGCAGCCCGAGGTCGCCGGCTGGAAAAGCATCAGGAAAACGCAGCGCCCGCAACGCAATGTAATGCGCAGTCCAGTCACCGATGCCACGTACCGTCCTCAGGCAGGCCACCGCGTCGTCCAGCGTCATGCCCGGCCGCAGTTGCAAGCCGCCTTGCGCAGCAAATTGCGCAAGGTTGCGTATCGTCTGCGCGCGTGTCTGCGGCAAGCCGATGGCCGCTATGGCACTGACGTCCGCCTGTGACAGCACTTCCGGCAGCGGGAAAGCATGCGTGACGGCGGCAAACGGCGTGGCGGACAGTGTCCCGAAGCGTTGCACCAGCCGCCCCGACAGCGTGGTGGCACCGGCCACGCTGACCTGCTGTCCGAGCACAGCCCGCACGGCAAGCTCGAAAGCGTCGAATGCGCCGGGCACGCGCAGGCCCGGCGTCGCGGTGATACGCGGGCCAAGCAACGGGTCCTGCTTCAAATGCGCTTCAATAATGGCCGGGTTGGCATCGAGGTCGAACAGCTTGCGCATCCGTCCGAGCAGCGGCATCAAGACCGGGGCCAGCGACGGTGCGACTTCCAGTTCGAGCTGGTGCCGCGATGGCGCATGCGTGACGCGTACCCATCCGGTGGCGCTGTCCAGACGCACGCTGCGCAGGTAAGCCGCCGCTTGCAGGTCCACTGCCTCGACCCCGGCGATCGCGCGGCCGGACAGGTAGCCCAGCAAGCGTTCCCACTGGAGCGGAGGACGATAGGCAAGGCGCAGCGTCAATGCATCGGGTGTGGCCGTGGGCCTCGGCAACGCACGGCGAATGCTGCCGGGCGCCATTCCGTAGCGCTGGGCAAACAGGGCGTTGAAACGCCTGACACTGCCGAAGCCGGCGGCAAACGCCACATCGGTCATCGGCATCGCGGTTTCCTGCAACAGCTTCTTGGCGAACAGCAGTCGCTGGGTCTGCGCCAGCTCAACCGGCGTGACACCGAAATGCTGCAACAGCACACGTCGTAACTGCCGCGACGACAGACCAACTTCACCGGCAAGGCGTTCGACATCGCCATCGTTTAACGCCCCGCTGGCGATACGCTGCCACACTGCATGCGCCAGGTTTTCCTGAAGCGCGTAGGGCGCCAGTTCCGGACGGCAGCGCAAACAGGGCCGGAACCCCGCCGCTTCGGCTGCCGCCGCGCTGCTGAAGAATCGGCAGGACGACGCGCGCGGCGTCTTCACTGTGCATACCGGCCTGCAGTAAACACCGGTCGTGGTGACCCCGGTGAAAAACACCCCATCGAAACGTGTATCTTTGGCTGCGAGCGCACGGTAGCAGCTGGCGCTGTCCATGGCATTCGGCGGTTCCGCGACGAGGGTGGTAACGGTATCCATGTCGAACGTTATACGCGCCGGCCTGCTCGGCGTCTAGCCGTTTTCGGACACCATTCGACGACTGCTTTTTTGCGGTAATGCATTCACAATGAGCCGAATCAACGTCCATCGTAGTTTTACTACTTTCCCCAAAACACGCCTTGGAGTAACCTGCTCCAAGCCTGATTCCGTCCGCCGTTCGCTACGGTCCCAGACAGAACACGGCAGTAAAAACAACAACCCTTCAGAGGAAGTGAGACATGAGACATCACCTGCTTGCGGCAGTCGCCGCGCTTTGCTGCACCACAGCAGTCCACGCCAAAGATATCAAGATCGCCCACGTATACGACAAGACCGGCCCGCTGGAAGCCTACGCGAAGCAGACGCAGATCGGCCTGATGATGGGCCTGGACTATGCAACCGGCGGCACCATGACCGTGAACGGCAACAAGCTGGTGGTCATCGAAAAGGATACCCAGGGTAAGCCTGACGTCGCAAAGTCGCAGCTTTCCGCTGCCTATGCCGACGACAAGGCCGACATCGCGGTCGGCCCGACCGGCTCCGGTGTGGCGCTGGCCATGCTGCCGATCGCCGAAGAATACAAGAAGATCCTGCTGGTCGAGCCGGCGGTCGCCGATGCGATCACTGGCGACAAGTGGAACCGCTACATCTTCCGCACCGGCCGCAACTCCTCGCAGGACGCGATCTCGAACGCCGTGGCGCTCGACAAGGAAGGCGTGACCATTGCCACACTGGCGCAGGACTATGCGTTCGGCCGTGACGGCGTCAAGGCCTTCAAGGACGCGCTGAAGAAGGCGAAGATCGTTCATGAAGAATACCTGCCGACCAATACCACCGACTTTACCGCCGGTGCGCAACGCCTGTTCGATTCGCTGAAGGACAAGCCGGGCCGCAAGGTCATCTTTATCATCTGGGCGGGCGCGGGCAATCCGTTCAAGATCGCCGACCTCGATCCCAAACGTTACGGCATCGAGATCGCCACCGGCGGCAACATCCTGCCGGCCATGGCCGCATACAAGAACTTCCCCGGCATGGAAGGCGCGACCTACTACTACTTCGGCATCCCGAAGAATCCGGCCAACAACTGGCTGGTGTCCGAACACTACAAGCGCTATAAGAACCCGCCTGACTTCTTTACCGCCGGCGGCATGTCGGCCGGTATTGCACTGGTGGAAGCGCTGAAAAAGACCGGCGGCGACACCAATACCGAGAAGCTGATCTCGACCATGGAAGGGATGAGCTTCGAGACCCCGAAAGGCAAGATGACTTTCCGCAAGGAAGACCATCAGGCACTGCAGTCGATGTACCACTTCAAGATCAAGGTCGATCCCGCCTTCCCGTGGGGCGTGCCGGAGCTGGTGCGCGAGATCAAGATCGAAGACATGAACATTCCGATCAAGAACAAGCGTTGATTGATTGGTCGGTTGATGTGGCGAGGCTGTAGCCTCACTATCGAAACCACGATTTACCTGTAAGTCTTCCACATGCCGGTTCCCTCCCCCTGGTAGGGGGAGGGTTAGGGTGGGGGTGGGAAGGTCGAATCAAGCGCAGTCCCTTGCACGACCTTCACACCCCCATCCCAACCTTCCCCCTGCAAGGGGGAAGGAGCCCGCATGCAGGGATTTCAACCGTGGAGCACCCATGTCCCAGCCTCAATCCCCGGGCTCTCACGCCGGTACACTTGAAACCCGCGACCTGACCATCCGCTTCGGCGGCCATGTTGCCGTCAATGCGGTGTCCTGCAAGTTCGCCCCCGGTACCCTGACCGCCATCGTCGGTCCCAACGGTGCCGGCAAGACCACCTATTTCAACCTGATTTCCGGCCAGCTCAAGCCGAGCGCAGGTCAGGTGCTGCTCAATGGGAACGACATCTCATCGCTGTCGGCTTCGGCGCGCACCCATGCCGGTCTGGGCCGCGCCTTCCAGCTGACCAGCCTGTTCCCGAATCTCAGCGTGATGGAAAACGTGCGCCTGGCCTTGCAGTCGCGCCGTCGTGTCGGCCTGGATATGTGGAATGTCTGGAGCCACCATCGCGACCTGATCGAGCGGGCCGAGCAATTACTCGACAGCGTGGCGCTGCTGTCCAAGCATGATGTTCAGGCATCGGCCCTGCCGCACGGTGATCAGCGCAAGCTGGAAGTCGGCCTGCTGATGGCGCTCGACCCCGAGGTCTACATGTTCGACGAACCGACCGCCGGCATGAGCGTGGATGAAGTGCCGGTGATCCTGGATCTGATCCGCGCACTCAAGGCGCGGGGCGACAGGACCATCCTGCTGGTCGAACACAAGATGGATGTGGTGCGGGAACTGGCCGACCGCATCATCGTGCTGCACAACGGCACCCTGATGGCCGACGGCGATCCGGAAACGGTGATTTCGTCGCCGGTGGTACAACAAGCCTATCTCGGCCTTGCGCCGGTGGAGGAAGCGGCATGAACGCCCCCTTGCTCAAACTCGACGGTGTGCATACGCATATCGGCGCCTATCACATCCTGCACGGTGTCGACCTCGAGGTGCCGCGCGGCCAACTGACCATGCTGCTGGGCCGCAACGGCGCCGGCAAAACCACGACGCTGCGCACCATCATGGGCCTGTGGCAGGCATCGCAAGGCCGCATCAGCTTCGATGGCCGCGACATTACTGCAACGTCGACACCCGATATTTCGCAGCTTGGCATCGCGTACGTGCCGGAAAACATGGGCATTTTCGCCGACCTGTCGGTGAAGGAAAACATGCTGCTGGCGGCACGGGGAGCGCGTCGCATCGATGACATCGACACGCAGCGCCTGGAATGGATCTTTGGCTTGTTTCCGGCGATGAAAAAATTCTGGCTGCACCCGGCGGGCAAACTGTCCGGTGGCCAAAAGCAGATGCTGGCCGTATCACGCGCCATTGTCGAACCGCGCAAACTGTTGCTGATTGACGAGCCAAGCAAGGGTCTGGCGCCGGCCATCATCGCCAACATGATCACCGCCTTCCGCGAACTGAAGCAGACCGACACGACCATCTTGCTGGTCGAGCAGAATTTCAACTTCGCCAGGCAACTGGGCGATACGGTCGCGGTGATGGACGACGGCAAGATTGTGCATCGCGGACAGATGGCGGAACTGGCCGAGAACGAAGAATTGCAAACGCGCCTGCTGGGCCTGTCGCTGGCTGCGCATCATTAAGGGATGACGATGGGAACGACAACGGAACAGACTTCCGCAGCGCCAACACCAGACATGCCAAACATGCCGAGCATGGCAAACACGGTGGTGACGACCGTGGACACGGCAGCGCCCGCAAGCAGCGCGCCGCCTCTGACCACGAAAATTGACTGGGCGCCGCTGGCGCTGGTACCGGTGCTGGCATTGGCCGCGTTACCCTTCATCGGCTCTACCTCGACCTGGATCACGCTGACTGCGGCCGGACTGGCGATGGGAATGATCATCTTCATCATCGCTTCCGGCCTGACGCTGATCTTTGGCCTGATGGACGTGCTGAACTTCGGTCACGGCGTGTTCATCGCACTCGGCGCCTTCGTCGCGGTGTCGGTAATGGGTTCGATGTCGGAATGGAGCAACGCCGACAGCCTGGCGCAGAACCTTGGTGCGCTCGGCCTGGCGATGCTGGCGGCGATGGTCGTGGCCGGCGTGCTCGGCGCTGTATTCGAACGGGTGCTGGTGCGGGTGGTGTACGGCCAGCATCTGAAACAGATCCTGATCACGATGGGCGGCATGGTAGTCGGCGAAGAACTGATCAAGGTGATCTGGGGCCCTGCGCAAATTCCGCTGCCCTTGCCGACCGCCCTGCGCGGCTCGGTGCTGCTCGGCGATGCGGCCATCGAAAAATACCGGCTGATCGCGGTGGTGGTTGGCCTCGCGGTGTTCGCCGCGCTGGTCCTGGTGCTCAACCGCACCAAGCTCGGACTGCTGATCCGCGCCGGTGTGCAGGATCGCGAAATGGTCGAAAGCCTCGGTTACCGGATCCGCCGCCTGTTCGTCGGTGTCTTCATCGCCGGCTCGGCGTTGGCTGGCCTTGGCGGCGTGATGTGGGGCCTGTACCAGCAGAACGTGATTCCGCAGATGGGCGCGCAGGTCAACGTGCTGATCTTCATTGTCATTATCATCGGCGGCCTCGGTTCGACCGGCGGCTGCTTCCTCGGCGCGCTGCTGGTGGGATTGCTGGCGAACTACACCGGCTTTCTGGTGCCGAAAGTTGCGCTCTTTTCCAACATTCTCCTGATGATCGCCATTTTGCTGTGGCGTCCTCAGGGCGTCTATCCGGTCACGAACAGGTGAGCAACCGATGATTACCCGCCTTCTTTCCCATGATTTGCCGCGCAGCCGTGTACTGGCGGTGATCCTGACCGTGATCGTGCTCGGTCTGGCATTTGCGCCTTTCATTTTCCCGGGCGCAAAGTCGCTCAATGTGGCCGCGAAGATCCTGATCTTCATTGTGCTGGTGGCCAGCTTTGATCTGCTGCTTGGCTATACCGGGATCGTTTCCTTCGCGCATACGATGTTCTTCGGCATTGGCGCTTATGGCATCGCGATTGCCAGTACCCGCATGGGACCGGGCTGGACCAGCCTGCTGGCCGGAGCGCTCGGCGCGATGCTGCTGTCGCTGCTGCTGTCGCTGATGATCGGCTTGTTTTCACTGCGGGTGCGGGCGATCTTTTACGCGATGATCACGCTGGCGGTGGCCTCGGCATTTCAGACCCTGGCTTCGCAGCTGTCGGAAATCACCGGCGGTGAGGATGGCTTGAATTTCAAGCTGCCGGAAGTCCTGGCCCCGTCCTTCCATCTGAGCGACAACCCTTTCCTCGGCGCCTCGCTCGATGGCAGGTTCATCACCTACTATCTCGTGTTTTTCAGCGCGGTCGTGCTGTTCCTGGCCATGCTGCGCATCGTCAATTCGCCATTCGGTCGCGTGCTGCAGGCGATTCGCGAAAACGATTTCCGTGCAGAGGCGATCGGTTATCGCACCGTCGTCTACCGCACCTGGTCGAATGTGCTGGCCGCCGTGTTCGCCACGCTGGCCGGTTGCCTGCTGGCGATCTGGCTGCGCTACAACGGTCCGGACACCTCCTTGTCGTTCGAAATCATGATCGACATCCTGCTGATCGTCGTGATCGGCGGCATGGGCACCATGTACGGGGCGATCTTCGGCGCCACGGTATTCCTGCTGGCGCAGAGCTACCTGCAGGACCTGATGGGCATGGCGGCAAACGCGACGCAATCGGTGCCGCTACTGTCGGCGCTGCTGTCGCCCGACCGCTGGCTGCTGTGGCTGGGCATCCTGTTCATCCTGTCCGTGTACTTCTTCCCGACCGGCATCGTCGGCAAACTGCGGGAGCGTCAATGACCCCATCGTCCCATTACACATTGTGCTGCCGGCGTGAAATCCATTACGTCGAATGGGGCACACGCGGCCAGCCGCCGATCATCATGTGGCACGGACTGGCGCGCACCGGCCGCGATTTCGATGACCTGGCAGAAGCGCTGTCGGATCGCTATCACATCATTTGCCCGGATACGCTGGGGCGCGGATTTTCACAGTGGAGCCCCGATCCCGATAACGAGTACTGCCTTGCCTTCTATGCACGCATTGCGGCCGAACTGGTTGACCGGCTCGGCTTTTCGCAAGTACGCTGGGTCGGCACCTCGATGGGTGGCGCGATCGGTACGGTGGCAGCGGCAACCACGCTGAAAGGCCGTATCAGTCACCTTGTCCTCAACGATAACGGGCCGGCACTGGCGGCCGCAGCGATCGAGCGGATCAAGACGTATGCGGGCAATCCGCCGCAGTTCGACACCCTGACCGAATTCGAAGAATTTTTGCGCACCGTGTACAGGCCCTACGGCTGGCAAAGCGATGCGCAATGGCGGCGCATGGCCGAGACTTCGGCGCGGCGTCTGCCGGACGGGAAAATCACGCCGCACTACGACCCCGCGATGGTGCGCCAATTCATCGCTCATCCATGGGACTACGACTTGTGGGACGCCTATGACACGCTCACCATGCCAACCATGGTGATGCGCGGAATCGATTCCGACCTGCTGCTGCAGTGCACTGCCGAGGAAATGACACAACGTGGTCCACGTGCGCAACTGGAAGTGATTCCCGGCTGCGGACATGCACCGGCCCTGAATGTCCCGGAACAGATCGGCCTGGTCAGGGACTTTCTGAAACGCTAGAGCGCTAGAGCGGATCTACTTCGCCAGCATCAGCGCCGCCAGCCCCAGTGCCGCGGGTACAGTCTGAATGAACAGGATGCGCCGCTGAACGGTAGCCGCTCCCCAGATGCCCGCCACCGCGACGCAAGCCAACCCGAATACCGCGAAGGCGTTGCCAGTGGCTGCATCGGGATGCAGGAAATATACCGCCAGCGCAGCCGCCAGAAAGCCGTTATAGCAACCTTGATTGGACATTGCCGGTGCCATCATCTCCACCTGCTGCTCCGAGAGCCTAAAGACCTTGCGCCCACGGCTGCGGAACAATACCGTTTCCAGCAAAAAGATGTACACGTGAATGAGCAGCACGATACCGATGAGGACATTGGCGAGCAGAAGCATGGTGTTCCCTCCGTGGAAATTTACTTCAGGGTACAACATACTTAACGGCATGGGAATGAACGGGCAATCGCCACCATCGTCCTCGCAGAAGAACGCCGTCCATCGCCTGCTGCGCCTGAACTTTTGCGCTGCAATGCGCTCTTCGGATTAGGGATGCACCCTTTTGAATAGCGGTCGCGGCGGACCGCGTGCGTGGTTTCCGCAAACCCGGACCCAAGAGTGACGAGCTAATATCAATTCCGCCCCGTAACGTAACAAATGAAATCGACGGATTTTTTTAACTGACAAGGCGCGGGAGGCGTCAATAGCCTTGCTATTGATGACGAGCGCAACGCAGGCACCTGCATAGGCAAGACTTCGACTGCGCGGCTCCGCCGCCAAAGCGCAGCACCTTGGCAAGGTCAAGATATGCCAGACGATCCGGAATGGCCGGCGGGCGCCGGTAAAATGCGGATGGCTATTCGCAACTTCGATTGGTCGACGACCATCCTCGGCCCGCTCGATGCGTGGCCGCAATGTCTGCGTACAACAGTGGACATCCTGCTTGGCATGCCCATGCCGGCATTGCTGCTATGGGGTAGCGACGGCATCATGCTCTACAACGATGCCTATGCCCGTATTGCCGGTGCCCAACATCCCTGGCTGCTAGGCCGCAAGGTCGAAGATGGCTGCTCGGAACGCGCCGATTTTCACACGCAAGTGATGCAAGTCATCCTGGCCGGAGAGCCGCTTCTCATCCGCGGCCAGGAATTTCTGCTTGAGCGCAATGGTGAAACGAAGAGTGCCTGGCTCAATCTCGATTTTTCTCCGGTGCTCAATGAACGGGGTGTTCCAACGGGGGCACTGGCCATTGTGACGGACACCACCGATCGCGTCAGAGTCGAGCAAGCCTTGCGCGCGAACGAAGCACGCCTGTCGGCAATTTTTGCCCGCGCGATGGTGGGCCTGTCGGAGATTTCGCCCCAAGGCAAATTCATTCGCATCAACGATGAGCTATGCCGCATGCTCGGCCGTCCGCGCGAGTTGCTGCTACAACTGGGCGTGCCGGATGTCACGCATCCGGAAGACGTGCCGAAAAGCCTGGCGGCGCTTGGCGCCTTGCTGGAGCATGGCATACCCGCGTCCATCGATAAACGCTATATGCGCCCCGACGGCAGCCTGGTGTGGGCCAACAGCAGCGTGACCCGGCTGGACGATGAATACGGCAAGCCGGTTTCCTTGCTGGTGGTAACGGTCGACCTTACCGCTCGCATGCAGGCCGAGCGAGCGCTGTCGGAAAGTGAAGCGCGCTTTCGCGCCCTTGCCGAAACCTGTCCGGCACTGATCTGGCATATCGATCCTTCGGGGACCATCAAATATGTCAATCCGCGTACCGTCGACCTGATGGATATTCCGCCGGAACAATTGTTCGGCACGTCATGGATCACTCTTCTTCACCCTGACGACACGGCGCCTTATCTGAAGGCCATCCGCCACGCGCAACTGGCACGAGCGCCGATGACGCACCGCGTGCGTGTGCGGCGTATCCATGATGGATGGCGCTGGCTGGAATCGCATGCGGCGCCATGGTTTCGTGAGGACGGCGAGTATGCTGGGCACGTCGGCATTTCGCTCGATGTGACCGATGAAGTGCGGGCGCTTGAGGAACTGGCAATCAGCAATGAGCGCCTCAACTTTGCAATTGAAGGCTCGGGCGACGCGATCTGGGACTGGCACATTGTGTCCGACCAGATGCTGCATTCGGACAAGTTGAACCAGGTGCTCGGTTTGTCGGAGCCGAAGCAGACGTTTTCCTATGGTGAATGGGAAAAACGCTTACACCCGGAAGATCTGCCACAAGTGCTATCCGCGCTCAATGCGTGCCTGAAGGGCAGCACCGGATCATTCCAGAGCGAATACCGGATGCGCTCCGATTGCGGCGACTGGAAGTGGCTGCGTACGCGCGCCATCGTTGTCCAGAGGGATGCACGCCACAATCCGTTGCGCATGACCGGCACGGTGTCGGACATTACCGAAAAACGGCGGTCGGAAGAAATCATCTGGCGGCATGCCAACTTCGATACCCTGACCGGTCTTCCGAATCGCAGGTTGTTCCGCGACCGCCTGGACCATGATGTCAAGAAAGCGCATCGCACCCATCAACCGCTGGCACTGCTCTTTATTGATCTCGACCGTTTCAAGGAAGCCAACGATTTACTTGGCCATGACATCGGTGACCAGTTGCTGGCCGAAGCGGCGAAGCGCATCAGCGGTTGCGTACGCGAATCGGATACCGTCGCCCGGTTGGGCGGCGACGAATTTACCGCCATACTGACCGAACTCGACGACCTCGCGCATGTGGAAATGCTGGCGCAAAAGATGATCGACACGCTGGCTTCGCCTTTCCATCTGGCCAGCGAAGTGGTGTATTTGTCTGCAAGCATTGGCATCACCATGTATCCGAACGATGCAAGCAGCCCGGAAAACCTGATCCGCAACGCCGATCAGGCGATGTATGCCGCAAAGAATGGGGGACGCAATCAGTTCAGCTACTTTACGCGCTCGATGCAGCAGGATGCGCATGCAAGGCTGCGACTGATCTCGGATTTGCGCAAGGCGCTCTCCAGTGACCAGCTCAAGGTGTATTACCAGCCGGTCGTCGATCTGGCAACCGGTGATATCACGAAAGCCGAGGCTCTGTTGCGCTGGCATCATCCTCGACTGGGGCTGATCGATCCGCCGCGATTCATTCCCTTTGCGGAAGAGTCCGGGCTGATCAGTGAAATCGGCGAATGGGTATTCCATGAAGCGGCTTCCTGGTCCAGGCATTGGGGACGCCGGTTTGGCATACCGTTCCAGATCAGCGTCAACAAGTCGCCGGTGCAATTCATGTCACGCAGTCATGAATGCAACTGGGTCCATTACCTGCAGCGGCTCGGCCTGCCCGGCAGCAGCATTTCCGTGGAAATCACGGAAGGTACATTGCTCAACGCATCGGCAAGCGTGGCGGACAAGCTGCTGCAATACCGTGACGCCGGCATCCAGGTAGCGATTGACGATTTCGGCACGGGTTATTCATCGATGGCGTATCTGCGCAAGTTTGATATCGACTACCTGAAAATCGACCAGTCATTCGTGCGCGATGTCGCTACCGATGCAGGCGATCGTGCAATTGTGCGCTCCATCATCGCCATGGCGCATGAGCTCGGCTTGAAGGTGATTGCCGAAGGCATCGAGACCGATGCACAGAAATTTTTGCTGATGGAAGCCGGCTGTGACTATGGCCAGGGCTTTCTGTTCTCGAAAGCCGTGCCGCCGGAGGAATTTGAAAAGGTACTCGGCGCATAACATTCCACAACCATTCAATGCACGGCGTTCCGCGGCACCCTCGTCGCGATTCAGCTTTTCCTGACCGGCCTGCGCGTCAGCAAGGCGCGTGCTGCGCCGATCCCGCCCCTGGCTCCATGCAGCCTATCGATGGCTGCCTTGAGCGCGACGCCTAGCGGATCCTTGTCCCGTGCCCGCTGCAGCAACCAGCTGCGCACTTGCAAGGCATTACCCAGGAAAGCGTTATGCAACGCACGCCGGCCGTTGAATACCATGTACCTGCGCGAACGGTAGAGTGCGATGTGGTCGAGGTTGCGCTGCACACCCAGCAGCCGGTACTTGTATTCATATCGGCCCCACAGGAAGTGGTATTCCTTGCCGCCACGCGCAATGCATTCGCAGATGGTGAGATAACAGCATACGGTGCCGAGACCATAATCATTGAATGCAGGGTCATGCGCGATCACCTTCAGGAAATAATTGTCTCCGATACGAAAATTGATCGTACCCGCGCAGACCCGCCCATCGATGGTGACCACGCTCACCATGCCGAACTTGCGCGTGAAGTTCAGGATCCGCTCAGCTTCGACATCATCGATATACGATGCGCGATGTTTGCCCGCCATCCGGGCGCGGTTCATGGCGATGATCGCACGCACATGCTCTTCTCTTATCTCCTCACGGGTGTACACATCATGCCGCAGCGTCGGAAAATCACGGCGCAACTTGTTCTGGTAACGGTTGATATAGCTGCGTGTCGACTTGCCCAGCTTTGACCGATATGCCTCGGTAGATGGCGGTAATTCGAGCACGATATCTTCCGTGCAGCTGAAGTGCTGACAAGGAAAGTCTACCCGTTTCAGTTCCGCTTCTACTGCATGGAAAAGGATGATGTTGACGCTGCTGAAAATGGTAAAGATGTAATTGGCGAACCGGGTGACTTCCTGAGGGTCAAGCCGTATCTGCTCATTGAGTACGCGGACGGTATCCTTGTCCCGGCGCAGCAAAAGAATGGCTACCGGTTCATTCTTCCTGCGCGCGACATAGATACTGACACCGGACGACAGGTCGCCATAGGTACGGTGATGCGCCAGCGTGGAGTAGAGGTTCTGGTACAGTTTTTCCAGATCATCCTCCAGTGAATGAGGAATGGAGTTTTCAAATAGCGAAATCGAAATATCGTGTGAGGTCATGAGCGGGTACAAGACGCTTTGTAAGCGAAAATCAACAGAAACAACATGCACTGTCCGAGCCTGTTCTGAATATCATCATGTCCCGCATGTTCCCTGTTTTCCACCCTGCGTCTGCGTCTCTTTGTGTCCGCTCAAACTGCGCTGCTAAGTCCCTGCTTTTTCCATGCACGGATAGGCGAGCCGGGAAAAAATGACATAAGTGTTCGATCCTGACGTATCGACTAATGCAATGAGTTTGCCTTTTCTACCGGGGCTAATACCAATCCCAATCTGACATGTGACAAATGAGATCGATGGTCTTTTTGACTGGCAAGGCGCAGGAAGAGTCAATAGCGGGCTATTGACGACGAGTGCAACGCCAGCAGGCGGCTCGGCGCCCCCGGAAAAAGACACGATCTCATGGTGCGTGACGGGTTGGGATCAGCGATTTTTCGGTATCGACCGCGAGTACCGGTTTGCCCTCGGCATGCAACTGCAAGTAATAGCGCTCATCTTCCGCCTGGAGTTGGTTGTGATGAACGTCAACGTTGCATCATCGTGGAAAACACCGCTGCATTCCGGATGGAAACTTTGAAACCAATGGTTACAAGATCATGCACCGACGCTTAATTGTTATCAAGAACCTATCGGGGCATACCCTGCATCATGGCACTACAAGTTTTCCAGCTTCTGTTCTGCAGGAAAGACTTTGACTTGCGAAGCACCGTGCCGCCGCAGCCTTGGCAAGCGGTCGGCCACCATTGATTTCCGATCTGGCGACAACCGTATCTGGCCAGACCGTAACACAGCACAACGAATGAAAGGCTTTCAATGATTTCCTTATCCAAGGACATGCAACAGCATGGCGCCGCGATGGCGTTGACACTACAGGGAGCAAGCGTATGAAATTGACGCGTCTTGATATCAAGCCGATTTGCCTTGCACTGATTACTGCAGGCGTATTGAGCGCCTGCGGCGGCGGAGGTGGTGGTGACAGCGTTGCACCGAGTACGGGCACTGGCGGCACAGGCACTGGCGATACAGGTACTGGTGGTACGGGTACTGGTGGTACGGGTACTGGTGGTACGGGTACTGGCGGTACAGGCACTGGTGGTACAGGCACTGGTGGTACGGGTACTGGCGGTACAGGCACTGGTGGTACAGGCACTGGCGGTACGGGTACTGGCGGTACAGGCACTGGTGGCACAGGTACCGGTGGTACAGGCACTGGCGGTACGGGTACCGGCGGTACAGGCACTGGCGGCACCGATGGTGCAACTTCGACCACCATGTCTTGCCCCGAAGGCGCTGGCTTTCAGTGCAGCGGAAGCACGGTGCTGGCAAGGGAAAACGGCATTATCCTGACCAATTCCGGCGTTCAGGCATACGGCACGTCGACCAGCGATCTTGCCAATCCGATTGTGATCAAGACAGGCGCATTCGGCTTCGCATTACCAACCAGCGAGGCAGCCAACGGTGTCGCCGAAGTGCGGGTTGCAAAGGATCCGACAACGGGCAAGATTTCTTCGCGGGCGCTCATTCTGCGGAATCTGGGTTTGACATGGGATAGCGTAAAGGATCGTCCGCCCATCCTTGAAACGTTTAATCCAACGGCGGGAATTACCAGACTGGACGAGGCCGGCCGTATTGTTGTTTCCGGTGCCCTGCCCAGCCCGTCGGACCTAAGCTATTACGACTTTGGCACAAAGGGCCCTTTGGGAACGCAAGCAAACTATGCCAACAACCGTTACTTCCCACGCAGTGCGCCGTCACGATGCGCTCCGGAAGTGCCGCCAGCCAACTGCGCCACCACCGAGACCGTTGAGCCAACGCGCACACCGACTGGTGACTGGCGCAGTGGCGGCATCCGGCCCGATTCGACTAGTTTTATTCGCGTACATGAAGATGGCGATGTTCACGCAGGCAACGGCCCGAACGGCACCATTCTGGAAGGTGGCAATGGCATCGGCGTTCCTTTCCCCGGTTCAAAGGGCTACCGGAGCTTCGATAACCTTAGTTTCCAATACACCAATCTAAGCACCTGGCTCACGCAGGATACGGTGTGGATTGAGGAATGGGCAAAGCGTGGCAACGAACACAACAAGAACCGTCGCGGCGTAATTACCTATGGCGACGTGACGAACCCAGCTTCCGTCCCAACTACCGGCACGGCGAGCTATGCGGGCTTCGCTTATGGTTACTATGCTGGTAACCGCACAGTAGATCCATCGGTGTTCCGCGGCAATGCCACTATGACTGTCAACTTCGCCACCCGCGCGGTCACGATTACCGTTCAGAACGCCACTACCGAGGACTCCGCAGGAGCGCCGGTGCCGGTCAACTTCACGACCACCACAACGATGGGCGCAGCCGGAAGCAACCTGACCAACTTCCTTTCCGGCGCGGTGAGCAGTGGCGCACTATCCGGACAGCTTGGCGGACGCTACTTCGGCCCGCTCGCTGGCAATGCGCCAATCGAAATCGGTGGTACGTTCCAGATGTCCAACGCAGGCAGCGGCCAGACCGTCATCGGTGGATTCATGGGCCGCAAACAGTAAATCGAAAAATTTACCGCAGGGCTAAGCCGCAAGGAAGTTCTTCCTTGCGGCTTTTTATTATTCCAATAAAATCTTTCCCAATGCCATTGAACGATTCCGGAATGGCGCATGTAAGCGTGTAACATACGATTCCAATCAATCGCACTGATCGTGTTCACGCCGTGTCAAGCTCGCCAGCGTCCGCCGTATTCAATCCCGAAGAACTGATTTCCCTGATCGCCGCTGATCCTGCCTACAGGGAAATCGTCCTTACCCTTCTCACCACCATCGTCGAGAATGGCACGCAGCCATTGGACGAGTCGTGGCAGGCCTGGCGTGACGGCCGCACAGTGGATGCCGCCCGGCTGTTGCACAAGGTCCGCGGTTCGCTTGGTTCGTTTGGACTTAAACGCTTTTCCGCGATTGCGCTGGAACTGGAACTGACGCTGAGCCACGATCCTGCCACGGTTACCCAATTGTTCACCGACACCCGGGCGGAGTTGCAAGCCGCAATCGACGCTATCCGCAGCTGGCTCAAGGGGCAATCGCAGCCGACACCGGGGACGGAAGGCTAGGCCCCTACGCGCAACAGGCCCGGTAAAACCGGCAGGCCACATGTTTTTGTGCTTTGCGATAAACTCGATTCCCCTCCTTGTAACGAGAACTCGCCATGCTGACCGCTAGCCGCCCGCCCCAACTGAAGACTGTGCTCATCGCCGCCGGCGCGGTATTGACGCTTGCCATGGGGGTGCGCCACGGTTTCGGCTTCTGGCTGCAACCCATTTCGCAAGCCTACGGCTGGACACGCGAAACCTTTTCACTGGCGATGGCCTTGCAAAACCTGATGTGGGGCGCGTTCGCCCCGTTCGCCGGAATGGCCGCCGACCGTTTTGGCACGGCGCGCGTGGTGATCGTTGGCGCGCTCTGTTATGCCGGCGGCCTGTTATGGATGGCCACGGTGGCGCAACCCACGCTTTTTGTGATCGGCTCGGGCGTACTGATCGGCGCCGCGCTTGCCTGTACCGCCTTCGGCGCGGTCAGCGGCATCATCGGCCGCACCGCACCTGAACACAGGCGCTCCTGGGCCTTCGGTATTTCATCGGCCGCCAGTTCCTTCGGCCAGTTTGTAATGATGCCGGTCGAACAACAGATGATCTCCATTACCGGCTGGCAAACCGCGTTTTACCTGCTGGCCGCGCTGGTGGTGCTGGTCATGTTGCCGATGGCCTTCGGCCTGCGCGAAATGCCGGTGCAAAAAGCCAGCGGCAGTGAACAGAGCATCATGGAAGCCACACGCGAGGCATTCGCCTACCGTCCTTTCCTGCTGCTGGTCGCAGGCTATTTCGTGTGCGGCTTCCAGGTGGTGTTCATCGGCGTGCATATGCCTTCCTACCTGAAAGACAAGGGCATCATGGATCCGGGTGTGGCCGTCATGGCGTTGGCGCTGATCGGCCTGTTCAATATCTTCGGCTCTTACTACGCGGGCAAACTCGGCGGCATGCTGCCGAAACGCTATCTGCTGTCCTCCATCTACCTTACCCGCGCAGTGGTGATTTCCCTGTTCCTGCTGGCGCCGCTGACCAACTGGTCGGTCTATGTGTTCGCCTGCGCAATGGGCTTGCTGTGGCTGTCGACCGTGCCGCTCACCAATGGCGTGATCGCCGGCATCTTCGGCGTCAAATACCTGTCGATGCTATCCGGCTTCGTGTTCTTTTCCCACCAGGTCGGCAGTTTCCTGGGGGTGTGGCTGGGCGGTTTTCTGTTCACCCGCGACGGCAGCTACAATACCGTATGGGGCATCACGATTGCGCTCGGCGTCTTTGCCGCGCTGATCAACCTGCCCATCAATGAAAAGGCGATTGTCCGACCGCCACAACCGGCGCTCGTCTGAGGCCAGCATCCGTGAATCCGTGAGGGCGCCTGTGAGCAATAGCGTTAACAGCACGCAAAACAGTAATAGCAGCAACAGCACCATGCGCAAGCGTGTCGTCCGGCTGCTCCTCGGCGCCATCGGTGCCGCCGTGCTGGCGCTTGCGTTTATCGCTTACCTGCGTCCTTCCTTTGTTGTCGACCTTGCCAACCGTATCGTCTTATGCTTTTGAATCGCACTACTCCACCCGCTGCGCGATCCGCCGTGCAGGCCCTGGGCGCATCGCGCATCCGTGAAGTCGCCAACGCCGGCATCGGCCTGTCCGATGTGCTGCCGTTCTGGTTCGGCGAACCGGACCAGGAAACGCCGGCGTTCATTCGCGAAGCGGCAAAGGCATCGCTGGACGCAGGCGATACTTTTTATACGCATAACTTTGGTATCCCGCCGCTGCGCGAGGCGATTGCAGCGTATGTGTCGCGGCTGCACAAGCCGACCGATATGAGTCGCGTCGCCGTTACCTCCTCCGGCGTATCGGCATTGATGCTGTTGTCACAGCTGATTATCCAGCCGGGCGACCGCGTGGTGGCGGTGACGCCGTTGTGGCCGAACCTGGTCGAAATTCCGAAAATCCTCGGTGCGGAAGTGGTCAAGGTACCGCTGCGCTTTGGTCAGACCTGGGAACTGGATGTCCAGCAATTGCTGGATGCGCTGACGCCTGGCACGCGCGCGGTGCTGATCAACTCGCCGAACAATCCGACCGGCTGGGTCATCACCCGCGAGCAGCAGGAAATCCTCCTCGCGCATTGCCGGCAGCATGGCATCTGGATCCTGTCCGATGACGTGTATGAGCGACTGGTCTACGATAGCCCACCGGGCGAATCAGGCGAACCGGGTACCCGTTCCTGCGCACCGTCCTTCCTGGACCTGGCTGACGAGCAGGACCGGCTGGTATCGGCCAACAGTTTTTCAAAATCCTGGCTGATGACCGGCTGGCGACTTGGCTGGGTCGTTGCACCGCAAGCCTTGATGGCCGATCTGGGCAAGCTGATTGAATACAACACTTCCTGTGCACCGGGTTTCGTGCAACGCGGCGGCATTGTCGCGGTGGAACGCGGCGACGAAATCATCGCGCATACCATCGAGCGCTATCGCGCGGCGCGCGATTTCCTGTACACCCGGCTCAATGCAATGCCGGGCATTATCGCGCCCAAGTCCAAAGGCGCGATGTACCTGTTTTTCCGGGTCGAGGGCGTCGACGATACGCTGGCGTTGTGCAAACGTCTGGTGACTGAGGCGCGGGTAGGACTGGCGCCGGGCAGCGCTTTTGGACCGGAAGGCGAAGGCTATATCCGCTGGTGCTTCGCCAGCTCGCTTGACCGGCTGGAAGAAGGCTGCCAGCGACTTGAACAATTCATGGCAAGGCAGTAATACTAGGCAGCGTGAAATAAAACCGCGTGCCCTCACCGGCCTCGCTCTCCGCCCAGATTCTTCCTTTGTGCTGTTCGATAATGGCTTTGGCAACCGACAAACCCAGTCCCGTACCCAGTCGCCTAGTCAACTCGGCTTGCCAGAAACGGTCAAAGATCTTTTCCAGGTTTTGCGGGGGAATACCTTCACCGGTATCCGAAACGCAAAAGGTCACACTCTTGTCACCTCCTTCAACCGACACCGTGACCTTGCCGCCGGCGGCGGTAAATTTGAGTGCATTGCTAATCAGGTTGTCGAGCACCTGGAAGATCCGGCTCTTTTCTTTATATGTTTATCCGGTGCAGGATGCCGGTGAACAGGGCTTTGATGATAACAAGGGAACAAGAAAACGAGAGCGCTTGGGCGGTCTATTCCCACACTGACTGTGCCAAGTGTTTAGTGTTTTACAATAGCCGCATGGACATTACTCTTCCCGAACTCGAACAAGCGATCAACTATTGGCGCTCGCTGCGCCCCTCCAGCGGCGAGGAACGCGCCTTGTCGCCTGAAGTCAATGCGCTGGCCACCGTGTATGCGCTCATGATTTTCAACAAGGCCAGATCGTTACCCTTGTCCGATCTGGACCAGAACGCGCGCCAGTTACTCGAGCAATGGCGGACCGGCACCAAGTGAATACGCGTTTTCCCTGATGCAATGTATGCCAGTATCGTCGCCGGCATGTCACATGTCCTTGCGCAGGATGCGGTGTGTGTATCGGATGGCGGCCGTGTCACGGCGGTGCCGAAACCGCTGCAGTCGGTCGTGCCTGAAATCCTGCCTTTAAAAAAGCGAAATCAGGCCGCAAGATGCCGTGCCTGGCGCTGCGGCGCAGCATCGGCCTTGACTGCCTTGGCATCCGCTTTCGGCTTTGCCTTGTGTGCCTGTCCCGCATAGTCGCTATCCACCAGGGTCGATGCCTCATCGCCAGCCATGCCGCGGCTGCCCAGCCATTGCACGACCAGCGCGGCGAGTTTGTCGAGTGCGATACGGTGAGTTGCGTCGGTATGCGCATACAGCCAGTCCGACAACGCCATGAAATTGGCAAACGGTGCATTGCCGAGAACCACGGGCAGCGTATTGGCAAAGCGCCCCGAGTTGGCGACCAAATCCCAGTAGCGTGCAAAGCGCACCAGACGCTGCATGGTGGCGAAATCAATACGGTCGGTCGCGAGGATGGTGTAAGGCGGATACGGATCGAACACCATGCCATAGGCCTGGGTATGCCGGATGATAGGCGTGCCGCGCAGGCGCTTGAGGATGCCGAATTGGATTTCGTGCGGCGCCAACGTCACCAGCTGATCAAAGCCGCGCGCAAAACTGTCGAGGTCTTCCCCTGGCAAGCCGGCGATCAGATCCACATGCAGGTGCGCATGCGAGTGTTCACGCAGCCAGCGAATGTTGGCGGCGGACTTGTCATTGTTTTGCTTGCGGCTGATGATGCCCTGGACTTCCGGATTGAAGCTCTGTATTCCGATTTCGAACTGCAGCGTCCCCGGAGGAAATTGCTGGATCGCTTCCTTCAATGCATCCGGCAAATGATCGGGCACGACCTCGAAATGCGCGAACACCGGATCATCAGGATGCGCAGCAAGCTTGTCGAGGAAGAACTGCATGATCCTCAGGCTGGCCTTGATATTCAGGTTGAAAGTGCGATCAACGAATTTGAACAGCCGCGCACCGCGTGCATGCAGCGATTCGAGTTCGGCAAGAAAGGCATCGAGGTCGAATGGCCACGCGGTCTTGTCGAGCGAGGACAGGCAGAATTCACATTTGAACGGACAGCCGCGAGAAGCCTCAACATACAGCGTGCGATGGGCAATGTCCTGATCGGTATAGGCGGCATACGGCAGCTTGATGTCCTCCAGTGGCGGCTGCACGCCGGCATGGACTTTCATCAGCGGTTTCGGGCCATGCAAGATTTTCCGGCACAGCGCAGGGAAGGTCACATCGCCCCAGCCAGTCACCAGGTAGTCGGCCAGTTGCACGATGTGCTGCTCCTGGGATTCATACGACACCTCCGGTCCACCGAGCACGATCGTGACCTGCGGCGCCACGCGCTTGAGCAGCGCGACCACGCGCGTGGTTTCCTCGACATTCCAGATATACACTCCGAAGCCGATAATGCGTGGCTGGTGGGCAAGCAAGCGTTCGACGACGTCGGTGGTTTTTGCGCCGATGACGAATTCCTGCAATTGTGTGGTTTCACGCAAATCGCCCATATTGGCAAGCAGGTAACGCAGCCCGAGGGAGGCGTGCGTATAGCGGGCGTTGAGGGTGGACAGCAGGATGGTCATGGGGAAACGGCGGGTGAGCGAGGGGGTATTTTACGCCGGTCCGGAGAGGGGTGATTGGATTGGGTGGTGGTGCTGGTGGAATGACAAGTGTTGGGGGATTTGAATTTGTGCGGTTGAACCCATCCCCACCCTAACCCTCCCCTTGAAGGGGAGGGAACGTTCTTGATGCTGGAAGGTAATGCGGATGGATTACCGCCAGCAGAAAGCACCGTTCGGGCAAAGCCACGGCAGCGCAGCGGCGATCAGCAATGCGATGCGCAGCGAGCGAGCCGAAGTTCCTTCCCCTTCAAGGGGAGGGCCAGGGTGGGGATGGGTTTAATCCCCCTGTGCAGACGCCAAAAGAGCGCGGGCCAAAACGGATAAAGAAGCGAAACCTGTCTGAGCCGCAGGCGAGTTTGTTTCGCTTCCCGTTTTGGCCCCGGGGCCAGTCCCGGCAAGCTCGATCGAAGAACTAACAGTACTGAATCACCGAAGAAAAAACGAAAGAAAGAAAGCCCAACCCCTACCCCTGCTTCTCCATCTCCATCTCCTTCTCCTGCAAACTCCTCCACATCACCTTCCCCGTAGCCGACTTCGGCAACGCCTCCACAAACTCCACCACCTTCGGCACCTTATAAGCCGCCATCTTCTCCTGCGCCCACTTGGTGATATCCTCCCCTGTCACATCAACCCCGGCCCGCTTGACGATCACCGCCTTCACCGTCTCCCCGCGATACGCATCTCGCGCCGCGATAATGCAGCACTCCTGCACCGCCGGATGCTGATACATCATCGACTCCACCTCCGCCGGCCACACCTTGAAGCCACTCGCGTTAATCATCCGCTTGAGCCGGTCGGTAAAGAAGAAATATCCCTCCTCGTCCATATACCCCAGATCACCCGAACGGAAGAACCGCTTCCCATCCAGCTCGGCAAACGCTTCCGCCGTTTTCTTCGGATCGTTCCAGTACCCCTGAAACACCTGCGGCCCATGAATCCAGATCTCACCATTCTCGCCCTGCGGCACTTCCTTCAGCGTCACCGGATCGACAACACGCGAATCCACATTCAGGTAAGGCACGCCCAGGCACTGCTGCTTCATATGATTGGGCGGATTCACATGCGAAGCCGCCATCGTCTCCGACAGTCCATAGCCTTCCATGTACTTCTGACCGGTGAGGTCAAGCAGCTTCTGCGCAATCGCCGCTGGCATCGCCGCACCGCCGCCCGACACCCGCTGCAAACGCGAGATGTCGTATTCGGCCAGACGCGGATTCGACAGGAAGTCGATCATCATGGTCGGGATGAGCGTCCAGGTCGTCACCTTGTAGCGCGTGATCAGCTGACCGGCCGCGTCCCGATCCCAGCGCGGCAGCACCACAATCGCACCACCGGTGTAAATCATGGCATTCATCACCGACTGCATGCCGGTCACATGGAAGAACGGCAGCACCGCCAGCGTGACATGATCAGGCGCCATCGGCCCCGACCAGGTGGGACTCGCCACCGCATTGAACATCACCGAGCCGTGCGTATGCACACAACCCTTGGGCTTGCCGGTCGTGCCCGAGGTATAGGGCATGCATGCGAGATCATCCGGCCCGGCTTCATGCGGGCGCGGGGCATGGCGTGCGGCGAGCGCTTCTTTCCACGGCACGACACCCGATGCGGCGGGCACGCCGTAAGGCGCACGCACGAAGTCCGGCACGTTGAGGTCGGTCGGCGAAATCAGGTAATCGGAATAAGCGGCAACAATCACCTGCGACAGGCTGCTCTTGCCGACCAGCGGTGCAATACGCGAAAAAATTTCCTGCGACACCAGCGCCGTCGTCGCACCGCTGTCATCGACATAATGCTGCAGCTCATCGGTCATCAGCATGGGATTGACCGGCACCACCATCGCATCCGCGCGCATGATTGCGTAATACGCGATGATGAACTGCGGGCTGTTCTGCATGTTCAGCAGCACGCGATCGCCGCGCTTGATGCCGCAGACCTGCTGCAGGTAACCGGCAAGCGCCAGCACTTCATCATGCACTTGCGCATAACTGAGCACCGTGTCGTAGAAAATGATGGCCGGCTTGTCGGGATAGCGCATCGCGGCAACCTGCAGGTTCACATAGACACTGGTCGCCGGTGTCGTGATTGCATGGGGCAGGCCCGTTGGCCAATGCGCGTAGTGAGGGGCATAGTGAGGGGCGTTCATTGTCTCCGTCTCGTTTTTATAATGGAAATTCATTATAGGGTGCACGGCCTCCGTTTGCATACGTGGGATGCGCGAGGCCAGCAGCACGATTCTGCACTCTGGGCTACCATCAGGACTGTCAACGAGTTCACAATTTGATATGCATTAAACCCGACTCGTCCGCGCATCATTCCTTAAGGAGCAATTGCATGAAACTGTACTTTTCCCCCGGTGCCTGTTCGCTGTCGCCCCATATCGTGCTGCAGGAACTCGGCATGCAATACGACACCGAAAAGGTCAATCTTGCAGACAAGAAAACCGCGAGCGGCGGTGACTACCGGCAGATTAACCCCAAGGGCTATGTGCCTGCGCTGCAACTCGATAATGGCGAAGTGCTGACCGAAGGACCGGCGATCGTGCAATACCTTGCCGACCAGATGCCGGAAAAACAGCTGGTCCCCAAAGCAGGCACGATGGAGCGCTATCGTCTGATGGAGTGGCTGAACTTTATCTCGACGGAAGTACACAAAGCGTTTTCGCCCTTGTTCAAGCCAACCACGCCGGACGAGACGAAGAAGACCGCGCTGGACACGCTGGCGACACGCATGGAATGGCTGGACAAGCAATTGCAGGGTCGCGATTACCTGACCGGCGCGCAATTCACGGTCGCCGACGCGTATCTGTTTACCGTGTTGAACTGGGCAGGCCATGTGAAGCTAGACCTCGCCCGCTGGCCCGCCGTGCACGCCTTCTTCGCGCGCGTCGGCGCACGTCCCGCCGTTCAGGCCGCGATGGTCGCGGAAGGTCTGCGCAAGGCTTGAGCAAAACATGGCTTGCGCAAAGTCTGAGCGGGCCTGAGCCAGCCACTTGCTGCGCACCGGTGTGGTGCGCAGCCATATCAGTAAGGAAAGCCATATGGCGACAACGATTGCCACTATCGGCGCCAGGCCACGCGTTGTGCTGGTGCTGCAAGGCGGCGGCGCGCTCGGCGCTTACCAGGCCGGCGTTTACCAGGCCTTGCATGAGCACGGCCTGACACCGGACTGGGTCGTCGGAACCTCGATCGGCGCAATCAATGCGGCACTGATTGCGGGTAATGAGCGCGCAAATCGCCTCACGCGCGTGCGGCAGTTCTGGAACGAAGTGGCGCAAAACGACTTGCTCGATATGCGCAGCGTGCCGGATTCGGTACGCCAGTTCAACATCATGCTGACCACCTGGAATGCGATGACGCATGGCGTTCCGGGATTCTTTCTGCCGCGCTGGGGTAATCCCTTTGCCTTTGGCTGGCAGGTGCCGCCGGAGACCGCCAGCTTCTTCGATACCGGTCCCCTGCAAAACACACTGGCCCGCCTGATCGACCTGGAATACCTCAACAGTCCGGATGGCATCCGCCTGACTGTCAGCGCCATCCGTGTCAGCTGCGGCCTGCTCGACAACTTCGACACATCGCAGCAGCGGGTTGGCATCCCGCACATCATGGCCAGCGGCGCGTTGCCGCCGGGCTTTCCGCCGGTGCGCATCGATGACGAACTGTACTGGGATGGCGGCTTGTATTCCAATACCCCGCTGGAGACCGTGCTCGCCGATGAGCCGCGCGTCGATACCGTGTGTTTCATGGTCGATCTGTGGAGTGCGGAAGGGCCGGAGCCGAAGACATTGGAACAAGTGCAGACGCGGCAAAAGGATGTGATGTTCGCATCGCGTTCACAGCGCCATATCGACGCTTACCTGCGCGAACACACATTGCGGCGCACTGTCCGCATGCTGCGCGCCAAGCTGCCGGACGCCGCACTCAGCGCGGCCGAACAGCAGGAGATCGATGCGATCGGCGACGAGTCGACTATCCACATCGTGCGGCTCGCCTATGCGGGCCGCGACTGGCAGATGGCATCCAAGGACATCAATTTTTCGCGCGGCTCGGTTGAATGGCGCTGGGACCAGGGTTATCAGGACGCCATGCGTGCCATCGAACACGGTGCCTGGCGTATCCGCGCGCCCGAAGGCGCCGGCGTGCTGGTGCATGAAGTCGGACCGTCGGGGATTTGCGAGCGGAAGGAGCCAACGGCAAGATCGCGTGGTTGAAGACTGCGTGATGGTTGCGTGATGGTTGCGAAAAATACACGCGGCTTACGCCGGCAGATCGCGTTCCCATTCCGGGTTCTCGCCGAATCGCTCCAGCAGGAAATCAACAAAGGTACGCACTTTGGCCGACAAGTGACGCCGACTCGGATAGACCGCATAAATCGGCAGCGACGCCATGTCATAGTCGGACAGTAGCGGCACCAGCGTTTTGCTGCGCAACGCGTCAGCGACGATGAAGGAAGGCTGCACGATGATCCCCATGCCGGCAATTGCCGCTTCGCGCAACAGGTCACCGTTGTTCGCGTTGACCGTACCTTTGACCTTCGCGATATGCGTCTTGCCCTTGCGGCTGAAGTGCCATTCGCCACGCGTGGCCTGATAGCTGTAGATCAGGCAGGTATGGCTCGCTAGGTCTTCCGGCACACGCGGCGTACCCTGTTTCTTCAGGTAGGAAGGCGAGGCGCAGACCATGCTGCGTGCCGATGCGAATTGCCGCGCCACCAGCGCGGAATCGCGTATGCGGCTGATGCGGATTGCCAGATCGAATCCTTCATCCACCAAGTCAACCATGCGGTCGGACAAGGTGATGTCGAGCGCGACGTCGGGATAGCGCTGACCGTACTCGCCCAACACCCGGCCAAGGTGATTGACGGCAAACGACACCGGTGCGCTGATACGCAGGGTACCCGCGGGTTTGGCGGCACTGCTGCCGGCCGCCAGTGTCGCTTCTTCCAGGTCTTGCAGTAGCTGCCTGCAACGTTCGAGATAATCGGTACCGGCTTCGGTCAGGCTCAGGCGGCGTGTGGTCCGATTGAACAAGCGCGCATTCAGATAAGCCTCAAGGTCGCCGATGTGGCGGGTAACCGAGGGATTCGACATGTCGAGCGCACGCGCCGCGCCGGACAGGCTGCCGATTTCCGCGACCTTGGCAAATACCTTCATCGATTGAAACAAATCCATTTCGCCTCCTGATTTCCCTATATTTTCACATACCGGAATAATTATTTTCTCATTGTCGTATTTTTCAGGAAAATGAAAAAGCCTACAGTACGTCCATCGATGCAGCGACCACAACACGACATCGCAAAAATTCTCCCTATTCGAAAGGACGATCATGAACAGTCAGCAACAATCCCTCTCGCTCTACGCGGCCAGCTTTCTCCGCATCACTTTGGGCATCGCCCTGTTGGCCCACGGCCTGCTGAAGGTTTTTGTCTTCACAATGCCTGGCACCGTCGGCTTTTTTGCCAGCCAGGGTTTTCCTGGGTGGATGGCTTACCCGGTTACCGCCATCGAATTGCTCGCCGGTGCCGCAATGATCGTCGGCTTCCATTCACGCATAGCGGCGGCGGTGTCGCTGCCGGTACTGTTGGGCGCACTATCGGTGCATATCGGTAACGGCTGGCTCTTCACAGCAAAGAACGGCGGCTGGGAATATCCGGCTTTTCTGGTAGCAAGCGCCGTCGTGGTGGCATTGCTGGGCGATGGCGCACTTGCCCTTTCGAACATCGGACGCCGGCAAGCGTCTCACCGATTACAGACTGCCTGATAGATCGTCATTTCACATGCCGGCCCGCCTTTTCAGCGTGGCCGGGCGGCAAAATGTCAACGGAAGGAAGATCATGGCCAATACCTCTCACATTCGCATGCCGGCCGTCTTTTTCGGCCATGGCAGCCCGATGAACGCAGTCGACGATAATGTTTACACCAGGGCATGGGAACAAATCGGGCTCAATATGCCGCGACCACAAGCCATCGTCGCGGTTTCCGCGCATTGGACCACCAGAGGCACTGCGGTGACCGCGATGGAATATCCGCCGACCATCCATGATTTCGGTGGCTTTCCGCAGGAATTGTTTGACATCCGGTATCCCGCGCCCGGCGACCCGGCGCTGGCGCGGCGGATACAGTCCTTGCTATCGCCCGTGTCGGTTCATCTTGATACGGAATGGGGGCTGGATCACGGGACATGGTCGGTACTGGTCAAAGCGTTTCCGAAAGCCGACATACCGGTCCTTCAGCTCAGCATCGATGCCACGCAGCCGAATGCATTCCATCTCGAACTCGGGCGTCGCCTCTCGGTGCTGCGCGACGAAGGCATATTGCTGATGGCAAGCGGCGACGTGGTGCACAATCTGCGAACCATGCGGCGCGGAACGACGCAAGGCTACGACTGGGCCGAACGTTTCAATACGCAGGTACGTGATGCATTGATGCGGGGCGACAACGACAAACTGGTCGATTACACCGCATGGGGAGACGATGCCGCCTTATCCGTTCCTACACCGGAACATTTCCTGCCGCTCCTTTACATTGCCGGCGCGCGGCGCGATGATGAAGACGTCAGCATTGCCGTCGATGGCATGGACCTCGGATCGGTCAGCATGTTGACAGCCGTCGTTGGGGCAAGGGCCTGAACTCCCTGTGCTGCATTGCATCTAATGATTGCGCCGGGCGCGGGTCATCGCCTCTCCGTGCGGCAAACGTCCCGTCTTGCTTTTCCGGTGACTGCACGGAGTGCGGCGATATAAGGTAGGCAGCAAGTGGCAGCGGCCAGCCCGTAGCATTGACGGATGCAAAGTTTCACTCACCTTCCGCAACTACATGATCAGCACATTGTATTGCCCGAATAGCGTTGCGTTTCCTGTTCCCGCACGACGCATCCAACACACCACACTGACCACGCATGCCAATCACCGGGTGTTGTTTGCAATGGGGATGACTGCATGAATGCCCCGGAACCAGACGTTACCTCTCCCCATACCATTCTCATGGTCGACGACACGCCGGCCAACCTGGCCTTGCTCGCGCACGTACTGGAAGAGCGTGGCGACCGCGTGCTGGTTGCGCAAGATGGCGACGAAGCGCTGCGCCGCGTGCAGTTCGTGCTGCCGGACCTGATCCTGCTCGATGTGATGATGCCGGGCATCGATGGTTTTACCACCTGCCGTCGACTGAAGGAAAACGAAGACTTGCGCGATGTCCCCGTCATCTTCATGACTGCCCTGTCGGAATGCGCGGACAAACTCGCCGGATTTACTGCAGGCGGCGTTGACTACGTCACCAAGCCCTTCCAGCTCGATGAAGTACTGGCACGCATCAATACTCATCTCGCTTTACGCACCGCACAGCGCAAGCTTGCCGAACAAAACGATATGCTGCAGCGTGAAGTCGCATTGCGACAGGAAATTGAAACCTATCTGCAACATGCCTACGATTTGCTTGAAGAAAGGGTCGCGTTACGCACCGGGGAACTGGCACGTGCCAACGCACAACTGATCGCTGAAATCGAAGAACGAAGGCGCATCGAAATGACCCTGCGCCGCAACGAAGTCCGCATGCGGCGCCTGGTCGAAGCCAACATCATCGGCGTCTATTTCTGGGAAGCGGACGGCAGGATCGCCGAAGCCAATGACGCATTTTTGCGCCTGCTCGGCTATACCCAGGAAGAGGTACAAGCTGGAAAGGTGCAATGGGATCACCTGTCCGCACCCGGGTACCAGGCAGAAACCGAACGCGGGCTGGCCGAACTGCGTGCGACGGGACGATTCTCGCCCTATGAAAAAGAATACTTGCGCAAGGATGGCACACGGGTGCCGGTCCTGATCGGCGGCGCTGTCATCAGCCGCCGCCGGGAAACAGGTGTGGCCTTTGTGCTCGACCTGAGTGAACGCAAGCGTGCCGAAGAACGTATCCGCTACATGGCGGATCATGATGCGCTAACAGGTTTGCCGAATCGTGCATTGCTGCGTGATCGCCTGCAGCAGGCACTCGCGCATGGTGGGCGCACAGAGACCCAGGTCGCGGTGATGTTCATCGACCTCGACTACTTCAAGCATATCAACGATTCACTTGGCCACGAAGTCGGCGACTGCCTGCTGCGCGATGTCGCCGAGCGCCTGCTGCATTGCGTACGTGAAGGCGACAGCGTGGCACGCCTGGGCGGCGATGAATTCGTGCTGGCCCTGCCGCTGATCGGCGACAGCAGTGATGCGGCGATGATCGCGCAAAAAGTGCTCGATGCCCTCGACGCGCCGTTTCACTGCGGCGACCATGAATTGCACGTTTCCGGCAGTATCGGCATCAGCCTGTTTCCGAACGATGGCACGGATGTCGAGACCTTGATGCGTACCGCAGACACGGCGATGTATTACGCCAAAGAAAAAGGCCGGGCCAACTACCAGTTCTTTACACAAAGCTTGAACAAGGCCGCACAACGCCGCCATCAGCTAACCAATGCCCTGCGCCATGCCTTGGCGCGCGAAGAGTTCACCCTGTTTTACCAGCCGCAGGTTGATCTGGAAACGGGCACCATTTTTTCTGCCGAAGCCTTGCTGCGCTGGAAGCGCAATGGCGATACACCGGTTGCCTGCAACGAATTCATCACCATCGCTGAAGAAACCGGACTGATCTTGCCGATTGGCGAATGGGTCTTGCGGCAAGCTTGCGAGCAGCTCAAGCGCTGGCACGAAAGCGGTTACACCGATCTGGTCATGGCAGTGAACCTGTCGCCACGCCAGTTCTTCCAGCCGAATTTTCAGGACATGATCATCGGGGTGCTGAACGACACAGGAATTCCGGCCGACCGGCTTGACCTGGAAATTACGGAAAGCATCCTGATGCAGCGCACCGAAGACAACGTCGCGACCTTGAAGCGCTTGTCCGGCATGGGTATCAAGCTGTCGATCGACGATTTTGGCACTGGGTATTCCAGCCTCGCTTACCTGCAGCGCTTTCCGGTCGATGCGCTCAAGATTGACCGCTCCTTTGTCAGCGGCATCGGCCAGGATTCGAATGACACCGCACTGGTCACTGCCATCATTTCCATGGCAAACAGCCTGCGGCTGAAGGTGCTGGCGGAGGGGGTCGAAACCCTGGAACAGGTCGATTTCCTGCAGAGCCACGGCTGTCCGTCGGCACAGGGCTATTACTACAGCAAACCCGTATCGGCTGAAGCCTTCACCGAACTGCTGCACCAGCAAAGCCGGCGCGTGATTGTCGCCTGAGCAGACTAACCACTCAAATTGTCTGGTCCATTTCCACCGAAGGACACGCCTGGTCGAGATGATGGCGAACCACGCGCGCCGGCACGCCGGCCACCGTGCAATGCGGCGGCACCGGGCGCAGGACGACGCTGCCCGCAGCCACCTTGCTCATCGTACCGACTTCGATATTGCCCAGTATCTTTGCACCCGCACCAATCATCACGCCACTGCGGATCTTGGGGTGACGGTCGCCATGCTCCTTGCCGGTGCCGCCCAGTGTGACGTTCTGCAGAATGGAGACATTGTCTTCGATGAGCGTCGTTTCGCCGATCACGATCCCGGTACCATGGTCGAACATGACTCCGCAACCGATACGCGCAGCGGGATGGATATCGACGGCGAATACCAGCGATGCCTGATTAGCAAGCGCTTGCGCCAGCGCCTGCCTGTGCTGCAGCCACAGCGCGTGCGCGATGCGGTAAGTCTGCAAGGCCTGGAAACCTTTCAGGTTCAGCAGCACGTGCAGATAATCACCGCAGGCGGGGTCGCGGGTTCTTACCGCGAACAGGTCCGCTGCAATGCGTGCCGTCACGTTATCGTCGATAAGGTCGGAAAACAGCGCATGCAAGGCTTGCTCGTCCATATCGGCGCTGGCCAGCCGCCGCGCCAGTACGGCGGCCATGGCGCCGGCCAGCCCGGTGTGGGCCAGCACCAGCGCCTGCAGCCGTGGCTGCAGGACCGCTTCGTGCTGCGCTACCTCTACCGCAGCGGCATGGATGTCCTGCCAGATCACGGCCGCTGGTGGTGCATCGGGCGTTTTTTCTTCAGCTTTCCCGAATGGAAACGGTACTACGGCGGTGGCTGTTCTACTTTGTAAGCTGTTCATCGGATTCCTTTACGTTTTTCTTCCTGTCATCACAGTGGAAAAACAACATGGCCGCAGGTCTTTCAACGCTGCGGCCATGGTTAGTCGACAAAAAACGTGCGCGTGCGCGTCAGCGAGTCGCCTTCCCAGGCCGACTGCGACAACAACCCGGCATGCGGGTGAAAACACTTTGCTTGTCCATTTGTCGAATCAAAAAGTAAATAAGCTTATGTATTATTCGATGGGACATTAAAGCATATTTCAGTTTTTTGCGTGCGTCGTGCATGCGCACTTGGGTGACCGCGCAAGTCAAGTTAAGTCAAGGTATGCATCTTGCAAGTGCATACCACTTTGTTCTTTGCAATTTGTTGGTAACTATGGAGACACAACGCATAGGTTTGATTTCAGATACCCATGGGCTGCTGCGACCGGAGGCGCGCTTTGCGCTGAACGGTGTGAGCCGCATCATCCATGCCGGAGACATCTGCAACGCAAAGGTGCTGGAGCAACTGGAAGAGATCGCACCGGTGATCGCGGTGCGCGGCAACAATGACCGGGGTGACTGGGCCATGGCGCTGCGCGAGAAGGAAGTAATCGAGGTGGACGGCGTGAAGATCTATGTCGTGCACGACCTGCATGACCTCGATATCGATCCGGCGGCGGCGGGCATCAAGGTCATCATCTCCGGCCATTCGCACAAGCCATCGGTAAAAAAGGAAAAAGGCGTGCTCTACGTCAATCCGGGCAGCGCCGGTCCACGTCGCTTTCGCTTGCCGATTTCACTGGCGTTTCTTGAAGTAACTAACGGAATACCGAAAGCCGAGCTGCAGACCTTAGAAGTGGACTAAGAGCCCCCATCAAAATGACGATCGAGACACGCCGATGATCGGGGTTCCTGACAATCAGGGCTCAATACATCAGTTCACCGGCATGCCCGCCGCCGCGCACATCGGTATTGCCCATGATGCTCAGCGCGACCGCTTCCGCCACCTTGATGCCGTCGACGCCTGCGGACAAAATGCCGCCGGCATAACCTGCGCCTTCGCCCGCAGGGAAAAGGCCGACCGTGTTCATGCTCTGGAAATTTTCCTGGCGCTTGATGCGTATCGGCGACGAGGTGCGCGTTTCTACACCCGTCAAGACCGCGTCGCGCATGGCGTATCCCCTGATCTGGCGGTCGAACGCCGGCAGTGCTTCGCGCATTGCTTCGATCGCATAGTCGGGCAGCGAAGGACCGAGATCGGTCAGCGTCACACCCGGCTTGTACGAAGGCTGCACCGTGCCGAATTCAGTGGATGGCTTGCCGGCGATAAAATCGCCGATCAGCTGGCCCGGCGCATTGTAATTGCGTCCGCCCAGCACGTAGGCGCGTGACTCCAGCTCACGCTGGAAATCGATGCCGGCCAGCGGGTGGCCCGGATAATCGTCCGGCGTGATGCCGACCACGATGCCGCTGTTGGCATTACGCTCGTTGCGTGAATACTGGCTCATGCCATTGGTGACGACGCGTTCCGGCTCCGAAGTGGCGGCAACGACGGTGCCGCCTGGGCACATGCAGAAGCTATAGACCGAACGGCCATTGCGCGCATGGTGTACCAGTTTGTAATCGGCAGCGCCCAGCAAGGGGTGGCCGGCAAATTTGCCGAAGCGCGCGCGGTCAATCAGCGATTGCGGATGCTCGGCACGGAAGCCGATCGAGAAGGGCTTGGCTTCGATATAGACGCCGCGCTCATACAGCATCTGGAAGGTGTCACGCGCGCTGTGGCCAACCGCCAGCACCACGTGTTCGGTTGCGATACGTTCGCCGCTTTCGAGTACCACGCCGCGCACCTGGCCCTTGTCGATCTCGATGTCGGTGACCTTGGCTTCGAAGCGAAATTCGCCGCCCAGCGATTCAATCGTCTCGCGCATGGCCTCGACCATTTTGACCAGGCGGAAGGTGCCGATATGCGGCTTGCTGACGAACAGAATTTCTTCAGGCGCATGCGCCGCCACGAATTCGGTCAGCACCTTGCGGCCATAATGCTTGGGGTCTTTAATCTGGCTGTGCAGCTTGCCATCGGAAAACGTCCCCGCGCCGCCCTCACCGAATTGCACATTCGACTCGGGATGCAACTCGCGCTTGCGCCACAAGCCCCAGGTGTCCTTGGTACGTTCGCGGACGACCTTGCCGCGTTCGAGAATGATCGGGCGAAAGCCCATTTGCGCGAGGATCAGCGCCGCGAAGATGCCACAGGGACCGAAGCCGATCACCACCGGTCGCAACAGCAGCGCAGCGGGTGCCCTGGCGACGTATTTGTAACCGGTGTCGGGGCTGACCGTGATATTGGGAGTGCCCTGCAATCGTGCCAGTACGACGGATTCGTCGCGCACATTGACGTCGATGGTGTAGACCAGGTTGATCGCGCTGCGTTTGCGGGCATCGTAGCCGCGCCGGAACACGGTATAGCCGAGCATTTGGTCTGCGGGAATCTGCAGCCGCGAAAGGATGGCCGCCTGAAGGTCGGCTTCGGGATGGTCGAGCGGAAGTTGTACGTTGGTCAGTCGCAGCATGCGGGCAATCCGGAAAAATTCTGTGGGGACGGACTGTCGCGGCGTGTTGGCAGAGTGACAGCGATCCGGGCCAACGCCGGAGGGCGAGCATTGGCAGGCCGGTATTTTACTCTACTGGGGTGATGGTGCGAAAAGGCCGGTCAGCGTTCGCTTGCATCGCGTAAGGCATATTGCCGCGACGAGCGTCCGCTGGCCGGTCGCCTCTTAGGTGCTGCGATACTGGTCGCGCAGGCTCTTTACCTGGTCATGGTTCTGCAGCACGCCCTGGTACTGGCGTTCAACCATGGTCCGTACTTCCACCGGCAAGTTCTTTTCAAGTGCGCGGCGATAGCTGGAGACGGCGACATCTTCGCCACGCTCGCACTCCTGCAGCACGGCCTTGTCGTCCTTACCCGTGATCATCGACTTGATGTCGACCCAGCGGCGATGCAGTGCACCGCCCAGGCCACCGCTGGTTTCCGGGTCGCCGCCATACGAGCGCACCGCATTCTGCAGTTCGGTGGCCGCAGCGGCGCAGGCTTGCGCACGATTGGCAAAGAAGGCCTTGAGCGTCGGATCCTTGGCATCGTCGGCGCAAGCACGAAAACCGTCTTCGCCATCCTTGCTGGTTTCGATCAGGTCGTTCAGCGTCGTGATTACATCATCGTTATCCATGTCGTTTCCTTTATAAAACTTACCGGCGATTTCTTTCGCCAGGCGGCAGCAATTTGATGAGGTGCGCGAAGTACGGTCAGGACGGAGCACCGCCGTATGTCGTAAGTATGTCCGGTGACATGGGGAGCATTCCGGTCACCACCGCAAGGCAATGCGCCGCGTGGGACGGCACATTGCTTACGTCGTACAACAGGTCACACTGACTGTGTATTTACTTGTCGCTGGAAGCACGGCCGCTGCCGGAAGCGCTCGAGCCCTTGGCAGAGGACGAACCGCTGCTGGAAGACTTCTTGCCGGTTTGATCCTGTGCCATCGTCAGGTGGTTGTCGACGATCGGGGCAGTTTTCGCTGCCATCGTTTTCAGATCCGGATCCTTGGCATTCTTTTGCGCCTTGGAAAGCAGCTGATGCGTGTTCTTGTGATCGCGCACGCCAACCTGGTTCATGTACATCTTGTCGAACTTGTCGCCCTCGAGAGCGCTCAGCGCCTTTGCCGCGGCCTTGTGTTTCATGTCAGTCTCGGTTGGGAGGGTCACGCCTTTTTGTTGCGCCAGCTGCTCCAGTTCTTTTTGCGATTGGGTATGATCATCAATCATCTTCTGCGCAAAGGTCTTGACCTGATCGTTCTGGGATTTCTCCAGCGCCAGCTTGCCTGTTTCAATTTCCGCCAGATTCGCTTCTGCCAGATCGCGCATCATTTTCTGGTCAGCCTTGGCGACTGAACTGTTACTGCCTTTGCTTGCACCCGACGAACCGGTACCGGACGATCCGGACATGGCGCCGGACTGGGTGTTGCCCCCTGCCGTGCCGCTGCCGGTCGTACCGGTGCTTTGTGCATACACAGAGGCACTACCGAACATCATTGCCAGTGCGGCAACTCCGAGCATGCGATTGAGGTTTTTGCGTTGTTGCATCTGGAATCTCCTTCAGGAACATGATGGCAATAGCCATCGGAATACATCATTTGATGTATTCCGATGTTAGGCAATGTATGTGCCAATAGCCTGCATGTCCCTTCCTGGCTGGGCTGCCATAGAAGGAGGTGATCGTGCATGCAATGCACGTCTGGAAGACTCTACAGAGGGGCGGAAAAAATTACAGATTTACAAGCACGGGATCCGAACAGTATTCGTGGTCACGTTGTTTGTTTGCTTGAACAACACGTGGCCGGTCTAGCGAACTCGAATGCGTTTATGGCGCAACAAACCGAATGACAAAAAAATGCCAAGGCTTTCGCCCTGGCATCAAGTCTTGCCGGTTTCCCGGCAAGCGCCCATGAAAAGAGACATGGCGATAATGACCGCATTGCATGCGAAGCAAAACAATGCGGCAGGGTCGCAATGGGCGCCACAGCGTCTTTGACGCTCCCCGTTCCTGTGGCGTCCGGCGCACCCCTCCCCTAGCTACCGCGCTGCCTCTTTTCGCATTTGCATTCCGTCGTTTCTACTACCTTGCCATCCGGATCGACAGTTTCCAGGATGACGTCAAATCCCCATAGACGCGCGACGTGCTTGAGCACCTCACCGGTCTGGTTCGAAAGTGGCCTGCGCAGATACTGGTTATGACGCAGCGTCAGTGCGCGATGACCATGCGTGTCGACTGACCACACCTGTATGTTGGGTTCACGGTTGCCCAGGTTGTACTGCCCGGCAAGCTGTTCGCGCAGGTAGCGATAACCGGCATCGTCATGGATTGCCGAAATCGCCAATTTGTCTTTCTTGTCGTCGTCCAGCACCGCGAAGAAATGGAAATCGCGGATGACTTTCGGCGACAGGTATTGCGCGATGAAGCTTTCATCCTTGAAGTTGCGCATCGCGAAGTCGAGCGTTTTCTTCCAGTCGCTGCCGGCAATATCGGGAAACCACTGGCGATCTTCGTCAGTCGGGTTTTCGCAGATGCGGCGAATGTCCTGCATCATCGCAAAGCCCAGCGCATACGGATTGATGCCGTTGAAATACTTGCTGGTCACCGGCGGTTGATACACAACGTTGGTATGGCTCTGCAAAAACTCCATCATGAAGCCGTTACCGACCACGCCCTCGTCGTACAACTGGTTGAGGATGGTGTAGTGCCAGAACGTGGCCCAGCCTTCATTCATTACCTGCGTCTGGCGTTGCGGGTAGAAGTACTGAGAAATCTTGCGCACGATACGAACGACCTCGCGCTGCCATGGTTCCAGCAGCGGTGCCGACTTTTCGATGAAGTACAACAGATTTTCCTGCGGCTCCGCAGGGAAACGTGACGGACCGGTTTCCTGTACCACCTCGGCCTTGCGTGGAATCGTGCGCCACAAGTCATTGACCTGGGATTGCAGGTAACGCTCGCGGTCTTCCTGACGCTCGCGCTCCTCCGCCATTGACAGCTTGGCGGGACGCTTGTAACGGTCCACGCCATAGTTCTGGAGCGCATGGCAGGAGTCGATCAGCAACTCCACCGCGTCGATGCCATAGCGCCGCTCGCAGTCGGCGATATAGTTCTTGGCGAACACCATGTAGTCAATGATCGCTTCGGCGTCGGTCCAGGTGCGGAACAGGTAATTGTTCTTGAAGAAGGAGTTGTGGCCGTACGAAGCATGCGCGATCACCAGCGCCTGCATGGTCAGGCTGTTCTCTTCCATCAAGTAGGCGATGCATGGGTTCGAATTGATCACGATCTCATACGCCAGGCCCATCTGACCGCGCTTGTAACTCTTTTCCGTGGACAGGAACTGCTTGCCATAGGACCAGTGTGCATAGGACACCGGCATGCCGACCGACGCATACGCATCCATCATTTGCTCGGCGGTGATGACTTCGAGTTGGTTCGGATAGGTATCGAGTCCGAAGCCTTCCGCGACGCGGCGGATTTCTTCGTGAACGGATTCGATCAGCTCGAAGGTCCACTCCGACTGCTCGGGCAGGCGGAACGGCTTGCCGGCCTTTTTGCGTCCGGGTTTGGCAGCCGTTTTCCTTGCGGGTTTCTTGATCGCGGTTGTCGTCATTTCGGTTGTTTCTTGAACAGTTCACGGAACACCGGATAGATATCGGCCGGTGACTCGATTTTCTGCATCGCGAAGTGCGGACAATGGTCGGGGACCTGTGTGTATTCGTGCCACAGGTTCTGCGGTTCGCCATCGGTGATCTCGACATACGCGTAGTACTGGACCATCGGCATGATCTTGTTGATCAGCAGTTCGCGGCAGGTCACGGAATCGTTATCCCAGTTGTCGCCGTCCGACGCCTGCGCCACATACACATTCCAGTCGCTGCTGGCATAGCGTTCCTGGATGACCTTGTCGAGCAGGACCAGTGCGGAAGACACCACGGTGCCGCCCGATTCGCGCGAGTTGAAGAACTCGTCCTCGGTCACTTCGGTCGCCTGCGTATGGTGGCGGATGAAGACCACTTCGATCTTTTCATACGCGCGCTCAAGGAACAGGTAGAGCAGGATGAAGAAGCGCTTTGCCGCATCCTTCTTGGCCTGGTCCATCGAACCCGACACGTCCATCACGCAAAACATCACGGCCTGGCTGGACGGCTTCGGTACCTTGATACGGTTGCTGTAACGCAGGTCAATCGGATCGAGGAAAGGAATCGCATGCAAGCGGGTGCGCAGTTGATGAATTTCCTTGCGCAACGCCAGGATGCGATGATCGTCCTCGAACGTCGTCTGCATCAACTGGGCGAGTTCCTCCTCTGCTTCCCTGAGGCGCTTGCGCGACTTTCCGCCGACTGCGATACGGCGGCCGAGCGCACCGCGCAGCGAACGCAATACGTGGATGTTCGACGGCGTGCCGGACACGGTGTAACCGGCACGTTGCTGCTTGAACTCGGTAATCGACTTCAGTTGGGTCTTGACCAGGTTAGGCAGTTCGAGGTCTTCGAAGAAGTAGTTCATGAACTCTTCGCGGGTCAGCTCGAACGCGAAATCGTCTTCGGTGATTTCCTCGCTGTTGCCTCCCTTGCCCTTGCCGGAACCAGCACCGCCTTTCGGCCGCTGGATCTGGTCGCCTTTTTGATATTCCTTGTTGCCGGGACGAACGACTTCCCATACGCCGCCATGCGCATGGCCGAACGTCGGTTCATTGATGTCCTTGACGGGAATGGATACTTTTTCGCCCTTCTCGATATCCTTGATCGAGCGGCCTTTGATTGCGCGCGCAACGGCGTCCTTGATCTGGCCCTTGTAACGCCGTAAGAAGCGTTCGCGATTGCCAGCGGACTTGTTTTTACCCTGCAAGCGCCGGTCGATGAGGTGAGCCAAATTGCCTCCTGAAACAGTATGGGCGTTTGTTATTGCTCTTTTCCTTGATAGAAGAAAGAGCTTCCCGCTTCATCCTGCAGGCCCCTTCCCCCTGCAAGGGGGAAGGAGCCCGCGCGGAGCGGGACGTTACATCACGACGACTTGCGTACGCGCAGGTACCACTCGCAAAGCAAACGAACCTGCTTCGCGGTGTAACCCTTCGCGACCATGCGGCCGACGAACTCCTGATGCTTGTTCGCATCGTCGGCGCTGGCCTTGGCGTTGAAGGAGATCACCGGCAGCAGTTCCTCGGTGTTCGAGAACATCTTCTTCTCGATCACGGTACGCAGCTTTTCATAGCTGGTCCATGCCGGGTTCTTGCCGCTGTTCTGCGCACGGGCACGCAACACGAAGTTGACGATTTCGTTACGGAAGTCCTTCGGATTGGAAATCCCCGCCGGCTTCTCGATCTTCTCCAGTTCGCTGTTGAGCGAATCACGGTCGAAGCTCTCGCCGGTGTCCGGATCACGGAATTCCTGGTCCTGGATCCAGAAGTCGGCGAACGTCACATAACGGTCGAAGATGTTCTGGCCATACTCGGAATAGCTTTCCAGGTAAGCGGTCTGAATTTCCTTGCCGATGAACTCGACGTAACGTTGCGCCAGGTATTCCTTGATGTAGGACATGTAGCGCTGTTCGAGTTCGGGCGCGAACTGCTCGCGCTCGATCTGCTGTTCCAGCACGTACAGCAGGTGCACCGGATTGGCAGCGACTTCGGTGTTGTCGAAGTTGAAGACCTTGGACAGGATCTTGTACGCGAAACGTGTGGAGAGACCGTTCATGCCTTCGTCGACGCCGGCGTAATCCGTATACTCCTGGCGCGACTTCGCCTTTGGATCGGTGTCCTTCAAGTTCTCGCCGTCATACACCTGCATCTTGCTGAAGATGCTGGAATTTTCCGGGTCCTTGACACGTGACAGCACCGCGAACTGCGCCATCATCTTCAGGGTGCCGGGCGCGCAGGGCGCTTTCGACAGCGAGGAATTCTGGATCAGCTTGTCGTAAATCTTGACCTCTTCCGACACGCGCAGGCAGTACGGCACCTTGACGATGTAGATACGATCGAGGAACGCTTCGTTGTTCTTGTTGTTGCGGAATGCCTTCCACTCGGATTCGTTCGAGTGCGCCAGCACCACGCCGTCGAACGGGATCGCGCCGAAGCCTTCGGTACCCTTGTAGTTGCCTTCCTGCGTTGCGGTCAGCAACGGGTGCAATACCTTGATCGGGGCCTTGAACATTTCGACGAATTCCATCAAACCCTGGTTCGACAGGCACAGGCCGCCGGAGTAGCTGTACGCATCCGGATCATCCTGCGAGTAGTCTTCAAGCTTGCGGATATCGACCTTGCCGACCAGCGAAGAGATGTCCTGGTTGTTTTCATCGCCCGGTTCGGTCTTGGAAATCGCGACCTGTTTCAGGATCGACGGATAACGCTTGACCACGCGGAACTGATTGATGTCGCCGTTGAACTCGTGCAGGCGCTTGACGGCCCACGGGCTGGGGATGGTCTTCAGGTAGCGGCGCGGGATACCGTAGTCCTCTTCGAGGATTTCGCCGTCTTCGAGTTCGTTGAACAGGCCGAGCGGCGATTCATTCACGGGCGAACCCTTGATCGCGTAAAACGGAACTTGTTCCATCAGCGCCTTGAGCTTTTCAGCGATCGACGATTTGCCGCCGCCGACGGGGCCGAGCAGGTAAAGTACCTGCTTGCGCTCTTCGAGACCTTGAGCAGCATGACGGAAGTAGGACACTACCTGCTCGATCACCTCTTCCGTACCGTAGAACTCACGGAAGGCCGGATAGATCTTGATAACCTTGTTGGCGAAGATACGCGAGAGACGCGAATCATGGCGCGTGTCGATCATCTCAGGTTCGCCGATTGCCTCGAGCATGCGCTCGGCAGCAGTGGCATAAGCGAGTCGATCGCGCTTGCACAGTTCCAGATATTCCTGCAGGGAGTATTCCTCTTCCCGAGTCCGCTCATACCGTGCTGCGTAGTTGTCAAAGATTTTCATGGGGGCGTCCTTTGATGTAATTGCCGGTCGTTTGTGGGTCGGATTCAAGACTGAATTTCCACTCCGCAATTTCATACTACGCCCGATTTTCTCTGGTCGCTAGGAAATTTTCGCGTTTTTTTTGTAAGCGGAAAATGTTGAAAATTAGGCTTTCCAAATGCTCTTTTCAAAGCGCTATTTATGACGTATTTTTTTAGTTTTACGATTCGATTGCGTAAAACTTTTTAGCGTCATCGCTGTCATCGCAAGCTTGTTTATAGACGGGATAACAAGAACGCTGCTGTGAAAATGCGACAAGGGCAGGCATACAACATCCATCCTTATGCATACGGCTCTGAGGCGATTGAGTGAGCCCAAATTCAATCTGCTGAATTGAACATGAACAGCATCGCAATTCAGCAGATCGCCATGCGGTGCGTGCATCCCGCAACGATGAATTCAAAGTCACCACATGAGTGAAAAGTTATTTTCTGCATTTGATGCAGACATGCAGGCTCAAGCGTATAGTCATGTTACTGACAGCACAAATTACTTGCCGAGTAAGCCCTTCAATCGATCCTTCAGCTGATCGCGTGCCTTTGCTTTTTCTTCGCCGAGCGACTGCTGTGCCCTGGCCTTGATGTCGTCCTTGCTCCCGCCGATTTTTTCTTCGAGTTTTTGCTTCGCCAGCTCGCTTGCCATGCCGGCAAAATCGACACGCCATCCAATGGCACTGAAAGGTCCGGAGAGTCGCACCGGTACAGTGAGTCCCTTGAGTGCCTGTAACTCGGGACCGCCCTGCCCCTGCAGGGTCGATACCACGGTGGTGCGGGCGACATAGTCGAGCCGGTCTTCACCTATATTGATGTCGCCTGAGCCACTGACACGGACCAGCGGCGACTTGATGGTCAGGTCTTCGTTATGGGCGATGCCGTTGGCAATGCGAAAGCTTCCCGACAACTCGCTGAAGTCGGTCTTCTCGTCAGTCGATGCGGTACCACCCTGCGCACTTTCACCGCCGCGCAGTTCGCCAATCTTGGCTTTTGCACTGCGTATTGTTTGTGCAATGTTCACCCCCCGTATCGCGCCATCGCGCAGCTCCAGTCTTGCCGTGCCGGCCAGCTGCTTCTTGAGTTGACTGACAAGCTTGCCTCTGCTGGTGACATCGAGGTGCACGTTACCGCGTCCTTCGATTGGATTCTTATCGATCGCATCCTTGAGCAGCGGACCGACTTGAACCCCTGACAAGGTTTGTTGCAGTGCGAATCGATTGGGGCTCGCCGATACAACGCTCAGCGAGCCGGCGACGCTGCCGCCGTATAGATTGGCATTGATCGGATTGATGTCGAGCTTGCCGGCACCGGCCCGCAAGTCGACGCGCACATTGGTGCTACGGATGTTAGCCACCTTCAGGGCACCGATGCGCAGATTGCCACTGGCCCGCAGCTTCGTTAACGCGGACAGATCGAGTGGTTGTTCGGCTGGGGCTGGTGGAGCTGAGGTTGGAACTGGAGACGCGGCCCCTGTCGGCTTGGCGGTCGCCGGTTTGCTGCGATAGCGATCGACGTCGATCTGGTCGATGCCGACCTGGAAAGTATAGGCGGCCGGAGAAAACTCGCTCATGCCCAAACGCAGGTCGAAGCGGCTCTGGTCGAGGTTGCCGGCCAGGGTGGCGGTCGCACTTTTCTTGCCGAGGTCGAGTGTCGCATCGCCATTGGCCTTCAGTTGCAATGCCCCACCGCCCGGATTGGGCAGATTGAGGTCCGCGACCAGTTTGGAAATACTGACTATCTGCGTCTTGAAATTCGCCGACAGCGGTGCCGAGATGTTACCGCTGATCGCGGTCGACTCCTGCTTGCCTGACAGGTTGACGGTGAGACCAGGGGACGCAAACAGCAGCTTGTCGATATCTCCCGTCAGCGGTCCCGTCAGGCGGGCCCGCGCATCGAGCTTGTCATCCTTGACGGTGCTGTCGATAACGAACGCCGGTATACGAAAAGCCTGCGGCGTGCCTTCGAATGATGGCAATTCGATCTGTGCCGTTGTGGTGCGGGTGCCGGCGTTCAGCCTGGCATTGCCGGTCAGTTTGGCAGCCTTGATCTGCGCGTCGGTAATGGCCAGCTGCGGAATGTCGACCTGCGCATCGATCGCTTCGCCGGCGCGCTTGCCGGTAGCACTCAAGCGGAGTCGGTCCAGCGCAAAGCGCCCCGTTGCCAGCCACAATTCCGCATTACCGGACAGCGCGAGCGACAGATCGCTGAAATCCGCCAACCTGCCCTTGAAAGTCGTATCCATGCTGGTGACGGTGTAATGCTGCTGTGACCAGCGCGGTGTGTAGCCGGCCCGGATGCTCAGCTTGCCATTGATGTCGGGATTCTTTGCACTGATATCGGCGGAGAACTGCAGTTTGCCCGATGCGCCCTCGGCAATCTTGCCGGTGGTCAGATCGGCATTGCCAAGTTCCATGGTCCGCGCTTTCTGACGATCGTCGATGGCAATCCGTGCATTGCTCAGACGGATGCCGTCGATGTCGAGCCGCACAGCGCTCCGTTCTTCCGGCTGCGCCGGTGTCGTGCTCGTTTCTTCAGCCTTGGGCAGCAAATCGTCAATACTGGTGCTGCCATCCTTGAAACGGGTCACTTTTGCCTGCAAGCCGTCGACGCGGATCTGGTCGACAACGAATTGCCGCGACAGCAAAGGCAACAAGGCGAGGGAAAGCGTAGCGCGGTCGACCGCGGCAAATTCAGTCGTACCCTGCCGCTCGGACAGGGTGACGCGCCCCAGGTCGGCGCCCAGTTTGGGAAAGAAGCTGAGTCGGATGGTGCCGGGAATCGCCAGCTTGCGCTGGGTTTTTTCCTGCACCATGCGGACCAGGTCCGGCTTGTAATCGTTCGGGTCGAAAAACGCGGCGATCACCACGATGCCGGCGACCAGCAGAAGCAGCAATGTCGCAACGGCAATAAGAACAATTTTGACGGGCTTACGCATGGCATGGCATTCCTGCAAGAATGACCGGCGTCAGCTGCCACCCCGCCGGTAGGCCTTCAATGCAAAACGGGCAGGATCCAACGCATCGGCCAATTGTTGTTCAATCGGCAGCGGTTCGCCTTCCAGCGCGGCGGCAAGCAGTTCCGCGCCGAACGGTGCCCAGATCAACCCGCGTGACGCATAGCCGAGCAAGCCATATGCGCCCGGCAACCGTGGCACATCGCGCAAGCGGCTGCCGGTAATCGGTGCCGACGAATCCGGCAAAGCGCCAATCAAGGGCAGGCGGTCCGGCGATACGCTGCGAAAGCCAACCCGGCCTTCAACCGGCGCACTCTCCATCGCCCCCGCCAACGCACCGCTCATCACCTGCGGCAGGACCTGGGCCAGCCGCAGCAGGTTTTCGTCATGACTGCTGCGACGCAAGGTTCTGTCATCATCAAAGTCATACGACGCACCGACGGGACACAATCCCTCTACTGGCGGCGTCACATAACCTTCGCCACATACCACCAGCGGCGGCACCGGCAAGGCCGAAGCCGGCAAATGCGTCACCTGGCCACGGATCGCCTGCAACGGCAGTTCTTGTGTTTGAGGCAACAGCGCGGCGTTGGTTCCTGCCGCCAGGATCAGCACCGGTGCGCGGGCAATCTCGTTGCCGTCCGCATCGCGTGCCACCCACTCGCCATCGATTCGTTCCAGCGCCGCAACCTGTTGCCCGAAGTACCGCTGCAGTTGTGTGCCACAGGCATCCAGCAAGGCTTCGCACAAACTCGCCGGCCTTACCCAGCCGCCTTGCGGGAACAACCAGCCGCCATGCGATGACGGATTGCCGGTTTTCCTTTCCACCCAGTCCGGCCCCACCCAGCGCACATAGTCTTCCGGAAAACCGCTGTCTGCCAGCGTATCGCGTTGCAACTGCGCATGCCCGGCATCATCAGCCAGTTGCAGCACGCCGCAAGTATCTGCGGCGAACGCCTTGCCGGCGCCACCGAGCCGCTGCCAGAGTTGCAGCGTAAACAAGTAAGCGGACCGTGCCAGCCGGGATGCCAGGTTGTCGTCTCGTGACAGCAAGGGCATGACGATGCCTGCAAGATTGCCGGATGCTTCCTGCGCGGGTTTTGCATGCCGTTCGATCAGCGCAATCTGCCAGCCGCGCACCGCAAGCCGTTCACACGCGGCGCTGCCGGCGATCCCGGCACCGATCACGATGGCACGTCGTTCGCCTGCATCAACATTGAACCTGGCCTTCACGTGGGGCGGCTGTGTCCAGCGCGGTGCAAAGCGCGCAGCCAGCATCTCCGGTTTGCGACCAAAGCCGGGCACTCTTTCGCAGACAAAACCGGCCTGGGTCAACGCCGCGCGTACCGAACTGGCGATGCTGTACGTCGTCAGCGTCGCGTCGGGCGCGGCCAGGCGGTTCAGGCGGGTGAGAATCGGCGGTGTCCACATTTCAGGATTCCGGCTCGGTGCAAAACCGTCGAGGTAAAACGCATCGGCGGCGGCATGGATCTCCGGCAGGCATTCGGCGATATCGCCCAACACCAGGGTTAGCACGACACGTCCTTCATCGAGCAGCAGGCGATGAAAGCCCGCTACCAGAGGCGGCCACCGGTTGTGCAGCGCTTGCGCATACTCCGCCAGTTCCGGCCACTGGCGATGCAGGCTTTCCAGGTCGGCGCGGCTGAACGGGTGCTTCTCGATGGCGATGTAGTGCAGCTGTTGCGCGCGCTCGGGATCGGCACGCCACGCCTGCCAGGTGGCGAGAAAATTGAGGCCGAGGCCAAAGCCGGTTTCGAGGATCACGAAACGCCGGCAGCCACGCCAGCGTTCCGGCAAGCGATTGCCGCCAATGAAGACATGGCGTGCCTGCGCCAGTCCACCGTCCGCGGAATGGTAGACGTCGCCGTAGATTTCCGAATAGGGAATGCCGTCCAGATAGGCAAGGACGGCGGGAACGAGTCGGTGACCGGACATGGTAAACAGGGAGGTAAAGGACTTCCATTTTAGCCGCGCATGCGACGCCGCTCAAAAAACCGTGTTTGCCGCATGCACAACGGTCGATCATTGATTACACTTCGTGCTCGCGCTCCCGAATTCCATGTCCGACACACCCTGAACCCACATGAAACGCTCAAGCACTTCCGCTTCCACTTCTGATTCCACTGCGGCTCCCGCAACGACCGCCACACCAGCCGCTAAACCTTTTTATGTCGTGCGTCACTCGAAGATCCACGGAAACGGCGTCTTCGCCACCCGCAAGATCCCGCAGGGGACCTGCATTATCGAATACCAGGGCGAACGCATTACCTGGAAGGAGGCGGTGCGGCGTGAAAACCTGAAGGCACCTGACGACTTCCATACCTTCTTCTTCAGCCTGGACAGCGGAAAGATCATCGACGGCGGCGATAACGGCAATGACGCCCGCTGGATCAACCATTCCTGTGAACCGAATTGCGAAGCGCAGGAAGAAGACGGCAAGGTATTCATCTACGCCCTGCGCGATATCACACGGGGTGAAGAGCTGTACTACGATTATGGGCTGATCATGGAAGAACGTCACACGCCGGCACTCAAGCGTGCCTATCGTTGCCTGTGCGGCACGCCGAGCTGCCGTGGCACCTTGCTGGCGCCGAAACGGAAGAAGAAGCAGGCGGCGTAAATGCGATGATTCCCCGGTGTCGGAACAGAGAGGGCGGTGCGCCAGACGCGCCACGCTCCCTCCGTTTTATCGCCGTTTTCTCGCTGCCTGATTGACGGCGATCTTTCAGGGAGCGACTTCGTAGCGATTGCGGCCGCCGCGCTTGGCGTCGAACAAGGCGGCATCGGCGCGCTTGATGGTATCGGACACGCTTTCGCCGTTGCGGCGCTCGGCAATGCCGAAGCTTGCAGATAATTCCAGGGAAATATCACCGGCCACCAGGTTCAGTCCGGCAATCGCGTTGCGTACACGCTCGACCACCGCCGCCGCTTCCGTTGCACCAATCTCGGGCATGATCACCATGAATTCTTCCCCACCCCAGCGCCCGCAGATATCGTAATCACGGATGCCTGACTCGATCGCCCTGGCAATCTCGATCAGCGCCTTGTCGCCGGCTTCGTGGCCGTGGGCATCATTGACCGCCTTGAAGCGGTCGACATCGAGCAAGGCCAGCGTCATCGGCCGCTCCATGCGCTCGGCGCGCCCCACCTCGATTTTGACTCTTTCCATCAGCATGCGCCGGTTACCGATGCCGGTGAGCGCGTCGCGGGTAGAGGCTTCCTTGAGCGCTTCGTTGAGGTCGCGCATCATGGACTGGTAGCGGTCGGAAATGCGCGCAATCTTTTCCAGCTGGCGCAACTGCTTGTGATACCGGTCGGTCACCGACAGCTTTTCGGCGATGCTTACGCTCTGATAGCGATCCGAGATGCGGGTGATGCGATCGATCTGGCGCAACAGACCACGAAACTCTGCATACAGTTCATCCAGCGCGAAGCGCAGTGGATTGTCTTGGTATTCAGGATCCGCAAGCAGCGTCTCGACGCGCAGCTCGATATGATCTTCGTCGCGCACGTTCATCCCACCTGGCTAGTGATATGGAAAGGGAAACTGCAGTCTTCCTTGAATTCTTCGGCCAGCTCCGCCACCCTTTCATTCTGTTCGTCATAAAACCAGTTGACGGCGACGTCGCGTCCGGACTGGTGCGCATCTTCCAGCAGGTCGAAAATGTCCATCATGGCCTTGACGCTACTGGTGTTAAGGTACAGCAGCGTCAGGTTCAGCGTCAGTTTGTGCTGGTTGTGCTCAGGTTCGGCGAAGTATTGCTCGATCCAGGTCATGACCGGTGAAAACAGCTCAAACGAATTTTCCGGGTAAGAGTCGCCTCGCATCTCGACCGTGCCGAGCGTGGCATCGGCAATGATGGCGGGCGTCGACGGGGTGCCGGCAATGTTCAGGTTATCCATTTATCGATCCTTCCAGTTCGGTTACATCACGACGCGGATACTGAAAAACGCGCGTCCGTCGTCCAGCGTTTTCAGCGAGCAAGCCAGCGGTTCACTGGCTTTACGTGCCAGGTCGATCAGGCCCAGGCCGGCGCCGCTGCAACTGCCTTCTTCGCGCGGTTTGCGCAATTGTTCTTTGTATTGTGCCTTCAATGCCGCCTTGTCGAGTGCTGCCAGTGCCGCCACGCGTTCAGTCAGGTCGGCGCCATCGTCGCAATCGACGACATTTCCCGCGGACACGACGTAACGGCCTTCCGGGTCGCGTGCGATGACCACGGTGGCCGCCGCGTCGGAATCCGCCCAGCCCTTGCGAAATGCATAGTGGCGAATGTTCTGCGTCATCTCGATATAGGCACCGAACACATCCATCGACGACGACGCGGTGGCATGCTCGCGCTCCATGTAATTGCGCAGCGCATGGCCGATTTCTTCAATCAGGCTTTTGGTGAGCGGACCGTTAAAGCACAGCATGATGCGCTGCTGGTTATACGTCTGCTGTAGTGCGAAAAGATCAATCAGCATGGTTTCCCCAATAAGAACCGGATGCCGGGATTGCTTCCGGATGATGACGTCGCTGCGTGTGCGATTTCGTATGCATTTGATGTTGATAATACTTTTGGTTTTCAGCGTGTTTCAGAATGCGCTGGACAGCCTGTGGTATCCGTTTTCTGTCATGGCGATGAACCGAATCGGAAGCAGAGCATCGTAATGTCGTCGCGCTGTGCGTGGCTTCCCTGATATGCCGCCAGGGTAGATGCAAATGCCTCTCCCTGTTGCGACAAAGGAAGGTTGGCATGCCGGCGCAGCATGTCGATGAAGCGCGCATTGCCAAAACCGAAGCCCTTATCACCGCCGGCCTGGTCAAGGAAACCATCCGTGGTCAGGTAAAAAGTACGTGATGGCAGCAGTTCGAGCGTCTCGTTCGTGTAGTCGCCGGGGTGACGATCTCCCAGCGAACGGCGGCCACCCTTGCGTGTCTCGACCGCCTGGCCATCGCTCCAGTAAAGTGCGATCTTCGCGCCGGCAAAGGTCAGCCGCTGCGCGCCGTATTCAATATAGACCAGGCCGGCATCCATCATGGTCGCGATATCCCGTTGCCTGTTTTCGGTATGCAGCATGGTGCGCATGACATGGTCGGTGCACGCGAGGATCCCGGCAGGATTGGCAGCGCCCGCTTCGTCAATTGCCTGGTCGATCGCGGCCCGTGCCAGCATGGTCATGAACGCCCCAGGCACGCCGTGGCCCGCGCAATCGACGACACCAAGCAGGCAGCCGCCCTCGACCGCGCGATAAACATAAAAGTCGCCGCCGACCACATCGCGCGGCCGCCACAGGACAAAGTGGTTGTCGCCGAGGGCGCCGGCGAGTTGGCGATCCGGCAGGATCGCGCGCTGGATCAGGCTGGCATACGAAATCGAATCGCTGATTTTCTTGTGTGCGACGCTCATTTCACGGTTCGCATCGACCAGTTCGCGGGTGCGTTCGCGCACGGTGTCTTCCAGTTCGCCGGTATGGCGGCGCACCTTGCCGGCCATCGCGGCGAAAGCGGCGGTCAGTTCGCCGATCTCATCATTGCTCGCCGGGGGGAGCGCGAGGGAATAATTACCCGCGGCCATTTCCCGTGCGGACTGCGTCAGTTTGACCAGCGGCTTGAGCACCAGGCGGTTCAGGGCAAACACAAAACCCATCATCGCCACGGCAAGCAGGATGACTACCGCGGCGGCCATCAATTTGAGTACATTGGTATCGAGCACATCGGCGGCGGCGAGGTCGACCGCGGTCAGCACATGCCAACTGAGTTCCGGGATATAGGCGACTGCGATCAGTTGTTTTTTGCCGTGCAGGCTGGCTTCAAAGATTTCGGCACTGCCCGGCTGCCTGACCGCGGCATCCAGTGCGGCGCGTGCCGTTTCCGCATCACCTGCTTCAGGCAGCAATCCGAACAGTGATTTGTCGGCGGCGGCACTGGTGGTGCCGGAATTGAAGGCAATGTGGCGGCTGTCCGGATGGGCCTGGATCGCGCCGTTGACGTCGACGATCAGCGGCGTGACGCCGCGCTCGGTCGTGCCGATGAAGTCACGGACGAAGGTCGACAGGTCAAGACCGGTACCGCACAGACCGATCTTGCGCTCTCCGTCAAGCACCAGCGCGTTGAACCAGATTTTGGTAAGCCCGAGCTTGGGATCAGGATCGACATTGATATTGAATGGCGCCCCGAATTTCATCGTGTTGAAGAACCAGGCATCGCTGGGATCGCTGGACTGGGCGGTATACCGCGGCATGGTGGCATTAGGCGATGCCCGGTCACTGAAATAGTAATGACTGGACAGGTTTGAAGCGATGAAATACGACTTGTCGGCAAAATCTGCGCGGAAGCTTTCCGCTTCTCGCAGAGCCCGGCTCTTTTTTTCAGGATTGTTTTCGTCCAGCAGCCACAGCCGAATTGCTTCCGAGCGCGCCAGGCGCAGCGACAGGGCAAGCTCGCGCGTGACTGGTGCCAGAATGCGCTCGCGATTGAGCAAGGTGAAATTACGGGTGAATGCCGTGCCGAGATGGGAGCGGACCGATTCATACACCTGCCAACCGGCGATGCCGGCCAACAGCAGGACGAGAACGCAAGTGGCGAACAGCGCCAGCACGGATTTGCCGCGAAGCCCCAGCGCAGATCCCATGCTTTCTCCCGTCAAAATAATGAATACGGGAAATTCTGACAGTCATTTTGCCGTCCTGCAATGTCAATCCGGCAAATCGGAGCGACACGTTACCTGAATTGAGCCAAAATTGTCATTATGCTATTGGTGCGGCGCAGAATGTGTATAAGACACATCAGCACAGAGCTGCCTTTTCCCAAGCGGCATCTCAAAGATTGCCGAGCACGCCGAGTTGCCAGCCAAAGAAAATTGCCAGCGCAATCACAATAGTCAGCAACTGCCGGCGCGTTCCCGCGCAGATGAGGACGGCGGCAATTGCGGCCACCAGTTGCGGATTGCGCCAGGTGAATTCCAGGTCCTCGCCATGCGGAGCCAGTACCATGGGGACGATGATGGCGGTCAGAACCGTCACCGGCACAAAGCCAAGCGCCTGCTGTAGCCATGCCGGAAAGACGACCCGTCCGCCAAGTGCGAAGATGGTGGCCTTGATGGCCACGGTGATTGCCGCCATGCCGAGGATCATCCAGGTGGCATTCATGCAGCCTCCTTGCCGTCGCAGGCGTTTACCGAGCGCGCCTGCCAGCGCAGCAGCGCCATGCCGACCGCAACGCCAATCAGCACCGCCGACATCAATCCCAGCTTATAGGGCAAATGCCGCAGAATGAAAGCGAAGCCGCCTGCCGCCACTGCCGCCGAAAAGTGCGGGAGACGGGTCAGTTGCGGCACGACGATGGCAATGAACGTTGCCACCATGGCGAAGTCCAGGCCGAGCGTCTGGAGTTGAGGAAATACCGCGCCAAACAGTAAGCCGACTGCGGTCCACACTTGCCAGTTGACATACATCGACAGGCAGGAACCGAGAAAATACCAATGCCCGAGCGGGGCGTTCGGATGCTGTCGGTAATATCCGTTCATCACGGCAAATGTCTCATCCGTCAGAAAAAAACCAAGCGCCCAGCGCCAGCGTGCCGGCAAGTGCGCAACATACGGAAGCAGCGTGGCCGCATACAGCATATGGCGCAGGTTGACGATAAAGGTGGTCAGCCAGATGACCAGCATGCCGGTATGGCTGGCCGCCAAGCCGGCCGCGATGAACTGGCTGGAACCGGCATAGACGCTGAGGGACATCAGCTGGCCTTGCCAGGCAGCCAGCGGTCCGGCCGTGACGAGCGTGCCGAAGATGATGCCGAACGGCGCGGCACCGACGAGCATCGGAAGCGTGTCACGGGCGCCGGCGGCGAAACTGGTCAGACGGGTGGGATGCGACATCAGAAATCCTTTCAGCCCGGCATGATAGTACGGCCCTGGCTGTGATGCTTGTACATTCTTGCGACTAGCGACTAGTGACTAGTGACTAGTCACTAGTACAAGCTGGTACCTATACGGCCAGGCAACTCGCGGTCGTATGCCTGGCCGTCGATGCGCGCGGCGGTAACCGCTTCGAGGATCCTGCCTGGACTGGGCACGGCATCCGGTTTGACGTGGCGATCCGGATTCCACAGGTCGGCACGCACAATCGCGCGTGAGCACTGGAAAAACACGGTATCGACATCAATCACCAGTGCCAGCTTCGGTACTTTGCCATCAACCGCATGCCGCGCCAGCAGGACCGGATCGGCATTGATGCGCGCCCGTCCATTGACACGCAAGGTATGCCCGATGCCGGGGATCAGGAACAATAAGGCGACGTGCGGATTGGTGATCAGGTTGCGCAGACTGTCGATACGATTGTTGCCACGGCGTTCGGGCAGCACCAGGGTCCTTTCATCGAGCACCTCGATAAAACCCGGCGCATCGCCGCGCGGCGAACAATCCACGCCGTCGGGTCCGGACGTTGCGAGCGCAACAAAGGGCGACGCCTCGATCAGCGCACGGTAATTGGCGTCGATGTAATCAATTTCCTTGGCACGCGAAGCCTCGCCCACGCTATCGAACAGCGGCTGCAGGGCCTGGATGTCGACGATGTCAAAGCGGCTGTCCGGTTGCCGCAAGGATGGTGTGGTCATGGGTGCTCCTTTTGCATGGGTCAATTGTTGCACTGCGTACCTGCGCAGCATGCTTGTAGAACCTAACGATGGAACTTGCGAACTTGCTTGGGCGACGCGCCTACGCGGCGAGTCCCAGTGTACGTACCTCGTGCCGCATGAAAGCCGCGGCTTCGGCATGCAGCCATTGCGCAAATGCGGCGAGATGCGGCGGCATGCCGCGGCCTTCGGCGTTCACCAGGTAATACGCAAACGGCGCAGGCGCAATCAATTCGAACACCGGCACCAGTCTGCCGGCGGCGATATCGGCCGATACCAGCGCACTGCGGCCGATGGCAATACCCTGCCCTGCGATCGCCGCTCCCAGCATCAGGTTACTGTCGCTGTAGGTCGCGCCATGCACAAACTCTGCGAAATCGATGCCGGCGTGCTTGCACCATGCCTGCCATTCCATGTGACAGTCGTCGGTCAATATGCGATAGCGTTTGAGGCTGTTGATGCTCCGCGGCAGACGGCCTTGGTTAAAATCGGGGCTGCACACGGGGAACAGCCATTCTTCCATCAGTTTTTCCGCCTTGCATCCCTTCCATGTTCCGCGACCATAGCGTATCGCAATGTCGGCCTCCGCCCGCACCAGATCCTTGAGGTCGGCAGATGCCTGGATATGCACGGCGACGTCGGGTTGCAGTTTCTGGAATCTGCCCAGGCGCGGCAGCAGCCAGCGGTTGGCGATAGACTGCAGTGTGGTGATGGTGATCGACGGCGAACGGTTAAGCACGCCGATCTCATTGACCGCATCGCCAAGCTGCTGCAGTGCCGGCTGGATTCGCTTGAGCAATAGCGCACCTTCCCGGGTCAGCAGCATCTGCCGTCCCTGCCGGCAAAATAAAGGAACGCCAAGCGCATTTTCGAGCGCACGCATCTGCTGGCTCACCGCGCTATGGGTGACATGGAGTTCGCCGGCGGCTTGTGAATAGTTGAGGTGGCGGGCGGCAGCTTCAAACACATGCAAGGCTTGGAGGGGTGGGCGCATTGCTTGTTGTTAGTTTTTCTAACAGTTGATGTCAATAAATGTCGTTAGCGATCCGGCACTGCGGGCTCTACAATTGTCGTACTTTACTGCATTTCCGATCAATGTTGTAAGGCCAGCGAAAGCAGGTAAGGCAGGCCGTTCACAACCGGTCCCCATTCGATTTATCCAACCCATTATTCCGGAAAGCCCATCCCGATGTCCACTGCAAACATGTTGAGGCTGCTCCTCTTAGGCGCGATCTGGGGAACCAGCTTCATGCTGATGCGCATCGCGTCGCCGGTGCTCGGTCCCTTGCTGACCACGTTCATCCGTGCCCTGCTCGGCGGCGTGGCGTTATATGCGTTTGCACGGTCGCGCGGCATCGATTTCGGCTGGCGAAAAAATGCGCGCACCTACCTGATCATCGGCTTGTTCAATACCGCCATTCCGTTTGCGTTGTTTGCCTGGTCGGCGTTACACATCCCGTCCGCATATATGGCGACCATGAATTCGCTGGCGCCTATCTTTACCGGCGTCTTCGGCTTCCTGCTGCTGTCCGAAAAGATGACGCCGTCACGGATGGCGGCCTGCTTCCTCGGCCTGTTCGGTGTTGCCGTGCTGGTGCGCGTCGGCCCGACCGAAGTGACGCTCAGCACGGTACTCGGTGTACTCGCCGGCATGGGCGCCGCCGTCTGCTATGGCTATGCCGCTACCTATACCCGCATGAAGGCGTCCGGCCTGCCATCGCTGGCGACCGCAACCGGTAGCCAGGCGACCTCATCGCTGGTCCTGCTGCCATTTGCTTTGCCGGGCATGCCGCACGCAGCCGTCAGCATGACCTGGACCGTGGCGATATCCGTCATCTTTCTGGGAGTGATCTGTACGGGGCTAGCCTATGCCCTGTTCTTTCACCTGATCGCTACCGAGGGTGCGAGCAAGGCGATCACCGTGACCTTCCTGGTGCCGGCGACCGCGTCGATCTGGGCATGGCTGTTCCTGGGCGAACCGGTGACCATGGGCACGGTCGCGGGCATTGCTATCGTGTTGTGCGCAACGGCATTGGCATTAGGCGTGTTCAGCAAATGGCGCAGCCTGCTGCGCGCATGAGCAATCAGGCACCACCACCTGCGATAGCCGCCCTGCTTATGTTGTCATTCTGGCGGAATTAAAACAGCGCAGAAAAGATCCGGAAAGGCTGAAAAAGCTAAAGGCAGTCAATATGGCAAAGCGAATGGCTTCGCCGCGAAAAAGGGAGTGGAGACTGTTGGTCTCCACCCCAAAACCCCAGGAGACACTGAGGAGAGACTGCATTGGCTGTACGTACCCAGGGAGGAAAACGTACAACGTATGCTGATTGCCCTTGTGTGACGGGATCCGCCGTCACGCACTGCAATGTAGCAGTCCTCAGGCCGGATAAAATCTTGAAAGTTGGCCGGTCTTTCTAAGAAGATTCAGTGTCGCTTTTGCATGCCGGAAAGCGCCTTACACACGATGGAGCCCGTCCTGCAAGGGGCGCAGGCCGGTCGGCGACACATCACTCGGCTAAAACGGCGCACTGAAAATTGGGACCCGGACGCAAAAATATGACCGCAGACGCGGTCGTCAGCGATTGCCTTCAGCGGCCGGCGGTGTGCCCGGCCCCTGTCCGACACCCGGCATCGGCAGGGGATCCTGCAGCGCCTTTTTCCGGGCTTCCGCTTCTGCTTCCATGGTGAAGACCGAGGAGCACGCGGCCTTGAGTTCCTGTTCGAACATCGGTGCAAACAGGGTTTTCTTTTTGGACTTGCTCAGACGTGCGGACGGAGGCAGCAGGTAGTCGCCGCTCGGCGCTTCCTGCCTGAGCCATTGCAAGCTGGCGCCGGTCTTTTTGATTTCGGCGCGAACACGTATCGGCGCGCGACCACTGATCGCAATCACGTTCGCCACATCCTCCGTGATTTCACCGTTGATCGATGGCGCGGCGCCTTCATCGGTACGCTCCGCCCCGGCGGTCGAAAAGGAATGCGCACCGCACAAGCGCTTGCCCTGCTGATGCAGTTCCAGCACAAAACTGGAACACTGCCCGAAGTCCCGCTGTACGCCCGGAGGACAGATGGCTCCTACCCAGGCGCCGCTGAAATCGGCGCTGTCGGCAGCCGCAATCGGACTCTGCACAGCAAGCGCCAACATTGTTAACAGCGTCAACGGCGTCAACGAACGGGTCATGGCGAAACTCTCAGGAAAATGGGCGTGATCACAGGTTTACCAGAATCAGCGCATGCCTTGCTTGAAGTTGCGCAACGCCGGCCGGAATGCCGTTCTGCGCACATCAAACCATCCGTTACAAAGACAGATTGGCCTTCAGATACTCGAATAGCAACTTGACCCGGTGCAGATGACGCACATCCGGATGGGCCAGCATCCAGAGATCGGTTTCGAGTTCAGCGAGCGGACCATCGACCATGCCGACCTGCGGGTTGTCTTTCAGCAGGAATAACGGCGCGACACCCGCGCCCATTCCCCAGACTACGCTACCGGCCACTGACAGCACGCTATTGCATCGGAAGCGCGGTACGACGCGCGGCAATCGCTGCCGCCGCCATTTCTGCGATGGGTGTTCCGCCAGCGACTCGTCCAGCGCTATCCATTCCATCTGTTCCAGCGTCGGCGCCTGTTCGAAGCGCTGCAGGTAAGTTTTGGCGGCAAACACCGCCGACTGCAGCGTGCCCAGCTTGCTCCCGACCAGATAGTCGGGCGGCTTGCGGGTGGCACGAATAGCGACATCGGCATCGCGCTGGCTGAGGTTGGCGATGGCATTGCTGGTAATGAGTTCCAGATCGATTTTCGGATAGGCGCTGGTGAACCCGGGCAGCACCGGCAACAGCAATCCGTTGAGGATGGTGTCGGTGGTCGTGATGCGCAACACCCCGGAAGGCTCGCTGCCGCTCTTGAAGGCCGCCACACGCGCTTCCTGCAATTGCGATTCGATGCGTTCGGCATAGCCGGCAAGTTCACGCCCGAGTTCGGTCGGCAGATAGCCTTGCCGACCGCGTTCGAACAGCAACTCGCCAAGATCCTTTTCCAGCCGCTTGATGGAGCGGAAGACGGTCGATGTGTCGACCTTCATGCGTTCCGCCGCGCCGCCAAGCGTGCGGCCACGTATCAGCGCGAGCAGCAATTCCAGATCTGTTAGTGACAGATTCGATTGCATTTTTGCATAGGGAGATTTCATGGATGCCTATTTTCATTGGATTGGCGCAAACGTACATTAGCACCACACCAACCCGATTTGAAAGGAGTTTCACCATGATCGATCAAACGCTGTCGCCCTACGCTGCAGCCCTGCTGCGCGTGTCGCTCGGCACGATGTGGATCACGCATGCATTGCTCAAGCTGCTGGTATTCACCCTCACCGGATTCGAAGCTTTCCTCGCCAGCCACGGTATGCCGACCTTTATCGCCGGCCCCGTGGTAGTGCTGGAAATTGTCGGCGGCGCGCTGATCCTGCTCGGCTATCACGGTCGTGTCGTGTCCTTGCTGTTGCTGCCGGTTCTTGCCGGTGCCACGGCGGTACATATCGGCAACGGCTGGGTATTCAGCAATGCCAATGGCGGCTGGGAATATCCGTTGTTCCTGATCGCCATGTCGGTGGTGCACGCGCTGCTGGGTGACGGCGCATTTGCATTGAAGTCCGCCAACCCTGCCCTGCCCGTTCGTTTGAAAACCGCCTGATTGATTTAACCCACCCTGAAAGGAAGCACCATGAAACTCTATTACAACCCGGGCGTCTGCTCGCTGGCACCACATATCGCACTGCGTGAAGCGGGTTTGGCGTTCACTCTGGAAAAGGTCGACCCGGCCACCGGGCGTACCGAGCACGGCGCGGATTTCCTGAGCATCAATCCCAATGCCTACGTACCTGCGCTGGAAATCTCGCCCGGCCTCATCCTGACGGAAGGACCGGCCATCATGCAATACATCGCCGACCAGGCACCGGCCGCCAAACTGGCGCCCGCCTACGGCACGATGGAGCGCTACCAGCTGCAGTCCTGGCTGAACTTCATTACCTCCGAAATCCACAAGGCGTTTTCACCCTTGTTCAAACCCGGCATGCCGGCGGAAGCGAAGACCGCGTTCAAGGAGCAACTGGCGACACGCTTTGACCATGTCGAGCGGCGCCTGTCGAAACACGACTATCTGCTCGATAGCGGCTTTTCCGTAGCGGATGCCTATCTGTTCGTTACCACCGGATGGTCCGGCTTCGTCGGCATAGACCTGCAACGCTGGCCGGCAATCGTGGCCTTCCGCAACCGTATCGAGGCCAGGCCGTCGGTACAGGCGGCGATGATGGCTGAAGGCTTGTTGAAGGCGGCTGCATAACAGTCGTCGTATCGGCGGTCGGTGCTGTGGCCCGGTATGGCGCCACAACGGCATCGACCTGTCTCATCGGATTCTTTTCAAGAAGGCAATACAACATGAACACCCAGACACCCATCCTTGTCAGCCACAAGCTCTGCCCCTATGTGCAGCGGGCAGTGATCGCGCTAAAGGAAAAGCAGGCGCCTTATGAACGCATCGATATCGATCTTGCGGCAAAGCCTGCATGGTTTCTCGCCTTGTCACCGCTGGGGAAAACACCGGTGCTGCGCGTCGGCAGCGAGGCGATCTTCGAATCCGCTGTCATCTGCGAATACCTTGACGATACGACGGCTCCGATGCTGCATCCATCCGATGCCTTGCAGCGCGCCAGACACCGTGCATGGATTGAGTTCGCCTCGGCGACGCTCAACACGATCTGGAGCTTCTATACGTCAAAGGACGTGCGCGGCTACCAGAGCAGCGCCAGCGCGTTGGCGGAACATTTCAGGCAGATTGAGAACGTGCTCGGCGACGGCCCCTATTTTGCTGGTGCCGCATTCAGCCTGGTCGATGCGGCATTCGGTCCGGTGTTTCGTTATTTCGACGTCTTCGACCGCGTCAGTGGCATAGACTTTTTCACTGCAACACCAAAGGTCCGTGCATGGCGGCAGGCGCTTGCCGCGCGCCCTTCGGTGCGTGAGGCCGTGTCGGACGATTACCCCGTCCTGCTCAGGGACTTCGTGATCCGGCAGGGCGGCATCATCGGCGAACGCCTGCAAGCTGAGTAATGCTGCGTTACTTGTGGTCCGCTTTGCAGTCCGGATGCCTGAAGCAGGTCAGCGCATGGTCGTTCACCATGCCGGTCGCCTGCATGTAAGCGTAGATGATGGTGGAGCCGACGAACTTGAACCCGCGCTTGGCCAGATCCTTCGAGATGCGATCGGACAAGGGCGTTTTGGCAGGCGTATCGCCCTTGCCGGCCCAGTGATTGACGATCGGCTTGCCATCGACATAGCGCCACAAAAATGGCGCAAGGCCGCCCACTTCGTCGCGCAGCCGCAGATAAGCCTGCGCGTTGGTAATCGTCGCCGCGACTTTCAGGCGATTGCGAATGATGCCGGGATTGGCAAGCAGTTCGGCTACCTTGGCATCGTCGTAACGTGCAATCTTTTCCGCATCCCATTGATCGAAGGCAGCCCGGTAATTGTCGCGCTTGTTGAGCACCGTTTCCCAGCTTAATCCGGCTTGCGCACCTTCAAGGTTGAGCATCTCGAACAGGCGCAATTCATCATGACACGGCCTGCCCCACTCGTCGTCATGATAGGCAAGATAGCGCGGATTGGCGGGATTGGCCCAGAAGCAGCGGGTAACCCTGGTGTCGGCAGTGTCGGTGGTGGCGATGGTGGTGGTCACGGAGGTCGGTCATGATGGAAGACCTCCGGATTTTACTCGTGTGGCCGCAATGCGTGCATCAGCGCCGGCACTTCCGACGACAGCTCGCCTGCAAGGTAGCCGAGCGGTCCATGGCGCTGCGCCAGTCGTTCGCCGGCGCGCGCATGCAAGGCGACGCCCCAGACGCAGGCCTGTTCCAGCGGCGCTCCGCGCGCTGCAAGGCCGGCGATGATGCCTGCCAGCGTATCGCCGGAGCCGGAAGTCGCCAGGCCGACGTTGCCGCCGTCGTGCTGCCAGATCCTGCCATCGGGTGCTGCTAAAAAGGTCGTTGCCCCCTTGAGGGCGACAAAGGCATTCCAGCGCCGTGCCGACTGGCGCGCAATCTCGACCGGATTATCGACAACGGCTTGCTTGTCGACTGCCGCCAGGTGCGCCATTTCGCCGGCATGCGGGGTGAGCAACACCGGCGAATGGAAACTCGACACATACTTTTGCTGCGCGTGGTGACTGGCATCGACGGCCTGCAACTGGCGGCGCACCACGTTCATGGCGCCGGCATCCAGCACAACCTGGGTATCCGACAATCGTGGCAGCAGCGAAAGGATGAGGGCGCAGGTCGCGGGTTCATCCTGCATGCCGGGGCCGACCAGTACTGATCCGCAACGCGGCGCAATGCCATTGAGCGTCTCGGCCGCCGTGGCCGCGATGCCGCCCGCACTGGTTTCCGGCAAGGCGATGACGCGTGACTCCGGAATCGCAAGCGCGACCAGCGGCGCAATGCTGCTGCCGGTTGCAATGGTGAGCTTGCCCGCACCGGCACGCAGCGCCGCAGTTGCGGCCAGGATCACCGCACCCGGCATCTCGCGCGATCCCGCGATGACAAGCACCCGCCCGCGTTCTTCCTTGTCGCCTTCGACTGAAGGCATGGGAAGCGGCCAGCCGCGCAGAAAGTCGTCATCGACGCACACGATGTCGCCGACCTGGTTTTGCTGATCGTTCATGCGTGCTCCCTCAGGACTTCGGCGCCGCGGGCACGTCAGGCTCGCTGGTGATCGGTGCGCCGGCTTCACGCAGCGGGGCGACGAAGCTGATCAGCTGCGGTACCAGCTTGCCATTCTTGCCGCGCGTCGGATCGAATTCATAGGAGGTCACCGAGCAGTTCGGCACATCGGCTACCCGATCGATTTCAAGGATCTGGCGCTCGTCCATGCGTTCCAGCAGATAACGAAAGCAGTTGACGATCACCTGGTGGCCGACAATCAGCACACGTTCCTTGCGATATTCACGCGAGATCATGTCGAGTACGCTGCGCAGACGGAGTATGACGTCGCACCAGCTTTCGCCGCCGGGTGGACGGAAATAGAATTTACCGACATGGGTGCGCTGCTCATGCAGCTCGGGATACTTCTGGATGATGCCGAACTTGGTCAGCCGGTCCAGGATGCCGAATTCCTTTTCGCGCAGGCGCTCATCAGCAACGAAGGTAATGTCATCACGATCGATCCCCGCTGCGCGTACCGCGATCTCGGCGGTACTGCGCGCACGCGCATAGGACGAGCACAACACGACATTGGGCCGCTGCTCCGCCGGCATTTCCCCGAACCAGTGCCCCAGGGCATCGGCCTGCTGCTCACCCAGGCGTGACAGCGGCACATCGATATCGCGTTCGGCGATGTCGATCAGTGGCAGGCCGGCTTCCTCCGCCGCATCGCGTGCGACGTTGCCGGCACTCTGGCCGTGCCGTACTATCCATATCGTTTGCGGCCATTTTTGTTCAGGCATGTTGCATTCCTTTCTGTGAAATGAATGACAACACCGCAGACCTGAAGTTTCCCCTGACTGTTCGCCTCCTGCACTGTACCGGCAACAAGCGATGCCATGCTGATCGATGCAGACTTATTTGACGTTGTATCTGATACGTATCCAGCGCGCCAGCACAATGATCAGCGCGATACCGGCCAGATCGGCCAGCGCCGCCGGTCTTGTTATTTCGAAACCGGCGAGACCCTTGAGACCGGTAACGATCATCCATGCACTGAGCGCCGACAAGACCGTACCTGTGGCAGAACCGGAATAATTCTTTGCAAACACGCTCAACAAATTAGTCTTTTTGCTGGGCGATGCGAACTCCTTGCCTTGCTCATCCATTTGATGCTCCCCATCATGATTTCCTGTAAGCAGCTCATGATAGGTTGAAGCACGAAAAATATGGTGAGCAAATTGTTCAGTTTCCGCACCATTTTTGTAAAGTGGCCGCCGTGATACTTAATAGTTAACTTAATAGTTAATAGGCAGGGTGCAGGCATTGCAGCGCATATGCTTAGCCGAACTTCCTCACTGCATCGAGCGCAAGCCCGGCGCCGATGCTGCCGAACAGATCACCTTCGACACGCCGCGCAGCCGGAAGAAGCGCAGAAATTTTCTGACGCAATAACTGCACGCCGCTCGACCCGCCTGTGAAGAAAATCGTATCGATATCCTTGGCCTGTACGCCGGCATCGCGCAGCAAACCGCCGACAGTGCTGGCCACACTGTCGACCAGGTGCGTGATGGCGTGATCGAAGCTGGGGCGATCGATCAGCAACTGCAACGCGGCATCCAGCCGATCCAGTGCCAGCTCGGTACGTTCGACACTGGACAAGGCGATCTTTCCTTCTTCCATCTTCAATGCCAGCCAATGGCCGTCGCGTTGCTCGATCAGTTTCAGCAGGCGTGCCAGTTTGTCGCGTTCACACGCATCCCGGTAGACGTCTTGCAATTCGCGCCAGACCTTTTGCGTATAGGCGAAATTGATTGTGTGCCAGGTCGCGAGATTGAAGTAATAGCTGGACGGTACTTCAGTGTTGTTAAGCAGTCGTGTGCCGAGTCCAAGCAGCGGCATCGCACAGGACAGGTTGAGATATTTGTCGAAGTCGGTGCCGCCGACATGCACACCGGCCGTGGCCAGAATGTCATCACGCCGCTCGGTTTTGCGGGCACTTTCCGGCGATAGACGCACTAGCGAAAAGTCGGAAGTGCCGCCGCCGATATCGACGATCAGTACCAGTTCTTCACCCGCAATACCGGACTCATAATCGAAGGCAGCGGCGATCGGCTCGTACTGGAAAGCAATGTCAGTAAAGCCGACACTGCGGGCGATGTCGAGCAAGGTGTTTTCGGCCAGCTTGTCCGCGGTCGCATCCTCATCGACAAAGTGTACCGGCCGTCCAAACACCGCCTGGCTGAAGCTGCGATCGGCCGAGTGCTCGGCACGCCGTTTCAGTTCGCGCAGGAATTGTGCAAGCAGTTCGCGAAACGACAAGGCCCGTCCCTGCACTTCGGTCTGCCCATCGATCAGGCTGGTGCCCAGCAGACTCTTGAGGGAACGCATGAGGCGGCCTTCATGGCCGGCAAGATAATCGGTCAGCGCCGCGCGCCCGAAGCTGACCAGATTGTCATCGGCGTTAAAAAACACCACCGAGGGAAGCGTCGGCTTGTTGTCTTCCAGTGTCAGCAGCGCGGACTGACCGGGACGGTGGAAACCGACGGTGGAATTGGATGTGCCGAAATCGACACCGCAGGCATTGCTCATGGTCGGCTTTGATTCATAAAAAGGCCGACCATGATACGCGTGAATCAGGGACCTGTAACAGCAGCGGTAGTCGGGGCAGTCGCGGTAGTTGAGGTAGTTGAGGTAGTTGAGGTAGTTGAGGTAGTTGAGGTAGTTGAGGTAGTTGAGGTAGTTGAGGTAGTTGAGGTAGTTGCGGCAGTTGCGGCAGTTGGTGCAGCGGAAACTGCCGGCTCCGCAACCGGCAATGACACCGATGCAGTTGCGACAGGCGTGGTTGCTGCCGGTACAGCGACTGGTGCAACAGCTGGTACAACTGCTGGTGCCGCAGCCAGGGCCGTACCATTCGGGTTGATCGCCGGATCATCAGACCACACCACCTGGTTGTCGACCGCATACAGGCGGCAGGGGACGCTACTGTTTTTCTGGCAATCGTCCATTGCCTGCTGCACCGGATCGTCGCCATCTTCCGCCCAGCTCCATGCACCGGTCGGCGACACCGCGAACGCGCGTGGCGTCGACTTGCTCAGGAAGACGCGATACTGCTCACGCGCATTGCCGCGCAGGTAAGGAATGGCGTCGATGTTGTCGATCGCCGCGTACTGTACCTTCGGCACCTTGACTTCATCGTTGATCGCATAGACTGGATCGGTCGGCATGCCGAGTTCCTTCAGGAATTTCTCGGTTTCCGGCCACCAGATCTTTACGCCATCACGGCTGCCGCTCATGCCATGCGCATCGCGCTTGAACGCGCCATAGGCAACCAGTTTCGCATGGCCGCCGGCCTGTACATAGGCGTGATACATGCGCGATGCCAGGTCCGGGCCGAAGTGGTGATCGTTCTGACCATAGAACCATAAACTCGGCAAGGTCGTCCTGGCGCCATACGTCGCAAACGCCTGCACCAGCGAGTCTTGCCAGTGGCAATCGCCGCCGTGCATCTTCAGGCCACCCGCGAAATTGATCAGGCCTTTGACTCCTGCTGTCTCACGGGTACCGAAAGCGAGCGCCGTCAGGCCACCATACGATTGCCCTGCGACGATAATGCGATCTTTGTCGGCCCAAGCCTGCGTGCGCAGGTACTCCAGCATGCTTTGCAAGTCATCGGCCTGCATTTGGCCATGCGCGGTCATGTTGCAACCCGGATCGACATACTCACCAGTCGACCTGGAAAAGCCTTTACGCATCGGAATGACCACCGCATAACCGCGCTTGACGAATTCGCGGCTAATGACGATGAAGCGATCGCGATTCTGGTTGCGTGGATTACCGAGCGCCTTGCCATGGTTCATGATCACCAGCGGAAAAGGACCGTTACCTGCCGGCTTGAAAACAGTGGTCTCGAGTTCGACGCTACCTGTGCCGGAACCTGCGGGCACCATGACAATTTGTTCATTGAGCGCGGCATCGAGCGTCACTGCGCGAGCCGGCGGAGAGAAGGAGAAACTGCTAGCGAAAGCGACTGCCGCGAAGGCGATGGAGCAAACGGCAGAAAACATCCTGCCTTTCCTTGCGTCGCGCTTCTGTAAGAGTAAGTGTGACATATACCCGATCCACGTCGAACTGCAAAATCTCGGCTCGTCGTGCGAACCACCGAATTGCGCCTCGCCTTCTCTTGACGTGACGCAATATTGCCCATTCTAAAGAGCAGCTTTCCGGTGTTCAATATTCGTTTATGCAACTCTGAAACATTTATTTACGAATGCTTGTTTGGGTAGCAAGCATTCGCTGCATAAACTTGCGAAAGGGATAAGCGGAAGAAGAGAAAAACAATGGTGGAGGGAGATACGCACACATACTGTGTGGAAAGGAAGATGTAACAAAGTGTTTTTGCTGGTCGGGCGCAACCTTTTATCGCGTCTCAATGTCAATAGCAGACACCTGTTCTTATAAGGATGTCACCATGAAAGTTGATGTGTACAAACGCCCTGAATCGGAAGGCAAATTTTCCTATCTCGCCGTTCCGGAGGGTCGCCCGATTCCCGAGGAAGCGACCAACATTGACTGGGAAACCGCCGACAACAATGTCGACCTTGACCATGACAATCAACCCCTGCATGGCATATCCGCTGAAGATGCATTCCAGCAGATCAGCGCCAAAGGCTACGCAATTTCCAGCGTCAGCAACAAGATAAGGATTGGCCCGAACGTTTGATATACGGTCCGACCCATAACGGGTCAGAACCGGTATAAGCCACCTGCCTGCTATTTTTATCGCCGGTCCATTTGCGCGACTGGCAATTTCCTTCAGAGCAAACCGTCGTGGTCCGCGCCAGCGGTCCATCCCTCGACCGGATCGATCTGAAGCGGTAAACCAAAATGCGGTCGCTGTGCCGCCCAAGCCGCCGCGACAGCGCACAGCACCGCATCCAGCCAATCCGCCGTCCCATCTTCCAGCAATTGCGCGCGCATGGTTCTTTTGATGCGCAGTGTGATGCCCATCGGATGTCTGCCCTTTTCCAGTGCCTCCAGGATGGCCGCTCGCGCAGCGCGCCGCTCCGGCGTCTGCTTCGCCCGTTCATCGCTCTTATAGGAAGCGCGTGTCACCAGGCGTGCAACCAGCCCCGGATAGCCTTCCAGCGCAATCCGCTGCGGATCTCCCTGATGCAGCCCGACCACCGTCACGCCAGCATCGAGCAGGCGGCGCGTGCCTTCATGAAACATATAGGCGACCGGCGGATTCACCCATTTCATTGATGGACTTGAACCGGCCGGCCCGTCGGTGACGCGATGTGCGAATTTATTGCCCACCGGGCGCGCATCGCAGAAAGCCTTGAAGGTGGCGCGCAGTTCTGCACGGTCGATGGTTGCGCAATGCCGGACCAGTTCAGCCCATCGTAGCGGCCAGCCGAGATGTTCAACCAGTTCCCGCGACAGGCCGAATGGAAAGTCGAAAGCGCCGATCCAGTGGCCGGGTTGCGCCAGCCAGGCTTCGTATGAAGCCCAGTCCGGATGAAGGATGATGCGGTCGATCCGCAGCACGTTCCCGTCACCTTCGCCATGGGCTACCGTGATGGGCTTTGCGCGCCGCGGCGCTGAAGTGAAGTCAATTCCGACGATGTGCATGACATGGAGTGTATCCAATCTGCAGCTTGTTTGATTTATTGCGGAATTATCAGATGGAAAATGGGTTCCAATGAACAAAGCGTCTGGTTAATCTGGTTAAGCCAGTGATCAATGAATCATGGCGTGTCGATACGACGGCCCGTTAATAAATTCGATAACAACAAGAGAGTGTTGGATGTGGAGGGACCTGCAATGTCATGGAATGTGCCGGCATGTCTCGCCAGGTTAGCAGTTGTACTGCTGCTCGCCCTTGCCAGCGGCTGTGCGAGCTTGCCGGATGTTCGCTACCTGAGCAACCGTGACCTTATCAAAAAATCCGATCCGACGATCGTCACCACCAAAGGCACGCTGTCAGACGGCAAGACACAGAATCTGCTGGATGGTATTGCCGCGAAGGCAGGCGACACCGATATTCTCTCCAAGCATATTGCCGTCGAACAGGCAATCAGCGGGCAGCCGCTGGTCGCCGGCAACAAGGTCACGCTGCTTGATGACGGACCCGCGACAATCCGGGCGATGACTGCGGCGATAAAGAGTGCACGCAATCATATCAATCTCGAAACTTATATCTTTGAAGCCGACGAGATTGGCCGGAGTCTCGCGGACTTGCTGATCGCGAAACAGGCAGCCGGTGTACGCGTCAATCTGATCTACGACAGCGTCGGCGCATTGGATACGCCGCGCGAATTTTTCGAGCGTATGCGCAGCGCCGGCATCAACGTGCTGGAGTTTAATCCGGTCAATCCGCTCAACGCCAAGGGCAACTGGGACATCAACCAGCGCGATCATCGCAAGCTGCTGGTAGTCGATGGCCGTATCGCCTTTACCGGCGGAGTCAACATCAGCAAGGTGTATGGCAAGAGCTCCTTCCTCGCGAGCCGCCGTAGTCAACCACAACCGAAGAATGCCAAGGAAGCGGCATGGCGTGATACGCATATGCAGATTGAAGGCCCCGTCGTCGCCGAATTCCAGAAACTCTTCCTCGGCACATGGCAGCGCCAGACCGGCAAGACCTTACCCGAGGCCCAGTATTTTCCGGTGTTGAAAGCGGTTGGAAATTCACTGGTGCGCGCCATTGGCAGCACCCCTGATAATGACGACTTTGGCGTCTATAAAACCTATATTTCGGCGCTCACCCATGCCGACAAATTCGCGCATATCACCACTGCCTATTTCGTGCCCGACCAGCAAATAGTGCAAGCGATGGTCGATGCGGCGAAACGTGGCGTCGACGTACGCATCATCTTCCCCAGCTTTACCGACGTCGGCATGATCCTGTACGCAGGACGCTCCTATTACGATGAATTGCTGGCCGCAGGCATCAAGGTGTATGAGCGCAAGGATGCGATGCTGCACGCCAAAACTGCCGTGGTCGACGGTGTCTGGTCAACCATAGGTTCCACCAATCTCGATATCCGCAGCTTTCTGCATAACGACGAACTCAATGCGGTCGTCCTGAGCGCCGAATTTGCCGACCGCATGGAAAATCTCTTCCAGCGTGACCTGCGGGAATCCGATGAAGTGACGGCTGAAGCATGGAGCAAGCGCGGATTCCGTGAACGCGTGCGTGAATGGACGGTGCGCATCTTTCAGTACTGGCTGTAAAGCGTCCTTCCCTCCAAGTCAACTTAACGTCAGCCGAAGCGGTTGACGCTTGTCGTTAATACTCCCAGTGCAATTTTCCATGGATTCCTTGCGGCGACATTGTTCGCCGGACTTCCTGCTCTACCTCTGCGTCTGTTCTTTCACCTCAAAGAAAAATCGGTGAGAATTTTCTCCAGGTCACCGAACAGGATTAGCGCAATAAGGTTTCAGCTCAGCATTGATTTATACAAATAATTGCATCGCTTTTAGTTCGTAAATCTCAGTGTTGAACCAAATTGTCGATGCCGTATCCATATTGACAACAGAAACACTTCGAAAAGGTTAATAAGTAATGAACGCTTTGATCAATCAGACAGCGCGCGGCAGGCTTTGGCGCGGACTGTCTGTCATGTTGTGCGGCACCTTAATAGCCGGCTGCGGCGGGGGAGGTAGTGAGGGTGGTGGCAGTACAGCTGCCAATGCAAATAATGCCGAAACATCCGTCATGCAAGTCGGTGCAGCGCCCGTATCGGTCGCCGCGCCAGCCTCGGTAGTTCAGACACTGGCCGTGCCGCAGGCATTGGCGCAAACGCCATTCGACGAACCACGCAACCTGTTGGTACCGCCCGGCTTTGGAATCCGGGTATGGGCACGTGTGCCAAAAGCACGTTTCATGGCCGTCGCGCCGAACGGCGACGTCCTGGTTTCCGTACCAAGCGCCGGCAAGATCGTATTGCTGCGCAACCGCCCGAACGACACGCCGCAACAGTTCGATTTCGCCGGCGACATGCACAATCCGCATGACATGGTATTCCATCAGATCGGTGATATTACTTACCTATACGTGGCAGAATCGAACCGCATTACGCGCTCGGTTTACAGCGCTGGCGATATCACAACCGCGGCACGCGAAATCATCATTGACAACCTGCCGGACAATTCGACACCGGAACTGCGAGGCAGTTACGGGCATGAGCTGAAGAATATCGCATTGTCGCCAGATCACAGGTTGTTCGTATCGATCGCCTCGACCTGCAATGCCTGCATCGAGGACACAAACAGCGACCCGGTACGCGGTGCAATCTACGAATATTCGGCCGATGGCAAGAATCCGCGACTGTTTTCCCGCGGTCTGCGCAATGCGGAAGGCCTGGCCTTTTTGCCTGGCACCACGACACTCTGGGTGACAGTGAATAACCGTGATGAAGTGCGTGTCCCTACCGATGCAGACGTTGACGGTGATGGCCAGAGCGATCGCGGCAAGTTGGTCCCTTCCTTTGTGGATGAGAATCCGCCGGAGTTGTTTACCTCGCTGCGCGACGGGGGTAACTACGGCTGGCCTTATTGCAACTCGGTTCCGAATGCGAGTATGAGTACACTCGACGTGATGCCGGACTATGAACTGAATCGCGACAACAGCTTCTTTAATTGCGCCGTTGCCGATCGCGTGGCAAAGGGCTTGCGCGCGCATTCGGCCCCATTGGGATTCAGTTTCCTGCACGCGAGTAACATGCCAATCGCCTATCGTTCCGGTGCGGCGATCGCGCAGCACGGCTGCTGGAATTGCACCAGCCTGCGCGCCGGCTACAAGGTATCGTATTTCCCATTCGATGCCATCGGCAATGCCGGCGCTGAAATCGACTTGGTCACTGGCTTCGTCACCAATCCCGATGAGCGTACCTTCTGGGGCCGACCGGTCGATGTGGTACCGGATATCAACGGTAACCTGCTGATCTCGGACGATTACGCCGATGCAATTTATCAGCTCTATCCGCTGTAATCGCCACCTATCCAGCCGGCCCGCCACTCGGGCCGGCCCTTCCCGCGTCCTGATGGTGCAGAAGCCCAACGCGGCATCATGAAACCGTTAGAAGCCGACCGTCAGGCCCACACCCGTAAAGTGCCCGTCAAACGAATCCTCGATGTCCCGCAATTGCTGTAACTGCTGCTCAGCCAGCGGCGACAGCTGGCGCGCCTGCTGCACGCGAAATATCTGGTCGGACGATGGGAAGACGTTGATCAGCTGGCCGCGAATTTCACCGTTCGGAGCAGCGGCGCTATGCACATCCATATAGAAATTGCCGGATCGTAGTGCACGCCACTGCGTGTCGTCCAGGACTGCGCTTGCCGTCCACAGCGTGGTCCCGGCCGTTCGGGCAAGCGCAAACTGCGCTGCACCGACCGCGCCGAAGGGTGCTAGGTGAATATGAACTTCGGTTTCCGCGATACCGGTCGTGACGACACTGGCAATCATGATGCGGGTATCAAGATTCACGGTGACAATGCCAGTGCCGAAGGCACTGCTGGCAATCGCCGGTATTACTTCGCGGCCCGTCAATACGGTGTTGAACGCGGACAGCGGCGTATCATTGTGGCCACCGCAGGAAGCGAGCAGCAGGCACGTGCATACCGTGTAAAAAATACGCAGGCAGAAAGTCTTCATGTCGGTCTCCTTGCCTCGCCAGCAGGATTCCTTCCCTGCAAAGGCAGGCACTTTCGTTATATATCACCATGGCACCATGGCACCATGGGTGTTGCATAACGATATGCAGGGAACGTGCCTGATATTCAACCCGATCGCCGTTTCCCGACGCAAGGAGGTGGACCGTTCGTCAGCTTAAGTGCGCCGCGTCACCCGGGTTTTGCGGCTTTCGCTGCCTTCCAGTCGGCGACCACCTCCTGCGCGGTACGGAATGCATCCACTGCCAATGGCGCGCCGCAATAGACTGCAGCATGCAACAGCACTTCCCGCAATTCCTCCGGAGTCGCACCGTTGTTCAGGGCGCCGCGCAGATGACCCTTCAGTTCATGCGCACGCCCCAACGCGGTAAGCATGGATACCGTGATCAGGCTGCGGGTTTTCATGTCGAGCCCATCGCGACACCAGACCGTTCCCCAGGCATTGCGCGTGATGAACTCCTGCAAGGGCATGGTGAAGTCATCCGCATTGGTGAACGCTTTCTCCACGAAGTCTTCACCCATTACCTGCCTGCGCTTTTGCAAGCCATTATCGAACTGCTGGTCCATGCCGGTCTCCGAGACGTGGTTAAACCGGAAATTATAGGCACTACTCGGTATTGTGGGGTGCCGATGTTTCGTGGCGTGTTTGGTAGGCTTGTTGCCGCTGCCGGATCGCCCATTCCTGGTCCGCTTCGCTCGGCATCACCACCGGCACCTGCAGGCATACGCTTTGGGTTGGCAGCACCTGGCGCCAATCATGGATCAGCTTGGCATACGCGACACCGACCGGCCGGATATTGCGATCGATGTCGTAAAGACCCAGTGCGTTGATGTTGCCATTGTTTTCGCGCAGTGCACTGTCCCAGTCAACCTGATCGGTCAGCGAATACCAGGTAAAGCCGACGATGGGAACACCGTCGTTGCGGACCCGCAGCACATTCGCCCATTGCTTGCGCAGCCAGAACACCGCTTCATCGCCTTTTGGCCCTTGCACGAGATTGGTCTCGGTATGCATCACGGGAAGCCGATAGCGATCGTAGTACTGACTCGTAATGACGGAATAACCGAAAATCTCTCCGGAGGCTTCCATTCGGCCGTCTTCATGCACCAGATGTTCGTTGGTCATGTAATAGTCGTTGCCCATGATGCAATGGTGCTTCAGGTTATTGCACATGAAGAAGCGGTACTCGTCACGGGTCATGCCATTGTCCATCAGATATTCGTACATCTCCGATTCGACACGACGGCCGTAGTTAAGGTCGAGCGATAAAAAACGACGTGCGTTGGCCAGTTCGGCAGGCCGGATCGCGCGAGGGTTTTCTGCATGGAAGTATTCGGAAGATTCGCTCTGGACAAACAACGCATCGGGGCGGACCTGCAGGATCGCACGCATTGCCAGCACATTCGCCTTGACCAGATGCTTGAGCGCGGTGACGAAACAGCGGTCGCTCGTCGCCTGTTCATTCCACCAGCCATACAACGCGGAAAAGACCGCGCAGATAAACATTTCATTGACTGGCGTGTACAACTGCACCCAGGGAAAACGCTCTGCGAAAGCCCGCGCGTACGCTGCGAACAAAGCCGGAAAATCCGGATTCTGAAAATTGCCAAGCCAGTCCGGCACGCCGAAATGGCAGAGGTCGACAATGGGAATCAGATCCCTTGCGCGCAGCGCTTCAAAGGCTTCATCGGCGAACGACCAGTCATAACGTTGTGGTCCGATCAGCGAAGTGTGCAACGGCGGACCATAACGCAGGAAATGGATACCGAGTTCCTGCACCAGATCGAAATCGGTAAGCCAATGCTGATAATGTCCGCACTTTTCCATTTCATCCATGCGAATGCGTCCACCCTGGACGGTCGGCGCGCTGTTTTCAATCCCGGTGGCAAAAATAAAGCCAGGCGACATGGCGGCATCCTTTCATGATGCCTCATAGACTTCATGTCAGCGGTGAAGTTTCGTCGGGTTAAAAGCGAGCCCTCAATCGGTGGTTGCGGTTGCCATCGCCGTTGCAGTCGCTTTCGATTTCACGGCAGCAAGAAAGCACACCAGCGACAGCAGCGAGACGATCAGCAGAATGCCGATCAGCCAGGATGGTGAAGCGTTATATTCGACGAATGCCGCGGCGGCGAGCGGGCCGGCCGCTTTCGATACCAGCGAAGGTCCCGCGAGAGCACCTGAAATCGCACCGTAGTTTTCGCGGCCGAACAGGGCTTGGGGAACGATGCCGCGCACGATCGTCAGGATGCCGTTGCTCATCCCGTAGAGGATGCAAAAGACCGCGACCGCCACCTGGTGTTCGCCTAGCAGCAACAATGCAACGAGCGCGGCCGGCAGGATGGAAAACGTCAGTATCCCGACAATCTGAGGCCTCACCCGATCAGCAAACAGCATTTCGCCGATCCGCCCCGCTACCTGCATCGGGCCAATAAGCGTCGACACCAGGACCGCTGTGGCGACTGAGTGGCCGAAGCGCTGCAACAGCGGGATCAGGTGCACCGATAGCGCAGAAAAAATAAACAGGTTGGTCGAAAAGGCGAACGCGAGTTTCCAGAACGCGGATTCACGGAGCGCTTCCCGCAGCGTGAAATTGCGCGTCCCGCCCGCATGTCCCCTGGCATGCGCCGCACTTGGTCGACGTATCCTGGCCGCGCCGAGAAAAGCATGCATGGGCGCACAGAGGAAGATATGCACAGCACTGTAGATCAACAGCGTATCGCGCCAGCCAAACAAGGTGTTGAGCTTGAGGGTCAGCGGCCAGAAAACAGTGCTGGCGAGTCCGCCAAACAGGGTGAGCACCGAGATACCTTTGCGCGATGCCTGGATGAATTCGCGATTGATCGTGGCGAAAGCGGCTTCATACAAGGTCATCGCCATCGCTATGCCGATCAGTGTCCAGGCGCCCAGATACAGTGCCGCGGAATGGGCGGTGGCGACACCGGCCATGCCCAGTCCCGCGCACAGCGAACCGACCGTCATCACTACGCGCCCGCCGATGCGGTCAATCAGCATGCCGGCCGGCGTAGCGGCCAGGCCGGCCACCAGCAAGCTCCATGAAAAAGCGCCGAACACCAGTTCGGTGCGCCAGCCGAGTTCATGCTGAATATCCAGCGCAACGATGGCAAATGCATAGTACAGCGAACCCCACGACACGATTTGCGTGAAGGCGAGCAGGCGGACGATTTTCCAGGGTTCGCGAGCGGACATAGGGTAACGATGTGGTGGCGCGATGTGGCACTAATGGCAGTGTAACCGGGATAGGTCCTGAAGGCATTGCCCTCAAGGTTTCAGCCGAGGATCTGCCGTGCCGCCTGGATCAGGGAGCGGGACAGGCGCTCCATACGGGGTGACTGAACGTTCCACGTATGCCAGTAGAGTACGACGTCGGTCGTGCGATGCGGCGCAATATCGACGAGTGCGCCTTGACGATACAACTCATGCATCTGCAGTGCCGGCAACATACCCCAGCCAAGCCCGAGCACGATTGCTTGCATATAGGCTTCCGACGCAGGCACGTAATGCCGCGGGCAGGCGTCGTCGGCGACGCCATAATGCTTTAGCAGGAAGTCGGCCTGCAGCCTGTCCTTGCGGTTGAAAACCACGACGGGCGCCTGCTTCACCGCTGTGCGCGTCATGCCTTTGGCGAACCAGTTGTCTCGAAATGCGGGTGACGCCATGCAGCGATAGCGCATCTTGCCCAAGGCTTCCGCATGGCAGCCGCGCATTGCCTTCTCCTCTGTTGAAATGCAGCCGAGCGCCAGTCCGGCTTCCAGCAGCGTGTAGGTATGGTCCTGATCGTCAACGCTCAGGTCGAGCAGGATCTGTTCGCGGATCAGGAAAGGTGCCAGTGCCGGCAACAGCCAGCTCGCCAGCGTGTCGGCATTGACGGCAATGGTCACCGTTACGGGTGCGGTCTGCGCACCGGCAAACTCGGCCTGCAAGTCCGCTTCCAGCGATTGCACGCGCCGCAGGTACTGCAGCAAGCGCTGGCCAGCAGGTGTTGCCCGACAGGGCCGACTGCGAACGACGAGCGGCGTACCCAGCGAAGTTTCGAGTGCACGCACGCGTTGCGACACGGCAGAAGGGGTCAGATATAGCTGTGTCGCAGCCTGCTCGAAGCTTCCGCTTTCGATCACTGCGACAACAGCTTCGGACTGACGTGAGTCGAGTTTCATGCGGATGGATTAAATGAAGAAAAATTAATGATTCCCTAATTATATTTAGTTTTGTTTATGCAGGGCCGGTAACCGGAGACAATGCGCTTATTCAAAAAGGAGAGGCGCATGTTCCCGTATTACCTGAAAGGCCTTGGGCTCGGTGCCGGCCTGATCATTGCAATCGGCTCGCAGAATGCGCATGTGTTGCGCATGGGCTTGCAGCGCAAGCATGTCTTGCTCACTGTGCTGGTGTGTATTATTTGCGAAACCTTGCTCATCAGTGCCGGCGTGGCCGGCATCGGTTCCGCTATCGAGCAGCAACCCATGTTCTTGAATATCGCCCGCTGGGGCGGCGCCCTGTTTCTGGCATGGTATGGACTGCGCGCATGGCGCTCCGCATTTCAACCAGGCGGCCTACAAGCAGCGCCGTCGGTCAATATGCCTAATATGCCTTTACGCCGCGCTTTGCTGACGGTACTGGCGGTAACGCTGCTCAATCCACATGTCTATCTTGACACCGTGCTGCTGCTCGGCGCAGTTGGCGCCCAACAGGGGCCGCAGGCAAAATGGTGGTTTGCCGGCGGTGCGATGACCGCTGCGTTTGTCTGGTTCAGTCTGTTGGGCTTCGGCGCGCGGCTACTCTCCGCCTGGTTCGTGAAACCTTCAGCATGGCGCTGGCTGGACGGTGTGATCGGCATAGTGATGCTGATGCTGGCAACGTCGCTCGTCATGCAGGCTTTATAAACCACTCACGAAAACCTGTCAGCGTTTTGCGGGCTTGAAAGCATAGGTGTGGAGATGACAGGAATCTTTCTATCCAGCTTTTCCTGTACCAGCTGGTCGAAGTGATCTCCATGCATGTACGATAACAATACGACGTCGATCGGTGGAAGCTTCTCGAAAGGAATGGCAGGCTCGGTCAGGATCGTCATTCCCGCATAGCGAATGATGACGGTTGCGGTCCCGATGAACTGGATATAGACGGACAATGGCCAGCCGTGATTGATCGGGAACGTGACGTAAAAGATTTGAAGCTGCTCAAGGAGGCGGCGCAGCCAGGACAAACAAACCGCCGTGTACTGCCGTCAGGATAGCTTCCACTGCCGGGTGCTTGATCTTGCGTTCATTGGAAATAGCGTAAAACTGTTCACGTAACTGCGTCAGTTCACCGACCGGTACGGCACCGAGTTCTTCACGCACATCTTCCGCCAGCGCGGACGGCGCGGGGAACAAGCCATGCCCATGACGTGCAAAAGTATTGAGCAAAGCATTGTCATCAAACTCGGCAATCACGTCCGGACGCACATCATGACTTTCAAACCAGTGGTCGAAGCGTCCCCGGATTGCATGGTTGCGTGTAGGCAGCAACAGCGGTGCGCCGTGTAGGCTTCTCGGGAAATTTTCGCGGTAAAGCTTGGCCATCTCGGGCAAGCCGAACAGCATCAGTTCGCTTTCGCCAAGTAAATGGCTGAACACGCGCAGAGTCGTGCCGGAAGGTACGGGCCGGTCGGTCAGGATCACGTCCAGCTTATGGACCGACAAATCGCCAAGCAGCGATTCAAAGTCGTCTTCATGGCATACCAGCTTGACCTTTTGCGGCAGCTTCAGCGCCGCTTCCAGCAAGCGCGAAGCAATAAGCTTGGGCAATGAATCGGACAGTCCGACCGTCAGGCGCATGGTCTTGCCAATATCCGTTTCGGTCAACACTTCCTGCATCTGCTCGCCCAGCAGAAAAATCTGGTCGGCATAGCCGACCGCGACACGCCCCGCTTCGGTCAACACCAACCGGCGCCCCTGTGGTGCCAGTAGTGCCTTGCCCAATGACTGTTCAAGTAAAGCGAGTTGTGCGCTGATTGTCTGTACTGCAACATCGAGCCGTTCCGCCGCTCTTGTCACGCTGCCTTCCTTGGCGACCACCCAGAAGTAGTACAGATGTCGAAAATTAAGTCCTGTTGTTTTCATATCTTGTTTTTACGAAGTAACGTTCCGATTATCTTCGCTTTTTCGCTAAACGCAAGCATTTTAAGATCTGCCTTGTATCTGAAAGGAGCGTCCGATGCATCAATACACGTGACATGAGGCTGTTAAGTGGCTGTTCGGAAGAGGCCATTCCGGCCGGTTTCCATTATTGAATCCAACTCTCCCTTTTCACTGTTCAAGCATCCTGAAAGGACAAGATCATGAATGACCGTTACAACTCGCTGCGCAGTTCGCCATTTGGCGCACAATCCAGCACGACCGTCATCGACGCAAATGCACATAAAGTCTTGCGTAATACCTACATGCTGCTGGCGCTGACGCTGGGTTTCAGCGCCATTACGGCGGGTGCCTCGGCAGCCTTGCGACTACCGCATCCCGGACTGCTGCTGACCATGGTCGGTTATTTCGGCCTGCTTTTCCTGGTTAACAAATACCGTGATCGCGGACTCGGTGTCGGCCTGGTCTTTGCACTGACCGGTTTTATGGGTTACACGCTGGGCCCGATACTCAACCATTACCTGAACATGCCTAATGGCACGCAAACTGTCATGCTGGCCATGGCTGGTACGGCGGCAACCTTCATCGGTCTGTCGGCATATGCACTGGTGACCAAGCGTGACCTGTCGTTTATGGGCGGCTTTCTGACGATCGGCATCCTGGTAGCCTTCCTGGCCGGCATCGCTGCGATCTTCCTGCAGATCCCGGCCTTGTCGCTGACGGTATCGGCCGTATTCGTGCTGCTGATGTCCGGCATGATTTTGTACGAGACCAACAACATCGTGCGTGGCGGCGAAACAAACTATGTGATGGCGACACTGAGCCTGTTCGTGTCGATCTTCAATTTGTTCACCAGCCTGTTGCATCTGCTGGGCTTCAGCACCAGCGAATAAAAGGAACGCCACCTTCTGCCCGTGGATCGAATGAGGGCGCCGTTGTACGAGGCGCCCTCTTTTTTTGCACATAACAATGACAACCTATATAAAACAGCAAGGACACTAGCATGATTGAGTTACTTTCCGATCCACAGGTATGGATAGCCTTCTTCACCCTGACCGCGCTCGAATTGGTGCTGGGTATCGATAACATCATTTTCATTTCCATTCTGGTCGACAAACTGCCCAAGGAAAAGCAGGAATTTACACGCCGCCTCGGCCTGTTCCTGGCGATGTTCATGCGTATCGGCTTGCTGCTGACGCTGTCGTGGATCGTCGGCATGACACAGCCGTTGTTTACGATACTGGGGCAAGGCTTCTCGGGACGTGACCTGGTATTGCTGCTGGGTGGACTCTTTCTGCTGTACAAGAGCGTAGGAGAAATCCACGAAACCTTCGAAGGTGCGGAGCATGGCGTCAGCTCACCGGTGAAAAGCACCTTCTACGGCATCGTGCTCCAGATCATGGTGATCGACCTGGTGTTTTCGCTGGACTCCATCATTACCGCCGTTGGCATGGTCGATGAGATCACTGTGATGATCGCCGCCGTGGTCGCCTCGGTCGGCATGATGATGTTCTTCGCCGGCCCGATCGGACGGTTTGTGTCCGAACACCCGACGATCAAGATGCTGGCCCTGTCTTTCCTGGTCGTGGTCTCGGTGGTGCTGATTGCAGAAGGCTTCGGTCACCATGTGCCAAAGGGTTATATCTACAGTGCAATGGCTTTCTCGGTCGTGGTTGAAATGCTTAACATCCGCCTGCGCAGGCGCTCCACCAAAGACGAACTGGAGGCGACCACCTATACACCGGACGCAGCCACGAACAAGCATCACTGAACCAGCGAATCGCTGAGTTACTGACAGTACCACCGATGCAGCAGACGCTGCAGCTTGGCCGGCAGGAAGGCAATCGCCCTCCTGCCGGTTTTTTTATTTTGAGCACGGCGATGCTCTGTTGATTACCCCTGAGGTAATCGATACACCTGCCTTGTGGCGTGATACTACGGTTTTCATCCCAGTAGTACGGATCGCCGCAGACGCGCTACACTGCTGCGTGCCGTTCCCATCTGCAATCTTGTTTTTTTACAGGGGCAAGAATGACATCAGCATACGCATCGCAGAGACTTGCGCCGCAACGTACCGGCCATGCTCCAGCAACCCACGAGCGTTATTTCACCGACTTTGCCTCGGCGTTGCGGTACTGGCGCGACAAGCGCGGCTTCACCCAGTTGCGGCTGTCCACGGAGAGCGGCATCTCGCAACGGCACATCAGCTTCCTTGAAAGCGGCCGCTCGCAGCCCAGCAAGGAAATGGTGCTCAAGCTCGGCATTGTGCTCGACGTTCCGCTGCGCCAGCGCAATGTGATGCTGCTCGCCGCCGGTTTTGCACCGGCCTACCAGGAACGCAACCTGTCCGACCCGGAACTCCATTCGGTCAAGCAGGCCCTTGATTTCATGCTGCAGCAGCAGGCGCCCTATCCCGCGCTGGTGGTTGACCGGCTATGGAACATGGTCATGCCGAACGGTCCGGCCGCAACCATGATCAGATGGCTGCTCGGGATGCCGGAACAGCAGCCGATTCCACGAGAGGGGCAGATCAATGTTGCGCGTCTGATGCTTGACCCCGCCGGCTTGCGCCCGTACATCCCGAACTGGAAAGAAGTGTGTGGCGACATGCTGCACTGGATTCAGCGCGAAGCGATGAGCGATGGCCCAGGCAGCGAAGCGACCCGGCTGCTAGAAGAACTCACGGCGTTTGACGGGATTGCCACGGCCACGCGCACACCCAATCTCGATGCACGCGCACTACCCTTCCTGCCGGTGACGCTGAAGAAGGGGAATGTTTCGCTCAACCTGTTCACTACCATCGCCACGCTGGGCACGCCGCACGATGTCACCGTCCATGAATTGCGCATCGAATCCTTTTTCCCGGCCGATGCGGCGACAGCCGAATGGTTTAAGGCGGTAGCTGCCGCCAGCGGACGCATCAGCGAAAACATGTAGCGACTCTGCTGAGTTACTTTTCCTTCGTGCCCGAGGCGCCTGTACGATAACAACGATTCAGGAATGATGCGGCCCCGGGTCCCAAGTCCCAAGTCCCAAGTCCGATAGATGATTACCATAGCTGCAACACCAGTCCGAAGCCGGTAACATCTGGCCATGGATAATCTCAGTCATTCCGTCACCGGCCTCGCTGTCGGCGAACTTCTGCATCGCAGCCTGCCCGACGAAGCCGATACGAACCAGCAGCGCATACGTCATCGTCTGCTGCTGGCGACCTGCTGGCTGGCCAGTAATTTCCCCGACCTCGACCTGGTACTGACGCCGCTACTGCCTTCGCCCCTGGGTTATCTGTTGCATCATCGCGGGCATACGCATACCGTACTCTATGCACTTCCCCAAGCGCTATTGCTGGCACTGGTGCTGTGGCTGCTGTGGCCTGCGGCGCGACGCCTGCTGCGCGATAGCGGCACCGCGCGCATCGGCTTCGTGCTGAGCCTGATCATCGGCTTTGCGCTGCACCTGTCGATGGATTACCTCAACTCGTATGGCATCCATCCTTTCCATCCCTTCGATTCACGCTGGTTGTATGGCGACATGGTGTTTATCCTGGAGCCGGTGTTCTGGATTGCACTGGGCATGCCGATGGCCATGCTGGCGCCCGGGCGCGCGTTGAAAACAGTGCTTGTAATACTGCTGGCCGGAGTGCCGGTATACTTTACCTTGCGCGGCTTCCTGTCATGGGGCTCACTGACCGCGCTGCTGGCAGTCGCATTGATCACCGGAGTCGGCCAATCGCGATGCGGTCCGCATGGACGGCGTGCGCTGGTATTGTCTTTCGCGATTGCGCTTGGTTTTGTGGGCGTCCAGTCGGCAGCATCACACCGCGCAAAAGCGCTCGTGGCGAGCTACCTGACGCAACACGATGCCGGTACGCGTGTGCTCGACACATCGATGTCCGCCTTTCCCGCCAATCCCTTGTGCTGGTCGTTCGTTTCGGTGGAAAGCAACGAAGCGGCAGGAACCTATGGGCTCAAGCGCGGCGTGGTCAGCATTGCACCGCAGATGACCCCGCCAGCCGCATGTCCTGACAACTTTGCCAATACCGCACAACAAAAATCCGTGACGCCGGCGATTGCCTTGTTCACGGAAGACCAGGGCAGCCTGCAGGCATTGCGTCGCTTGCAGAACGAGAATTGTCATTTCAATGCATGGATGCGTTTTGCCCGTGCACCGCTGGCCGATGCCCGCGGATCTAGCGATTTGCGCTTCGCCAGTACACCGCGCGGTAATTTCACGACGCTCGATTTTGCGGCGTTCGCACATGCTGAGTGCCCGGCATACGTTCCGCGATGGGGCTATCCGCGTGAGGACTTATTGGTGCCTGCACCGTAGTGAAACGCACATAGAACAGTTCTCCCGCAGCAGGCAAAGGACTACCCTGCCATCCTGCTTCCTTTCCCAAAAAACATATTTCCTGCTTGAACCTCTTTCCTGTCGGATAGTCCTACACGGCAATTCAGCTCCCCTCTGCTCTTTATTGCTTGTGCTTATGACTATGCCACTGCGCGAACGCGCCCTGCTTCCCTTGATCGCCTTGCAAGGCGCAGTCGCCACACTTGGCGGCTTTATTGGTTATTTCACCATGGCCGAACAGAACGTCCATGCGATGTTCCGCTTCACCGCCACCATGCTGACAACTGCCATGGCATCGACCCTGCTGGCGTATGTCCTCGGTCCCCGCCTGCAACTGAGCAGTGTGCGCCTGATGCGACTGGGCTTTCTGTTACCCGGAATCTTATTGCTGTGTGCGCCGCAATCGCCGCTCGCGTTGGCGATGGCATTCGGGATTTATTTAGGATCGACCTGGGGCGCACGACACTGGCTGGAAATGTCCCTGTTCGCCAACAGTGAACGTGACCGCTATGCCGCACGGGCTGGCACGGTATCGGTGGTGCTGAGCGTGCTGACCACACTTGCGGTAACCGGCATGCTCGCTATGCTGACCGAGCGCAGCGACTATGTGTACCGCCTGTACGGCGTACTGTGCGTGATGGGCGCACTACTGCTGGGACGACAACTTCCTCACGAGCCATTTGCACCGTTGTGCGATCCGGTGGCGATTGTGCGCCAGCCGCAATTCATTGCCTGCCTTCCTTTGTTCTTCCTTGAATCGGGCTTGTTTGGCATCAGCCAGGCAATGACATCGGCAGGCGCCTCCGAGGCACTCGGGTCGGCAAGCCGCTTTGGCTGGGTTGCGACGCTGGCAGGCATGGCTGGTTGCGTCGCGCTTTACCTGACACGTCGCAAACGCGGCGTCGACAACCGCGCCGCCTGGCTGGGCGGCTCCTGCCTGGTGGTGGGGTCCGCGTTTCTGATGCTCGGTGCCAGCGTCTGGATCCCGGCACTGTACATTGTCTATTCGGTACTGAAAGCGGCAGGCTCGCCCTTCCTGATCGCCAGCGAACAAGTCCTGAACCAGCGCACGCTGGATATCGAAGGCAGCCTGTCCGATCGCATTCTTGCGCGAGAAATCACGCTCTGGGTGCTGCGCATGACCTCACTCGGCTTGTTCTGGATGCTGGCCGGCTCGCTCACGCCGAAACAGGTTGTGGTCAGCGGCTCACTGATTCTGGCATGTGCGACACTGCTGGAATACGTCATCGGCCGTGCATGGTTTGTCGACGCCGGCAATACACAAGCCGCGTAATTGCTTAGCGGCTTAGTGTTCCGTCATGCACAAGCGATTCACCGTAGCGCAACGTATCAAGATGAATTTCGCCAAGACGTGAACGAAGGATGCCGGCGCTTTCGCTCGCAGCGAGGTAATGGCCATGTCCTACGCGTGCATGATCGGCGTGACCGTGAGTGATGATGGCGCGATCGACTGCGCTGCAGTGCCGATAGAAGGGCGGTGATACTTATTGGACCTGCGGATGGCAGCGAAGTGCTGTGCGGCGCGCACCCGGTTATGCTCAATGCCAGTGATTGGCGACTTCTATTCGCCGGAGGTGGCAGCGCCGGAGGTGGCAGCGCTGGACATGACGGATCCGTCCGGTTGGGGGACCTCGATCGGTGTGACCACCACTGGCGCAATACCTTTCTCATCCATGTCGAGTTTTTTAGCAACCTTCGGCGACAGGTCGACAATCCGTCCGTCGATATAAGGACCGCGGTCACGGATCTCGACAACTTCCTTCTTGCCATTGTCGAGATTGGTGACTTCGGCCTTGGTGCCGAGGGGCAAGGTGCGGCTGGCGGCCACATTTGAATTGGGGTCCATCGGCGTACCGTCCGCCATCTTGCGCCCGGCAAAGTAGTCGGCGTAAAACGAAGCCTTGCCTTTGCGCGGCTCACCAGAATGGTCAAGCTTGGTTTTCGCCTTGGGGTCAAGTCTGACGGTAGAAGGTTTGTTTGCCTTGGTGCTGGATTTTTTTTGCGAAGCTTGCTTATCGGCATCGCCTTGTGCTGGTTCCGCATAAGCGCTGACGGCCAGACAGGAGGACAACAAAACACCACAGAATCGCACACAAAAAGGAAGACGCTTCATGGTCGGTGCTCCATGCAAAGAGAGTCGAATGGAATGCGCGCCAGGAAACTTCGGATTCTTGTATGAGGGCGCACGCAGAGCTCGGATCGGCCGCAGAGAAAACGGAAGCGGCTACAACAGGTCGCGATGCTCTATCAGGTTATCAATTTGATAGCACCGCTTCCCGAAAGTTTCTGCTTGCCGACAACGTCGGCCAACTCTGACTAACCGACTTTGATCATGCACATAAAAATCATGGAACTCTTGGTCTTTCAGCGCGGAACAATCATCTGTCCCCACGCCTCTTAAGACAAGGTGCCTCCTCAACAATTTTCCGCTACGCACAGGGTTTTAAACGTCGATAGTCCGTTCTCTGATTGACGTTTTCCCTTGCCTTGTTGCCTTATAGATTTCTGTCCGGATTCCGATCATGCCGAGCGCGTTCAACATACTCATCATCGGTGCCCTGTTTTGCGTTGTCATGCTGCTTGTGCTGATGTCCCTGTTACGCAGCGGCACGCCGGGCATTCGGGAATGGGCGCTTGCCAATGGCCTGGGATTTGCCGGCTTGCTCCTCTATGCGTTCGGCCGCGATCTGTCCGAGCCAGTCGCCTATGAAGTCGCCAATGGCGTTTATGCAGCGGCGAGCGCAGCGATCCTCGCGGGCTTTCGCCGCTTCTTTAGTCGCAAGCTGCATACCCGTCTACTGGTCGCTGCAGTTGCTGCCATGGTCATGGCGATTGCCTTGTTTCACTATGGTTTCGATTCCTTCGCGTTGCGCACGCTCACGGTTGCGGTATTCCAGGGTGCGGTTTGCGGCAGTATTGCGGTGACGATCTTCCACTCCCGTCATGCATGGCGTTCGCGCTATCCGTATTTCTTTACCGCGGGGATGGCGGGATTGATTGCTCTCGGCCATGCGGTTCGCGCGGGATTGTATTTTGCGTATCAAGGCGAACTCACCTCCTTATTGCAGCCTTCTCCTTGGAATCTGTTTTTCGTGTCGGCAGGAACCTTCGTGCTGCCGGTGCTGACCATCGGAGCGGTGATGATGGTCCATGACACCATGCTGGCCAAAGCCGAGCATGCCGCCAACCGCGATTTTCTTACTGGGGCATGGTCACGGCGCGCACTGTTCGAAATCGCGGAACGCGAGTTATCTTTGACACGCCGCACCAGCCGCTCCATGGCCTTGCTGTTGCTTGACATCGACAACTTCAAATCGGTCAACGACACATGGGGACATGCGACCGGCGACCGCGTGCTGATCGACGCGGTACTCCGCGCGGAGACCGCGATCCGCAGCGTCGATTACTTCGCGCGTGTCGGCGGGGAAGAGTTTGCGGTTTTGCTGCCGGAAACAAGCCGTACCGCAGCAGTCATGGTGGCGGAACGCATCCGCATTACCATGGAAGGTAGCGCGCGTTCCATTCAGATCCAGGGCCAGCCCGAGACGCCGCCTTACACCGTCAGTATTGGCCTTGCGATACTGCGCGACACCGACTCATTCCAGGAACTGATGCGGCGTGCAGACACGGCGCTGTACGCTGCAAAGGCTTCCGGGCGCAATCGGGTTGCCTGCGATTGACCTGATTGCGTTGCGGGCTTGCTCGTCCCGGTCGATCAGGATTAATGCGGCCACCGTACAGTCTTGCCATCGGGTCCCGGCAAAATCAAGACCGGTCCATCCTACACTTGAGCGGACCGTTACTGTTGTCAAACACTGCCCTGTCAGCGGAACTATCAGTACAACAACCTTTCCTAATTCTTCTGAGGGCAAACATGCCGTGCTGCGCCGCTGTCAGGGCGCCAGTCCGTGTTTATCCGGAGGACATTATAGGAGGGGTGCGACATGACGCAATCCATCGACTTGCGGACCGCGTTGAATGCGGCAGCGGAGGGACTGTTGTTACTGTCGCACGAACTCAGTGTGGTCGACGTCAATGATGTCTTCCTTCAGGATTACGGCTTGCAGCGCGACGATGTGCTGGGGCGCAGCATACTGGAACTTTTTCCTTACCAGAGCGGCACCTTGCCGCCACAGCAAACAGTTGCGCAGACCCCTGCCGATCCCGCACAGGTCAGCGAAGCCAGTCTGCGGCTGGCGCTGGAAGCCGCAGGCGATGGTGTATGGGAATGGGATATCCAGAGCGATACCTTCGAACTTTCACGCCGCGGGCGCGCCATGCTTGGCTATGGGGCAACGGACATTGGCAAGTCGCTGGTGCATTGGATCGCGATTACCCATCCCGAAGACATGGAACGCGTGCGCGAACATGTGCTTGCCTGCATGCAGGGACGCATACCGTTTCTATCCTGCGAATATCGCGTCCGCTGCCGCGATGGCACCTGGAAATGGGTATTGGCACGCGGCGCCGTGGTGGACCGCAGCGACACGGGCTGGGCGCGCCGCATGGTGGGAACCACGGTCGATATCTCATCGGAGCAGGAAACCCTGCTGCGGGCGAATTATGATGCGCTGACCGGCTTGCCGAACCGCAGCCTGTTTCGTGAGCGCCTGCAATACGAAGTGACAAGTTCACGCCGGAGCGGACGGCTGCTGGCGCTCTTGTTCATCGATCTCGACCGCTTCAAGGAAGTCAACGATTTGCTCGGCCACGATGCCGGGGATGAACTCCTGAAACAAACCGCCGCGCGGATCCGTTCCTGCGTACGCGAAGCGGACACGGTGGCGCGGCTCGGTGGCGATGAATTCACGGTGATCCTCACGGATCTCGATAGCCGTTCGCATGTCGAAAACATCGCCGAAAAAATCCTCGACGCCATCGACAAGCCTTACTTGCTGAATCATGAAGAAATTCATGTCTCCGGCAGTATCGGGATTACCCTGCATCCAGGCGACGCGAAGGAACCTGAAGGACTGGTGCGCAATGCCGACCAGGCGATGTATGTAGCGAAAAATGCGGGGCGCAATCAATTCAGTTTCTTTACCAAGTCGATGCAGGATCAGGCATGGCGGCGGCTCAAGCTGATTGGCGAGCTGCGTGCCGCCTTGCCGCAACGTCAACTCAAGCTGTATTTTCAGCCGGTAGTGGATCTGAAGAGCGGGCAGGTAGTGAAAGGCGAGGCCTTACTGCGCTGGATGCATCCGACCCGCGGCCTGGTATGTCCGCACGAGTTTGTATTCCTTGCGGAAGAAACCGGACTGATTAATGAAATCGGCAATTGGGTATTCATGCAGGCGGCCGCCTGGTCGAAGCGCTGGAGCGCACTGCGCGGCGAGGTATTTCAGATCAGCGTCAACAAGTCCCCGGTACAATTTCTGGCAAATGCCAAATCGCTCAATTGGGGCGCCTACCTGAAGGACCTGGGACTGGGATGGAATAGCATGTCGGTAGAAATTACCGAGGGCTTGCTGCTCAATGCTACCGATGCCACGGCGGAGAAACTGTTCAGCCTGCGCGATGCCGGCGTACAGGTTGCCATTGATGATTTTGGGACCGGCTATTCGTCGATGGCGTATCTGAAGAAGTTCGACGTCGACTATCTCAAGGTCGACCAATCCTTCATTCGCGACACGACGCGCAACAGCACCAGCCGCACCATTGCTGAAACGATCATTGTGATGGCACACAAGCTGGGACTGCAAGTGATCGCGGAAGGCGTGGAGACAGAGGAACAGCGCGACTGGTTGATGGAGGCAGGCTGCGATTTCGCACAGGGCTATTTTTTCTCCGAGCCACTGCCTCCGGAAGCATTCGAAGAGCTTCTGACAACTTCGCATAACAAGGTGACATCGAATATTGTCAGCCTGGATTGCAGTCCTGATACGAGTGACGAAAAGTCGCAAAAAAGCATTGAACTAGGGAAATCAAACCCGGTCTAGGACAGGTGTCTTCATCCCTGGAAGAATAAAGAATGCCCCCACGTTCTACCCCCGAGCGCATCGTGATACTTGTGCTTGTGCTGACAGCTACTATGGCGGCATGCGATAAAAGAACGGCGGCCGCGGCCCTCATTGAAGGCAAACCGGCGGCACATTCCAAAACACAGCGATCCTGGAACGTCGTTCCGGCACTCGGCGTACGAGGCTGAAAACGTGAAGCACCTGTAGCGATTACAATACGGTCCGGGAGTGGTGCGACAATCTGATCGACATTCCAATACAAAGCTTGCAGCGGTTGCCGAGCCTGCACTAATGCACTAATGCATCAATCGCAGCAGCGGCATCATGCGCACCAATTACACGTCGTGCATACCCCGCGCACATTCGCTTACTGGACACAACGATGGACAGCGTAGAAGACAACAAGGCACAAGAACCTGCCGCCCGTCCGTGGATCGTGCTCACCACGACCTATGACGTCGAAGCCTGGATTGATAACTACAACTGGGAACTCCAGCGCGCCATTGAAAAAAAGAACACGCAAGGCCACGGAATTTGCTTCGGACTCGAGCATGGCGGCGAAGTGTATCTGCACACGACGCAGGATGGCGATGTGGTGCTGGACGTGACGCCTGAAGCGGAATGGGTAGCGCCACTGATCAGCGCGGCGGCGCAAGTCGCACAACCGGCCGGGCAGATCTGGGCGTTGCCGGGCGATGCGTTGACGCAGCTGATCCTGGGCTTGAGTCCGTTGATTGCCACCACGCGAATTGTGGTGAACCACGATTTCAAGATTCGCAAGAAGTGGTAGTCGCTGTTCTTTCGTAGCTTACTTCCGTAACTTATTTACGTAACTTACCGCTGTGCCCGGCAGACCATTCGGCTGCCGACGCTGGCAGTTTTCTCTTCGGCGTTTCAACACCACTTGCTCACCGAAGAGAAAACCTGGCAACGCTGACAAACCTGATAGCGCTGCGCCTCGTCAAGGCACATCCACTGCTCCGGCCTCATCAACCTTGCCTGCCACCACCGTCACCTCACCGGCAGTGGTCACGCGGCTGATCGCATGACTGGACGTATCCGCAACGAACAGGTTCGCGCTTGCATCGATGGTAATCCCTTCCAATGACTGCATCGAAGCAATCGGTCCTGCTACATTCGTTACCGCGCCGACAGCACTGATACGCTGCACGCTATTAAAGGCCGCCACAAACACATTTCCTCCGCCATCCACGGTGATTGCATAGGTGTCGCGGAACTGCGCCGGTCCGGTTTCGCCGCCATAGGTACCGGCGAGCGTACTGACGGTGCCATCAGCGGCTATCTTGCGAATGAATGTGCTGCTTTCACGCAGCATTGGCGCCGGCGGGCCATACCAATCGGTGACGTACAGGTTGCCGCCTGCATCGCGCGCAATGCCCTTGGGTCCAAGGAAGCTCGCACTGGCGATGCTGCCGTTGCCGGTGCCACGATTGCCGCGCGATCCGGCATAGGTGGTAACCATGCCGTCCGGTGCGATTCTGCGGATCAGGTAGTTTTCGGTATCGGCGACATATACATTGCCAGCACCGTCGGCGACGATGCCCCATGGTTGCGAGAAGCGTGCTGCCGTGCCCGGTCCGTCGGCATTGCCTGCGACGCCGGGCGCGCCGGCCAGCGTGGTGACGGCACCTGTCGGTGTCACCTTGCGCACTGCGTTGCCATCGACCGCATACACGTTACCGGCCCCGTCCACTGCAAGCCCTTTCAGAAAACTGAAGCGTGCCGCCGCCCCGATGCCGTCGCTGGTGCCGCTGGCCCCCGCCGTGCCGGCCAGTGTGACTACATTGCCGGACGCGGAAATTTTTCGGATGGTGTTGTTGCCGGAGTCAGCGACATACATATTGCCTGCCGCGTCCCGCGCCAACCCGAGCGGGCGGTTGAAGCGAGCATCGGTCGCACTGGCGGCGGCTACGCTTCCGCCAGATGCCGAATCGCCAGCGGGCGCGCCACTACCTCCTGAACTGGTATTGCCAGCCGGCGATGTTTGCCCGGCCGAGGGTGATGCAGCGGTGCTGCGGGAAGGGGCTACCGCCGTGCTGCCTGTCGGAACGTTACTGATTCCTGCCTGTGTGGCTACGCTGCCGTTATCGCCGCCTCCCCCGCCGCAAGCAGCGAGAATGACGCAAAGAAGACCTGCCGAATACCGGCTACCTGATGTAAATGTTGCCACGTTTCACCTCAACTATCACTTGTAACTCCCTGAAATTCTTGTCTGTTTTCAAACATCATCCCCGAGTGGAAACAGTTTAAATTTGACGACTGTCAAGTAGCGGCAAGTGCGTGGCGAGAGTGTTGTATCCAGGTGTTACGCAATCTTTGAGGCAATTTTTCGTTTGATCAGGATTGTTTTTACGTTGAAAACCGCTTGACCCTCACGTAGTGTCAGGCTTTAACGTGGCGAGATCATGAAGAAAGGCATCCCATGCTGTTGAAGATCGGAGAACTGGCCAAGCGAACCGGCCTGACGGTTCGTACCCTGCATCACTACGACGCGATCGGCTTGTTGAGCCCATCGGTGCGATCGGATGCCGGCTACCGGCTTTACAACCGCAACGACATCGAGCGCCTGCATCGCATTCAGGCGTTGCGTCGGCTTGAACTGCCGCTGGCGGAAGTCGCCACCCTGCTGGAAGGCGATGTGCGGGATTTCGACAGCGTTATCCAGCAGCAGATCGCGTCGCTGGACCGCGAAGTCGAGCGCACTGTGGCCTTGCGCGAACGCTTGAAGGAACTCCGCAAACGCCTCGCGGAAAAGGAAGAGCCGGACCTGAACGACTGGCTTGCGACACTCGAGATGATGACTCTCTACGGCCGTTATTTCACGCAGGAGGAATTTGCCGCCTTGCGGACTGCCGAAGCGGACATGAAGGAATTGACGGCTCTCGTCGTCACCGCACGCGCGTTGATGCAACGAGGCGTCCCGCCGGACAGCGACGAAGCGGTGGCGCTGGCAAAGCCTTGGCTGACCCTGTCGCTGCGACACATGGGCGACGATCCGCGTCTGATCCTGAAACTCGATGCCATGCATCGCAATGAGATGGCCGTGCAAGTCCTGACCGGTGTCGATGTCGCGATGCTTGAGTACATGGTGCACGCCACTGCGGAATTCCGGCTCCGCCTCTACGAGAAGCATCTCGGCAAAGAACAAGTGGCACGCATACGCGAACCGTATTTGGCGCATTACCGGAACTGGCCATTGATGTTTGCCGAGGCGCGTGAGCTTCATGAGCGTGGCGTATCGCCCTCCAGTCCCGAACTGATGGACTTGTGCAAGCGATGGATCGACACCTTTCACGCTATATGGGGTACGGATCCGGCACTCTGCGAGCGGGTCCGCGAACTTTCCGTCCTCGAACCCGACCTGATGGCCGGCAGTGGCATGGATGAAGCGGTAATGCATCTCGTCCAGCAAGGCATCGCTACGCTGGCTAAACAAAGCAAATAAAAAGAGGAGAGCAACATGGCCGGTAATCCCGACCCGAAACGCGGCGCCCTGTTTGGCGACCGCAACTTCCGATGGGTGTTCAGCGGTGCGCTGATCTCCATGCTCGGCGATCAGTTCAGTCTGATCGCGCTACCCTGGCTGGTCCTCCAAATGACCGGTGACACGCTGGTGCTGGGCACCGTACTGGCAATCATGAGCATACCGCGCGCGCTGTTCATTTTGTTGGGCGGCGCACTGGTCGACCGGTATTCGCCCAAGCGCGTGCTGATGCTGACCAAGCATGTGAATACCGTGTTGCTCGCTGTGCTGGCCGCCCTGGTGCTCAGCGGGCATCTGACGCTGTGGGCGGTCTATGCCCTGGCACTGGGAATTGGCCTGGCGACGGCATTCAGCATTCCCGCCGGCACCTCCCTGCTGCCACATGTGATTTCCCGTGAATTGCTGCCGGCGGCCAAAGGCGTACAGATGGGTGTGCGGCAGCTGTCAATGTTTGCCGGGCCCTTGCTGGCCGGCCTGCTGATCGCCTTGTTCGGCGACAGCGCGGCCGCGACCATCAAGGATGCCCGCGGTATCGGCATGGCATTTGCCCTTGACGCGCTTACCTTTGCGGTGTCGGCATGGACACTATCGCAGGTACGGCCGCATGCGAAGCCAGCCGGAACGGCACCAGCCGCCTCGTCGGTGTGGAAATCCGTCGGCGAAGGCCTGCGCTACTGCTGGAATGATGACAGCCTGCGCATCTGCTTCAGTTATTGGGCTGCGGTGGCCTTGCTCATCTCCGGCCCGGTCCAGGTTGCCGTCCCTGTCCTCGCCGACCATGTCGGCAGCGGTGCCGCGGCATTCGGTGCACTTGCCGGCGCCCATGGCGCAGGTACCCTTCTGGGCGTGGTCGTCACCAGCATCCGGCCGCAACTGCGCTTCGGTAACCTGGGCAAAACCATCCTGCTGCTGGATGGCGTGATCGGCTTGCTGTTCATCCCCCTCGGCCTCATCAGCGCAATCTGGCAAGGCATGCTGCTGCTGTTGGTGATCGGCGTGCTTGGCGGCTTCCTGCAGGTGACAATTTATACCTGGCTGCAGCGCCATGCCGCGCCGGCAATGCTGGGACGGACGATGGCGCTGTTCATGTTCATTTTCATGGGCCTTGCCCCGATGTCGTCGGCCGTCACCGGATGGGTAATGCGTTTCGTTCCGCTGGAACAGTTGTTTGCCGCCAGTGGCGTGATACTGGTCGCCATCGTGGTAGTCGCATGGAGTACCTCTCGCATGCGTACAGTCTCGGATGGGCGCACGGAGGCGGGCATGACACCGTCCTAGAGCGGATTTCATCGTGGTGTACGGAGAATCGGGTCGACCTGGCGTGCAGGACAAGGCGCGCGAAGTGCCGTGTGGCGGGCCACACAAGCGACAGACCGAGGCGACAGTACACACGATGAAATCCGCTCTAGTGCCGCTCCATGCCGGTCGGCGGCACCGGCGCCAGTGATTGGTTTGATGTTCGTCGGCGACGGGCGGCCGCCTCATGGAAACGTCTGTCACCGACGAGCAGCCACCTGTTTGTTATCCACTTTTCATCGACTTCGCTGCTTATTCTCCTTCCGTTAGGACCGGCATGCATCGTGGTCCTCACTTGCGTCTTATTCGCTAAACGCCACACCTTCCATCCCTGCCACCGTGATGCGGGTTTTCCGGCGATAATCTGAGCCTTGCCATGTAAGTAATATCGATTACAGGTCCCGTAGAACCATCGATGGCCGGAAAGACATGCTCGACGCCTATCTGAAAAAACTTTGTACGTTCAGCACGGAGGAAGAACTGTTCCATCGGCTGTTTCGCAAGCACAGCTCGATCATGCTGCTGATCGATCCCGAAACGGGAACGATTGCCGAAGCCAACCAAGCGGCGAACGCCTTTTATGGGTATCCCCAAGAGACCATGCGCGGGATGAAAATCAGCCGCATCAGTACGCAGCAGGAACACGAGATTCAGGACGAGATGCGCCAGGCCCTCGCAGAGCGGCGCAACTATTTTATCTTTCGCCATCGTCTCGCCGACGGCACTATCCGCATCGTCGAGGTCCATTCTTCAGCGATCGATCTGAAGGGCAGGATCCTGCTGTTTTCGATTGTGTTCGACATTACTGTGCGTCAGCATGCCCAGGATATGCAAAGGCTGGCATCGCTGGTCTATCAAAAAAGCAGCGAAGCGATGTCTGTCATCGATGGCAACGGCGAGATCATGACGATCAATCCTGCCTTTACCGATATCACCGGGTACACCGAGACAGAAGCCGTCGGCAAGAACATCCGTATTCTCAACTCCGACCGTGAAACGCCGGAATGCTACCGGCAAATGACAAAGTCCGTGCGCGCCGAAGGGCGCTGGCAGGGCGAATTGTGGGCGCGACGCAAGAACGGCGAAGATTTTCTGCGCCGGCTGTCGGTTAATACGATTTATAACGCCGATGGTTCGGTGCAGTGCCGCGTGGGGCTGTTTTCCGATATCACGAAAAAGCGCGAAACCGATGAGCTGATCTGGCGGCAGGCCAACTTCGATACCCTGACCGGGCTGCCCAATCGCAGCATGTTCCATGACCGTCTCGGCCAGGCCATCAAGCAGGCGAATCGCGCCGACCAGCAAGTGGCGTTGTTGTTCCTCGACCTCGACTTCTTCAAGGAAGTGAACGACACGCTCGGGCATGCGATGGGTGACCGGCTGCTGCAGGACGCCGCGCGGCGCGTGCGTGCCTGCGTGCGCGAGACCGATACCGTCGCACGCCTGGGCGGCGATGAATTTACCGTGATCCTCGGCGACCTGCACGACACGCGCAGCATCGAGCGCGCAGTCAACGATATCTTGCGCACACTGGCCGAGCCCTTCCAGCTTGGCACTGAACAGGTTTATATTTCCGCCAGCATCGGCATCACGTTTTATCCCGGGGATGGAACGGAAACCGACACGCTGCTCAAGAATGCCGATCAGGCGATGTACGCGGCCAAGGCGCAGGGACGTAACCGCTACAGTTATTTCACGGCCTCGATGCAGGAGGTGGCCCAGAACCGCAAGCGCCTGGTGAATGACTTGCGCATCGCCCTGCACGAGAAACAATTCCGCGTCTACTACCAGCCGATTGTCGACCTCAACACCGGCCGTATCCATAAGGCCGAAGCATTGATCCGCTGGCAGCATCCGGTGCGCGGCCTGATCAACCCGCTGGAGTTCATTCCGATTGCAGAAGAAACCGGCATGATCACAGAACTCGGCGAATGGATCTTTAGGCAGGCAGCACGCCAGGTTGGCGCATGGCGCACGCGGCACCATTCTTCCTTCCAGATCAGCGTCAATGTGTCGCCGGTACAGTTGCAAAACGAGGGAGTCAACCATGAGAGCTGGCTATCCTGCCTTGAGTCGCTCGAATTGCCCGGCCAAAGCGTCGTAGTGGAAATCACCGAGGGTATGCTGATGGATTCGTCTGCCGGCGTGACCGATCAATTGCTGCGCTTTCGCGACAATGGGGTACAGGTTGCACTCGACGATTTTGGAACCGGCTACTCGTCGCTGTCCTACCTGAAGAAGTTCGACATCGACTATATCAAGATCGACAAATCCTTCGTGCAGAACCTGGCGCCGGGGTCTGACGACATGGTCTTGTGCGACGCGATCATCGTGATGGCGCACAAACTCGGCATCAAGGTAGTGGCCGAAGGTGTCGAAACCGAACTGCAGAGGCAATTACTGGCAGCGAGCAACTGCGATTATGCGCAAGGCCATCTGTTTTCGCAGCCGGTACCGGCCGAAGAATTCGAGCAGCTGTTTTAGCGCGCTTTAACCGGCATCACCAACTCCCGATTACCTTGCGCGTAATCGACCCAAATACGGGGCTGACCGATCATGTGTTCACCGACGCGGCAAACCTGCAGCCGCCAGCGGATGACCCAACCACATGAAATGGAGCCTGCCATGTTGAACCTTCAATCACCTTCTTTCCTGCGCCGAGTCCTGCTCGCCGACGCCGCTGCCGGCGCCGTTACCGGATTGCTGATGGCGCTGGGCGCCGACACGCTGGAAAGCCTGTTGCAAATTCCAGCTGCACTGTTGCAGTCGGCTGGCATTGCCCTGCTACCTCTCGCCGCGCTGATTGTCTACGTTGCAACGCGCCAGCAACCGCCACGCGGTGCCGTGTGGGCAATCATCATCTGCAATGCCTTGTGGACACTGGACAGTTTCTATATCGCTTTTTCGGGATGGATTTCGCCAAATACCTTGGGACAGGCATTCATCGTGACACAGGCAGTCGTGGTGGCGGTGTTTGCGGAACTGGAATACTTCGCGCTGCGCAAGTCGCGTGCGCTGGCTGCATGCTGAATCACGCAAAGAACAGGGCGGTCCGCGCCGCCCTGTTCTCCGGTTTTCCGATTTTTGAGCCAGTCTGATACGGCGTCAGAACCTGCCACGACGTACTGTTCGTCCGGCTGCGGCGCCGGTGAACACGCGAGCCTGCACCTTTCGCCACAGGAAACCTGCGATCGCCAGAAAAATTATCTTACGCATACAACCTCCATGATGAGGAATAGTGAATGTTATTCAGACGACTGGGTGCCATGTTGGTTCCGGCTTTCTATCCATCAGGTCTTGCCTCGGTAGTTACGCGGCGGTCAGCTGTTCCCGGTTTGTCAGGGAAGGAAATAGTTTCACCCACAAAGCAACAATCAGGATCGTGCCGAGACCGCCCGCCACGACCGACGGCACGGTACCCAGCCATGCGGCAGTGACACCGGATTCGAATTCTCCCAGCTGGTTCGATGCGCCGATGAAAATTGAATTGACCGCACTGACCCGGCCCCGCATGTCATTCGGCGTATCGAGCTGCACAAGCGACTGGCGCACCACCACGCTGACCATGTCGAAAGCCCCGGTCAGCGCCAATGCGACGAGCGACACGGCAAACGAACTCGACAAGGCAAACACCAGTGTCGCGATCCCATACAAGGCTACCGACCCGAACATGATCTTTCCGACGCGACGTTGTATCGGATGACGGGCGAGATAGAGCGACACCAGCAAAGCACCGACCGCAGGGGCCGATCGCAGTAAACCGAGCCCCCATGGCCCCACATGCAGGATGTCTCGTGCAAAGATCGGCAGCAAGGCAGTGGCTCCGCCAAGCAAGACGGCGAACAGGTCGAGCGATATCGCGCCAAGGATTTCCTTGCGGCTCCAGATGAAACCAATACCAGCGAACAGACTTCCCAGGGTCACCGGTTCGCGCAATTTCGGCGGCTGTTCAATGCGTATCCGGAGCGTCATCGCAATTGCCAGCAGACACAATGCGCCGCACACCATATACACCAGGGCCGCACCACCGACATAAATAAAACCGCCAATCGCCGGACCGAGAATGATCGCGAACTGGGTGCCGGCCGAGTTAACCGCCAGCGCACGCGGCAGAACATGGGGCGGCACCAGCAACGGCCCAAGCGCCTGCTGCGTTGGCATCTGGAATGCCTTGGCTGTCCCGAGGGCAACCGAGGCAAGCAGAATGGCTTCGCGTCCCAGCCAGTCACCCAATGTGCCGACGATCAGCCCCATCGCTACACAGAGCTGCGCGACCAGGCACCAGCCAAGGATGCGACGCCGATCGTACCGGTCTGCAACCTGGCCGACAATCAGCGACAGTGCCAGTGCAGGAAGGAATTGTGCAAGGCCCACCATACCGAGATCGTAAGCGCTGTGCGTGATGTCGTACATCTGCCATGCAACGATCACCATCAACATCTGGTTGGACATGGTCGTGGCAACGCGACTCAGGAAAAAATAACGAAAAGAGCGAAATTCAATCAGTGGATTTTTCATCAAACCAATGCAAAAGATCTTGCGTAAATAAGTACTGCCTTTGAACTTACTGCCATCTTTTCCGTTAACCGGGAGTGCGCATCCATCTTTCTTTCAAACGGCTAGCAAGCAAGGGCGGGGGATTGCATGTTCTCAATACTCCGCTCACATTAAGCAGCGATCATAACGGATGCAGGAATTTGCCGATGGCACACCGATGCGCGGCAACTTAATTCCGCCAGGAACAGGCATGAAAAATCTCGAACGCCGGCCACACCAAATCCGACAGATCTTCAGAGCACGCGAAATGCTGACGCTGGCAGTGCTCGCGCTTTCTCTTTTCATTACCTACCGCCTGTGGGATGTCGCGGCGCGTTCCGCAGATCAGGCGCTACAGACGACGTTCGAGTTCAAAGTGCGCGAAGCCAATATCCGTATCGAGCAAAGACTGGCCATCTACCAGCAAATGCTGCGTGCCACGGTCGGACTATTCCATTCGGCCGACGATGTAACGCGGAAAGAATTTCAATCCTTTATTTCTTCCTTATCTTTACCAGAAATGTTTCCAGGGGTCCAGGGTATAGGATTGAGCCTGATTGTTCCGGCCGCGGATAAAGATCGCCATATTGCAGCGGTCCGCGCTGAAGGCTTTCCGGAATATACGATCACGCCCGAAGGTGCACGAGATATCTACACATCGATTATCTACCTCGAGCCTTTCTTTGGCCGCAATCTGCGTGCATTCGGCTATGACATGTACTCGGAACCGGCCCGACGCGCGGCAATGGATTTTGCGCGGGATGCAGGTTCGGCTGCTTTGTCGGCTAAGGTCAAGCTGGTGCAGGAAGGTGGAAGCGCTATTCAAAACGGCTTCCTGATGTATTTGCCGCTGTATCGCAATGGCGCACCGCATACGTCACTGGAACAACGCCGCGCCAATATTATTGGTTGGGTGTATGCACCATTCCGCGTGGATGATTTCATGCATGGCGTAAGTGGAGAATATGCAGATGAACTGGACATCGAAATTTTCGACGACGAAACAATCAATGCCGAGTCGAAGATGTTTGACTCCAATGATGCACTGGACGCCACGTCGAACGAGCGTGTACTAAAGCGCGTCAGTTTCATCCAGGCGGCAAACCGCACATGGACGGTTGTGACGGCGGCCTCACCGCAATTCGAGATGAGCTTGCGCTCCGACCGCCCCCAGTTGATCCTGCAGTCCGGAATCAGCATCAGCCTGATGATTTCCTTGCTGATATGGCTATTCCTGGATGATCGCGCACGTGCCCTGCATGCTGCGCAGCAGGCGATGCAACTCGCCTTATATGATGCATTGACCGGTCTGCCGAATCGCAAGCTGCTTGAGGAGCGACTGGGACAGGCGCTGAACAAGGCGAAGCGTGGGCACAGCCATGTTGCGCTGCTCTTCATCGATCTCGACAAATTCAAGCCGGTCAATGACAATTTCGGCCATGCCTATGGTGACCTGCTGCTGAAGGAGGTTGCAAAACGCTTGCAGAACTGCATGCGGGAATCCGATACCGCGTCCCGTCTTGGGGGAGACGAATTTGTGGTGTTATTGTCGGATATCGAGGGCCGCAATGGCACCGCGTTGGTTGCGAAAAAAATCCTCGACCTGCTGGTACTGCCTTATGAGATTTCAGGTCACACCTTTGAAATTTCAGCAAGCATTGGCGCGACCATCTATCCCGAAGATGGCACCGACGGCAAATCGTTGATCAGGAACGCGGACCTTGCAATGTATGAAGCAAAAAATGCGGGGCGCGCTACCATACGCTTTGCCCAGCGAGACACCCAGCACAATTCCGCTGTCATGCATGCAGCCAATCAACCCTGATGAAATCCTTCTGTGCCCATCATCAGCCACTGAGCGCCGATGCATGTCGCTACGACGGTTGCTGACCGTAGCGGCACGCATGCACCGTCAGGATGTCAGGGTGTATTTGCCGTCCCTGCTTCACCAGCCTTTCCGGCAATTGTGCTTACCGCACCGGCGGGCGTAATTTTCCGGATCGTGTGGTTATTGGTATCGGCGACATAAAGATTCCCGGCAGGATCGATGGTGATGCCACGCGGCGCATTGAAGCGTGCCGCCGTGCCATTGCCGTCGGCACTGCCGGTCGCGGCCGCCATACCGGCGATCGTGGTCACGACACCCTCCGGCGTAACTTTACGAATCACATGGTTGCTGGTATCGGCCACATACACATTGCCCGCAGCATCGACTGCGACACCATAGGCATTGCTGCCGATCTTTGCCGCATCGCCCTGACCGTCCGCATAACCGCAGGTATTCTCCACCGCTGCGGTCGCCACTTTGCCGGCGAGGATGCTGACTGTACCGGTAGGAGCGATACGATCAATGGTGCAGCTGAACGCCGATTGACCGAGTGGACCGAAATCGCTGCCGGTATCCGATACATACAGGTTGCCTGCACTATCGAGCGCCAGGCCTCGCGGTTCACGAATGTTGGCAATTGTGCTGCGCACGCCGCCAGGGGTCAGTCGCTCCACCAGGGAAGAAAAATTATTGGTGAAGTACACATTGCCGATGGTATCGGTAGCGATACCGAAGGCGTAGGCGTTTTCCAATGGCGTGCTGACGGTGCCATTGGTCGTGATCTTGCGTATGCGTCCGGTATTGAGGAAGGTGTCAGTGACGAACAGATTGCCCACTGCATCGACAGTGATGCCAGTCAGTACATTGAAACGCGCGGCCGCGCCGACTCCGTCCACTGGCGCGGCACCCGGCGTACCGAATTGACCCGGTGTGCCGGCAAGGGTCGTGACCGCGCCAGTGATGGTGTTGAACTTGCGCACCGTATCACTGCCGGAATCGGCGATGTACAGATAGCCGCCCGCGCCTGCAACCAACGCACGTGGAGCATTAAACCGCGCATTGAGAGCACGGCTGGGGTCAGAGCCCGGTGGCGTGGTTGGCGTGTTCGGATCAACCGGCTGCGTACCGGGGGCGACAGGAATCAGGTTGATGGCGGCGACGGTGTCGGTCGGCGTCACGGCAGCAGCAATATCCATGGTTTTCTGGATGGATTCCTCCGGGGTGTTGAAGCTCATGCCTTGCTGAACTGCAAAATAATGACCGACGGTAAATTTATTATCGAGCAACGAGGGCACGAAACCCCAGGTTGGATCGCCGACAAAGGTGTGCGCTGAGTCGAGCATGCTGCGTACCAGTGTGCCCTTGGTAGCTCGTCCGCTGGTCAGTTCGCCCACCCAAAATTGCACGTCTTCCTCGGGCGGTGCGGTCGCGCCGCTGCGGCCAAGTACATTTTTGTAAATTACGCGAACGAAGTCAGCATTGCTCATACCGGGCGAATAGCCGGTCAAGGCCGTGTACTGGATTGCCGCATTAAAGAAAGTATCTGCGATCTGGCTGATGCTTTGTCCTGCCTTTACCTGATCCATCCAATAATTCAAACCCTCCGCTTCAGGAATACGGTTGAAAAAGGCGATATATAACTCGGTCAGTATCTTGAGTTGTGCGGGCGGGAGTGTCAGTGATTTGGCGCCGATTTCCGGATCGACCGTGATGTCGGCGAATTTGAACAGGTTGATCCCGGCGCCGAGGTTCGACGTCCCATCTGCACCGGTATTGTCAATGACGGTGTAGCCGGTGGCGGCCTTGATGATGGTGTAGTTGCGTCGGTTGCCAGTAAATACGGCGGTGTTTTCGACGACGGTGGCGGGGGCGAAACTACTGCGTGTCGCCGAAGCAGATGTTTGCTCGCTTCCGCCACAAGCAGTCAGCAGGGCAGCAAAAATGGTCGAGGCGGCAAGACAGGATAAGCAATGCACTGGCCTTTGCAAAAAATGCGACATGAAAAGCTCCATATTTATATTTGCGTGTCCGTGGCTTTGGCTGACCATTGGCATTGGTCTCCTGGTCTGTGGCACGCGGATGAGGTTGGGCTCCCTGTCGTGTTTTTGTTGTGCGTACGCGCCGCGCGTTCGCTGTTGGGCTTACGCAGCATCTGGTCAAGATAACAATCGCGGTCCAGCGCTGTTTGATTCCGCGCAAACGCGCAGGGAAGCTGATCGACGCTGACGCAGTGGCGCAACAGGCCGCATCAACAAGCGCATTTAACAATGACGAAAAAAGGCCCGCCAGAGGCGGGCCAACATCCATATGGACAATATGGACGAGACAGACGACAACGAGGAGAGAGAATACGGCGCGTTGCGGATCAGCTGCCGTAACGGCTTGTCACGGGACGGCTTGCTTTGGCAGCCTGGATTGCTTCGTTACGCACCTCTTCACGCGACCTGGTCGAGGCGACATAGGTGTGTTCTACAAATTCCGGAGTGTGTCCCAAGGTGCCTTGGGCATATGCAGCCTCAAGCTCGGCACGCACTTCGGCGCGGGATTTGCCGGAGACGAGCGGCTGGTGCTCGACAAATTCCTGATGCGTGGAAACCTGATTTTGTGCAGGCGAATTATTCAGCTCGGCTTGTACTTCCGCGCGGGTACGGGTTGACGTGAAGTTAGTGTGCTCGACAAACTCGTCTGCCGCGAAGGCGGCAGCGGAAGTGGCGATAAGTGCAAGGGCAACGCTGGTCATTTTGATGTTCATTTGAAATTCTCCACAGGTTCGATAAAGGGTTGGCGGCACTTGGCTGCCAGAGAAATGCACTTGCGGTGCTTGCCTCCCAGTGGCTTGCGTTTTGCAAGTAACGAATTCATCATAGCCTAGTGACTTTTATTTTGCAAGCGTCTAAAATGAAAATTATGGAAAAAACGACTAAATGTGCCGCACCACTGTCCTGCCCGATTGTGCGGTCAGCCATGCTGCTGGGTGATGAATGGATCCTGCTGGCCTTGCGGGCGCTGTTTCGCGGGCCCTTGCGCTTCGATGATTTGCAAAAGCAGACCGGGGCGGCGACCAACATTCTGACCACCCGCCTCAACCGCCTGATTGAAGGCGGACTGGTTGAAAAGGTGCCGTATCAAGAGCGCCCGCCGCGCTTCAATTACCAATTGACCAAGGCCGGAATGGGACTCTTTCCAATCGTGCTTGAACTCATGCGATTTGGCGAAGAATACTTGCAATGTCCGGATGCAAAACCGGTGCGCCTGCGCCATAGCGAGTGCGGAAAACTGTCGAGGCCGGGTCAGAACTGTTCCGAGTGCGGCAAACCGCTCAAACTCGGTAATGTGACGATGGAAGATTCCTGAGAAAGCAACGCCTGCGTAGATGGCTGGCGTCAAAAAGCGAGGCAATGCTTTGATGCATTCCTCGCTTCCTGCTTGTGTCGTCGCTATTGCTACTGTCTGCAATGTCAGACTGCGGTCGCGGTCCTTGCGGGAATATGCGCTTCGCGAATCGGCAGGTTGATCAGTGCGGCGGCGAGTGCCAGCACGATATCGATGTACCACATCCAGTTGTAGTTGCCGAAGCGGACAAACGCGAGGCCGCCGAGCCATGCACCAAAGAAGCCGCCGATCTGATGCGACAGCAAGGTCAGTCCAAATAAAGTCGACAGGTAACGCGTACCAAACAGTTTGCCGACCAGCCCGGCGGTCGGGGGCACGGTGGCTAGCCAAGTAAAGCCAAGTGCAGCCGCGAAAACGTAGAAGGTCATCGCGGTCTTCGGCGCCATCAGATAAATCACGATCATCGCGGCGCGGCTCGCATACATCAGCGCAAGCAGTGATTTCATGCGATAGCGCGACGATAGCATGCCTGCAGTCAGGCTCCCGGCGATATTGAACAGGCCGATCAATGCCAGCGATGTTGCGGATACGCCCGCAGGGAGATTGCACAACGCCACTTCACCAGGCAAATGCGTCACCAGGAAAGCAATGTGAAAACCGCAAGTAAAAAATCCCGCATGCAAAAACAGGTAACTTGGGTCACGCAGTGCGATGCGGACTTGCTCGCCAAGGCCCATGGCTGCCGGTGCAGCGGCAACGGTCGTCGCGGCAGCAGGAGTGGCGGCCGGTGTTTGCATCGTGGCAGCCGGGCGTTTCCGCAAAGGCCATGCTAGTGGAATGGTGGCCAGCGTCGTCACGGCCATCGTGAGCATTGCCATCACCCAGCCCGCGCTGCTAATGATCGCCTGCAGCAAGGGAGCGAAGACAAATTGTCCGAACGAGCCTCCGGCATTGATAAAACCGGAAGCGAAAGCGCGGCGCTCGGCGGGAAGACGCTGTGACGTGGCACCGATCAAGATGGAAAAACTTCCAGCGCCTGCTCCGGCCGCACTGAGCACACCGAGTGCCAACAACAGTCCCCATTCCGTCTTGACGAAAGGCGTTATGGCTGTGCCTGCCGCCAGCATCAGTCCGCCGGCGACGATGACCTTTACCGGCCCGTACTTATCGGCGATAGCGCCGAAGATAGGCTGCGATGCGCCCCACACGAACTGGCCAACGGCCATCGCGAAACTGATGGTAACGATGCCAAGCTGGGTCGATGTGTTGATCGGCGAAACGAACAGACCGGTCGTCAGTCGCGCACCGACGGTGATCATCATGATCGCCGCAGCGGCAAGTGTAAGCGTCCACGCGGCGCGCGAGCTCAGGGTATTCTGGTTTTCCATGTCACTGCTCCTGCAAGGGCCCAAGGGTTGGAGTTGCAGCCAATGCAGCGGATCTCACGGTGCATAGTCATCTATCCGCCTGCACGCCAAGTTGTCAGTTTTGGATTATAGTGCATATGCATATAATTGTTAAAAAGCATTCTTTAAGGCATTAATTTAATAAGAAGGATTTACTGATGGATCCGCAAGCAACGCTGCAGCAATGGCAAGAAGACGAAGCTGCCGTGCGGCCCGGCCTGATGGCGCCGGGAGTCGCTACACGTGAACAATTACGCGAACGCTCAGGACTGGAATTCCTGAACGCCATTTTGCACGGCGAATTGCCGGTGGCACCGATTGGCGCCCTGCTCAACTTTGTTCCGATCGAGGTCGACCACGGACTCATGATTTTTCAGGGCACACCGGGACCTGAGCATTACAACCCGATTGGCATGGTGCATGGCGGCTATGCGGCGACCCTGCTCGATTCCTGTGTCGGCTGCGCCGTTCAGACGATGCTCCCTGCGGGCAAGGGTTACAGTACGCTGGAACTAAAGGTAAATTACATCAGGGCGCTGACTGACAAGACAGGCCCGATCCGTGCGGAAGGCCGAGTCATCAGCGTGGGTAACCAGGTCGCCGTGGCCGAAGGCCGTATTACCGATGTCCATGGCAAGCTGTACGCGCATGCGACAACGACTTGCCTGGTATTTCCTGTCTGAGCATGGGCATTCGGGTGGCGCTACTTTCGTGTCGCCTCCTGCAACCTTCTGCTTAGCAGCAATACGGCTAGGCAACGCCGTCAAGATGGCGGCGTGATTTCATGTACAGCACGAAGACCATGATGGAGGCAGTTTGATGCTACCGGCTTAGTGATGATGATGGGTCCAGCTGCCATCGGGTGATGCAAGGAAGGCTTCAACAGCATCTTTCTGGCCGGTGGCATGACGCAGCACTTCACCGCAGGTGCAAATGCCCTGGTACGGCTGAATATGCGAACAGGCAGAAACTTTTTGCAGAAAGACGGTAACCGGCTTTGTGCATTTCTTGCATTTGAAGGTCAGTGTGCGGGATGGTTTGTTGCTCATTGTTTCGTTGAACTGAGAAGAAATAGGAAGCCCTTATTATTTCATGTAATTGGCCAGCTTTCGATTGCATCGATACGTCATCGCCTGTACAATTCGATCCCTCAGACGCGGGGTGGAGCAGTCTGGCAGCTCGTCGGGCTCATAACCCGAAGGTCACAGGTTCAAATCCTGTCCCCGCAACCAAACATTAAAAAGCCGCGCAATGCATATTGCGCGGCTTTTTCATTTCAGGCCTGTCAAAACAGGTAACACACTTAAGACCAACGATTAAAGCTCAGGCACTGTGCAAAGCAGCGATCCGGTCTTCGATGGGAGGATGGCTGGAAAACAAGGCCATCAGACCGGCACCGCCCGCAATACCCGATGCCGCCATGTTTTTAGGCAAGTCGCCCGCCGACAAACCACCCAGACGCTGGAGCGCAGCAATCATTGGACGCGGCGTGCCAAGCAGTTGCGCGGCACCGCGGTCGGCACGGAATTCACGCTGACGCGAAAAATACATGACGATGATGCTGGCCAGGATACCAAACACAATGTCGCAAATGATGACGGTGACGGTGTAGCCAATGCCCGGGCCATTGCTCTGCTCGTCGTTTCGGCGCAGCACCTGATCAACCGCATAACCAACCACGCGCGCAAGGAAAGTGACGAAGGTGTTGACCACACCCTGGATCAGCGTCAACGTCACCATATCACCATTGGCAATGTGTGCAACCTCGTGTGCGAGCACCGCCTCGACTTCTTCTTTCTTCATCGATTCCAGCAAACCAGTCGATACCGCAACCAGCGAACTGTTTTTGGTGGCGCCGGTGGCAAATGCATTGGGTTCGCCCTCATAGACCGCCACCTCCGGCATCGCGATGCCGGCCCGCTGCGCCTGGCTGGAAATCGTGTTGACCAGCCATAGTTCGGTCGAGTTGGATGGCTGCTCGATGACGCGGGCGCCGGTTGACCATTTTGCAATGGGCTTCGACAAGAAAAGTGAAATGAATGCGCCGCCGAAGCCCATCAGGCCGGAAAACATCAGCAAGGTGCCGAGGTTAAGGCCGTTGGCGGTGAGGTATCTATTCACACCGAGCAGGCTGGCACTAATGCCGAGTACCAGCATGATGGCAAGGTTGGTACCGATAAACAGAATGACTCGTTTCATGATTTCTTATAGTAGTGTAAATGAAGAAAAGCTTGAGCGGTGCGCCGGCTGCAAGTTATGCATTGAATTCGAGCGCAGGGTAACGTGCATGCGCTATGCTCTTTGCCCTCGAACGCGTGCGTCCCAGCGCCATGGCGGCACGATGTACCGCGAGGTCGACCGCTTCCGCAATCCGCGCGGCTGTGCTGCTGACGACGATACTAGGCATACCCGGTACATTGATCTGGATGCGGCACTGCTTGTCGATACCGCCCCTGGGTCCATTCTGGTCGGAGATGCGGACAATGACGCCACTGATCGACTGGCGCGCATGGTTCAACGAAAATTGCAGCCGACGTATCACGTAATCGCGTAATACCTGCGTCAGCCTGACGCCTTTGGCAACGATGGTCGGTTTCATTAAAGTCTCCAGTGCTATAGGAACCCTCATCGTAGACAAGCTTTTGTTTTTAAAAAAGCGAAGTTCTTAAGACATTTTGTTCGCAAAAACAGGAATGTTTAAGACAAATCGAGATCGCTTTCTGCCTGGACAACGTGTAGTCCGGCACTGTACTCGACACGGTTGCGTCCAAGGCGCTTGGCTTGCAATAGCGCATTGTCGGCGGCCTCCGTCATCGTTGTCGCGGTCTGCGTTACCGGATAGGATGCGACGCCGGCACTGAAGGTGGCATACAAGGCACCTTCAGGATGCGCATGCGGCAAGCCGGAGAAATCGCGCCGGATGCGGTCAATGACAGCGATGGCTTTTTCGGCGCTGACGCCAGGCAAGGCCACAAGGAACTCTTCTCCGCCATAGCGGCCGATGAGGTCGATCGAGCGTAACCTGCCCTTCAGCAACCAGGCGAGACCACGGATCACCTGGTCGCCGACCGGATGGCCGTAGGTGTCATTAATCGACTTGAAATGATCGATGTCGATCATGGCCACGGTAAGTTCGCCGGAACCGCTCGGGTCAGCGGGATAAGGACCCGACAGCCCCGACAGCTCATCAACCAGCACTTTCAGACGCGACTTGGCCGCCGTATGGTTAAACAGCCCGGTCAGGCCATCCAGCCGCGTCGAGCGCCGCACTTCGCGGAAGCGCTCGATCCGGGTCTTGACGACTGCGGCAAGCAGCACCGGATTGAAAGGTTTCATCAGGAACTGGTCCCCGCCGAGGCGCAGCGCTTCGACCTGCATGCCGACTTCGGATTCCCCGGACAGATAAACGATCGGCAGTGAACTGTAGGCGGCCATCTGGCGCAGCACACGCGTAGCTTCGACACCGTTGAAGCGTGGCATGTACATATCCATCAGTACCAGGTCGGGCTTGTAGGACTCCAGCGCATTGAGCAGTTTGCCCGGATCGTTGATCGCGTGGGTATCGATGCCATGCTGGGCCAGTGTTCTCTGGATCAGCGCAACCGCAACGCGGGAATCTTCCACCACAAGCACCCGGTACTGCTCCTGCTCCTTGGTCTGGACCAGGTCGAGGATGCAATTGAGGACCATGGCCGGCTGGTCTTCGGCCGGGATGGTGACGTCGATGCCGGCGCGCATGAGCGCGACGATAGGCTCAATGGCCGATTCGACGCCGAGGTAGATCAGCTGGCTGGCAGGGCAGGCTGCGCGGACAGAGGAGATGCGGGCGATTTCCTCTGGTGTGGCGTTTTCTTGTGCAGGGATGAAAAGCACGGCGAGCGGCTTTTCATCGGCATGGTCCGGGTCGTCCCAGGCATGCTCGCCGACCTTGAAACCAAAGAACTGCAGCTGGCGGATCAGCGCGTCTGCCATCTCGCGCTTTTCCATCCCGGCCACCAGCCATACGGAGCGCGGCTTGATCCAGTCGATGTCGGCAACCGACGCTGCGGCTTCCTGGGTTCGCCGACCGGTACCTGAGGAACGGGAGCTGGCGACCGCGCCTGCAAGCGCATCGATCTGTCTCTGCAGCGCCAGAACGTCCTGCTGTGAAATCGGATGGGTGGAGTCGTCGCCCAATCGGGCAAGCGCGGCATTTTCAAGGCCTTCGCACAAGCGCACCAGGCCAGGCAGACGCAGACGATTGAAATACTCGGCCAAACTGTTGACGGCGACGGCGAACTCGATGAATTGCTCGAAACGTCCGTCGGCGACGTACCTTTCCCAGCGCTTCTGCAGCACATAGAGGCGATCTTCGATCGAGTTCGGGGAAGATTGTGGCATGGCCGGACGGTCAGAAACGATCCGGCATTATCAGGGAACAATGCCAGAGAGGCAACATCTTCAGTAACCGATAGTTGATTGTCGTTATAAATCGACAACTTGCACACCGGGCTTTTTCAGCCATTTGCGCACGATCTGGTATACGTCGCGATCGAATGGATGGCGTCCTTTCTGCAGCAGCATCTCCGTTTCTTCACCGGTACGCGCGGCACCCAGATACGACCAGCAGTCGACCACATGAAAAGTCTCGTTTTCGCGGATGGCAATCGGGCCCTTGAACGGCCACGGCTGCAGGCGTGAACTTTCCAGTGCCGCCAGCACCCGGGCGTTGTGCGCGTCGATACTCTCCTTGCCGGCGCAGGCACCCGGGCACTTGCCGACCTGGCTGGCGAAACAAACCTTGCCGCCTCTGCTTTTTTCCAGTCCGAGCAAGAGATGGCAAAGCCCATTGGCATCGGCGATCGCACGTATCGCGTCATTGGCCTTGCGGGTGCTGCTATACACGCCATACATGCTGGGATCAATACCGAAGAACAGGTCATCGGTGGTGGTCAGCACCGGCACCAGCCGGCCTTTGCGCATCGTCAGGCGCCAGGAACAGACTTCTTCGTTGTCGCGCAGCTTCTGGTTATAGACGGGCCGCAATGCCTTGACCAAGGCGGCTTCCTGCAGCAATGCGCCAAGTTCTCCGGAAGTTTCTATCCACGCGACGCGTTCGATCTGCTGGCTGAGCCGTTGCTCTTTCGACGACATATGATCGCCACTGAAATGCGACAACACGCGGCGACGCAAGTTGTTGGCCTTGCCGATATACAAAGGCAGATCGTTTTCACCATAGAACAGGTAGACGCCGTGCGACCCCGGCATCTGATCGATCTGCAGCGCATCGAGCCGCGCCGGGATGGTGGGCTGGCTGATGAGTTTGCCGACAACTTCATCAATGGTTTCAATCGTATGCTCTTCATGGATACGCTGCCAAAACTGCCAGATCAATTGCGCATCGCCGAGTGCGCGGTGACGTTCGGTCACATGCAGCTTGTGGCGTTCGGCCAGCGTATCGAGATTGTGTCGTGCGAAGCCGGGGAACAATTTGCGTGACAACCGTACCGTACACAGCACCTGCGGCCGGAAATCGCGTCCGATACGACGAAATTCATTGCGCAGGAAGCCGTAGTCGAAGCGTGCGTTATGGGCGATGAATACACGGTCGGCAAGGCGTGCGGCGACTTCATCGGCAACCGCTTCGAACGGTGGCGCGTCGGCGACCATCTCATCCGAAATCCCCGTCAATGACTGGATGAATGGCGGGATCGTGATGCCGGGGTTCACCAGGCTGCTCCATTCGCGCACCCCGTCATCGTCGACTTCGATGATGCCTACTTCCGTGATGCGGTCTTCGGTGGCGGAGCCGCCAGTTGTTTCAAGGTCGACAAAGGCGAGGTGCGGGAATTTGCGGGCTGTCATGCTTCCATATTCAGTGATGTCGCGCGTCCCCGGCGATAAGCCGCTCCGCGGTTTGCAGTGCTTTCACCATGTCGGCGAAGGCCGCCGCTTTCAATTGTTCATCCGGCGCCCGCAAGACGTAGGCCGGATGATAGGTTGCAACCACCCACTGGCCGTCATGCTGGACAGGATTGCCGAGCATGCTGTTCAAGGTGACCTTGCTGCTTTGCATGATCGACTTGAGCGCGGTGCTGCCCAGCGCTACCAGCACCTTGGGCCTGATCGCGGCAATCTCGTGTTCCAGCCAGTAATGACAGGCTGAAATCTCGCGTTGTCCCGGCGTCTTGTGCAGGCGCCGCTTGCCGCGTGGCTCCCATTTGAAATGCTTGACGGCGTTGGTCAGGTAGACGGTATCGCGGTCCACGCCAGCCTGCTGCATCACGTCGTCCAGCAGTTTTCCGGCGGGCCCGACAAAGGGCAGCCCTGCAAGGTCTTCCTGGTCGCCGGGTTGTTCACCAACCAGCATGATCGTCGCATGATCCGGTCCGACGCCAGGCACACCCTGTGTTGCCATGCTCCATAAATCACAGCGCCGGCACTGGTCAAGATCGGTCGGCGCATCACGCTGCGGCTGCGCATCCGCAGGAGCGATGTCGATGGTTTTTCCTTTGCGCACGTCCACTTCTTTGGCCTGCCCGACGCGCTGGCCGCCAGTCCCGGCACGGCTGACCAGTTCGGGAATCAGTTTGCCTTCCGGCAGGTTCTTCCAGTAACGTACAGGCATATGCATCTCCATCGCCCCGGTATTCAAGCGGGCGGGATTGAAAATACTGCGGTAGTACGCGAGCCACAGAGCTTCGCCGCTATCCGCGATGTCGTCGACGCGCGCCACGGGAGGGCCGAAGTGCAGTCCGGTGCCATCCCATATGGCCGAACCTTTCGGCGTGCCGATCATCCAGCTGCTTTTGCCCATGCGATGCGAAAAGTGTTGCGCCACGCGCGTCAAGTGTCGTGCTGCGGCCGGTAATCAGCGGTCACAATGAATGGTTTGAGCTTGTCCATGCTGCAGCGAAGACGTGCCAGATCTGCATAACGGATTCGCCGTGCCCGGCGAAGTTCCACCAGTCGCCGCGCATTGCGCAAACCAATGCCCGGGACACGCACAATCAGATTCGGATTCGCAGTATTGAGGTGAGGGGAAAGTGTTCGCGATGGGCCAATGCCCAAGCCAGCTTGTCGATCAGTTCCATCAGCTTTGCATGCTGTTTTTATATACAGTATTTTACGCTGATAGCCCGATGGCTGCATTGACCGACAAGCCAGATTGCCTATGCGCTTTGTCTTTAGGCGCTTGTTATAAGCGTTTGTAGGATGGCAATCTCCTTTGTCCTGATTTGTACAGGACTAGTGTGCGTTTGCTCCGCATCAAAGTTGCGCAGAGCCAAGCTCTTAGACTTGGTACAGGCGAATGCCGATTCCTATGGCGGAGATACAGAATGACGCGACCAGAAACACCTTTTGAACAAGCAAGTTACGACCTTAACAAGTTCCGCGAACGCCGCATGGCCGAGCGACGCGCGGTCCCGCGTGACTCAGCGGATCGCAGGGCGAGCCATCGTGGCGAGCAAACAGATGCGCGCGACAACGAACAGGGAAACCAGGAGCAGGAAAACGGAAATAAAAACTAATTGAATGCAGGTTGAGATTCAGGCGATGTGACAAATCGCCTTTTCATCGTGCGGTACATGCCTGCAACATGTACCGCTTAATTTTTTGCGACACGGTTTCTCGTGTGCGATTTTCAGGCATGGCTGACAATCTGCGACGCTTCGCGATGGTAGCGCGGCATGGCGGGGATGGTACGTGTCTTAACGACGCTATCCATGCCACCGAGCCAATATTTGGACTTGGTGTCCCCCATCAGGTCACGCAATTCGCGGATGCTCATTTCTGTCAGTTCATGCGCTGCCAGCAACAGATCAGAATTGATGGCGACTTGCTTGTGGCGCACCTTGCTGATGGTTGACGGCGGCACGGCGAGAATACGGGCCAGCGCCGCATCGCTTTTCGCGCCGAGCATTGTCATCAGCGTGTCCAGCAAATGATTCGGCGTATAACCCTCTTGTACAACCAGTGGTGATTTCTTGCGCATGCTTAGCTCCTTGAAAACGATGAGTAATTTTGCCTCCACGAAACTCTTTGCGGTAAGAAATGCAACGGAAGCTTGATTTTGCGCAACTGCCTGTAAGCAAGCCTTGGTATGTCATTTTTAGCAACAGTGTTGCTATAACAATTGCTTACAACGTTATGGTCAACTCGATACCAGGACAGGTCGTTTGTAGAGGTGCAGCGATTTCCTATATCCACTACAGAGGACGACCATGAACAAACTGATTGCTACCCTGATCGCAGGCCTGTTCGCCACCGCAGCATTTGCGCAAACTGCTACCGCACCGGCAGGCACAACAACGACTGCACCGGCTACGAAGGAAGAAGCGAAAGCGGCCAAGGCGGACGCAAAGGCTGCGGAGAAATCGACCAAGGCAGATGCAAAGGCGGAAGAGAAAGTCACCAAGGCTAACGCCGATGCCGACAAGACAAAAGCCAAAGCCGACAAGAAGGCCAAGAAAAAAGTGGCCGAAGCCAAGAAGGATGCGGCTGAAGAGAAGGCCGACGCAGCGAAGAAGTAAGGACTTCGATGTAATCAAAAGGCAGACCGTCCGGTCTGCCTTTTTTACGCACTCATCGCGCAGTCATACAGTCATAAAGTCATGCATTGACCACCGCAGTCATTTCTATCGCCACCCCGCTCAACACCGCATTGCCCGACAAGGGATCCCGTTTGCTTTCATCGAGAATGGCATTCAGGTTGGCGCCAGGTCGTTCTGCCGCCACGCGCATGCGTGTGCCGGGCATGTCATGACCCCAGCCGTGCGGAAGACTGACCACGCCGGGCATCATGTCATCGCTGATTTCTACCTGTGCTTCGATGGAGCGTCCGCCGCTGCTGATACGCGCCATGCTTCCTGATTGCAGGCCAAGTCGCTGCGCATCGACGGAATGGACCAGGGCGGTACAGCGGAACGGGCCTTTGGCAAGGATAGGCAGGTTATGCATCCAGCTATTGCCCGAACGGACATGGCGCCTGCCGATCACGACCAGCTCGGGAGCGGGTTGAGCCAGATCGCCGCGTACCCGGCTCAGGTCCGCGAGTAGCATCTCAGGCGCGAGTTCAATCTTGCCCGACGGTGTGCGCAGCACTTCCGGTATGCGTGATTGCAAGGGACCGAGGTCGATGCCACCAGGCGCCGCTTTGACCTTGGCAAGATTGATGCCGCCCGGATTACGGCCGAACTGGTCGCCGTAGGGACCGGTGCGCAAGGCGAGGTCGATCTGGCGCTCAGGGCCATTCAGATGCGATAAGGCAGCCAGTACCGCCTCGGCATGCTCCCCCGCCATGCGCCGCACATCTTCGGCAAACAACGCATCATCCAGCTTCAATACGTCAGCCTGCGCGCCCTTGCCTTGCACGATCGCGGCAAGGCGTAGCAGCACCTGCCATTCAGGCGGCTGTGCCGGATCGCGCTGCAGTACCGGCTCGCTGTACCGCGCATGATTGCGATAGCTGAACTGCGGGAATGCAACGTCGTAATGCGATTCTTCCAGCGGCGACAGGCCGGGCAGGATGACATCGGCATGGCGCGTGGTTTCGTTCAAATAGATGTCGACGCTGACCATGAATTCGAGCCCGTCCAGCGCTTCGGAAAGACGCGGCCCATTCGGGGCCGACAACACCGGATTGCCGGCAATCGAAATCAAGGCCTTCACTTGTCCATCGCCCGGTGTCTGGATCTCTTCCGCCAGGCAGACAATTGGAAACTCTCCCATCACTTCCGGTGCACCCGACACACGGCTTTTGCGCCGGCCAGTGATAACGCCCCTGCCAACGCCGGGCTTGCCGGCGGTATTGGCGGAAAACGCGGCGGCCTTCGAAAACATCGCGCCGCCTTCCTGGTCAAGGTGACCGGTCAGCACATTGAGCACATCGATCAGCCAGCTGCACAGCGTGCCGTACTCCTGAGTACAGGTTCCCATGCGGCCATAGACCGCGGCGCGTTCAGCGCTCGCAAGTCGTCTTGCAAGCGTGCGAATGGTTGCGGCATTGATACCGCAACGATCGGCCATGCGTTCAGGCGTAAAGTCGCTCACCGCGCTCTTCACCAGGTCGACGCCGGCGACATGTTCGGCAAGCGCCCCCAGTCGCACCAGTTGTTCGTCGAACAGGGTATGCACCATGCCGAGCAGCAGGAAGACATCGGTGCCAGGCCGGATGAAGTGATGTTCGTCGGCGGCCAACGCCGTTTCCGTGCGGCGTGGATCGATGACGACGATACGGCCGCCACGTGCGCGCATGGCCTTGGCCTTGCCACGGTAATCCGGCACTGTCCATAAACTGCCGTTCGACACCATAGGGTTGGCACCCAGCATCAGCAGGAAATCACTGCGTTCAATATCTGGTACCGGGAAGGACAACCAATTACCAAACATCAATCCGCACGAGAGTTGCTTGGGCATCTGGTCCAGCGTGGAGGCCGAAAACATATTGCGGCTGCCAATCGCCTTGGCCAGGCGCGAGAAGTACAGCAGCAGACCAATCTTGTGCGCGGAAGGATTGCCGATCACCATGGCGAGTGCATCGGCGCCGTGGGCCTGCACCACCAGCGGCAAGCGACGTTCGATTTCGGCGAATGCTTCATCCCAGCTCGCTTCGAAAAATTTGCCGTCGCGCTTGATCAGCGGCGCGCGCAAGCGGTCCGGATCTTCATGCAAATCTTTCAGGGACGCACCCTTTGGACAGATATAACCGCGACTGAACACGTCTTCGTCATGGCCGCGTATGCCAATCACCTTGTTGTCGCTTACTCTCAGTTCCAATCCGCAGCATGCCTCGCAGAGCGGGCAGATACGGTGGGCAATCGTTTCGGCATTGCTGGTCATGCTTGTCTCCTCTTGATGCGGTCCGATGGCTCGATAACTGGTTTTATTGTCAGGTGATTATGAGGGATGTGCGATAACCTTGCAGGTAATAACGCATTGCGCCGCAAGCAATTTTTCATGCATTTCCGCAAGATCTTTTCCCGTCCGCATGGTCGAACTTTCAATAAGCAGGCTTACTCTACGTTGATTCATTGTCAAGCGATAGAGGATGACCTTATGAATATTCTGATGGTGTTGACATCACATGACCAGTTGGGAAATACCGGAAAGAAAACCGGTTTCTGGCTGGAAGAATTCGCGGCACCCTATTATGTCTTCAAGGATGCGGGCGCAAGGATCACACTGGCGTCGCCGAAGGGTGGCCAGCCGCCGCTGGACCCGAAGAGTGACGATGCAGATGCCCAAACCGCGGCCACCCAACGGTTCAAGCAGGATAAGGAAGCACAGCAGGCACTGGCCAATACGGTGCTGCTGTCCAGCGTGTCGCACGAGGAATTTGATGCGGTGTTTTATCCGGGTGGGCACGGCCCGTTATGGGACCTGTCCGAAGACCAGGATTCATTAACCCTGATTCAGAGCGCGTATGCGGCTGACAAGCCGGTTGCCCTCGTGTGCCACGCACCCGGCGTACTCCGTCATGCCAAGCTGCATAACGGACGTCCGCTGGTCGAGGGAAAGCGTGTGACCGGTTTTACCAATACCGAAGAAGAGGCGGTACAGCTGACCAAGGTGGTGCCTTTCCTGGTCGAGGATTCGCTGAAGAAAGGTGGCGGTCAGTTTTCAAGAGGGCCGGACTGGAGCTCGTATGTACAGGTCGACGGCCATCTGATTACCGGACAAAACCCGGCATCATCGGAAGAAGCCGCCCGTGCGACGCTAAAGCTGCTGCAGCAAGGCACATAGGTTTGGCGCCGTGTTCAATCTGCCGGGTTCACGGGTACGTATTCCGGCAAGGCATGAAGTGCGTGCCCGGCGTACTCTTTTAACGTCGTCCCTGCGCAATGTTTCAGGTGCGGTTAATCGCGCGGTTAATCGCACTCATGCGCATCGGACAGCGAGCCCTTTTTTCGTCAGGATCTTGTCGACCTTCTCCTTCAGTGTCGCGGCGTTGAATGGCTTGACGATGTAACCATCGGCGCCGGCCTGGGCGGCAGCGATGATGTTTTCCTTTTTCGCTTCGGCAGTGACCATCAGGACCGGCAGGTCTTTGAAGTCCTCTGTCGCGCGAATCTTTTGCAGCATGGTCAAGCCATCCATGACCGGCATATTCCAGTCCGTGACCACAAAATTGATGGGGATGCCGGAGCGCAGACAATGCAAGGCCTTTTCACCATCTTCGGCTTCGGTAATCTTGGTGAATCCAATTTCCCGCAACAGGTTGGACACGATGCGGCGCATGGTGGAAAAATCGTCAACGACGAGAACGTGGATATGAGCAGACATGCAATGTTATAAAAGGAATGTTGCAGCGCGAGCGCGCCATGGTTGGTATGGAAGCGGGGTACTGCAATCCGCGCCAAAAGACTGGTTAAGAGACATCAACAGGAAAAAAGTTCCTGCCGGACATCCTTCGGCAGGCGAAGGAAGGGATGTTTATTCAGTTTTGCTATCATGGCGGCCGGACACGGCGCTTACAACGCCTTCTTCCCGGCCAGAACGGCCTTCCTCTAACTCTTGGGCTCCTCCTTCCGCATGAAAAATTTTCTTCGCGTTGCGCTTACCGTTTCCGCATTCCTGATTGCAGGCCTGGCACAGGCACAACAGGTGTTCCGCGTATCGGCCATCCCTGACGAGGCGCCAACGGAGCTGCAGCGAAAGTTCAAGCCGCTAGGCAGCTATCTCGAACAGAAGCTCGGCATGAAAGTCGAGTTCGTGCCGGTTACGGACTACGCAGCCTCGGTCGAAGGCCTGATCAACAACAAGCTAGACATGGTGTGGTTTGGCGGTTTTACCTTTGTGCAGGCGAAGGTACGCAGCGGCGGCAAGGTGATCCCGCTGGTACAGCGCGAAGAAGACGAACAATTCAAATCGGTATTCATCACAACCGACAAGTCGATCAGCAAGCTTGAAGACCTGAAGGGAAAGACCTTTGCCTTCGGCTCTGAATCATCGACCTCCGGTCACCTGATGCCGCGCTTTTATCTGCTGAATGCGAACGTCAATCCGGACACCGACATGAAGCGTATCGCTTTCTCCGGTGCGCATGATGCGACAGTCGCCGCTGTATCCGGCGGCAAGGTGGATGCCGGTGCGCTGAACATCTCGGTCTGGGAAAAACTGATTGCACAGGGCAAGGTTGATCGCAATGCGCTGCGCGTGTTCTACACAACGCCGGGGTATTTTGATTACAACTGGAGCGTGCGTTCGGACATGAACCCTGCGCTGCGCAAGAAGCTGACCGATGCTTTCCTCGCACTCGACAAAAATGATCCGAAAGCCAAGGAGATCCTGGACCTGCAACGTGCGAGTCGCTTTATCCCTACCAAGGCGGAAAACTATGCCTCGATTGAAAAGGCTGCCCAACAGGCAGGACTGCTGAAGTAATGAGCTTTTCACTGAGCGGCGTGTCGGTGCGTTATGCGCCCACATTGCCGCAACATGCCTTGTCCGACGTGACGCTCAACATTGCGCGCGGCGAACAGCTCGCGCTCATCGGCCCGTCAGGCGCGGGCAAGACCACGCTGCTGCATACGCTGGCACTGGCGCGCGCGCATGACGGCGGAAGCTTTACTGCATTCGGCGTCGAGCCGTGGAAGCTGTCGTCGACGCAGCGGCATGCATTGCGTGCCCGGCTTTTTCTGGCGCCGCAGACACCGCCGCTGCCGCCCCGGCAGCGCGTGGTCACCGCGGTGCTCGCAGGTCGGCTGCCCCAATGGACATTGGGGCAGGCCCTGCTTTCATTGCTCAAGCCGGCGGACCCGCGCGCCGCGTACGAAGCGCTTGCCCGCTTCAACCTGCAGGACAAACTCTATGCGCGCGTCGACCGTCTTTCCGGTGGCGAGCGCCAGCGCTGCAGCCTGGCCCGGCTGATCGTCTCGGACGCAGAAGCCTTCCTGATCGACGAGCCGCTGTCGGCACTCGATCCGACACTGGCACGGCAAACGATTGACGTGCTGCAGCAGGAAGCGGCACGCCGCAACGCCAGCATGGTATGCAGCCTGCACCAGGTAGAACTTGCGCGCGCGCTCTTTCCGCGTATTGTCGGCTTGCGCCACGGCCGCATTATCTTCGATGCGCCCAGCGAAAATGTGAGCGATCGCATGATCGCCGACCTCTACCAGCAGGGGACGTCGACAACCGCAGCCGATCGCAACGATCCCGGCACGGCCGACAGCATCGCCGCTGGCGAGGGCGCGACAGGGCGTCGCTTCGCTCCCGGCTGTTTCTAAGTATTCCAAGCGCATGTCCGCACATCCGGTCCACCCTGCTCATTCTGCGGACTCTGCTGAATCCGGTCTCACGTCCTATCGCGATCCGGCATGGCGCGGCCGCGTTACTACATTCGTCATTGCACTGGCGGTGCTGTGGCCGCTGCTGGTCTGGAGTGAATTCAAACCCTGGATCCTGCTGGACGCGCAAAGCTTGCAGGCCACCGGGCGCTTCCTGCTCTCTTTTATTCCGCCCGCGCATTCCGGCGAGTTCCTGTTGCTGGTGGCGGAAGCCACTTGGCAGACGGTTGCCATGGCGACCGCCGGCATGGCGCTGGCGCTGCTTGGCGCAATACCCCTGACGCTAGTGATTACCGAATTGCTGTCGATATCGCGCCTTGGCACCGGGCGCATCGGCATGGTGGGACGTACGGTGCGCCAGTTGATACGCTGGTTGCTTATCCTGTTGCGCAGCGTGCCCGAACTGGTCTGGGCCTTGCTGCTGGTGCGTATCGTTGGCCTCGGTCCGACCGCAGGTGTGCTGGCCATCGCATTGACCTACTGCGGCATGCTCGGCAAGGTCTATGCGGAAATCCTCGAATCGACCGACCCGCACGCGACCGATGCACTGCTCTACAACGGCAGCAGTCGGCTTGCCGCGTTGTTTTATGGCGCACTGCCGGACTCGGCATCGGAACTGGTGTCGTACACCGTGTACCGCTGGGAATGCGCGATCCGCGGTTCGGTGGTGATGGGCTTTGTCGGCGCCGGCGGACTTGGCCAGCGCATGGATGAATCCATGAAGATGCTGGCCGGCGGCGAAGTGGCCACCATGCTGATCATTTTCGTACTGCTGGTGGCCGCTGCGGATGGTGTCAGCAAGATGTTGCGGCGGAGGCTGGCATGAAGTTGTCCGAGACGGGCTTGCCGCCGGCACCGCCGCATATTCGCGGCTCGACATTGCTGCTGCTGTTCGGCCTGCTATTGCTGGTGATTGCCAGTTTCGCGACGCTGCCGCTGCAATGGAAGGCACTCTTTACCAGCGATGCGCTACATACCAGCGTCGATTTTCTGAAAGGTTTTGCGCCGCCGGAAACCGCAGCGAACTTTTTGCGCAAGGTCCTTGGTGCTACGGCCGAAACCCTCGCGATGTCGGCACTCGGCACCTTGCTTGCCGCGCTTGCCGGCGCTGCGCTCGCGATTCCGGCGAGCGGCCGCTTCGGTAATGCAACGCGAGGCATGACACGCATGCTGCTCAATGCATCGCGTTCAATCCCGGAACTGGTATGGGCGTCCATCCTGTTGATTGCGGCCGGCCTTGGCCCGTTTGCGGGCACGCTTGCGCTGGCCTTGCATACCAGTGGCGTGCTTGGGAGACTGTTTGCCGATGCGCTGGAAAATACGCTCCCCCAGCCGGAGTCAGCATTGCGTATCAACGGAACGCATGCGATGGCCGCGTTCTTTTATGCGACGCTGCCGCAAGCTTTGCCGCAAATGATGTCGTACACACTTTATCGCTGGGAAAATAATATCCGTGCTGCGGCAATTCTCGGCGTCGTCGGTGCTGGTGGTCTCGGGCAAATGCTCAAATACCACCTGTCGCTTTTCCAGATGCATCAGGCCGCTACGGTCATCATCGCGATGCTTTTGCTGGTAGCACTCGTGGATGCGTTCAGCTTCACGCTGCGGCGCATCATGATGCGCTGACATTCCCCCTGTTACTCGCGCTTTAGCCGGCTGCTAGTTTGATGGCTTGATCATTTCAAGACGCATGGCCGAAACTAACATTCGCAAGGAATTTTCAATCAGCTTAATAGCCTAAGCTTATGAATGCCTTGGCAAGATTTTTGTGAGTCCGTTCTGACATGGAAAATGTCAGCGAGTCCATGTGTGCATTTTATAAAACGCGCCGGTAAAACTTTCCGGTTACGGCATTCATCAGAGCTTACGCAAACACACAGACAGCGCGGTCATCACAACATGCGAGCCTGTAGCGCGCCGTGGTATATGTCTTGCATCCTTTCGACGTCCACTCAACAAAGCAATCCTGGCCAGCCTTACGCCAGTGCCAGGCAACGTCTGAAAGGATAACCATGTTTGCTCATAACAAACGTCTTCAGTACACAGTAAGGGTCAGTGAAAGCAATCCCGGTCTGGCCAATCTTCTGCTTGAACAATTTGGCGGACCACAGGGCGAACTTGCTGCGGCCTGTCGCTATTTCACGCAAGCACTGGCTGAGGATGATCCGGGTCGCAAGGACATGCTGATGGACATTGCGACAGAAGAACTGAGCCACCTTGAAGTCATTGGCAGCCTGGTTGCGATGCTGAACAAAGGTAACAAAGGCAAGCTGGCCGAAGGAGTCGATACCGAAGCGGAAATGTACCGCCAGATCAGCGGCGGCGGCAATGACAGCCACGTTACCCAGGTACTGTATGGCGGCGGCTCGCCATTGATCAACTCGGCCGGCGTGCCATGGACTGCTGCGTATATCGATACCATCGGCGAACCAACCGCCGACCTGCGTTCCAATATTGCCGCAGAAGCACGCGCGAAAATTGTGTACGAACGTCTGATCAACTGTACGGAGGATCCCGGTGTGAAGGAAGCCCTCGGTTTCCTGATGACACGGGAGATTGCGCACCAGAAGTCTTTCGAAAAAGCCCTCTATGCCATCGAACCGAATTTCCCGCCCGGCAAACTGCAGGGCGATCCCCGTTTCACCGGCGTGTATTTCAATATGTCGCAGGGCGAAGGCGATGCACGCGGCTCATGGAACCAGGGCGATCAATGGATGTTCGTCTCGGATCGCAATGAACAGGCAGCCGTCGACGGCGGCGATGGCATGCCGACCGTGCAACTGAAGCCCGAAGAGATGACCGCTGTCGATGCCATGGCTGCACGCACGATGTCCAATCCGACAATCGATCCGCCCACTGGCGCCGAACTGGGTGCTGCACCGGACGGACTGTCGAAGTCGGCGAAAGGCAAGACCATTAAACCGTAATGTCGATCACCACGTTGTGCCGCGCGGGCATGCAGCATTAGTGTGCCCGCGCCATGCGTCCGGCAAAAGCGTCTTTATCGCTTTCGCCGGCGCGTTTTGCTGTACGCATAGGTGCTTCATCGCTGATATGCGGCTGGTGTTCGGCTGGTGTTCGGCTGATATTCCATCGTTAAATCTCTGTTTATCACCATAAAGGATGACTCTTCATGCCGCCGCCCACCATCGTAGAAACACCGTCTCCATGGGGTGCGCCGACAACTGCTGCCGATGGCTCAAACGGATCGAGCATGCTGCGTAGCGTCGCCGTGACCCACAACGGTCACTGGATCCGACGCCTGCTTGGTTTTATGGGCCCCGGCTATCTGGTTGCCGTCGGCTACATGGATCCCGGTAACTGGGCAACGGATCTCGCCGGCGGCTCTTCATTCGGTTATTCGCTGCTGTGGATAATCATGCTGTCGAACCTGATGGCAATCCTGCTCCAGATTTTGTCGGCCCGACTCGGCATTGCGACCGGCATGGACCTCGCGCAGGCTTGCCGGCAGCATTACTCACGCCGCTCGGCGTTCTTTCAGTGGATCGTCTGCGAAATCGCGATCTGCGCGACGGATCTGGCGGAAGTGATCGGCACCGCCATTGCGCTCAACCTGTTATTTGGGATTCCCCTCACCTGGGGCGTGTCACTCACCGTGCTCGATGTATTGGTCGTACTGTGGCTGCAGCAACGCGGCTTTCGTTATTTCGAAGCCCTGATCATATCGTTGCTGGCAGTGATCTTTGTCTGCATCGGCGCCAACCTGATTTTGTCCAGCCCCCAGTGGAGCGAGGTCGCCGCCGGACTCATACCCAGTTCGCAAACCGTGACCGATCCGAAAATGCTGTATCTCGCCATCGGCATCATCGGTGCAACCGTCATGCCGCACAACCTGTATCTCCACTCGTCCACGGTACAGACGCGGCGCTTTGAACTGAGTGACGAAGGCCGGCGTAATGCGATGAAGTACGCATCGATCGATGTCGTCATCGCCCTGTTTTTTGCACTACTGGTGAATGCCTCGATTCTGGTCACCTCGGCTGCGGTGTTCCATACCAGCGGCCACCATGAGGTTGCGGAAATTCAGGATGCCTATCATTTGCTCACACCGCTGCTCGGCACAACGGTGGCCAGCTTCCTGTTCGGCCTGGCCTTGCTGGCGTCGGGCCAGAGCTCGACGCTGACTGCCACGCTGGCGGGTCAGGTCGTGATGGAGGGCTATGTGCAATTGAAAATGCGGCCATGGCTGCGGCGTCTGGTCACGCGTTCCGTGGCCATCGTACCGGCACTGATCGCGACCGTTTACTACGGCGAAAGCGGTACCGCGAAACTGCTGATTCTGAGCCAGGTGATCCTGAGCCTGCAGTTGCCGTTTGCCGTGGTGCCGCTGGTGCGCTTTACCAGCGACAAAGCCAAGATGGGTGTCTTTGCCAATCCTGCCTGGCTGAAGCGGCTGGCATGGCTGGTGGTTGTCATCATCGTGTCGCTGAATGCAGCCATGCTGTACGGACTGGTCAGCGGATAAATCTGAAATTGTGGACTCTTCATCATGTGCGGACGCATCACACAACACCGGTCGCAAGTCGCTTATGCACATGCAATGGGCTGGAATGTCGATGACTTCGGCCGTCATGGAGGTGGAAGCGGGAGGGGGCCGAGCTGGAATGTGGCGCCTGGCACCGCGCCCTGGCTGATGCACCGCTTCGGCGATGACGGCGAACATATCGATCAGGTTACCTGGGGTTACCGTCCATCGTGGGCGGCCGAAAAGAAAATCCCGATCGCCATTAACGCACGCATCGAGAAAGCGGCGACCGGTCCCTACTTCCGATCGCTCTGGAAATCGGGACGCGCGATTGTGCCCGCCGATGGCTGGTATGAATGGACCGGCGAAAAAGGCCACAAGCAGCCCTGGTATATCCGGCGCAGGGACGACCGACCGATGTTTCTGGCGGCGATCACCGGCTATCGGCCAGAAAAAGAGCCGGGCGAAAATACGGGTTTCGTGATCGTGACGGCGGCCGCCGAAGGGGGACTGGTGGATGTTCATGACCGCCGGCCGGTGGTGTTTTCAGCCGAAGATGCCGCGCTCTGGATGGACAACAGCCTGCCGCCCGATCAGGCCGAGCACCTGGCACGTGCCGTCGCACTACCGCCGGATGTCTTCGAATGGTACAAGGTCAGCACCGACGTGAACCGGGTCGGCAACAACAATGCACAGTTGATCGAACCTATCGAATCCGACGTAGCGACCGAAGAAGATGATGCCTGATACCAATCCCAACCCATAACGCACCATGAGATCGCGTCTTTTTCCGTCTGCCTGCGTTGCACTCGTCGTCAATAGCCCGCTATTGACTCCTCCTGCGAAATCCGTCGATCTCATTTGTCACGTTACAGGTTGGGATTGGTATGAGTTAGCGCCATAAGACGCCAGCACGGAAACGGAAACCTTATTAACCGCCCAGCGTACGGTCCTGTTTGGCAAACCACGACAGCGCCTCGTCAAGGTGCGCAGGCTTGAAGTCCGGCCAGTAATCATCAACCACATAAAAGTCGGCATAGACAGACTGTACCGGCAGGAAGCCGCTCAGCCGCCTCCCACCGCCCCATCGCACAATCATGTCGACGCGCGACACGTCTTTGGAATAGACGTCGCCTTCCCTGATACCCGATAGGTCCCATTGCCAGCCATAGTTCACCAGGAAATTGACCTTGATTCCGGAGCCCTGGCGCTGGCGAAAGCGGCGCAACTCCGATGGAAATTGCTGAGAACCGTCGTCGCCGACGACCAGCAAGGCTGCGCCGCGTTCGTAGATTTCGAGTGCAAAGCGCACGCAAGCCTGGCGAAACGCTTCCTTCTGCTCCGGCGGGCGCTTGACGTTGTCCTGCGTGAAGCCGTAAACCGACACCTCTTCAATTCCGTATTCCTTGCACTGTTCATACAGCGCAAGTCCGGGTTCGATGCCGAATGCGTAACCGTCCTGCTTATGCAGGCCCTGACTGACGGCCCAGCGGCGATTGCCATCCGGGATGAAGCCAATGTGACGGGGAAGAGCGGTATTTTTCATCGTTCCTCGCAGGAGTTATTGAGTAGGTGTTAGTCCTTTACATCCATTCCATGCCTTACGTCCATTACGCCTCGGACTGCTGTTGCGCCAATGCGGCCTTCACGGCTTGCGCGTCGGGGTCGCCTTTTTCGAGGGCTTCGTAATACGACCTGGCCTGCGCACGGGTGACTTGCGGCGGCAATGGCGGCACGTTGGCGTCGGCGACGAATTCGAGCACGCACGGACGGTCCGATGCGAGCGCCTTGTCCCAGGCCGCGCCAATTTCATCGGGGCGCTCGACCCGCATGCCGTGCAAGCCCAGCATGCGCGCGAAATCGGCATAAGCAAAATCCGGCAAATCCTGCGACGCCGGATATTTCGGATCGCCTTCCTGTCCGCGCTGCTCCCAGGTCACAAAGTTGAGGTCACGGTTATTGAGCACCATCACCACGAGCCTGGGGTCGCCCCAGTCGCGCCAGCTCTTGGCAATCGTGATTAATCCGTTGATGCCGTTCATCTGCATTGCGCCGTCGCCGACCAGCGCAATCACCTGGCGTTGCGGGTGGGCGAACTTGGCGGCAATCGCGTAAGGCACCGCCGATCCCATGGTCGCCAGCGTGCCTGACAGCGACGCCATCATGCCGCGCCGCATTTGCAGATGCAGTGCATACCATGCGGCCGTGGATCCGGAGTCGCAAGTCACAATGCAATCGTCCGGCAGCCGACCCGACAACTCGTAAAAGGGCCGTTGCGGATTGATCGGATTGGCGTCGTCCATCGCACGTCGCTCCATCACGTTCCACCAGCGCTGCACATTGCTTTCGATCCGCGTGCGCCAGCTGCGGTCGCTCTTGCGATCGAGCAGCGGTAACAAAGCGCGCAGGGTGGCGCGTGCATCGCCGATCAGGTTGCAGTCCATGGGATAGCGCAGGCTGGTCATGCGCCCGTCGATGTCGATCTGGATCCCGCGCGCCTGCCCTTCCCTGGGCAGGAATTCCGCATAGGGGAAGCTCGAACCGACCATCAGCAAGGTGTCGCATTCGTTCATCATGTCCATGCTGGGACGCGTGCCGATGAGTCCGATCGAGCCGGTGACGAAGGCAAGGTCATCCGGCACTGCCGCCTTGCCGAGCAGCGCTTTGGCGATCCCTGCGCCAAGGGTTTCAGCAACGTCAATCAATTCATCGGTTGCCTGCAATGCGCCCGCTCCGGCGAGGATCGCGACTTTCTTGCCGCCGTTGAGCAATGCTGCCGCCTCCTGCAAGCTATCGGCGGCTGGCACCATGTTGCGTCCCACGCTGCCGATACCGGAATGCACGGTGCCGTGTTCGCGCGGCGGCACTTCCACCGCTTCGAGTTCCTGCACATCGCTGGGCACAATGATGCAGGTCACGGTGCGCTGGTCGAGTGCGATCCGGACCGCGCGATCAATCAGATGGCGCACCTGCCCGGGCAGGGTCGCCATCTGGATGTACTCGTGCGCGACATCCTTGAACAGCGACATCAGGTCGATTTCCTGCTGGTAGTCGCCGCCGAGCGACGCACGTTTTTGCTGGCCGACAATCGCGACCACTGGCTGATGATCGAGTTTGGCGTCGTACAGTCCGTTCAATAAATGGATGGCCCCAGGACCTGACGTGGCAAGACAAACGCCAAGCTCGCCGGTAAATTTTGCATGCGCGCAGGCCATGAAGGCAGCCATTTCTTCATGCCTTGTCTGCACGAAGGAAATGGCGTCCTGCCTGCCCAAGGCACCCATGATGCCGTTGATGCCATCACCAGGATAACCGTATAGGCGTTGCACCTTCCATTGCTGCAGTCGCTGCAGGATGAAATCTCCGACAGTTGCCAAGATGCGCTCTCCAGACTTTCAATGAACAGCCCCGCATGCAAAATACACACCACGCAGCTTGTCTGTACGCGGATTCGCAGTTCGGCAACATGGCACCCTGCCAGACTACCTGGTTCCGCCTGTGGGATTGCCGGTCGGCCCGCTGCCGGAACCGCCACCGCCGCCGCCAGGACCTTGCGCTCCCCCGGTGGTCGCCGCGGCCCACACATCTCTGTAAGCCGGATCGAGGTCCAGGTAGTTTTGCCCGGTCGATACCGAGCTGCCATGGATATTAAACACGGCGGTATGGTTGTAATGCCTCATACCACCTTCTTCCAGTCGACACCCCATGAAGGCGTGCCGGGGGCGTCGGATGAAACTCGATCGGCTGGCCGTTCATCATCACCTCGCCGATATAAGCACCGCCAACAAAACCTAACGGGCGAGGGTCAAAATTGACTCTGACAAAATGCCGCGCAATGCATTGCGAAATAGTTCAGCCGGCGTAAAGGCAGCTGGTAGCCTTGGGTCGGCTCGCCTTCACGCCAGGGACCGCTGCGGTACAGGTGGACCTGGAAACTTGCAGCAGGCTAAAGATGAAGAGTGCTATAAGCAGCTTATTTGCATCGTGCCGAGAGCACGCCCTTCAGCATCGCGTCGGCGTCACGGATCATCTTTTCGGTGGTCTCCCAGCCCACGCAGCCATCGGTCACCGAGCAGCCGTACTTCAGTTGGGAAAGGTCTGCCGGGATGGATTGCTTGCCGGCGACGATGTTCGATTCGATCATGACGCCGACCAGCGAATTGCTGCCGAGACGCACTTGATTGACCACGTCGGCCATGACCAGCGGTTGCAGCTCCGGGTTCTTGAAGCTGTTGGCATGCGAGCAGTCGACCACGATATTGGCGGGCAGCTTCGCCTTGGCCAGCGCTTGCTCGGCCATCGCCACCGACACGGTGTCGTAGTTGGGACGACCGTCGCCGCCACGCAAAACCACATGCCCATAGCGATTGCCGCTGGTGCGCACGATGGCCACCTTGCCCTGGCCGTTGATGCCGAGAAAGGAATGTGGATGCGAGGCAGACAGGATGGCGTTGATCGCAATGCCGATGTCGCCGTCGGTCCCGTTCTTGAAGCCGACCGGGGTCGACAGGCCGGATGACATCTCGCGGTGCGTCTGGGACTCGGTGGTGCGTGCGCCGATCGCGGTCCAGGCGATCAGGTCGCCCAGGAACTGCGGTGAAATCGGATCGAGCGCTTCGGTCGCGGTGGGCAGGCCAAGTTCGCAGACGTCGAGCAGAAACTTGCGCGCAGCGGCCATGCCGCGCTCGATGTGGAAGGAATCATCCATGTCCGGATCGTTGATGTAACCCTTCCAGCCGGTGGTGGTGCGAGGCTTTTCAAAGTAGACGCGCATGACCAGCAGCAAGGTGTCGCTGACTTCCGCCTGTAATTTTTTCAGGCGGCGTGCGTAATCCAGGCCAGCAACCGGATCATGGATGGAACACGGCCCGACGACCACGAACATGCGTGGATCCTTGCGATCGAGAATGTTGCGCAGCGTTTCACGGCCCTTGGTAACAGAGGTGCCCGCCGCTTCTGTCAGGGGAAGACTGGCATGCAAGTCTTCCGGCGTGGGCATGGAATCGAAACGGGTAACGTTGACGTTTTCTACATTAAAGGTAGTCATGGCAGAGGCAGGATGGGCGGCAAGGGTTGAATGGAAACCCCATAGTGTAACCGCCCTCGCACCGGCCCCGGCTACTCCAGCACGATCGATCGATAGTTATTGATCTGATCGCCCGTTACCATCGAACCGCGATTGCCCCAGTTGTTACGCACAAAGGAAACCACCGCGGCGACTTCATCGTCGTTCAGGATCGCACCGAAAGGCGGCATGCCATAAGGCCGGGGATTGCCGGCGGTGCTGGGCGGGTAGCCGCCATGCAGCACCGCCCGGATCGGGTTGACCGGCGAGGCAAGTAGCAGCGAGCGGTTGCCGGCAAGCGCCGGATAACCGGGCGGCTGCCCCTCCCCGGATGCCTTGTGGCATTCGACACAATGTTTTTCATAGAGCGAGGCACCGAGGCTCAGCATCTGCTCGGTCTCGGGATTGCGCCTTGGCCCCGCCGGCTCTTCGGCTTTTTCATTCTGCGGCAGCGATTTCAGGTAGACCGCCATCGCCCTCACATCCTTTTCGTCCAGATATTGCAGGCTTTCCTGAACCACTTCCGCCATCGGGCCGGACGCGGCGCCTTGCGCCGAGACGCCGGTTTTCAGCAGATCGACGATATGCTGCACCTCCCACTTGCCCAAGCCTTCGCCGCGTTCGCCAGTCAGCGACGACGCATACCAGTTGAGCATGGGAATCATCGCGCCGCTCAGGTTTTCACCACTTGTCGTGGCGCCCAGGAAATTGCGCGGTGCATGGCAGGCACTGCAATGCCCTAACCCCTGCACCAGATAGGCGCCGCGATTCCACTCGGCATTCTGCGTCGGTTCCGCTTCATACACGCCGGGGCGGAAATACAGGGCCCGCCAGCCGGCCAGCAGGAAGCGGTAATTGAATGGGAAGCGCAATTCCGGTTCCTTGTTGACCTGGTGCACCGGTGGCACCGTCTTGAAATACGCATACAGGGCATCGGAGTCGGCGCGCGTGACACGAGTGTAGTTTGGATAAGGAAATGCCGGATAGAGCAGCGTGCCGTCCTTCGACTTGCCGTTATGGATGGCGCGCCAGAAATCGTCGGCGTTCCAGTCGCCGATGCCAGTTTCCTTGTCGGACGTGATGTTGGGTGCATGGATAGCGCCGAACGGGGTCTGGATCGCGCGACCACCCGCATAGGCGGCACCGCCGCGCGTGGTGTGGCAGGCCATGCAGTCGCCGGCACGCGCAAGATAAGCGCCCCTTTTGACAAGTTCGGCGGCATCAGCCTGGGCGGCGGCCGGAGCGGCGCCGACATCGTCTTCACGTGTACCGAAATAGGCGGTGATTCCAAGGCCGCACAGCACGAGGACCAGCAATACCAGGAGAATACGTTTCATGATTTCCCCTTATTGCGGAACGCTGCCGCAGGCAACCGGCAGCTTTGCCGGCAAGGAACGGGCAGGCGCCGCATCGTCCGGGACCCCGCGCGTCGATAGCCAGGCGGACACCGCACTGATCTCGTCGGGACGGAGCTGGCGGGTGATTTCGGCCATGCAGTCAGGGGCAAGCGCGCGGCGCGTACCTTCACGCCAGGCACCGAACTGGGAATTGATATAGTCGCGCGGCAAACCGAGCAGACCGGGAATGGCCGGGGCCACGCCGGTCAGCGCCTCGCCATGACAGGCGATACAGGCAGGTAGCTTGCGTGCCGGGTCGCCGTTCATCACAAGCTGGCGTCCGCGTTCCAGGATAGCCGGCGTCGCAGCGATCGTCGGCGGTGGCGGATAGGGCAGATGCTGGTCGGCGAAGAAGACTGCCATTTCCTTCAGGTAGTCATCGGACAGGTTTTGCACCATATACACCATCAAGGGATATTGCTGGCGGCGGCCATCACGGAAGTTGATCAGCTGGTTATACAGGTAGCCTGCGGGTTTGCCGGCAATGCGAGGATAGTAGCCATCATTGGTGGCGCGGCCTTCCTTGCCGTGGCAAGTCATGCAGGGCGCAACGCGTTTGGCGATGTCGTCGCTGCGGGTCGGCGCTTGTGCGCGGGCCAGCATTGCGGAAAAAACGAGCAAGGCCAGGCATGCGCCGGATCGAAAAAGACGGTAATGACTGAGAGGATTGCTTGGCATGACGAGTCCAGAAATGAGCCGGCGGAATTTTACGTGAATGGCAAGGTCGGCGTGGGACACGACATGCGTAAGTCCAACTGCGTTGACAGAAAGACCATACCCGATCAACCAGGGTTCCCTGTTGCTTCAGCCTGTTCCCGGATCACGGGAAGCAAGCCGAGCGATTATTGCAATACGTCGATGCGCCGATGCGGCGATGCGAACGATATGTAATGCGGCATTGCGTTGACTGTGGCGTGGCGGCGCGTGCGAGATCTGACCGTTCCGACATCGCTTCTTGTTGTCGCATACCGTAAAATCGGGGCTTCTCTTTGCCATCCATCACGCCGATCCCACCCTATCGGCGCTGCAACAGCCATGTACCAGGAACCCATCGTGATGCTCGACTTTGAAACCACCGGATTGTCGCCGGCGGCCGGGGCACGCATTACCGAAGTCGCTGCATTGAAGATCCAGGGCGGTCGCATCGTTGACCGCTATGTATCTCTGGTCAACTGCCATGTTCACGTGCCGGCCTTCATTACCAGCCTGACCGGGATTACCCAGAAGATGGTCGACAGCGCGCCGTGTGTCTCGCGGGTGGTGCCGGAGCTGCTGGCGTTTATCGGCGATGACGCGCTGTCCGCGCACAATGCAAGTTTCGATGAAAAATTCCTGATCGCGGAAAGCCGTGATCTCGGGTTGATGCCGCGTCACCGCCGCCTGGTATGTTCCTTAAAACTGTCGCGGCGGGTGTTTCCGGGTTTGCCAAGTTACAAGCTTGGTATGCTGTCTTCATCGCTTGGGATTCGTTTCAAGGGTACTGCGCACCGTGCAGAGGCCGACGCGGAAGTCAGCGCCAATGTGCTGCTGCATATCGGTGAGCATTTGCAAAGCCGATATGGGCTGACACGAGTGGATACGGAATTGTTGTCACGTGTCACGGCACTGAGCGCGGCAAAGGTGCCGGAGTTCTTGCGGAGGCAGGCAGCGTGACATCGTAAAGCGCTTGTTCCAGGACCGGCGGCTCAGCCATCTCTTGTTCTCCTGTTCTCCTGTATCTGTTGTGGAAGCACGCATGTACCTGCCGGCCGTCTTGCCGACAGCTTGCGGATCGGCTTGGTCCAACGATAATGAACTGATGCCTTCATTTCCGCCGGAGTCAACTTGAGAACACCAGTTCGTTTCCTGACCACTGCGCTTATTCTGACCGCTTGCAGTTCAGTCGACCCCAAGCTCCTCAGCATACAGAACAGGCCCGTGCCAAGGGAGCCGGCAGCCGCGCCGGCCGCAACAGAAGCCTCTGCAGCACCTCGAGCACCTGTCACGACGGACAAGTCATCGACGCCAACTCGCTCCGCCGATCCGCGCACGGGACGTCGCGCCGTGCCCGCAACCATCATGCGAATGCCGGAGCCGCCGGCACCCGCGCCGTCCCCGGCCCCGCCAGTCCTCGCCACGCCGCAACCTGTCGGCCCGCCCTCTCCTGCGCCGGTGACCAGCTGCGATCCCGGCGGATGCTGGAGCGGTGGCGAGCGCTATCAGGGTAGCGATGGAAACTACGTCGCGCCGGGCGGTGGAACCTGCCGCGGCAACGGTGCTTTCATGCAGTGCTTTTAATGCGTTAGTGTGCTTAAGCAGGGCTATTCCGGATACAAGCCATGCGTACGGCCAAACAGCCGCACCAGCCCCAGCAAGCCATCAATCGTCGGCGTGGGGACGTCGACCAGCTTGCCGATCTCCTGCACCGCCGTGACCAGCGCATCGATTTCCAGTGCCTTGCCTGCTTCGGCATCCTGCAGCATGGAAGTCTTGAATGCGCCCAGCTGCCGCGTCACGTCCATGCGGTCCGCGCCGCTCTGCGTGATTGGGCAGCCGATGCGTTCCCCGATCGTTGCGGCTTCCTGCATGGCGGACAGGCAGAAGCTGCGGACCAGCGGATCGTCGAGTACCTTGTCGGCCGTGGCGCCGGTGATGGCGGAGACCGGGTTCATCGTCATGTTGCCCCACAACTTGTACCAGATGTCGGTGCGGATATCCTGGCTGGCCTCCGCCTGAAAACCGGCCTTGCCCAACAGCGCCACCAGCTGTTGCAGGCGCTCGCTATCGCCGCCGCCCGGTTCGCCGAGGGTCAGTCGGTTGCCAAAGCCGAGACGTACCAGCCCCGGTTCGGGACAGGAACTCGACAGGTGCACCACGCAGCCAATGATCTGGGCGCCCGGAATGGCGCGCAGCAAGGCGCCGTCCGGATCGAGCGACGCCAGGCGGGTGCCGGCATAGGGCAGCCCATCGGCGGCGAAGAACCACCATGGCACGCCGTTCATCGCCGTGATCACGATGGTTTCCGGTCCGATCAGCGGCGCAACCTGGCGCGCGACGTCCGGCAAGGCGGTGGCCTTGACGGCGATGATCACCACGTCCTGCACGCCGAGCGCTGCCGGGTCTTGTTCCGCCCGCAACGGCACGGTGAGGGTTTGTTCCTGCGACTGCACGCGCGCACCGTGCCGGCGCAATGCATCAAGCGTCGCACCACGCGCGACCGCGCTGACTTCGCATCCGGCGCCCGCAAGACGCGCACCGATCAACCCGCCGATCGCACCGAAACCGTAGACTGCAATTTTCATCATTCCGCCTCCGCAAATCATTCGACTGCGCAGTGTAGCGCGCTACGAACTGCTCTGCAGGGCAAACCACACATCACATATTCATGGCATGGCTAGGGATTTTTCGATGTGATAACTTCGCTCCATCGCTTGACACCTTACCTGTAGTTTCCGGAGAAAACCTTGAAGACGCTGTTGATCATGCTGCTGGTATCGCTATCTGTTATCGGCTGGCGCAGGCCGGATATCCTGCAGGCGATCGGCATGGCGGGTGCGGCACAGGATCCGGCGACGCTCGCTACGGGCAATTCGGCAGCCACGCAGCTGAAGAAGCTCAATGTCGATACCCTGATAGTGCAAGCTCCCGATAATGGCAAGAAACCGATGTCCGCCGCTGAATTTACGGAACTGGCGAAAAAGGATACGCAGGCCTACCAGAAGTTCATCGGCAGCCTGCGTATCGAAGAAGAGCGCAGCGAAGTCGACAAGCTGTTGAATTTTTTCGCAAGAGGCAAATACGAATAGCTCACGTGGCTCACTAGCTTATTGAGTATAGCAATGCGCGTTACGGATGGCTTTACCCTACCTACCATCGCATTCGTAACGTTGGCAAGCCGGCTTACCCAGCCGGCTTTTTTTTCGCCTCGCTTTTTGTCATGCTTTTCGTCGTACTTTTCTCCTGACTGTTCGCCCCATGCTTCGCGCCGAAACGCTCCAGCATGAAATCGATGAACGTCGCAAGCTTGGGTGTGGGCTGGCGATCACGCAGATAGACCAGATGCGTGGGTCGCGGCGGCGGTGCATAGTCTTCAAGCAGCGATACCAGGCGTCCGGCACGGACATCGTCGCCCAGCAGGATTTCCGCCTGCATCACGATGCCATAGCCACGCAATGCGACCATGCGCAGCGCCTGCCCATTGTTGGAGCGAAAGCGGCTGGCCGGCACATCGACCTGCCTGTCCCCAGTGGCGGCAAGCTTCCAGCGTACCTCCTTGCTCCAGTGCATAAAGTCCAGGCACTGGTGGCTGGCCAGGTCCTCCGGCTTGAGCGGCGTGCCGGCGCGTGCAAGATAGTCGGGCGACGCGCAGATCAGCATCCGGTAAGGCTGCAAGGGACGCGCCACCAGGGCGGAATCGTCCAGTTTGCCAATGCGTACCGCGACATCGATGCCATCTTCGACCAGATCGACCACGCGGTCGTTGAGATTAAGGTCCAGGCTCACTTCCGGATACAGGCTGAGATAGTCGGCAATGGCCGGCGCCATCAGCTGGCTGCCGAAGGATACCGGCGCGCTGATAGTGAGCAAGCCCCGTGGGCTGGTGCGCATCGCTTCCGCGCCCGATTCGGCGGCGGCAATGTCAGCAAGGATCTGGCGGCAGCGTTCGACATACTGGCGCCCGATCTCGGTCAGGTTCTGCCGTCGGGTGGTGCGCGTCAGCAGCCGGGTGCCCAATCTCTCTTCCAGCTCACGCACATGCTTGCCAACCATGACCGGAGAAATGTTGAACGCCTCGGAGGCGGCCGTGAAACTGCCGCTGTCCACCACGGCGACAAAGATTTCCATGCTGCGCAGCTTGTCCATAGATTGCTAACCATTGCTTAGTAATGTTGTTCATCCTAGCACATTTATTCCTTTTATGAATAAATCAATAATGGCTTCACCGTTGCCGCCGTCGCTTCCCTTGCATGGGGCAACGTGGAAAACCACCCATCACAGGAGAACAGCATGAAAGTTATCGTTATCGGCGCCACCGGCACCATCGGCAAAGCAGTCTCGGAACAACTCGCTACCCGGCATGAAGTGATCCGGGTCGGCAACACCAACGGACAGTACCATGTTGATATTGCCGATCCGGCCAGCGTCGAGGCCCTGTTTGCGCGTGTCGGCAAAGCAGATGCGGTAGTGGTCGCCGCCGGCAATGTGCACTTTGGTCCGCTCTCGGAAATCACACCACAGCAATTGCACATCGGCCTGCAGCACAAGTTGATGGGACAGGTGAATGTCGCACTGGCCGCACAGCGTCACCTGAACGACGGCGGCTCGATCACGCTGACCAGCGGGATAGTCGGCGACGAGCCGATCCGCTACGGTGTCAGCGCCACCATGGTGAACGCGGCAGTCGAAGGTTTCATACGCGCGGCAGCGATCGAATTGCCACGCGGCTTACGCATCAACGGCATCAGCCCTTCCGTGTTGCAGGAATCGATGGAGGCCTACGGTCCGTATTTCCATGGATTTGAACCGGTGCCGGCAACGCGTGTGGCACAGGCTTACATCAAGAGCGTGGATGGCTTGCACACGGGGCGCGTGTATCACGTCTGGTGACACAGGGTGGGAATAGAGGAGCAGGACGAAAGCAGGAACACAGGGATACGAAGGCGCCATGCGCGGAATGCTGTCCGCGCATGGCACAGTATTACGGCTTACCGTCCGGAGCGCTGCTTGTCGGCTTCGGTTTCAGGTTTGGGAATCGCTATCGGATCGCTGGCGGGGAAAGTCATTTCCACTGCGTCGTCGATCTGCTCTTCTTCTTTCTCGTTCTTGTCCTCGGACTGAATCTGGCGTACCCGCACGTCGCGGGAAGCCGCATCCTTTGAAGACACATCCTTCGGCGTTACCGACTGTGAGTCGTTTCCTTGCGATGAAGTCGTTTTCTGTTTGTCCTCGTCCTCCGCAGACGTTCTGTTCAGGTTCGACATGGTCGTCCTCCTTTGATTAGCAATGGTGAATGGCAATGCCGCAATCCGGCACAGCCCTCCATATTGGTGTGATAACAGGAAATGTCGAAAGTTTCAGCATTGAATATCGCTCAAACAAGATCGTAATCGGCGAGTTCTTTCTTTACATAAGCATAGAACACCGGGGCGGCGACCACGCCTGGCAAACCAAAGATGGTTTCCATCGTTAACATGGCGGCGAGCAGCTCCCATGCCTTGGCATTGATGTGGGCACCGATGATTCTGGCATTCAGGAAATATTCAAGCTTGTGGATGACGATGAGGAACACCAGTGACGCTATGGCGATCGACAACGAATGCGACAGGCTGACAATGACAATCACCGAGTTGGAGATCAGGTTTCCGACCACCGGCAGCAAGCCGGCGAAGAAGGTAATCGCAATCATGCTCTTGGTGAGAGGCAGGCGTATGCCAGCCAGCGGCAATACGATCACCAGGTATGCGGCGGTAAATAGCGCATTGAGGCCGGCGATCCTGACCTGCGCAAAGACGATCTGGCGGAATGCGCTGTGAAGGTTAACGACGCGGGCATGCAATGCCGAAGCAAGCGGTTTGTAATTCGGTGGGGTGGTGGTGTCGTACAGCGCCGCCATCGCGCCGATCGCCATGCCGATCAGCAAATGCGCAATGGTGCGCCCGGCCTGCTGGCCGATGAATTGCGCCTCCGACGCATGAGCGCGCAGCCACGTCGTAATCATTTCCCGGATCGCGTCCGCGCTCGTGGGAATGTATTGCCTGAGCCATGCCGGCATCTGGTCGCGCGAGGTTTCGATGATATCGGCCAGCTTTTTCATCAGCACGCCGAGGTTGCCGGCATCGCTCAGAAAAAAACTGACCCCGCCCCAGATGGCCAGCGACAGAACCAGCACAATGAGGCCGCCAAGCAAAATGACCGCAATCATGCGTGCGCGGTGATCACTAATGTTGCGCGACAACGGGGGCGCCATGACATGCACCAGCGAATACACCAGCAAGCCGGAGAACAGCGCGGCCAGCAAGCCCTTGTGCAGCACGATGAACAAAGCTCCCGCAGCCAGCAGATAAGAAGCAATGGTGGTTAAATGAAGCTTGTTGTTTTCGGACATGACTGTGTGGTGTCTTGTTGTGTTTCGTTGTTCTTGCTTTTTGTTGTCGCCGTGTGTTGCAGGATAGACCTACGTCGCATCGTGCAATGGGGAGTGATCGCAGCTATTCCGCACCGCCGTGCCTCTCTGAGGATGATGCATTGCAATATCATCAGTCGTACCGGATTTTTCATCTGTTTCCAGGAAAAAGAATATGAGCACCTTATTTTCGCCCTACTCGCTCGGGGAACTCACACTCAAGAATCGCATTGTAATCGCACCGATGTGCCAGTACTCCGCCGAGAACGGCGCGGCGACCGATTGGCACATGATTCATCTGGGCCACCTGTCGCTGTCCGGTGCCGGCCTGATGTTTATCGAAGCGACCGCCGTCGAGGCGGCTGGCCGCATTTCGCCTAGCGATCTGGGGCTGTGGGATGACGCCACCGAGGCGGCGCTGGCCAGGGTATTGCAGGCGGTGCGCAAGCATTCACCGACCGCCGTGGCGATTCAATTGGGCCATGCGGGGCGCAAGGCATCGGTACATGTACCGTGGGAAGGCGGACATTCGATTCCCTTGGCCGAAGGCGGCTGGAAAACCTCCGCGCCGTCGGCCGTGCCGTTTACGGAAGGCGATGAGACGCCGGTCGCGCTTGATGCCGCTGGCTTGCAGCGTATTCGCGATGCGTTTGCCGATGCGGCGCGGCGTTCGGCACGGCTGGGACTGGATGCGATTGAAGTCCATGCCGCGCATGGCTATCTGCTGCATCAGTTTTTGTCGCCGCTGTCGAACCGCCGCGAAGATGAATACGGCGGCTCGCTGGAAAACCGCATGCGTTTTCCGCTGGAAATTTTTGACATCGTACGTGCAGCCTTTCCAGGTGAGAGGCCGGTCGGCGTGCGTGTGTCCGCGACCGACTGGGTCGACGGTGGCTGGGATCTTGAACAGACGGTTGCCTTCGCGAAGGAACTCGAACGTCGTGGATGTGCGTTCATTCATGTATCGAGCGGCGGCCTGTCGACGAAGCAGAAAATCACGCTCGGGCCCGGCTATCAGGTGCCATTCGCCGAACGCATCAAGCGTGAAACCAGCTTGCCGACAATTGCCGTTGGCCTGATTACCGAGCCGGAGCAGGCGGAAGCGATTGTGGCGTCCGGCGAGGCCGATCTGGTGGCACTGGCACGCGGCATCCTGTACGACCCGCGCTGGCCGTGGCATGCAGCGGCCAGACTAGGTGCGCATGTCGATGCACCGCCGCAGTACTGGCGCTCGCAGCCGCGCGAACTGAAAACCTTGTTCAATGCAGGAAAGTGGGGCTGAAACAGGGTGTTGCAACGCGGGCTTTTGCCGGCACCTGTTTTCGGCGCCCGCGCTGCGTGTTTCACAAGTCGAACTGAACCGCCACACAGGCCAGTCGTCCGGGACGCGCCTCGGCATCTGCCTCCTCGCGGCTGGCATGTTGGGTCAGCAGGTACCGGTCCTTGCTCCGTGGATCGGTGTTGGGATAAATGTTCACATGCAGTTGCTGCTGTGAAGGGATGTTTTCGAGGTAAGGCAAACCATTCTCCGACAGGCGTCCGTCCAGGGTAAATACTGTCACCACATCGTCGTCGCCAATGTAGCCATGCACCTTGTAGAGCGGATGGCGTGCACGGGTGGTGATGATTTCGACCGGTTGCTTGGTGGTCGTCAGTCGCACCGGTTTGCTGAGGTCCAGCGGTGGTGCTGCGACAGGTTGCGGCTCGGGTACGGCTGCCGCGCGTGGTGCAGCCGGGGGTGCTGGTGCAGCCGGGGCAACCGGCTCGATCTGTTCGACGAATCCATGGTCCGGTTCGGGCTGACGCGACGGGCGGGCGGTATAGCGTGGTGCGTCGAATGAGCGCTCGGGTGGTTGCGGCATTCTCGGTGCGACACGCGGTTCAATCCGCATTTCCGTTCTGGGCTCAATTCGCATGTCTGTTCTGGGTTCGCGCAGTATGGTGACCTCCTCGTCTCGTCGCCGTGCCGATACGGGCGGTCTGTCGAACGTCCGCTTCGGTACATTGAATGTGACTTCATAGTTGTAGAGCTGTTCGTCCGTCATGTCCGGATATGGCGCCGGATGACCGCCATCTACGGTGCGGTATGCGACTTCAGGCTCACGCCTGCCCATGATGGTACCTAGTATGCCCACGTCAAATCTCCTTCAAATTTCCGTAAAACAAGTTGCTGCTGCCGTGGACCGGGACATAGCGGTGGGTGGATCTTGCGTGTGGCCGCTATGAGGTTGGCTTGCCGGAATTCGACATGCTTCTTGCGGGCAGGTTCGGTGGGGGTGTGGTGTTAATGGTTAGAGTTGTTTCTACTTGTTGCTGGGGAAGGGGTTTAAGGGGGAATGGTGCTTTTTTGCAAGAGTTTCTGAGGGTTTTTTCTTCGGTGGTTCTGGGCTGGTTGTTCTTCGTGGATGCTTGCCGGGACTGGCCCCGGCGGGCCACTCACTTTCTTTGCTTCGCCAAAGAAAGTGAGCAAAGAAAGGCGACCCCGGTTCAGCCGCCCTTCGGGTTCCCANGCCGGGACTGGCCCCGGCGGGCCACTCACTTTCTTTGCTTCGCCAAAGAAAGTGAGCAAAGAAAGGCGACCCCGGTTCAGCCGCCCTTCGGGTTCCCAAAAGAGCAGTGCCGCAAGCGGGAAGCGCAGAACTCGCCTGCGGCTCAGACAGCTGCGCTTCTTTATCCGCTTGCAGCGCTGCTCTTTTGGCGTCTGCACAGGGGGATTTCAACCCATCCCCACCCTAGCCCTCCCCTTGAAGGGGAGGGAACGTTCTTGATCGTGGGAAGGTGGTGAGGATGGAGTACCGCCAGAAGAAAGCACCGTTCGGGCAAAGCCCCGGCAGCGCAGCGGCGATCAGCATTCGGCATTCAGCAAGGCGATGCGCAGCGAGCGAGCCGAGNCCGTTCGGGCAAAGCCCCGGCAGCGCAGCGGCGATCAGCATTCGGCATTCAGCAAGGCGATGCGCAGCGAGCGAGCCGAGGTTCCCTCCCCTTCAAGGCGGCCCGCGTAGGGGGAGGGTTAGGGTGGGGATGGGGTTAAAAACCCCCCTGTGCAGACGCCAAAAGAGCGCGGGCCAAAACGGATAAAGAAGCGAAACCTGTCTGAGCCGCAGGCGAGTTTGTTTCGCTTCCCGTTTTGGC
>NZ_LMHZ01000035.1 GCF_001428545.1 Noviherbaspirillum sp. Root189
TACCTCCACCGCTGCTCCGGTAGCTTCCGGCGGGAGCACTTCGCCGGGCGGGGCTTCCACCCGCTGGAACTACATCGCCTTATCACGGCGCACACCCGTAACTGCCTGTCGGCATTCCCTAAAGCGGCCGTTTGCCTGGCCACTGCGGGAAAACCTCGAAGTATTCAGCAAACGAAGAAGGCATTACAAAGGCTTTTTGCCGCATCCGAGACCAATGCGGACATTTAGATTAAGACCTGCAATGGGGGCGATGTGGAAATAAGATGCATCAAAGCTGGGTTTATCAGGAACGAATATGGTCGCATGCCCACTTAGATTGGAATGATGTCATGGCAGCGCCGACGTTGACTGGTCATTGAATTGCTTGAAAAATTCCACGTAATTCCCATTTGCTTCCGCAAAACGCAAAGGCTTGACCCTCTCTACGCAAATTTCATTGGACTGCGGCGTATCGCCAAATAGGCGCATTGTTTCATCGATGAAATCTTTCAGCGGCATGGCATGTGGGTCACTTGCCTGTCCAGGCCCCATCAATTCCGTTTGTACATAAGGCGGCACCAGCTCAAGTACTTGCAGCGACGTATCCTTGAGCTGGTAGCGCAAGGACTGCGTGTAGGAATGGATGGCTGCTTTCGTCGCACAATAAGTCGGTGTGGCGGCCAGCGGCAGGAACGCCAGACCGGAAGAGACATTGACAATTGCCCCCTGTGGTTGCTGCATCAGTTGAGAAAGCAGTGCGGCAGTCAGCCGTATCGGCCCAAGCAAGTTAGTGGTGATGATGGCTTCCGCGTCGTCAAGCGAGCCATCCAGTATCTTTTCAGGCCGCATGATCCCGGCATTGTTGATTACAACATTAAGGCCTGGATAATCTTTACGGACTTGGTCGGCAAAACGCTGAATGGACCCGGCATCTGACATATCGACCGTTGCCGCACCCATGCCGGGATTGGCGGCTATCACCTGCTCCAACAGTTCTTTACGACGCCCGGCGATGACAACCTGGTTGCCAAGCCGGTAAAAAGCCTCTGCCAGTGCCCTTCCGATACCGGAACCGCCGCCAGTGATCAGAATCGTGTTTCCTTGCATTTTCATGGTGAATCTCCTGTTCAAGTGAATGAAGTACGAAGCAAGGCGATGATAGAATCATTGCTTTAAAAAAGTAAGTAGGCACCCGAACGTGCCATACTTACCAATAGGAGAGTATGGAATGAATAAACCGTCCGGCGATCCATCTGCACCCAAAGAACATCTGCATGCCCCTGCATTGGCACAGATAGATCCCGAGGTGAACAATTTGGTTCGGGAAATCATGGCAAGAGTGGCAGATAAGTGGACCATGCTTGCGCTGGAAGTACTGGCGGAACACGGCCGTCTGCGCTTTACACGCATCGGCGAGCTGATCGGCGATATAAGCCAAAAAATGCTAACAAAAACCTTGCGACAAATGGAAGCCGACGGACTGATCTTGCGTGAGATCTATCCAGTCATCCCGCCCAAAGTAGAGTATGAATTGACCGAGATGGGGCGAACCCTCGGAGCGGCTTTCTGCGGGGTGTGGTTATGGGCGGAAGAGAATCGGGAAGCGGTCATGAAAGCACGCCAGGAATTTCAGGCCAGGGCCGCTGGTTTGGTTGATTAACAGAATTTCCTCCACCAAGTTTGCTTCTGGCCGCAGGCTGCGATTGCGTAGCATCGTGTTGTCGGCTGTTTTAGGACAATTGTGGGCATTCGAAGTTTCCAAGACTAGACACCAAAACGCTTAACATTATGTCCATGCTTTCTTAGCTCTGCCATGACCGGCTCGCAGTGGTCTTCCTGCACTTCAATTACACCATCCTTCACGGTTCCGCCAGAACCGCATGCCGTGCGCGACTGCTCGCCCAGTAAAGCCAGTGGAGTAGGATCGAGCGCTAGCCCCTTGATAAGCGTTACGCTCTTCCCACCCCGACCCTTGGTCTGGCGCGACACGCGTACCACACCATCACCTATGGGCACGGCCTTGGGCCTACAGCTGCACTCCGAGAGGGGCCGTCGGCATTCAGGATACATGCGTTCGTCATCAGTGGAATATACAAGGCCGCCGTTTGAACTACTCTTCATGTCTACTCAGCAGTTTTTGAAGTGTGAATCGCCTGAGTTTAGCACCGCGTGACTGTCCATTCTTAGCCGCACCCTGCCCTTGTTAAATTCTGAAGAATGACCGCTTGTGCGCGCTTTTCGGTCCTTCTTTACGTTGAAGCCTGAAGCGGACGAGGAGCTCTAGATCTATCTGCGAATAGCGCACGATGTACTCGTTACATAAATAAAGTTCTAGACCGCACGACTGTAGGTCCCAATTAGAAATGTCGTGTTTCCCCCAAATAGAAATGTCGCATTTGCGGTTTGGAAATACGGCGATTCGTGAGTTGACGAAAGCTATGGGCATCTCTTTTACAGGAGGCGTCAATGGCAACAACTGGGACCATTACCATGAGCATGCGCGAGATCGAGCGATCTCAAGACGATCCAGGCGGTCGCCGATGGAAACATGCACGTTTTGACTTTTCAGTTGCGTATGGAATCCGGATCTCATCAGAGCTGCGAGCCCTTGCGGAATTAATGCCGTTGTCCTTGACCTCCTGATCGGCGAGCAACAGATTCATGAGAACCAAGCACCAGAACAGGCATCGTGGCAAGCTCGCGCATTTGTTCGCCCCAACTGCTGGCGATGGCTATTAGCCGCCACACTACTTTGCTTGGGGCTGTTCGGGCCGCCCGATGAGGCGCCAAGCACTAAAGGAGCTTGCCAGAGCAAGCGCGGCCGACAACAGCATGATCCAGCGGAATCCATAAATGAAAGCGTTGCCAACACTGGACTTTACCGCCATGTGTTCTTCCCTTGTCGCCATGACCGGCACATCAATCCCGGCGAGCCTGTCCCATTGCGCAAAAACTGCGCTGCTCACCATCGGCGACACTTTATGATCGAGGCCAGCCAGCGCATATCGAAATGCCAAGCTCATCACAATACCAAAGAATGCAATTGCCAGCAGCGCTGCAAGCCTTGAGACGGCATTGTTGATACCGGAAGCGGCGCCTGCCAGGCTGCCGTCCAGGGCATTCATCACGGTAGTCGTGAGCGGCGCCACGCTGATCGCCATGCCTAAACCAAGCAACATTACCGCCGGGAAGAACATGAGCCAATAACTGCCGCCGATCGCTGGCAGTGCGAACAGGCCGAAGCCCAGCGCAACAATAACGGGGCCGATCATCAATGGTTTCTTCGCGCCATAGCGGTCCACCAAGGTACCTGCCCAGCGCGACAGCAGGAACATAGTGAGGATCATTGGCAGCAAGGCGGCACCTGCCTGCAGTGCGGTATAGCCCTGCACCTGTATCAAATTGAGCGGCAGAAAATACAGGCTTCCTCCAAGGGCGGCATAGAGGAGAAAGGTGAGCAGGTTAGCACCAGCAAAGTCGCGCGAACGGAACAGTTTCAGCGAAACCAAAGGCGCTGGATGCCTGCGCTCCTGCAGCACAAAAGCCGCCGAAGCGATGGCTGCCAGTAACAGAGAGCCTATAACGCGTGAATTGAGCCAGCCAATCGTAGAGGACAAAATCAGACCGAATACTAGGAAGCCGAGACCAGTGCTGGCCAACGCGGCACCTAGCCAGTCCAAAGGGCCCGTTCCCCTACCTCTGCTTTCAGGCACATAACGTAAAGTGAGTAACAGTACCACCAGCGTCAGCGGGATATTGACTAGAAATGCGGCGCGCCATGACCAGTGCTCTATCAGGAACCCGCCCATTACCGGCCCCAGCGCGGCAGTGATCGCGGTATAGCCAGACCATGTGCCGATAGCCTTGCCGCGCACATCCGTCGGAAACGAGGCGGTGATCAGCGCCAAGCTGCCCGGTACCAGCAGTGCCCCACCCACACCCTGCGCAGCTCTCGCTATGATGAGCTGATGTATGTTGGCGGCCATGCTGCACCATACGGATGCTGCGGCAAACAACATGACGCCGGTCAGAAACACGCGCCGCCGGCCATACCGGTCGCCTGCGCTGCCCCCTGCCAACAGTAGAGCCGCCAGAAATAGCGCATAGGACTCGATGACCCACTGGACCTGCCCTGCGTTTGCGGTGAATTCATGCATCAGCGCCGGCAGAGCCACATTAACAACGGTGCCGTCAATGAAGGCCATGCTGGAAGCAAATATCGTCGCGGCCAGCACCATGGGGCGGGCCTGCACGGCGCACGGCGCATCAGCTGTGGAAGCAGTGCCGAGAATCATCTTGTCGTTCCCATCTGGTCCGCCAGTAATGTCTCAAGAATTACAAATCGAGCGCATTGCGGCCTATGTCGCTGGCGAACCGACATCATCCACTAATTTGCGCCCGGTGCCCAGATTGAAGGCTGCGGCCACCGTTAAACGCCACCAGCCAGTTTCGAACAGATCATGTGATTCGTTTTCTGGACGCTTCCTATTGGTCACAGGCCATATAACCATTGCTGCAGGAAATGAAGGCGCAACATGTGCTCCAGTCCGATCGGAGGATGGCTATTGCCCTTCTTCAAATAGTGCGGCTCGATGCCGCGCATAATACCGCCCAGAGCATGATACGCTCCATCGCCTGCAGGAATTCATTACCTCGCATTGGCTTGCGATACTGTACCAATTCTTGGTTTTGGGCCATGGACAGGGTCCGCTCTTTCATGGTCGCCTTTATGAAGAGGAATCAACAGCACGTATAACGCTCGGAAACAAAACTCGTTTAGTTATTCAGCATCACTTTAATCGGAGTCTAACCGGCGCTGAGAACCCCCTTCCGTCCTCGGTATTGGCAAAGCGAGTCATTTCAAAGGGTCACGGCGGAAGCCGTATAATGTCTAAACTTTCCGAGTTAAAATATTTTCCTAATGTTCGAACCGTGAAATCGCTAAGTAGCTAAGGGAATACCTGGCCTTGAGAGTGGCACACGATGCAATGATGAAGCGTTCCCTCAAAGTCTCACCTTATCGGACTAATTGTCGATCAATCCAATACGAAGGATCCGAACGTGAAAGCACGTTTCGGCAAGCTAGACCGAGGGAATGTGGAGAACGGCGGCTAACCATCGCATAGCGGAAGTTTAGAGACAAATTGCTGACTGGTGAAATCGACCGATTCTGTTGAAAAAGTCTGACTGCAATACGAAGAACATAGCAAATTCACTGTACTGATTCGCCGGACGAATCTCTTGCTAAACAAATGCCGTTTAGCAGAACGATTGGATATTGCACGGAAGTTTTTCAACAGAATCGGTCAGCTACTGTCCGCCCGTGTTACGCATGAGACGTCAGGTGATGTACGCTTACCGGTCATTCGCCAACATGTATGCTACTTCTGTAATCGGCCGATGATGTTGAAAAAAGGCTTCTTGATCTCTAACGAGGAGATCGTATTGTGACAGGACGACATCATCATGGAGGCTGTCATGATGGGCAAGCAACTTATTCCTCGGCAACGTACTGAGCTCATTAATTTAGAAGAATTCGTCCCATAGAACCATTTGCTGAGAGCCATTGACCGTCATCTCGACCTGACGGAATTCCGCCAACATCTAACAAACTTCTATAGCCAGATAGGACGTCCTTCTGTCGATCCAGAACTGATCATCCGCATGCTCATCATCGGCTATTGCTACGGAATTCGTTCTGAGCGCAGGGTGTGTGAAGAGGCGCATCTGAATCTGGCGTATCGCTGGTTCTGTCATCTTGGCATCCATGAAAGAGTCGCGGATCATTCGACCTTCTCCAAGAACCGCCATGGTCGGTTTCGCGATAGCGATGCTTTCCGTGAATTGTTCGAGTCAGTACTACGCCGGTGTATGGCCGAGAACCTTGTGAGTGGCGAAGGCTTTGCCACGGATGCGAGCGTCATCAAGGCCGATGTTCGGCGCCAGCATGCGGTACGAGGTGTACTAGAGATCGACTGGGGCAATCCCGATCAATGGTCCCGTCCAGTCAGAGAATACCTTGCTGCATTAAACGCAACCAATCCTCTCGCCGATGGACTGAACCCGTCGAACAGCTTACCTAGGCGCTCCAGCATACGAATTACCCCGAAAAGAGCGGACATGACAGCGTTTAGTGCAGTAAGTTTTTCCTGGTGGCTGTAGTCTAGTCAAGTTTGCTTGGCAGACTAGGCATTTGATGCGGTAGTTCTCTGAGGAAACGTGCGTGATGGCATCGGACGCGGGTCATGGCTGTCTTACAAGCTGTCGCGGCTAGATCCGATTATCAGAAGACCAAGCCAGTCAATATGGCGAAGCTGTTGGCAGTGCTCGCCGTCTTCCGGTCTGCCTAGTCCAACTTCGCTCCTGTATCAGCCTTGAGTGGCATTGACCCTCCATCGCGCGGCTTGGACATCGTCAACTCTCGACCTTTCCCCAATATTTTTGCATCAATGTGTCGTTGTCGCTCTCCCAAAAGCGTTGGAAAAGTACGGAACGAAGCGGGCTGTACGGGCAGCCTTCAGGTACGCGGATATTGATGAACCATTCGCGAATCTCCCGCTTCCTGAAGCCTGCGGTGATAGCGTCAATTTCAACCTTCGAGAGGCCCGGGTGCCACAGGTCCACGATGAGAACAACCCGCTGTTGTGATGAGCCGTTATAGGTTTCGTGGCGATACGAATCCGAAAAGAACAGCACTTCCTTCTCTTTCCAAGTCAAAGTCTCCCCGGCCACCCGCAGCCAGCAACCGGCCGGCACGCGCAATCCTAAGTGGCAGCGAATTCGAAAGCTATCCACGCTGTAATGCGGCAACAGATGCGTCCTGGGTTCGTGCGACGAGAAGATCATGTCGCTCCATGGATAGACGTGGCTTGAGAGAGCAAGCGATTCCACAATTTTGGTCGTCCTCGGAACCCGTTCCGCAGGGGGAAGCCGCTCGCCCATGTGATAGATCGGAAATACGTCCCAGCGCCCGCCGTTGAGCCCGCCCTCGGTATAGGCATGGTAGTCGATGCCATCGGCTTCGGCGAGAATGGTCTGGTAGGATGCCTTCAGTGCCTCGGCAGCATCCGCCAGTGCGCTGAACTCGTTGACGGAGTAAACGGCCCGATAGTCGAGCCCGGGAAAGATCGGTAGTAGACTCGTGTCCTGGTGCAGCGCCTTGGTTTCGTGGCTTGTTCCCTCAAGAATGGACAGATACTGCTTAACACGATCAAGCTCTGAGCCGGCCGACATCACGCGGTCATAGTAACCGCCTGCTTTCATCACTTCAATGATACGTGACCAGATAGCCTCGCGCGCCGCTGTGGCAGAATCCGTGTTCGATAATTTTAATGGACGATTCATAAAGTTTTCCGGGTAACCGTTCGATCTGCCAATCGTTTCTGCTCACGTGGACGAAGCTGGGCGATGATGCGCCTTGCTGTCGCGCCCGATTTACAGCCCTTATTCGCGCCTGCCGTGCAGGCGCGCTGTCACAAACATCCCTAAGCGCTCAATGCCTGTTCTGATTCGTTCGGGTTGTGAATTGCTGAATGCAAGGCGTACCTGATTGCGACCGTCTTCGCCCAGCGCGAAAAATGAAAGCGGCATGGTCAGCACCCCGTACTCGCTTGCACAAATCTCGGCCTCCTCGCGCCCGAACTCGAATGGCAGGCGCAGAGTCAGGAAAAAACCTCCGTCCGGCTGGTTCCACGAGACCACGTCTTCATATGCGGAAAATGCATATGCCAAGCTGTCGAGCATGGCATTGCGATTCGTGCGGTAATGTTGGATCACCGGAGCAATCAAGTCGCGCAGACTGCACGCTTGAGAAAGCAGGATCGCGCCGGCGATGGCTTGGCCGATCTGGCTGGTATTGACCGTCACGAAGCTCTTAGCCTGGGACAAAGCGTCGAGCATACCGGCACCGGACTGCCCGCCCGGCATTTCGCCCTCTGGTACGACGGCGAAGCCTACACGCAGGCCGGGACAGATTGTCTTCGAGTAGGTACCGAGGTAGACCACGCAAGTCTTGGTATCCAACGAGAACATGGTCGGCACCGACTTGCCGTTATACCTGAACATTCCGTAGGGATTGTCCTCAAGGATGACGATGCCGTTGCGTGCGCAAACCTCGATCATCTGTAGACGTGCGTCGCGCGACAGCACAGTACCGGTTGGGTTATCGAAATCCGGCACGAGATAGAGCAGGCGTGGCCGTTTGCCTTCGTACCGCGCATTCCGGATCGCTTGTTCCAGCGCCTCGGCCGGCGGGGTGGAGTCGTCGACGACGAACGGCGCGATCGGGATTCCATTCAGGTCGGCAATACCAGTAATACCGATGTAGGCTGGGCTACGTGAAAGGATGATGTCGTCCGGATGCCGGCACAAGCGGGTTACGCACAGGTTCATCGCTTCCTGGCATCCCGCGGTCACGACTATCTGGGCGGGCTTGCACAAGATGCCTTCGTCGAGGGCAAGCTGGCGCGCTATCAGATCGCACATGATGCCGTTGGTGCGTCCATATTGCCCGATGAGATTGCGCGCCGTTTCGAGCCCAAGTCCATTCTGCGTTGCAAAATGCTCGACGAACAGGGGAAGACGGTTTATCCAGGCTTCGAGGTTAAAGAATTGTTCGGCCGGGCGCCCCGATGCGAACGAGATCGCGGACGGATAGTTCTGCGCAACTTCGTTGAGAAAATTCATCACGTCGAGTCGCGACGAACCGATGGTGCTGCCTGTTCTGGCGGAAGGTATGGTCATGTTTAAATGCCCTAGTTCGACTGGTCGCTAGTAGGTACCCTTCTTCTCCAGCTGCGAGAAGAGCTCCTGTACATTTTCCTGAAGAAACCCATGTTCACCGGTTCGCTCAATGAATTCGAAGCACATGCCCGAATTGTGATCGCGGCTCGAGAAGACTTGGCGCAAGCCTGCTCCCTTGATCACATTTGTGTCGAACGACATGCCTTGCAACGCGAGATCTTCCGCCGTCATTTCGACGTCGTCGACGGCCAGCGCGATGTGGGCAAGCCCGGGCCCGAAGTTTTCGATCAGCCTGGAGACCTGTGACGCCGGTTCCGTCCCCTGGCACAGGACAAACTTGATCTGGTTGTGCTCCAGCTCCGCCGAAATCATGCCGGTACGGTCTCCCTTGATGATGCGTCGCCGGACTAAGGTAAAACCGAGCACATGGGTAAACAAATGCACGGCCTGCTCAAGATCGTGAACCGCAAGGGCGATATGGTCAATCTTGGTGTACCTACGTGCGGCACAGGTGGCCACATCGTTGACAGCATTGTCGACGGCCTCGGCAGCCGCCTTCTCTTTCGGGTTCTCTCTCACGTCGTCTCCACTCTCCATGAATTCCGGATACCAGGCACCCGGTTCGCTGCCGCTTTGCACATCGCCACACCCGCTGAAACAGTCTTATGGAACGCCACGGTGAAAAGCAATGCGAGCCGGCGGCCCCTCGTAAACCAATGCCGCCGCATAGTTAGCAGCGCCCTCCCCGATCTTGTCCAGCACAGCAAATTGCCAGTCACACTGGCCGGCCATAGACCGTTCCGCCCGTATGAGGCGGGCTCGGCCCGGTCGGATGTCAATTGAAAAATCTTTAAGCTCGCATGTGATCCCGAGCCCAAGTGCCTTGACGAACGCTTCCTTGCGAACCCAGCAGCGAAAGAAGGCGTCCGGCTGCAGGGATGACGGCAAGGCTTTGATCGCCGCCTGTTCGTCCTCGCTGAAGATGCGTGCAATATCGTCTAGATCGGCCATATTTCGTTCCACCATTTCGATGTCGACGCCGATACGCCGGCCGCACGTCAGTGCGACCAGCGCAAGTGCGCCGGAATGGGACAGGTTGAATTGCCAGTTGCGGTTCATCGCATAGTCCAGTTCCGGTTTCCCTCTATCGGTATAGCGAAACATCACCAGTGAAGGGGGAAGATTAAGCACATTGCCGAGCAGCATGCGCAAAACTGCACGCGCGACGATATAGCGGTTGCGATGTACCTCGAACCTGAATTGTCGCGCATGCGTGCGCTCATCCTCATGAAGGACGCCCGCTAGCCGGGCAACCGTCTCGGCTTCACGATCGAGCGCGAACTCCCACACCTGGATGACCTCGTCCAATGCTCCCACTGCAGTCTGTCCTTCCTGTCTCTTCATACTCCGACATTAAGAAATCGTCACGGCATCCCGTTAGCCTGTCGTAACACCCCGAGTTCCGTCAGCAGTAAAGGCGTGTCGATTTTCCGCAAGAGGCATTCTTCTGCAGATTACGTGCCACATCCCGACTCGTACCTAAAAACCTGAAAAATAAGGGTCTTTTGGCTAAAGAAGGATCCCGCGGCTACGCGCCAAGGGCGGAATTTCGGACGGATCGTGACCCGATTCCGAAAAACGTAACTTGCTACCGCACTGCAACCGCTCCACCCTGGCCATGTGCACGCCACATCCAAAAGCCTGCTAGCGGCACTCTGTGTCGGCCTGTCGGCGGGCGGCCTTCTCCGCCAGCTCAATTCTGAGCAAGGCACGCTTCATGCATGGGCTTTGCGATTCTTTTAGCCCGGGGCAGATGCGGTCGCGGAAGCAAGGACTACCAAGGAGAACGAATGAAATACCTGAAGAAGAACGTCGCATTTGAACCGCTCATTTGCCGGTGGTATGCCTGGCCCTTCCTCGTATCGCCGGCCACGTTTGCGATGGTCGCAAAAAACCGTATGATCCCACTGCTCGAATCGTTCATCGAGGACCCGGACTTTCACAGGGAATCGGCCAAGGATCCGGCCTTGCTCGGGGGTACCTTCATTGATTTCCCCGGCGATGTGCGCCTGGCCGAGGCGCTTCTGGACAAGCTGAAAGACGATCTGCATGAACAACTCGCCTTCGCCGATGCGCTGGTCCTGGCCAACGATTTGCTGATCCGTGACGGCAACGGCGGCACCCTGGAAAACCTGTACGAGAAGATGCCAAAGCCGTTGCGCGGCGCGGTGGAACTCGGTTATGACCTCAACAACAATCCATCATTGCGGGTGTTCGAATCGCTGCTGTATGCCAGTTCGCTTTACAAACCTGCGCTGCAATCGGTTTTTCTGCGTCTTGTCACCTCCGAGGCACGCCCCTTCGTGCTGACGACGCCGCTAATCGATGCATCGGGCGGCCTGCTCATCAACGCAGCGTTTTCCGACGGCATCTACGATACGCTGGCAAGGTCGCGAGAACAGGGATTGAACGAGGACGAATACCTCGCGCTCAAAACCGAGCTTTCCGGCCGGGCGGAAGGGGTCGAGCGCTTGGACGACTACTTCACCGACGAGGCGCCGCCGCGCCGGTATGAGCGGTACGACGGCGACGGTATGCGCGTACGCTATTTCGGCCACGCGACGCTCCTGATCGACGACGGCGTTACCACGATTATGAGCGACCCCAGTGTGGGTTACGAGGGAACCGCCGCTCTCGACTATTACAGCTTCTCGGACCTTCCCGATCGTATCGACTACATCCTGATCACCCACAACCACCAAGACCACGTTCTGTTCGAAGTCCTGCTGCAACTGCGCCACAAGATCGGCACGATCGTCGTTCCGAAGTGCCACGGCGGTTTCGTGCAGGACCCTTCGCTGAAACTGTTACTCGAAAAGGCTGGTTTCACGTCAGTGGTGGAACTGGACGATCTTGAAGTACTGCCAGTCCCGGGCGGCGCCATCACCGGCCTGCCATTTCTCGGCGAGCATTGCGACCTCCATATCCGGACTAAGCTTGGATACCAGGTCGAACTGCGCGGGCAACGGGCAATGTGCCTCGCCGATTCGAATAACCTCGACCCGGTGATGTACGAACGTCTTTCCAGGCTGCTGCCAAATCCGGATCTCATCTTCATTGGCATGGAATGCACCGGCGGTCCGATGTCCTGGCTGTACGGCGACCTGCTGCCGCGCCGGCTGCGCCGGGAGCACGACCAATCGCGGCGGCTGAACGGTTCCAATTTCGAAAAGGCAAGCAGGATTGTAGATCAGTTCAAACCGTCTGGCGTATTCGTGTACGCAATGGGTGCGGAGCCATGGTTCACCCACATCACCAGCATCCTCTACAACGAGCAGTCGCCACCCATCGTTGAGTCAAACAAGCTGATCGAGCATTGCCGGGGCCGCGACGTGGTGGCCGAGCGCTTGTTCGGCAAGCGCGAGATCGTCGTTGCCGACCACCGCTTGCGCTTCACCTGAGCACGGCGCCAGTCGGCGCTTCGTTTCCCTAGCCAGAGAGAAAGCATGGAATCCCTATTCAGCCTGAAGAAGAGCACGGTGGTCGAACCTCTGGTCAACCGCTGGAGTGCCTATTCGCAATGCATTTCCCCGTTGACCGCCAGCCTGTACGCAAACCACTACCAGGTGCCGAATCTGCGTCAGTACTTGCAATCGCCGGAATTGGCGGTAGAGGCATGCAAGAACCCAAAGTACCGCGCGGGGCGCTTTGTCAACATCCCAGTTGAGCGGGCAAAGGAAGCCGAGGCCTTTCTCGCCCAGTCGGAGAAAGAGTATGCGGACAGCATCCGTATGGCGCAGGAAACGCTCAGGTTCCAGGCACAACTGACCGCGGCTGCGAGTACGGGGCTGCCACTTGCACCATTCTATACACGGGTGCCGGATGAACTTCGCGGCTATGTCGAACTGATCTACGACTACTTCACGCGACCCGGCATACGCGTCATCGAGCCGCTCCTGTACGAAAGCAGACATTACAAGCCGCACCTGCAGTCATTCCGTTTGTTTTCCCTGAAAAGCGACAGGTCGCGCGATTTCATATTCAGCACACCGCGGTTGCCCAATACGGACGAAATCGACTGGCAGGTGCGCTTCGATGATCCGAAAGTGGATGCGCTGTTTGCGCTGGATACCAATCCGCAGCCGCTGGGCGCCATCCGCGAATTGCTTGGAGTGCCTGCCTCTTCCGACGCACTGCTCCATACGCTGTTTGCGGAAACGCCCGCGCTGGAGCCACGCCGGCATGGAGCTGACCATATTCGCGTACAGCACTTTGGCCACGCCTGCGTGCTGATCGAATGGAATGGCACGAGCATTCTCGTCGATCCCTGTTTCGGCCCAACGCCAACCGACGAGGTGGGAAAACGCCTGTCCTACGATGATTTACCGGCACATATCGATTACGCGCTGATCACGCACAATCATCATGATCACTTCTCCCTGGAAACCCTGCTGCGTATTCGCCACCGGTTGGGCTGCCTGGTGGTCCCGCGCGCGAACGGTTTGCATTACGGCGACATTTCGCTCAAGCTTCTTTCCCGAAAGCTGGGTTTCAGAAACGTCGTGGAGCTGGATACCCTTGATTCTCTGCCGCTATTGGGTGGAAGGATCGTGGCGGTCCCTTTCCTCGGCGAACACTCGGACCTGCCACACGCGAAGACTGCGTTCGTCATCGAAATCGGCAAGCAAAGAATGCTGTTTGCTGCAGATTCAGACTGCCTTGATCCGCGTCAGTACGAGCATCTTGCACGCATCCTCGGACCGGTACAGACCGTCTTCCTGGGTCTTGAATGCGTCGGCGCGCCGATGTCCTGGAGCTGTGGTGCTTTCTTCCCGATCAAGCCGACGATGCAGCAGGATCAGACACGTCGCCAGCACGGTTCGGACTCAGAGCGTGGAATGCGAATGCTGCGTGCGCTCGGCGCCAGACGTCTCTATGTCTATGCGATGGGTCTGGAACCCTGGTACGAATGGCTGCTTGGCTTGGCGTACACGGAAGACGCCCAGCAGATCAAGGAAATGAAAAAAATCCTGGTAGACGCCCGGAATGCCGGACTCGCGGACGCGCGTCTGCTTACCGCCAAGACCACCATCGTTATCGACGACGTACATCAGGAAGAAGCCGAGCACGCGGTGAGCTAGCGTAGCACCACCCTACCTAAGGTCTCAATCGACAGTTCCTTTTGCAGCGCGCGCAAACTTTATCCACATAACAGATCATCCGACACGATAGCAGCCCTGCGGCATATCTCTGCGCTTGGCGGCTATTCTTGACTGAGCGGCCTGAACGAATAACGTCTCACCTAGACGGCAGGAACGCTGAAAAATGTCTCGCGACGAATGATTTTTTCGTCCTGAAACAAGTAGACATCGCAGAAGCGGACATTGAGGTCCCTGCCGCCCTTGTCCACACCGCTGAAGGCGCCGGTCACGCAAATCGAAGGGGCCTCCGGATCGCACAACAGCGTGTTGATCGTATGACGTCCGCTCTTGACGATGCGCGTGCGCTCGTAGAAAACGTGCAACTGCTCCAGGCCTTGAATGTCCTCATAGCCGGGCCGGCGGTACTCGATGCGCGGATGGAAATAGGCATCGAGCGCGGTCCAGTCGGACGCGTCGATGCTGTTGAACATGCACAGCACGAAGTGTTCCAGCTTATCTCTCATATCCGTCCCTCCGGTATGGTGACAATGTCGTCCCGGCTCGCGTGACTCGTCCCGCGCTGCGGGGTTCGTGCATCCGCGACCCGCCATCTGGGGCGCGGCATCCTTCACGCTAGGCGCTTCTCTCATAGAGAATGCCATCGCTGTACACATGGTCAACGCCACCCCAGCGCATTGCGCTGCCCACGTCCGGGAAGAACCCTGAGCCGTTCAGGTTCGCACTAGTATTGCAAAGCAGCGGTACCCCGGTGAGCTTGTGGTACTCACTCAGTAGACGGTAGATCGTTTCGTTCTCATCCACGTTGACAGTTTGCAGGCGCGCGGTGTCGTCCAGATGGCAGATCGCGGGAATCCGGCTGCGCCATTCAGGCTTCACCATGTGGTCGAACAGCATGTGCGGATCGTGCGTGCCAGGGCTGAAAATTTCAGGCGCATGTTCCTCCATGCAGATGGGTGCGACCGGGCGAAAATCTTCGCGCTTCTTTATCCGGTTCAGCAGGGTCTTCATATCCGGGTTTGTCGCCGGCGCAAGGATGCTGCGGTTGCCGAGCGCGCGCGGTCCCAGCTCCGCCGCGCCGTTAAGGAAGACGACCGGGCAACCCTTTGACGCAAACAGCGACGCCAGCTCGGCAACGTCGCAGGGCCGCTGGCGCCAGCCTGGCTCCGGCTCGCCGACGCGTACCATGGGCCCGCTGTAGACCGACCAGTCGAGCGCCATGCGCCCGTCCACCGTCATCATCTCGGCGCAGGCTGCCCCGATTGCGCTGCCACAGTCGTTGGGGAACGGCGGCACATAGGTCGCGCGAAACATCCCGCTCTGGCGGATCGCGCTGTTCCATTTGATATTCAGGGCCGAACCGCCGGTGAAGCAAAAATTCTGCGGCAGCAGGCCGTCTTTACGGATTTTTGTCCGTAAGCTCGATACAAGCAGTTCCTGTAGATAGGTGTGCAGACTCAGCAGCACGTCGGCATCGGAATAGTCGCGGCCGGCGATCTCGGCCTTTATCGCGCGCATGAAACGGTGCTCGAAGGTGTTGGCGACCTCGAACTCCCGTTCATAAATTATTGGAAGTTGCGCCACCAACTCCTCCCGAACCTTACCTAGCGCGATATACGACATGAGCTTGCCGGCAATCGAATACCCGCCGAAGTAGCCTTCGTAATCACGTTTTTCCCTTTCCTCGGCAAGTTGTTCCTCGGTCCGCTTGTACGGTCCGAAGTAGTGGCCCATGATCGAATAGATGGTGCCGAGGAGGCAGAACAGCCTTCCCTTGTTCAGGATGCGTTTTTCGACCGGATCGACGTGGTAGAGCCTTGGGTACTGCCCACCGTCCCAGGCAAGCACATATGCGCTCTCCCCGGCGGCCGCGAATGGACTGGTGCAATAAGCGGAGAGGAGGTGGCCGGTAACGTGCATGTAGCTGGCGTAGTGATAGCGTTTGCCGTCCAGCGGCAGCGCAGACGCGAACGAGTTGCGCGCCAGGACGTCTTCCTTGATCGAGACTTCGTTGTACGACGCCACCTTCAACGACACATCCTCGCCGCCGCTGGACTGGATGAGGACCGACTCACCGCGCCAGTAAGAGTCTTTCCCGTGCCAGCCGTCCAGCACATAGCGATCGATGTCAGATGGCTTCAGTCCGTAAAGGTCGAGAATCTCGACCAGCGTGGAAAGGTCGCCGATCTCACTGTAGCGCTTATTGTTGTTCAGTTTTTCGACTTCGACGCAGAACAGCAGTTTCCCGTTCCTAATCACGGCTACTGACGCGTCGTGCGTGAGCTTGATTCCGCAGATAATCATGTTTGTCCCCGTATAACTGTTTTCCTGAATATTCGTGTTCGGTCGATCGCCAGTTTAAACGCACTGCCAGCTTCGCTAGCTGTCCATCGTTCCATACCGTTGCCGTGCAAATTCGAGTTCGGGCTCCTCCTGGCGGCCCTCCTTCAGACGCACGACGCGGTCGGCAAGTTCGAAGTAGCGGTCGTCATGCGAGATCACCACGATGCATTTTCCCTGACGACGCAACTCGTCGAGCAGGACTTGGTAGAAGTACTGCTTGAACTCTGGGTCCTGATCTGCGGCCCACTCATCGAGAACGAAAATAGGGCGATCTTCCAGATAGGCGCAGATCAGCGAAAGCCGCTTGCGTTGTCCATTAGACAGCGCCTTGGTCGTGGAAAACCGGTTGCGCACGATCTCGATCTTGTCTGCAAGTCCAAGCTTGACCAGCAACTCTTTGGCACGCGCTACATTGTCGTGCTGACGGTCATTCCCGAGCACCCGGTCGAAGAGGTGGAAGTCGGTGAATACCGAAGTAAACAGATTGCGGTACCGTTCCAGGTTGGCGGCATTGACGGGGACGCCGTCGAGCAGAATTTGCCCCTCCGTAGGTGCGTACAAACCTGTCAGGACCTTCGCAAGCGTACTCTTGCCGCTGCCATTGCTGCCGACGATGAATACCAGTTCGCCCGGGCGAAACTGCAGATTAATTGGCCCAAGTTCAAACTTGCACCGTCCGCCGGAACCGGACTGGCGCGGCGAGCCGGCATGAAACACATCGGCCGTGCCGCCGGCGTTCAGCAGGCTTTGCACATCGTTGCCAAATTCCGATGTCGGCTGTTCCGGATCGTCAGCTTCTTCATTTTCTCTGCCTCCTTCTGGAAACGCCCCCGATGCGTTGTTTTCTTCATAGCTTACCCTCACGTCCTGCACATCCACGCAGACCCAGTCCCTGGCCGGCTGCTGCCAACTGTCTGGTGAGTCCTGCAGCAGCGCCTGGATTTCCTTGTTGGCGAGCGGAAAGCCAAAATCGGAGAGGCGTTCACAGGCAACTACGCCTTGTCCGACCTGCGGAATTGTCGCAACCAGACTTCTGACGGGTCCGATGACATACATCAGCGCCATAATCGATGCAGTGAGGACCACCGGCTCGGGCGTGATCATCGCCGAGACTCCAAAGATGAACGAGCCTACGATGATGTAGTACACGATTTCATCGATGTTACCGCCAGCGGTGTACCAGGCCGTCTGAAAGTAATCCAGTTTTGCCATGCGACGTGATGAAAACTCGAACCCGGTCAGGCGAAACCAGCGCCGTCGCCGCGCATTGAGTTGCAGTTCCTTGATTCCATACAACAGGCTCAGTGAATGCGAATTGAAGACAATCGCTTCGTCGCGCAACTTTCGGGCCAGGAACATGCCGCGCCTCAGGAACAGACGGTAACTCACCCAGCCAAGCGGTATCGCGATTGCGGTGATCAGCAGCAGCTCCCTTGACAGGTAGAAGAGATAGCCGAGCCCGAACACAAGTGTGATCACCTCGACTAGGATCATCGGCAGCAGGAGTAGCGTACCCATGAGCTGAGCAATGTCTTCATTGACCAGCGTCAGGACATTTGGTACGCCGCGCCGGTCAATCTGCTCCAGCGGCGTTTTCAGGATCTTGCGCGAGATCGCTGCACGCAGGCTGGTTGCGATCTCGCGCGCGGCGTACGCTGGGATCAGGCTCGCGGCGTTTCGGACCACGATGCTGATAACGGCAAGTGCAAGAAAAATCAGCATCAGCCTGGGGCGGCCCGAAGCGTCGTGTATCGCGGAATTGATGGTATCGACGATGGCAATTCCAGTGAAACCGCCGATGGCGCCGCTGACGGCGGTCCCAATCGTCAACCACGGATGCCGATCCCAGGTCAGCTTCAGGATCTGCAAGACATGCTGGGACGGGCGGGTCGGTCTCTGGTTCTCTTCTGGGTTCATGAGCGCTGGATCCATGTATGTGTTGACGTAGATTTCCTTAGTGGTATATCCGTGCGCCCCGTCAGGAAGGCTTCGTTTGCGGTTTGTCGAGCCCCGCACGCCACCAGTCTGCGAGGACGTTCACATACGGCGTCCTGAGTACCGTAAAATGATTGCCCGGAGCATGCCAGCAAGACACCTGCGGCGCCCATTCCTTCCAGCCGGCGAGCGTTGCTATGCGCTGCTGTTGATCGGTTTGCGCATCCACCCTCGAGTCGCTGGCCAAGGCTAGCCTGACGGATCCCGGATACACTGCTCGTGGACTATAGGCGGTGCGCAACGCGGTGCTGAAGGTGCGCAGTGGACCGCGCATTGTGTCGGCCGACGAGCGCCGGGGCATCAGGCCGGCCGTCACCATCCCACCATGCAGCGTTACCAGCCGCTCGGCATCGGTTTGCAGGTCCAGTTTGGCCATGTCTATCTCCAGGGATTTTCCCGCCGCAATTTCCATTACGCCTACGAGCTCCTTCAGTGCAGCCAGGGCGGTGTATTCGCCTCCCAAGATGCCGCTGCCTTCCGGTGCCTCGCTGTCGACAATTGTGAGGGAAGCAACAGCACGGCCACGTGCGTGCAGTTGCTGAGCAATCTCGAATGCGATCCAGCCGCCAAACGAATGCCCGATTAGGTGAACGAAGCCGTCCGGCCTGAGTCTTTCGATCTCGCGTACGTAAGCCGCTGCGCCGGCCTCCACGGTCGAATGGGGTACGAGGCCGCCTTCGACGCCGCGCGGTTGCAGCCCGTACAAGGGCCAGCGCGTGCCGAGTGCGTTTGCAAGCGAGATGAAACCGATCACGTTGTCGCCAGCACCAGGGATGCAAAAGACCGGGAGTTCGCCGGCCGTGCCGGTTTGAATCGTCACCTGCGGGCGGTATTGCAGTTCATCCGGATGCGGCAGGGTCTCGCTAGCCTGTGCAATGGCCCGCGAGAGCGCCGCGCCCAGCGCTTGAATATGCGGCTGGTCCATCATTGACTGGTGATTGCCGGGAACAACACAAATTTCGAGCCGGGACCGGGGCACAACTGCTGTCCAGCCCATCGTGATGTCGCGGTCCGCTTCGTTCTCCTCAGACCCGACCAAGCGCGGCTGCTCCTCGGCGGCGAACAGATGCACGCGGAACGGGATGGGTTGCGCCTTGTATCCTTCCACCGCGTGCTCATGCGCAATCAGGCGCAGGATGTATCGACGCACTTCCTCGGCGGGGAGTCCAGCGAATATCTCATGCAGGACGCCTCGCTCTTCACATTGCCTGAAGACTTCATCGAAGGAGGTGGCGGATGCGGTCTTCCTGAGGACGGACAGGTGCTCGCGCTGTTCGTCGGTCAAGGCTTTCTGGCGCACCACGCCTTCGCACAAGCCAAGCAGATAGTCCTGCGGGACTTGCGCTTCCGGCCTCTTCCCCTTGAATTCCGGACGCGCCATGTCGATTAACCCGACGAAGTCGACCAATTCGTCCTGTCCCATTAACTGTGCCGCTATTTCATAGGCCAGGAGTCCGCCCAACGACCATCCGGCGACGCGATAAGGACCGGCGGGCTGCAGCTTGCGGATCGCGCGGACGTGCCGGGCGGCCATGCCCTCAATAGTCTGGAGTTGATCTTCGCCGAGTGGAACCGCAGCCAGCCCATACACTGGCATGTCGGCATCGATATGTTCGGCAAGCGAAGGAAACCACAGGTCGACACCCGTGTTTTCGTGTACCAGAAACAGCGGGGAGCCCTTCCCCGTAGTTCTGACCGGGATGATCCCTTGATCCATCGGATTCTCCTCTTCGCGCGCGAGATGGTCGGCAAGCGACGCGATCGTTGGATGATTAAACAAGTCGGCAACCGACACTTCCATTCCGCCCCTTTGCATGATGTTCACGGCCTTCAGCGCCAGCAGCGAGTGTCCGCCGAGCAGGAAGAAGTTATCGTTGCGACTGACTTGCTTCAGTTTGAGCACTTCGCTGAATGCATGCGCGACGGCGTGTTCGCGATCGCCTATTGGCGGTTCATCATGGCCCATTGTGTCTCGGCCGGTCGCACCGAATGCTCGAAGGGCCAATCTGTCAGTTTTGCCGTTGTGTGTGCGCGGCATCGAATCCAGCACGTTGTACGACGAAGGAAGCATGTAGTCCGGAAGGAACCTGGCCGCATGGGTGCGCAATTCGTTGTGCAGCAGATTCCGAGTTTTGGCGCGCAGCGGGTCATTGGCGAATGAAGCAGGTGGGCGCAAGTGCTCGCCGGGATCTGCGGCCAATGTCCAGTCTATCGGGGCGGCCGCACCGATCTTCGTCAGGACAGCGTGGTAGCCACCGTGCCTGCAGTAGGGGTACCAGCTCACGGAAAGGCTATAGCCGAGTTCCACGCACAAGCGCTCAAGATCCGCTGGCAGGATGCCATCACCGCGGTGCCGGTCAAGGCACGTCTTCAAGGTGACCAGATCGGCCGCATTGGCCGCTTCCTCGCAGGCGATCGCATACGGTCCGGCCAGCGGATGCGGAATCGCGCGCAGGCCAATCACCGCTTCCCGTGAATCCCTGATGTGGTGCTCAATGTCGGCGCGCCGCCGCAGTGTCGAAGCACAGTCCGTCCATGTCGCGGACGGCAGAGCCGGCGCAGTGCCACGCAGGGTCAGCACAACATCGTAGCGATAGGCTGACATCTCATTGCAACCGGTGGAGAGTTTCGGAAGTACCTGCACATCCGAGATTTCAGGGAAATGCGCGCGCAGCGTGAAAAACCATTCTGGATCGATGACCAGCTCGGTTTCGTTTGCCATGCGTTCGCGTGCGCGTGCGAGCAATCGTGCTGGTTCTGACTCATCCTCGCTCTGATAGCACTGAACTGAGAAGTGGAAGCTTTCCAGCAAGGGGAGATGCCGCACGTCGCCGATAAAGACGCGGCCGTTCGCTTTGATCCGTTTGATTGCCTGGGCCAGCACTTCCAACAGGTAGTCAATTCCTGGGAAATACTGGACCACGGAATTGAGAATAACGGTGTCATATTCACGTTCGGGTATCGCAATCCGGTCAAGGCCGGCAGCGTCGCCACGAACCAGTTCAACCTTGTCCGTCAGCACCGCATCGAAATCCACCTGTTGCTGCAGTCTCGCTAGGACCGAAGGCGAAACGTCGATGCCGGTGTACCAGCGACAGCGTGGCGCCAGGTTCAGCAGGACCATCCCCGTGCCGCAACCTATCTCCAGAACTTCGTCGGGATTGGTGGCCACGATACGTGTCAGCGTTGCGTCCAGCCACTCGCGCATTTCCTCGACCGGCAGCGCGGCACGCGAATAACTGCTGATCCATCCGCTCAAGTCCAGTCCGCCCGCTCCGACCGAATTGACCGAGTCGCGCCGATAAGTCTGGTCCCACACGTCGGCCCATTCATTGACATGCGCGTGCGCCAGACCGGCTGCATTGATCTTCCCCGCAGCGCCCGGAACGACGAAGGCAGCCAGACGCTGATCGCCTTCTTCCTCCTCCAGCGCCAGCACCACCGCCTCGCCGACCACGGGATGCTGTTGGAGGCAGGCTTCAATTTCACCCAGTTCGATCCGATGACCGCGTACCTTTACCTGGAAATCATTACGCCCAAGGAATTCCATGCGGCCGTCCGCCAGGAATCGTCCCAAGTCGCCGGTCCTGTACATGCGCCGGCCCGGCTGCGGGGCAAAGGGATCGGGCCGAAATCGTTCGGCCGTCAGTTCCGGTTGGTTCAAATAGCCGCGTGCCACACCTTCGCCACCGATATGGATTTCGCCAGTTACCCCGACCGGTACCGGCATACCGGTGGCGTCGAGCAGGTAAATCGACGTGTTTGCGATTGGGCGTCCGATCGGCTCATGCACGCCTGCCGGAATGCGTCCCGGCTTGACCTCCTCAAGTGCGGACCAGATTGTCGTTTCAGTTGGGCCATACAGGTTCCACAGCCGTCCGACGCGCGCGACAAGGCGGTCGGAGAGCTCGACCGGCATCGCTTCGCCGCCGCAGATCGCCGAAAGCATGTTCGTTCCGACCCAATCGGAATCGAGCAGCATGCGCCATGTGGCCGGCGTCGCCTGCGCCAGTGTGACGCCGAACTCCGACATCAATCCAGCCAGCAGATTCGGATTCTTTGCATCTGCCTTGTCGGCCAACACGATCGCCGCACCACAGCTCAGTGGCAGATAAAGCTCAAGGCCGGCGATATCGAAGGCGACCGTGGTCAGTGCAAGTACCCGGTCAGATGCGCCGACACCCAAGGCGTCGCGCATCGCACAGAGAAAATTAACGACGCTGCGATGCTCCAACATGACGCCCTTCGGCACGCCGGTCGATCCCGAGGTATAGATCACGTACGCCAGCGCGCTGGCGTACGTGTCAGTACTCGTCGCGTCAGCGGTTTCCGTGGTAACGAAATACGGCGCGTGCTCGTGCATAGTGTCCGAATCAAGGTCGACACAGATCATGGACGGAGCCGCATCGGCAAGCGCCTGACGCGTGGACTCGGGCACTTGCCAGTGCGAGATCAGGACGCGCGGTGCACTGTCCGACACCATATAGGTCAGTCGCTCTACCGGATAGTCCGGGTCCAGCGGCACATAGGCCCCGCCTGCCTTTAGAACCGCCAGCAAGGCCACGACCATCTCCACGCCGCGCGTAGTGCAAACCGCGGCCCTCGCGTCCCTGCACACACCAAGCAGGCGCAGGTATCGGGCAAGCCGTTCCGCGCGTGAATCGAGATCGGCGTAGGTAAGCCGCTGCCCGTCTGCGATGAGTGCGACGGCAAGCGGTGTGCTTGCAACCTGCAACTCAAACAACTGGTGTATACAAAGCGTATCCGGATAGGCGGCTTCGGTGGCATTCCACTTGGCAAGAACCTGTTGCCGTTCTTCCTGAGGCAGGATGTCGATGCCGTACACCGGTTCCGCAGATGCCTGCTCGAGCAGGTCGACCAGGCCGGACAGCGCCTGCCTGACATAGCCGCACACACGTACCGGGTCCACGGGCTCCTGTACCTGCGCATTCAGCAGGAAGCGTGAACCGAGGTCGTCCACGTTAAGTGTAAATGGATAGTTGGTACGATCTTCGCCGCCGCGCACTTCGATGCCCTGCCATGCCACCGCTGTCGCTTCGGACGGAGGCGCTTCCGCATCGGCGCTGTAGCGATAATTGAGCAGCGCGGTGAACAACGGAGCCGGAGCAGCGACGCCGCTACAACCTTGTGCCAGCGTGAGCGACGCATGTTCGTGGTAAAGCAGGTCGGTCAGCAGCCGGTGTGTGTTACGTAGGCAATCCGAGACATTTCCATCTGCCAGCCTGATGCGAACCGGCAGCGTGTTGATGAACATGCCAAGGACCCGGTCGGCTCCCTTCCCGCCATCCATGCGGCCGAACAGTACTGTGCCGAACACGACATCGTCCTGCCCGGCGGTGCGCGCCAGGACCTGACCCCATGCGACGTGAACCAGAGTGGCCACACTGACACCGAGATTGCGCGCCGCGTTGCGCACACGGACGTACAGTTCGGCGTCAACTTCCAGCCGGGCTTCATCCACGCAGCTGCCATCGCCATGGGCGTCAGCCAGTCCGAACGGCAGCGTCGGCTGCACGACGTCGCCAAGCATGTCCCGGAAGAACGACTCGTGTTCCTCCCGCGTCACGCCAAGGCGAGCCTGTGCGATGAAGTTCCTGAACGGAAGCGGAGGTGGTAGCCGTGCTTCCTGTCCGGCCAGATATGCCTGTATTTCTTCCTGCACGACTTCCTGAGTCGTATGATCGATCAGCAAATGGTGGCTCAGTAACAGTAAGGTCCAGCATCCGTTGCGCGCGTCTTGTGCAACCGCCGTCGCCATCAGCGGGGCCTGCCGCACATCGATCCTGTAATGGCGGGGGTTGTAACGTTCGAGTAACTGGTCAGCGATCTCGCCCTGTACTGCATCCAGCAACAGTTCCTCCACCTGCAGCGGCGCGTGGCGCCACACGACTTGTACCGCTTCGTTCAGGCCTTCCCAGTGAATGGCCGTCCGCAGGATATCGTGCCTGTCGACCACAGCTTGCAAGGCCCGCAGAAACAGGTTGAGCCGTTCGCGGTTGTCGAAGCGGAATACCGTTGGCGACAGGTAGACGTCCCCTTCGCTTTCGACCAGATGATGGAACAGGATCCCTTCCTGCAGCGGCGCCAATGGGTAAATATCCTGCACGTTGATCGCGCCACCAGGCACTGCGGCCATGATGTGCGCGATCTCTTCTGTCCGCAGCGTTACCAGGGGCAGCATCTCCGGCGTGATGTCATCACAGCCGGCGGGGATCAGATTCGGCGGGATGGAAATGCGCGGCCGCCCGCTTTCGCTGCCCACTGCTTTTGCGAGTGCGGCCAAGTCCGGCTCGACAAACAAGGTCCGAACATCGACATGCAGTTCCGCTTCACGCATGCGCGAAGCCATCTTCACCGCCAGCAGGGAATTGCCGCCAAGGTCGAAAAAGTTGTCGTTCCGACCGACCCGCTCGACGCCGAGCACCTCGGCCCAGATTGCCGCCAGCACGCTTTCAACTTTACCGGCTGGTGCTGCGTAGGCGCGTCTGGCACGGTCGTCGCCGTCCGGCGCTGGCAGCGCCTTGCGGTCGAGCTTGCCGTTCGGCGTCAGTGGCAGCGACTCCAGCTTCACCCAGGCCGCCGGCACCATGTAGTCCGGGACGGTGGTCAACAGGGCCGAACGCAGTGCTTCGGCATCGACGTCCTGCCCTTCGTGCAGGGTGTAGTACGCTACCAGACGCATGTCGCCCGGCTGGTCCTCCCGGGACAGCACGGCCGCGTCGCGGATGCCCGGTTGATCCAGCAGCCGCGCCTCGATCTCGCCCAGTTCAATGCGAAAACCGCGCAGCTTGACCTGATGATCATTGCGGCCGAGAAAAGCAATGCTGCCGTCTGGCAAATACCTGCCCAGGTCGCCGGTCCGGTACATCCGCGCACCCGGCTCGTCGCTGAACGGATCCGGCAGAAAACGATCCGCTGTCAGTTCGTCCCGATTCAGGTAGCCGCGCGCAATCTGCACGCCGCCGATGTGGATTTCGCCGCTCACGCCCTGGGGCACCGGTTGGCCGTGAGCGTCCAGCAGGTAGATGCGGGTATTCGCGATCGGGCGGCCGATCGAGGGTGGCCGATCGCTGTTGGCATCGCTTTCCGTTCCGCACACCTGCATGGTGGCGCACACGGTGTTCTCGGTCGGGCCGTAGGCGTTGATCAAACGCCGGCCGGGGGCGTAGCGCCGCACCAGCGCCGCACTGGCTGCTTCGCCAGCCATCACCAGCGTGCGCACTGTGTTCAGCCTTGCGTCTTCCGGCAGCCCGGCCAGCACCACCGGCGGCAAGGTAACGTGAGTGATGTGTTCTTGTTCCAATACCTCGACCAGCATTTCACCGGCCAGTACAGTGTCACTTGCCGGCAGGACCAGCGTAGCACCCCGCACCAGTGTGGTTACGATCTCGGACACGCAGGCGTCGAAGCTGAACGACGCAAACTGTAGCACCCTGCTGTCGGCTTCGATTTCAAATCCGGCGATCTGCGCTTGTGCCAGGTTGCACACTCCGCGATGCGCAACCATCACGCCCTTGGGTTGACCGGTCGAGCCGGAGGTATAGATCACATACGCCAGGTTGTCAGGCCGAACCCCGGTTTCGCTGGATGGCAGGTTGTCCGGCGACTGTCTTGACCAGCGCCCGCCGTCCGCATCCAGGTCGACCAATGATGCGTCGGAAGCGACCAGCCCCAGGCGCAGCGTTGCGTGCAACACGACCGGCGTTTCAGCGTGCGTCAGCAGTACTACCGGTGCGCTGTCGGCGAGCATGAAAGCCAGTCGTTCGGCCGGGTAAGCCGGATCCAGCGGCACGTAAGCGCCTCCTGCTTTCCACACTGCCAGTAGCCCAACCACCATGTCGATGCCGCGGCTCATGCAAAGTGCTACCCGCGTATCTGGCTCCACCCCTTTCTTGCGCAGATGACGCGCCAGCTGGTTTGCACGGGCATTGAGCTCGGCGTAGCTAAGCTCGGCACCTTCGTGCACCAGTGCTATCGCGTGCGGACAGGACTCCGCGCGCGCCTCGATCAGTTCGTGGACGCAAAACCGATTCGGATATTCGACCTGCGTGGCATTCCATTCGACCAGCTGGCGATAGCGTTCACTTTCATCGAGCAGTGGCAGCATTGCAATGCTGCGTCGGTCGTCTTCGACCATTGCTTCCAGCACCTTGCGCAGATAGATGCAGTAGCGATCCACCGTTTCTCGATCAAACAGGGCAGTTGCGTATTCCAAGCTGCCGACGATTTCATCACCGGCTTCACTGAGGTACAGCGAAAGATCATGCTTGGACGTCAGGTAATTGGTGCCTACTCCTTCGACCGCCAGACCGGGAAGATCGAGTTCACCTTCGTCATTGTTTTGCCAGGTAAAAGAGACCTGGTATAGCGGACTGCGCGCTGTGCTTCGCGGCGGATTGACGATATCCACTACTTGCTCGAAAGGCAGGTCCTGATTTGCCTGCGCGGCGACTGCACGACCCTTGACCGCTGACAATGCTTCCGCGACTGTCTGCGTGTCTGAAAAATCGACGCGTATTGCAACGGTGTTCAGGAAAAATCCTATCAGTGGTTCCAGCTCAGTCCGTGAACGATGCGCGACCGGTGTGCCGATCACCACGGTTTGCTGTCCCGCCAGCCGCGAAAGCGTTGCAGCCCAAGCCGTCATCAGGGTGACAAACAAGGTCGTTCCGTGGCGTTTGCTCAAGTCCTTTATGCCCGCGGTCAGCTCGGTATCAAGTACCAGGTCCGCAAGCCCGCCGGCATAGTCCTGGACTAAGGGTCGCGGCCGGTCTGTCGGCAGGGTCAGCTCCGACGGCGCGTCGGCCAGTGTGTCGCGCCAATACGCCGCTTGCGACTCCAGGGTTTCGCTCGAGACGCAGCGCCGCTGCCAAGCCGCATAGTCCGGATATTGGATTGCAAGAGGCGGTAAGGGATCGGGGCGTCCGTTGCTGTACGCCTTATATAGCGTGCTCAATTCGTTGGTGAGTACGCCGAGCGACCAGCCGTCGGAGACGATGTGATGCATCGTGATCATCAGAACGTGCTCTTCTGCGCCGAGACCGATTAGGCTTCCGCGCACCAGCGGTCCGCGTTCGAGGTCGAACGGAGTCGACGCCGCCTCGTCGAGCAGATCTGCCAACTGCTCTTCGGCCCGGTCCGCACCGTCGAGGTCATGCTCTTGCATGGTAAAAGCCATCGTCTCCGGGTGGATGCGCTGCGCCGGAATTCCGTCCACGACATAGAAGGTCGTACGCAGCGATTCGTGCCGTTCCAGCAGACGATTACATGCCTTCCGCAATGCATCACGATCCAGCTTGCCGATCAGCCGCAAACCGATCGGCATGTGATATGCCTCGCTCGCGCCATTTATCTGGGTCAGGAACCACAAACGCTGCTGCGCGTAAGAAAGGGCCAGCTGCCCGTCCCTTACAACAGGCGTAATCGGCGGCAGATCGCTGCGTCCCGCACGCTGCACAGCGGACGCGAAGGCAGAAAGCACCGGGTGTGTGAACAGTTCCGAAATTCCGACTGCCACGTCGAGATCACGGTTGATCCGAGAAACGACGCGCACTCCCAGCAGAGAGTGGCCGCCCAGGTCGAAGAAATTGTCGTTGCGTCCGATCTGGCCGCACTTGAGCACCTCGGCCCAAATGCGGCCGACCGCGATTTCCAGGTCGCCTTGCGGCTCCTCGTAGTCACGGATTGCATAGTCATGCGGCAGTGGCTCGGGCAGTGCTTCACGGTCCAGCTTGCCGTTCGGTGTGAGCGGCAGGCCGGGCAAGGCAACATACGCGGATGGCACCATGTATTCCGGCAGGCGCTCCGTGAGATAAGTCCGAAGCGCGTTCGCATCCGGTTCAGAGACCTCGCAGGACTGGCAGGTGAAGTAAGCGATCAGCCGCTGGTCGCCCGCGTCGAGCTCCCGGGCTACAACAATCGCTTGCCCGACCTGCGGGTGGCGCGCCAGAGCCGTTTCGATTTCTCCGAGCTCGATACGGAAGCCACGTATCTTGACCTGGAAATCGTTGCGCCCCAGGTATTCGATGTAGCCATCGCGAGTGAAGCGTGCGAGGTCGCCCGTCCGGTACATCCGTGACCCCTGCTCACCGGAGAATGGATCGGCTACAAAGCGTTCAGCGGTCAATGACGGCTGATTCAGATAGCCGCGCGCGACTCCCACTCCACCAATGACAAGCTCGCCGGACACGCCGATCGGCACCGGAGCGCCATAGCGATCCAGCAGATAGATGCGCGTATTGGCCATCGGACGGCCAATCCACTGCCAGTTCGCGTCGGATGCCTGCGGTTCGTGGACAGAAGCGTTGACCGTTGTCTCGGTCGGACCATAGGCATTAAACAGGCGCGGACGATAGCCGTCGCGGCTAAACCATGCTTCCATCGAGCGTGCACTGACTGCTTCGCCGCCAATGACCATGATCCGGATGCAGTCCGGAATAGGATGGCGCGTGTCTTCCATCAGCTGTTGCCAGAACTTAGTCGGCAAGTTGAGCAACGAGATACGGTTTTCGCGGCACCGCGCGTAAAATCCCTCGACTCCCGACAACCAGTCGTCGGTGCGCAATACCAGCGTCGCACCAGCCAGCAGCGCTAGAAAAATCTCTTCAATGGAGCCGTCGAAATTGATCGACGCAAACTGCAGTACGCGCTCGTGAGGCTGCAGGCCATAGCGGTTGCGCAGCGCCCGCACCTGATTGACTACATTGCGATGTTCGATCATGACGCCCTTGGGCTTTCCGGTCGAGCCGGAGGTGTACATCACATACGCAAGGTTGCTTACGTCAAGCCCCGATTCGCTGCGCGCAATGTCGCTGTCCGGGTATCCCCTGAGTTCATCCTGCTGACGATCGAGCTCGAACACGGGAACGTTACAGGCTTCGTTCGCGAGACGAAGGCGCAATCTTTCCTGGGTAAGGACAAGGCGTGGCGCAGCGTCCGATAGCATGTACATGAGACGTTCGGTCGGATACGCAGGGTCTAGCGGCACATAAGCTGCGCCAGACTTGAGAATCGCGAGCATGGCGACCAGCATATCCGCACTGCGTTCTAAAAACAAACCGACACGGTCATCGGGAGCGATTCCCATGTTGCGCAGGTGATGCGCGAGCTGATTGGCCAGCGTATTGAGCTCAGCATACGTAGTGCTTTTACCTTCATGCACGGCCGCGACGACGTGCGGCTGGATTTTTGCCTGGTATTCAAACAGCTCATGGATGCAGCGGTTATGCGGATATTCTGCTCGGGTATCGTTCCATTCGTGCAGGATGCGATCGCTTTCCATCGGTCCTAATATTGGCAGGCGCCCGATTTCACGCATATCGTCTTCGATCATTCCGTTCAGAATCGTGCTTAGCTGCTCGCAATGCCTTTCCATCGTGTCGCGCTCGAACAGCGCGGTTGCGTAGGTCAGCTCGCCCACAATCCGATCGCCATGCAAGCTGAGGTCGAGCGACAGGTCGAACTTCGCAAATGCAGGCGTGGCGATGAATGAACCAGCAGTATCCGTCTGCTCCGCCCTGGCTCCCTTGCGCGTGGCGTCTTCCCGGACTTCCCACGAGATCATGACCTGAACCAAGGGGTTATAGGCCATGCTGCGCAACGGGTTGGCGGCTTCCACCACCTGTTCGAAGGGGAGGTCCTGGTTATCCTGCGCCTCCGCCGTCCGCGCCTTGACTTTCGCCAGGTAGGCGTGCACCGGCAAGTCGGGAGCAGCCTCGATTCGCAGGGCCAGCGTATTGACGAAGAAGCCAATCAGGTCCTCCGTCTCGATGCGTCCCCGATTGGCGACCGGAGTGCCGATGACGACGTCTTCCTGCTGGCTAAGCCTGGCCAGCAGTGCCGCCCACCCGGCCAGCAAGACCATAAAAATGGTCGCGCCATGCCGCGCGGCAAACCGGTGCAGGCCGGTCGTGAGGGCTGCGTCCAGTTCGAAAGAAATCAGTTCTCCCGAATAGTCCTGGTAAGCGGGGCGTGCCCGGTCGCTCGCCAGACAGATCACTTCGGGCGCACCCTGCAAGGTGCGTTTCCAATACGCAGCCTGGTCGGCGAACGCGTCACTGGTGGCCGCGCGTCTTTGCCAGGCGGCATAGTCGGCATACTGAATTGGTAGCGGTGAAAGCGGATCAGGCTGACCACGGCTGAATGCTTCGTACAAGGTTCGCACTTCCCTAGTCAGCACGCCCATCGACCATCCGTCCGACACGATATGGTGCATCGTTATCAGCAGGACGTGCTCCTCGTCTTCGGTTTGAACGAGCCGACCCCGGATCAGGGGTCCTGTGTCAAGATCGAACGGAGTGCAGGCCTCCTGTCTGGCAAGGCGCTGCAATTCGGCCTCGCGTTCTGGATGCCGGCGCAGGTCATGCAGTCGCAATGCGAAGCCTGCGTCCCCCGCTGCAATCCGCTGAAACGGCATGTCATCGACCGGCGTAAATGTGGTACGCAATACTTCATGCCGCGCAAGCACCCGGTCCAGCGCGCGGCGCAGAGCACGCACGTCAAGCTGGCCCGGCAGGCGCATGCCATTCGCAATGTGATAGGCCTCGCTCGCACCTTCGATCTGACCGAGGAACCATAGACGCTGCTGTGCAAACGATGCGGGTATCGGCGTGCTGCGATCAGCCAGCGGTATGGTCTCGACCGTCTGTTTCTGGCGCTTCAGCCCTTTCTCTTTCGCGTGCTTCAAGAGGCGTTCGAGATCGGCTACGCTGAGTTGCTGTAATGGGGTTTGCATATCAGGCTTTCTTCTCAAGCACCATCATTCCGGGCTTTCCATCAGTGTTTCAAGTTCGTCCATTGTCAGGTGGCTAAGTTGCGCGACCAGGACCTGTCTGGCAATAGCGGTGAGAATCGGCTCCTTGAAGAAATCGGCAAATGAAAGCTTTACTCCGAATGCTTGTTCGACGCGAACAAGCAGTTTCGTTGACAGAAGAGAATGACCGCCGAGATCGAAAAAATTATCATGGCGTCCAACTTGCTCGATACCGAGCACCTCGGCCCATATCGACGCCAATGCGGTTTCGACGTCGCCCTGCGGGGCTTCATAGGCTTTGCTGGCATAGGCATCGCCATCCGGCGCCGGCAACGCTCTACGGTCGAGTTTGCCGTTCGGTGTCAGCGGCAGAGCGTCAAGCTGCACAAACGCCGCCGGCACCATGTACTCGGGTAACGCGGACGACAGTGACAGACGCAGCGCTTCGGCGTCGGCTCCCTGTTTTTCCTGCCAAGTGTAGTACGCCACAAGGCGAACGTCGCCTGGCCGGTCTTCGCGGGCGATTACCACCGAGTCGCGGATGCCCGAATTTTCCAGCAGCTTAGCCTCGATCTCGCCCGGTTCGATGCGGAAGCCGCGCAGCTTGACCTGTTGGTCGTTTCGGCCGAGGAATTCAATGCTGCCATCCGCCAGATGCCGGCCCAGGTCGCCGGTCTTATACATCCGCGCGTCCGGTTCGTTCACGAACGGGTCTGGCAGAAAACGTTCCGCAGTCAATGCATCTCGGTTCAGGTAGCCGCGTGCGACCTGCACGCCGCCGATGTGGATTTCGCCGCTCACGCCTTGCGGTACCGGTTGACCGTGAGCGTCCAGCAGGTAGATTCGGGTGTTGGCGATCGGTCGCCCGATCGCGGGGGCACGCTTCCCCACACCATTGTCCGTGCCTTCGCTCACAGCGCACACCTGCATGGTGGCGCATACAGTGCTCTCAGTCGGTCCGTAGGCATTGATCAGACGCCGGCCCCGGCCGTAGCGCCGTACCAGGGCAGCATTGGACGCTTCTCCAGCCATCACCAGCGTGCGCAACGTCTCCAGTCGCGCTTCGTCCGGCAAGCCGGCCAGCACCACCGGCGGCAGGGTCACGTGCGTGATGCGTTCCCGTTCCAATACCTCGACCAGCGTTTCACCGGCCAGTACAGTGTCACTTGCTGGCAGGACCAGCGTAGCACCCCGCACCAGCGTGGTCGCGACTTCGGACACGCAGGCATCAAAACTGAACGAGGCAAACTGCAGCACCCGGCTGTCGGCTTCGATTTCAAATTCTGCAACCTGCGCCTGTGCCAAGTTGCACACCCCGCGATGCGCGACCATCACCCCTTTCGGCTGACCGGTCGAGCCGGAGGTATAGATCACATACGCCAGGTGGTCGGGCTCGATGCCGGTTTCACTGCGTAGCAGGTTCTCCGTGGCGTGGGTGGCCCAATATTCGCTGTCGGCGTCCAGATCGATAACGACAGCCGCACCACCGTGCAAAACCTCCAGAGCCTGTTCTCCGATCCGTGCATGCGTGAGAATGGCCGCCGGGCTGCTGTCTGCGAGCATGAATGCCAGTCGTTCTCGAGGGTATGCCGGGTCCAGCGGCACGTAAGCGCCACCCGCCTTCCACACCGCCAGTAGTCCGACCATCATGTCAAGACCGCGCGTGAGGCAGATCGCGACCCGGGTATCGGGCCCCACCCCTTGATTGCGCAGATGGCGTGCCAGACGGTTTGCCTTGGCATTCAATTCCGCGTAGCTGAGTGTTGTTTCACCTTCCTTGAGCGCTACTGCATCGGGAGAAACCACCACCTGTTCCTCAATCAGCTCGTGAATACAGGCATGGTCTGGATACTCGGTCTCTGTCGCATTCCATTCGACCAGCAGGCGATGTCTTTCTTCCGAACGCATCAGGGGTAGCGCGTCGATCGTCATGCCTGAGCCCGCGACCATGGCTTCGACTACATTGAGCAGGCCGGCGCGAATGCGCAAAGCCGTTTCCTCGTCGAACAGTGCAGTCGCATATTCCAGAATGCCGGTCAGGCGCCCGCCGTCCTCGCGCAGGCTGAGTGCCAGATCGAACTTCGCGGCCGCCTGCACGAAGCCGACTGGCTGAACGGCTGAATTCGCTTCGCTGGTGTCCACTGCCTCGTTCGTTTCTGCACCTTCCCAGTTCAATACAACCTGAAATAACGGGCTGTAGGCGGTACTGCGTGGCGGATTGCAGATTTCGACAATTTTCTCGAACGGCAGATCCTGGTTGGCCTGTGCCTGCAGGATGCATACCTTTACTCTTTCCAGATATTCATCAAGGCTCGGCGAGCCGGAAAGGTCAATACGAAGGGGAAGCGTGTTGACCAGCAATCCGACCATATCCGTCAACTCGGACCGGGTACGATTCATCACTGGCATGCCGATCACGACGTCGTCTTGCGCTGACAGCCTGCCCAGGACAAGCGCCCAGGCGGCAAACACGATCATAAACGGCGTCATGCCATGATTTCTGCTCAAGGTGTCGATGGCTGCGACTATCGATTTGTCCAGTTCGATCGACAACGCCTGTGCATGTGGATCGAAGTGGTCCGGACGTGGTCTGTCGGTCGGCAGAGCAAGGGTCGCGGGTGCACCCTGCAGCGCCGCGCGCCAGTATCGGGACTGTTCCTGCACGGCACCGCTCTCCACCCACTCTCGTTGCCAGACCGCATAATCCGCATACTGATACACAGGCAACGGCAGGGGGTCATCCGCACCAGAATGAAAGGCCTGGTACAAACGGTCTACCTCACCCTGCAACACACCCTGCGACCAGCCATCCGAGATGATATGGTGTACGGTGACCAGCAGCACAGCCTCGCTTTCGGACAGCATGAACAGCCGGCCCCGAATCAAGGGGCCGTTTTCAAGGTCGAAGGGCGCAACCGCTTCCGCCTGGAGTCTTGCCTCCAGCGTCTCATGCTGCCCGGACTTCTCGCGTAAATCGTCAACCACGAGCGCAAAGCCAGCATCGGATGGCCCGATATGCTGACAGGGCTCGCCGTCCTGCATGTGGAACGTGGTACGCAAGCTTTCGTGACGCATGACGACACGGTCCAGCGATCGTTGCAGTGCCTGCACATCAACCGAACCATGCAAACACTTGATCATGTGCATATGGTAAGCGGCGCCGATTTCCTCAATCCGCGACAGGAACCAGAGACGCTGCTGAGCATACGAAAGGGGCAAGGGCCCGGATCGGTTTACCGTACGAATCGGCGGCGGGCCGGATGGATCAGGGTCCCGGATTGCATGCGCAAGCTCATGCAGCACCGGTTTGCCGAATACTGTACCAACGGTAATTTCCGATCCGAACACTTTCCGAACCCGGCTTCCTACCTTAACCGCCAGGAGCGAATGTCCTCCGAGCTGGAAGAAATTGTCGTGGCGTCCGACTTTGTCGAGCTTGAGCACGTCGGCCCAGATTGCCGCCAGCGCAATTTCCGTATCGCCTACCGGCGCTTCATAAGCTTGCGTTGTGTGGATTCCACTTTCCGGCGCCGGCAGCGCCTGGCGGTCGAGCTTGCCATTCGGNGCAATTTCCGTATCGCCTACCGGCGCTTCATAAGCTTGCGTTGTGTGGATTCCACTTTCCGGCGCCGGCAGCGCCTGGCGGTCGAGCTTGCCATTCGGTGTCAGCGGCAGTGCATCGAGTGCGACATAGGCAGCCGGCACCATGTACTCGGGCAGCGTCGCCGACAGCTGCACGCGCATGCCTTCCGCTTCCACCGTACCCGGCTCGTCTTCCGTGTAGTACGCCACCAGCCGCTTGTCGCCCGGCTGATCCTCGCGCGCAATCACCGCAATTTCTTTGACCCCGCGATACTGCCCCAGCTTCGCTTCAATTTCGCCCAGTTCGATGCGCATGCCGCGCAACTTCACCTGGTGATCATTGCGTCCCAAAAATTCCAGGTTGCCATCGGCACGATAGCGYGCCAGGTCCCCGGTCTTGTACATCCGTGCACCCGGTTCATTGCTGAACGGATCGGCAACAAAGCGCTCGGCTGTCAGCTCCGGCTGGTTCAGGTAGCCNCTCGCCCAGTTCGATGCGCATGCCGCGCAACTTCACCTGGTGATCATTGCGTCCCAAAAATTCCAGGTTGCCATCGGCACGATAGCGCGCCAGGTCCCCGGTCTTGTACATCCGTGCACCCGGCTCGTTGCTGAACGGATCGGCAACAAAGCGCTCGGCCGTCAGCTCGTTGCGGTTCAGGTAGCCGCGTGCAACACCGGCGCCACCTATGTAGATCTCCCCCGCCACTCCCACCGGCACCGGCTGGCCGTGGCCATCCAGCACATAGATGCGGGTATTGGCGATCGGYCGCCCGATCGGCACCGAACCGTCCAGCTGCGCATCCGGTGCAATGTCGTACACCACGCASCCGACCACCGTCTCGGTCGGACCGTATTCRTTGACCAGCCGCACCCCGGGCTGGATCTGCCGCCACAGCGCCACCGTCGATGACGATAACGCTTCGCCGCCGATGACGAACACGCCCACCGCGCTCCGNTTGACCAGCCGCACCCCGGGCTGGATCTGCCGCCACAGCGCCACCGTCGATGACGATAACGCTTCGCCGCCGATGACGAACACGCCCACCGCGCTCCGGACCCGGTCGGCGAGCAGGCGCTGCCCGAGCACATCCAGATGTGCCGGCGTGATCTTGACCAGGCCGCTGCCGCCTGAGCGCACCCACTGTTCCAGCTCATCGATTTCGCGGCCCTCGGTCAGCAGCTGCACCTTGCTGCCATGGATCAGCGGCAACAACAGGCTGGTGATGGTGGCATCAAACGACAGCGACGACGACACCACCGATCCCTGCTCCGGGCCATAAGTCTTCTGCGCCCAGCACAGGTAATTGGTCAATCCCTGGTGCCTGACCAGCACCCCTTTGGGCATGCCGGTCGATCCCGACGTGTAGATGGTGTAGGCAATATCGGACGGGGTCAGGCCGGTTTCGGCGGCGGCCAGGTTGCTGTCCGGATTGCGCTGCCAATGACGGCTGTCGGCATCCAGGTCGATGACCGGAATGTTGCTTGCCGTCACGCCCAGCCGGAGTGTTCCCAGCACGGGTGCCGGCAGGCGTTCGTGCGTCAGCACCGCGACCGGGGCACTGTCCTGCAGCATGAAGG
>NZ_LMHZ01000036.1 GCF_001428545.1 Noviherbaspirillum sp. Root189
CGCCAAGCGCATCGCCAGCCAGATTTGCCAGTGCTTCGGAGCAGATGCCGTCGCCGCCCATGAACTTGGCGTTGATGCCCAGTGCCTTCATCTGGCGCAGCATCGGACCTGCAACCGCGTCCATGCCGCCGAAGAAGACGACGTCCGGATTCTTGGCCTTGATGGAAGTCAGAATCGCGTTGAAGTCGGTTGCCTTGTCATTGGTGTACTGCTGTGCCACGACTTGCGCGCCCTTGCCCTTCGCGCCCTTGACGAATTCTTCAGCAACGCCCTGGCCGTAGGCGGTACGGTCGTCGATCACGGCGACCTTCTTGGCCTTGAGCTGGTCTGCTGCGTAACGGCCGAGTGTGCCGCCGAGCTGGCCATCGTTAGCCACGACGCGGAAGGCCGACTTGAAGCCTTGCTGCGTGTACTTTGGGTTGGTCGCGGACGGGGAGATCTGCGGGATGCCTGCTTCGTAATAGATCTTCGAAGCCGGGATGGTGGTGCCGGAGTTCAGGTGACCGATCACGCCGTTGACCTTGGCGTCGACCAGCTTCTGTGCTGCAGCCGTGCCCTGCTTCGGGTCAGCMGTTCGAACTTGACCTTCTTGCCGCCGATGGTCACGCCCTTGGCGTTGAGTTCGTCGATCGCCATGCGGGCGCCGTTTTCGTTGTCCTTACCCAGGTGAGCAATAGCGCCGGAGATCGGGCCGACGTGGCCGATCTTGACGACTTGTTCCTGTGCCGAAGCTGTGCCTGCGAATGCAAATGCCAGTGCTGCGGCCAACGGAATCATTTTTGTTGTGGACTGCATAAAATATCCTCCTAAGGATTGATAAAACACGGGGTAACTGCAACACTCACCTCTCAGGTTGCCGCGAGTCCGCTGCGGTTGTTCGAGTCATCGGAAGAAGTCCCCTAGTCGATGATTCGCGACGCCTGCATCGCCTCGCGGCAGCCTGTTGTCTATTCAGAAAACTGAACAGGCAGACGGTACAACAGAAAAAATGGTTCGCAAAGAGTTTTTCTGCGGTTTTTCGTAATTTTCGACAATTTTTATATGCCTAAATTTCATGCACTCGACAAGGTCGACCGCAAGCTTCTGAACCTGCTTCAAAAGGATAATCAGATACCGACACGGACCCTTGCCGAGAAAGTGCACATCTCTCAACCGACCTGCCTCAGGCGCGTCCGCGAACTGCGCGAGGCAGGAGTGATCAGCGCCGACGTCGCCTTGGTCGATCCCTTCGCGCTGGGCTACGGCATGCTGGCTTTTCTCGAGGTGTCCCTGAACAATCAGTCGGATGAGCATATGCAGGAATTCGAGGCGCGCATGGCCAAGGAAAGCGAAGTGATGCAGTGCTACTTCGTATCGGGCGACTATGACTATTTCCTCGTGGTTCATGTGGTCGATATGGATGCGTATTACCAGTTCGTGCGACGTGTGATTTCCGGCTCCGGCAACGTGCGGCATTTCCAGTCGCGCTTTCCAATGAAGCGCGCCAAATTTGCAACCCGCATCGCTTTCGACGAAAAACTGGCGGAAGTACAGGTTCGCGTGCCAAAGTAAGCCAGCTTATTTGGTATAAGCCGATGTGCTGAGTTGACTCCACATCGTCCTTCCATAACGCGTCATGATGCGCGCGGATGACAAAAGCCCCCTGAATCTGCCTAGGTAGTTTCCGCAGAATTCAGGGGGCTTTATTTATGTTGCCGTCAATGATGGATATTGACGCCGTCTTATGCGCGCACCGGCAATGAGGTGGTGAACTGGCCCGGTGTGCGGCGGGGCACGCCGGTAAAGGCAAAATCCACTTCCGGCTGGCGACCCGACACGATGTCGGCGATCGCGCGTCCGGAGCCGCAACCCATGGTCCAACCCAGCGTACCATGGCCGGTATTGAGGAAAAGATTGCTGATCTTCGATTTGCCGATGTAAGGCACGTTCGATGGCGTCAGCGGGCGCAAGCCGGTCCAGTACACCGGGTTGTCGTAATCGCAGGCGCCTGGGAACAGTTCACGTGTACGGCGCGTAATCGCTTCACAGCGGGTCGTATTCAGTTCGCGGGTATAGCCGTTGAGCTCGCAGGTGCCGGCGACGCGGAGTCGGTCACCAAGACGCGATACCACCAGTTTGTAACCATCGTCGGTCAGCGACACGGTAGGCGCTGCATCCGGATTGGTGACGGCATAGGTTGCCGAGTACCCCTTGCCAGGGTAAATCATGAGATCAATGCCCAGCGGTTTGAGCAAGGGCACGGAGAAACTGCCCATTGCCATGACAAACGCATCGGCATGCAGCACTTGGTGGCGTCCATCCGGATGGATGACTTCAACACCGGTAACTTTGGCCGATCCACCCGATCCTTCGGTAATCAGTCGCGTGATGGTGGTATTGAAACGGAAGTTGACGCCGGCATCGGCGGCACGCTGCGCCAGGCCGGTGGTGAATTTGTAGACGTCGCCCGACTCGTCCGTCGCGGTAAAGTCACCGCCGACAATCTTGTCGCGGATGCTTGCCAGTGCAGGCTCGATGCGCACGACTTCATCAGCGCCAATTGAATCGCGCGGGCATCCAAGATCGCGCATCAGTTTGGCGGCCGGCAGCGAATCGTCGAACTCTTTCTTGTCGGTGTAGAAGTGCAGGATGCCGCTGGTCAGATGGTCATAATCAATGCCAGTCTCGGCGCGGACCGCCTGCAGGGTCTGGCGGCTGTATTCGGAGATGGCGACGATCTGGCGGATGTTTTCAGCAGTACGGCCGGGCGTGCATTCGCGCAGGAAGTGCAGACCCCAGTTCCACTGCAGCCATTCAGGACGGAAACGATAGAGCAGCGGCGCATCTTCCTTGCCCAGCCATTTCAGGATTTTGAGCGGCGCGGAGGGATTGGCCCACGGTTCCGCATGGGAAACGGAAATCTGACAGCCATTGGCAAAGCTGGTTTCTTGCGCAACACCGGGTTGGCGTTCAATGACAGTCACATCATGACCTGCCTTGTTGAGGAACCATGCTGACGTGGTACCGATGATGCCCGAGCCGAGTACGATAACTTTCATGACACACAATCTCCGTTTAGCGATGACGGAATTGTAAAAAGTTATCGATATTTTGAGTAATCAAGAATAGCTGCAGGATTTTTATTTGAAAACACCTCAAACCCATATGTGTTTGAAAATCCAAAAATTGGATGGGCAGACTTATTTTTTTAAAGACTGCAGTTTCGTGATTTCCTGCGCCACTGCGCGTGAAACAACGTCTTTGATCGAATGGTGCAACCCATCCTTGATGTCGTTCGCCAGTCGTTCGACCGCTAGCTGGAGTACATCGGCAAGGCTATCGCGTACGCGCTGTTCCAGCACAAAGTCGACCCGTTCCAGTACCTGGACCAGAACGCGTTCACGAACTTCCCGTTCAAGACGCTCCCAATCGGCTTCATCCCATATCCTTTCCGTGGGCGGTTCCAGGGTAACGATTGCTTCCGTTACCGGCAGTTCGGGCGGGATATCGACGGTGACCGTTATCTCTGCGGGAGCGGTGGCGGGAGCCGGAATAATTTCAGTCAGGACCGGGATGCCGGCGTCCAGGATATTGTTGCTCATGCCGGGTCCGCGACAAAGTGAGTGAGAGGATAGCCGCGCTGCTGATAAAACCGGTAACGATCCCTGCCTGCTGCCTTGTCGATGTCGTCGCTGGAAATGATTTCGAACATGCGCTCGAAGCGGGCGAAATGGATTGGCGTACCCGAAGACAGGTTGATTAGCACTTGATGATGCGGCAGTTCAGCCTCATCACTGTCGGTCAGGACAATCGGCGTACTGACGGCAAGCGGATCGCCGGCGGTCACGTGCGGCAGAAAATCCAGCGCCGAAAAGGTCCACAGCGCCTCATCCAGCTTTGAAAGTAGGGCACGATCATCCACGCGCAGCACGATGTTGCAGTTGGCGGTACGGGCCTTGCGCACCAGTCGGCAGGCATACAACAGCTTGTCTGGCACATTGCTATGAAAATCAATGCGGGTCATGTGCGCATCCCCGCGGTAGAAACCCAGCCCATGTCAGAACCGGAAGCCAGGTGGGGCGTTGCCGATGGCCGGCGGCAGATCGGTCGCCGACGGTCGCGACGAACCCTGCTCCTCGACTTTTCCCGGGCTTGCGGCGACGCTTTTCGGTGTTGGCGCAGCTGCCTGCGGAGGCGGATTGCGATAGCTCTTGGGAAGTACGCTGGTTTCCGGATATCCAGCATTGGACAGTGCCCCATTCCATGCGCCCGGCTCAAACCCGAGTTGCTTGTTCCGTCCAACTGTCAGCATCGGCAACTGACCGTCACCGCCAGCCTGCTTGAACTGAGCAAGGTCATCATTGCTGTTGACCGTCTTTTCCCTGAAGGGGATGCCACGCTCCGACAGCAATTTTCGGCCGTCATCACAGGCAGCGCAGTTGCGTGTCGTGTAGAGCGTCACGGCATGGGACTTCGCCGCTTCGGCCAGTTCGAAGGGCAGGCCGGCGGTATTGGTGTCGCCGGAAGGCAGCGCTTTGGTTTCGACCTTGGCCGCCGTCTTCGGCGGTGGTACGTCGCTATAGGTGACCTTGCCATCCGGGCCCACCCATTTGTACAGTTGTGCTTGTGCTGCTGCACTGCAAAAGCACAGCAGCAGCACAGAACAGCATTGCAGCGGACGTTTCATTTCACTCCCTTGATTCTTTTTTATGCCGTCATGCCGTTGTGCCGTAGCAACGCGTCGATGCTCGGCTCCCGGCCGCGGAAAGCCTTAAATGATTCCAGTGCAGACCGGGCACCGCCCATGGAGAGGATTTCCTCCATAAATTTGCGCCCCGTATCCGCGGAAAGGATGTTTCCGCCTACAGCGCCGGCCTCCTCGAACGCGCTATAGGCATCCGCCGACAAGACCTCTGCCCATTTATAGCTATAGTAGCCTGCCGAATAGCCGCCCGCAAAGATATGACTGAAGGAATTCTGGAAGCGATTGAACGGCGGCGGAATCATTACCGCAAAACGGCTGCGCACATCATTGAGTACCTCTTGTGCAGTGCGGGGGCCGTGCGGATCGTGGTCAAAATGCAAATGCATGTCGAACAACGCAAACTCCACCTGGCGCAGCGTCTGCAGGCCGGACTGGAAATTCTTGGCCGCGATCATCTTGTCAAACAGGGCGCGTGGCAGCGGAGCGCCGGTATCGACATGCGCGGTCATGTGCTGCAGCACGTCCCATTCCCAGCAAAAGTTTTCGAGGAATTGTGAAGGCAGTTCGACAGCATCCCATTCAACGCCGGAAATGCCGGACACGCCGAGTTCATCCACCTGCGTGAGCATGTGATGCAGGCCATGACCGAATTCATGGAATAGCGTAATCACTTCGTCGTGCGAGAACAGCGCTGGTTTCGCTTTGCCGTTCACCACGGTTGGTTCGGTGAAGTTGCAGGTCAGATAAGCGACCGGTGTTTGCACCTTTGGGCCGATCAGGCGACGCCCGCGCGCATCATCCATCCATGCGCCACCGCGCTTGCCATGGCGCGCATACAAATCGAGATAGAACTGCCCAACGAGCTGGCCATTACGCTCGATACGGAAAAACTTCACGTCCTTGTGCCAGGTCGTCGCGGTATCCTGTTTGACCTCGACCGAGAACAGGCTCTGGATGACGCGAAACAGGCCTTCGATCACCTTCGGCTCCTGGAAGTACTGTTTCACTTCCTGTTCCGAAAAGGCGTAGCGCTGTTCCCGCAGCTTTTCGGACGCATAGGTGACATCCCATGCTTCCAGCTTGGCTATGCCCAGTTCCTTTTGCGCGAATGCACGCAGTTCTGCGAGATCGTTTTCGGCAAACGGTTTTGCACGCTGTGCAAGGTCTTCCAGAAAGCCGATCACCTGTTGCGGATTTTCGGCCATCTTGGGAACCAGGGAGACTTCAGCGAAGTTATTGAAGCCGAGCAGCTTGGCTTCTTCATCGCGCAACTTCAGCAGTTCGGCAATGTTTTGCGTATTGTCCCATTCCGGTTTGGCGCCGAGTTCCGAAGCCTTGGTCACGTTGGCACGGTAAATCGTTTCGCGCAGTTCGCGCTTGTCTGCGTACTGGAGGATCGGGAAATAAGAGGGGAAGTGCAGCGTAAATTTATAGCCAGGCTTGCCATCCCGTTCAGCGGCGGCGCGGGCAGCATGCTTCGCGTCTTCCGGCAGGCCGGCCAGGTCAGCTTCGTTGTCGACAAACAGCGCGTAGTCGTTGGTGGCGTCGAGGACATTTTCAGAAAACTTTGTCGCCAGGGCGGCATGCTTTTCCTGAATCTGCGCATAGCGGGCCTTCTTGTCGTCGGGAAGTTCAGCGCCGCCCAGACGGAAATCGCGCAGTGCGTTTTCGATGATCTTCTTGCGGGCTGCCGACAGGCTGGTGTAGTCGGTGCTTTCCTTGAGTGCCTTGTACTTGTCGAACAGCGCGAGGTTTTGTCCAAGCTCGGTCCAGAACTCGGTAACCTTCGGCTGGTTTTCGTTGTATGCCGCGCGCAGTTCCGGCGTATCGACCACCGAGTTCAGGTGGCTGACGACGCCCCATGCACGGCCGAGTTTTTCGGTGGCGTTCTCGAGCGGTTCGACAAAGTTCTCCCAGCTGACCTTGTCCATCGGTGCTTCGAGCCGCTTGACCACGGTGCGCGCTTCATCGAGCAGCGCAGCGATCGCGGGAGCGACGTGTTCAGGTTTTACAGCGTCGAAACGCGGGAGGTCGGAAAAGTCGAGCAGGGGATTCAGGGCACTAGTCATTCGGTCAGGTTCTTTCTGCGGCTTCAATAGTGTTGACGAGCAGCATCGTAATAGTCATCGGCCCGACACCGCCGGGGACCGGAGTGATGTATCCGGCCACTTCCTTGGCGTTGGCGAAATCGACGTCGCCGCAGAGTTTGCCTGCGTCGTCGCGATTCATGCCGACATCGATCACGACCGCACCGGGCTTGATCATGTCGGCGGTCACGATATTACGTTTGCCGGTGGCGACCACAAGGATATCGGCGTTCCTGGTGTGGTAGCCGAGGTCCCGGGTCTTCGAGTTACAGATGGTGACCGTTGCGCCAGCTTGCAAGAGCAACATCGCCTGCGGCTTGCCCACAATATTGGATGCGCCAACCACGACGGCATTGGCGCCGCGCACCGGATAGTCGATCGATTCCAGCATTTTCATGACGCCGTACGGCGTGCAGGGACGGAACAGCGGCTGGCCGGTCATCAGCAGGCCTGCATTGCTGATATGGAACCCGTCGACATCCTTCTCCGGTGCGATCGCTTCGATCACCTTATGAGCATTGATGTGTGCAGGCAAGGGAAGTTGCACCAGGATGCCATGAATTTTGGGGTCCTTGTTCAGGGCGTCGACACGCGCCAGCAGCGCCTCTTCGGTCAGGTCGGCATCGTATTTTTCCATGACCGAGTAAATGCCGTTGTCTTCGCACGCTTTGACCTTGTTGCGCACATAGACCTGGGACGCCGGATTGTCGCCGACGAGCACGACGGCCAGTCCTGGTTGTTTGCCTTTTGCGGTGAGGGCCGCGGCGCGTGTGGCGACATCGGCGCGGAGTTGTTGGGAGAGCAGGTTACCGTTGATGAGCTGTGCGGTCATGGCGTGTGGAGGAAGGGTGAGTACAGTGAAAACAGAATTATAAGACGGCAGCCATGCCAGGCTGCTTCCGAGCGCATTAAAAATGCTGCAGCGCCGCAGTGAATTTCATATTATAAAAAACAATACCGTAATTTGAAAAGTTGAAAAAGTGCTGTTAGAATCTTTTCAACGCGCACCATTCAAGCTATTTCTTGTCAAAAAAGCCCGGTCACTACAGTGGTCGGTAAGGCCCATAACCCAGGAGACACAACATGTCCGCCCAGCTCGACCAAGTGTTGGCACAAGCCGCCAACGATCCCGATGTCATGGAAACGCAGGAATGGCTCGATGCACTCGAAGCCGTGATCGAAACGGAAGGCCCCGAGCGCGCGCATTACCTGATGGAGCGCATGGTTGATCTGGCCCGCCGCCGCGGTGCCCATATCCCGTTCTCAAGCAATACCGCCTACGTCAATACCATCCCCGCCCACCTCGGCGAACACTGCCCCGGCAATCTGGAATACGAGGAGCGCCTGCGCTCGTGGATGCGCTGGAATGCAATGGCGATGGTGGTCAAAACCAACCGTGCCGATGGCGATCTCGGCGGCCACATTTCCAGCTTTGCTTCGCTGGCCAACATGCTCGGTATCGGCTTCAACCATTTCTGGCATGCGCCGACCGAAGACCACGGCGGCGACTTGCTCTATATCCAGGGGCACTCCTCGCCCGGTATCTATGCACGCTCCTTCCTCGAAGGCCGCCTGACTGAAGAGCAACTGCTGAACTTCCGCCGTGAAGTGGACGGCAAGGGACTTTCTTCCTATCCGCATCCGAAGCTGATGCCGGACTACTGGCAGTTCCCCACGGTATCGATGGGCCTTGGCCCGTTGATGGCGATCTATCAGGCGCGCTTCCTCAAATACCTGCATGCACGCGACATCGCCAAGACCGACAATCGCAAGGTATGGGCATTCTGCGGTGACGGCGAAATGGATGAACCGGAATCGATGGGTGCGATCGGTGTGGCCGGTCGCGAACACCTCGACAATCTCGTGATTGTCGTCAACTGCAATCTGCAGCGACTCGACGGACCGGTGCGCGGCAACGGCAAGATCATCCAGGAACTCGAAGCCGATTTCCGCGGTGCCGGCTGGAACGTCATCAAGGTAATCTGGGGCAGCTATTGGGATGAACTGCTGGCGCGCGACAAGGAGGGCATCCTCCAGCGCGTGATGATGGAAACCGTCGATGGCGAGTATCAGAACTACAAGGCCAAGGATGGCGCTTACGTGCGCAAACACTTCTTTGGCAAGCATCCCAAGCTGCTCGAAATGGTGTCCAAGATGTCCGATGACGATATCTGGCGCCTCAACCGCGGCGGGCATGATCCACACAAGATCTACGCGGCATTCAAGCAGGCGCAGGAGCACAAGGGCCAGCCGACCGTATTGCTGGTCAAGACCATCAAGGGCTTCGGCATGGGCAAGTCCGGCGAGGCACGCAACACCGCCCACCAGACCAAAAAGCTCGACGACCAGGCCGTGCGCGAAATGCGCGACCGCTTCAATATTCCGATTCCGGACGACAAGCTGGCCGAAGTGCCGTTCTTCAAGCCGTCCGACGACTCACCCGAAATGAAGTACCTGCACGAGCGCCGCAAGGCACTTGGCGGTTATCTGCCGCAGCGCCGCAAGCAGGCTGACGAGACGCTGCCGGTTCCTGAGTTGTCTGCGTTCCAGGCAGTGCTTGACCCCACTGCGGAAGGTCGCGAGATTTCCACGACGCAGGCTTACGTCCGCATCATCACAACACTGCTGCGCGACCCCAATCTTGGCAAACGGGTAGTGCCGATCCTGGTCGACGAAGCACGTACCTTCGGCATGGAGGGTTTGTTCCGCCAGATTGGTATCTTCAACCAGCAAGGTCAATTGTACGAGCCGGTCGACAAGGACCAGGTGATGTACTACCGCGAGGATAAGGCCGGTCAGATCCTGCAGGAAGGTATCAACGAAGCCGGTGCGATGAGTTCCTGGATCGCTGCGGCGACCTCGTATTCGACCAACAATCGCGTCATGATTCCGTTCTACATCTTCTACTCGATGTTCGGGTTGCAGCGTGTCGGCGATCTGGCATGGGCGGCGGGCGACATGCGTGCGCGAGGCTTCCTGCTCGGCGGTACTGCAGGGCGTACCACGCTCAATGGCGAAGGCTTGCAGCACGAGGACGGTCACAGCCATGTGCTGGCCTCGACCATTCCGAACTGCATTCCCTATGACCCGACCTTTGCGCACGAAGTCGCGGTGATCATGCATGACGGCTTGAAGCGCATGGTCGAAAAGCAGGAAGACGTGTTCTACTACATCACGCTGATGAACGAGAACTACCCGCACCCGGGTTTGCGTCCAGGCACCGAGCAAGACCTGCTCAAGGGCATGTATTTGCTGCAGGAAGGCGACAAGGGCGGCAAGCAGCGCGTGCAACTGATGGGCTCCGGCACCATCCTGCGTGAAGTGATGGCCGCAGCCGACCTGCTCAGGAATGACTGGGGCATCGAATCCGACATCTGGTCGGCCCCGTCGTTCACGCTGCTGGCGCGCGATGGCCAGGATGCAGACCGCTGGAACCTGCTGCACCCGACCGAAGCGCCGCGCCTGTCACATGTCGCGAAACTGCTGCAAGGCACTACCGGCCCGATCGTTGCGTCGACCGACTACATGCGGACATTTGCTGAGCAGATCCGTGCATACATGCCGAAGGGCCGCAACTACAAGGTACTGGGAACCGATGGTTTCGGACGCTCCGACAGCCGTGCGAAACTACGCGAATTCTTTGAAGTCAATCGTTATTACGTGACGGTTGCCGCATTGAAGGCATTGGCGGAAGATGGTGCCCTCAAGCCGGCTGTCGTTGCGGAAGCAATCGCGAAATACGGCATCAATCCGAACAAGCCGAATCCGGTAACGCTGTAACTCTCAATTAACAAGACTAACAACTCCCTCCCGGCCGGGAGAGGGTTGGGTCGGGATGGCTTTCCAATGCACATTGGAAACCGTCCCCCCAGCCTCGTGCCCGGGGAGGGTGAGAACGGAGCAAACGCTATGAGTACAACGGTCAAAGTCCCGGACATCGGCGATTTCAAGGAAGTGGAAATTATTGAACTGCTGGTCAAGCCGGGTGATACCGTCACGGTCGACCAGTCACTGATCACGGTCGAATCCGACAAAGCCAGCATGGAAATCCCGTCCAGCCATGCGGGCGTGGTCAGGGAAGTGAAGGTCAAGGTCGGCGACAAGGTCTCTGAAGGCAGCGTGCTGCTGGTGCTCGACGAAGCCGCCGGCGCCGCTACCGCCGCACCTGCCCCTGCAGCCACAACCGCAGCCGCGCCAGCGCCGGCTCCCGCGCCAGTCCCTGCGCCGGCAGCCGCTGCGCCTGCACCTGCACCTGCCGCAAGCGGGTCGACCGTCGAAGTCCAGGTGCCGGACATTGGCGACTTCAAGGAGGTTGAAGTCATCGAACTGATGGTCAAGCCCGGCGATACCGTGAAAGTTGACCAGTCGCTGCTGACCGTCGAATCCGACAAGGCCAGCATGGAGATTCCCTCCAGCCATGCAGGCGTGGTCAAGGAATTGAAGGTCAAGGTCGGCGACAAGGTGTCAAAGGGGTCATTGATCCTGACCCTGGCTGCCGAAGGCGGTGCGCCTGCGCAGGCCGCTGCACCTGCTCCCGCTCCCCAGGCCGCCGCTGTTGCACAGGCTTCCGCTAGTGCCCCGGCTCCCGCGCCGGAATCCCGTCCCGCACCGACCGCCGCACTCGAACCGGTGCAAGGAACTGGCAGCAAGGCCCATGCATCACCTTCCATCCGCAAGTTTGCCCGTGAACTCGGTGTCGATCTCGGTCGCTTGAAGGGAAGCGGCCCCAAGGGGCGCATCCTGCAGGAAGACGTACAAGGCTTCGTCAAGTCCGTCATGTCCGGCGCCGCTGCGGCACCGGCGGCATCCGCTGCGAAAGGCGGCAGTGGAGGAGGACTCCAGGTGCTGGCATGGCCATCGCTCGATTTCTCCAAATTTGGCGAAACCGAATTGCAGCCGCTGTCCCGCATCAAGAAGATCAGTGGTCCCAACCTGCATCGCAACTGGGTGATGATCCCGCACGTTACGCAGTTCGAAGAGGCCGATGTCACTGAGCTCGAAGAATTTCGCAAGAATTCCAACGCGGCGATGGCCAAGTCCGGCGTCAAGCTCACCATGCTGGCATTCGTCATCAAGGCCAGCGTTTCGGCATTGAAGAAATTCCCGGCCTTTAATGCCTCGCTGGATGAGAAGGGCGAGAACTTGATCCTCAAAAAGTTCTACAACATCGGCTTTGCGGCAGATACCCCGAACGGCCTGGTGGTCCCGGTGATCAAGAATGCCGACGCCAAGAGCATCTCGCAGATCGCGCAGGAAATGGGCGACTTGTCCGCGCAAGCGCGCGAGGGCAAGCTCAAGCCGGCCGACATGCAGGGTGCGACCTTCACCATTTCCTCGCTTGGCGGTATTGGCGGGACGGCATTCACGCCGATTATCAACGCGCCTGAAGTGGCGATCCTTGGCTTATCCAAGTCGGGGATCAAGCCGGTGTGGGACGGCAAACAATTTGCCCCTCGCCTGATGCTGCCGCTGTCGCTGTCGTATGACCATCGTGTGATCGACGGTGCGATGGGTGCGCGGTTTGCGGCGTATCTCGCGGAAGTGCTGGGCGACATGCGCAAGACATTGCTGTAATCCAATAGTCGAGGTGCCGGGCGCCGGTCACAGCGGAAAGTGAGAAAATCGCTCTCTTTTCACTGAAGACCTGGCGCTTCACACCTTGCTTACGGAGAGTCCCAATGACCACTTGCGTCGTCGTCAAGAAGAACAATCAAATCGCCATTGCATCCGATTCACTTGTGACGTTCGGCGATACCCGGTTGTCCCATGCATACGAAGTCAACGAAAAGATTTTTCCGGTAGGGGATTCCTACGTCACGCTGGCCGGCACGGCGGCGCACTTTCCGGTGATGCGCAAACTGCTCACCGGCATGGGCGACGAATGCAAGCTGGGCAACCGCGACGAAGTCTTCGAGACGTTTTCGCGAGTGCACGAAATTTTGAAGGAAAAGTATTTCCTGAACACGAAGGAAGATGAGGACGATCCCTATGAGTCGTCGCAGATCACCGCGCTGATCGCCAATCCGAACGGCATCTTCGGCGTGTATTCGTATCGGGAAGTATTCAGCTTCGATCGATTCTGGGGCATTGGCAGCGGGCGCAATTTTGCATTAGGCGCCATGTATGCGGCGTACGACAAAGCGGCAAGCGCGCGTGAAATTGCCGAGATCGGCGTGCATGCGGGTGCGGAGTTCGACAAGAGCACATCGGGACCATTCCGGATCTACAGCATCCCGATGAGAGATTGATAATAAGTTCCTTCCCCGGCGAGGGCGGAGGAGAACGGAGCTAAAGCTATGAGCATGATCGAAGTAAAGGTCCCCGATATCGGCGACTTCAAGGAAGTGGAAGTCATCGAGTTGCTGGTCAAGGCCGGCGACACCATCAAGGTCGACCAGTCGCTGATCACGGTCGAGTCCGACAAGGCCAGCATGGAAATTCCATCGAGTCATGCGGGTGTGGTCAAGGATTTGAAGGTCAAGGTTGGCGACAAGGTGTCGGAAGGCTCATTGCTGTTGCTGCTCGAATCTTCCGGTGCGGCCGTGGCCGACTCGGTGCAAGCACCCGCCAGCTATGGCGCATCAGCGCCTGCCGGTACGACGCCTGCGCCAGTTCCCGCACCGGCACCGACTGCCGCAAGTTTCAGCGGCTCGGCAGACGTGCAATGCGACATGCTGGTGCTGGGCGCCGGTCCAGGCGGCTATTCTGCCGCCTTCCGCGCGGCCGATCTCGGCATGAATACGGTTCTGGTCGAACGCTATGCGACCCTTGGCGGTGTCTGCCTTAACGTCGGCTGCATTCCTTCCAAGGCATTGTTGCACGTGGCAGCAGTGATCGATGAAACGGCATCCATGGCAGCGCATGGCGTGACCTTCGGCAAGCCGCAGATCGATATCGACAAGCTGCGCGAGTACAAAGACAAGGTGGTCAAGAAAATGACAGGCGGCCTTGCTGGAATGGCAAAGGCACGCAAGGTCAATGTAGTACAGGGTGTAGGCCAGTTCGTCGGCGCCAACCATCTTGAAGTCACTGCGGCTGACGGCAGCAAGAAGACCGTGCAGTTCAAGCAGGCCATCATTGCCGCCGGTTCCTCCGTTGTAAATCTGCCTTTCGTTCCGCAAGACCCGCGCATCGTCGACTCTACCGGCGCGCTGGAATTGCGCGAGGTTCCCAAGAAGATGCTGGTGATCGGCGGCGGCATTATCGGCCTCGAAATGGCAACCGTCTACTCGACGCTCGGTGCCCGTATCGACGTGGTTGAAATGATGGATGGATTGATGCAGGGCGCTGACCGCGACATGGTCAAGGTCTGGCAGAAGTTCAATGAAAAGCGTTTCGACAAGATCATGACCAAGACCAAAACGGTCGGTGTGGAAGCCCTGAAGGAAGGGATCAAGGTCATCTTCGAAAGCGCGGACCCGTCAGCGACGGCTCCCGAGCCGCAACTCTATGACATGGTCCTGGTTGCGGTTGGCCGCAGCCCGAATGGCAAGAAGATCGCCGCCGACAAGGCGGGCGTCGCCGTGACCGACAGGGGATTCATCAACGTCGATTCACAGATGCGCACCAACGTGCCGCACATCTTTGCGATCGGTGACATCATCGGCCAGCCTATGCTGGCGCACAAGGCGGTGCATGAAGCGCATGTTGCTGCGGAAGCAGCCGCAGGACAGAAGTCGCATTTCGATGCGCGAGTCATTCCTTCGGTCGCTTACACCGATCCGGAAGTGGCATGGGTTGGTCTTACCGAAGACGAAGCGAAAGCCCAGGGCATCAAACTCGAGAAAGGCTTGTTCCCCTGGGCCGCTAGCGGACGCGCGGTTGCCAATGGGCGTGATGAAGGGTTCACCAAACTGCTGTTCGATGCCGAGACACATCGCATCGTTGGCGGCGGCATCGTCGGCACGCATGCCGGCGACATGATCGGTGAACTCGCATTGGCGATTGAGATGGGTGCCGACGCGGTCGATATCGGCAAGACGATTCACCCGCACCCGACCTTGGGCGAATCGATCGGCATGGCTGCGGAAGTCTTCGAGGGTGTGTGTACGGACTTGCCGCCAATGCGCAAAAAGTAAATTTGCGCGACTGAAAAACCGCAACAAAAAGGCGACGTGTTTTCACGTCGCCTTTTTATTTTGCTTCCAGCGCAGACGTCGATCCGCGCTTCGATGATCAATGACCCAGCTTGATCAGGATGTCGGACAGCATCGACACCATCTGGTCCAGTTCTTCCTTGGTCACGTTCAGGGACGGCATGAAACGCAGCAGGTCGGGACGCGGCGAATTCAGCAACAGGCCTACCGGCTCCATGTTGCGGGCGGCTTCCACGATTTGCGGGCCGATATCCTTGCCAAGTTTCAGAGCACGCAGCAAACCTTCACCGCGCTCGCCTTCCAGACCATGCTTTTCGCTCAGCTTCAGCAGTTCGCCGCGCAGGTAGGCACCCTTGTCCTTGACGGACTGCAGAAAACCCGGCTTGAGCAACTCGTTGAGCACGGCAATGCCGACTGCGGTCATGACCGGATTGCCATTGTAGGTACCACCTTGCTCACCGGGTTCAAACACCGAGACTTCCTCGCGTGCCAGCAAGGCAGCCAGCGGTACGCCACCGCCAATGCCTTTGCCCAAGGTCATGATATCGGGCTCGATGTTTGACAACTGATACGCAAACAATTCGCCTGTCCGTCCCATGCCGGCCTGTACTTCATCGACGATCAGCAGCATGTTGTGCTTCTTGGTCAATGCACGCAGAGCCTCCATGAATTCGCGTGTAGCGGGCATCACGCCGCTTTCGCCTTGCACCGGCTCCAGCATGACAGCGACGCTTTTATCGGTGATCAACTTTTCAACGCTGGCAATGTCGTTCAATTCAGCTTTCGGGAAGCCGGGAACCTGGGGCGCGAACATCGTATCCCAGCCGGACTTGCCGCTGGCTGACATGGTCGCGAGCGTACGGCCATGGAAGCCGTGGTTGAAGGTGATGATTTCATAGCGGCTTTCGCCGGCTGCATTCTTGTTGACCTTGCCCCATTTGCGTGCGAGCTTGATAGCACCTTCGTTTGCCTCTGCGCCGCTGTTGGCAAAGAATACGCGATCAAATACGGAATTGGCGGTCAGCAAGGATGCCAGCACGATGGAAGGTTCGTTATAAAAAGCAGGGGAGGGATTGAGCAGCTTTCCTGCCTGTGACGTAATGGCGTCGACGATGCATTGCGGCGAATGGCCAAGGCAATTCACTGCCCAGCCTTGCAGGTAATCGAGATAGCGCTTGCCGTTATTGTCCGTCAGCCACATGCCTTGGCCTTGCGTAAATACGAGTGATGGCCTGCTGGTGATTTGCATGAGGGCGTTGACGTCGTACTGGCTGAATTCCATCTCGGGGCTCCTGGAGAAAGTCGATGTAAAGTCGATGAGGGTCAAAAATCGGGTTCAAAAAAAAAGCCACAGGGCAGACCTGTGGCTTAGTGAGCAGCAAACACTTACACGCACGGCTTCCCGGGTTGAGGCAGCAGGGTACGGCGTCGCAAGGATTTGGCTGTCATATTCATAAAGTCAATGTTAAGACCTTTTGCGCGGTGCGTCAAAAACTATTTCGTTGTCAAAACACCATCCGCCAGATCAGCCTCGGAAGTGAAGGCATCTGCGTAGAATTCTTCTTCCGGCAATTTGCACTGTCCAACAAAATCCCGCTTCGCCGAATCGACCATGACGGGAGCGCCACAGGCATAGACTTGATATCCGGACATATCTGGCAGGTCGGCGATCACTGTCTGGTGCACAAAGCCGGTACGCCCGGTCCAGCCATCTTCCGGCAAGGCATTGGAAATGACCGGCACATACTTGAAGTTCGGCAGCGTCGCAGCCCATTCTTCACACAGGGCATTCATGTACAGGTCCTTCGGCCGGCGACCTCCCCAGTACAGCACCATGGGGCGTGTAGTCTTGTTATGAATCGCCTGTTCAACGATGGCCTTGATCGGTGCGAATCCAGTGCCCGATGCCAGCAGGATCATCGGTTTTTCGGATTCCTCGCGAAGGAAGAATGTTCCCAGCGGTCCCTCGAAACGCAGGATGTCGCGCTCCTTCATGTTATTAAATACATGGTCGGTGAACACGCCGCCGCTCATGTGGCGAATGTGTAGCGTCAGGTGCTCATCCAGATGCGGCGCATTGGCCATGCTGTAGCTGCGGCGCTTGCCATCCTTGAGCAGGAATTCAATGTACTGGCCAGCCTTGTACTGAAGACGTTCATTGGCGGGCAGTTGCAGCGACAGAACCATGACGTCGTCGGCAACTTTGTCGAGCTTTGCTACGCGGGTCGGCAGCTTCTTGATCGGGAACTCGCCTATGCCAAGCACTTCACGCGCTTCAATGACGATGTCCGAACCCGGCATTGCGCAGCAGAACAGCGACCAGCCTTTTTCTTCGTCCGCGAAGGACAGCGCCTTCTCCTGATGTGCTCGATGTTCAACCGAACCCTCAAGCAGTTTGCCTTTGCAGCTGCCACATGCCCCGTTCTTGCAACCGTAAGGCAGGCCGACGCCGGCGCGAATGGCCGCCGTCAATACGGTTTCGCCTTCTTCGCATGTGAATTGCCGACCACTCGGCTGAACTGTTACTTGGAAAGTCATACAATCCTGATCATGAAAAACATTGAATCAAAAGCAGCGACAAAGCTGAACCGGCCTCGTCTGCTCATCCTCGGGTGTGGCGATGTCGGCATGCGCTTGCTGCCGCTGGTTCGCGACCGCTTCCGCATCTTTGCGGTCACTAGCCAGCCTTCACGCTGTGCCGAGCTGCGCATCGCGGGCGCCGTCCCGCTGATCGCGGACCTGGATCAGCCCGCGACACTGGCTCGCCTCGCCCGACTGGCACCAACCATCGTGCATCTGGCGCCGCCGCAACCGGATGGACTGATGGACCGCCGCACCCGTCATTTGACCGCCATTTTACCCGACCAGGCGACGCTCGTTTATGTCAGTACAACGGGAGTCTATGGGGATTGTGGCGGTGCCTGGGCGGATGAGACACGGACGGTAAATCCTCAAAATGCACGGGCCAGGCGGCGTGTCGATGCCGAAAAGGTATTGCGGACCTGGGCGCGGCGTTCAGGATCTCGCCTCGCGATCCTGCGCGTACCGGGCATTTATGCTGCCAACCGATTGCCCGTCGAGCGTCTGCAAAAGGGAACCCCGGCGTTGCTTCCAGAGGATGATGTCTATACCAATCACATTCATGCCGACGACCTGGCGCGCATCATCGCGCTCTCGATCTTTCGCGGTCAGCCGGGGCGTATCTATCATGCGGTCGATGACTCGGTGTTGAAGATGGCCGACTACTTTGATATGGTTGCCGATGCCTTCAGGCTTCCTCGCGCACCGCGTCTGACACGCGATGCGCTTGCGAAAGAGGTATCGCCGGTGCTGCTGTCCTTCATGTCGGAATCCCGGCGTCTTGCTAATCGACGTATCAAACAGGAACTCGGTGTCAGGCTGCGATACGCAACCGTACAGCAAGCATTGCAGGGAATGGCAATCCCAACCTGACACCGGCGCGAAACTGTTTCTCAGCATGCGGTGGTTCGCAGTACCGGATACCCGGCTTCTTCCACGGAAGACTTGATACGCTCTATATCCGCCTCTGATGAAATGGACACTTTTTGCTCGGCTAAAACGACATTGACCTTCGCAGTGGGATCGACATCCTGAACGGCTTGCGTAACAGCATTGATGCAATGGTTGCAGCTCATTCCCTCTACTTGTAATTCGTACATGATGATTTCCTTTGCTGTTTATCGATGGCCAGGAATTTGACTATAAAGTTTCCTACAATGGCAAGGTCAAACAAGTCTAGAGCGCTTCCGTCCTGTCTGTACCGTCGATGCCGGGCGCTTTGCCCGCGGCACCGCGTTGCAACTCCTTGCCATGGCTCGCCATGTCGCGTCGCCGCGCCTTGTTCCGCAGGCAAATCACCTCGGCCTCGCCTGGCCCAGTCAGGACGAAAGCGCTCTAGCGCAGGAAGAGGAATTTTCTTGGCAAGCAGTCGCAATAAATTTAATCACGAGAAAAATTTCCTTGCAAATCAGGAGCATGCGTACAAAGATCAGGCTTATCCACAAGCTTGACCACAGTGAATGGGGATAACTCTGGACAGGCATGAATGAATGGCGTCTCTTGTCCGGGTTACTTGCGAATCGAAGCAGGCCGCCATTCCTTGATTTGCTCGAACGGGCATACCGTCGGCACGTTGGCATCAGCGAGATAGAAACACCAATCCCGCCTGCTCCAACGGACCTCTCGTTCCTTGCCGTCGGTCATGGCTGCAATGCAGATTTCGCTGTCGTAGAGATGGGATAGTGCGCTGTCTGCTCTCATGTGCGTGCGACTACACGCAGACAGCCAAGTTCAAGGTTTTGCACTGGATATAGCACACCAGCAAACGCCTATTTGCTTTTCCTTAGTCTGCGCGACAGGACAAGCAGATCATCGAACGCGGGCACAATGGCAAGGGCGACCAACACCAGTGCGAGCGGCACTGTCGCAAGGTAGCCGACATGTTTGAAGCCGAGCGCGCCGAGCACTCCACCGAGAAAGAAAAAACCGACCAGTAGTGACAGTGTCCTGAGTCGCGTTCTATCAGCCAGAACCCTCGGTTTTTCCGTAGACCGATCAATATTCCAGTAAAACAGTTTGCCGAGTTCAATGCCGATATCGGTCACGGTTCCCGTGAGATGCGTGGTTCGGATTTCGGATCGGGAAATCTTGGTAATCACGGCGTTTTGCAAACCCATAATGAAACACAGAAACATCACTGTCAGCGAAACAAAGAGCCCTTTGATAACCGACATCTGTGCGCCCAGAACGCCAAAGCAAAGCAGTAAGACTGCCTCCAGAAGCAAGGGCATCGCGTATTCGCTGTACAGCTGATGGCGTCGCGCATAGTTCACCATTATCGCAGTACAGGCGCTTCCAAGAATGAAGGAAATCAGCGCGCCAACTCCCGCGGAAACCGCCCCATATCCGCCTAACGCCAGATTGTCGGCCATAGACGAGACGATGCCAGTCATGTGGGAAGTGTATTGCTGTACCGCGAGGAAGCCACCCGCATTGGTGGCACCGGCGATGAATGCCAGAGCGAAACCTAGATGCCGGTTTGCGACCGGTGTCCGGTCACGTCCTGTCAGGCGTCTGGCGTAATAGATGGGCACGGATGGCAGCTCCTGAATGCCTGGCGGAATCAATGGAAATTTAATTTTACTGCGTAGGGGCGGCGGACGATCAACTACTTGATCGACGCCATGAAGAAGAGCGCGGACTGCCGTCGCTTTTGTTATCGGCTGGGGGAGAAAAACTGCGCTGCGTGTGCACAAGCACATGTACGCGGACTTGAAATGGAAATCCAAAAACAGAAAGGGCTTACATGGTGGAACCATGTAAGCCCTTGCATTCGTGGTAGGCCGTGCGGGATTCGAACCTGCGACCAACGGATTAAAAGTCCGCTGCTCTACCAGCTGAGCTAACGACCCGAAGACCAAGATTATAGAGACCTTTTATGCCATCTGTCAAATGAGTCTCGACAGAAAAATGAAAAGTCCCTATTTAAAACATTTCACGCCCATCATTGCTGACCAACCTAGCGTTACAAGGGCCCCTACAACACCAGCGAGAAACTAACTACTTGAGTGCTGCCAGTCGTTCTTTTGCTGTCTCGGCGGACTGCGACTGAGGGTACTGTGCCACCAGGGTTTCAAGGGTTTTCTTTGCCGCTGCCTTGTCCTTGAGTTCCAGGTAGCAGCTGGCAATGTTCAGCAATGCATCGGCTGCTTTGGGGCTATCGGCATAGTTCTTGACGACCACCTGCTGTGCAGTAATCGCATTGCGATAGTCGCGCTGTGCATAGTAGGTATTGCCGAGCCAGTACTGCGCGGATGGCGCAAGGCCGGATTGCGGATAGCGTTTCGTGAAATCGAAGAACGCTGCACCCGCACTGCGATAGTCGCCCGCCTTGAAGAAGGCGAGAGCAGCGTCATAGGCCCGCTGCTCACCCTGTTCGACCATGACATCCTTCCCATCGACCGTTACCTGCTGCGGTTCAAGCTTGCGCACCCGCGTATCCAGGTCTACGTAGAAGTCCTTCTGGCGCTTCTGCGTATTAGCCAACTCGTTGGTCAGCACCTCGATCTGGCCGCGCAGGCGGGAAATTTCCTGTCTGAGCTGCACATTCTCATTGTTCAGGTCAAGACTATTGGTCTTGTCCGCCTTGGCGTTAATCTCGCTTTGCATGTTCGCGAGGCGGTTGCGGATTTCGAGGATAGCTTTGCGGGCTTCCTCGTCTTCAAACAGTGCCGCCTGCGCGTGCAGGGGGATTAATGCGCTTGCGGCCAGTGCAGCCGCAGCAAGTGTCGATCGAAAGAAGGTCTTCATGTTTTATTGATAGGCCAGATCGGCGCGGCGGTTTTCTGCCCACGCGGCTTCATCGCTGCCAGTTGCTTTCGGCTTTTCCTTGCCGAAGGAGACAGCTTCCATTTGCGCATCGGAGACTCCCAGCAGAGACAGGGACTTGCGAACGGCTTCCGCACGTTTTTGGCCGAGTGCCAGGTTGTATTCACGGCCACCGCGTTCGTCGGTATTGCCCTGGATGACGATCTTGCGGCCCTTGTTGGCGACTAGGTACTTGGCGTGTGCGTCCACGACCGGCTTGAACTCGTCCTTTACGATGTAGCTGTCGTAGTCGAAATACACGCTGCGCTTGGCCAGGATGCCTTTCGGATCGTTGAGCGGATCGGTCGAACCGGTGTTCACGGTACTGATGGCGCGGGAATCGGCGGTCGCCGGGACAGTGGTGCCCGAGCGCTCTTCGATCTTGGCGTTGTCGTCCAGCTTGACGGAAGAACCGCAAGCTGTCAGCGCCAGCGCGCTGGAAAGAAGAAGAGCGAGAGTTGTGGTAGTGCGCATTAAAAAATTCCTCCTGAGTGAGTATTGCTTCGAACCATCTATTATTTCATGAACGGGCCCCAGGTGGGCTCCCTGATATCGCCTGCACGCGTGGTCAGGCTATGCCTGACGCGGCCATCAACTGAAACCACGGCAAGCGAGCCGCGTCCGGTTGCATACATGATGTATTTGCCATTCGGCGAAAAGCTCGGCGACTCGTCCTTGGCCGAGTCCGACAGGCGTAGTTCCTGGCCGCTTGACAAATCGAGCACGTACAGCTGGAACCGGCCTTCACGACGGGAAATGTAAGCGATCGACTTGCCATCGGGCGCGACACGCGGGCTGATGTTATAGCTGCCGTTGAAGGTGACACGTTGTGCTTCGCCGCCGTTGGCGCTCATGCGATAGATTTGCGGACCGCCGCTGCGGTCGCTGGTGAAGTAAATATGCTGGCCGTCCGCTGAGAACTGGGGCTCGGTTTCGATGCCGTTGGAGTTGGTCAGTTGACGCAGGCTGGAGCCGTCGGCGTTGACCACATACACTTGGGTATAGCCACTACGCGATAGAGCGAGGGCAAGCTTTGAACCGTCCGGCGACCAGGATGGTGCCGAATTGTTGCCACGGTGATTGGCCACGACGGTACGCTGGCGCGAGGTCAGGTCCTGCACATAAACCACCGGCTTTTTCGCCTCGAACGACACGTAGGCTACCTTGGTGCCATCCGGTGACCAGGAAGGGGAAATGATGGGCTCGTTGGAGCGCAATGCGACTTGCGTTCCTTCGCCGTCGGCATCCGCCACTTCCAATCGATATTCGTTACCGACCTTGGTCACGTAAGCGATACGGGTCGAGAATGCGCCGCGTACACCGATCAGTTTTTCGTAAATATCGTCAGCGATCTTGTGGGAGGCGACCCGCAAGCGGTCCGGACCGGCAACCTGGCCGAACCCCGACAGGCTGGTTGACTTGACCGTGTCCAGCAAGCGATAGCGCACGTCGTAACGGCCATCGGCAAGACGCTGCACGCTGCCGACCACGAGTGCGTCGGCGCCCCTGGATTTCCATTCGCCAAAGTTGATTTGTGTCGTCTCCGACATGGAGTTGCCGGTGTCGATGATCTTGAAATAACCACTGCGCGCAAGGTCGGCCTTGATGATGGCGGTGATCTGCTGAGGTGCGACGGTTTCATCAGCAAAGCCTGCAATGGCGACGGGAATCTGTGTCGCACCGACGCCGGAGGTTTCGACGCGCAACTGCGCCTGTGCGAACGTGGCCGTGAAGCCGACGGCAAGAATCACAAACGTACGCGAAAAAAGATTTTTTATCATGGTCGCTTACTGGTCTTTGGGTTTATGGTGGCCTATGAATGTAGACGGCACGCTGCCCGACGAGTCTTTCGGATAAGGCTGAGAGCGCTCAATCGCGCGAGCGACAGCTTCATCGAAACCCGGCACGCCGGAAGAGCGCAGCTTGCGCAAGCCGGCTACCGAGCCGTCGGGAAGCAAGCGCACTTCGTATTCTACAGGGGGGTTGCCCTGCAAGCTCTCCGGCACAATAAAGCTGATGTTGGATCGGATCTTGGCAGCGATACGCTGGCTATACGCGCCGTCGGCCCGGCCACCTTGTGCCTTGGGGGCGTCGCCCGAGCCGCCTGCGCCGGTGATGCGGCGCATATCTTCTTCGCGCATTTTCTGCGCGAGCTTAGCGTCCGCTTCTTCCTGCTGGCGTTTTTTCTCCGCGAGTTTCTTGTCGGCCTCGGCTTTCGCTGCTTTTTCCTTTTCCAGGCGCTTGGCTTCTTCCGCCTTGGCCTTGGCGATTTTTTCTTTTTCTTCCTGCTCGCGCTTTTCCTGTTCGCGTTTCTTTTCCTTCGCCAGATCTTCGTCGCGGCGCTTCTTTTCAAGAGCGAGCTTCTCGTCCTGTTGTTTCTTTTCCAACGCGATTTTTTCTTTCCGCTCTTCTTCCTTGCGCTCTTCCTCTTCGCGGCGCTTTTTCTCTTCGATCTTGCGTTTCTTTTCCTGTTCGAGCGCGATATCCGGCTTGGCTACCGGAGGTTCTTCGACCTTGGGCTTGGGCGGTTCCGGCACAGCGACCTTGGGGACTGGTTGTGGCTCGGGTTTCGGCTCCGGCTTGGGTTCCGGTGCTTTTACCGGTTCTGGCACGGGCGCGGCTTCACGCGGTTGGGGACTCCAGACTTCGGCTTCAATCGTGGTCGGGGTTTCATTCTGCCAACGCACACCAATCCACAGGAACACCAGCAGTGCCAGATGCACCAGTGCGGCCAGGATCAGCGCGCGCCAGCGGCCGCGCTCCTGTGGAACGGTGTACGGGGCGGAATCAGTCATTGCATTCATTGCTTGGTTGCCAACCCCACGCGAGTGATGCCCAGCTTCTTGGCCTCGGAAATGATCTGGATCACTTCGTCGTACTTGATGTCCTTGTCGCCGGAGATCATGACAGGCATGTCGGGATTCGCTTCATGCATGGCACGCAGCTTCTGGATCAAGCCACTGCGACCGCCTACTTTTTCAGCCTGGCTGGCGCTCTTTTGACCGATGATGCCGATAGTCGCAGTGGTATCTGGTTTGAGTGAAATCTGGATATATTCAGTCGGCGGCAGCGACGATTTCGCTGCGGTTGGCAGATTGATCACGCCGGGATTGGTCATCGGTGTGGCCACCATGAAAATCACCAGCAGCACCAGCATCACGTCGATGTAGGGGACGACGTTGATTTCGGATTTGAACTTGCGGCTACGCCCACCGCGCATCGTACTGTTGCCTGCCATTAGCGAACCTGACGTTGCAAGATATTGGAGAATTCTTCGATAAAGCTTTCGAAGCGGATCGCGAGACGGTCGATGTCATGCGAATAGCGGTTGTAGGCAACCACGGCCGGAATCGCGGCGAACAAGCCGATGGCGGTCGCTATCAGCGCTTCGGCAATACCTGGTGCGACTGATGCCAGCGTCGCCTGCTGGACATTTGCCAGTCCGCGGAATGCGTTCATGATACCCCACACCGTACCAAACAGGCCTACATACGGCGATACGGAACCGACTGATGCGAGAAAGGCAAGATGCGATTCCAATGCATCCATTTCACGCTGGTAAGCCGCACGCATGGCGCGGCGTGCACCGTCGATCATGCTGCCCTGATCAATCTGGCCCTTGCCGGCGAAAATCGCCTTGCCCTTGATGAATTCGCCCATGCCGGATTCAAAGATGCGCTCCAGGGCGCCGCTCTTTCCGTTGCGTCGGCGGTTCGACGTTGCTTCTTCATACAAGGCATTCAGGTTACCGCCCGACCAGAATGCGCGCTCGAATTCCTCGGTCTGTACCTGCGCACTTTTGATCGCGAACATTTTGCGGAAAATATAAGTCCAGCTCATGATCGAAACCAGCAACAGCAGCGCCATGACGAGCTGGACGAGCACGGATGCATTACTGATCAGGGAAATAAACGAAAGGTCTTGTGTGACGCTCATTGGCTTCTTTTAACGTAATTGCAAATTCTAACCATGCAAGGACATTGCCCACTTTGGTGAGCAATGTCCTTGCAGGGGATTTAAGCTCTGCCGCTATTGCTTTTATGTATACGGCCCAGCACTTCGTCGGGAATGGGCGTTGGCCGAAAGCTTTCGGTATGTACGCAGCCGACCCGAATCTTACCCTTGGTCAGCAATTTTTTCTCAACGCCATTTATTCGCCACGCTTCTTGTGCGAATTCCACGGAAGCGCGGCCCAGCCGTTCGACTACGACCGTGAGTTTCAGTTCATCATCTAATTTCGCGGGAGCATGATAATCGACCGCCGTGCTTTTGACGACAAACATTACATGGTGTTTCTCGGCTAACAATTGCTGACCGATTCCATGAGTCCGCAGCCACTCAGTACGCGCACGCTCGAAGAATTTGAGGTAATTGGCATAGAAGACGACACCACCGGTATCGGTGTCTTCATAGTACACGCGGACAGGCCAGGAAAAATCGGAAGTCGAATTGTCCATTACATGGCGCTTCCACGGATTGGGGACAATGTGGCAATATGAACGGTCAGCATTACATGTTGCGCTTGATATTAAACGCGCTGAAGCCTTGGCAGGTCGGCATCATTTCAATGTAATTAATATTGACGTGTGCCGGCAATGTGGCGATCCAGTAGGCGGATTCGGCAATGTCGGTTGCAGTCAGCGGTACGGTACCTTCGTAGACCTTTGCTGCTGCATTATCGTCCTTTAGGCGGACATTGGAAAATTCTGTGCCGCCGCATAGACCCGGAGCAATATTCGTGGCGCGTACACCGGTGCCGATCAGATCGGCTCGCAGGTTCAGCGTAAACTGGTCGACAAAGGCCTTGGTCGCGCCGTAGACGTTGCCGCCAGGATAGGGGTAGGCCCCCGCCGTTGAACCAATATTGATCACTGTGCCGCGTCCCCGTGCGACCATGCCCGGCAGGATTGCGTGGGTCATTGTGACCAAACCTTTGCAATTGGTGTCGATCATGGTTTCCCAGTCTTCCAGCGAGGCTTTCTGTGCAGGCTCAATGCCGAGCGCAAGGCCAGCATTGTTGACCAGCACATCGATGTCTTTCCAGTCCTGTGGCAGACCGTCGAGCGCCTGCATGATCGACACCTTGCTCGTGACGTCCATTTCGATGGGGAGCAGGGAGGCGCCGAGTTCGGCGGCAATCTTGTCAAGTCGGTCGCGGCGACGGCCGGTTGCGATGACCTGATGGCCATGTTTGGCGAATTTGCGCGCCATTTCTTCTCCGAAGCCCGAAGTTGCACCGGTAATCAGCACGATCATGGTATTTCCTTTCATACAAAAAGGTTAGGTTGGCAAAATTGTAGCCGAAAGGCGGATGCCCGATTCCAATTCGGAAAAAAGGTTTGCTGGCGATCCTTGCCACATTCGAGGCGCTACCTTACAATTTAGGTCCATTTCGTCTCACGTAACTGGCGAATGCCGGGCGCGCAGCTAGTCGCGGTTCGGCTAAAAGGTGGAAATCCACCGGGGAACGTGAGATATCAACAGCCGTTCGCCTGGGCAGCCCAAATGGAATGCACGACTGAGGCTGCCTGTCTTCTTTCTATTGGCCCTCATTCGATTTCGGCAAACCCACTTTGCATCCTTAATCGATTGGAGTTTTCATGTTCACAAAAGACCATACCATTGCCAAAGTCGACCCTGATCTTTGGTCCGCCATCCAGCAGGAAAACGCGCGCCAGCAAGATCATATCGAACTGATCGCGTCCGAGAACTACACATCACCCGCTGTGATGGAAGCGCAGGGCTCCCAGCTGACCAATAAGTACGCCGAGGGCTATCCGGGGAAGCGTTATTACGGTGGCTGCGAATTCGTCGACATCGCCGAGGCGCTGGCGATCAACCGTCTGAAGGAGTTGTTTGGCGCTGAAGCGGCGAACGTGCAGCCGAATTCCGGCTCGCAGGCAAACCAGGGTGTGTTTTTCGCGATGCTGAAGCCGGGCGACACCATCATGGGCATGTCGCTGGCCGAAGGCGGTCACCTCACGCACGGCATGGCACTGAACATGTCCGGCAAATGGTTCAACGTGGTGTCCTACGGTCTCAATGAGAAGGAAGAGATTGATTATGACGCGATGGAGCGCCTCGCACGGGAGAAGAAGCCGAAGATGATCATTGCCGGCGCATCTGCTTATGCGCTGCGTATCGATTTCGAACGGTTTGCGAAGATTGCCAAGGAAGTTGGTGCTTATTTCATGGTCGACATGGCGCACTACGCTGGCCTGATCGCCGCTGGCGTGTATCCTAATCCGGTGCCGCACGCTGACTTCGTGACATCGACGACGCACAAGTCCCTGCGCGGTCCGCGCGGCGGCGTCATCCTGATGAAAGCCGAGCACGAGAAGGCCATCAATTCCGCGATCTTCCCAGGCATTCAGGGCGGCCCGCTGATGCATGTCATCGCTGGCAAGGCGGTCGCATTCAAGGAGGCGCTGTCGCCTGAGTTCAAGACTTACCAGGAACAAGTCGTCAAGAATGCTGACGCGCTGGCGAAAGCGCTGATCGCACGTGGCTTGCGTATTGTGTCCGGTCGCACCGAATCGCATGTGATGCTGGTTGATCTGCGTGCCAAGAAGATTACCGGTAAGGAAGCTGAAGCTATCCTTGGTTCGGCACACATGACCTGCAACAAGAACGCGATTCCAAACGATCCGGAAAAACCATTTGTCACCTCCGGCATCCGTCTCGGCAGTCCGGCGATGACGACTCGTGGCTTCAAGGAAGCCGAGGCGACCAAGGTCGGTAATTTGATCGCTGACGTACTCGACAATCCGCACGATGCCGCAACGATCGAGCGCGTGAAGGCGGAAGTCAGGAAGCTGACCGAAGCGTTCCCGGTTTACGGTTAAATTCCGATGGTCGGTTCGGGATCTGGATTGCAATCAGGGCCCGGACCGGTATGACTGGTCATAATCTGTTTCTCACATCAGGTTGATCGCCCAGTCTGCTGCTAACGTGTTGTAATGGTAATGATAGTGGTAGTGGTAGCAGGGCCGGCACGCCAGGCGCTATCCATTGCTGAGTTGATAATATTGTATGCGATACTAGCGGCTACGATTTCCGAATACGTTCGCACTCATCACCACAGCCGCCATGAAATGTCCCTTCTGTCAGCATGAAGACACCCAAGTCATCGACACTCGCGTGTCCGAGGAAGGGGATACCATACGCCGCCGGCGCCGTTGCGCTCACTGCGATAAACGCTTCACTACCTATGAACGCATCGAATTATCGATGCCGGTCATCGTCAAGAAAAACGGCAGCCGTACCGATTTCGACCCTGCCAAACTCCGCGCCAGCCTGATGCTGGCTCTTCGCAAGCGGCCTGTCTCTGCCGAGGCAGTCGATGCAGCAATCCATCGTATCGAAGAGAAGCTTCTGTCCAGCGGCTCCCGCGAAGTGGTGTCCGGCCACATTGGCGAACTTGTCATGCGCGAACTGAAGCGTCTCGACAAGATTGCCTATATTCGTTTTGCCTCCGTTTATAAAAGCTTCGAAGACGTGGCGGAGTTTCAGGACGCCATCGCCGAAGTTGGTCCTGAACGCAAAACCCCCTCCAAGTAAACATCCTGCTACTACCTCCCGCGTAGTATTGCCGTTAAAAATATTGCCATTTATATAATTATCAAATATATAATATTGTCACTTGGGAATTGACAATTCATGGCAAGGAGAGGACGGCATGGTGAGAAGGAGGCATATGGTTGGCTTCTCGTTGATTGAGGTGTTGGTCGCGGTACTGGTTCTCGCGTTGGGCGTGATCGGCGCGGCCGGTATGCAGTTGACCGCCATGCGTACCGGTCATCAGTCCGGCCTGCAAACGATGGCAGTTCAGCTCGCTGCCGAACTTGCCGACAAAATGCGTGCCAATGACGGGCAGATGAAAAAGAACGATGTAGACAATCCCTTTATCGGCATAAGCTTCCGGCACTCGGTCGAAGGCACTCCGGCCACACCCTCCAAGTTGTGCTACAGCGCGAGTTGCGACAGCCGCGAACTTGCGGATTTCGATATCTACGAATGGAAGAAGCGTCTCGCTGCGACGCTGCCAGACGCACGCGCTGCCGTATGTCGCGATGCGCAGCCTTGGGATGATGCACAGCAGTCACTTGCATGGGAATGCCAGGGAGGTGCTGGTGCAGGCGCTTCAGTTGTCATTAAAGTCGGGTGGCAAGCTAAAAATCCGGATGGTACTTTGGTCAGAAACGCTTCCAAGGAATTCCCGCCCACCGTGGCATTCACTGTGGAGCCCTATATTCAATGAGGCCAATGCGATTGCATGCGCTCGCCCCGCAGTGTTGTGGCGCCGGGCGGCAATACGGCCTGACCTTAATCGAGCTCATGATCTCCATTACGCTTGGATTGCTGGTTGTCATGGCGGCGACCGCATTGCTGCTGTCCGCAAAGTCGGGCTACATCGCCCAGGATGACGGTGCGCGCATGGATGACACCGGCCGTTACGCGGTTGAGTTGATTACACGCGCTATTCGACAGGCCGCCTATGTCAACTGGGATCGGCAGGAAGCACCTGCGGTAGTCAGACCGGGAATGAGCCCAAGCCTGGAGGGCCTTGATGCTCATCGATTGAAGGCCACTACACCCGGCATGACGTCACCGCTTGGTGCGGCGGTAAATGGCAGCGATGTATTGTCGGTCCAGTTTTTTGGAGCCACGGATGACGCCGTCGTCAATTGCGCCGGCTTTCCAATCGCTAACCAGGAGCGCAGCGCCAGTATTTTCTATGTGGCGGAAGATTCGATCGGCGAGCCGCAGCTGTACTGCAAGTACCAGGGAGACAGCAACTGGAGGGCAGAAGGCGTCGCACGTGGGGTTGAAGCGTTTCAGGTGTTATATGGGGTAGATACCGATGAGGACGGGCTACCCAACAAGATGCTGAATGCGGCTGCAATCAATGCACTCGATTCCGCGACGGCAGCCGGAGAAATAAGTGACGAGGCACGCAATGCCAAAACATTCTGGAAAAAAATATCAACTGTGCGCATCGCCGTGCTGGTCCGCGGCACCAATAACTCACGTGTTCCGGCAGATAAAACTAAAACGGTCTACGACTTGTTCGGTGATGAATATTCAAGCATGCACGCGTCGGATGACAAGGGTACACATCTGAGCGAAACCGATTTTCCCAAGAGCGTCAGACAACGGCCGCGCAAGGTGTACACGGCGACGGTGCAACTGCGTAACCAGGCATCCGGCAGCGGCGAATAATGGCAACGGACCTGAGCTTAGCCGCGCTGTGCCGTCACAGCGACCCCATTGTTAATCCACGGGAGCAGGGGGCTTCACTCGTCGTCGCCCTGATGATGCTGGTGGTAACTATGCTGCTTGGTATTTCTGCCGCACAGATTGCCCTTCAGGGCGAAAAAATTTCCCGCAATGACCGCGACAGACAAGTGGCGCTGCAAGCGGCGGAAGCAGCGCTCATGGATGCGGAGCTTGATATCGAAAGTTCGCCGGATGCCGCCAAATCGCGTAGTGCCTTGTTCGCGTCGGACAATATTCTGGCGTTCCCCGAGGCCGGATGTGGCTCCGGTCTGGGCAGTACCAACTTGGGACTTTGCGCCGTCGCAGCAGAGACAACGACTCCTATGTGGCAGAGCGTCGACTTCCTGAACGATTCCAGCAACGCTAGTTCGGTCCCCTATGGCCGCTTTACCGGTTATGTTTTCCCATCAGGTAAGGGGGCGCTTCCTGCAAAACTTCCCCGATACATCATTGAGCCGATGATGTTTTCTTACAAAGGGCATGGAGCCGAGAAGCCGGAAGTGTTCTTTCGCGTCACCGCAATCGGGTTTGGCATGCGGGATACCACACAGGTGGTCTTGCAGACCTTTTACAGAAAGGCTGGTAAATAAATGACCAGAATAATCTTACTGGACGCAGGTGCAATTGGGATACGCTGTGCACTTGGAATCGTATTAACGGCAATCGCTGTTACAACAAGCGCCGCAAATCCAGAGGTCAAGATGGCCAGTGGGCCTCTGTTTAATGGACGCGCAAATATCCATCCCAATCTGCTGCTCAGCCTGTCGGTGGAGTTTCCCACGGTAGGTGTCGCCTACCGTGGAGACAAAGGGACCTATAACCGTACATTCGAGTACGTGGGTTATTTCAATCCAAAAAAATGTTATCAATACAAAGGCAGCAAGCGTAATCCCGGAAACGACCCTGACATCTACTACGAAGACCAGTACTTCATCCCCGACAAGAATGCCGACGCCTTGCACGAATGTGGGAATGCCACATTTAGTGGCAATTTCATGAATTGGGCAGCGTCTTCAGCGATCGACATGGTGCGTTACGCGCTGACCGGCGGTGACCGAATTCTCGATACGGACCAGCAGACCATCCTGCAGCGCGCCGTACTACGGGATAGCCCGGAGACCAATTTTTACGCACACAACACCTATTTTCCGCGGCGTGCGGTAACCATGGGCGGCAATGCCAGTGCGCCGGGGATGGTAACCCCGTTCGATGTCAAGACCTTGTACATCGTCTCCTGCCGCAACCGCATCCTGTTCAGCGATGTAAGCAGCGGTACGGTGGACAGCAAGGAGGCGAGTAAGTATTGCACCTCCGTCTGGGATGGCAGTGGCAGTCTTCCGAAGCTGGCGACGGACAAGAAGCTGGGAGATTACCTGGTCAGAGTCAAGGTGTGCGACGACGACGAAGGGCCGCAACGCACCGACCTCTGCCAGAAATACGGGAATGCCTATAAACCCGTCGGCCAAATCCAGCGTCATGCCGAGAAGTTGCGTGTCGGTGCAATGGGCTATCTGCTGGACGACAAAGTGCAGCGCTACGGCGGTGTATTACGGGCGCCAATGAAATATGTTGGGCCTCTTCGCAGGGACGCGCCGGATTTTATTGCAAAGGACAACGATCTGCGCGAATGGGATCCGGTTTCCGGACGCTTTCACAATAATCCTGAAATCCCCTCGGACCGGGATGGCAATCCCAACAGCGGCGTCCTCAATTATCTGAACAAGTTCGGCCGTTCCGGCAACTACAAGAGCTACGACCCGGTCAGTGAGCTTTACTACGAAGGCATCCGCTATTTTCAGGGAAAGGGACCGACCCCTGAGGCCACCAGCGGGATAGCCGATAGCATGAAAGATAGCTTTCCTGTGATTACGACATGGAAGGATCCGGTAATTGCCTCATGCCAGAAAAATTACATTCTCAATATCGCAGACGTCAACACCCATTGGGATCGTTTTATCCCTGGGAACAAACGTACAAGTTTTGCGACAGGTACTGGTGGAAGTGATGCGTATGATGATGTACGTGCAGTGGAATCCGCTGATGCGACAACACCGGAGCTAAACGTCGTCGAATGGACGCGTCTCGTGGGCGAAATGGAGAGTGACGCCAGTGGAAAATTCGGTAATCCAAGCACAAATACCTCCCTCGCAGGCCTTGAAGCGAAAGACACCGGAGCCAGCGGGCATGGAACTTATTACATGCCGGGCCTTGCGTACTGGGCAAACACTCACGACATACGATTGGACAAACCAACACGCGTGAAGACGTTTGTGATCGATGTCGATGAAGGCGGAAACGGTTTGATCGATGGCAGCAACCGCAGCACCAAACCGCGTGACAGCCAGCTTTATCTCGCAGCCAAATATGGCGGTTTTGATGCAAAGACCAAGGAGAATAATCCCTTCATTACACTGGATGCGAATGGGCAGCCAGTCTCTGGAAGCTATGTGGAATGGAGCAACGGAAAAACGGCCGCGGCGGTTCCCAGCAATTATTTCCTGGCGGGCCAGCCAAAGGAAATGATCAGTGCCATCGGCAAGGTCTTTGCCTTGTTGTCCGGGAGTGGAGGGACGATTTCCGGCGTGTCGATGTCAACTTCCCGTATTTCCACCGACGGGGCCTATGTTTTTCAACCGGGCTTTGATTCCGCAAGCTGGAGCGGTAGTCTGAAAAAACGCAAGCTGGCATTGGGCAGTGATGAAGTCGTGCATATTGCGAATACCGCAGAATGGGACGCCGGAGAATTGCTGACAGGTACAGCGGCAAAAGCACCGAGTCCTGCGCCCGAGAAGCGCAAAATATTCACGTCAGCTCCGGCTCCGGGCGGAGGTATCGCTGCAGTCGAGTTCAAATGGAGCGAGCTGGCCGACAGTCAAAAGATCTTGCTGAATACGTCGCCGACAAGCGGACAGGCCGACGGACTGGGAAGCGATCGGGTCGATTACCTGCGTGGGAAACGCGAACTGGAAGCTGACCGGCCAAACGGCATCTTCCGAACAAGGAAGGGTGTACTGGGTGACATCATCAATGGCAACCCGGTCTATGTCGGTGCACCGTCGACAAGTGTCCAGGGCAGCAGTTACCTGTCCTTTTACAAGAAACATGCTGAGCGCGCCGGGGCAGTGTATGTCGGTGCCAATGACGGCATGCTGCATGCCTTTGATGCATCCAGCGGCGCGGAATTATTTGCCTATGTACCCGATGCCTTGTTCCAAGGCCTGAACCGCCTTACTGCCCCCGAATACCAGCACCAGCCATACATGGACGGTGCAATCGCAGTTGGCGAAGCCTATGCAGGCAATGCGTGGAAAACCGTGCTGGCGGCTGGCATGGGGGGTGGGGCCCAGGGCGTATTCGCGCTGGACGTCAGCGATCCTTCCGCGTTTGCGGAGGGAGGCAAGGTGCTCTTTGAATTTACCGACATCGCTGATCCGGATATGGGAAACGTCACCGGTGTACCTGGTATTGCCAAATTCCGCGTCGGCATGAAGGACGGAGTCCCGGAGTACAAGTATTTTGCCGTCGTCGCCAGCGGTTTCAACAACTACCTGAACGATGGCGCTGACAAGTTCAATAATGATGCAGCGGGCTCGCTGTTTCTCCTGTCACTTGACAAGTCACCAGCGGCCAAATGGCAGCTCGGGGTGTGCGCCGTGATAAGGCGATGTAGTTCCAGCGGGTGGAAGCCCCGCCCGGCGAAGTGCTCCCGCCGGAAGCTACCGGAGCAGCGGTGGAGGTAAC
>NZ_LMHZ01000037.1 GCF_001428545.1 Noviherbaspirillum sp. Root189
TGGACGCGCCCGATGGCACAGCGGCACGACCCATGACGCCCGATTCCAGCAGGACGTCGCATTCGACGGTAGGATTGCCGCGCGAATCGATTACTTCGCGGCCGATGATGTCAACGATGGCACTCATTCACTTCTCCCAATTCAAAGAAAATTCTGTAGGTGACACTGCGCACCTTGTCAATGCAGTCAATGCAGCATTATTCATGGATGGCCGCGCAACGCTCCGGCAAAACGCAAAGACTGGTCAAGAACCGGTCTGAAACAGATCACAAATCACCCGCGAACCGATCAAAAACGGTTCACGAGTCGATCAGGAAAAATCGGTCTCAATAAACCCAGCTTTCTTGACGACGCGATCAAGCTCAACCAGTGTTGAAAGCAGATCCTTCATGCGGCCTAGCGGCACTGCATTCGGACCGTCAGACTTTGCTTCCGCCGGGTTCGGATGGGTTTCCATGAACAAGCCGGCAATACCGGTTGCTACGGCAGCGCGTGCCAGAACTGGGACGAATTCGCGTTGGCCACCGGACGATGTGCCTTGCCCACCAGGCAACTGGACCGAATGCGTGGCATCGAAGACGACCGGGCAGCCTGTTTCGCGCATGATCGCCAGTGAGCGCATGTCGGACACGAGGTTGTTGTAGCCAAAAGAAACACCGCGTTCACAGGCCATGAAATTATCCTGTTCCAGTCCGACTTCCTGCGCCGCGGCACGCGCCTTGTCGATGACATTTTTCATATCACCGGGGGCAAGGAACTGGCCTTTTTTGATATTGACCGGTTTCCCGGACTGTGCGCAGGCACGAATGAAATCCGTCTGGCGACACAGGAAAGCCGGCGTCTGCAGCACGTCGACAACGGCGGCGACAGGTTTCACTTCGTCGATTTCATGGATATCGGTGAGGACTGGAACACCAATCTGCTTCTTCACCGCAGCCAGGATTTCAAGGCCTTTTTCCATACCCAGTCCACGGAACGACGTACCCGACGAGCGGTTGGCCTTGTCGAAGGAGGACTTATAGATGAAGGGAATGCCCAGTTCAGAGGTCAACTCCTTGAGCCGTCCCGCCGTGTCGAACGCCATCTGTTCCGATTCGATCACGCAAGGGCCAGCGATCAGGAAGAACGGCTTGTCGAGGCCGACTTCAAATCCGCACAGTTTCATGCTGCTTTCCTTTGCGAAGACGTTGCCTGCTTATGTGCCAGCGCCGCCTTGATGAAAGAGATAAACAAGGGATGACCATCACGCGGCGTCGACTTGAACTCGGGGTGATACTGTACGCCGACATACCAGGGATGCGCATTGTCGCCAGTGCGCGGCAATTCCATGATCTCGCACAGGTTCTCGCTTGGAGTCCGAGCCGAAACAACGAGGCCGGCTTCTTCGACCCGTCCGAGGTAATGATTATTTGCCTCATAACGATGGCGATGGCGTTCAGTCACTTCATTACCGTAGATCTCAGCGGCGATGGTGTCGGGCTTGACCGCACAGGTCTGCGCACCGAGTCGCATGGTGCCGCCCAGATCGGAGTTGGCATCACGCTTCTCGACCTTGCCGTCATGGTTCTGCCACTCAGTGATCAGCGCTACGACCGGGTGCGGTGCTTCGGGATCGAACTCGGTTGAATTGGCTTGCTCGAGGCCAGCTTTGTTGCGGGCAAATTCAATCAGCGCGACCTGCATACCGAGGCAGATACCCAGATAAGGCACCTTGCTTTCACGTGCATACTTTGCCGCGGCAATCTTGCCTTCCACGCCGCGCTTGCCGAAGCCGCCGGGTACCAGGATGGCATCATACTTTTCGAGTGCCGAAATGCCGCGCTCTTCGATCTCTTCCGAGTCGATGTATTCAATGTTTACACGGCTCTCCGTATGGATGCCGGCATGACGCAACGCCTCGGTGAGCGACTTGTACGACTCAGTCAGATCGACATACTTGCCGACCATGCCAATGGTCACTTCAGCCTTGGGATGTTCGAGCGCGAAAACCAGCTTGTTCCAGACAGAAAGGTCCGCCGGCTTCGGATCGAGCCCAAGTTTCTCGCAGACGATGCGATCCAGACCCTGGTCGTGCAGCATTTGCGGGATCTTATAAATCGTATCGGCATCCCAGACGGAAATCACCGCCTCTTCCTGAACATTGGAGAAAAGCGAAATCTTGGCGCGTTCGTCATCCGGGATACGGCGGTCCGCACGGCACAGCAAGGCATCAGGCGAAATACCGATTTCGCGCAGTTTCTGAACACTGTGCTGGGTCGGCTTGGTTTTCAGTTCGCCTGCAGAAGCAATATACGGAACCAATGTCAGGTGTACAAAGGCAGCCGCATTGCGGCCAGCGCGCAAACTGAGCTGACGAGAGGCTTCCAGGAACGGCAGGGATTCGATGTCGCCGACGGTACCGCCGATTTCAACCAGCGCCACGTCAAAACCTTCGGCGCCGCGATGGATGTAATCCTGAATCTCGTTTGTGATGTGGGGAATCACCTGGACGGTCTTGCCGAGGTACTCGCCACGTCGCTCCTTGCGGATTACGGATTCATAGATCTGGCCGGTCGTGAAGTTGTTGAGCTTCTTCATCTTGGCGGTGATGAAGCGCTCATAGTGTCCCAGATCAAGGTCGGTTTCGGCACCATCGTCGGTGACAAACACTTCGCCATGCTGGAATGGGCTCATCGTACCCGGGTCCACGTTGATGTACGGGTCGAGTTTGATAAGAGTGACTTTGAGGCCGCGCGATTCAAGGATCGCAGCGAGAGAAGCGGCTGCAATCCCTTTACCGAGGGATGAAACAACGCCGCCAGTAACGAATACAAACTTGGTCATTGCTGGAGATGTGCCGAACGGCACGTGCGGGAAATTCAAATTATACCTCAAACAGGTTTTTCGATTCGCGTCTTTCCCGGTTTTTGTATTTCCGTCCTGGTTTTTTATCCAGCATATCTTGCCGCGCTGTCATTCAGGGCGTGTAAGAAAACTGCATGTGCACATAGTTTTGCGAGCCAGCGGAATCAGGTAAGTTCCTGATTTCATTGCCCCGCCGGACCAGCCCGATTCGCGCGCCGTAAGGCCCGCCCGTCCATGCGAGTCCGATTTCCGCTTCACCGACCACACGCTTCGGATCGACGGTATGCGGATTATTGTCCGAAAAATAACCGCCCTGCAGCATTGCGTTATAGCCGACGGCGGTGACGTTGGCACGCAGGAACCCATAAAGCGCGGGCTGATTGGGCAAGATATTGAGCCGGCCTGCCCGTGCCGTGAAACCAGCGCCCAGGTCGGTGAAAATGTTGCCGAAACGTCCCCGTAATGATGGAGTGAGATCGAAGGAGTCGCCGGCGCGCCAGCTTACCGGTGCAATTTCTCCCTGCAGCACCACGCCGATCTCGTTTTTTACTTGCCGCGACCAGCCTTGCGGAAGCGGCTGGTCGATCACGCGATGAAAATTTGTCTGAGTCCAGCGTCCACCTGCGCAGGGCCCCAGACAACCGATATCCACGCCGACGCGATAATGCGTGCCATCTTCTCTATGCATCTCCTTGAAGGCGCCGCCGAACAGCCATCCCGCATAAGGATGGTCCAGCGTACCAACCTGCGCAGGCGGTAATTTGATATCCGATGCGGTGTACAGCTCTTGCCCAATGTGCCAACCGTATACGCCGGCTTCACTGCCCTGCTGCAGGGTATGCGCCTGCGTGTAGCTTATGCCGCTTGTATAGAAACCGTCATTTCGATTAAGGAGCAGCGTGTCATTATCGATCCCTATCCTATGCGAGGTCTTGCCATTGTCGCGAGCCTGTCGATAACTGTCGAAGAAGTTAGATAACGGATTGGCGTAGACAAGATGCGTACTGAAAGCAAGCAGACTGCCGATAATGACGCTGCATGGCACAGGGCGACTTTTATTTTTGACCATGGGCTGCTCGACTGGAAAGTAAAGAAGTGATCATGTCATGGGTCGCCGCGGCGGCCACCTCTGGCGACTCCAGCGGAAACAAATGCCCACCTGGTACCTGCATGAAATGCTTGCCCACCAGCTTGCGCGTCGCGGCAAGTCCTGCCTGGCGACATTCTACCGAGTCGACGCCTCCAATGAAACCAACTGGAACCGGAAAATCACGCCTGACCAGCGACCCGATATGGTGCGGCAGACTCCGATACACCGCAGTTTCCGTTTCCCTGGTGAAGCGCAGTGTGACGCCCTGCCCGTCAGTTGCAGGCTTGAGGCCATGCTTGAGGTAATCGCGCAAAACCTCTTCTGGCCAGATCGCAAACATCGGCTTTGCCGCATAGTGCTCATAAGCTGCTTCCACGCTGGGCCAATGATTGCGACGTTTTTCGGAAAACTTTGCAGGTGAAAAATTCTTGTCCGCACCGGCATGCTTTGCCACACGTAAAAGGGCCGCACGCCAACCGGCAACAACCGGCGAATCCAGCAGAACCACGCAACGCACCAGGTCGGGGCGTGCTTTTGCAGCCAGTAGGCTTAGCATGCCTCCCATGGAGTGACCCGCCAGTATCACCGGCTCTCGATGGCGCGCCTGCAAGTCGTCCAGCAATTCACGCGTCAACGCGGCCCATCCATTGGTTACCGGATAGGCGGGATTATGGGCATGCATATCGAGCGCATGTACTTGGTAATGCTTCTTCATATGTTCGAAGAAGACGCGATACGTCCCTGCTGGATAACTATTGGCGTGGGCAAAATGCAGGACAGGACGGTTCATCGATTGATCGGGGAATAAGGTAATGTGGCGGCGGAAAATCCGTTTTACGGAATTGTAATGGGATTATTCCTGACAGGTTCGAGAACCCACATCCGCTCCGGGTCGCCGCTTTAACGCTGGCACTTGCTCAATGTCCATACCAGTAACGTGCATGCTCCTTTCGATATTCCTTCCACGTCACCGCATCGCCATTATTATTGCCATTGAAAACTATACTCACAGCGCCTGCATCGTCACTGCGTACGCGTTCAATACCGAGACTTGCATATCGCTCAAAGACTTCCGTCTTGGGATGGTGATAGCGATTGCGATAACCGACCTGGAACAGCGCAAGTTGCGGCTGCACCGCATTCAAAAAAGCCTTTGTGGACGAGGTGCCGCTCCCGTGATGCGGAGCAAGCAAGACTGTCGAGCGTAATTCTTCGCCACGAAGCCGAAGCAAATCCGTTTCCTGAGGTGCCTCGATATCTCCCGCCAAAAGTATGGACTGCGAACCGATCGCTATCCTGAGCGTACAACTTCGGCCATTGGGTTTCAGTTTAGCGTTGTCATAGTTTTCTACAGACGGATGAAGCATCTCGAACTGCATGCCATCCCATTCCCACTGCTGCCCCGCCAGACAGTGCTCATGCTGACTGCTTTGCGTTACGATCGAGTGACTGGCCGGCAAGGACGACATGAGCTTCTTCACTTCGATTTCACGCAGAATCGACAATGCTCCGCCCGAGTGATCATTGTCACTGTGGGAAACGATCATTGCATCAAGCGTGTCGATCCCGCGCGCTTTGAGATAAGGAAGAATGACCCGGTTGCCGCCGTCAGATTCGGAGGAATATGCGGGGCCCGTGTCATAGAGAAGACGCCGGTGCGGCGTTTCGATCAGCAGTGCCGTTCCCTGTCCCACGTCGAATGCCGTCACCCAGGCCTGTCCATCATCCGGATGGGTTGGCCGTGCGATAAGCAGGGGTACCAGTCCCGCCACACCGAGCCATCGGACCGGCCAACCGCGCGGCGCAAGCATCCAGAGTGTTCCAATCAGTGCTGCCATGAATGCGGGCCATGACGACAAAGGCGCCGTCCAGACAGCGGAAGGAAATGCACTCATCCATGCCAGGACACCGGCAAGTGACTCGATGATTAAGTGAGCGCAGCCAAGCACCCACGCCGACAGCGGAGAAGGCAATACGCTGCCTGCCAGTGACAGCGGTGTGACAACAAAACTCACCAATGGAATGGCAATAGCATTGGCAATCGGACTGATCAGAGAAACCTGCCCGAACAGGAGCATGGTTAGCGGCACCAGGCCGATGGTAACGACATACTGGGTATGACTGGCGGCTTTTAGTGACAAAAACGTTTTTCCCATGCATGTCTGCTGCGCCATCGAATGGCTTTGAGCGCGCCCCACTGTCGCGTACAGCAGGATCCCGACTGCCCCGAAGGACAGCCAGAAACCGGGCCAGAGTACAGCCCAAGGATCTAGCAAGACGACGAGCCCCAGAGCGGTACAAAGCACATGAGAAACGGCGGAAATCCTGCCGACCCATAGCGCCAGCGCGACGACTGACAGCATGTACAGCGTACGCTGGGCGGGAACGCCAAACCCGGCAAGCGATACATACATCAGCGCAATACAGCCGCCCGCCAGCGCAGCTGCCTTTTGGGCAGGCAGCAGCAAGGGCAGATCAAGATCCGTAAAGAAAGAACGCCGCCACAGTGAAAAGGCCAATGCGGAAAACAAGCCTGCAATCATCGTGATGTGCAAACCGGAAATCGAAATGAGATGCCCCACCCCGCTTCGATTGAAAACCTGCCAGTCGGATTGGTTCACGGAACGCTGATCGCCGATGACCAGCGCAACGATGACACCGGCATAGTCCTTGTCCGGCAAGGCATCCAGGATACGTTCGCGCAGCCAGCCACGAGAACGCTCGACAATACTTCGGGGTGATACAACGAAGGTGTCGAGCCGTTGATTCTTGTGCCGCGTATTGGCATCTGGTCGAACATATCCGGTTGCGCGCAAATTCTGCTCCAGCAACCAGACCTCATAATCAAAGCCGTAAGGATTGGCATTACCGTGTGGCCGACGAAGACGCACTGTCAACTGCCATCGCTCGCCTGGAAGCACCTTGCCGACTGCCTGCAGTTCTTCTGGCCGGAACGCCGTGTACCATGACAAAGCAAGCCGTGGTGGAATCGCCTTTGCCGCATCTTGCGGTTCCACCACCGTTTCTACAGCGAAGTTGAAACGCACGCCCTGTTCCATACTGGAGGGAAGACTGTCGACCGTACCAACGAGGGTAACGTCGCGACCTTCCCATTCTTTGGGCAGTTCATGGGACAAATGGTAATGGGCGTATAAACCCGCCCAGGCAAAACCCGCTATTGCACCACCAAGCAAGCAGCATGCAACGCGGATCGCGACATGATCAAGCTTGCATGTAAAAACGAATGAGATCAGCGAAAGCAAGAGCAGCAGCAAGAGAATCGGCATCGGCCATAAGCTTGCCTGATTTTGCAATAACGCAGCGCCGGCCACCAGGCCGAGAATCGCACATCGCATGCTGTTCAGGCCAGATGTATTAACCGTGGCAGCACGTCGCGCGCATTGGCCGACGTTAGCTGCGCGATATGCGTTTCTGAAGTGCCACGCAGTTCGGCGAGCACCTTTCCGATCTGCGGCAGATGTTCAGGGCTATTGCGGCCGGGATGGACCCATGCCGGGGAGATGTCCGGAGCATCCGTCTCGAGGACAATTGCTTCCTCCGGCAATTCCGTTGCGAGCCTGCGAATCTGCAGAGCTCTCGTAAAGGTCATGGCGCCGCCAAACCCAAGCCGGAAACCTCGACGAATAAATTCCTCCGCCTGCTGGAAGCTGCCGTTGAAGGCATGAGCAATGCCGCCGCGCACGGCAATGCGGCGCAGGTATTTCAGGATGACGTCTTGCGAACGCCGCACATGGAGCAATACTGGCAGGTCAAAATCGCGTGCGATCTTTAGCTGCTCGCTGTAAAAATGTTCCTGTTTCTCGCGAAGCGCACCCTCCCCCAGACCGGGAACGAAGAAGTCGAGGCCAATCTCGCCGATGGCGACAAAGCGCGGGTCACTCATTGCATCGCCAACCTCCTTGCGCAAAAGCATAAGGTCACTCTCGTCCGCGTTCGGAACAAAAATCGGATGAATACCGAGCGCATAGGTACAGTTTCCCGATTCCCGGGCAAGCTGGCTTACCGCAGCGAAGTTGTCTTTTGCGACCGCGGGAATCACGATCATCGATACACCTTCCTGTCCGGCGCGGGCGGCAACGTCAGTATGTTCTCCGGCGAATTCGCTCGCGTCGAGATGGCAGTGGGTGTCAATCCACATAGGGATGCAATCCGTCTTCGGACAGACGCAGGACGCGATCGCAATGGCGTGCCAGTTCAATATCGTGGGTGACGATCACAAAGGCCGTTCCCAACGTGCGCGACAGTTCCAGCATCAGGTCAAAGGTTTTATGGGCAGTAACGCGGTCGAGGTTGCCAGTCGGTTCATCGGCAAGTACGCAGGCCGGCTGGGTTACCAGGGCGCGCGCCAGTGCGACGCGCTGACGTTCACCGCCGGACAATTCGCCCGGCACATGCGTCACACGTTTCTCGAGGCCGACCCGTGTCAACACCTTGCGCGCCTCTTCCTGCGCATCTTCACGGCTCTTGCGACGAATCATCAGTGGCATGCCGACATTGTCCAGCGCAGAAAATTCGGGAAGCAGGTGGTGAAACTGATAGACGAATCCAAGCGAATTGTTTCGCAAGTCGCCACGCGCCTTTTCACCCAGGCTGGCGAAGTCCTGCCCAAGCAGTGTGACACTCCCCGCCGACGGCACATCAAGTCCGCCGAGCAAATGCAGCAAGGTGGACTTGCCCGAACCGGACGCACCCACGATGGCGACCCGCTCTCCGCGCGAGACGCTGAAGTCAATGCCGGTAAGGACACTTACTGAATATTTTCCCTGCGTGAACGTTTTCGCGAGACCGCGACAAGACAATACTGTTTGATCCATCGTCATTCCGGCGAATTGTTGACCGCCTTCAGGCAGCGGCAGGGCTTATTGAATATGTTAATTGCACTCATGGTCATCGTTATTCGTAGCGCAATGCTTCCGCAGGACGCACATTGGCTGCACGCCAGCTGGGATACAAGGTCGCGAGGAAAGCCAGCACTATCGCGACACCGCCAATGGTCCATACATCCGGCCAACGGAGTTCGGACGGCAGCGCGGTGATGAGATAGATTTCCTTGGACAGGAACTGCACCCCCAGCAAGTGTTCAATGAACGGCACGATCACATCGATGTTCAAGGCGACCAGCACGCCAAGGCCGACCCCGATCGCTGTGCCCAGAAGTCCGACCATCGCACCCTGAATCATGAAGATTTTGAGGATGGAAGTCGGCGATGCGCCGAGCGTGCGCAGGATGGCGATGTCGGCCTGCTTGTCGGTGACTGTCATGACCAGCGTCGACACCAGGTTGAAGGCGGCCACCGCAATGATCAGCGTCAGGATAATGAACATCATCCGCTTTTCAGTTTGGACGGCCGCGAACCAGGTGCGGTTCTGTTTCGACCAGTCGAGAATAAGCAGGTTACCACTCAGGATACGCGACAATGTCAACGCGACTTCCGGGGCGCGTTGCATGTCTTCTACCCGCAAGCGCAATCCGGAAGGGGCTTCCAGCTTGAACATGCGCATCGCGTCGTCAATATGGATAAAGGCAAGACTGGAATCGTATTCGTGATGCCCCGCCTCAAAGATGCCGGCGACCGTAAACTGCTTGAGGCGCGGCAGGACGCCAGCCGGCGTGATCTGCCCCTGTGGCGCGATCATCGTGACCTTATCGCCGACACCCACATGCAGGCCGCCGGCCAGTTCCCGCCCCAGGACGATATTGAACTCGCCAGATTTCAGGTCGTTGAAACTGCCTTCGCGCACCTGCGAGGCGACATCCGATACCTTGGGCTCTTCCTCGGGCAACACGCCCCGGATAATGACGCCGCGCACCGTGTCATCGCGTGTCATCATGGCCTGGGCGGCGACATAAGGAGCCGCGCCCTTGACTTCCTTGACCTGCCTTGCCTCCTTGGCGGTAGCTTGCCAGTCCGGCATGCTGCCCGTGGCGTCATACACTTCGATATGCGACAGTACAGAGAGCATACGGTCGCGAACTTCTTTCTGAAATCCGTTCATTACGGACAACACGACAATGAGTGCGGCGACGCCAAGGGCGATACCGGCCATTGAAATCAACGAAATGAATGAAATAAAGCTATTGCGGCCACTGCGACGACCGGCACGCGTATAACGCAGGCCAACCAGCCATTCGAACGGCAAATTTTTAACAATACTCAAAAGAAAACTCCATAGTAGAAGTTGCCGAGGCACCCGACCGGCGACCATGGCGCCTTTCCATCGCATATGGAATGATTGGCAACATCCGGCGAAGCGGAAGTTTGCCATACATTTGCCCTACAATCACACGATGACTCATCTTGATATCCTGATTCCTTTTGGTTTACCCCCACCGGAACTTGCCGCCGACCTGTTCCGGGAACTGAATGCCCCCGCACTGGCCGCACTGACCGCCCGCGCAAAAACCGGGGCAGGCTCCCGGCACGAACGCCACGACGATTTTTCGCGGACGCTGCCCCATGAATCATGGCTGGGGCAACGTTTTGGCCGTGATAGCCGGTTACGCGTTTCCGGCAGTCTGCCCGTCGCGGGCAACATGATGCGCCATCTTGGCGTCACCGCCAACAATGCATCCGACAACGGCCTGTGGTTCGTCGTCGAACCGGTACATATCCATATTGCACGCGACCACCTCGTTCTTACTGACCCGCGCCAGCTTATGCTAACGGAACCGGACGCGCGTGTTCTGTTCGAAATCGCAAAACCGTTATTTAATGAAAGCGGCCACGACTTGCGTTATGGCAATGCTCGTTACTGGTTTCTACGTGCGGACGCCTGGGACGCGCTGCAAACCGCCTCTCCGGAAGCCGCTACAGGCCACAATATCGATATCTGGATGCCAAAGGGCCCTGGGGAACGTGACTGGCGAAAAGTGCAAAACGAAGTGCAGATGCATTGGTTTGGTCATGCGATCAACAACGCGCGCGAGGTGGGCCGTTTGAAACCGGTCAACTCAATTTGGTTATGGGGAGGCGAACACATCGGCACCAAGTATGACGCCCGCCCCTATGACGCTGTCTTCAACTTCGAGGGCTGGTTGCAGGCACTCGCGGATGATGGTGTCACTGTCAATACGGCAGCCGCCGCATCCTCAGTCTTGTCCTCCCCATCGCGCCAGGCCCTTGTTGTGCTTGACGACCTCCAGGAACCGGCGCTGTCGAGCGATTGGGCCAACTGGATCGACGGACTGCGCCGCATCGAAAATGACTGGTGCGCGCCATTGCTCGACGCGCTGAAATCAGGAACAATCACGTCAATGACACTGATCATCACCAATGACACCGGCCTTTCCCGTTTTACCACTACCCGCTCCTCCCTGCGGAAATTCTGGGTCAAGCCCTCACTCGCAACACTATGTCCATGACCCGTATCGCCCCGCGCAGCTACCCTTTTCGCACCGCCGAGATGCTCCGTCAGCAAGGTGTGCATCCCGTGCTGGCGCGATTGTACGCAGCGCGCGGCCTGACCGATGCACGTGAGCTGTCGAGCGAACTGACGGCGTTGATCAACCCCTCCGGCTTGCTGCACGTGGACGCCGCGGCCTCGTATCTTGCCGATGCCATCGATGCCGGGAAAAAACTGGTGATCGTTGCCGACTACGACTGCGACGGCGCGACGGCCTGTGCGGTCGCCCTGCGTGGCTTGCGGGCACTGGGCGCCCGGGTCGATTACATCGTGCCGAACCGATTCGAGTACGGTTACGGCCTGACGCCGGAAATCGTCGAGCTCACGGTCCGCGAAAAGTCGCCGGATGTCATCGTCACCGTCGATAACGGTATCGCCAGTATCGACGGTGTGGAAGAAGCGAAACGACGCGGCATTGATGTGGTGGTGACCGACCACCACCTTCCGGGCGACAGGCTTCCCGACGCGCGCGTTATCGTCAATCCCAACCAACCGTCCTGCGGCTTCCCGAGCAAGAACCTGGCGGGAGTCGGCGTGATGTTCTATGTGTTGCTTGCCTTGCGTGCCGAACTGCGCAAGCGTGGACGCTTTGATGCGCAAAACCAGCCGAAGCTTGATGCCTTGCTCGATCTGGTGGCCCTCGGCACCGTCGCCGACGTAGTCAAGCTCGACGGCAACAACCGCATCCTGGTCGCCCAGGGCTTGAAGCGCATGCGCGCCGGACGCATGCAACCGGGCATTGCCGCCCTTTTCCGTGCAGCAGGCCGCGAAGCACGCCGTGCCACGCCGTTCGACCTCGGCTTTGCGCTGGGTCCGCGACTGAACGCTGCTGGCCGGCTGGCCGACATGTCGCTGGGTATCGAGTGCCTTACGACGGATGACGAAGGCCGGGCATGGGCGATTGCCCAACAGCTGGACACCATCAATCGGGAGCGGCGCGATATCGAAGCCGGAATGCAGGACACGGCGCTCACGCTGCTGGATTCCTTCGAGCCGCGTACCCGCAATACCATCAGCGTGTTCGACGACTCGTGGCATCAGGGTGTGATCGGGATAGTCGCTTCGCGCCTGAAAGACAAATTTTACCGACCGACCATCACGTTTGCGCCTGGTGGCGAAGGCCTGATCAAGGGATCGGGGCGTTCGATCGCAGGATTCCATTTACGGGATGCACTGGACCTGGTGTCCAAGCATGCGCCTTCCGTCATCCATAAATTCGGCGGACATGCGATGGCCGCCGGACTGACCATCCGGGCAGAGGCTTTCGACGCCTTTGCCGAAGCATTCGAAGCGGTCGGGCAGGAATGGCTGACTGAAAGCCAGCTGGAGCGCATCATCGAAACCGATGGGCCACTGGAAGAAGCTTACTTCACACCGCAGTTCATCGAGCTCATCGATGGCCAGGTCTGGGGCCAGGGTTTCTCCCCTCCGGTATTTTGCGATGAATTCAGGGTGCTGAATCAACGTATCCTGAAAGAAAAACACCTGAAGCTCACCCTGGAAAAAGGCGGGCGTCGCTTCGACGCGATCTGGTTCGGCCACATCGACGACTTGCCGGAACGCGCGATGGTGGCCTATCGGCTGGACGCAAACGAATACAACGGCGCGGTACGGGTGCAATTGCTGGTGGAGCATGCGCAGCCTGCCTGAGTCAGCGACAGATCGATAGCTGGCCAGCCCTGTCCCAGGTCGCAAAAATTGCTTTTCGTGCAATGCACGGCCCGGCGAAAGGCCGGCGTCCGCTCGCTTGAGCGGCCCTCCGGTCAGGTATAATGACCGGTTTGATCGCACAAGAAACTGCCATGGAAGCCGAACGCCTCAATTCCCTCTCCTCGCTGCTCGCGGACTTGACTACCCGCGCAGCCGAACTTCGGAGGTATCTTTGACGTCGATGTAAAGTCAGAGAAACTCGAACAAGTCAACGCCGAACTGGAAGACCCTGCCGTCTGGAACGACCCCAAGCGGGCCCAGGATCTCGGCAAGGAAAAGAAATCGCTGGAAGCGATCGTCCTGACGCTCAACAAGATCGATGCCGACCTCGCCGATACGCGCGACCTGTTCGACATGGCGCGTGAAGAGCAGGACGAAGACACGCTCATGGCGATCGAGACCGATGCCGACGAACTCAGGAAACTGGTCGAAGGCATGGAATTCCGCCGGATGTTCTCCAATCCGATGGACCCCAACAACTGTTTCATCGACATCCAGGCCGGTGCCGGCGGTACCGAAGCCCAGGACTGGGCGTCAATGCTGCTCCGCCAGTATCTGCGCTATTGCGAACGCAAGGGTTTCAAGACCGAGATCCTCGAAGAGTCCGAAGGTGAAGTCGCCGGTATCAAGACAGCGACCATCAAGGTAGAAGGCGAATACGCCTACGGTTTCCTGCGCACCGAAAGCGGCGTACACCGTCTGGTCCGGAAATCGCCTTTCGACTCGGCCAATGGCCGTCACACTTCGTTTTCCAGCGTGTTTGTCTATCCGGAAGTTGACGAGTCGATCGAGATCGACATTAATCCGGCCGACGTGCGTGTGGATACCTTCCGCGCCTCCGGCGCCGGTGGTCAGCACATCAACAAAACTGACTCGGCGGTGCGCCTGACGCACGGCCCGTCCGGTATTGTCGTCCAGTGCCAGAACGACCGCAGCCAGCACCGTAACCGCGCGGAAGCCTGGGCCATGCTGAAATCGCGTCTCTATGAAATGGAGTTGCGCAAGCGCATGAGCGAACAGCAGAAGATGGAAGACTCCAAGACGGATATCGGCTGGGGCCACCAGATCCGTTCCTATGTGCTGGATCAGTCTCGCATCAAGGACCTGAGGACCAATCACGAAGTCGGCAATACCAAGGCTGTCCTCGACGGCGATCTTGACGACTTCATCGCCGCATCGCTGAAACAGGGTGTGTAAGCCTTCGCGATACCGGTTGCGGGCGTTAAGTGTTTCACGTCTGCAACCGATCGCCGCGATGGCTTGAACAACGACCTGCACATTATTAGCGACAGGCGACTCGCATGAATCGCAGACTGCCATTCCGACGCAATTTCCATATCACGCATTATTCACATGACTAACCAAACAGAAAACGCCGCGCCCGCACAAGACGAAAATTCCATTATCGCGGAACGCCGTGCAAAACTGACGGCGCTGCGCGAACAGGGTGTCGCCTTCCCCAATGATTTTCGCCCGGAACACAAAGCCGCCGACTTGCATGCCCGCTATGGCGAGCTGACCAACGAACAACTCGAAGCTACTCCGATCAAGGTCTCGGTAGCCGGCCGCATGATGCTCAAGCGAGTAATGGGCAAGGCGTCATTTGCCACGCTCCAGGACGGCTCCGGTCGTAATGCTGAAGGCCGGATCCAGCTCTACATTACCAACGATAATGCTGGCGAAGAACTCCACGCCATGTTCAAGCATTGGGACCTCGGTGACATTCTTGGCGCGGAAGGCCTTCTGTTCAAAACCAAGACCGGCGAACTCTCGGTCAAGGTGACCGGCCTGCGCCTGCTCACCAAGTCACTGCGTCCGCTGCCGGACAAGTTCCATGGCCTTTCCGATCAGGAAACCAAATACCGCCAGCGCTACGTCGACCTCATCACGAGTGAAGACACGCGTCGCACCTTCAAGGCGCGTACCGCAGCGATGTCGTCGATCCGTCGATTCATGGCGGAACACGAATTCATGGAAGTGGAAACGCCGATGCTGCACCCTATTCCCGGCGGTGCAGCAGCCAAGCCTTTTATCACGCATCACAATGCGCTCGACATGCAAATGTTTCTCCGCATTGCGCCCGAGCTTTACCTCAAGCGCCTGGTCGTCGGCGGCTTCGAACGTGTCTTTGAGGTAAATCGCAATTTCCGTAATGAAGGCGTGTCGCCACGCCACAATCCGGAATTCACGATGATGGAGTTTTATGCGGCCTATGTCGATTACAAATGGCTGATGGACTTCACCGAGGCAGTCATCCGGCAGGCGGCGATCGATGCCCATGGCACTGCGCAGCTTAGCTATCAAGGTCGCGAACTCGACCTGGGCAAGCCTTTCCATCGGATGACGATCGTCGGCGCCATTAATAAATACGCACCGCAGTACACCGATGCGCAGCTGCATGATGCTGCTTTCCTCAAAGCGGAGCTGAAGAAATTCGGTGTCACGCCGTTTGCGAAGGCTGGCCTCGGCGCATTGCAGCTCGCCCTGTTTGAAGAAACTGCTGAATCGCAGTTGTGGGAACCCACCTACATCATCGACTATCCGGTCGAGGTATCGCCACTGGCGCGTGCTTCAGACACTGTCGCCGGCATTACCGAACGTTTCGAGCTCTTCATTACCGGTCGCGAAATTGCGAACGGTTTTTCCGAGCTCAATGACCCGGAAGATCAGGCAGCCCGCTTCCAGGCACAGGTCGCCGCAAAGGATGCCGGCGATGAAGAAGCCATGTATTACGACGCCGACTATATTCGCGCGCTCGAGTACGGCATGCCTCCGACCGGTGGTTGCGGTATCGGCATTGACCGCCTGATGATGCTGATCACCGATTCGCCCAACATCCGTGACGTCATCCTCTTTCCGCACCTCCGCCGCGAAGATTAAATAAATATTCGATGACCCGGAAACGGGCTCGGAGATGTCATCCTTAAAACAGGGCCGCAATGGCCCTGTTTTTATATTTTGTTTGCCAGCGCATTCTCTTTTGCAGACAGCTTTGACACTCTGCAAACAGGGTTACAAAGCCTTACAGCTTACACACTAAAGGTCTTTTTTCCAGCCTTGTTACCTTCCATAATCATTTCATGCTGTTGTATCGGCTCAGTCCATCACAGGAGGTCATTATGGAAAACAAAAAGACATCGAATCGTATTCATCCCTTGGTCGCCGGCGCAGCCGTTTCCGTCATGCTCGTCAGCCTGACAGGCGTTGCAGCAATTACCGGCCTGATTCCCACCTCACATAGCACGGCTCCATCCTCAGCCATATCGACTGAGAATCCGGTCGCCACATCCGTCGGCGCAGCCTCAGCGGCGTCATCACCTGCAGCATTGGTAGATTCCAAGGTGGCGGACGCTGAGCCGGAACCTTTGCCCGCCAAACCTGCGCCCGTGCAAAAACGTGCTGCCGCACCACGCGCTACCCAGACACACTCCGAACCGCGTACCGCCTATAGTCAGCAACCTGCCATGGCGCAGGCTTCGGCAATTTGCAGCAGTTGCGGCCGTGTCGAATCGGTACAGGCGATCCAGCAGCCGGCTCAGGCAAGTGGTGTGGGCATGGTGGCTGGGGCAGTATTGGGCGGCGTGCTTGGAAACCAGGTAGGCGGCGGCACCGGCCGTAAAATCGCGACGGTTGCAGGCGCGGTCGGCGGCGGCTATGCCGGCAATGAAGTGGAAAAGCGGACACGCTCAACAACTACCTACCAGGTTCGCGTCCGTATGGAAGATGGACAAGTGCGTAGCTTTCCATTTGCGCAGCAGCCTGGCTGGAATACCGGCGACCGTGTACGGGTAGTGGATGGTCAGCTGACAGCTCGCGCATAAATCCGCCAAGCTGGATAAGGCGGTGCGACGAGCCGGACAAAGCGGCTTTTAATTTTAGATAAGAAAGGCAGCATGGGCTGCCTTTCTTGCTTTTGTCCGATGTGCGATGTCCGATCCATTTTGCACGCGGGTAAGCGCCCTTTACACAGACAATCCAACGTGATTTTCGAACTCGAGCTTATGTTCGCACATAGGGCTTGCCATCGTCGCTCGGGAGATCCATACTTGTTTTTTTAACACTAAATTATTCCCTGTACCACGGGGAAAATCACTTGTGGAACACGGCAACGATAAACCACCGCATCGACATCAACCGCCTCGCCGGCGCGCCGGTGAACAACAGTCCTCCGACGCCGGCGCCGGCACTGCATTGACGGGCTTTTCCAAAGTGCATCACCTTCCCGCCCAGTACAGCCTGGCGGACATGCATGTGGCTACGGACTCCGATGCAGAGAGGAGGACCGCTCGGTATGCAGACCTTTATGATTTTGCTCCGGTAGGGTATTTTTGTATCGACCGACAAGGACTCATACGTGACGTCAATCTCACCGGCGCAGGTTTGCTTGGGATATCACGCGCCACACTAACCGGTCGCAGCCTCGCGGATTTCATCGCCGTGAACCAGCACGACGACTTCAACAGCTTCCTCGATCAGGTGTTTCATTCCGATGCGAAGGCAACTTGTGAACTGACCTTCCTTGATGCAGACAAACGGGCGTTCTATGCACAGATGGAAGCCAATGCTGACCATGCGGCGCAACTTTGCCGCATGGTTCTGTGCGACATAAGCGAACGCAAACAAGCCGAACTCTCTTTAGCGCAAAGCGAGGAACGTTTTCGCCTGATGGCCGATTCTGCCCCTGTCCTTATCTGGATCATGGGTGGGGACCAGCAGTATGTCTGGTTCAACAAAATGTGGCTGGATTTTACCGGACATACCTTGAAAGAGGAGCTTGGTCATGGCTGGACCAAGGGCGTACATGAGGAAGATATTAAAGACTGTCTTGCGATACAAGCCGCCGCCATGACAGAGCGCAAGCCTTTTACCATGGAGTATCGCTTGCGGCACCGTAGCGGACATTATCACTACATGCTGGCCCAAGGTGCGCCGCGTACGGCGCACTCTGGACGTTTTCTTGGGTATATTGGAAGTTGCACCGATATTTCTGAACGCAAGAAAGTCGAGGAACGGTTGCGACATTCTCGTCAAATGCTTCGGCATCTGGTGTCATATCAGGAGCGCGTTCGTGAGGACGAACGAAAACGCATTGCGCGCGAAATTCATGACGATCTTGGGCAAAACTTGCTGGCATTGAGAATCGATGTCTCAATGCTGCATACGCGAACAGGCCATGCTCACCCAAAATTGAATGAGCGCGTCGGTATTGCGCTCAGCCATATCGATGCAACCATGAAAGCCGTACGCGCCGCCATCAATAACCTGAGGCCGACGGTGCTTGACCTTGGCCTGACAGCAGCAATCGAATGGCAGGTCAAGGATTTTCAGCGCCGCAGCGGTATTGCGTGTGATCTCCATGTCAAGGACGATTTTGTGCTGGAGGATGACCGAGCGACCGCCCTCTTCCGTATTCTCCAGGAGTCATTGAATAACGTGATTCGCCATGCAAAAGCATCGTATGTGCAGATAACCCTGGACCGAAATGCGGATAAACTTTTTATGAAGATCGCCGACAACGGGATCGGTATTTATCCGGACTGCCGCAGGAAAGCGAATTCCTTCGGCCTGGTCGGCATCGAAGAGCGCATTAATGCCCTTGGCGGTGAGTTGACGATCGATAGCCAGCCCGATAAGGGAACGGCCTTGAGTGTGTCATTGCCTCTGAAGGTGCTTTGACTGTCTGGCGGCCTAAACTTGTTGCGTAAACAGGGCTTGCGACAGGCGAGCGCATCAAGTCTGTTCCAGGAGTGTCCAATGAAATTGAGGACTATTGACGTCCTGGTTTCCTGCTTATTGCACTTCCTCAATCCAGGCCATTTGAATCGCCTCAAGAATTTTTTCGCCTGAACGATTTGGATCGTCGTCGAAGTCCTCAAGTTCGCAGACCCATTTATGCAGGTCGGTAAAGCGCACCGTCAGCGGATTAACATCCGGATATTTGTCGTGTAGTTCCTCTGCAATGCGAATCGTATCGGTCCATTTCATGGCAGCCTCCGCTTAATGATTTTCGCTTGCGTGATTGATCGTGTATTTTGGAATCTCGACTACAACATCCTGATCCGCCAGAACAGCCTGGCATGAAAGGCGTGATGTTGCTTCCAGGCCCCATGCGCGATCCAGCAAATCTTCTTCCTTTTCTTCCAACTCGTTCAAAGACGCAAAACCTTCACGGACTACCACATGGCAGGTGGTACAGGCACAGGACTTTTCACAGGCATGCTCGATCTCGATATCATTTTCGAGCAAGGCGTCACAGATGGATTTGCCTGCCGGTGCTTCGATAACCGCACCTTCAGGGCAAAGGGTTGCATGGGGAAGAACAACGATTTGGGGCACTTCGTTTACCTCGTGATGTTATAGGTGGTGACTGTTTTGCCGGCTACGCGCCTGCTCCTACTCCTGCTTCTCAGACAATCTGGTCCAGCTTTTTGCCGGACAGCGCAACGCGTACGCTGCGATCCATACGTCTTGCCGCAAACTCCTCAGTGCCATGCGCAAGCGCTTCAACGGATGCCTTGATCGCATCATGGTCGTCGCTGCTTGCTGTCCGGCGCACTGCGTCCATCAGCGAGACAATCCGCGCACGCTCTTCTTCGGATAACAGGTTAGCGTCGGCGTCCAGTGCAGACTGCGTGGCGAGCAAAATACGCTCAGCCTCCACTTGCTCCTCGCGCAAGGCACGCATCTTCATATCGATGTCCGCAGAACTGTAGGACTCCTGCAGCATCTTGGCAATATCATCGTCGCCTAACCCATACGATGGCTTGACCGCAATCGAGGCCTCCACGCCGGAGCGCTGTTCGCGCGCCGATACGGATAGCAAGCCATCCGCATCGACCTGATAGGTCACGCGGATACGTGCCGCTCCCGCGGCCATCGGCGGAATACCGCGCAATTCAAAGCGCGCCAGCGAACGGCAATCGCTGACCAACTCGCGTTCGCCTTGCACCACATGGATCGCCATTGCCGTTTGTCCGTCCTTGAACGTCGTGAATTCCTGGGCACGAGCACAGGGAATGGTTGAGTTGCGTGGAATAACTTTTTCCACCAGCCCGCCCATGGTCTCGATTCCGAGCGACAGCGGAATGACATCGAGCAGTAACCAGTCATCACCCGGCGCACGATTGCCGGCAAGCAGGTTGGCCTGGATAGCGGCCCCAAGCGCCACAACTTTGTCGGGATCAATATTGGCGAGTGGAGTCGTCTGGAAAAAGTCGCCCACTGCCTTGCGTACGTGTGGCATACGGGTCGCACCACCAACCAGAACGACGCCATCGACATCGTCCACAGTCAGCCCGGCATCGCGCAGTGCCTTCCGGCTCGGCGTAATGGTCTTGTTGACCAGATGCTGTGTAATCTGGGAAAACGTCGCTGCGCTCAGTGTGAGATGGACTTCTTCGCCGGAATTGAGCACGGCATCGATGTGTGTTTCTGCATGCGTCGACAGAGCTTCCTTGGCTTCCCTTGCCTTTACCATCAGGATACGGGTGTCCTTGTCGGACAGGGGAGCCAGCTTTTCCTGTTCGATGATCCAGCACAGAATGCGATGGTCGAAATCATCACCGCCAAGGGCCGAGTCGCCACCCGTAGCCAAGACTTCGAACACGCCCTTGGAGAGCTTCAGAATGGAAATATCAAAGGTGCCGCCGCCGAGGTCGTAGACAGCGTAGATGCCTTCGGACCCGTTGTCGAGACCATAGGCGATGGCAGCAGCAGTTGGCTCATTCAGCAAGCGCAGCACATTCAGTCCCGCGAGTTTGGCCGCATCCTTGGTCGCCTGGCGTTGCGCATCGTCGAAGTAAGCGGGGACGGTAATCACTGCCCCGACCAGTTCATCACCCAATGCATCCTCCGCGCGCTGGCGTAGCGTTGCTAATATCTCTGCGGAAACTTCGACCGGGCTTTTCACGCCTGCCACCGTCTTGAGTTGAACCATGCCGGGTGCGTCGACAAAGTCGTAAGGCTGATTTTCGACGTAGGCAATATCCTTCAACCCACGTCCCATGAAGCGCTTGACCGACACGATGGTATTTTTTGGATCGGTGGTCTGGGCGGCTTGGGCCGTGTAGCCGATATTGGCGTGGCCATTGGGCAGGTAGCGGACGATGGAGGGTAACAGCGAGTGCCCCTCCTCGTCAGTCAGCACTTCAGGAATGCTGTTGCGTACAGTAGCCACGAGGGAGTTAGTCGTCCCGAGGTCGATGCCGACCGCCAGCCTGTGCTGGTGCGGTGCAGTCGACATGCCCGGTTCTGAGATCTGGAGAAGAGCCATAGGAGGTTATCTGTATTGACGGCTGCTGGATGCGTGCGAGAGTTATCAGCCTTCGAGTTTTTCAAATACGGCCTGCACTTCTTCGCCGAATTTTTCAAGGAACATCAGTTGCCGGACATCTTGTGCGGCAGTGGTGTAATCATTTGCGTCAAGTAGCGTGCCGATTTCGGCGAGCTTTTCCTTGCGCGCCATGCGCAAGTCGTTGTCGAGTTGCTCGAGCCCCGAAATATCCTTGCCCGCCCTGGAGTCGTCCAGCGCCTCACGCCATTCCATTTGCTGCATCAGGAATTCACGCGGCATCGCGGTGTTCGATTCGATCTGCAGATCGACGCCATTCAATTCGCACAGATAGGCGGCGCGCTTGAAAGGATTCTTAAGGGTTTGATAAGCCTCGTTGGCACGTGTAGCCCATTGCATGGCAACACGCTTTTCCGTGTCGCCTGCATTGGTAAACTTGTCCGGATGCACCTGGTTCTGCACTTCACGATAAGCCGCGTCCAGCGCCGCCATATCGATGGCGAACTTTTGCGGCAAATGAAACAGCTCGAAGTGGTTTTGCATGGGCATCCAAAAGAAAAGCCTGTCCGGACATCAACAGGCTTGCAGTGCATCTCCCTCCTATACCGCAGAGGGCTCAATTGATCTCAAATACGGAAGCTTTCGCCGCAACCGCACTCGTCCTTGACGTTCGGATTTTGGAACTTGAATCCCTCGTTCAGGCCTTCGCGCGCGAAATCGAGTTCAGTGCCGTCGATGTACGGCAGGCTCTTCGGATCCACGAAGACTTTCACGCCATGCGATTCGAACACGTTGTCTTCCGGTGCGCTCTCGTCGACATACTCCAGCTTGTAAGCAAGGCCGGAGCATCCGGTGGTGCGCACGCCGAAGCGCAAACCAATGCCCTTGCCGCGCCGTTCAATATAACGGTTGATATGCTTGGCAGCTTTTTCGGTCAATGTGATTGCCATAACGATTCAGTCTCTTTCCATTCCTTTCCGGCCAGGCCGGAATGTCTATCAGGCAGCTTCCTTTGCTTCCGCGCCATGCTTTGCCTTGTAATCCTGCACCGCCGCCTTGATCGCGTCTTCCGCAAGAATGGAGCAGTGAATTTTTACCGGTGGCAGGGCAAGTTCTTCCGCGATCTGGGTGTTCTTGATGGACATGGCTTCGTCCAGTGTTTTGCCCTTGACCCATTCAGTGACCAGCGAGGACGACGCAATCGCAGAACCGCAGCCATAGGTTTTGAATTTGGCATCTTCGATCACGCCGTTTGCGCCGACCTTGATCTGCAGCTTCATGACGTCGCCGCAAGCCGGTGCGCCAACCATACCGGTGCCGACTGTTTCATCGCCCTTTTCAAAGGCGCCGACGTTGCGCGGATTTTCGTAATGGTCTAGGACTTTTTCAGAGTAAGACATGTTAGTGCTCCTTGTATTTTGTAAAGGTCAGTGTGCAGCCCACTGGATCGTGCTGAGGTCGATGCCATCCTTGTGCATATCCCAGAGCGGCGACAATTCCCGCAACTTGGCGACCTTGGTCTTGATCAGGTTGATCGTAAAATCGATATCTTCTTCGGTCGTGAACCGACCAATGGTGAAGCGAATCGAGCTATGCGCCAGTTCGTCGCTGCGGCCCAGCGCCCTCAGCACATAAGATGGTTCCAGACTGGCCGAAGTACAAGCAGAACCTGAAGAAACTGCGATGTCCTTGATCGCCATGATCAGCGATTCGCCTTCGACATAGTTGAAGCTGACATTCAGGTTATGCGGAACGCGATGCTCCATATCGCCATTGACGTAGACTTCCTCGATCTCGGTCAATCCTTTGGCGAGCCGGTCGCGCAGCGCTTTGACGCGGGCGATCTCGGAATCCATCTCTTCCTTGGCAATGCGAAAAGCTTCGCCCATGCCCACAATCTGGTGAGTCGGCAAGGTGCCGGAACGCAGGCCGCGCTCATGTCCACCGCCATGCATTTGGGCTTCAATACGTACACGTGGCTTGCGACGGACATACAGCGCGCCAATTCCCTTGGGCCCGTAAGTCTTGTGCGCGGTAAAGGTCATCAGATCGACCTTCCACTTTTCCAGGTCGATTGCAAGCTTGCCGGTTGCCTGGGCAGCGTCGCAATGAAAAATGATGCCCTTGGAACGGCACAGTTCACCGATCTCCGGGATCGGCTGGATTACGCCGATTTCGTTATTGACCAGCATCACCGATACAAGAATGGTATCAGGACGGATGGCCTCCTGTAGTTGTTCAACCGTAATCAGGCCGTTGTCCTGCGGCTGCAGGTAAGTGGCTTCAAAGCCCTGGCGCTCCAGTTCGCGCACGGTATCCAGCACTGCTTTGTGCTCAGTCTTTACCGTGATGATGTGCTTGCCCTTGGTCTTGTAGAAATGCGCCGCGCCCTTGAGTGCGAGGTTGTTGCCTTCGGTTGCGCCAGAGGTCCAGATAATTTCGCGCGGATCGGCATTTACCAATGCGGCAACCTGGGCACGCGCTTCTTCGACAGCCTTCTCGGCTGTCCAGCCATACATGTGACTGCGTGACGCCGGGTTACCGAACTGCTCGCGCAGGTAGGGAATCATCTTGTCGGCAACGCGCGGGTCGATCGGCGTCGTCGCCGAATAGTCCATGTAAATCGGAAAATGGGGGGCCTTAATGGTATCGATCAGGCTTTTTTCCAAAGGGGCATTCATATGATTCAACTCCAAATCAAGCGGCTACGTGTGGACGGGGCATCAGCACCACGTTATGTTCGGCATTCTTTTGTCGCTGCTGGTCGACCAGATCTTTCAGCGAGACGGAATCCAGGTATTCGACCATCTTGGCGTTTAGTGTCGCCCACAGGTCATGTGTCATGCAGCGGCTGCCATGCTCGTGGCCGGGGCTATGGCAATTTTCCTTGCCTCCGCACTGCGTTGCATCGATTGGCTCATCCACCGCGATAATGATATCGGCAACGGTGACGTCTTCCGCCTTGCGCGCCAGGGTGTAACCACCGCCCGGACCACGCACCGACTCGACAATTTCATGGCGGCGCAATTTCCCAAACAGTTGCTCAAGATAAGAGAGGGAAATTTCCTGCCGCTGGCTGATGGCCGACAGCGTCACGGGACCTTTGCCCTCACGCAACGCCAGATCGATCATCGCAGTGACCGCAAAGCGGCCTTTAGTTGTCAGACGCATATACCTCAGCTCCAGTACAAAACCTCGACCGTCTCGCACAGAGATTTACAGCTCCGCGATACGACGTTCTGTCTTCCCGGAATCGAATTTCCCTGATTCCCGAAGATTTTAGTCAAGTATATCAAAGTTGAGTGATTTTGTCAGGTATTGGGAAATGCGGGCTTGACGGCCTGAGTTGGGATAAAGTCACTGAAGCGGCCAAGGGTGAAAGCGCTCAATGCAAGTTGTCTTTAAGCTGCAACTTAGCGTTGCAACTTAAGCATTCAGCATTATTTCATATTTCTTATCGACATGCCGCCGAGAGCCATTTTCCCGCCAGGACAGCGCAAGGGATCAACGCATCCGGAAGCGTACGAACATCATGTAGGTGGTAGGGTCGCTCCCGTATGACGGCTCCATCGCTGTGGGAACGAGGTGTCGGCTCACGAGGGCACCGACATCCAGGTGCAGTGGGCCGGTCGTGCGAAGATCGTAGAAATATCCAAGCGACAGTCGATTCATCTTGAACAACTGCCGCTGAGCAGACTCGTCTTCGCGTATCAGGCCGTCGCTGCCAACTTGCTCTATGCGCCCGAAGAGCGCATGGGTGCCGCTAAACCTGACGGTCGACTCCAGCAAATAACCCATTGTGCTCTCGCGGAATTTGCGAGCGTTTCGGCCCCATGCCAACGTGGTTTGCCAGTCGCCTTGCTGAAAAGGCATGGTATAGGTCGCCGCGACCGCCGTACGCCGAACTTCATCATTCGGCACAAGTTGATCCAGGGTGCTGACCGAACCGCGACTCAGCCGTAGGACCAAGTTCGGCGCCAAGCTATAAGACAGCCTGGCAGATCGCACATCGAATTTCGGGGACTCGGAATGGATCGGTCCATCTTTTTGATTGTCTTTCGCAATCGTTGAGCTTTCAATAGAGACATCTCGCCACGCATAGCCGAGCGTCACCGTGCTGGAGCGTTCGCGCGCCGAGTCCAGCCAATAGGCACTTTGCATCGGATTCTCGAGTGCGAAGCCGGGATAATCGAACATCAGCGCCCTGCGCGCCGGCAATCCGGCTACGGAGGTGTAAAGTGTGCCATACCGTCCCGCCTGAAAGGTGCGGGATATGGCAGGTTGATCGGTGTTTGGGTAGGGAAACGACAACGCTAGTGGCGTGCCCATCTCCTGCTCGCTTAGGCTTTCTTTTTCTTCAGAGTTAGAGTGAAACATTGAAGTGACCGACGCATCATCAGGTGAAATCGTGTAAGGCTGATCGGCATTACTATCGGCCGGTGCTGTCGCCGCTACGCCAGTGAGCGGACACATTGCCAGCGTGCTTGCCGTAACCATTGCGACTGTCAGCATTTTCATCATTTCACTCTTTACATCAAGGGCCCGGCAAAACCCTTGCAATTTTTATACCAAAAGCATTGGCAAATCAGAATGAACGCATCCCTCCAGGCCGACGATATGTCAAGCCAGTCCGATAGCTTTATACCTACTTAAAATGTGCTTGCGTCCGTATTTCCGCGCAAGTTTTACTTGTGCGTGGTAACTGTTCTACACGCGTGGCTGCAGTGCTCGTATCCAACGGGATACGATCGGCACTTCCTTGCGGGGCAGGCGGTCGCGGCGAGAGACGACATGCCCGCGTGCCAGACTGGAAAGCAAACCGCTGCAACCGTCTTCGATATAGTCCAGTACCAGATCGAAATCTTTAGAGCCGCGATAATAAGGATCGTGAACAATAGAACCGGCCCTGGAGGCCGAATAGCCCATTAGCAAACCTGGTTTATGTTTGTGCTCCGGCGGGCAAAGCGCTTGCAAAATTTCCAGATTATTGAAATCCATGCCAAGGATCATGTCGAAACGCGAAAAGTCCTCAAGCTCGATCTTCCGCGCACGAAGCCGACTTAAATCGTAGCCACGCTTGCGTGCCGCGGCTTGTGCGCGCGGATCGGGCGCTTCGCCGACGTGGTAATCGTGGGTCCCGGCAGAGTCGATAAGAATATATTGCTGGAGACCGGCATCCGTCGCCATTTTACGTAGCACTCCCTCGGCCGTTGGAGAACGGCAGATATTGCCCATGCAGACAAATAGGATGCGGGTGGTTTCCATAGTGGCTCCATGAAATAAGCGAGCCACCTTAAAAACCAATATAGATCAAAGTGGGCCCGGTACACCTTTATCTTCGCAAAACGATACGTGCTCGCCATGATTTCCGACAAATTCACGCGGTTACGCATTTGCGCAGCCTTGGACGGCGACGCTGCTGCAGCGTTTTAATACCGATCCCGGAAGTCTCCTGCTCTACTTTTGCTGTTGCAGCAAATGCATTGGGCCGAATAATTCCTGCATGGTTCGGTTGCCAATAAAGGACAGGTTATACGGGTGTTCAGATACGGCGTTCGGGAAACGTGCCGTCGCTGGAAGGGTAGCCAGTTGTTCAGCAATCTTCCCCCACAATACGAGTATCGGAGGCGTTTTGGACTTTTCGACGGCATGGTCGGCGAGCGCTTCGAGCACCGTCTCCAGGAAAGGCTTCCACGCCTTCGCATCCTTTATGGGCGGGACATCCGGGCGGAAAACCAGACTGGCATTGAGGAGCAGGAAACCATGACGAGTCAGATTGGCCTGCAGCTCCGTCAGCGTCTGAATGTACGGCGAACCAATTGCACGCGCCTTCAGCGAAATATGCGTCAATGCATCTCCGGAAGTATTTTCCAGCTGCAGCTGGCCGTCCGCAACCAGAAGCATTTTCATGAAATTTCGTAGCGAGGTTGCGCGATTGACTTGCTTGGACAATCCCTTTTCCGACCACAGCGACTCGACCGCACCATCCATGAAACACACGCCGGTCGCACTCTCCTCGCGCGGATACGGACCTTCCCCCACCAGCACATACCTGACCTCGTGCAGAGGCTTGGTGAACGCGGCGAACAGGCGGCCCTCGGTAGGGAGATATTGCGCTTCAGCCAGGGCGGGCAAGTAAGCGGGGTCGGCGGCGGCCACCGCCTGCAAGCCACGCTTGAGGATCGGATGCCAGGAGACATGCGCCAGATCGAGCGCCGCAAAAATCGGTTGGGGAATAGTCTGGGACATCGCGCTCATATGAAATGGAAAACAAGCATTGTAGCGTTGCCACAAAAGACAAGGGCCGCCGGCAATTACGCCGGCGGCCCTCTTCATCGCTGTTCAGGCGAACGCAACATCGGGATCACTTGCCGACAAGCGGAACGACGTTATCCATCCCCGGTGCGCCGAACAACTGCTCCTTAAGAAGATGCAACTGGTCTCGAACCTGAGCGGCCTTTTCAAATTCAAGATTTTTCGCATGATCCACCATAAGTTTTTCAAGCCGTTTGATTTCCTTACTGACCTGCTTTTCACTCATGGATTCGTACTTCGCCTGCTCTTGTGCAACCAGTAATTCGCTGCGTGCTTCCTGAGGGCTGTAGACGCCATCGATCAGGTCGCGAATTTCTTTCTTTACGCCAGCCGGCGTGATGTTATTGGCCTTGTTGAAGGCTACCTGTTTAGTGCGGCGGCGCTCGGTCTCATCAATTGCGCGACGCATCGAGTCAGTCACCTTGTCTCCATACAGGATGGCCATACCGTTGAGGTTACGCGCGGCGCGGCCGATGGTCTGGATCAGACTGCGCTCGGAACGCAGGAAGCCTTCTTTGTCCGCATCGAGAATCGCAACGAGCGACACCTCGGGAATATCAAGGCCTTCTCGCAGCAAGTTGATGCCAACCAGCACGTCAAAGGTACCAAGACGCAGATCACGGATGATTTCCACACGCTCAACGGTATCAATGTCGCTATGCAGGTAGCGCACTTTGATGCCGTTATCACTCAGGAATTCAGTCAATTGTTCGGACATGCGCTTGGTCAGCGTAGTCACAAGCACGCGCTCATTCTTCTTGATGCGTTCAGTGATTTCCGACATCAGGTCGTCCACCTGCGAACTCGCGGGGCGCACTGAGATCAGCGGATCCACGAGGCCGGTCGGACGCACCACTTGCTCGACTACCTGATCTGAGTGACTGCTTTCATACTCCGCCGGCGTGGCTGACACAAAGACGGTCTGGCGCATCTTGCTTTCAAACTCCACAAATTTCAGCGGACGATTATCGAGCGCAGACGGCAAGCGGAAACCGTAATCGACCAGATTGGTCTTGCGCGCCCTGTCTCCGTTGTACATGCCGTTCAATTGGCCGGTCAGCACGTGGGATTCGTCAAGAAACATGATGGCGTCCTGCGGCAGGTAGTCCACCAGGGTAGGCGGCGGCTCACCAGGCATTGCTCCACTAAGATGACGCGAATAGTTTTCAATGCCTTTGGTAAAGCCGATCTCTTGCATCATTTCCAGATCGAAGCGCGTACGCTGCTCAAGGCGCTGCTCTTCAATCAGTTTGTTTTCCTTCCGGAAAAATTCCAGGCGATCGCGTAATTCGTCCTTGATGCTTTCAATCGCACGCAGCACGGTAGAACGCGGCGTGACGTAATGCGAACCCGGATACACGGTAAAACGTGGAATCTTCTGGCGTACACGTCCGGTCAGCGGGTCAAACAGTTGCAGGCTGTCGATCTCGTCGTCGAACATTTCAATGCGCACCGCCAGCTCGGCATGTTCAGCCGGGAACACGTCAATCGTGTCGCCGCGGACGCGGAACGTACCACGTCCGAAATCGACTTCATTTCGCGTATATTGCATCTGGATCAAGCGTGCGATGACATCGCGCTGGCTGACCTTGTCCTTGGCGCGCAAGGTCAGAATCATCTTGTGGTATTCGTTCGGATTACCGATACCGTAAATCGCCGATACGGTCGCCACGATCACGACATCGCGCCGTTCCATCAGGGACTTGGTGCAGGACAGACGCATCTGCTCGATATGCTCGTTGATCGACGAGTCCTTTTCGATGAACAGATCACGTTGCGGAACGTAGGCTTCCGGTTGATAGTAATCGTAGTAACTGACAAAGTACTCGACGGCGTTTTGCGGGAAGAATTCGCGGAACTCGCTGTACAACTGCGCAGCGAGCGTCTTATTTGGCGCAAATATGATTGCCGGCCGTCCAAGTCGCGCAATCACGTTTGCCATGGTGTATGTTTTGCCCGATCCGGTCACCCCGAGCAATGTCTGAAATGACAAGCCATCCTCGATACCTTCGACTAGCTTTTCGATGGCTGTCGGCTGATCGCCGGCCGGTGGGAAGGGCTGGAATAAGCGATAAGGCGAGTTCGGGAAAGTGACGATTTTTGATTCGTCGATGGGGCTGGAAACCTGGGATAAATCTGCCATCTGCATTCGACCTTTGGTAGAATAATAAGTTGCACCTTGGTTTGAGGCTACAAGCCCGAAACTGACTACAACCCTGCTGCATCTGCTTGCATCCGCAGCCAACTTTTCATGTTATCACGATGAGCCAATCCCATCCCGCCTCTCTCTTTACTGCCGTCGAAATGGCGCCCCGCGACCCTATCCTGGGTATTACCGAAGCTTTCAACGCTGACAAGAACCCTAACAAGGTAAATCTTGGCGTTGGTGTGTACTACGACGACAATGGCAAGGTGCCTCTGCTCGATTGCGTACGCAAGGCAGAAACACAATTAATGGAAAAGCCGGCACCCCGCAGCTACCTGCCGATCGACGGTCTGGCCACTTATGACAAGGCAGTACAGGAACTTGTATTTGGTGCCGACAGCGCAGTAGTTCAAGAGAAGCGCGCAATCACCGTTCAGGCACTCGGGGGTACAGGCGCATTGAAACTGGGCGCAGACTTCCTCAAGCGTTTCTCCCCGAACTCCCAAGTATGGATCAGCGACCCCAGTTGGGAAAACCACCGTGCGCTGTTTGAATCCGCAGGCTTCGTTGTCAACAATTATCCGTACTACGATCCGGCAACACGTGGCGTCAATTTCAATGGCATGCTGAATGCACTCAAGGAAATGCCATCCGGTGCGATTGTGCTGCTGCACGCATGCTGCCATAACCCGACTGGCGCCGACCTGACCGATGATCAGTGGACCGACGTTATCAACGTGGTTACCCAGCGCGGCCTTATCCCCTTCCTTGATATGGCGTACCAGGGTTTTGGCGACGGCATCGATGAAGACGGTAAAGTCGTGCGTCGTTTTGCCGAGACCGGCACACCGCTGTTCGTCTCGAACTCCTTCTCCAAGTCGTTCTCCCTGTATGGCGAGCGCGTCGGTGCACTGAGCATCGTCGCGGTCAGTGCAGAAGAAGCCGCACGCGTACTGTCGCAACTCAAGCGTGTCGTCCGTACCAACTACTCCAATCCACCGATCCATGGCGGTCAGGTTGTGGCAACGGCATTGGCCAATCCAGAACTGCGCAAGCTGTGGGAGGACGAACTGGCAGGCATGCGCGTACGTATCCGCGAGATGCGCCAACAACTGGTTATCAAGCTAAAGGAAAAAGCGCCGGCCCACGATTTCGATTTCGTCATCAAGCAGCGCGGTATGTTTTCCTATTCCGGCCTGACAAAGGAACAAGTCGGCCGCCTGCGCGACGAGTTTTCGATTTACGCGGTAGATACAGGGCGCATTTGCGTTGCGGCGCTGAACTCCCGCAACATCGATGCTGTAGTCGACGCAATCGCCAAAGTCCTGTAAGGATCCGCAGCGCTCTTTGATTTGACCAGAGTGGCCGGATTAGGATGATTTTGTTTTTCCTGCCAGATCGGCGAGCCTGCAAGGCTTTGACAATTTCGGAAAGATCGGCCTATAATAGCTGCTCTGTTCCCTGATAGCTCAGTCGGTAGAGCGACGGACTGTTAATCCGCAGGTCCCTGGTTCGAGTCCAGGTCGGGGAGCCAAAATTTGAAGGCCAGATAAATCACTGACTTAGATTTATCTGGCTTTTTTTCATTTTAACGTCACTATGAATCGGCAGGCTTGCGTTCAAACGTTGTTACTTCCTAGCAGGTTGTTGAAATTCACCTCAAAACATCTATCGCCGAGGGTTTGCGCAGGTTAATGGAGCAAATTTGTGCTCGATGTGAGCCAATTGTGATCCGATTGGTGGGAACCTGCATGGCGCGCTGCGGCAAGTCCCATGCAGTTTGAGACGGCGATGCGCTTCATCGTGCGCCGCCTTGTGGCACCGCGAACAGTATTCGCGCCATCCGACAGAGATTGCCGGCTGCCATCGTCAAGTTGAATTGGTGATCGCCCCACCGTAGTCCACGATACATCGTTTACCGAATACGGCCAACCGTCTTGGCCCAGCCGAAATGCCCTTCAATGCGGGCCCGCACGGTCCGGCTGACCCCATAGCCATCTGCCGGGTGGTACGTCCATCAATAGCGCTGCCGCCCCAGCGCCGCTCCGTCAGCGCGACTCACTATGGCACCCACCACCAGGCCTGAACGGTCCTCCATGAGCACATGCCCCCTGGTAACACAATACCGCCGGCATCTTCTCGCTCTTCTTGTACAACCGGGCATCAGGAGCCGTGGTCGAGGCATGGGCGTCATTGCTGCGCGGCTTGCCTTTCCAGTTGGCTTGCCTGTTACGGCCACCACCTGGCGGCTGATCATCCGAACCATCCCTGGCGACAACGCTCTTGTGACTGGCCTAGGCCTGGATCAGTGTGCTACCGAACGAAAAGTGTTCCCTTGACAACAGCCCCTGCTTGTCTGCCGTCGTCATGACTTCGGTAAAGAATGTTGCCACCGCCTCATGTGCGAGCAGCCGGTCGCGATTCTTGGAAAACACCGAGTGGTCCCAGACCGCGTCATCCATAGTGGACAGTTTGAACGTTTCCTGCCGATGCTGCTGTAAGCCGAAGGCGCGCCAGATACGACTGACCGCCGTTTGCGACAGCCCGGCTTCGCGCGCCATGGCCCGCGTGCTCCAGTGCGTGGCGTTCGACGGTTGCTGTTCCAGCGTCTTGGCGATCACGGCATCGACACGTGCATCATCGATCGTGCGCGGCGCTTCCGAGCGCGGGGCATCGAGCATACCGTCCAGGCGCATTTGCACGAACCGTGTGCGCCATTTCGATACCGTCTGGCCCGTCACCGCGAGTTTGGCCGCGACCGCCTTGTTCTCCGCTCCGCCGGCACATTCCAGAACGATGCGCGAACGCAGGGCCAGCGCTTGCGCGGTCTTGCGCCTTCGTGCCCAAGCATGCAATTGCTCTTGTTCCGCTGCGCTCAACATCAACACCGCTTTCGGTCTGCCTGCCATGCCTTCCTTGCCATGAAAACCCATATGCTTCGAACAACTTATCAGCAAAATAATTCAACGAATTTCTAACTCAGGATACTAGAGCGCGTTATCAGTTAAGCCGTCTCGCTTTGCACGACTTGGAATTAACGCTGACCTGCTCTTTTCTGCAATAAATATGACGCGAATTCCACGTCGCCTTGATCTGTAACGAAGGCGATTAATGTCGGTCCACCCCACTTAACAGGACCATCAACGGCAAAGCCTGGTAACTGAGTGAGTGCCTTTTTAATCTCAAAGCAGCAGCGGCGATGTAACGCGACACCAATCAATTCCATAACCGCGCTTGCGTCAAGCGTCTGGTTGCCCCGAAGTGCATGTACGAGCGCGTCTACAAGCTCTTGCACCTTCTCATAATTTTTTGTCTCGATGGCTTTCCAAAGCGCTTGGAACAGCTGATACGGCGACAAAGAGGCAAGAATAGTGAGGTGAGAATTTTGCATACCGTTACCGTTATATTGATCAGGCAAATCTTAGGACTGTGAAGTATTGCTAGATAAGTGGCTTGATTGTCTTTCGGGTTCCATTTTTCAATGGGAAAACTGAATGGGTAATCCCCCGAAAATTAAGCGGGATGGATTCAACTGGTCACTGCAACACGTTCCTTTAAACAATTTGAAGAGGAGAATCGTGATGCAGAGTTCGGACCGAATGGATGACCGGCGCAAGACGGTAATATGGCGCGAATGGAAAAGGGGAAGCCCCATGAGCCTGATTGCGCGTGTTTTAGAGAAACCACCTGCCACGGTGTTTTCC
>NZ_LMHZ01000038.1 GCF_001428545.1 Noviherbaspirillum sp. Root189
GGTAATCTCTTGCGATCTTACCTATATTTCTTCGTGAGCACTTGATGCTTGTAGTTTCACGATAGCCCCGAAAGACCATCGCCGCACTCCATCAAGCGCCCACACTTATCGGCTGTTATTTGTTAAAGAACCATCCTGCCCGTACCACAGATTTCCATCCGCCGTACCGCCGTCAAATCGTTGTGTTTGTCGGCCAGCATTTATTCAATATGGCGTTTTTCTGGCAACATTCAAGAACATGCATTCCTTAATTTTGCTGCAGAAGCCGCAGAATTTCCATCCCGCATCGCCATACCCATCACCGCTCAAACCGCTTGCTGCGCTCGCTTTGTTTGCTGCGTTTCGCGACGGGAGCCGAACTATAGCAAAGCCAAACGAGACATGCAAATCTTTTTTCGATGTGCCGTCCATGCAACGTTAGGAACACTTGCCGCGTCATCTCCGACGGCTCCTGTTTCAGGTCAGCAAGTTGCCTTATTGGGCAGCAACGCACTTTGTACGGACATCCGTGGACAGTTCATTGGCTGTCATGTTCGTCAGAAGACTTCGGTCTAAGCAGAGGAAAAGGATTGACAGCGCCTGTGGGGGTATAGATCCCGTAATGAAGGTGAGGTGACGTATGTTTTGCGTTGCCGGTATTGCCAACGAAGCCGAGCAGCGTTCCTGCATCGATTCGTTGGCCGGTTCTTATATTGGCTGCTTGTTGGAGATGCGCGTAATAATGTCGCTGACCGCCCGGTCCCAATACCCAGACAACGTTTCCGCCGAGTTTACTTTTTGCAATCCGGCTTACCACACCACGAGTTGTCGAACGTACAGGGGTTCCGCGCTTTGCAAATATATCAATACCTTCATGTCGACGGTTTGTGTCGCGTGGGGCGTGCCATGAATTTCGGAGTGCCAAGATTGGAATGTGATCCACAGGTATCGGCAAAACTTCGGCCGGCACTTGGGAAAGGAGATCTACGCGAAATGCCGCAGCCTCCATCATCGGCTTTATCAAAACAATAAGCACGTTGATAATGGCTACAAGGTAAAGATGGCGAAGTACTTGCTGGACCATGGAGAAAAGACGAGCACTTAATTCTAATGAATCCGCATCGGAGCCGATACATGGATTGGAGTTGATTCTTTGTAACTGGTTCTGAAGGCACGCATTACACCGGTCATGGTGCTTGTATCGCTGCAGTGCATGTCTTGTAGGTAATTGACTTGACGCGCTTATGCTTCGAGAATCCGGTTTACGGCCATAGACCGACGCGAAGGACCGGATGTGAACGAGGAATCGAGCAACAAATCGCATGATCCCAGAGCTGAGAAAATATCGCGCGTCATCGTGGCAGTGATGACTTGTCTCGGTGCGTTAGGCCTTGCCGCGCTAATCTACTTTCCTTTGCGTTACCTTCACTAAGAGAATCGCCCTGGCATAAGGTGCGAGATGCAGAGGCACCGGACACTAAGCACGCAGACCAATATCAAAATTTGCCGCGTAACCATCTGTTGTTTTAGCCGGCTTGATTAACAGGTTTGCTCCGTCGCCATGCCGGAACAGACCGTCTTCAGTGTTCAGCACGTCCCGTCGTCCGCGGCGACGATAAATGCCACTGGCGTGCACGATGTCAGTAATGCCGTCATCGAAGTACAACTGCGAGGTGAATTCACTTCTCCTGTTTCCGTTTGCCACCGTTCGCACCTTGAAATGAATATGCACTGCGCGGCCTGGATACCAACCGGGGTAAATCGTCATAAAGCGAACGGCGCCGTCAGCGCCAGTTACCTGATAACCTCGTAGAAAACTTTCTCTCGCAAAGTTTCCCGTCTCCTGATCAGCGCCTGAGTATTGTCCGTTTGCATCGCAATGCCAGACATCGACTATCGCGCCCGACACCGGCAAGCACGCTGACCGACCAACGGCATGAACACGCAGGGTCAACATGAGAGGTGTACCTCCGCGGATTGCCTCGCTGGCTGGATCGGCACGGATATCCGATCTCTGAAGACGCTTATCAATAAAGAATGGACCTTCGGTCTGCTTAGGTGTTATGACACACGCCGGCATGGTGGACTCAACGTCGCCGCCGCTGGCCGTTTCAGCGTAACCTGCGGCACCAAGCGCCGCACTACCAAGCAATATAAGTGTGCGACGCCTTGCCTGATCGGGCTCCAACAACTGATCCTTTTTGTTCACGGCAGACTCCTTGCTGTCGATTATACGAACATATTTGAAAGCTAAAAACCAAAAGCCAACGACTACAGCGATGAGCCAGAGGCGCAAGGTGCTGCAATGGCCTTTACCAAAACCAAAACCAACACCGACCTGGATCCTGAAGTCCCGACCTTCGTCGATAGTGATAGTGTCAGCTGACGCGTGTTCATGCCTATTGGTATGGTAATTTTTCCTGCAAAACTTCGCTTCTCATTGGAAACAAAATTACTGAGTGAAGTCATACTGCCGTAACATCGAACTTCTATCATTCGTACATCTGCTGTACATGCAACTGATATGCATGACGGTAGCCAGGTATGCCGTCAGATCCGAATCAGAACGGGGCGGCATACCAACCACTCCCGCACCCGTTCAGTCATCGCGTTTTTCTATAACGTCCAGCCGCGCATTACATCAACGCGCCCCCTGAGCTATGTTTGCCGCAAGCTTGCAGCACACAGCGCTTTTACGATTGCTCCCCTCGACAAGCATCCCATTTCTTGACTGCCGTCAACGCATCGATGTACATCGACATCGGGTTAATCTTTGCAAACTACAAGCATGTCAGCTCTATACGTATTATCCCCAATGGTAGTAAATACGAATTAGGGCCAAAGTTTTTATGCGGTATAAAAATCCATTTCCAAAGAGAGATGGCGGAGACAAGTGGCAATAAAGGCCTGCACTCTTTGAAGAGGTGCGGGCCTTTTCCGTTTGATAACACTTATGCATTTTTCCCTTGACTGCCGTTCAGTTGATCGGGCGATCTACACCTGCGACTCAAGGAATCAACTTCCCGAAATGTTCAACTTAAATTTGCAAAACTTTTTGCAAGTGATCATTTCGCGACAGCCGATAATAAATTACCGTGACCATATAGTCGAAACAATTTCCTTGGATAAAATATCGAGTGAAGCATGGGCATTTCTTCAGAGCGTTCGCCTCTGCTGATGTTTCGGAATAGAAGGAACCATGGGAATCACAAATATTCATAAAGCGGCTTCCTTTAAGGAAGAAGTCCTCGCCTCATTGAAAGAACTCGACCGGCTCAACCAACGGAAAATTTCGACGCTGGCCACATTGACAAAGCACTTTGCGCAACTGGTACAGGACAAGCTGGTACCGGGCGCGGTGATTGACATTACGGACTTTCATGGTGGTGCCTACAAGGCCAGGGTAATCAGTGGTACACACGTTCAAAATACTCCCTATTTCCGCATTGACCAGGAATTATCGCTGACAGTGGACGACCGTCCGCTCAATTCCTCCTGGACGGCAATTGCAACGCCGTTACGACCAGGCGATATGAAACCCTACTTTACGGCGGTAACCTTGCAAGGTTATGTGTTTCAGGGACGGGCAGAAATTGACCACGCAGCCTCGGACAATGAGAACATCCTGCATCATCTAACCCTCTGGGAACGGGCGCAGCAAGCCTAAGCATCATAGCTGGACAAATTATCAATCATCGTCGCGAGCTTCGATGAAAACTGCCATTTCCTGTGGAACGCTGATCATCAACGCACGCGACGAGATTCTTCTCTGCCATGTCACCGGGAAAAATCATTGGGACATTCCCAAGGGATTGCTCGATGCCGGTGAGTCCACTCTGGTGGCTGCGCAGCGAGAGTTGTTTGAAGAGACCGGCCTGACGTTTGATATCAATGCATTTGAAGAATTTGGCCGATTCGCCTACCGGCCAAATTACTGACTTGTCTGTTGCACAATGTGCGGCGTTGCCGCGTAAAATAAAGCTGACTGCATCTGCAAGCCGGTCTGATCGTTGATGCCCTGACCTTTCCGAACCACGCGAACGGATACCGCCATGTGTGCGAACTATATCCCATCGACCCATGACCAGTTGCGACAACATTTTCAGGTTGCGCCGCCGGATTCGGAATACAAGGCCGAATCGTTTCCAGGCTATATGTCGCCACTGATTCGTCTACCACGCGCCGATGCCCTACCGGGCGATCGAGCCTGCGCATTGGGCATGTTTGGCATGGTGCCGCATTGGGCGGAGGAGAAGCTCGCGCGCCAGACCTACAATGCACGCGCTGAAACCGTAGCGACCAAGCCGAGCTTCCGCCATGCCTTCAAGCATGGCCAGTTCTGCGTCATTCCGGCTGCGTCGTTCTATGAACCGAGTTACGAGTCTGGAAAAGCCGAGCGCTGGGAAATCGCGGCGGCCAATGGTGAACCTCTGGGCATTGCCGGGATCTGGGACTACAAACCTGCTACCGACAAAGGTTTGCCGTTGCTCTCATTTTCAATGCTGACTATCAATGCCGACGGCCACCCTCTGATGCAACGCTTCCACAGGCCGGATGATGAAAAACGTATGCTGGTGATTCTCCGTCCGGATCAATATGATGAATGGCTACATTGCCCGGTTGATGAAGTTTCGGTTTTCCTGGAACGCTACCCTGCGGATGCCCTGACTGCACATCCGGCACCGCGGGGTTCGCATAAAACTATCCAAGGCTCTCTCCTTTAAAGGTTTGAAATCGGAAAAGAGCTGTAAGACGTCATAACTTGAAGAAGCGCACCATTTCCGCCAGCTTCGTTGCCTGATTTTGCATGGAGTCGGCAGCAGCAGCAGCTTCTTCCACCAGTGCGGCATTTTGCTGCGTCACCTGATCCATTTGCGTGATTGCACGATTCACTTCTTCGATACCGCTGCTTTGCTCTTCACTCGCTGCGAGGATTTCCTTCATGATGTCGGCAACACGTTGTACGCCGTTCACAATCTCCGCCATTGTCGTGCCGGCGTCACTGACCATGCGTGTGCCAGCTTGTACATCCTCCGCGGATTCAGTAATCAGCGCCTTGATATCCTTGGCCGCCGCAGCAGAGCGCTGCGCCAGCTGACGCACTTCCGATGCCACGACAGCAAAACCTCTGCCCTGTTCGCCAGCCCGCGCCGCTTCGACTGCCGCATTCAGTGCGAGTATGTTGGTCTGAAACGCGATGCCATCAATCACAGCAATGATGTCGACAATCTTGCGCGATGACGCGTTGATCGCCTCCATTTTTCCTACCACATCCATCACCGCGACGCCGCCCTTGCTCGCTACCGCTGACGCGGACTCTGCGAGATGATCGGCCTGGCGGGCGTTGTCAGTGTTGTTCCTTACCGCCGATGTGAGTTGTTCCATGGCCGAAGCGGTTTCTTCAAGTGAACTTGCCTGCTGTTCGGTGCGGGTTGAAAGATCCAGATTGCCGGCGGCTATCTCGCCAGACGCTACAGTCATCGCACTGGTACCACTACGGATCTCTTGCACGGTGCGCAGCAGGCTATCTCTCATCTCGCCAAGGGCTCTGACCAGTTCGCCGGTTTCGTCATGGGAACGCGCTTCCAGCCTGACCGTAAGATCGCCCTGCGCAACAGAATGGGCAAGTTGAACCGCTTCCGACAGCGGCTTTGTAATGCCGCGAGCCAGCATGGCTGCGAAAATGGCTCCGATCACCACGCTCAGTGCTCCAAGCACGATGAGCAGGATACGGCTAGCTACGTAGATGGCATCGAGCTCTTCATGCATCTGATGAAAACGCGAGCTCTGATGATCCCGATACGCTTGTACCGCCGCAACATATGCGGCCATGGCCGGCAGCATTTTCGAGTCGCTTAGCTCCTTGGCCTCGGGAGCTTGTCCATCAGCCTTCATCTTCATTACCTGCTGGCGAATGTCCCGATACAAAGCACGTGTCTCGGCGACATTGGACATTAACTGCTTTTCGTCGGGACTGGTCGCCAGTGGCTCAATTCTTTTCTGCAAGGCGCTGATTTCCGCGCTTTGTTCAGCCATCTGTTTTTCGAGTAGCTTGACATCGTCTTCGCCGCCGACCTTTCCTATTGCGGAGGTTCGGATTGCATTGTTAGCTATTCCACGCAGCCACTCTTCGGCCAGCACCTGCTTTTCTGACGCCTCCACTAATCGGTCTGTTGCCGCCTCTGCGGCAATGAGCCTCCACACACCTGCTACGATCATAATCGCCGTCAAGGCGAGAACAAAGCCAAATCCAAGGCCGAGACGAGCGCCAATCTTAAATTTTAAAAACATGAAATAACCCCGAAACCGTACTGCATTTGCTGCAAGAAGATTGAATTGAAAATGTTTGAGCGGCCGTTGGCCATGCAATTGAAAGGAACAACGCAAATACGCTTAGGAAAATAGTACCGCGCGCAGTTTTGATCCGGCCACCAGAGAACGATTTCAAATCGGAAATATCGATAGATGTGGCAAAACTGCCATAACGAATGGGCAATTTTGTTAGAAGCGTTTTAACTAGTTGCCATAAAAAATAGCATTTGTATAAACATGAGAAAAGTACAGCTATGCGGATGTCGGCCGACCACGCGTCACATCATGTGACGGGCGATGACGATTCAATCAACCTGCGGAAACGATGTGCAAGAGCTCAGATCAATTCTGACCCGTAACGTAACGAATGACATCGATGGATTTTTTTGACTGGCAAGGCGCAGGAAGACTCAATAGCGGGCATTGACGACGCGTGCAACGCCGGCAGGCGGCTCGGCGCCCCCGGAAAAAGACGCGATCTCATGTTGCGTGATGGGCGGGGATTGGTATCAGCTGCTGTGAGCAGCATTGCGCGACCAGGACAATCGCGACAGAAGTCGATTAACGGCGGCAAGCCCTGCTGGCTTGGTCAGATGTCCGTCAAATCCGGCTGCTCGTGACCGCTTTCTGTCGCTCTCGCTTCCCCACCCTGACAAGGCAACCAGGACAACTTGTTCCATGCCGGGAGTTTTGCGTAAAGTGCGTGCGACTTCGTAGCCATTCATTCCTGGCATTCCGATATCGAGGAATACCACCTCGGGTTTGAAGTCTTGCACCATCTCGAAAGTCTGCATGGCGTCGTTAGCTACACGGGTGGTATAGCCTCCTACCTGCAGCAATGCCGAAAGACTTTCTGCTACATCACTATTGTCATCAACGACCAATACGCGCTTATTGATATGGCCAATCGATGCCGCTAAGGGAAGCGACGTTTCCGGTTCCTCAGATGCCTGCAAGACCAGAGGCAGGCGTACAGTGAAGGTACTGCCGCACCCTGGCCCTTCGCTGCTGGCCGTAACGGCTCCCCCATGGAGTTCTACAAGACGCCGCACCAGAGTCAGTCCGACACCAAGACCGCCCTGCGCCTGCTCCTTGTTTTGCCCGACCTGGGTGAACATATCAAAAACGCTCGGTAACAAACCTTCGGGAATACCGACGCCGTTATCGGTGACGGCAATGACCGCCTGGTTCCCGTCGCGTTCAGCCGTGAGAGCGATGCGGCCGCCCGCGGGAGTGTATTTGCATGCATTATTCAGCAGATTGCTCACCACTTGCGCCAGCCGCGTCGGATCAACATCCAGCACCATGGTTTCCGCGGCCACCTGTACAACAAGTTGATGCCGCGATGTCTGGATCAGGGGCATGCTGGTCTCGACCGCGCTATCAACGATGTTCTTCAGTTGTACCCGCTCCTTTTTCAGATGGACCTTGCCGCGCGTGATACGCGCCACATCGAGAAGATCATCGACCAAGTGCACCATGTGAGTCAGCTGGCGTTCCATCATGTCGCGTGTCCTGCCAAGAACCTCGGCATTGCCGGCAGACAGCCGCATGATTTCAAGCCCGTTCTGCAACGGTGCCAGCGGATTTCTCAGCTCGTGTGCAAGAGTGGCAAGGAATTCGGTCTTTCGGCGATCCGTTTCGGCAAGATCGGTCGCCAGCCTGCGCAAATTATCGGCCACGCGCTTTTCACCGGTCACGTCCCGGAATATCTTGGTGAAGCCGCGCAGGGCACCCTTTGCATCGTTCAGGGCAACGGTCACCCCATCAGCATAAAATCGGCTTCCGTCCTTGCAGACATGCCAGCGCTTGTCTTCGCATCGACCATGCTCCTTGGCCTCCGTCATTTCGGTATCTGGCCGCCCCGCAATACGGTCTTCGTGGGTAAAAAGCATCGACAAGGGTTTGCCGATTGCCTGCCGGGCAGTCCAACCCGTAATTGCTTCGGCGCCCCCTTCCCACTCGGTAATCCAGCCATCCACATCCGTCACAACGAAAGCGTAGTCTTTGAGGTTCTCGAGCAACAGGCGAATCCGGGCATCCTTTTCACCGAGGGCTGCAGCGTGGCGCTCCCTTTCGATCCGGGCAAGATCGATCGTCTTGCGATACAAGTCAACGAAAAAGCACACTTTCGCCTGCAGAACCGTAGGAATGATAGGCTTGGTCAGGTAATCGACCGCACCGAGCGCATAGGCTTCGTCCACTGGAAAATTCGGGTCGTCAGGTGCGGCCGTGAGAAAGATGATTGGCGTCCGGTTCGACTTGGGATGGGTGCGTATCATCCGCGCCGTGTCGAATCCGCTCATCGTAGGCATGCGCACATCGAGCAGAATAACGGCAAAGTCCATACTGAGAACATGCCGTAACGCCTCCTCGCCTGAGGAAGCGGATATCAGGTTTTCGCCAAGCTTGTCGAGTATGGTCTCGATTGCCAAAAGATTGGCTGGCTGGTCGTCTACCAACAGGATGTTGACCGGTTCCGGTCTCGTCATGTTTACTCCAGGTAAGCACCCATACCGCATGGCAGGGAGGAATGCGTTACGTCGACAGGCGGGCCGGATTGGGAGTGATCGTTTTGACGATACGTGCTTGTCAGTTCCGACATACTTTTCCAGCTATTGAAAACGTGCAAAAGAGCATCGAAAAATCTTCATTGGCTCAGCGTTGGCAGCAAGGTAACTTATTGCTTCTCTTCCGCTGAGTTGGTTTGCACAGGCGCTTCACCTCCATCGTCAAGCCCATCAGGAAATTGCCTTGTGACCACGCGGTGGCATCTCTAACACCGTACCGATCTGCCTGAAAATATTGACATCCGTCACGAATCAGGGTGACAGATGGCTCGTGCTTATTCTCCACGGCTTGGGCGGCGAGGGTTTGAGATTCAGCAGCCTTTGTGAGGCGTTAAGCACTTTAACGGGAGTGAAAATAAGTTCACGGTAAAGCATCTGTGGCGCGTGGCAAGTTTCCGCGCGTTAGCAACGCATCGAGCGATGCGTGCCAAAGTAAAATATTCTCGGCATGACTGTACATCGACGCTGGTCGCTTTGCTGGCGGCATTTTGATACGAGGGGCGCCGAGAGCTTTTCCCCCGACCTCTGTTCAGTCAGGGGGAAAGCGCTTTAGCACGCAGCGACAGGAGCCATCGCCGCGCCTTCCGATTCAGGCGACGCGCTTTCCAAGAATAATGAGATCACGTTCGATGCCATCCAGCGTCGCCACGCGCGGCATGTTTGCCCACCGTTCAAATCCGAAGGCATCGAACAGTTTAAGGCTAGGCTGGTTATGTCCAAAGATAAAGCCCAACAACGTATGCACTTTGATCTGGGGGGCAAAGTCGATCGCCTGTTGTAGCAGATAACGTCCGAGCCCTTTGCCACGCATGTCTTCGTGAATATAGATCGACAGTTCCGCCGTCCCGGAATAAGCGGGTCGCCCGTAAAAGTTCGAGTAAGACAACCAGCCGAGTATCTTGCCTTCCTGTTCCACCACCCACAGCGGGCGACGTTCCGGTGTATGTTCCGCGAACCAGGCATGGCGAGACTCCACGCTGACCGGTTCGGTATCGGCTGTGACTTCACGCGATGCAACCGTACTGTTGTAGATGTCGACGATGGCGGGCAAGTCGTCGAAACGAGCGAGGCGATGCTGATAAGCGTACTTGGCAGACATGATGCAGAGGCAAATTTATTATGGGTTACAAGGTATGCGTAGCGCGGGATGAGCGCAGTGCGGCGCCGAGTAGTTCCTCGATACGCTGTTTGACCCGCAATCCGCTTTCGTCGGAAGAGAAATGAACACCGATCCCCTGTGCTTTGTTATTGTTGGCGCCCGAAGGCGTCACCCAGGCGACCTTGCCGGCGATTGGATATTTTGTCGGATCGTCCATCAGGGTAAGGATCAGGTAGATTTCGTCGCCCAGTTTGTAAGGCTTGTTGGTCGGGACGAAAATGCCGCCATTCTGCAAAAACGGCATGTACGCCGCATATAACGCTGCTTTTTCCTTGATCGGCAGAGACAGGACTGAAGGACGCGCGAGAGCCGCGCCGGTGGCGCCTGCAGGTTGCGGCATGACGGTATTTTCGGCCATGGATGTCCTTTGAGACTAAAAGCTCGGTTCAGGAAGGGAATAGCGCAGCGTAATCGAGCAACATGTCTTCAATGAATAGCTTGGCCGACAGCGGATGGTCCGCTATCGCGCGTCGCTCTTTCACCGACTTCAGCCCACGTAGCAAATTGCTCACATCCGCTTGCTCGGCCAATGCCGTAATTTCCTTCCGGTAACGCGGATAATACCGGATTCTGCCTGAAAGTTTGAGTGAAAACACGTCGTACAGCCAGCGCTGCAACCATGCAACAAGGTCGGTGACCGGCGCCTTTTGCAGCCTGTCGGCGGTTTTCAGCGCACCTTCAGTGCCGGGACGGGCCAGCGCACGCAGAAACTCGTCCATGATGTCATGCGCATCACTCTGCGCCATGTCGTGGGCAGCCAGTGGCGCTCCACCCTGCTCGGCCAGCCACAGGTCGGCATCCTTCACCCCTTGTTGCTGCAGCCACCCCAGCGCCTCGTCGGGTGAAGGCATGGGCATGCCAAACTTGCGGCAGCGCGAAAGAATCGTCGGCAACAAGCGCTCGATGCTATTGGATACCAGCAGGAACATGGTGGACGGCGGCGGCTCCTCGAGCGTCTTCAGGAGTGCATTGGCCGCTGCGGTATTCAGCGCCTCCGCCGGATACAGGACGACGACGCGCAGGCCTTGCCTGTGGGTCGACACGTTCATGAAATCTGCGAGTGCGCGTATCTGGTCGATCTTGATTTCTTTCGACGGCGCCTTGGTCGCCTTGCTTTTCTTTCCTTCACCGGCCTCGGCTTCCTCGCCGTCGGCGCCGTCGTCCTCATCAAGGACTTCAGGCCGTACCCGACGGTAGTCCGGATGGCTGTACTGGGTGAACCAGCCGCAGGCATCGCATTTGCCGCAGGGATGACCACCTGCAGCAGGCGTCTGGCACAACAGCGACTGGGCAAAATGCTCGGCGAATACGGTTTTACCGATGCCTTGGGCGCCATGAAACAGAATGGCGTGCGGCAGCCTTTCTCGCAATTGCTGCAACTGCTGCCAGGAGCCGTCTTGCCAAGGAAACAAGGGAGATGTCATCGTTTGCCAGTCTTTCGTCTTACAGGTCGCACACGATGCCGCGTACCACGTCACGCACCGCTTCCATTGGCATGGTGGAGTCGATTACACGGAAGCGTTGGGAATACTGCGCGGCCCGGCGCAGGTAGGCGTCCCGGGTCGCGGCAAAAAAGTCAGCCTTTTCCTGCTCGAATTTGTCGAGTGCACGGGTAGCGTCAAGCCGGGCTCTTGCAACGTCAAGTGGCACGTCGAACAGTAAGGTCAGATCAGGCTGCAGCTTCGGATGCACCCATTTTTCCAGTGCTTCCAGTTTATCGAAATCCAGTTTTCGACCTCCTCCCTGATAGGCGAAACTGGCATCGGTAAAGCGGTCGGAGATGACCCAGTCGCCGCGCGCCAGTGCCGGTTCGATAACTTGCGCGAGGTGTTCGCGCCGGGCGGCGAACATCAGCAGCGCTTCCGTTTCAAGGTGCATCTTTTCGTGTAGCAGCAGTTCGCGCAGCTTTTCACCGAGCGGCGTACCACCCGGTTCGCGCGTCATGACGACGGACTTGCCGCGCTCTTTCAGCAGGTCCGCGACGAAGGCGATATGCGTGGACTTGCCGGCGCCATCGATGCCTTCAAAAGTGATAAATTTACCAAGTGTCATGAGGCGATACCGTAATGATCAATGCACTCGGCATTATCGCTGGTATTTGTTGACGGCGCGGTTATGGTCGGCAAGGTTTTTGTTAAATTCGCTGGTGCCGTTGCCCCGCGCCACAAAATACAGGGCGTCGGAATTTGCAGGATTCAACGCGGCTTCGAGCGATTCCGCGCCCGGCAATGCAATGGGGGTCGGTGGCAAACCGACCCGCATGTAGGTGTTGTACGGCGTGTCGGTTTCGAGATCGCGTTTGCGGATATTGCCCTGAAATTTCTCGCCCATGCCATAGATGACGGTCGGGTCGGTTTGCAAAAGCATGCCCTTCCTGAGGCGGTTTACGAACACGGCGGCAATCAGGTTGCGTTCGGACTTCTGACCGGTTTCCTTTTCGATGATCGATGCCATGATCAGCGCCTCGTAGGGCGACTTGTACGGCACGGACGGACTGCGGCGTGCCCAAGCCTCGTTCAAGCGTTTCTGCAGCAGCGCATGCGCCTGTTTGTAAATAATCAGATCGCTTGCTCCCTTTGCGAAGCGATAGGTGTCGGGAAAAAACAAACCTTCGGGATGGGTGTATTGCACCCCGATTTTTTCCAGCAGTTCGCGGTCAGACATACCGGCAGTGTCGTGCCTGATCGCAGGATGGGCGGCGATGGCCTGGCGCATCTGCTTGAACGACCAGCCTTCGATGATGGCGAGTCCTTCCTGCGCAAATTCGCCGCGCACCAGCTGATCGATCAGCGTCAGCGGCGTGGTGCCTGGCTTGGCCTCATAGCTGCCGGCCTTGAGCCGGGATGCCTTGCCAGTCAACCGGGCAAGCAGTTCGAATACCCATGGGTTGACGGGAACGCCGGCTTCAGCAATTTGCTGGCTGGTACTGCGCACGCTACTGCCTGCCTTGACCGAAAATTCGATCGGCCTGTCCTCTCGGCCAATGATTGGCTGGTTGGCGATAAAAGTGACGCCGGCAGCGGCAAGCGCGACGAATACGATGATGCTGAAAATAAACTTTTTAATCAAAACTGAATCCTGAATCGCTGGTCGGCCATCGTCGCACGGTTTGGGCGCCTTGGACGGCTTTGCAAGGTTTGATGGACGCCGGACGCGTTTCCCGAGACCTCACTATAATCAAGCCATGATGATAATTGAATAATTCCCCAGCGTATGACAATCACTATGAACCCATGGTTGCAATTTCTCGCCGATAGCGGCGCGCGCATCAACCCCGATGACGGCGCGGCGGAATTCGATGGCCCTCGTCCGGCAGGACAACTTCCGAGGGCTTATGTATCGCCCCTGGGCGATCTTGGCCTGATCGCCATCACTGGTGAAGACAGCCCGACTTTCCTGCACAATCAACTCACCAATGACGTGGAGCATCTACCTGCGTCCGAAGCGCGGCTTGCCGGGTATTGCACGCCCAAGGGCCGGCTGCTCGCATCCTTCCTGATGTGGCGTACGGAAGCCACCATTTTCCTTGAACTTCCCCGCCAAATCCAGACCACAGTGCAAAAGCGGCTGCAAATGTTTGTGCTGCGCTCCAAGGCCAGACTAAACGATGCCGGCGATCAGTATGCCGTACTGGGCTTGGGTGGTGAAGCGGCAGCCGAGGTATTGAAACAATGGTTTCCCAGCGTTCCCACGCAAGCATTTGCCAAGCAGGATTCGGCATCCGGCTCCCTGATCCGCCTTCCGGACGCCTTTGGCTCGCCGCGATATCAATGGATTGCGGCCACGGCGATTGCGCAACAGGTCTGGCCAGAACTGGCCAAATCGATGACGCCGGTCGACACCAGCCTCTGGCGACTCACCGACATCCACGCCGGCGTACCGCAAATTACGCAACCGACACAGGAGCAATTCGTGCCGCAAATGGTCAACTTCGAGTTGATTGGCGGTGTGAACTTCAAGAAGGGTTGCTATCCCGGCCAGGAAATCGTCGCCCGCAGCCAGTACCTCGGCAAGCAAAAACGTCGCATGCTGCTGGCGACCGTTGAGGGTGCGGAAGTCCGTCCCGGCATGGAGGTCTTTTCCAGCACCGACCCAGGACAGCCATGCGGGATGGTGGTGAACGCAGAGCGCAATTTGCAAAGTGGCGTCGATTGCCTGGTCGAACTCAAGATCGCTGCTGCCGAGGAAGGCGCGGTCCATCTCGGCTCTGCGCAGGGCCCGGTCCTTGCGTTCGCCAAACTCCCCTACGCGCTACCCGCATGAAGGCGGATACATCGAGGCGAAGACATCCGTGGACTTGTACATCTACTATCGCGTCGCGACTAGCGACGCACCGCTGCTGCAGGCCCGCGCTGAGACCATGCAGCAATCCCTTTCACGGGAATATGGTATCGTGAGCCGACTGAAGCGGCGCCCTGCCGAGACCGATGGCATGCAGACATGGATGGAGGTCTACCTGTCGGTTCCTGCGGGCTTTGAAGCAGTGCTCGAACGGGCCGTGACTGATACGCAGCTGAACGCGCTTATTCACGGCCCGCGCCATACCGAACATTTTGTGGATGTTTCCCCATGTGCCTGATCGTCTTTGCCTGGCAGGTCGTACCCGCAATCCCTCTGGTCGCAGCGGGTAACCGCGATGAGTTTTATGAACGTCCCGCAGCGCCGGCCGACTGGTGGACCGATTATTCGCAGGTGTACGCTGGACGCGACTTGCGCGGTGGCGGTACCTGGATGGGCGTGACCCGTGATGGCCGCTTCGCAGCGATCACCAACGTGCGCGATCCCTTGACAAAACGTGAACCTGCGCCATCGCGCGGTGAACTGGTGGCCGGTTACCTGACCGGGGATATGGGGCCGGAAGCCTACATTGCATCCATTGCGCCGCAGGCCAGCCAGTACAACGGGTTCAACTTGCTCGTGGGTGACGCCGACAAACTGGTATGGTTGACTAATGCCGCGACCAATGATGAGCGTAACGGCAAAGCTCTTGCACCTGGCGTGTATGGATTGTCGAATGGCCTGCTGAACGATCCCTGGCCCAAGGTAGTGCGCACCAAGGCGCAGTTCTCCAGCCTGCTCTGCCAGGGCGCACCCGAAGATGCCTATTTCGAAATGCTGACCGATACGGCGCGCGCGCCGGATTGCCGTTTGCCGAAAACCGGTGTCAGCCTCGAATGGGAAAGAGTGTTATCGGCGGTGTGCATACAATCGCCTGAATACGGCACGCGGACATCGACAGTGGCGCGGGTTTTTTCAAATGGAACTGCCGCGCTCCAGGAGCAAGTAATACGCTAACGGGTGATATGCCAGGCTTGTTGGCCCCTATCAGCGAAACCTATCTCGCAAGCTGCACTTGAACTACTCAGCAAAGACATGCCGCATCTCGATATGCGGTATTCCCGCTTCCATGAATTCTTCGCCCCGGCGGGAAAATCCATAACGCTGATAAAAAGCTTCGGCATGCGTCTGTGCGCTGAGTACGACCTCGCGGTCACCGCGCTCGCGTGCTTGCTCCATCAGCGCCTGCAACACCAGGCCACCGATGCCGTCGCCACGCATGTCCTTCACGACCGCCATGCGGCCGATGCGCCCATCGGGTAGAAGACGCCCGGTGGCGATGGGCTGTCCTTCATTGCCATACACGACGGCATGCAGCGAGACGTCGTCCATCTCATCCCATTCCATGTCGAGCGGCACCTTTTGTTCGACCACGAAGACCTCGTGCCTGACCGGTTTTGCACCGGCCTGCTGCGAGGCCCAGTCGCCCAGGGTGAGGCGTATCGTCATGCCGCCTCGGGTGCAATCTTTTCCATGCGTGTCATGGTGTCACGCCATTCCTGAGGCCAGGGAACGCCTTTGCGCAGCGTCGTGTCCGCATACACGTAGACCAGTTCGCCGGAAATGAGGTGTTGATCGCCGAGATGAATTTCAAGGACGAACCTGACGGAGGTACGACCGAATGCAGCGCAGCGCACACCGATATCCAGCACATCATCAAAGCGTGCCGGCGCCTGGTATTCGATGGTCGCTTTGCGGGCGAACATTTCGCATCCTTCCTCGGCCTGCTGCATGGCCGTCGGCAAACCACTCGCACGCCAGTATTCAGTGAACGCGACATCGAAATACGTCAGGTAATGGCCGTTGAAGACAATGCCCTGCATGTCGACTTCGGCCCAGCGTACGCGCAGGGAATGGAAAAAGGAAAAATCTTCGCGTGCCATAGTGATCGGGAGTGGTGAATGTGAGCGGAATTATGACCGATTTCTACCTTCTTCTGCGCGCTACAGAAAGGAACGTATCAGGCGGTTCACGCGCTCAGGCTGCTCATGCACGATCCAGTGCGTGCCTTCCGGGATACGTTCGATTGTTACATCGTCGATCAGGTCCTCAAGTCCATTGAGCAGACTCTTGGGAAGCGCAATGTCCTGTTCACCCCAGATCACGCCGGTCGGCACCTTGATACGGAAGTCTTCCGGATTCAACTGCAGCTTGAGCGGCCCCTGATGATCGTCGGTCGGGGGATGCAAGGGCGAAGCACGATAGTAGTTCACACCGCCCGTCAACCCGCGTGACCAGCATTCATGGTACCGGACACGCACCTCCGGCGTGAACCACGGCGTCGGCGAACGTCCCATGCCATTGAGCAGGCGTTCAAGCAGGGCAAAATCATCTTTTGCCAACGCGGCTTCCGAGCCCTCCGCTCGCAGCCAGTTCATGTATTCGCTTGCGGCTTTTTGCTCAGGATCCTCGGCCAGTGCCTTGGTGAACAGATAGGGATGTGGTGAATTGATGATGACGAGCTTATGCAGAAGCTGTGGCAAGGCAATCGCAAAATTCCATGCCACCGCGCCGCCCCAGTCGTGCGCCACCATCACAAACTTGTCGTAACCAAGATGCGCGGCCAGCAGGCGCAAGTCTTCAACAATATGTTTTGCCTTGTACGCCGAAAGGTCGGACGGCATGCTGGAGAGATTGAAGCCGCGCAGGTCGGGCGCTACTGCAAAATAATCGCCACCGAATTCCTGTAACTGCGCCTCCCACTCATACCAGAACTCGGGGAAGCCGTGTACGAACAGCATCAGGGGCTTGCCCTTTTCGCCCGCGCTGGCATAGTGCAGTCGCATGCCGTTCGGGAGATCGGCATATTGGTTGCTACGGATTGCAGCAGTCATCCTGGTTTCTCCTTGCAGTGGTGGCGCAGCGGATTACTTGACGCTCAACTTGGCCTGCAGCATTTCGCGGATCTGCGGCGCGGCGGCAAACGGATCGCTGGGATTGCGCTGCAGAATGATATCTTCCATGCGCGTCTGCACATTGCCCAGCGCGTGCGGATGAGAATAAATATAAAACGCGTCGTTGCGAATCGCGTCGAAGGTACGCTGCGCCACTTCCGCGGCGCGGACCTTACCAGAGGAAACCGCCTTTTCCGACACCGCTTGCGCAGCCTGCTGGCTGGCAGTCGGTCCGCCCTCCTCCTTGACATCATCCGGACGATTGCGTTGCGACTGACTGATGCCCGTCGGGACGAAATAGGGGCACAGCACCGATGCGCCGATCGGAGCCTTGATCAGTTGCAGGTCCTGGAACAATGTCTCGGACAGCGACACGACCGCGTGCTTGGACACGTTGTAGATGCCCATGTTGGGCGCATTGAGCAAGCCTGCCATGGACGCGGTATTGACGATGTGGCCCTGATAACCCGGCTCATTTTTTGCGCATTCCAGCATCAGCGGCGTGAAGGTGCGCACGCCGTGGATAACGCCCCAGAGATTAACGCCAAGGACCCATTCCCAGTCTGCAATCGAATTTTCCCAGATCAGACCGCCGGAACCAACGCCCGCATTATTGAATACCAGGTGGACCGCCTTGAAGCGCTCCATCGTCGCATCGGCGAGTGCCTGGACCGCCTCCGCTTTGCGCACATCGCAACGTACGGCCAGGACCTCTGCGCCCTGGGCCTCAAGTTCGGCGCGTGTCTTATCGAGGGCATCTTGCTGGACATCGGCGAGCACAAGCTTCATGCCGAGACGCGCACCGATATTGGCAAATTCACGACCGAAGCCGCTGGCGCCGCCGGTGATGACGGCAACTTTATCCTTGAACTCTTTCATGGTATCTCCTGTAATTTTATATATCTATCCTGAAGCTCAACGCCGGTTCAAACCTGATTCAAACCTGATTCAAGCCAGGCTTATACTTTCTTGAGCTGAAAGCCGATGCGCGGAAAGTGCACGACGACCGTGCCGGCTTGCGGGTCTTCCCGGCGGACAGCAAATTCAGTAGCAGTCGAGACAATCAGGTCGCCTTCGACTGGGTCGATGGCATAATCAGTCGGCATGATCGCGACACGGTCGCCAAGCGCCACACCATGGGTATCGACAAATACGGCATCGCCGCCGACAACGGATTTACTATTGCGAGCAATCTGCAATGCCTCCTCGGCATTCATTTTTTCAAACGCATGATGCCCGAACGCGGCCATGCGTACAGCCCACTCCTTCAGCGCCGGCGTTGCGTTCAGAATCCCCGCAACCGGTTGAGCGCGCTGGATGAACCAGACGGAGTGGTACACCGAAAAATCGGCGATCGTCGCTTGTTGGCCGAGCAGGTAAGGCTTGCCATCGGCAAGCATGTTTTCCAATCGGCCCAGATAGGCGGTAAGGGCCCCGGTCGCCTCCGGTACCGACATGCGCGGCGCGTTACTGCGCATCGCCGCGCGGTCCGCCGAGAACGCCTTCATTTGCTCGGGAGTGACATTGCCTAGCAGATGCGGGATTGACGCCGGCTGGAATACATAGGCGATCATGGTCCAGAACAAGGTCGTGTCCGCCCATTGCGCGAGCGTGCGGGCGATGCCTTCGCTGTCCTTTGGGTAGATGGTCGGGCTAGGTGCCATTTTTTCCAGCACGTCACAGATGAGCGACGTATCGCAATAGATATCCGCACCGATTTGCATCACGGGCGTACGGCGATAACCACCGGTCAGTGCCGTGAGACTAGGCTTGGGCATGATGGTCGGAATGATTACCGACGTCCATGGCAATTTTTTGTAGCCGAACAGCAGGCGAACTTTTTCGGAAAAAGGGGAATTCGGATAATGATGGAAGATGATGCCGGACATCGGTGTCTCCTGATTTTCGATGACTGTTATGGCCAGTCTTTGATGTTATATCGCGCTTGCGCAGCAGGATCGCGCGGCGACGCATTACTCCGACAGAGAGCGGATCACTAGCTACAAGTCGGCAAGTGCGCGGCAAGCGCGCGCCAAGTCCGTTGTAGTCCCTTCCCCTTCAAGGCGGCCCGCGTAGGGGGAAGGGAACATCAAGGCCTTAAAGACTTCTGGGTAATGCTCAAATCAGCTTGACCAACTGCTTGCCGAAGTTCTTGCCCTTCAGCAGGCCGATGAACGCCTCAGGCGCCGATTCCAGACCCTGCGCTACCGACTCGCGGAATTTCAGCTTGCCGCTTGCGACGAGTGTGCCCAGTTCCTTCAGACCCTGCGGCCAGAATTCCATATGCTCGGACACGATGAAACCACGCATGGTCAGACGCATCGTGAGGAAGGTCCGTACATTATTGATCGCCATCGGTTCGCCGTCATAACCGGCAATCAACCCGCACAGCGCGATACGGCCAAACGGATTCATGCGGGCAAGTGCCGCGTCAAATACCTGGCCGCCGACGTTTTCGAAGATCGCATCGATGCCATTCGGCGTCGCCTTCGCAAGGTCTTCCACCAGGTTACCCGCCTTGTAGTCAACGCAGGCATCGAAGCCCAATTCATTGACCACGTAATCGCATTTCTCCTTGCCGCCGGCGATCCCCACCGCACGGCAACCGCGTACCTTGGCCAGCTGCCCGACTACGCTGCCTACCGCACCGCTTGCGGCCGAGACGACGATCGTTTCGCCTTCCTTAGGCTGCATGATCTGTGTCAGCCCGTACCATGCGGTCATACCCGGCATGCCCACCGAGCCGAGGTAGGCAGACAGCGGCACATGCGTCGTGTCCAGCTTGCGCAACAGGTTGCCGTCAGAAACACCCATTTCCGACCAGCCCATCATGCCCTGTACCTTGTCGCCGACAGCAAACTTCGGATTTTTTGATTCGACGATTTCGCCGACGGTTCCGCCGACCATGGTCTCGCCGATTGCCTGTGGTGCTGCGTAGCTCTTCACATCTTCCATGCGCATGCGCATGTAGGGATCAAGTGACAGATAGTGATTGCGGATCAGGACTTCCCCGTCCTTGAGTGTCGGAACCGGGACTTCTTCCAGGCGAAAATTGTCAGGCGATACTTCGCCCTTGGGGCGGGATGCCAGAACCAGGCGCTTGTAGGTATTCATTGTTGCCTCGCGATTAATGGTTTGCTCAGGTACGCAAAGGATATGCTTATTCGTGATCCATCTTGCTGCCGACATCCACGCGCCTGAGATACTTGAAAGTACCCATGGCCTTGGCGACAAGTTTGTCGCCGTTCCATAGTTCTCCTTCACAAAAGCACATGCTGCTCGAGTGATGAATTGCCTTGCCTTTGGCGATAATGCGCCCGCCGGGATGCCCACCGGGCTGCATGAAACTGGTTTTCATTTCCACCGTCACGCCGCCACGAGCAGTCGGGTCGAGCGAACGGCCGGCCATTGACATCACCGCGTCCAGCAGCGTCATGGTCACGCCACCATGCGTGACCATCCAGCTATTCATGTGCCGCTTTTCCAGATTCAGCGCGACTTGCGCTTCACCGTTTCCCATACCGAGAAACTCCACGCCCAAATCATGGAGGAAGGGAATCTCGGATGAAAAAGGCTGAGGTGTCGAATGTTGATCCATCAGTGAACAGCAGAGACACCGCCATCGACGGCGAGAATTTGACCGGTGATGTGCTTGGCAGCATCGGAGGCGAACAGCAATGCCGCACCCTTCAGGTCTTCATCATCGCCGATGCGCTGCAGCGGTGCGCGCTTGGCGAGGTTGTCGGCGCCAAAATTTTCCAGCACGCCCTTGGTCATCTTCGACGGGAAGAAACCTGGTGCCAGCGCATTGACGGTAATGCCGTGCTTGCCCCATTCGCCCGCCAGGGTGCGCGTGAAATTGACGACCGCGCCCTTCGAGGTATTGTAGGAAATGGTCTGCATGGAATCCGGGCCGTTGCCCGACAGGCCGGCGATGGATGCCACGTTGATGATGCGGCCGTACTTGCGTGGAATCATCGACTGTTTGCCGACTGCCTGCGATAGCAGGAAGATACTGCGGATGTTGAGGTTCATCACCTTGTCCCACGCCTCGACCGGATGATCTTCGGCGGGCGCGCCCCATGTCGCACCGGCATTGTTGACCAGGATGTCGATATGGCCGAGTCGCTTCATGGCTTCGGCAACCAGCGGAGCCACCGCGCTTTCCTGCGACAGGTCGGCCGCAATGGCGCTGGCTTCGATGCCGCGTCCTTTCAGGTGTGCAACGGCTTCATCGAGGTCCGCCTGCTTGCGCGATGACAGGACGATCCTGGCGCCCTGCTCGCCGAGTGCTTCGGCTATTTGCAATCCCAGGCCACGGGAGCCGCCGGTCACGAGTGCAGTTTTACCGGTCAGGTCAAAAAGTTGTTGTGTGGTACGCATACTGTCTCCTGATGTTGTGGTCGTGCGGCGGTATCTGCGCCAGTATGACGGAGATACCGCTTTTACGAGAGTCATTGTCGCAAGTTTACTTGTGCTCACCAACTAGCTCAGAACCATGCATCCTGCATGTCGAGCGTCGTTGTGTCGATGCTTTCTAGCAGGTCAAGCTGAGGCTGGATCTTTGGCAATTCCCATTTGAAGAAATAGGCGCAGGCTTGCAGCTTGCCTTGGTAGAAGTCGGCATCGTGGCCGGATTTTCCGGTCGACAGCAGCGCCTGCTGCAGCCACATCCACGCAACCACCGTATGGCCGAAGGCTTCCAGGTAGACAGAGGCATTCGCCAGCGTCTTGTTCATGTCACTCGCACCGTACAAGGCCTGCGTCACCTTCTCGATGCGCTGCAGTGCCGCGCCCAGCGACTTGGCATAGCCGCTCAGTTCAGGTACTTCCATTGCCTTGGCAATGGTCTTCTGCACTTCCACGCCGAGCGCCTTGAAGGCGGCACCACCCTGCATCGATACCTTGCGTCCCAGCAGGTCCAAGCCCTGAATACCGTGCGTGCCTTCATGGATCGGATTGAGGCGGTTATCGCGATAGAACTGTTCGACGTTGTACTCGCGGGTGTAACCGTAACCGCCATGCACCTGGATTGCGAGGTTATTCGCTTCGAGGCACCATTGCGAGGGCCAGGATTTGGCGATCGGCGTCAGGATATCGAGCAACAATGTCGAATGGCGACGGACGTCTTCCGATTCAGCGGTACGCTCCTCGTCCACTAGGCGTGCGCAATACAGGTTGAGCGCGAGGCCGCCTTCAACATAGGCCTTCTGCGCCAGCAGCATGCGCTTGACATCGGTGTGCTGGATGATGGGAATCTGGGGCTGAGCCGGGTCTTTTGCCATCGGATGGCGTCCCTGCGGCCGTTCACGTGCATATTCAAGCGCATGCAGGTAGCCGGTGTAGCCCAGCATGACGGCGCCAAGGCCAACACCGATACGGGCCTCGTTCATCATGTGGAACATGTTGGCCAGCCCCTTGTGCTTTTCGCCGACGAGATAGCCGACCGCGCCAGCCTTGCCGCCCGGTTTGAACTTGCCTTCGCCAAAATTGAGCAGGCAGTTGGTGGTGCCGCGATAGCCCATCTTGTGGTTCAGGCCAGCCAGGACGACGTCATTGCGTTCGCCCAGGGAACCGTCCTTGTTGACCAGCTTTTTCGGCACGATGAACAGTGAGATGCCTTTCACGCCTGGAATCAATTTGCCGTTTTCATCCGGCACTTTGGCAAGGACGAGATGCACAATGTTTTCCGACAGCTCATGCTCGCCTGCGGAAATCCACATCTTGTTGCCCTTGAGGCGGTAGGTGCCGTCTTCCTGCGGCTCGGCGCGGGTGACGATGTCCGACAGCGAAGAACCGGCCTGGGGCTCGGACAAGCACATGGTGCCGAAGAAACGGCCTTCCAGCATGGGCTTGACGAAGGTGTCGATCTGCTCCGGCGTGCCGCACTTGAGGAGCGTATTGGAGTTACCAATCGTCAGGAAGGGATAGGACGAAGTGCCGACGTTGGCCGCCTTGAAGTAGCCGAAGCCCGCCTTCTCGATCACACATGGCAACTGCATGCCGCCGAAGTCGTAGTCCTGCCCTGCCGCCATCAGGCCGGCGTCGCAGAATGCTTTGAGCGCGGTCTTGACTTCCGGGATCATATGGACAGTTTCGCCGTCGAAATGCGGCTCTTCCTGGTCGCTTTTCTTGTTATGCGGCGCGAACAGATCGGTTGCGATCCGTTCGCAGGTATCCATTGCCGCGTTGAAGGTTTCGCGGGAATGATCGGCGTAGCGTGCGCGCTTGGTCAGCGCCTCGGAATCGAGCCATTCGTACAGCAGGAATTCGAGGTCGCGACGAGAGAGGATTTTCGATTGCATGATGAGCCCCGCCTGCCGCATCAATTGCAGCAGGAATCAATAAGCATGTTGAAATAGTCGGACATGAGCTTGTCCAGATGCGTTCGTGGGCGCCGAAGCGCCCACGAGTCTGATATTGCTTACACCACTTCGAAGAGGCCGGCAGCACCCTGGCCACCGCCGATGCACATGGTCACGACCACGTACTTGGCGCCGCGGCGCTTGCCTTCGATCAGCGCATGGCCGGTCAGGCGAGCGCCCGATACGCCGTACGGGTGACCCACGGCAATCGCGCCGCCGTTGACGTTGAGGCGATCAGCCGGGATGCCGAGCTTGTCGCGGCAGTACAGGACCTGCACCGCGAATGCTTCGTTCAGTTCCCACAGACCGATGTCTTCCACCTTGAGGCCGGCTTTCTTGAGCAGCTTGGGGATCGCAAAGACCGGGCCGATACCCATTTCATCCGGCTCGCAACCGGCGATGGCGAAACCGCGATAGATACCGAGCGGCTGCAGGCCGCGTTGTTCGGCCAGCTTGCTGTTCATGACGATGGCAACCGATGCGCCGTCGGAGAACTGGCTGGCGTTACCTGCGGAGATCACGCCGCCCGGCAGCGCGGTACGGATCTTGGACACGCCTTCAAGTGTGGTGTCGGCACGGATGCCTTCGTCGGCGGAGATGGTGACTTCGCGGGTCACCAGCATGCCGGTTTCCTTGTCGGCCACGCCCATGATGGTCGTCATCGGAACAATTTCGTCGTTGAACTTGCCTGCGGCCAGCGCAGCCGCTGCGCGCTGCTGGCTCTGGACGCCGTATTCATCCTGGCGTTCCTTGCTGATGTTATAGCGCTTGGCGACTGTCTCAGCAGTCTGCAGCATCGGCCAGTAGATTTCAGGCTTGTTCTGCTTGAGCCAGACTTCAGCCAGCATGTGCTTGTTGGCTTCGTTCTGTACGCAGGAGATCGACTCGACGCCACCCGCTGCATACACGTCGCCTTCACCCGCGATCACGCGCTGCGCTGCGGTCGCGATGGTTTGCAGGCCGGAGGAGCAGAAACGGTTGATGGTCATGCCGGCGGTCGTCACCGGGCATCCGCCGCGCAGTGCGATCTGACGGGCAATGTTGCTGCCGGTGGCGCCTTCCGGCGTGGCGCAGCCCATGATGACGTCTTCTACTTCACCTGCTTCAATCTTTGCGCGCTCGATAGCTGCCTTGAGCACATGGCCGCCCAGCGTCGCGCCGTGGGTCATGTTGAACGCGCCTTTCCATGATTTGGCCAGGCCGGTACGAGCTGTGGATACGATGACGGCGTCAGTCATTTAATGCTCCTTGAGTTGGATTTGTGGATGTTCGAATCAGTGCTCGAGCTTGTCGCTTCTTCGGCGGACCACTGCGCGGCGTTCGGCTTTGCCGCCTCGTCTTCCAGTAAAGCTGTTAGGTTTTAGTTAGGTTTTAATCAGGCAAAAAATTCACCGAAATTTGAGAATAGCATATTTTTAGCACGATCGTTCGTAAAGCTTTTCTTCTTTTTTCAAACATCTTCCTATAGTGCATCTCACCAGGATCGCAACACAAAATTGTCTTTGCGACAAGTTGCACGCTGTAAGTTTCTGTAAGTTTGAAGCAAGCATCCCGTAAGGTTCGAGTCGCACACTCCAGATGTGCAATATGGGCAAGAAGTTTTGCACATGAATATTAATTATTTGAGGAGATAGGCATGGCGACAGTACAAACGACTGCACGCGGCATGACGTCAGAGGAGCGGAAAGTCATTTTCGCATCTTCGCTGGGAACGGTATTCGAGTGGTACGACTTTTATCTATACGGCTCACTGGCCGCGATTATCGCGAAACAGTTCTTTGCCGGTACCGACCCGAACACCGCGTTCATTTTCGCGCTGCTGGCATTCGCGGCAGGTTTTATTGTTCGTCCTTTCGGCGCCCTAGTCTTTGGTCGACTCGGCGATATGATCGGCCGTAAATACACCTTCCTGGTGACGATCCTGATCATGGGCGTTTCGACCTTCATCGTCGGCTTGTTGCCCAACTATGCTTCGATCGGCATTGCAGCGCCGATCATCCTTATTACTCTGCGGATTCTGCAGGGGCTCGCACTTGGCGGTGAATATGGCGGCGCGGCAACCTATGTCGCCGAACATGCTCCGCACGGCAAGCGCGGCGCCTTCACCGCATGGATCCAGACTACTGCGACACTGGGCCTGTTCCTGTCACTGATGGTGATTCTCGGCACCCGTACCGCAATCGGCGAAGCAGCCTTTGCTGATTGGGGCTGGCGTATCCCGTTCCTGGTCTCGGTGTTCCTGCTGGCAATTTCGGTCTGGATCCGCCTGTCCATGAATGAATCCCCGGCGTTCGCCAAGATGAAAGCCGAAGGCAAGACTTCCAAGGCACCATTGACCGAATCCTTCGCTGAGTGGAAAAACCTGAAGATCGTGATCCTGGCACTGATCGGTTTGACCGCCGGTCAAGCAGTGGTCTGGTACACCGGTCAGTTCTACGCACTGTTCTTCCTGACGCAGACACTGAAGGTGGATGGTGCAACGGCTAACCTGCTGATCGCTGCATCGCTCGTGATCGGTACACCGTTCTTCATCATTTTCGGTAGCCTGTCCGACAAGATCGGCCGCAAGCCAATCATCCTCGGTGGCTGCTTGCTTGCTGCGGTGACATACTTCCCGATTTTCAGCGCATTGACGCACTACGCTAACCCGGCGCTGGAAAACGCGATCAAGAACTCCCCGGTTGTCGTGACGGCCGATCCGTCAAAGTGCCAGTTCCTGTTTAACCCAACCGGCACCAAGAAGTTCACCTCTTCCTGCGACATCGCACGTACCTTGCTGGCTAACGCTTCCGTAAGCTACAACACGGTTGAAGCGCCTGCAGGCACCATTGCATCAATCAAGATCGGTGAAAAGACCATCCAGGGTTACGATGCAACCGGCCTCTCGAAAGAAGAAGCCGCTGCAAAAGACGCTGCGTTCAAGAAGGAAGTCGGTGACGCCATCAAGGCCGCAGGTTATCCAAGCAAGGCTGATCCGGCCCAGATGAACAAGGGCATGGTCCTGCTGCTGCTGGTGGTCCTGGTGCTCTATGTCACCATGGTCTACGGTCCGATTGCGGCGATGCTGGTCGAAATGTTCCCGACACGCATTCGCTACACATCCATGTCCCTGCCTTACCATATCGGCAACGGCTGGTTCGGCGGTCTGTTGCCGACCACAGCGTTCGCGCTGGTGGCCTACAAGGGCGACATCTACTTCGGTCTCTGGTATCCGATCATCATCGCTCTGATTACTTTCGTGGTCGGTATGCTGTTCGTCAAGGAAACCAAGGACAAGGATATCTACGCTGCAGATTAAGCATGGAATCGTGACGGGCGGTCTACCCCGCCCGGCTCGGAAAGCCGCCTGGACTTCAGGCGGCTTTTTTATTTCTTCATCTTGCGCGTCGCCTGCCAAAAAGCTGCATTTCTGGTATCGTCCGCGAACCAACTCCAACACCAAGCCGCACCCACTTTTAGAGTTCCATTTTTCATTCACGTCATGAAAACACCTGTTCGCCTCGGCACACCACTCTCTCCCTCCGCTGTCAAAGTCATGCTGCTAGGCTCCGGCGAACTGGGAAAGGAAGTCATCATCGCGTTACAGCGCCTCGGCGTCGAAGTCATCGCCGTGGACCGTTATCCGAATGCCCCGGGCCACCAGGTAGCACATCGCGCCCATGTCATCGATATGACGGACGGCGCCGCACTGACTGCCCTGATTGAAAAGGAGCAGCCTGATCTGGTCGTGCCCGAAATCGAAGCGATTGCGACGCCGGCCTTGGTGGAACTCGAACGCAAGGGTGTTGCGACCGTCATTCCGACCGCTCGTGCCGCATGGCTGACCATGAATCGCGAAGGAATACGCCGGCTTGCCGCGGAAGAACTTGGGCTTGCGACCTCACCCTACCGGTTTGCCGACAGCCTGGACGAACTGAAAGCGGCTTGCGAGGCAGTTGGCTTTCCCTGTGTCGTCAAGCCAGTGATGTCCTCATCGGGAAAAGGTCAGTCGCGCGTTGACAACGCCGCAGAGGTGGAGAAGGCCTGGAACTATGCGGCCGCAGGCGGTCGCGTCGACGCAGGCCGGGTAATTGTGGAAGGCTTTATCGATTTTGACTACGAAATCACGCAACTCACGGTGCGCGCATTGAACGCACAGGGCGACGTGACGACGCATTTCTGCGAACCGATCGGACATGTGCAGGAAAAAGGCGACTACGTCGAATCCTGGCAGCCGCATCCGATGCCTGCTGCGGCACTGCAAAAATCAAGGGAAATCGCCAGAAAGGTGACCGATGATCTCGGCGGACTCGGCGTCTTCGGCGTGGAGTTGTTTGTAAAAGGCGACATGGTGTGGTTCTCGGAAGTCAGCCCCCGCCCACACGACACCGGTATGGTGACCATGGCAAGCCAGCGTCAGAATGAATTTGAACTGCATGCGAAAGCCATCCTGGGCTTGCCCGTGGACGTTTCCCTACTGGCACCCGGGGCCTCTGCCGTCATCTACGGCAAGCATGAAGCAAAAGCACTGGCGTTCGAAGGTGTCGCGGATGCACTGGCCACGCCTGGCGTCGATATTCGATTATTCGGGAAACCGGAATCCTTTGCGCGTCGGCGAATGGGTGTTGCGCTGGCAACGGCAAAGGATGTGGAGACGGCGCGTGTGCTGGCAAAAGAAGCTGCTGCCAAGGTAAGGCCGGTAGTCATTAAGTAGGGCGACTGTGTAGGATTTAATGCGTTTACGGCGCTGGGTGCGAACCCGCCTTATCGAGCAATATCTCGCTTAATCGATGCAACAGCATGTCAAGCAAATCGATTACCTGCTCCTGGCGCTGCAAATAATATTGCGCTGCCGTGTCAGGTGCATCTTCTATCCGTATCGTCAGAAGGTCCTCGCGAGGCAGTCTGAAAACCGACTCGTCGGTCACATCGTCACCAACATAAATAACAGACGGTGCCGAGATCGTGTGTCGCAGCATCTCCAGTGCATCACCTTTACAAGGCGCTCCGCCAGGGAGCACGTTGAATACGCATTTTCCATCGACAATCTCAGCATCGGGCAACTGCTGACGTATAAGCCGACGTAGCCGTGCTTCCGTACGGGACAAGTCCTGCGCCATACGATAATGGATCGACAGTGAAAACGTCTTGTCCTCGATCCACGCTGCTGAAGCAAGGTCTTGCGCCTGCAGTGCGGCTTGCAAACGTTTCAACCAGTCCTGACAAGTCAGGCGATAAAGTTCCTCTTGTGTTTCCTGGCCCGGCATCCCTTCGATACCATGATTACCGATCACATACTCCGGAAAGAAATCGAGCCGAAGACTGACATCCTCCACCGAGCGGCCGGTAATGACCGCTACAGGCGTAAACTCGGTCAATGCCGCCAGGCGGCGTAAAATCGGGGCAGGGATGCGTGCATCGGACGGATCGGCAACGATCGGAGCAAGCGTGCCGTCGAAGTCGAATGCACACAGCATGCCGGGTCGCACAAGCTCCAGCAGATCCTGAACTCCTTGATCAAAGAAGGGATTTGCCATGATCAGACCACGCGACGCAGAACCGGGCGATGATGCGTATCGATTCTCTGCATGACACGCTCACGTTTGCGCAGGCGCGCTGCATCTAAAAGCATATGTCCAGCCCAACGATAAACATTGAAGTCTTTCACAAGCGCCCGCATGCTGCGCATCCTCTCCTTTTGCTCGGCTTCCGGCATTGTCAGGGCCCGATATAAGGCCTCCGCGCTTTGCTCAATGTGGTAAGGATTGACAATCAGTGCTTCGTGCAGTTCACGCGCGGCGCCGGTGAACTGACTCAGCAGGAGAACCCCAAGTTCGTCGTAGCGTGAAGCAATAAACTCCTTCGCGACCAGGTTCATGCCATCGTGCAGGCTGGTGACCATGCAGACATCCGCCGCCCGGTAATACCGGTTGAGCTGATACTGATCATGATGTTCCGCCTTCAACAGGATGGGAACATAATTTCCTTGCGAGAAGCGCTGATTGATACGTAGCACCAGCGCCCTGACACGTGCCTCGAAGTTCTGGTATTCCTCCAGTGAGGACCTCGACGGTGCAGCGATCTGCACGAAGGTAAACTTGCCCACCATGCCCGGATTCAGTTCAAGCATACGCTCTACGGCCTGAAATCGCTCAACAATACCTTTGGTGTAGTCCAGCCTGTCAACGCCAATACCCAGCAAGTGATCCGGCGGCAGTGCCAGCGACTTGCGGATATTGATCCTGCATTCGTTGCGACTCTCCGCGCTGACTTCGCCGGCACCGGGCCAGGCAATAGAAATCGGGTAATTTTCGACCTGCGTCAGCTTGCCGCCATGGGAAACGGTTGATGCCTCCGACTCGATACGGGTTTCCAGATAACGATCTACCGTTTCCAGGAAATTCTTGCGATGGAATGGCGTATGGAAGCCGAGAATAGTACTGCCCAGCATACCGGCAAGGATTTCCTCGCGCCACGGACAGATGCCGAAGGACTCGGGATTAGGCCACGGAATGTGCCAGAACGTGATAATGGTGGCGCGTGGCAGCACCTTGGAAATCATTTTCGGCAGCAAGGCAAAGTGATAGTCCTGCACCAGAATGACAGGATCGTCGGTACGGGCCTCTGCAATGACGGCATCCGCAAATCGCTGATTCACTTTGACGTACTGTTCCCAGTCGGACGAGCGGAAAACCGGGCGCACGTGGGCAATATGGCATAGCGGCCACAAGCCTTCATTCGCAAAACCGTAGTAGTAGCCCTGCTCTTCTTCTTTTGAGAGCCAGACCCGGCGCAGCGTATATTCCGGCTGTTCAGGCGGGACCGGCACGCGATCATGCTTGTCCACCACCTTTTGATCGGCGCTACCGCTGCCATGCGCGATCCAGGTGCCCGAGCAGGCACGCATGACTGCTTCAACGGCGGTCACCAGTCCGCTCGCGGGACGGCTTACTTCGACGCCGTTGGCGGTTTCATTGTGGATGTAGGGCTCGCGATTGGATACGACCAGGACCTCATCACCAGCGAGCTCGCCGCGCAATAACTCCCGGAGTCGCTCCGGCGTCCATGCTTGCTCGCCATCACGATGTCCCTGTCGCTCGCGGTGATATTCATGCAGCAGCGCACGCAGATCGCCTACCAACGGACTGACTTCCGGCGAAGGCCGCGCATGCGATGCTGGCAACAGTTCGCCGCGCAACAAGCCCCTGACACCATTTATCCACCCTCGCCAGCTCAGGTGCGCAACCGCGACGGTAATGAGCGAGATGACGATACCTAACAAGATGAAAAAGTAGATCACATACTTCTTTGTGTCCGCACTCCGATGCTCGATAAAGCTCATATCGTGCACCAGCACCAGCTTACCGAAGGCTTCGCCTTCGCGGCTCATCACACTTTGCGCAACATGAACCGGGCCTTGCGGCAGACGCACCAACGCCTTTTCGATGCCTTCCCTCGACGCTCCCGGCTCCTTGCATCCCAGTGAGGCCGGATAGGTTGACGTGGAATACAGAACACGGTCGTTCTTGTCGCAAAATGCCAGCGCATAAAGGCGCTCATCCTCGATGGCCTTGCTAAACAGGTGATTGATCTTGCCCTTTGCGCGTTGCGGCACGTAGTCGAGTAAAGGCTCTTCCAGTGTTGTGGCAAGCATCTTTGAACGAATGTCCAGATCGCGCACAAACCATCGCAATGTAAAGTTATCCAGAAGCGGCACGACGACATACGCACCGAGCGCCAGGACCATGGCGAGAGGGACGACAAAACGCATCGACAGGCGAGTCCACTGCATCTTCATTTTCGTCTCCTTTTTCAGGCGACCAGTTTTTCAGCCGCGTTGGAAATCTCTTCATTGGCAGGAGAAGGCGCGACATACAAGGTGCGTGTCGGATAGGCAAACGAGATTTTTCGATCACGCAGTGCCGCGAGCAGACCAAGGTTGATTTCCTGCTGTATGTCCATGTATTTGTTGTAGTCCGGATCAAGCACGTAATACACCACTTCAAACAACAGGGCACTGTCTCCGTATCCCTTGAAATGCGCGCGGTCAAAGCGGGTCTCAAGATAACTTGCCGACACGATATCCTTGACCGTTTGCGGCAGGCGTTCGATTTCGGTCATTGGCGTTTCATACGCGATGCCGAACTCAAACAGCACACGCCGTTCCTGCATGCGCTTGTAGTTGCGTATGCGGCATTTCAGCAATTCGGCATTGGAGAAGACGATCTGCTCACCGCCCAAGCTACGCAGACGGGTTGTCTTCATGCCCACGTATTCCACTGTGCCCATGTAGGAATCGACGATAATGAAGTCGCCAATGACAAACGGTTTGTCCAAAGCGATCGACACAGAGGAGAAAATATCGCCAAGGATATTTTGCACAGCCAGCGCAACCGCAATACCACCGATGCCAAGGCTGGCCATGATGGTCGTGATGTTGAATCCGAGATTATCCAGAACCACCAGCGCGGCGGTCGACCATAGAACGATGCGGCCAATGAGGCCGGCGATCATCAAGTGTGTCGCACTCGCCGGATCGCTCTGGCGCTGATAAATGAAGGAGCGCTGGACAGCGACCGCGATGATGCGGTTTCCCCACAGTGCGATCTGTGAGACAAGAATAATGATCCATGCGTAGTTCAGCCATTTTGCATGAAGAGCCGACAGCTCGGTCTGGCTAAAGCCGACGAGCAGTGCAATACCGATGAAGAATGGCAGCCTCGTACCGGTTGTGATTTGTTCAGCATATTCAAGAAATGAAGGCTTGGCAGTTTTTGCCCGCTGTCGAAGCTGGCGTGCGATGAACGCCTTGAGTAATAGCAGTGCGGCGAAAACCACCAAACCGGCGGTCACGGCGAGAGCCGCATCATAGGACACGAAGTCAAAGCTGGTCATGGCAACTCCTGAAAAAATCATGCTGGCATCACCATGGTGGTCGGCGATCTTCCTGGCATGAGTGCTCGCCAACTATTGTCCCTTCCTGCTATGGGAAGAGACTGGCGGGAAATGGTTAGTGCAAGATGCGTTAAGGACGTTAAGGCCTCGCTGCAACGGCGCTTTTCTCTCTGATTAATAGAAAGAACAAGCGATAGATGATTGCCGGATGGAAGCACAGACAGGACCGCAATTGCAGACCAGCGTGATTCTTCCTAACGCGGCGATCGTGCGTCCAGATGCTCACGACGACGCCTGTCAACAGGCGTGACATGAACACTATCGAACTCGTCGTACAGCAGCACTTCTCGTCTTGAACTGTTTGGATGCCTTGCACTATACCTGCACTTGCTTAGGCCCAACTTAAGAGTCTTAACCGATCCGGCACATTGTCTTGCCGACATTGCGTCAGCGTAGACGACCCGTCAAATAGAGTGCCTTTTGAAATGGCACCCGCAGGGTGCGCCGACAAAGACAGTACAGACCATACGATGAGAAGGCCCTATACCAACCCCAACCCCAACCCATAACGCGACAAGCGACATGTTGATTGATGGGATGGACTCCCTCCGTCTTTTTGCGCCAAAGTAGACGTACTGGTTCGCATGGGCATGGGGATCAACCAACAAAAGGAGTCCGTC
>NZ_LMHZ01000039.1 GCF_001428545.1 Noviherbaspirillum sp. Root189
CGAGGTGTCGCTCACTCAAAATACTGACAGGTAATCTCTTGCGATCTTACCTATATTTCTTCGTGAGCACTTGATGCTTGTAGTTTCACGATAGCCCCAAAGGACCATCGCCGCACTCCATCAAGCGCCCACACTTATCGGCTGTTATTTGTTAAAGAGCTTTCCATGACAGAGCGTTGTGTCTGTCGCCATCCCTTGTGTTCGGGATTGCCTGCTGCGCTTTGAAAGACATTCTTCCTGTCCTTCATTCCCCCGCTTCGCGCTTTTGTTTGCTGCGTTTCGCGACGGGAGCCGAACTATAGCAAAAGGCCGATCTGTCTGCCAAGACCTTTTCGAAAAATATTTTTATCGCGGTCGGGTTGGCAAGGAAGACGCCGCAACCTGCCATCAATTCCGGCATGGCGCTGTCCTTCCCGGGATTGACCTTCTGTTTAAACGAGGTGAGGGTGCGGCACCGCCAAGGTGGCGGCCCGAAACAAGAAAATACGGCCGAGCGAACTGAGCGGCCATGAACTTCGCAAACCAATTCGCGAAAACGATTGAAGGTTGACTGTACCTAGTTCCAAGCGCTTTGAAGGTATCAAAACCGATCACAACCGGGCGCTGACTGCATCCGCTCCCGCATAGGTGTAAAAATAGAAATAATTTACGTCTAGCAATTTAATTGCTGCACGACCACCTGCGGACCTCGAAGCACGTCGCAGCGAACGTCGCCAGTAAATAAGCATGCCATAGCTTCAGGGCCAACGCGATACGCATATAGAACCATATGGCGTAATCTGAACCCAAAGTGTCATGCTTTAGATCATCAACCGCAATCTAGTGCGCCCTGTCAGACGCCGGACATGCAGGACTTAAGCTCGGTCAAGTTGGCCCGCTCGGTACAGCGGCAGAATGAGTAGGTCGCACACTTATCGGTAAAGATTCATGAAATCCGCATCTTCCTTCGCTGGTGTACTTTCTGCGGTAGCCGTCATCAGCGCATTCAGCTTTGTCATTCTCTTCCTGCCTGGCGCAGGCGATCCGCCTAGCCGGGCTATGGAAACTACTCAGCAATCTGCCAACGAGGAAATTCAACCTGTACAGGTCGCTCCGCAAGAGCATTCATCGAAGTCGGTAAGTGGCTGACTTTTCTGGCGATCAACCCTTGTGGCGGGCTATTCCCATGCGATCCCCTGCTATTCAAGTTCGCTCCTTGAATGTGTCGCCGCTTAAGAAGATCCAGAGCATGGCCAGCACAACGGTAAATACCAGAATTGGCATCCCGTTGTCGTTGTGGTGTTGCAAGCAGACGCGACAACGATAAGCAGTTCCCCGTCGTCAAGCCAGCACCGGGCAATACCCCGCGGCCTACACGTAGGCTCAACTATATGTTGAGCCGGAATGCTGTTCTTTTCGAGCCGCCCTGCAGTGTCGTTCGGCATGCCGCGTCAAACCCGCTATACTGCGCACACCTGTCCCTATCCCGCCTAACGGCTCACGCCATGCCAATGACCTACGAAGAATACCTTGATGAAGTCACCACATTGATGACTGAATTATTCGACATGAGTGACGAAGACGCTATCAAGCATGTCATGCGGGCGCAAGCTGCCGACTTCTTTACCTTGCATGACGATCTGCCGGAAATGCGCACGCAAGAACGCGCGGAACAGGATGCGAGAACCATTTTTGAGCAACGCAACAAGTCACGTCCGCATACGCCGCCAAAACGGTCCGGCAAACTAAAAAAATAAGCGGTCGACCGAATCGCAATTCCGCTCGTGGTGCCCACTTCTTCGTGACACCCGTATCCGAAGCTACACATCGATTCCGTGGCCCGACCCTTTTCGCTTCTCTACTTCTTATCCGGCCCGACGAATGAAAACTCCTAAAAGACTCCAACCACTCGTCGAAGAAGGCCTGATTGACGAGGTGATCCGGCAGCTCATGAGCGGCAAGGAAGCGACGGTCTATGTAGTGAGGTGCGGCGACGAGATACGCTGCGCCAAGGTATATAAAGAGGCGAACCAACGCAGTTTTCGACAGGCTGCTTCATATCAGGAGGGCCGCAAGGTCCGGAACAGCCGACAGGCGCGCGCGATGGAAAAGGGAACGCGCTACGGACGCAAAATGCAAGAAGAGGTATGGCAGAACGCGGAGGTCGATGCCTTGTACCGCCTTGCCGCGGCTGGCGTACGCGTACCCAAGCCCTATATTTGTTTCGAAGGCGTTTTGCTGATGGAGCTGGTTACTGACGCAACGGGGCAGGTCGCGCCACGCTTGAACGATGTTGCGCTAACTGCGCAGAAGGCAGTCGAATATCACCATGCCTTGTTGCGTCAGGTCGTGCTGATGTTGTGTGCCGGCGTAATCCATGGTGACTTGTCTGAATACAATATCCTGGTGGATGCAGACGGCCCTGTCATTATCGATCTTCCACAAGCCATTAATGCTGCAGGCAATACTGAAGCCGCTCCGATGCTCGAGCGCGACGTCGCGAACCTGGCAACCTACTTCGGTCAGTTCGCCCCGCATATTAGCGATACGCAATATGGCAAGGAGATCTGGAAACTCTACGTTGACGGGTTACTGAATCCCGACGCGGCATTGACCGGACGTATAGCCCTCAATAAGCGGCCGGCGGACGTCGGCGCGGTACTACATGAAATCGAGCTGGCACGAAGGGAAGAGGAAGAGCGGCTGCGGCGTCTTCAAGAGATGTAAGGGCCTGAGCCAACAGCTTATGTTGCGTCCGCTTATTTCCCACGGATAGATATATCTAAAGTGAGATACCCGGACGCTTCAACCCGGGTATCCCTCTCTTTTCATAGCTTGTCCACCATTCAGCTGGGATCTCCAGTCTTCGGAGAGCCGGTACATGCGGACATCTCATCGGAGCTCTGTGCTCTTAGATCCAGTGCACTTGCGGAGCCGACCAGCATGGCGAATGCAGCTATTGCGAACAGGAAGCGCTTCATATGTCCTCCGAGGTTTGAAATCAGCCTATCAGTATAGACGTGAGTTCGCATCTTGCAAGACGATCCGGCTATGCACGCATCGCTTCTATGCCGCGAAACAAATGCATGGCGACGCATAAGCATGCACGGTGGTAAATTTGGTTTAGCCTTTGCCGATTCGCCGACGTCCAAGCATAATGGAGCCAATCGAGCCATATGCATTGCCCTTCCAGGAGGACTGGTCATGCCTTACAGCACTGAAATGATTCGCAACATCGCGTTGCTAGGACATAGTGGATGCGGCAAGACAACGCTATTAGAGGGTTTGCTAAGCGCTGGCAAAATGGTCTCGGCGCCGGGCAGCAAGGAGCGTGGGAACACCGTTTCCGATTATGATCCGCTCGAACGCAAATACCAACACTCGTTGTATTCCTCGATAACCCATATCGATTACTGCGACACGCGTATCAACTTGATCGACACGCCAGGCCTTCCGGACTTCATTGGACAGGCGATCAGCGTATTACCGGCTGCCGACACGGCCGCGGTCGTGATCAATGCGCAAAGCGGAGTCGAAATGATCAGTTTGCGCATGATGGATCTGGCGCGCGCCCGTGCAATGTGCAGGTTGATCATCGTGAACAAGATTGATGCCCCGGGCGTCGATTTACCGGCTTTGGTGCAACGTATCCAGGAAGTGTTCGGCAAGGAATGTTTACCCATTAATCTTCCCGCCGGAGGTGGCACCGAAGTTACCGACTGTTTCTTTAGCGAGGATGGTGGTGCCGATTTCTTAACGGTGGCTTCGACACATCGTGCCCTGATCGACCAGGTCGTGGAAGTCGACCCTGCGTTTATGGAGACTTATCTCGAACAGGGCGATATAGCGCCCGAAGTGTTACATGCGCCGTTCGAACAGGCATTGCGTGAAGGGCATCTGATCCCGATATGCTTTGTATCCGCCCGTAGCGGCGCGGGCCTCGCGCAGTTACTGGACGTATTCGTGAAGTTGATGCCGAATCCGACAGAAGGTAATCTGCCCTCTTTTCATCGGGAAGAACGTGAATCTGCAGGACACCGCACACCCATCAAGGCCGTACCGGACCCAACGCGGCATGTGCTGGCGCATGTCTTCAAGATCACCATGGATCCGTATGTCGGCAAACTAAGCGCATTTCGCATTCACCAGGGAACGGTCCGGCGTGATAGTACGCTTTATATTGGCGACAACCGAAAGCCCGTTCGGGTCGCGCATCTTTACCGTCTGCAAGGCAAGGAACAGATTGAAATTGGACAAGGCGTGCCGGGCGATATTTGCGCGGTTACTAGGGTGGATGACATTTTTTATGATGCCATACTGCATGACGCTGTCGAAGACGCGCATATACATATCGATCCCGCCCCGCTTCCCCAGCCAATTTACGGTTTGTCCATTGAATCTCGAAAAAGTGGCGACGAGCAACGCCTATGGGACATCCTGCAAAAGCTATGCGCCGAAGATCCATGCCTGCGCGTCGAGCGATTAGCCAGTACCGGCGAAACGGTGATCTCGGGTTTAGGCGAACTACATCTGCGCAGCGTGCTTGATCGCATGAATGATGTCTACAAACTCGACGTTGTTACTCATCTTCCAAAGATCGCTTACCGCGAAACGATTGCAGCAAATGGCGAGGGGCATTACCGCCAGAAGAAACAAAGTGGCGGCGCAGGACAGTTTGGTGAAGTCTTTCTCAAAGTGGAAGCTCTTCCCAGAGGGGCAGGATTCGAGTTCGTGGATGCGGTCAAGGGTGGCGTCATACCACGGCAATTTATTCCGTCAGTGGAAAAAGGCGTGTTGCAGGCAATGGAAAGCGGCCCAGTGTCAGGCTTCCCGATGCAGGACATACGCGTGACCGTCTACGATGGTAAAAGCCACCCTGTGGATTCAAAAGACATTGCGTTTCTGGTAGCAGGACGCAAGGCGTTTCGGGACGCAGTGCTCAAAGCACGCCCGATACTGATGGAACCCATCGTCAATATTGAAGTTTCCGTACCGGAAGAGAGTATGGGGGATATTACCGCCGATCTGTCGGCACGTCGCGGACAAATCAGCGGCATGCGTAAGGGGCACAGTGACATGACATTTGTAAGCGGTCTCGTTCCTCTGTCCGAACTCAATGGCTACCAGTCCCGCTTGCATTCCACCACTGCCGGACGCGGCAGCTATACTGTCAGCTTAAGTCATTACGACGCGGTGCCGCCAGCGATGCAACAGCGCATGGCAAGCCAGCACAAAGAGGTGCCCGACGAGGTGTGAAGCATTAATTTGATTCCCTGGACTCAATTCCAGAAATTTAAGCCGGTGACAACGCACTCCGTGTAAGGAAAACGATAGTTCCACGACCGACAGTCAGCGCCACTTTCCGGCATGACCGAAGGACTTCATCATGAACAAGCCTCGCAGGAATTTATTGAAATTTGCCGGGGTAGCCGGAGGGCTGGAAGCGATACAGCACTTGTTAGGTGGATCGTTAGGCGGATCGCCCGCTTATGCAACGCAGACATATGAAGTAACGCATTCAGATGCAGAATGGCGCGCGCTGCTTAATCCAGCACAATATAAGGTGCTGCGCAAAGCCGGCACGGAATATCCCTTTTCCAGCCCACTCAACCGGGAAAAGCGCGCGGGAGAGTTTGTGTGCGCGGGCTGTGCCTTACCGCTTTTCAGTTCCGAAACCAAATTCGATAGTGGTACTGGATGGCCAAGCTTCTGGAAGCCGCTGGAAAACGCCATCGAAACGCATACCGATTCCACGTTTGGCATGACCCGCGTCGAAGTACTGTGCCGTCGCTGCGGCGGACATCTCGGTCACGTTTTCAAAGACGGGCCGCCCCCGACGGGCTTACGCTATTGTATGAATGGAGTTGCGATGGTTTTTAAGCCGAAAAGCTAAGCTGAGCGATTCGTTGATGTACGTTGCAAGCTCTCACCTCATGGAGGCGGTATGCCGCTCAATAGCAAGAAAGATTCGCAGTCAGTTCGTACACGGATCGGCAAGGGCGTGCGCCTGATCTTGGGATTGGTCACGGTGGCCGCTTCTGTTTACTTTATCAATGTCAACGGAGCACTTGCCGAGGCAGCGGTTAAAATTCCCGCGCCTGCCATTGACGTTGCGGCGGATCCCAACATTTCGCCGCAAACCGCCGTGTTTGCAGGTGGCTGTTTCTGGGGGATTCAGGGCGTGTTCCAGCATACCAAAGGGGTACTAAACGCTGTCTCCGGATACGCTGGGGGTGAAAAGGAAACGGCTGACTATCGTAGTGTCAGTACTGGAAAAACCGGCCATGCAGAGTCAGTCCTGATCACTTATGATCCCAGCCAAATATCATACGGAAAATTATTACAGATCTATTTTTCGGTTGCGCATGACCCGACGCAACTGAACAAGCAGTATCCCGATACCGGAACACAATATCGTTCGGCCATTTTCTATCGGGACGCCAACCAGAAGCGAATAGCGGAACAATATATTAGCCAGCTTGATGCTGCGAAGGTATATCCGAAGAAGATCGTGACACAGCTGAATCCTTTGACTGCTTATTATCCAGCTGAATCGTATCATCAGGACTATGCGACTTTGCATCCGGAATCCGGGTACATCTCACAATTTGATTTACCGAAAATCGTAAACCTGAAACGGCTATTCCCTGACCAATATCGTGAAGACCCCGTACTGGTCGGGTCGCAGCCAATGGTAAAGACAAAGGTGCCCGTCGAAAAGTAGTGTCGCGGCAACGCCGCATTACCCGGTTACGCTTTTACTGTGAGATGTTTATGGCCTAAGCAAAATTTCACTTTACGGCGAAGCAATACAAAAGTCCGTCACCGCCAGTGCTGCGCAATCCTTCAGGATTGCAACCCCTGGTGGGATGAGAGGAGTTCCATGATTTGGCCCAAGATGCGTCACTCGGGCCTGCACGGTCATGATGTCCGAGCATTGCGGAGCCATCAGCACCGCTTTTGGTCCAGTTGCCACAGGTCATATCAGAGAATGGCGCCCCTGGAAAAGCCGTGCCATCCGGCCTGGAACCGGTCAGGATGTCATGCTTGTTCGGTTTGTCGGTGCGGCCGTTGATTGGCTGTCCTTTTTCGTCCAGCGCCGTCTGCTTGGTGACATTGTTACTGGCAGAATGCAGGTCCTCAACATTTTTGGCAATCACGTCACCCTTGGCATTCCGCCACGGACCCGAGCCGATGCGGTCGCGCGCATTCACGTAATTCGGATCGCTCAGCCCGGTACCTTGCGTACTAAGATAGGCTCGCCAGGTATGCTGCCCCGCACCCGCGGCTTGGGCGAGCGACTGGCAATGCCGGTCGGCGCCCTCGAGTCCGCCCAGATCGGCACCCTTGCCGGGGCCAACGCTGGACACAAAAAATGTCATATCGCCCGCGCTCGATCGTGAGGACTCCATGCCTGCACATCCTGCCAGCACCATTACGCATCCTGCTACTACACCTGCCTTTCGCACCATGCTTTCCATCGCGATCTCCTGTTGGCTTGATTTTTTTATCTACGCTAAAGCGATTTCAGCCGCAACGCGTGATTTGCATTTTAATTTAGTGCCCTCCATCCTGAGAGATAGAGATCAGACTTTTGCTAAATATCAAATGCTGCCATCGGGTTGATGCTTAGTTGGCGTATTGGGCGACGCGAATGAAGGCGGACCTCATGTCAGGCAACGGCGGACTTATTTTTGCGCTTGGGCGCAAGAAACGTTCCGGTACACCCTGGCGTACCACACCGACAGGCGAACGCGCGCTTGACTGCAGGCGTGTGACGCCCCTCGTAGATCAGGGCGTAGTTATAACTAAGCTCTTCGCCTCGGGAGATATCCCGCAAGGTATAGATAATGACGCGGCCGTCGTCGTGTTCCATGGCTTCGCAGTTCGGTTCACACGCATGATTGATATACCGGGCGTCATTTCCGCGCCGGCCGCCATCGATGATGCGGCCATCCGCCAATGAGAAGAAGTAGGTGTGATTGATTGGCCATCGCCGGTTTTCAGCGCGCCGGTCCGCTTCGGCCAGATCAATTCGCTCACCTTTGTACTCGATGACTGGCATGCCGGCTCGAAGTTTGCGGCGGGCGAATACACCCTTACCGTGTACGTCCGATTGTCGGACTACGTAAGCCGGCGTGGCCTTTTCCTTAAGAACCGGGGAAGGAATCGGGCCCGGGAACTCAGTATTTTTCTGCTTGCGCATGGATCAAACAATAGTCGATGTGTGATGCAGCTACGTTATTGCGTTCGTTAGAATTCTTCCCAATCGCCGTCTTTATTATCTCGTATCTTGGAGAATGACCTTCTTTCAGGCACTGGCGTCGCTGAGGTTACTGAAGACGCGTGCCTGACCTTCAGTGTGCGTGTCGACTTCTGGGCAACGGCCGTACCTGCGCGCGGAATGATGGCTGGTACGTCAACAAATGAAGAAGGAACATTCTCTCCGTCGATCTTGAAGACACTCACCACCCTTGCGAGCTCTGCCGCCTGTTGCTGCATTGCCTCGGATGCGGCTGCCGCCTCTTCGACAAGCGATGCATTCTGTTGCGTCACGTCGTCCATTTGCGTGATTGCCTGATTGATCTGCTCGATACCAGAGGTTTGCTCCTGGCTGGCGGCAGTGATCTCGCCCATGATATCAGTCACGCGGCGGACGCTGTCAACGATGTCGGCCATGGTCTTGCCGGCCTGGTTGACCAGCATGCTGCCCGCATCCACTTGGTCGACGGAGGCCTCAATCAATCCTTTGATTTCTTTTGCCGCCGAGGCGGAACGCTGTGCCAGCGTACGCACTTCGCTGGCGACGACTGCAAAGCCACGTCCCTGCTCCCCTGCACGTGCCGCCTCTACGGCTGCGTTGAGTGCAAGAATGTTGGTCTGGAATGCGATACCGTCGATCACTGCGATGATATCGACGATTTTCCTTGCCGACGCATTGATCTGCCCCATGGTTCCAACCACTTCCCCAATGACTTCACCTCCCTTGGCCGCAACTTGCGATGCGGCGTCGGCTAGCTGGTTGGCCTGGCGGGCATTGTCGGCATTTTGCCGCACGGTGGATGTAAGTTCCTCCATTGACGAAGCCGTCTCTTCCAGCGAGCTTGCCTGTTGTTCGGTACGCGCCGACAGGTCCTGATTGCCAGCAGCGATCTGGTTGGAAGCAGTAGCGATTGTGTCGGTGCCCTGGCGGACCCTGGTCACGGTCGTGCGCAGATTGGCATTCATGTCGCGCAGCGCATGCAGCAGTTGTCCGGTTTCGTCGCTCGACGTGACGTCAATCTCGCCGCTCAGATCTCCGTCAGCGACGCGGCGCGCTGCCGCTACGGCATTACGCAGAGGACCGGTAATGCCAACGGTAAGCCACCAGGCGCACCCTATGCCGAACAGGATGACCAGTGCGCTGAGCGCAATCATTTGGTTGCGTGCGGCAATTTGGGTTTCTTTAATGTTCGCGGCATCCTCATTGAGCTGTCCGCGCTGCAGGTTGAGGAACTGCGCAACCAGATCCTGATAATTCTTTGCTGCGGGCAGATAATTGGCTTCGAGCACCTGATTTGCTTCGTCGGCCTTTCCTTCGGCTTTCAGTTTAAATACCGCGTCGCGGTAGGCTGTGTAGGATTTTCTGGTTTCAACGATCTTGCCGAAAAGCGTTTTTTCCTCATCAGAGGACAGCAGCACTTCCAGTTTCTTCAACACTTCGGAAGTGCTTTTCATGGTAGCTGCGGTATCAGCAGCAAAGAAAGTCGATAGACTCGGGTCGCTGCTCTTGGCGACGGCGGTGGTTCGCGCGACCGCCGTGCTGATGTTGCGGCTCCAGTCAGCTGTATAGCGCTCTTTGGAAAGAGGCGATTCGGTCATGGACTGGACTTGGGCTGAAACTTCGTTCATTTTCCACAGGCTGTTCCCGGTAATGACGACCGAAAAAGCCAATGCACCGGCAAAGCCCAACGCAAGGCGATGGCCGATTTTTAAATTTGCAAACATGCTGGATCTGTTCTTTCTGATGAATGACTGCGCCGCCTCGGTCGGCCATCCGGCCAAATCCTTCGCATAACAGCAGCTTCTGAATTTAATGCGTTATCAACTATTGCTCATCTGGCGTAGCGAGGTCGCGCAGACGCGCGAATCAATAGCGGTAACAGACGAGCATTGACGCTTGCTCGCATCGTTGATAGAGGGCGGATAGTTGGCGCTATTTAAACATGCCACACTCAGGGAATGTCGTGCGTGGAGCACCTCGCTGTTGCTACTTGCCCGCGTTTTTCCGGTGCTTCCGTCCAGCTAGATATTATCGGCCCTCATGTCCATGAAACTTGTGGAAGGCCGACTTCGATAATTTCGCCTTCGTGCTCCACGAACACTGAGTAGCTATTTCCTGCAAATCGCTCCATCAATGCGCAGTCAGCGGTATATCGCACAATTCCATGAAATTTGTGTATGAGTCTTTGCCCGACTTTCAAGCGTGACTTATCCAGTTTTTCTTTGATGTCATTAAGTGAAGATGTTTTCATGATGACACTACTATGTTTCTCTACGGCAACTATTTTAACGTACGTAGTCCGACTCCGGCTGCAGTGTTCGTGTTTTTTCAGGAAATAAATGTTGCAACGCAACTCTCGTTGCAATGAAACCACAGCTGTCGATGTACTGATGATTGCCGCACCAAATCTGATCGGCCATGCGCTGCTCAGGCTACTCAGGTTACAAGCGCTTACTGCTGATACATACCAGGACTACTCAAGCGATTGGGACAAACAGTATTCTTTTCCTGTACTAATCCTCAACCCTAACGGAACCGACATGGAAATGAACCAGACTTCTTCACGTATTCACCCATTGGTAGCCGGTGCAGCCGTATCAGTCATGCTGGTCAGCATCGTTGGCGCAGCCGCAATTGTAGGAATTATTCCGGCATCCCAGGGGAGCGCACCGAAAGACACCGCGATCACAAGCCAGCCGATAGCTGCTCCTGCTGCGATTTCTTCTCCTTCTCCGGCACTGGCGACCAATGCGGTGGCCGTAGCGCCACAACCGGTTGCTCCTCCTGCGGTGAAGGAAGTCGTCCGGCATAAGACTGTGGTCCATCACAAGTACGTTCAGCATACAGCGCCGGCAGCGAGTCAGCCGTCGTACAGTCAGGTGAGTCAAGTGAGCGCTGCGCCCGTTGCCCAGCCGAGCACTTCGGGTGTTTATTCTCCTGCCCCGGTGTATCAGCAACCGGCGCCTGTTGCGCAAAACAGCCCGGTCGGCATTGGTGTCGGCGCAGTCGTCGGAGGTCTTCTTGGTAACCAGATCGGCAAAGGCAGCGGACGCACACTGGCGACCGTCGCAGGCGTCATCGGCGGCGGTTATGTCGGGAACGAAATCGCCAGGAGAAGCGCTCAACCTTAACTTTGCACGTGTTGCCTTGTCAGGCGCGCAAGGCACGGTGAAATTAATAGTCAGTCACTGGGCGTTGTGCCGCCCTTTCTACATACCTTTGTCAGGACGCCATGCCACTGCGTCCTGACAGGCACGCAGAATCCTATCGCGGCGAGTATGGCCGGACTCCGTCTGGATTTCCCTCAGCGTCGAAGTGGCGCGCAATACGTATGTCCTGAATGCCGGTTGTGCTTAAGCCATCGGCAATATCTGCGATAACGCTCTCCGCAATCTCTGTCGGGCTTAGTGGTCTCTCGATGACGTCGATGAGGGCATCTGTCGTCTTGTCATATAAACCGAGCTGCAGCATCGCATCGTCACTCGCCGCCAACGGGCCGACAATCGCCTTTGCGTCTTCCGAAGTTTTCCCATGTTCGGCCAGTGCGTGCTGGACTTCCGATAGTAACTCAAGCATGTCCATTTCTGCGAAGGCCGCTTCTTTGCCTCCATAGAACAAGTCCTGATAAAGAAAGTCGATCTGCACTTCGCGTCCGTCTGTTACCAGACAGCGCCGCAGCAACGGCATTACCTGCTGCGACCATTTCCGAAAGCGCTCCCCACGCGCCTCAAAATAACGGTCGGCCGCTGCTTCCTTGACGGGCACCTGGTAGAAGGGGTCGTCCATCGTCTTCAGTGAGAAGCCGAGCAGAAAGCGTAGTTCTACAGCATGATCGTCCGGCGCGAAATCCGATGCCGGCCAGCCACGCATGCTGCGCGCAATGGCATCGGCTTGCGTCGTTTTCTTGCGCGTCATGGCGTCGTATGCTTCGAGCACCATGGCGTTTAACTGACAATAAGCGACTTCCTTGATCTCCTCGGGATGATAGGCATGGCTGACGAGGGCAACCGTCGCCTTTTTGCTTTCCAGGCCGCTATCTTTGATGCTGTCTCGCAATTGTTCAAATGCGTCTTCATCCTGAAAACACTGCTCGCTGCGCAGTCCGCCTGTCGTATGCACGAACATGGGGATCACAAAGGCATTCACTTCCAGGTCGGGCACTTCCTCACGGCGAAATACGACCGTGCCGGACATCTCTTCGATGTTTTCGCGCAGTACACGATAGGCCTTGGCGTCTTCCTCAAGAGTGCGTTCAAGCGCCTCATCAAGCACCACCTCGCGCTGTTGCTGAAGACATTTTCTGATTGTTTTGCGGAGTTCCGACTGTGCTTTCTGAAGGTTATCGGTCAATACCGCATACACGTCAGAATTACGCAGGTCTCCCGCGAGTGCTACCAGTCGGTCAGCCAGGACGTCGTCGCGTTCCTGTGTCATGGCGCCAGCTTTTGCGGGAGGAGAATTTTTTGTCTTTTTCATGGCCTGGATACTGAAATGAATTGCCAGCCGCGGCAATGCGCGCATCGGACATGGCCTGCGGTCGGCGTACGTAAAGGCGTGATGCTAACGCAAATACCTATATTACTTTGCTAAATTGTCGATAACATCCTCAATATGTCCACGCCTATACGGTTTTTCTCCTTCATGAAATAGCCATGCTTGCCCCGTGATCTTCGGTGCTTTGTTGTTGAGCACGAGATTGGTGCAGGATGCTGAAGACAGCCGGCATCATGATCAGTGTTAACCAGGCGTTTTGCAATTGGCTTCTGGCTGTTCAACCTAATCGTCCGTACTCCGCTCCACCCAAGCCTCGATATCGCGATTGGCACCGTGCAGGTTACGCAATTGCCATGACTGCCTACTCTCACTTGCCAGAACGAACAGCAACATTGATCGGCCAGTCACCTCATAGCAGTGCCCGAAGTCGAACGTCGAACGATCCGCACGGTTCGGGTCGTTGGTATCGATCAGGCTAATCCAGTATCTGCTGTCCGGGACTTCCGGAAGTGTGAAGTTCACCACGTCGTGGTGCGCATTGAATACAAGCAGAAGCGTGGCATCGGATCCGCGTCGTTTGATACCGGTCGCCTGGGCGCGGCCATCGAGAAGCATGCCAAAGCATTTGGCATTGGCGTCTTCCCAATGTTCCGCAGACATTTCGCTGGCGTCGGGCGTGAGCCACGTTACATCTTTCACATTGAGCTCTTCGTTATATTCCCCAGTCAGGAATCGGCCCCGATTAAGAATCGGAAAACTCTTGCGAATCTCGATCAGCGTGCGGGTGAATGCCAGCAGCGTGCGGTCAGAGGCTGTTATCTTTTCCCATTCAAGCCAGGCGATTTCGTTGTCCTGTGCGTAGGCATTGTTGTTGCCACGCTGTGTATTGCCGAACTCGTCACCGGCGAGAATGAGCGGCGTGCCACGCGACAGCACGAGCGTCGCCATCAGGTTTCGCTTCTGTCGCTCACGCAAGGTCGTGATTTCCGGATCATCAGTCTCACCCTCGACACCATGGTTCCACGAATGGTTATTGGAATGTCCGTCACGGTTTTCTTCGCCGTTGGCTTCATTATGCTTGTCGTTGTAGGAGACAAGGTCGTTCAGGGTAAATCCATCATGGGCGCAGATGAAGTTCACACTGGCCCAGGATCTGCGGCCACGCTTGTTGAACAAGTCACCCGAGCCGGAAATGCGTGATGCGAAATCGGCGAGGGTGCCAGGATCACCTTTCCAGAACGAACGCACCGTGTCGCGGAATTTATCATTCCACTCCGCCCAGCCCGGAGGAAATTGCCCGACCTGGTAGCCGCCCGGCCCGATGTCCCAAGGCTCCGCAATTAATTTTACGCTCGACAAAACCGGGTCCTGACGACAGGCATCCAGAAAACCGCCCCCTTCGTCGAATCCATAGGGCTCGCGAGCGAGAATCGTAGCAAGGTCAAACCGGAATCCGTCGACACGCATCTCCTGCGACCAATAGCGCAGAGAATCGGTGACCATCTGCAGCACGCGCTGGTGCGACAGATTCACGGTATTGCCGGTACCAGTGTCGTTGATATAGAACCGCTTGTTGTCAGGCATCAAGCGGTAATAGCTGGCGTTGTCGATTCCCTTCAGCGAAAGCGTCGGTCCAAGCTCGTTGCCTTCCGCGGTGTGGTTGTAGACCACGTCAAGAACGACCTCAATACCGGCTGCATGGAACTGATTGACCATTTCCTTGAATTCGTTGGTGAACGGCGAATGCAGGTAAGCCGAATGCGGCGCAAAGAAGGCGATCGAATTGTAGCCCCAATAATTCTTTAGTCCCTTTTCGATCAGGTAACTGTCATCAATGAACGCGTGAACCGGCAGCAGCTCGACGGTTGTGATGCCAAGGCCGCGCAGATACGCCGCCACCTCGGAACGCGCCAGTCCTGCGAATGTCCCCCGCTCCACCGCTGGTACCCGTTTATTCAATGCAGTGAATCCCTTCACATGCATCTCGTAAAAAATTGTGCTCTCCCAGGAGACATTTGGTCGCCGTTCGGCGCCCCAGGTAAAGGCCGGATCAATCACACGGCATTTTGGCATCAGATGTGCACTGTCACGTTCGTCAAAGGAGAGGTCTTTGTCGGGGGAATCCAGCTTGTATCCAAATACTTCGGGCCCCCAGGTGAGTTCACCAACCAATTTCTTGGCGTAGGGGTCGATCAGCAATTTGTTCGGATTAAAGCGATGACCGGCATCAGGTTCGAAGGGACCATATACGCGATAGCCATAGACCAGTCCCGGCCTTGCGCTCGGTAGATACCCATGCCAGACCTCATCGGTGTATTCCGGAAGCTCAATGCGCTCTATTTCTTTCTTGCCGTCGATATCGAAAAGGCAGAGTTCCACTTTCGTGGCATTGGCGGAAAAAAGGGCGAAGTTCACGCCTAACCCATCCCAGGTGGCACCGAGTGGAAAAGGGCGGCCTTCACGAATCACTGAAGGCTTTAATACTTCCGGTTTGCCAGAATTTTTATTCGGTTCAGCTGCAAGCGACATTGCATGTCCTTCTTTAAACGTATCCTTATCATGGATGGTTCAATGCACCAAAACGTTCAAATTTGCCAACACTTAAACCTGGTAAAACGCAACACTTGCGAGCTACTTCAATATGTTGATGATGCGTGATCGAAAACGCGCAAGTTAGTGAAAAACTTGGCATCAACCTGACGTCGAAACCTTTTTCTTTCCGTAAATCATCTGTAAGTGTCTGTAACTACAGTGTTTTTCTAGTAATCCACATTACCTGTGGATAACTTTGTGAATAAAGGGGTATTGACAAGCAGCATAGCTAGATTCCACGCGGGTTCGGCTTAAATTGGCTAAAATGTGTGCATAGGAATTAAGTGATAAGAATCAACGACTTGGAATTTGTCAAGAGTTGTTGAGGACAGAACTGAATAAAAAGAAAATGTATGAATAATTGATGCGTTTTTCTGTGCACAACTACCCGTCGATCATCCCATTCAAGTGCCTCGATGCACTGTCTTATGCATGTACTCTCTACTGTCCTCCGCTGCGAAGAGGTTGAAAGTTACAAGCTCTCGAGACGTGAAGCGCATGCGCTGACGTTTCGTACACCTTCATAGAGAATGGACTCTGTTGATCTTTGTCAACAAAGATTTCCTTGTCTCTTTGCCCAGCTAAGCTAAACTCTGCACCATCGAGGGGGAGACACGGTAGTACGATCTCGATATGTCAGCTCTACAGCACGGGACAAAAAGTCACAAAGTGCCAGAGCATTTTAAACAGTAACTAGAGAGCAATCATGGCAACAGGTACAGTAAAGTGGTTTAACGATGCAAAAGGTTTTGGTTTTATCACACCGGAACAAGGTGGCGAGGATTTGTTTGCGCATTTTTCGGCAATCAATTCTTCCGGCTTCAAGTCATTGAAAGAAGGCCAGAAAGTATCTTTCGAAGTAACAAAGGGACCAAAAGGCGCACAGGCATCTAACATCGTCCCGATGTAAATCCAAGTTTTTCGCCTGTAGGCCCTGTTCCGAGTAAGGTGACCAGGGCTTTCTTCAATGCGGCTTTCAGTACGCTATGCGCAGTCGTTCATGTGCATGCGGTCCGAATAAACAGCCAACGCGCTGTAAGCCGCATATCCTCCGCAGTTTGATTCCGACGCTCCCCTAATAGCGATTTAGCCGCTCTGGACGCTTCCGCTCCAAGCATCTCCTTGCGCTCTCCGCCTTTCGCTTCCATGCACTTTTGTACCCTGTTTGCGTACGCGTTAATCCACGCGTTAATCGCCGGGCAGAACCCTTAAAAAATAAAAGGGCGAACTGCAAGCAGTCCGCCCCATCTGTCACTTGTTCGTCATTGCCCGCTCAACATGGGCACGGCGAGGTCAAGCGGTTACCGGAACTACCGGCCCCTGCCCACCGGACAGAGGCGGCTTTTTCTCGCTAGCGTATTTGGGTGCCCGCGGCGCGCTGCCAACCATGATGTCGTTCACCTGGTCCGCATCCAGTGTTTCCCATTCCAGAAGTGCTTTTGCCATCACATCGACCTTGTCGCGGTTCGCTTCCAGAAGACCTCGTGCCAGCGCGTACTGGTCATCGAGAATGCGGCGAATTTCATCGTCAACCTTCTGCTGGGTCTCCTCGGACACCATGCGTGAATTCATGCCAAAGCCATCCTGCTCGTCGGTGTAGACCATTGTGCCCAGCGTTTCGGACATTCCGAAGCGAGTCACCATGGCCCGCGCCAGCTTGGTCGCACGTTCGAAGTCGTTCGACGCGCCAGTAGACTGCTGATTCATGAAGATTTCTTCGGCGATTCGGCCGCCAAACAGGATCGCTATGTCTTCCAGCATCTTGTCCTTATACATGTTGACGCGATCGTGCTCAGGCAATTGCCAGGTCAGGCCCAATGCGAAACCGCGCGGCATGATTGTTACCTTGTGCACGGGATCAGCTTTTGGCAGGAGCTTCGCAACCACCGCATGCCCGGACTCGTGGTAGGCGGTATTACGGCGCTCTTCTTCGCGCATGACAGCCGACTTGCGCTCCGGGCCCATGATGATCTTGTCCTTTGCGTCTTCGAAGTCTTGCATGTCCAGCGCACTCTTGTTGCGGCGGGCAGCGAACAGCGCAGCTTCATTGACCAGGTTGGCAAGCTCTGCACCGGAGAAACCCGGCGTACCGCGGGCCAGCACATCGGCTTGCACGTCTTGTGACAGGGGGACCTTGCGCATATGGACGCGCAGAATCTTTTCCCGACCGCGGATATCCGGCAACCCGACCATCACCTGACGGTCAAAACGTCCCGGGCGTAACAACGCCTTGTCCAGCACGTCGGCGCGGTTGGTCGCAGCGACCACGATGATGCCGGAGTTCGGCTCGAAACCGTCCATCTCCACCAGCATTTGATTCAGGGTCTGCTCGCGCTCATCATTGCCGCCACCCATGCCGCTCCCGCGGGCACGACCGACTGCATCAATTTCGTCGATGAAGATAATGCATGGTGCGTGCTGTTTCGCGGTCTCAAACAGATCGCGCACGCGCGACGCGCCAACGCCGACGAACATTTCGACGAAATCAGATCCGGAAATTGTGAAAAACGGCACTTTGGCTTCGCCGGCCATCGCGCGTGCCAGGAGGGTTTTACCCGTTCCCGGAGGGCCAACCAGCAATACGCCCTTTGGCACGTGTCCGCCGAGCTGCTGAAATTTGCGCGGCTCACGCAGGAATTCAACAATCTCATCGACTTCTTCCCGTGCCTCTTCGCAGCCGGCCACGTCGGCAAAGGTAGTGGTATTGGTATGCTCATCCTGCAGCCGAGCTTTTGACTTGCCCATCGAGAACAGACCGCCCTTGCCGCCACCCTGCTGCCGCCGCATGAACCAGATCCATACGCCGATCATTAACAGCATCGGGAACCAGGACATAAATACTTGGGACAGGAAGGACGGTGCCTCAGGATTCTTGACGTCGAACTTGATACCATTTTCGATCAGATCGTTCACCAGGCCACGGTCGAGAAGCGTCGTGTTGGTGCTCAGCGGCTTGCCGTCGTTGGTGACCGCCAAAACGCGGGTGCCTTCAATCACGACTTCGCGGACTTGCTTTGATTTTACCTGTGCAAGAAATTCTGAGTAGGGAATCGGCGTTGCCGTACCCGGACCTCCGGAACTGAGTTGCTGGCTGAAAATGAAAAATACAACAAATGCGACAATTGCCGAGATGGCAATCTGAATGTGCTTTTGATTCACTAGTGTTCCTTATGAAGACCCGGCATCGGGAATCGCCTGCCCGTATTAAAAGGAGGTCCTGACAGTAGATTAGGCCGATTTTACAAGTTGCAAGTGCCTTGATAAAGCGAATAGACCAAGATGTTTGCTTCTGAAAAACAGGAAAGGAAGAAGCACTTTATAGAATAGCTTCAAGGAAGGTCACACTTTCGTTTTCATCAACAAAGCGTTTGCGGCTAAATTATTGATCCGGAGCGGGCACCTTCGGTGTGCAGGTACCGCGTTAAAACGTTTGGACCTGTTTGCGGAACCAGAGTTGCTGATGCAATTCAGTCCTTATCATACCGCTGCAACGTGAAATGGGATATGAAGTAGCCTAATCCAAATTAGCCTGACTTCCAGGTGCCTGCTTTGTATTTGCCGTGATGAGAGCATAGGCGATCTGGAACGTGTTCTCCAGAAAAGCAAAATGGGCAGAGGTGCTGGCGGTCCAGACCTGTGCCCATCTCATTGTTACCACAATGCCATTTTACATTGCGTGAAGGCAACTTTTCAATCTATCACTATCGATTTTTGAAGACAATCAACAGAATCAATATGTGCGTTAGGCGACCTCAGCTACAGGCATGGGACGGAGTCCTTTATTTCAGCACCGTCAGAGTATGCCGCGCTCTGGATAAGGTTCATGCTTCAGCACGCGCGCATAGCTGAATCGACTCAAATCGATGGTCTCGAAGCGTCCTTTGTCGATGAGTTCGGCGATGCCGCGTCCGGCGGCCGGCGCATGCATCATGCCGTGTCCCGAAAAGCCCGTAACAACAAAAAAGTTTTCATGATTGCCGATCCAGTTGCCAATGATTGGATTGCCATCGAGCTCGCATTGCTCATAAAGTCCTGACCAGGTGCGATGGCACTTCACGCCCTCGAATGCGGTCGGGAAGCGATGGGCCAGCGCCGGCCAGACAAGCTCATTGAAGTAGTTGTGGTCCACATCAAAATTGAATCCCCTCGGCTCATCCGAGTTAACCAGACCGCCGGAGAAGCCCTGCCCTTCGGAGCGAAAGGCCAGGCGGTGCAAATCCTTCACGTAAGGCAAAGGTTCGATCTGCCGATGGCCGGTAAAATAGTGTTCGAAACGGCGCAACGGCGATACAGGCAGATACATTCCGGCCAATGCGCTGACTTGTCCCGACCAGGCACCCGCCGCATTGACAAAAAAATCGGCGTTAAGAGAAGTACCGCTACTTAAGCTCGCGCTGGTTATTCTGCCGCCAGAAATGTTGAACCCGCAAACACGGTCAGCAATGAATTCAACGCCGAGCGACATGGCTTTTTTACGCGTCCCCTGGAGAAAGCTGTTCGGGTCGCACCAGCCATCCCGGGGCGAATACGCAGCTCCGTCAAGGTCGTCGACGTACATTGATGGCAATAGCTGCCTGAGTCCTTCCCGATCCAGCATCCGAGTGTCTGCTCCAAGCGATTGCTGCACCTGGGTGTTCTCTTCCAAGACACGTAGCGCGCCGGCTCCCGACACGATGAACAAATATCCCTGTTCGACCCAATCGACCGGCGCGGGGTCGCCGCCTATCGCCATTTCATCAGAAAACTTCTTGATGCGCTCGATGCTGAAGTTGGACATTTCGATGTTTTCAGGGCACGAAAAGAGGCGCCGGGCGCCCCCTGAAGCACGTACCGTCGAGGCAAACTCGTAAGTCGGGTCTGGCTCGATAACGGCAACATCCATGGCTGGTGCACGCTGCTTCAGGAAATAGGCGACATAAGAGCCGACAATGCCTCCACCGGCAATCAGGACGTCATACCTGGTACGCAAGCTGTTCATGTCGATCCCTTTCATGCAATCTTATGACTTAGACGCGGATCATGTCATCTTAACTTGGATCCGATATCGACTGCATTCGGGACAGCAGAGTCTGATGATGACTTGCGCTGTGTTACGTTTGCCTATGACGGCGGCGTAATGTGTACACTACTGCGCTACTGTTTTTTTGTTTGGCTTATGACGATTACAATCAACGAAGACCTCCGCGCCTATATCGACCCGCTGACAGAGGACGAATACGCGGCACTCGAACGCAGCTTGCTCACGGAAGGCTGCCGTGATGCGCTAGTATTGTGGGGTGATCTCCTGGTGGATGGGCACAACCGCTACAGCATTTGTCAGAAGCACCAGATTCCTTTCAATACCGTCCAAAACCAGGCGTTTCAGTCCATGGATGATGTCCATTTATGGATGATCGACAATCACCTCGGGCGACGCAGCGTCTCGGATTTTCAGCGGGGTGTACTCGCGCTGCGTAAAAAGGAAATCGTTGCTGCACGTCTGGTACAAGCGCAAACCGAGCAGCCGGCTGCAACACCTGATGATACCCATGCCGCTACACCTCCCGCGACCAAACCGGTACTCACGCGCGAGGCGGTTGCGCGAACAGCGCGGGTGAGCAGCGCGACGCTCGGTCAGATCGAGAAAATCCAGAAGACGGCAACGCCCGAGTTGGTCAGCGCAGTGAAGGCAGGTGTAATTTCCATCAACGCCGCAGCTGCAGTAGCCTCGTTGCCTGAAGAAAAACAAGTGGCGGCGGTCGCTGGAGGCAAGAAGGAGCTTCGGCAGGCGGCAAAACAGGTGCGCGATGCCCGATTGCCGCCCAAGCCGGATTCAATACCCGTGCCGCCACCACTTGGCGATGCCACACCAGACCAGCTTGAAATTTACCGCCTGACGCAATTGCTGACACAGCTGACAGAAGAACGCGATCAGCTGAAAAAGAAGGTACAGCACTTGACCATTGCACTGGCGGAAGCTCGCGGAGGCTAATGGTCTGACTGCGCATGCTGCGCGAACGGCTGGCGCGGCATGACGCATCGCATCAGGTTGCGGAAGCTTTGTGTCTCACTGTTGCATTCGAATTTGAACTTAGCCACCAGTTGGCGAAGTCGGCCAGATCAACGTGCTGGGAGTCCACCTGGTCCAGCTCCGGGCCAACGTTCGGACTGCCGTTCGGTTCCCTCAGAATGAGGGCGGCGTGTATCTCGGCAGGGATCCCCGCAAAGTAAGGCAGATAGTCATCGACGAAAGCGACTGGTTTCAGCTCGGTCAGCACTGCCACTTTCGGGCTGCTGCCATACAGCGAACTCGGCGTTGCAACGATGCGTTCGATGGGAAACCCGGCGTTACGCAGATTTTTAAGCCGGGCATGTTGAAACTCCGTTTGAATGGCGGTGACGCAGACGAGTTCATGACCAGCCTCGACCAGTCGATGACATGCTTCGACCGCGCCAGGCAAGGCGGGCAGCGACGACCAGTGCACGTCGTCAAAGCATACTCGGAAGCGTTCAAGATCGTCACCGGTCAGACGTCGCACCGCATACCGATCCAGCGCCCAATACGCTTGCGGATCAACGATATCAGGCAATTCGCCGAAAGCACGCTCCCATGCCAGGCGATAGGCGGTATGGTAGTCGAGCAGGACGCCGTCACCGTCCAATGCAATAATTTCCTTTGTTGGCATGAATCAATTTCCTTACCTTGGTTTACCGGTCAGTCCCTATTCTACCTAGCGCCGGGATTTTTACCGGCCGCCCCGGGTATGGTGCCTTTATTCTCGGATTTCCGCTTCAACCAGCTTACCAAGCAACACAAGCGACTCCTGCCAGCCAAGGTAACAGGCCTCTGCGGGAATGGCCTGGGGTATGCCCTCTTGCACAACGTTCAGCTCAACCCCGCAGAATACTTCTCGCAAAGTCACGGTGGTTTGCATCACACCCGGCAGATTTGGATCATCAAACATACTCGTGTAGCGTAGCCGCTCGTGCGGCACCAACTCCAGGTACTCTCCCCCGAAGAAGTGGCTATGGCCGCTGGTAAAGTTGGTGAACGACATCCGGTAGGTGCCACCCACTATTGCTTGCTGCTGGTGAACCTTACCGGTGAAACCGTTCGGCGGCAGCCACTTGACCAATGCATCGGCATCGAGAAATGCACGATAAACTCGCTCTGGCGAGGACTTGATAACGCGATGAAATCGGACAGTATTCGTCGACATGATTGATTTCCCAAAAAGTAGAGGACATCCCTCTATACCATACGACGAATAGCGATCCAGAAAATCGACACGCGATCCGACAAAAGCAAGTTTTTGATGATGAAGGCAAGAAATTGCGAATATCCGGCGCGAATCTCCCCGGAAGCGGGGTTTTATTATGACTTCGATTGGTGAATTCCTAAACCAGTGTCTGCGGCGTAACGCGCAGGTCATGCTGGCTTGTTCGAACCAGGTACCGTGTACACATTGCTGTATTAAATAAACAAGGCCGGTAGTCAGCCGGCCTTGTCGTTACATGGCTAAGGTCTCAGCGGGTAATGTGTGTACGATGCGTACCGTACCCGCCACCGATGCCATTAATCCACTTTGACGCCATCGGCTACATCACGGAATTCCGCCAGTTTGTCAAAGTTCATATAACGGTAGATATTGGCGGCATTCTTTTCAATGACGCCGATATGTTCCATGTATTCAGCCTTTGTCGGGATCTTGCCGAGAGTGGAACAGACTGCGGCGAGCTCGGCTGAACCGAGATACACGCGCGTATCGAGACCGAGGCGGTTCGGGAAGTTACGTGTCGACGTCGACATCACTGTCGCGCCTTTACGTACCTGCGCCTGGTTACCCATGCACAGCGAGCATCCTGGCATTTCCATCCGCGCGCCGCTACGGCCCAGCGTTCCGTAATGACCTTCTTCCGTCAATACCTGCTGGTCCATCTTGGTCGGCGGAGCAATCCACAGGCGAACCGGAATATCGGTCTTACCTTCGAGCAGTTTGGATGCAGCGCGGAAGTGGCCGATGTTGGTCATGCATGAACCCACAAACACTTCGTCGATCTTGTCGCCGGCGACTTCGGACAAAGGTTTTACATCGTCAGGGTCGTTCGGGCAGGCGACGATCGGCTCATGGATATCGGCCAGATCAATTTCGATGACTGCCGCGTACTCTGCGTCGGCATCCGGTGCAAGAAGTTCCGGTTTTTGCAGCCAGGCTTCCATGGCCTTGATGCGGCGCTCCAGCGTACGCTTGTCCAGGTAGCCGCTAGCGATCATCCACTTCATCAGCGTGATGTTCGATGTCATGTATTCCATGATCGGCTCTTTATCGAGATGCACCGTGCAGCCTGCTGCGGAGCGCTCAGCAGAGGCGTCCGACAGTTCGAATGCCTGTTCGACCTTCAGTTTAGGCAGGCCTTCGATCTCCAGAATGCGGCCCGAGAAAATGTTCTTTTTGCCCTTCTTCTCGACAGTCAGCATGCCCTGACGAATTGCGTACAGCGGAATGGCATTGACCAGGTCACGCAAGGTCACGCCGGGCTGCATTTCGCCTTTGAAGCGCACCAGAACCGATTCCGGCATATCCAGCGGCATGACACCTGTTGCTGCGGCAAATGCGACCAGACCAGAACCCGCCGGGAAAGAAATACCGATCGGGAAACGGGTGTGCGAGTCGCCACCTGTGCCTACGGTATCCGGAAGCAGCAGGCGATTGAGCCAGGAGTGAATCACGCCGTCACCGGGACGCAGGGCCACGCCGCCACGGTTGGAGATAAAGGTCGGCAAGGTCTGATGCGTCTTGACGTCGACCAGCTTGGGATAGGCGGCGGTATGACAGAACGACTGCATCACGAGATCCGCGGAGAAGCCAAGGCATGCCAGATCCTTCAGCTCGTCGCGTGTCATCGGACCGGTCGTGTCTTGCGAGCCCACAGTCGTCATCTTCGGTTCGCAATAGGTGCCCGGACGGATGCCCTGACCTTCAGGCAGGCCACAGGCGCGTCCTACCACTTTTTGCGCAAGCGAGAATCCCTTGCTGGACGCGACCGGGTTTTGTGGCAGACGGAACAAGGTTGACGGTGCCAGGCCCAGTGCTTCACGCGCTTTCGACGTCAAGCCGCGACCGATGATCAGCGGAATGCGGCCGCCGGCGCGCACTTCATCGAACAGGACATCAGACTTGACGGTGAATTCCGCAATGACTTCGCCATTTTTGAATGCCTTGCCTTCATAGGGGCGCAGTTCGACCACATCGCCCATCTCCATTTTGGAGACATCCAGTTCGATGGGCAACGCACCGGCGTCTTCCATGGTGTTGTAGAAGATCGGCGCGATCTTGGTGCCCAGGCAGACGCCGCCGAAGCGCTTGTTCGGAATGAAGGGAATGTCATCGCCGGTAAACCACAAGACCGAATTGGTCGCGGATTTGCGGGAAGAGCCGGTTCCAACCACGTCGCCGACATAGGCAACCTGATGGCCTTTGGCCTTCAAGGCTTCGATCTGCTTGATCGGGCCGATCTTGCCCGGTTCGTCGGCATTGATGCCTGGGCGTGGATTCTTGAGCATTGCCAGTGCATGCATCGGGATATCCGGGCGGGTGGTCGCATCCGGTGCCGGCGACAGGTCGTCCGTATTGGTTTCACCGGAAACCTTGAAGACGGTGACGGTCAGGCTTTGCGGCACTTCGGGGCGCGATGTGAACCATTCGGCATCAGCCCAGGACTGCAAGACGGCCTTGGCATTGGCGCTACCCTTGTCGGCCAGTTCCTTGACATCATGGAAATAGTCAAACATCAGCAGGGTGTTTTTCAAGCCTACGGCTGCCACGGCGCCGACTTCGGCGTCATCGAGCACATCGATCATCGGCTTGATATTGAAGCCACCGAGCATGGTGCCGAGCAGACGGGTTGCCTCCTGGCGTGAAATCAGTGCGCAGCTGTCTTCACCTTTTGCCAGTTTTTCCAGGAACGCGGCCTTGACCTTGGCGGCATCATCGACGCCCGCGGGAACGCGATAGGTGATCAGTTCAACAAGAAACTGTTCTTCGCCGGCTGGCGGGTTTTTCAACAAGGCGACCAATTCTTCGGTCTGTTTGGCGGACAAGGGGAGCGGTGGGATACCAAGTGCGGCGCGCTCGGCAACATGTTGACGGTAGTTTTCTAGCATAGGGCGCTCTTTTCTTTAGTAGCTTGATTAAAGGTAGCGAGACCGGACTTTCGTTCGTTATATCTGCTCGGACGGGAAGCCTCAGGCGATATTGTAGCGGACAACTCTTCTATAAGATATAAGAGTTGATCTTAAACAAGCAACTTTTCGTTGTTGATTTCATGAAATACAGTGCAGTCAAGTTGGCATCAGACGCTTTTACTCAAAAAATTGTTTCTTTTGATAATTTTTTCCGCCCCAGGGACAACAAACGTCCTCCCCGTACTGCGGCCAACTGCCGTCTTCCAATCACGCAGGCGATTATTTATTCGACGCGATGCTGGTTTCCTCCTTTCGCCTGCGGTACGATGGCTTCCTGGCGCGAGTCAATCAACGTAATTACCATTTCGTCATCGGCCGCTTGCCCTTCCAGCCTGTTCATTTTCCAGATTGTCAATGCGCTGTACTTTGGCGTCCTTCACTCGGCCCCAACCTGATAGGTAATTCAAGATGCCGCCTACTCTTGAAAACCCGTTTTATTACCTCGAAAACTTCGACACGGTCCTCGAATGGGTGCATACACGCTATCCCCATTTACTTAGCGTGGAAGAAGAGCACTTCATAAGGTGCGTCGCCGCGTTGCCACGGCCTTCGCGCGCCCTGCTGGTCCGCATGGTCATGCGCAAGGGACCATACTTCCGTGCCAGCAAGCTCATTTACGACGAAATTGGCTGCACACGGCAGGCAGCAGGTCCCCTGGTGCAGCATGGATGGATCGACGATCAGCCGCAACTGTCGCTCGATCACCTTGCCGGCCTGTTGACCAAAGGCGAACTCCTTGCCGCAATCGGACCGGTGCCGGGCGGCGGCGCGATGAAGAAGGCAGATCTGGTAGACCGGCTGCGTACGCGTTTTGACAGTCATCGCCGCTTCGACGAATGGCATCCGTCATCCGATGACTGCGTCTATGCCTTGTTGATTCATCCTCTCTGCGACCGGATCCGGCTTCTGTTCTTCGGCAATTGCCGGCAAGACTGGTCAGAGTTCGTACTCGCAGATCTCGGTATCTGGAAGTACGAAAAGGTGGCGTTATCATCGATATCCCATGGACTGCGTTCACGTGACGAGGTGGATCATTATCTGCACCTTTTCGCCTTGGGCGAACGCTTTGAAAATGGCGAAGATCCAAACATTATTCTCGGGGAACTACCGCCGCCCACCGCGGACAATGACTGGCTTGCCAGTCGGCGCGCGAAGCTGGTCTTCAAACTGGCGCAACATTATGAACGCGCGGACTCGTTGCAGGATGCACTAAGCTTATACACATCCTGTACTTATCCTGGCGCGCGCATACGGGCGATCCGCGTCATGGAGCGATGTGGGCTGAACGACGATGCCTACGCGCTGGCAAGTGCGGCGGATCTGAGTCCGGAGAGTGAGGCGGAAAAGCAGCAAATCGCCCGCATACGGCCGCGACTGCAACGCAGGCTGGGGATGCCGATGGTTGCGAAGCTGCCTGCCGCATCAAGCGTTGCGCGAGTGGATTTGCCACTTCCGGCACCGACAGAGTCGTTCTGCGTCGAACAACTGGTAGCCGCACACCTCGCCACGGCAGATGCACCACTCTGCTATGTAGAGAACACCTTGATTAATTCGCTGTTCGGACTGCTATGCTGGAACGCCGTGTTTGCTCCGGTTCCGGGCGCGTTTTTTCACCCCTTTCAGAGCGGTCCGGCCGACTTATATAACGGAGATTTCTTCCGTCGACGAGAAAAGGAGTTCAACGCCTGCCTTTCACAGCTGGACTCGCAAGAATACGTTGACACCGTCTTGCGGAATTTTGTGGAAAAGGCAGATACCCTCTCACCCTTTGTGGCATGGCAGCACATCAGCGAGGAGTTACTCCGCCTCGCCCTGCAGTGCATTCCCTCGGCTCATCTGAAAGCGATCTTTCATCGCATGCTCGCCGACATCCGCACCAATCGCGCCGGCTTTCCCGACCTGATCCAGTTTTGGCCGGATGAGCGGCGCTACCGCATGATAGAAGTAAAGGCGCCGAACGACCGCCTGCAGGACAATCAAGTGCGTTGGCTCGATTACTTCATGATGCACGACATCCCCGTGAGTGTCTGCTTCGTACAATGGTTAGAGGAAGCGGCCTGAACATGGAATACCAGGTTGCAGTGCGAGCGCTAGCGGAGTTTACGGCGAGGCGTGGCGATCTTGATTTGCGATTTACTCCGGCGCCCACCGCGCAGGAAGGCATTGCCGGTCATGTCGAAGTGACGGCGCGGCGTGCTGCCGATTATCAACGGGAAGTCACCCTTACATCCCGACACCGGCATCTGGTCGTCCGGGGTCGGGCCGACGGTTATGATCCGGCCTGCAACCGACTGGAGGAAATCAAGACTTACCGGGGCGATCTTTCCCGCATGCCGGCCAATCATCGTGCATTGCACTGGGCGCAGGCAAAAATCTATGCCTGGCTGCTCTGCGAAAAACTGCAGCTGACCGAAGTGAACGTTGCGCTGGTCTACTTCGAGATTGGCAGCCGGCAGGAGACGATGCTAGAAGAAAGCCATCAGGCAACCGCGCTTCAGAGCTTCTTCATGGAACAGTGCGAGTCGTTCCTGAACTGGTCCACGCAGGAGCTTGATCACCGTATCGCCCGCAACGCTGCCTTGTCCGCACTGCGCTTTCCGCATGCCGGCTTCCGGCCGGGTCAACGCGCGCTTTCCGAAGCAGTCTATCGTGCCGCCAACACGGGCCGCTGTCTTGCAGCGGAAGCGCCGACCGGCATCGGCAAGACGGTGGGCACGCTATTTCCTTTGTTGAAAGCAGTACCGGGTAAAGATCTGGACAAGATCTTCTTCCTGGCGGCAAAGACGACCGGGCGCAGCCTTGCCCTTGATGCGTTGGAGCAGCTCAAGAATCACCAGCCCGGAATGCCCTTACGCGTCCTTGAACTTGTGGCACGTGACAAAGCCTGTGAATACCCTGACAAGGCATGTCATGGCGAATCGTGCCCCCTGGCCAAGGGCTTTTACGATCGTCTGCCACCTGCGCGATCCGCGGCGATTGCCTCAGGGGCACTGAACAAGGCGGCATTGCGCGCAGTGGCACTCGAACACCAGGTATGTCCTTATTACCTGAGCCAGGACCTGGTGCGCTGGGCCGACGTCGTGGTCGGCGATTACAATTATTATTTTGATAGCAGCGCGTTGTTGTATGGCTTGACTACTGCTAACCAGTGGCGTGTCACCGTCTTAACGGACGAAGCCCACAATCTGATTGAACGTGCACGCAAGATGTACTCCGCCGAACTGGATCAGTCCACGCTGCAAGCCGTGCGGCGTACGACACCCGATGCGCTCGGCAAAGCGATCGACAGGCTGCAGCGCCAATGGACCGCACTGAACAAAACGCAGGAGAGCGACTACAAGATTTTTTCGGAGATCCCGGCAAAGTTTGCGAATGCGCTGCAAAAAACCGTCAGTGAAATATCAGAATTCTTTGCAGAGAACCCGGCGTACGTGAACAGCGCGCTACAGAATTTTTACTTCGAGGCTTTGCACTTTACTCGGCTGCTGGAAGTGTTGGACACACACTCGCTATTCGATCTAGCAAAGCAAGAACGAAACGAACATATCCGTTCGCGCATAGGTATCCGCAATGTGGTACCTGCAAAGTTTCTGGCGCCCCGCTTTACCGAAGCGCAATCCGCGATCCTGTTTTCTGCCACGCTTAGTCCGTGGCACTTCTACGCCGACATGCTCGGACTGCCATCCGATACCGCTTATATTGATGTCGAATCACCATTCAAGGCCGAACAGTTGTCGGTATTTGTGGCTGGTTATATTTCGACACGATACCGGCAACGCGAGCAGTCGATTGCGCCCATTGTTGCGCTGATGGAAAAGCAATACCAGTCACAACGCGGTAACTACCTCGCTTTCTTCAGCAGCTTTGAATATCTCGACAAAGTGTCTGCCCTGTTCCGCGCGCGCCATCCCGACATCCCTGTCTGGGAACAGTCACGCGGCATGGACGAGACTGCACGTGACGCGTTTCTCGCGCGCTTTACACCGGGTGGTTGTGGAATAGGCTTCGCGGTACTTGGAGGACCTTTCTCTGAAGGCATCGATCTTCCCGGCGAAAGACTGATCGGCGCTTTTATTGCGACGCTCGGTCTGCCGCAATTCAATGCAGTCAATGAAGAACATCGCGAACNCCTGTCTGGGAACAGTCACGCGGCATGGACGAGACTGCACGTGACGCGTTTCTCGCGCGCTTTACACCGGGTGGTTGTGGAATAGGCTTCGCGGTACTTGGAGGACCTTTCGCTGAAGGCATCGATCTTCCCGGCGAAAGACTGATCGGCGCTTTTATTGCGACGCTCGGTCTGCCGCAATTCAATGCAGTCAATGAAGAACATCGCGAACGCATGGATGCAGCGTTTGGAAGCGGCTATGACTATACCTATCTTTATCCGGGACTCCAGAAGGTGGTGCAGGCAGCCGGACGAGTCATCCGTACGCAATCTGACAGAGGCTACGTTTATCTGATTGATGATCGCTTCGCCCGTCCGGAAGTGCT
>NZ_LMHZ01000040.1 GCF_001428545.1 Noviherbaspirillum sp. Root189
CCACCTTGAATTCTTCTGTGTACCGTTTGCCGCTCATAACACCTCCCTTTAGCCAAATTGTAAGGCTCGGAAGTGTCTATGAAACCAGGGGCGATTCAATATCTTGGTTTAACTGCCGACAAACTTTACTGATTTTCGGAGGAGCTTAGATTCAATCGGATCTTTGACAATAGGGTCTGAAACCATGCCCAGTTCTTTTCATTTTTTGTCCAGTCCAGTTCAGTACTACTTTCAATCTGCTTCGTTATCCAATGTTCGCGGTCGTTTATCATTTCGGCTAATAGTGCCAACATCGATCTGATAGAGCTCTGGTTCGTCTGGCCCCTTAGCCTTTGGGCAGAATATTCTGCATACTCATCTGGCTCCGAATAATTTACGCTTCCTTTCAACGTACGACGCAGATAATAGGCGTTAAACTCATCCTGCAGGATTTCTTCGGCTGAGCCTTTTGTTTTGCGTTGGCACATCCAAACAACTTCGGTATTGCCAATTTGTGGGAGCGTTTGACCAGACGCCAGCCGCACATGCTCGGTAGGCAGCGTTGTGCATATCCATATACCACTATTCGTAACGATGCGTCCCGATCGTGCAACAGCATAATTCTTTTCAACCTCGATTGAGATATCTTCTAAAAAGTCACGAATATCTTTGTCATTGTCGCTTGGTTCGGGGTCAGCTATCAGGCTGCTCAAATCAATTTTCAAATCTGACAATGCAACAATCCGCTCCAAATACCAATGCGCAGGTATTTTATGGATCCAAGGATGGACCAAGCCGCTCATCACCCTTCCAACTTCATTCTTTCTTAGGCCATTCCATCGAGCGGGGTATAACATTGCATTCAACGGCCCACGAAAGTTATCTAGGAATTCCATATTAATTAGTTGGCCTGTCCGCGACGATGCCGAGAGCATATGGCGGATGCGAACGCTTATGCAAGGAAGTTCATACTAAAGGCTCTTACTGATGGCAGGAACGGCCGCTCACCTTCCACTTAATTCAATACTTCAATCCGAGATACTTTTCGAACCGGTGTACTGATCAACGACGTTCCTAGCTCACACCTTGTTCGACCGTACTCTCTCCGCAATACCTCGAAGGACCTTAGAAAGCCACTCAAAGTTTTCGGAGTTTGAGGTCCATTGCATGCCGGTCGAAGCATCGATCTCTTTTAACAAACTGTGACCAGAGTTTCCTGCTAATTCAACAAGAATGTCCGCAGCTACAACCTCATCACCCTCTTGAAAATATTCCATTAGCCGCTTCGCTGAAGCTTCGGCATATTTTTCTGGATCTTTATGCTTAGGAGCACCGGCGGCGATTTCGCGCGTATAAAAATTTTGGAATTCGTTTTTTATCAGTTCCTCTGGCAATCGCTTGGACATGGGCTCAACATATACCCATATAACGGCATTGCCACCGGCATCAGGAAGAAGCTCGCCTTTTTCAAGGATAAGGGTATTGTTTAGCGAATCATATTGCGACCATTTCCCGGAAGTGCTTGCCGTTCCTCCGGAACGCCGATAGTTAGGGTATCGGCTTTCTATTTCAGCCGCCAGCACCTCCAAGAAATCACGAATTTCGTGATCATTATGTCCCACTGTGGTTGGAACGATCTCTTCAAATGAATCGTTTAACTTGAGAAGATGAAGGATTTGGTCCAAATACGTTGCCGGAGATTGAAATGGAAGTTTGGGGGAAATCAGAGTGTCGAATACCCGCCTAACTCCATTCTTCATTGGGTGGCTAAATTGTGCGGCGTACGTTAAAGACAGCAGAACTGCCTTGTCTGGATTTGAGATGCTCATCTAAATAGAATCAGGTTAATTTATAGAATCAATTTGAACGAAAATCTGGAAAAACATATTCCATCATTACGCCGTTTTCTTTTAACGCCCCCATCGCCTGAGCCGTAAAATCCAAGCCAGGTTTATAATGGCCGCTCTGGTCGGAAATTGCAGTTATCACTCCCTCGGTCGCTTCTATTTCCCCTGCGGCAGCGACAGGCTTGCCTGCCAAAAAACTTGAATGATGAAATTCACCGATTTCCGGAAACTTCTCAACGTAGAAAGCTCCGTGTTCGTCCATAACAAAAATGGCCCTTCCACCATCGGCGTCCCCTGTATCAAATAGGTTGCCATCAGAATCATAGGCTTTACCATCCTTAAATGTTATATGACGCTTCATTTTCTCAGCTGATGTCAAGTACTTTACCTGCTGTCCAGGCCATACTGCATTTCCTGGAATTTCTTCGGATAAATATTTATTGTCCATTCCCGTCGTCTTGTATCGGGCTGCCAATCCCGCATCTTTCGACGTTTTTAAAGATACTTTAATATTTCCACCGCTCATACCCAAGGTGCCAGGCGACACCTGCACATCAATCCGCCTTGCAATGTCCCAGGTTTTGGGAGCGCCTTTTGCTCCCACAATGCCGCCTAAAAACGACCCGGCAAGCATGGACCATTTCTGTCCATCCGAACCATCACCAAATGCTTTTCCGCCCAGGATTTCTCCGGCCTTGCCGCCTACCACGCCACCAATCAGACCTCCAATCGCAATGACCGGGCCCGCAAGGGCAATCGCACTTGCTCCGCCAACGATAAATAACGCTGCGTGAACCCAACCGGGTACAAGATTCTCCGGACCGACCGGGTCGGTTTGGTAGGTGCCTCCACCGATAAACACATTTGACGACCCACTTGTAATTACAGCGTCGCATGCAATCCGATCGTCTACCCGTGCGGCATGGAGTCCGTTGATAAAAACTGTCGCGCTTCCCGTTGCGATCGGCGGATGTGGCGTGGAATGCTTAAGGCAATTTACCAAGTCGACATGTGCACGGGCCGCCTTGATGCCATTGGTGAATACGTTTGACGAACATGCGCCAATGATGAATCCGCATATTTCCTTGGGTGCCCAGCTCATGGTGCTGAGTAGCTCCCCGAGGCCGGCACCTCCGGCGGCTGTAGCACCGATGATCGCGGCTGCCGCCAGCCCACCGGTTCCCGCGATTGCCACACCCAGCAGTGCAATTCCTGCACCTATCAGCAGACCGCGTAGCAACCAACTCATGCTTGGGCTATGTCCGATAGGGTCGCCCAGCCTTGCAGCTTGGGTCATCCCGCTGTACTTTCTTGCAGTGTTATCGGAGAACTCCCTCGCGAACGCTCAAGATATGTACGAATCGCAGCAATTCCGTTCATAGGTGGAGTGCCACGTACACCTTGTACGTGATCCAGATAACGGTGGAGTGTGTCCACATCATGAGTCGCTCTGGGGCGCAACAGATAGCGGCCTGCTGTGCGCCAGATTTTCCCGGTATTCGGTTCAATAAATTCAGGATGCAGTGCATCGCCTGCAGCATCAAAAAATTTCCACAAGCCGTCCTCGACTTCAATGGCACTAATCGACTTGCATGCTTCATCGTCTGTGTGAAAGACATGCAGGATGCGGTCTCGCAAACGGAGAGAAAATACACATGACGGCTCAACGTTTACGGACGCCGGCGACGGTGTTTCTCCAGAAATTGACATCTCTTCCGAAGTACCTTCAAGGGTATTCTCAATGATCGATGCGGGGCGTCGTAACTGAACGCTGTCCAGCAGATCATCGAAAACCTTGCTCCAATGATCGCTGAACGGCTTGGGGCACGTGGCGGCGATCATGATGGCTTGCCTGATTTCGGCACTTACGCTAACGACCAGTGTAATGACCTGCCGCTGGTGCATGGCAATACCGCCATTGTTCCATTTGTACGTCAGTTCAATTGCTGGCGCGTCCGCAAAGCCTCGTTCAAAGGTTTGCAGGAGTTCAAATGCGGGAAGCGATTCGCTCAGTTCATTAATTAGTCGTTGAGTGAAGTGCTCAAGGGTTTCGAACGACTCCACATCGGCCCGGGTTACCACAACATTGAACTCGTTTGGCCCATCGTCGGCGGTGACGAACATATGGACAGTCTTGTCTTTTAGTTCGGTTGGAAGTTTAAATGAAGCTTCGTTGATGTGGTGTTCGGTCATATAGCGGTTATTTTTCTTTGGGAGATTCAGATGCGGTTTTGCTTTGCCAAAGTCCCTGGTTTTTGTATTACTTTTCTTCTAAGATGCGCACGCCATCGAATGAATGCCGACTGACGCAGCAGCGATACGCTATTGAAAGCTCAGTAGAAACTTGACACACTCAACCCCCATCCCGGCCTTCCCCCTGCCAGGGGGAAGGAGTCCTGTCCCCTTCTCCGGGCAGGAGCGCCCGGCAAGTTTCAGTAGGAAGCGGCACTTGGCTTGTTTTATTGTTTGTCGCGCGACTTTCGGGATTCGATGTTCTGCGTTTTCCGCACAGGGGAAGGCACTAGGTTCCGCTCAAATCATCTGGGTGATAAAAGACTCTCAAACTCATTAGCACGTCGTACAGTCATATCGAGATGACACCCGTCGATAATAAGAGGCCCCAACGTGGCATTCTCGTCAGGTGCCCCAGCCCAAGCACAATCTTTATTACGATATTGAATCCAGGCACGCTGTGCCTCGCGCAGGCTTTTTAAAACGTTAGGTACTAGCGACGCAGAATATTTTTGATAAACGCGGTTCAGGCGAACGTCTTGCCGCTCAAGTTCATTGTGGATGCAAGCTCGCATATCAACCGTTACCCCACCTGACTTGTCCATACATGAGTCATATTCTTTGGAAAATTTTAGATCGGCCTCAGTACACTCATTGGCGTTGGCCTGAGTCCCCGCTGTTGCCATGAATAGGGCCGCCAGCAGAAGAGCAACGCGTCGTCGCTCGATATGTGATTGAAACTGCTTAACCATGTTCACTATTAATCTCCATTCAACGCTTTTAGCGCGTCCATGCGTTCTTTCCTGTACCTAGCTATCTCTCTATTTTTCCGAACCGGAGACATATTCTTGAGCCCGGCTACATAGTTCGATCGACTTCTATAGATTGCATTGATGAGAGCGTGGTCAAATTGTGGGTCTGATGCTTTCAGGCTTACCGACCTTACTCCGGCAGCAATAATGTGTTGCGCACCGCCATGCTGAACGGCTGTCGACCACACCACATCCTTGACTGCATTTGAATGTTCGGAAAGCTCTAGGCCAGTTCGCTTTTTTACTGCTGCAATAACGGGTGCATAATGCGTTCGCTGAATAAATTGATGCTGCGCGTCGTCGAATTCGATCGGCGAACGAGCTGCAATCTCTTTCCACTTCTTTGTGAACTGGCCTCCAGCGACTGTGGGATCAAGCCCTTTAAATTCATACGCCCATTTAGCACCTTCGCCGGCTAAAAACTTGGCTACGGATCCTTTTCGCGACGCTAACTGATAGCTACCATAAGACACTCCTCCCTCGTCCTCCTTACCACTTGAAACCGTACCAGGCCCACGACCACTCGTTTCATATTTGCTCGACAGTTTGCCAATTCGGTATCCGCTGCTTTTTACGAACGGCTTCTCTGCTTCAAAATTCGGGACCGATGGCTTCTTTGCGCTTAACTGGGCACTTTTTTTTTGCTTCCGCTTGAAGCCGCATTCACAGCGCTTCCCTGTGTGCTGCTACTTGCAGGTTGAGAAGGCGTTGCCGAATTCGTATTCAAATCAATCCGCGCAGACCCGATCACATCCACATGCACGCCTTCGATCGTGATCTTTCCGCTCGCGTCCATATGAATTTTGCTTGCACCGACTTCCAGCGTAATTCCGGTCGCTGCTTTGAGATGAATGAACTCAGTCTGCGATTCCAGTTCGACTTTTTTCTTGACCGTCGTGACGTGAAAGCCGTTGGTGACGGTGTTTGTCTGGTTCGGTCCGTTGACTACCGTTGTCTGGGTGTTCTGGACAGTGGTCACCATATCCTTTTGCGAATGGATGTTGACGAGTTCCTGTCCTTTTTTGTCATGGATGACTATTTCGCAGTAACCTCCACCGCCGGGTGTTGACCTGCTTTTGAAGCCCATGACGTGCGCGGCGCCGGGCAAGGTGTAGGGCAAAGGCTGATTTTCGTTATACAGACGCCCGGTGCAGATGGGCCGGTCAGGATCGCCTTCGAGATAATCGATAATCACTTCCTGACCGACACGCGGAATAGCGACTGTCCCCCAACCCTGTCCAGCCCATGGCTGCGACACGCGAATCCAGCACGAGCTGGCGTCGTCATTACGTCCGTACCGGTCCCAGTGGAACTGGACCTTGATACGCCCATATTTGTCGGTGTGAATTTCGGTTCCCCTGGGACCGACGACCGTTGCTGTTTGCGGGCCGGGCATGGCAGGTTTGGTGTGCTGATGCCGGGGCCGGAACGGGATCTTGCGACGGATGCAGGTAAAGCTGTTGCTGTACACCGCCGCGCCGCTGCGGTGAAAATAGTTATTACACGCGGTGTAACTTACCGATAAAACGAGGAAATCCGAAGCCGTTTCATCAAGGGGATCAAACAGTTCCTGTTCGGTAAGGATGAACGTACGACCCGGCTCAAGCGACCTGCAGTCCGACGCTCCCTTGAATACCTTGGCTTGCCACTCCAGGACCTCCAGCCTCTGCTTTGCCTGCCGCATGCCGTCGCCGACATCCTTGTAACCAAACGCCGGAGTGCCATCGTAGACCTCCAGCATGGGAACGTCGCCTTGAATGGCATCGGTCGGCAATTCGACGTATTGCGGCGATAACGGCGCCTTGTAATTGAAGGTATTAAGGGCGACCTTGGATGGCTGCAGTGTGCGTAGCGCCGCGATGTGCGTGACGGCGTCCTCGTCATGCGTACGGTTGCCGGCGTTAAACTTTACGTTTGCATGGCGGTCGTGCGGTGTGCAGCAAGTGTTGTCGGACGACTTATCCCCGATCATCATCTTGTGCCCGGACGGTCCGTGCTCAAAGAAGTAGAACAGCCCGTTTTTTTCGAGAAGGCGACATACAAAGTTCTGATCGCTCTCGTGATACTGAACGATGTAGCTTTCAGGTTTGTATTCTTCCTGTATGCGGAATTCGAAATCAGCGAGGCCCGGGTAATCTTCACTAAAAACTGTTTTCAGAACATCGATAACACTTTTGTTCTGGAAGATGCGGGAGTTAATACGGCGCTTCAGAAACGCAAGCCAAGGCAGGATCTCGGCTTTGTAGAAAGCGAATCCGCCATCTGCCGAGGCAAATGCAAAACTGTTGATGTAACCGTTAATGTAATGCTCGCTGCCGTCGGCTTGCTGAATTCCGACGCTGACGTTCTTGCCCATCAGGTTTTTGAGTTCAAGCCCGGCATCTTTGGATAGCAAGGTGAGCTCGAAGCTGAACAGTTCGGACAAGCCTGCATGGCCTTGCAAGTCTTCAATGTACAGCGCGATGTTTGCCGGCAGCGCCGAGTAGAAGCGCAACAGCCGGGTTTCATCAGAAAACTCTTGAGACAACGCCTGCGCTACAGCGGCTGAATCATCGCCGGGCTCGTCATCACCGCTACCGCGGACCTTGGCCGCTTCCGGAACAAACGATGGGGTTTTTACAGCGAAATCATTAATTGCGCTGCCGGTGAGCGGATGATCGGCGATCACATGGGATGGGGCCGAATTGGCAGATTTTTTACCAAATTCTTTGGCGGCGGACGCCGCTGTTTGCAGCAACTTCGCCGCGCCCAGCGCTTTGGCAACGTTTTTATTGAACTGTCCAACGGTCGACAAACCCGCCGTCAGAGCGTTCTGCATTTGCCCTGACTGCAAGGCCTGTACGGATTTTGTCAGTGAAGCGACAGGTTGTAGAAGTTTGTCGGCGACGGGAGAAACCAAAGGATCCGGTTCCGGAGAACCGGCTTTGTTTTCAGAATCAAACGACTTGAATGACACGAAATTCCCCTAACGATAGCGACTTATTGAATCTTGCTTTGTCGCTTGGCGGTCATTAAGAGCTCTCATACCGATAAATGGATTTCCGCGCCAAATAATTGCAACAAAAACAATGTTGGCACAACAATAACATACTTCGCGGAAAAAGCTGTGAATTTGATAACTTTTTATATGCGTTGGGAACCGGCTTTTTTACGAACGGGGATCGCGCCGTAGTATGGAAAATCTGATAAGACCGTACAGGCGCCGTCATTCCGCACATCCCATATTTACGGGATATCGAAACTTCGGCGTACCGCTATAAAATATAGATCGTATTTACTGAATGTCGCCAGCCATGCCAGCTGTGACAAAGTGCGCGGTATCAGCAGATTTTCTGCTCGCCGCGCTTCGTCAAATTACACGGCAGGCCCTATAAGAGTTACAGCCAACGACAGAGAGACACAAATGAGTGAGCACGATCCGACGCGAGGCCTTTGGTTCTCGTTTCACGTGAACGAGGAAGAATTCATTGCATTCGTTTCAGCCGAAGCGCTAAAAAATTGCTTCAACGCCAGCGGTGAAGGAGAGCGTCATCTGCTTCGCGCATACACCGAAAATCAGTCGAGGATTGACGCTATTGCAAGGCAACGCTTTATGACTGGTGCTCCAAGACCAATCAGGTTGTCCATAAGCGATTTTCTGTGAACTCACCTGGCTGTTGGCACAAAAGACAAAACGCCTTTGATCGTGTAGAGCACGGCCAGAGTGCCAAGAAAGTCACCGAGCATCATCACGAAAATGCCTGACCCCACCGGGTCGCCATGCAGAAACAACCAGGTGTGATGCAGCAACGGATTGGCGAGCGAGTACACGACACTCAGCAGCAATAAGCGCGTCGGACTCAGGTTGGCCAATGACGGTTGCAAGCCGTATTGATACTGCGCCATTTTGTAGACCAGATAAGGTGCAAGCGCTGAGGCAATGCTGCCCGCGACAGAGCGTACCGGGTCGTCCGGAAAAAAATAAAGTACGCAGGTAAGCCAGGAAGCGATCAGAATGCCGATTGCGCCTGCGCCACCAAAAAGCAAGGTGCACAGCAAGCGCATTCCTGCCGGCAGATAAATCCAGTTGATCCCCGGTATGAATGAGAAGTAGCGACTGTTGAACAGCCATTCATTAGCGACAAACATCGCAAGAAAAAGAAGGGCCGAACCGACGACCATGGACGCGTGAAGCAAAAACAGAGGCATCGGGAAACAGGTGTATTACAATAAACTTATTTGACAATCAGACAACATACGACGTTCGACCACATATTGCCGCATGTCTTCGCCTTGGAACACTAACACGGTTTGACGATGAAAAGATCGACTCGCCCCGCTGATATTTACCTTCGCTTCCTGCAACTTGCCGAAGCGATTCGTGGCTTGCCGTCGCTGCCGCCTCTTGATCCGCTTGAGGAACGCATCCTTTCCTTCATCGCCCGCGCCAGCAAGGACAACATGCGTTTATCCGTAAGAGACATGATGGGCAACGACGAGTTCGGGTCGCCCGCCACGGTCCATAGCCGGCTTAAATCCATGCGCGAAAAAGGCTGGATCATGCTATCGGATACCGAAGACACCCGACGCAAGCAAATTGAGCTGACGCAGGCAGCATTGCTGCATTTCGACAAGTTATCGAAATGCCTGGTGCAGGCGGCGAGCGGAAGCCGATAGGTCCATACGTTTCCGGTAAGGCTCGGTGCCTCACCTATACATTGTTTTGCACGCCAATCAGCCGAATCGCTTCGCTTGTATCGGTTGGTGTAATGGCAGCTGCGATTGCCATTCCCTGCACGATGGACTCATCCGGGGTGTTGTATACCAGCCCCGATGAAATCGCGAAGGTTTTCCCTACCGCGATCCGGTTATCAAGAAGATCAGCGACATAGCCATAGGCCGCATCACCCTTAAAGGTATGCGCGGACGACAGGATCGCGCTGACAAGCGATGCATGGGTCTCGGTGCCGTCCGCCAAAGCGCCGGTCCAATACTGCAAACCATCGGCGTCCACACTGCTTCTGCCAAGAACATTTTTATAAATAACTTTGACGAACGCCTCATCGGTCATATTCGGCGCATAGCCGGTCAGGTCCGCATACTGGATGGCCGCAGAATAAAAACTATCGCCAATCTGCGCAATCGACTGCCCTTCCTTCAGCTTGCCGATCCAGTGCGCCATGCCGTCAGCGTCGGGGACGCGGTTGATATAGGCGATGTATAACTCGACAAGCGAATCGAGTGCAGCAGTGCTTACTGATTTGGCGAGATCGCCGACTGTCAGGTTGACCGACTTGTCCGCGAATTGTAGCCGTTCGATGTTGGTCAGGGTATCGGTTACGCCCGGCACGGTTGTACCAGCATAGCTTGTCACCGAAACGGTATTGCTGTTTCCACGTGCAACCTGGTACGACGCGATCTTGCCGGCGTAGACCGCCGTATCCGTTCCGAGACCGCCATCAATGCGTGCGGAAAGCGCCGCGTTGGTATCGTAAAACGTATCGGCACCGGCCCAGCTGCGCATCAGCATACTGCCGTTGCGATCCTGCACCGTCACGTTCTGCGTAAAGTCCGTTGTGACGTTATAGTGCAGCGGCACATTCACGAATATATATTTCGTCGCCCACTGCCCGGGCGATGCCCAGTAGCCGGCCTGCAATTCAGCGACATAGTTCAACGTGCCGTCACCCAGCTGGTAAGCGACGAACTTTGGCATGCCTGCCGACTGAACATCGTTGGCAGTGCCATTACCAAGATAAAAGTTCTGGCTTCCGTCAGCGTTAATCTGCAGCGGCTTCAAATACTGAATCACCTGGTTGCCAAGATCCGCAAACTCGTTATGCAACGCGGCATACAAACGTCCCGTGCCATCATTGAGCAATAAATAATTCGGTGCCCGCGCCGCATCGTAGCGTATCGTTCCATCAACAAAATGACCGGGTGCAAGTCCGGCCATCAGATAGCTATTGATGCCACTATGATCGAGGTCGATGACTTGCGGTTGATAGTCCAGCTCCTGGCTGTTCTGATTGATCACGGATGCCAGCTGATCGGTCTTGTCGACAAACTTTCCATCGCCCTGGTTCTGAATCATTTGCAGCACAGAGGGATAGTCATGCGCGGTATTCCACATCGACTCCTCGGCCAACAGGTCAACTTTGCCGTCGTGATTGAAGTCGTCTGTAAACAGCCGATAGCTGTGCGTGATACCCGTGCCGTAGATCGATGTGGCGTTCGGATATTTCAGCGACAGATAGGGTGTGATGGTGGCCAGCGGTGTGGTCGAAGTCACGTCACCGTTGGCAAATGAATAGATCTTGATCTTGGCGTTGTCGCCGGGCGTGTTGCTATAGACGTCGCCCATTGCCACAGCCTGTCCGCCATTGATACCAAAATTTCCCCAGGTGATGCTCTGATACGAAATCGTCGAAAGATTTGCGGGAATCGTTTCTTTCAGCGCCCCGTTTTGAAACGTGTAGATCGGGTTCCGGTCACCGGGAGTAAACGTGGCGGTGAAAACCGTTGGCGTGTTGTTGACAACGGCCAGCTGCGCATCGTGCGCCATCACGCTGTCGCTCAACTGGGTTCTGTCGAACGAGCCCTTCGCGTTGGCGAGATACAGCGTACTCGGCTCCGCATGGAAAGGGCTTTCGTTATGCGCCGGCAGAAAGAAATCCGTTCTGCCATCGCCGTTGAAGTCGGCGACCGCGACGGAGTTGGCGCCGCTGGTGACATCGGACGCCAGATACTGCGAGGTGGCCAATGTCAGCGTGCCGTCAGCCTGCGGCGCGAGTACGGCAATATGTATCTTCTCCGGCGAGGACAGTCCCGCCTGGTCGCCAAACCCGCCTGTCCATCCCCATCCGGAGACGATCATTCCGGCTCCACCTGCAAACGCCAGGTGACCATAGGTGGTTTGGGCAAGTCCTCCAGTGTTTGTGTTGGGGACGAGATTGCTTGTGTCGACAGGAACCCAGACTCCAGCGAGGGACAGGGCAGGCTTTGCATTCATCGGTCAGAAATCCAGGGCGGGAGTGGCGGTAATGCATTAATAGTTATAGCAATACGTCTACCCGGATTATCGCCGTCTAGTTTCTATAATGCAATTGTCTGCACCACTAAATAAAAGATTTTGCATACAGCCTTCACACACAAAGCTGGTTTTGCACGTCTACCTTTAACGCGGTCTGTCATGGCAACACGCGATGTGCTACGTCAGCTACTTCAATTCGTCCGGAAGCCAGCGACTGAACAAATTGACATCGACGCCGTGTGGCACGTACCACTTTTTTCTGGCGGCGTCCCACCGTGCGCCCAAGCCTTTTGCCTGGTCCTTTTCCGCAAACGGCACATTCAAAATAACCGCAGCCTTGTTGGTCGCGGTTGGCGATGAAGCGGATTTGCCAGTTGCGTTGGGCGTTGTCTTTGCAGGCGCCGGACCACGCGTTTCCGCATTCGCAAGTGCGGTGACGACCCGATAGCGGTCCGCATATTCCGCTGTCGAAAGGATACGTGTGCTGCCGTCTGCCAGCGTTTCAACGTGTTTGATGCCATCCTCCGCAGAGTAGGTGCTTACATAAGGCGGGTCGAAGGGCGGTTGTGTTTGCATGAATGATCAATTACCGAAGCATGAAATAAAAAAAGCCCGAAGAGCTTACACTCTTCGGGCGCGATTTACTGCAAGCTTGCTGGGAATTTTCAGCCATTATAAATTGGCATTGTCGGAATGTCTTTCAGAATTGGCTTGGTGTTGTTACGTATCGTTCGATCCAATGGGGGTAGTGGATATTTGATGCACTCAACCCCCATCCCAGCCTTCCCCCTCCCAGGGGGAAGGAGCCGTGTTCTCTCCTTCCGGTCAGGGAGCGTCAGGGTGCGGGGCGGAATTATCAATACGCCCTGCCAATCATTTGCCTATTAATGCTCAGCCATGCAGGTCAGACATGAAACCCTGATAAAGCTTAATGAGGCATAGCTCAAGCTGTCGAGTAAAACCCTGCGTATCCATTAACGTTGAAGCGCGCATCCGCGCACGCATGCCACTTCTTAACTCGCTCAGATAAGTTACATCCTGCGCCAGTGCGGTAACGATACGCACATAGTCTTCTTCATCACAGGCAGACAGTTCCGGCAATCCAATCGCGTGCAGAAAAGCATGCGTCTGCCTGCTCACCACCCTGCCCTGCGGCCAGGTCACGACCGGCACACCCATCCAGAGCGCTTCGCAACTGGTCAGGCCGCCAGTGAAGGGAAAGGGGTCGAGCGCGATATCGATGTCTGCGTATTCTTTCAGCAGATCGGCATGGAACGACGCGCCCCTCAGTTCAACGCGCTGCGGATCAATGCCCAACGCGGCAAACGTCTGATATACCGATTGCCTGAACTCGGTATCCTGGAAAGTCCGCCACTTCAGTATCAGGCGAGAATCAGGAACAGCGTGCAACACTTGCGCCCAAAGGGCAAACACATTGTGATTCAGCTTCGCGGTATTGTTGAACGAGCCAAACGTGATGTAGCCCTTGCTGATACTCGGTGGCGGTGCGACTTCTGCTGGTGCAAACGGCACCGGCGTATAACAGAAGCGCCCGTGCGGGAGGCGGATAATCGGCTCAACGAACTGCGCTTCCATACCGGGCGGAGCATGCCACTCATCCAGAATGACTGCATCGATCGCAGACAGGCCCGTGGTGGCAAAGTAGCCAAGCCAGCTCACCTGCACAGGCGCAGGACGATGCGCAAACACGGTGAGGCGGGAACCGCCGGTATGGCCGGACAAGTCTATGAGCACATCGATCTCGTCCGCGCGAATCTGTTCAGCCAGGGCAAGATCATCGAGCGCACGCACATCACGGAAGGTGCACGACCGCCGCACCACTGCAGTGACCCAATCGTCAACCTGGCCCGCGCTGTATGCGTATGCTGCGACGCGACTGGTGTCATGGGCCGACAGGATATCTTTTACAAACAAGCCAACGGTATGCTGGCACAAGTCAGCGGACACATAGCCAATGCGCAAGGGCCTGCCGTCCAGGCGGCGAAGATCAGGCCTCGGCTTTATTCCACCGGCCTGCGCAACAGCCCAATCGCCCCAGGCTTGCGCTTCCGACAAACGCATTGCATCCGTAATATCCGGATCGTATTCAACACTGAGCAATGCATTGCGGCGGATAACGGGATGATTGCTCAGGTGCTGTAGCGCAGAAGCATACAAGCGCCGACATTCCGCATGATCGCCTTGCTGCTGCGCGACGTTGGCAAGATTGACAAGCGGTCGAAGATCACGCGGCGCCAGTGACTGGACATGCAAAAAGCATTTGCGTGCGCTGGAGAGAAAACCGAAAGCGAGCAATACGGAGCCGGTATGCAAGACGGCATCGATATCATTGCCATACTGGTCAAGTATCGCCTGACACGCCGCGAGAAATGCATCGAACCGTGCTTCCTGCGCGGCTCGCTGTGCTGCCTGAAGCTCCGCTTGCCATGATGTCGATGTCATTGTCGCCTTCGTTAATGCCCGTTGCTGAAGGCGAAAAGCTTACCTCATTCAGCGCACAGAAGTAAAAAGGCCGGAGAGCATGTACGCTCCGGCCTCACAAACCTTCGGAAAACTTTTTTGGCTACCCAGGGCTATTGCAAATTAAATGCTCCGGATCCGCCGACAGAATCTCTCACTACACTACCGGCCATCACACCGTTTGAAACGCTACCGTTCCCGGTATAGCCAACACCATTCAGTGTCATAGTCCATTTCACGGTGTTGCCAGATAGGGTTCCACTGACAGAACCGGTTCGGGAGCCGGTGTTTGTCACCTGGCACGACGGGGTTGAATAGGTCTGAACGCCGTTAGCCGTAACAGAACCTGAGAACGTGCTTCCACTCTGGTTCAGGGAAAACGTTAAAGGTCCGCCGTTGTTCAAAGTCAGATTCGAACATTGTGTAGCCGCGCCTGTCCAGTTCCATGTGCCGGTCCAGGTCTTTGCAAGATTTATTGGTGCGGTAGTACCCGGGCTTATGCATATTCCGTTTTGCAGCACATTCGGGGCACTGCACTTAACGGTCGGTGGTGTCATGCCTGAATCACAACGCCAGGGAACCGTGACCAACACATAGGGGTCGGGTGGAAGGCATACTAGTTTTGCGGCGCCGATATTCTGCGCGTTGGCATTCGCCACATAGTTGTTGGCTGCCTGCTGGATGTACTCGTTACTCATGAACGGCTGCACGGCGGCCAACATGGCAGCGGCATCAGCGATTGCCTGGTTGTAATTGGCAATGACCTTTTCAGCCTTGTACTGAGCAAGCGTGCCAAGATAGACGCCATAGCCGGTCGACTTCGACGTAGCGAAATCGTTCGATTTCTGCGCGATGTTTGCTGGCCTGGTTATCCTGATATCAAAGCCCAGCTTGGTGTTGACATTATCGAATGAAACCGTGATGTTGATCGCCGTGAGGCCGCCACTTGCTACGCTTGCGTTCACGACCGCAGCTTCCGTATAGGGCGTGATATTGGCTTTGACCGCACCTGTTGCGTTGGCGATTGCGGTACGCATCGGTGAAGAAACAGAGGCGATGGCCGATGTTGCCGGGTCCTTATACGTCCCTCCCGATACTTCGATCAGGACCGGCCCGGTATATGCGCCGAGGTTCAGTGTGTACTGACCGTTAAAGTCGACTTTCGCACTGGTGATAAACGTACCCTTTACACCATTGGCGACGCGGTAGGCGGATACCGTACCGTCTGACACAACATTGCCCATGGAGACCGCGCCAGAAACAATGGTTGCGCTTGCTGCCCGCTTGTCCGCCATAAGGTCGTCAATTGCGGTCTCCGCCGCAGTCGTATCCGTGGCAGTCACCGCACCTGAAATTGCCTTGCCGATGGTGATCGCATCGGACGTCGAGTTGTAAGTTACGCCTTGGCTGACGGTATGCTCATACGCAACTGCAATTCGATTGGTAAGCAGGTCATAAACCCAGCCATAGGTCGCATCGCCCTTAAACGTATGCGCAGACGCCAGCATCGACTTCACCAGCGTGCCGCGGGTGGCAGCGCCGGTATTGAGGCTATTGACCCAGAATGCCAGGCCTTCCGCATCTGGCGTGGACCGGGCAAGGACGTTCTTATAAACAGTTCGTACAAAATCATCGTTGCTTGCATTGGGCAGATAGCCAGTCAGCGACGCATTGGCGACCGCAGCGCTATAGAAAATCTTGCCCATGTCCTCAAGGCTCATCCCCGCTTTCATCTGGTCGATCCAGTAGCTCAAACCTTCGGCATCCGGTACCCGGTTCATGTAAGCGATATACAACTCAATGAGTGAAGCCAGATCTGTGGACGATACCGTCGCGGACTTGTTAATAAGGTCCAGGTCGATGGAAATATCCGCGAATTTAAGGACTTTAATTTCACCGGCAGCAAACGTGCGGGTGCCATCAGAACCGATATTGTCGGTCACTGTATAGCCTGTGGCAGTTCTTGAGACCGTGTAGTTTCCCCGGACCCCGGAGAATGTCGCAATTGTGTCCGTAACCGTTACCAGCCGGAGCGGTTTTGCTAACGACACCTCACTAGTCGGAGCGAACTGAGAAGTAGACTCGGAAGCGGTATTGATATCAGCCCCGCCACCGCAGCCGAGCAATATGGCCGATGCGATGACACTGATGACGCAAGTTTTTTTCATTTGGTGGTCCGTCCCCACTGGTGCGAAGGAAGTCCATGTACCGGTACTGATCAGTAAGCACCGTTATTTCAGGTCGACCTCAGTCGCGAATGGCTATGTCCTGAACATGGCCTTGTTGTCATTTCCTATCGGACATAACTATAAATTAATGTCAGGAAATAAACAAACGGTAAAACGTGAGCCGACATAAGGCGGCGTGCGGCACCAGTGTTCGGCAACGGGCTGGTATTCAATATCATTTGAATCGAGCCGATGACCTTGATCTGATCCTCCGTACTCTTTCACCAAGCTATGACAAGCTTGCAATGGCATTTCCCGGTTGGCTTCGGCCGATAAAAAAGGCCGCATCGCGGCCTTTTTATTCCAATATGCAGCGCGCAGGCTGGCGTATCAGGCGATGATTTGTGCTTCTGTCAGTTCCGTATAGCCAACCAACAGCACTTCCACTTTAGAGACTTTTCCGCCATTGTTCGTGAACTCAAACCTGGCCGTACTGGCGTCGTCAGTTCCATCGCCGTTTGTGTCTACCAACGACATACCTGTGTAGACGTAGTTATTTGCATAGGTCAGTACATCGTTGCTGTCGAAGCCAACGAACACTACCTTACCATTGACATCAGTCTGCCCATGGTTGACCTTGAATTCCGTCACCGGATTCACCGGTACATCTGTCGTTACCGGCACGACCGCCTCGTCCGCCCCAATCAGGTTGAATGCAATATTGACCGGTGCTGATGTCGCGCCATGCTCGTCGCTCACTTCAACCGCAAAAGTTACCGGGATGTTTTGGCCTGCAACCAGGGCATCCAGCTTGGCCGATGTCGCCACAAATTCATACGCGCCAGTGGTGGCGTTCAGGGTGATTGTGCCGTAGTCGCTTGTGCTGACCAGGGTGCCGTCTTCATTGGTGGTAAATACGACGTCAGCAGCAAAGCCATAAGTCAGAATTGCACCGTGATCGACGTCGTGGCCGCTCAGTGTGCCTTGGATAGTGACGTCCGTAGCTGCCTGTGGGGTATCAAAAATATCAACTGCCTCAATCGATGCCAAGGTAGGCGCATCGTTGACGCCGGCAATTTCAATCGTCGCCTTGGCAGTACTCAATGCGCCATTACCCATACGCACGGTGTAGAGAAAGGTATCAACATACAGTTCACCTTGTGCGTAGCTTTGCAGCGCTTCCCCCAAGCCGCTAGCATCGTAGCTGATGGTGCCGTCTGTATTCATCGTAATCGTTGCACCGCTTTGCAACTGGACAGTATTAATGACCGGGAATTGGGTAGTGGGCGACAAGGCTGCCGGATCTTGCAGCAGCGAATAGAGCTTGGCTGCACCAGGATCGTTAGCCAGAACATTCAGATTGGCTGACAGATGCTCTTCGGTCAAACCAGTGGTTGCGGCGGTCAGCAAATCGTCTTTTGCTGCGCCGGTGAGTGTAGCGACTTTTACAGTTGTTTTTGCAGCCATGTTTTTTCTCCCTGAGTTAAAAAGCAAAAGGCCGGGTTGCCGGTCTTTTGACCTTAGCAACCCGGCCATCTCAAGGAGATCCGTGGCTTTCCGACCCTATATCGCTATAGGTGTAGCTGGACAGGATATTAACCTTATTTACAAGCGGCAAATAGGTTTACCGCAAGTATTTTTACACAATGTTATCGTGTACTGCTAAGGCAGGAAGGATTTCCGTAAATGGCGGACACTGGCATGCCTCCGGTAATAAAGTGAGTGCCCACAATCGTTGCCACTTTATTCGGTGCACTACTCCAAAGGCCTGGTCTTTTAGCCCAGTTCATGGCGCTGAACATTTCACCGAGGCCGGCACTGTCTGCGGTGAGCCGGCTGACGGTGGCGGCTTTGCGGCCCCGACAATCTCGCAACATCTGTACGACGACCCCAGCACAAATGATTAAGACGGTGATTTTCCCTGAGCTTCTTCAAGGAGCCGGATCGTCTCGGCGATATGCGGGTTGGTGGGGTATTTTTGCCGTGCCAGCCGGGCCAGGTCCAGTGGCGTCCGGCCGTCGCTGTCACGGAGGTCAATCCGCGCGCCATGCCTGAGCAGGATCGCGACTTTCTCTGCAGGGTCTCCCATGGAAGTCCCATGCAATGCAGTCCATCCCTTTGTCTCCTGGTCGCGCGCATTGATATCGACGCCTCTGTCGATGAATAACTCGAACATCTCTTCCACGTGCCTGGGGTTCTCCATCGACAGAGGGAAGCGGAGCCCGGCCTCCTGGTTGAGCTGACGTACCTGGTCGTCCGTCAACGACGCATGACGAAGCACTTTCTCGCACGTCCAGGCACGCCAGGATACTTCGGTCTCCATGCAGGCAAGCAACGAGACCGGGTTTTCATTCATCGTTGAACGAACAATCGCTGCGTAAAGCGCGAGTATGGTCACAGCCAGAGCGACTCCAATCCAGATTGACAACGATCGGAGCTTGCGAGAGTTCATGCCCATACGAGCGCCACGCCGGTACTGGTTGCGTAGAATGGCGCATTACCCCGCCTGAGGGCAACGCCTTGCAGCGTAGCGTCAATACGAAACTTTAACTTTGATGCGATGGCGACTCGCACGGAATCATAAATTTTGACAGCTTCAAGGTTTCGCTGAGTCGCATGCTTCCACCAGTGCTTGATGAATTTGCGACCGAGCTTTTGTGCAAGGGACTTGATGCCCGAACCTGGACGTACGATGGTTCGCCCGAGTGCGTCGATAAAGCCCATCGCATAGGATCCATCGATAGCGGCGATCAATGCGGATTGCGCCAGTCGGCGTCCCTCATTATCAACGGTCATGCCATTGATGTCCGCCGATTTATGGGGCCAGAAAAATATAAGGATCTGTTTTGTCTCGGCCTCATCAAAAACCAGATCACCATCCGCCATATCCGGAACGCTGATTAACATACTGCCCATACTGGAATACCCCGCCAAAAATATAGACGGGACAATAGCAAAAAGATAATGCCGTTGCAAGAATACTAATTTATTTTTGCATTCCACTCTGGGCATGAAAATCCCGGCACTTGTTCTATCCCTGCCGCTGTGTTCTTCGGCATAGACGCACAACGTCATCGGCATGGCAAATGTTGATGTATTGTTTGTGCCTGGTGGCGCGGTTCGTCAAAGGTTGTCAGTCAGGCTTATGCAGAGCATCCTGAATACCACGACGCAAGATCTCAATCGCCTCTTCCCTCCCTGTCTTTTCGACCAAAGCCGACAGGTCGGTAAATCCTGTCGCCCCCAGTGCCTTGGCCGCAGCCCGAAGACCGTGGACGATGGCCGGCGAGTAGTTATAGCGGCCGGCCGTATCAAGCATCACAAAGAAGGGGACTTGTCTGGACACTGGGTTTGATCGCACGAACTGCAGCAACTCAAAGACTGCTCCCTGGGCAAAGTGAACGCCGCAGACCACCATCCCTACCTGCTCATCAATCGCAGCCTTAGCATCCTCCAGCGTATGGCAGAGAACTACATCGAACGCATCGCCGAGGATCGCCTGCGTAAACAGTTTATCCACCTCCCGTACGGCAATAACGAGCTTTTTGCGATTAATCTGGCCAGGCACGATAGTCAACGCTCCTTACAGGTTGTCGGCCAGCTGAGAAGAAAACAGGACGGGCATCAGGATTCCCACAGGTCGAGTTGCTTTGCCCTGTCAGGATCACGCCCTTTTGACACGGTACACGCGGCCCGCTTTGATGACGTTGAAGCCATCGGCGGCTGATATTGCTCAACGGCATTGTATAGAGCAACCATGCGATTGACCGCTTCACTGAGTTGGGCTTCGGATAACTGCGCCACCGTTATTCGTATCTCGGTCAAGATGCTTTCAACGGCATGGGGATGCAAATGTAAATGCAGCCACTCATGGTCTGCCCTAACCTCGGAGGGCAGGTCCTTCGATCTGAGTTTGTCCACCTCCTTATACGCTTCAGCCAGGCGGCGTCGAATGTCGCCCTCTTTGCGTAATGCCCGTATCGCGCTTTGAAGCGCATGCCATGCATCTGCCATTGCCCACCTCGTGATAGTGACAACCGATTTGCTGTTCTTTTTCCAAGACAAATAAATATAGGCCGATAATGCATCGGTTGCAATTCCCATAAAGGCGGGATAGCCAACCGATCGGAGAAGGCGCCAAATCAGGATGTTGCTCAAGCGCGCTTTAGTGCATAACTGCTGACGAATCCGATGAATGACATGCTGATTACTGCGCGGTCATTGATCCGGCGTCATGCTGGAGATGAGCATTATTATCAAAAACCTCCTTCAGTACATCGAAGCCAAGGAAGGGAGCAATATCGTGACAGAGGCAGTGAGAATCAGTCGATAACGGATATCGCCCCTTTACGTAAAGCTCGTACTGCTTTCTGAAGCGCATGCCATGCATTGCGGCTTGCCTTAATTCTGCTTGAGAAATTCGATAGTTCGCCTCATCGCGTCAGCGGTTACTGCTGTGTTTTGCTGATAGCCACGCCTCGAATCGGACTTGTCCCAGCCATGCGTTGCATTGTCATACACGTGCCACGCTACGGGCTTTCCCTCCGCCTTCAGGTTCTCGAGCAAAGGGAAGCAATCGGCAATCGGCGTCTCGCTGTCATTCTTTGCCATTAGCAGCAGGACTGGACGGTCTACATCACTTCGGACTAGTTCCCATTTGGGATACGGGCCGACGTCAAACGTGCAGGCACCGTACCAGCCGACTGAGGCACGAAACCGGTCGCTCGTGCCAATCCACCGTGCTACTTCGGGGCTTGAGACTGCTGCAGCGGCGAAGCTGCCCAGCGACAGTCCGACGAGATAGATGCGCGTCGGATCGACCACTTTGAGCTGGGCCAGGTGCTTGAGCGCGTCGAAGGAATCTTTGTACACCCTCGGCGCACCAACGCCAGCAGGTGTACAAAAGACCGTGTGACCGCGCGGCCCGTAGGAATCCTGTACCAGCACGACGAAACCGGCCTCGATCAGTTCCTTCGCGCGTTCACTAATATGCGGCTGGATACCGCCGCAGGTATGAACCAGAACAATGGCGGGGTACGGGCCTTCCCCTTCCGGCTTGAAGATGGCGTTGGACATGCTGCTGAAGAAGCTGAGAGCCTTCGCCTCTGACGGAAACTTCAGGTCAGAATATTGCGGAATACGGGTGGCAAACTGACTGGATGACTGGGCCAAGACGGCACTTGTGGCGAAAAACAAAGTAAGGATTAAGGCTCTTACGACTTGAATCGGATGCATAGGGTGTCTCCGCACAGTTATCCATATTGAAGAAGAGAAATATTACATCGGCGAGAGGATTAGTACTTCCCATGAATATGGGTGGTAGGAGAACCGAGAACCGGGGTCAGGGCTTGCAACCACTTACCCTCGCTGGCATACCGTTCAGACTTTGCTGGCGAACTACCCGACGCGACGACGTTGCGATTGATCGCACAGGTATAGATTCCGTTCAGATGCCTCATGCCTTAGGCGAGCGAAGCTTGACCCGGTTCTTCCCATTCGCGTTTCCGTTCTATGGCGCCAACGGAGCGTATGCGTTTGGCGAGCACTAACACTTAATGTGAGGAAAGGGGCGTGAATGCAAGACTTTCCCCCATTCTTTGGTCGGCGACCTTACCCTCCCCCAAAAGTAAAAAAGGCCAAGGTTTGTGGCCTTGACTCTTCAAACGGATTGCGTTGTTCCGCTATCCGTCTGCCACTTCATGACTGCTCAATTATTAAGCAAATACGAAGTTGGTACTGACCAGCGTATCGAGGTCGATGCCAGCGTTCGAGATGCCGACTGCAACGATGTCGGCAGCAGAAACGGTACCGCCAACACCGTCCAGCGAATCGTTCACGTACCATACCTGGAACTTGTCAGTTGCGCCGCTGATATCACCCGTGATCACAACCGCCTTACCGCCGGACGCCAGGCTAAACGTATTGCCTGTACCTTCAATCAAGCCAGCAACATTTGATGCAGTTGCAGCACCGTCATAGGCAGCGTCGCTGTACAGTGCAAGCTTGTTAGTGATTGCTACGTCTGTTGTAATTGCGGAGCTGTAAGCAACGATTGCTGAACCTGTGCCGCCGTTTTGTTCGACAGAACCACCTGCGAGGAATGCAGAGAGGTTGAACTTGTCAGCATCCGCGCCAGTGCCAGCGATAAAGGTAATAACGTCCGTACCGTTGTCGGCACCTGTAGCTTCAAACACATAAGTGTCGTTACCGCCACCTCCAACCAGTGAGTCAGCACCCTTGCCGCCACGAATTGTGTCGTTACCTGCGCCACCTTTCAGACTGTCATTGCCGCCAGTACCAGTGAGACTGAACTCGAAGTTCGTCGCAGTAACTGTACCCGAGCCAATATTGACATTGATGGCCTCCGGTGCAGCGCTGCCCGAAGAGTCCTGCGTGAAAATGTAGACATTTTGATTGGAAGGTTCTCCTGTCCAGTAATCGTAAATGACGTTGCCTGCCTTCAATGAGGCGAGCATCGCCCCATTGCCTACCCCGTTAGTAGCAGTAAACACAGAGCCGTCGATGTTCGAGCCAGATAGTGAGACGCGAATTTTGTCTTCGGCGGAACTGAAATCGGTTATCTTGTCGACTCCGGTCGCTCTGACGTCATTGCCATCGTAAGCAAAAACATCCGCCCCTGTACCACCTGTCAGCGTGTCAGTTCCCAAACCTCCAGTAATGACGTCATTGCCCGTGTCGCCGTTGATAGTGTCGCCGTTGACTCCACCTGTCAGTACATCGTTGCCGGCGGTGCCAGTAATGTTGAACTGTAAGTTGCTCGCATTGATAGTCGCTGCACTGGATATTACATATGCGTTGGTAGCGCTGTTATTCAGTGCTGTGCCATCGGCCTTAAAATAGAGCGCATGATCGATGCTGGAGTAAAAGCCAGCGTTGCTGCCGCCGTCGACAAAGTTGCCGCCTGTTCCATAATTTGAAGCATTAACTTCCGTCCCGCTCAAATACAGCAAAATCTTGTCCGAGCCAGATGAATTGAAATCTGTGATGGTATCAAGAGGACTTCCTGGACCAAGATTGTTGGACTCAGAAACAGCAGTGAAGACGAACAGATCGTCACCTGCTCCCCCAGTCAAGCTGTCTGATCCGGCGCCACCCGTAATGGTGTCGTTTCCCGCGCCACCGATAATGGTGTCGTTTTCCGAGCCGCCGTTAATGGTGTCATTTCCTGTACCGCCTTTGATATTGGTCGCGAAAGTTGCTTGTCCTTTCACGTTCAAATTGCCCGTCAACGCGGATGCATCAAACGACGATGTCACTAGTGCATTGGTGATCGTCAGGTTGCCCGCACCAGTGACGACTTGTGCTGCGGTGACGCTGTTGGTCGTGATCGTATTGGTGCCTGTGCCGCCAGTGCTCACGATATTGAGGGTTTCAAGCCCGGTCACATTGGTCAGCGTGGTTAAGGTCGGATTGACAGCACCTGCACCCATGGTCAAGGTCAGGTTATCGCTTCCGCCACTTGCATCGGCATGAACCATAGTCAAGGTTGAGGCATTGCCTACCACGGTCACGCCGGTTGCATTTGCCAGGGTGTTCAGGGTTAGGGAGTTACCGCCGCTCACCGCATAGTTGAAGCCGGACAAGGATGAAATACCTGCATCCTGTGTGATACTGCCTGCGCTGACGTCAAAGCGAATAACTTCAAACCCGCTCACGTTCGTCATTACAGAATCGGAGACATTCGTAGAGATTCCCAGCGTATCCGTGCCGGCACCACCCGCAACAGTATCGTTCGCCGATAGGTTGGCACCAAAATAAACCGTATCGTTACCGCCGCCCAAAGTGACGTTATGATTGGCAAAGCCCAAGGAATTATTAGCACCATCTGCGCCAATCGTCACACCGCCAGTCGCGGTCGAAGCGTTTATTGTCAATGCACTCGTACGAATGTTATCCGCAGCCAGCCGCATGACCACGCCGGCCGAACCAGTGATGTTGACCGTACCAAGGCTGGTCTGTGTACTGTCAGTCGTCAGGGTTATATAGTTGGTCGACCCACCACCGGATGTGATGTTCAGCACTTCGTATTCATTGGTCGCTGCGACCGTTGCCGCAAGGGTGACAGCGGCAGAAGTCGTTGAGGAACCAGCACCCGACAATGTCAAGGCAACCGTATCTGATCCGCCAGATGTACCCGCGGTCCGTACCGTCGTACTGCCCGTTGTGTTTTGCACAGTGACGTTGACGGGCGCTGCCAGGCCGCTAAACACTAGGGCGGAGCTAGCAATACTGGCATTATTGATCACGTCGGTCAGCCCGGTAACGCTTGTCAGCGTTACCGTTCGCGTTGCAGCGACAGCGTTTGTCACTGATAACTTCTCAATGTTGGTAACCTTGGCACCGTCGATGCTGAAGCTCGCGTTGGTGGAAATGTTCAGGATGTCACCCGTGCCCCCGGCACCATTAAGGAAGTCGCCAGTGCCCAGTGTTGCGCCAGTACCGGCGACGCCGTTAAAGGTATCGTTGCTCACGTTGCCTGTGAAGCTGTCATTGCCAACGGTGAGCGTGAAGGTTTTCGGCGCTGCTGCTTCAGCTGCAGCTGCTGCTGCCGCTGCCGCTGCCGCTGCTGCTGCGGCGGCGGCTGCGGCTGCTGCTGCGGCGGCGGCTGCGGCTGCTGCTGCTGCCTCCGCGGCCACTTTCAAATCAGCAGCCGTCGGATAGGCCACTTTCGCGGCTTTCACCGACGCATCCTCGTCTGTTACGCCGGCAAGGATATTCGCGGCGGCGACCGTATCGTTGCCAGCCACTTCAAATCCATAGTAATAGCCGACCGCCACCTTGTTTTTAAACAGGGCCTGGGATTTGATCGCGTGCGCATCCGAGCCGGCATAGGCGTTCACTGCATTGATCATGTCAATGAGGACGCTTCCTGGCGTGCTGCCCGGCTTGTCCAGTTCGACGGTCCAGTATTTAAGACCCTCGTCGTCGGCGACACGCCCCAAGACATTTTGATAGAACCTCGCAATGATCGCGTCATTGCTGACGCCAGCCGGATAGTAATTACGTGCTGGTGCCACTTCATACATGTGTTGCGCGATATCCCTCAACGAGGCGCCGTTATGTAGTTGAACCACCCAGTAAGCCATGCCTGCACTCTCGGGTGCACGGCCAAATAGCGAAACATACAGTTCGGTCACTGCGGTGCGCATCTCGTTGGTAATAGCCATTGTTGTTCCAGAAATAATTTACAGATGGTAAAGGCACGCCTTCACGCGCTTAATAGTGAGGTACAAAAAACGTGGCTCCGGCCTTGTCCCTGTTCTGCCGGTTATTCACTAAGCGGGAGAGTCGGGATCGTTACGGGATAAGAATCACGCCGGCAATGAAGCACAACTGAGGTAGAAAAATAAGGAAACCAGTCGTCAACGCATTGCCATAATTACTGTAACCAAATATTACCTGATTCTCGTAGGAAATTGACATGGCGGCCCGGCGTTGTGCCTCAGTCAATCGAGTTACCCCCTAAATGCCACACTTCAAAACCTGGCGCATGGTGGTCAACGGTTTTCAAGATCAATGCTTACTCAACGGGAGCGCTACACTATTCGCTCGTGTGGGACTGTCAGGAAGTCCGTCGTGCCCTAAATTCAGGGCCTTCTGCGCGCCTGAGCCAGCTGAGCAAGCGCTGGCAGATGTTGCATCGACAGCAATTGACAATACGCGACTGGCAATGCACCGGCCTTCCGGACTTCTTCCAGGGCGTCGATTGGCAGCGCATTGAGGGCGACTTCGTCGATACGGAACAAGCCTTCAATGCTGCGCTCGCCATCGTCGCTCTGCACCTTGATCAGCCATGGCTCGATAAGCCGGTGCTTTTGGAGCACCGCGCAAATGCGTGCAGTGCTTTCGCGGTCGGCATGAACGCGGGTGAGCATGTCGAATACGCCCTTGACGGCTTGGCCAGGTGTACCGTCGTCATTGAAAAAGAGTTCGCCCTGCGTTCCATCCACCACGAGGCCGCTTGTCTGGTCGATGCATAACACCTGCTGTCCTGTCTCGGTGTTAGCCAGCGTAAAAGGATAGCCGCGATAGATGGCAGGGATGTAGTTACTGGCCCAACTGCCATCTCGGGTAACGAAGAGATTCTCGCCAGAAGCCAGGCCCTGCACCGCGACTGGTGTAAAACCCTCCTCTGATGCGACGAAACCAAGCGGCATTGCCATCATTGCCTTGGGCAATTCCTCTGCCCCCAATGGGATCACTGCATCACCGGCTGCGAAGTGGTAACTGGCAGAACGTCGCCAGCGCTTGCTGGCGTGTTGCGTTTTTGAGATCGGGATATATTGCGGCGCCACTTCTGCTTCGGCGGTACCGGAGACCGCAGAAGATTTCATCTTGAACGCCCCGCGTTTTATGCTCGCCGCGATCAGCTGGTGATTGACCTCCCACGTCGTTGCCATCACCCGGTTGGTCTGCGACTGAGAGCCGTACACACGCTTGGCGCGGTATTCACGGCAAAGGCGGAGTGCATGCGTTCGTCCTTCTTCGGGCGAGGCAGCCAGCTTCAGCTTTGTACTCGTTAACGCCTGCGCAACATAGTCGAACAATGCCGTCGGCATGGCTGGACCACACAACACCTCTTCGCTCGGCTTGAACTTCCCGGCCTGGGTCAAGCCAACCATGTACGGTGTCGCATTGCGCACGCATACGACGCCCACGGGACTGATGTGCACCAGGGGACAATAAGGCGCAAGTTCGGGCAGCACGTGGTTGGGAAAAATTGTGTCGCCCCAGTAGCGTGCTGCAATCCGCGAGAAATGCTGAAAGTCGGCGATGGCCGCAAACCTTGCCTTTTCAAAAGGCAGAATCTCAACCTTCGGCTTGGTCGGTGTCACGGTATCGTTGGATACATCCACGTACAAGGTGCCGAGCTGAAACGCATTCTGGAAAAATTCACCACGAAGATCGCCCCACACCTGGCGAAAAGACCCACCAGCCAATTGAAAAGCAGAAAACGCCGCATACCCCTGTGCCGCCAGATCGCCCAGGCTTGATATGTCTGGTCGCCGCAAACGCTTCTCCACCGTCAGCGTGATTTCCAGGCACTGCCCGAGCGGATAGGGCTTGCCCAGCTTCACCGGCTGGGCTCTCTGCAATTCCGGGTCCACCTGTGCACGTATCGTCAGAAAAAACGCTTCCAGCTTGTCCAGTGCGGGCAGCAAGTACTGCGCCGTTAAGTTTGATTGGAATGACGAGTTGATTATTCGGGGCTCGTTTGGCAGCACGCGGTGTGATCCGCCTGAGCGGCCGACTATGCGGTCTGTGGCAGCTTCTCTGGCAACGTCAAGATCAGGGTGATTCATTGGAACACTTCGGTTTGGACAGCTTCAGGAATACCAGTCTAACTGAGCTTAGCCCACGTTCGCAGTGTTTCGTGTGTTTGGCAGTCACGGTTATCAGGTGCGTTAGGCAACCTGGAGATGGAAATTCAAACGACCAGCGTGTTTTTACCGGAGGCGTTCAGGAACGACGCAAGTACATCGCCATCGCCGAAGCCAGCGAACACTAGATTCTGACCAAGGCTTCGTTTGCCTTGTCCGACATCGAGCTGACCGATGACCATGCCGAGCGAGCTGGCCGCTTGATCGCCGATGACCTCACCCTGCCCTCAAAGTAAAAAAAGCCGGAGGGCTTGCGCTCTCCGGCTGTAAATACCTTTTTGGGAAGGTTTCAGGTGCAGGTGGCGCCTGCACCCTCTGCATTACTGCAATTTTTGTATGACTGTTTACATATAAAAGGCCAAGGTTTGTGGCCTTGGCCTTCAAACGGATAGCGGTACTCCTGCTATCCGTTGCTTACTTAATTAAGCAAATGTGAAGTCTTGTGCGTTCAGAGCACCGCTTACACCAGTGATGTTGATGATTGTATCTGCTGCAGTGATTGCTGCTGTTTCATCGCTGATGATCAGGTAACGACCGACCATTGCGCCTTCAGTTACAGTCACGTCATAGATACGAGCAGCAGCCGATGTCGATGCAACGCCAGCGCTTACTACTTCAGCACCTGCAGCCAAAGAAGTGAAGTCTGCAGCGGTTGCCACAGTAACTGCTGTGACTGTTGCTGTAGTTGCATTAGTGAAGGTGATAGCTGTACCGAATGCAGCAGCACCACCGCCCAAGTTGATTGTGTCGCCAGCAGCAGCACCGTTACCAACAAAGTCAACGATCTTGTCGATGTTGGAGTTGTTTGTGTTGGTTGCAGCAAACAATGCACCTTGTGTGTCAGCCTTAGTTGCAAACACGAAGATATCGTTACCAGCACCGCCAGTCAGTGTATCGTTGCCTGCACCGCCAGTAACAGTGTCGTTACCTTCGCCACCGTTCAGTGTGTCGGAGTTAGCACCACCATCGATCTGGTCGTTACCAACGCCACCGTTGATTGTGTCCTTACCTGCATTACCGGTCAGCACGTCGTTACCAGCACCACCAGTGATGGAAACGTTGAGGCTGTGCAAAAAGGTGTAAACGAATCGGCATCTATGCTGTCTGAGTAAGTGACATCTACGATGAAGGGGCTACGATGGCACGCTTCAAACC
>NZ_LMHZ01000041.1 GCF_001428545.1 Noviherbaspirillum sp. Root189
GCCGAGCAGATCGTCACCATCGATGGCTTGCGGGTCGAATATGCGGATGGCTTTGGACTGGCGCGTTCATCCAACACCACGCCGGTGGTGGTGATGCGCTTTGAAGGGGAAACCGAAGCGGCGTTGCAGCGCATTCAAAACGAATTCAAGCAAGCCATCCTGGCCGCCAAGCCGGATGCCGTGCTGTCCTTTTGATGACTCGTCGTTCTGACTCGCATTCATCGTGAAGATTCTGATCGTCCGCGTATCGTCGCTTGGCGATGTCGTTCACAACATGCCGATGGTGGCGGATATCCTGCGCCACACTCCGGACGCCCAGATCGACTGGGTGGTGGAAGAGGCCTACGTTAATCTCGTACGCTTGAACAAGGGCGTGCGGCATGTGATTCCCTACGCCTTGCGGCGTTGGCGCAAAAGCCTGTTTGCACCGGCGACACGCGCAGAGATGGGTGAATTCCACCGGCGCATACGCGAGGAAGCGTACGACGTGGTTTTCGATACCCAGGGCTTGCTGAAGACCGGCATCGTGATGCGCATGGCGCGCCTAGTGACCAATGGCCAGCGTGTTGGCCTTGCCAACGGCACTGAAGGCTCAGGCTATGAAGGTGCTTCGCGTATTTTTCATACCAAAAGCGTGCCGGTCGATGTGCGTACCCATGCAGTATTGCGCGGCCGGCTGGTTGCAGCCGCAGGCCTTGGCTACCGTGTCGACACGCCAGCAGACTTCATGCTGCAGTCGCCGCATTTCGATGCGTTGCCGGCGTGGGTGCCGGACCGGCCCTACGCGGCTTTCTTTCACGGCACTGCGCGCGCATCCAAGCAATGGGCCCCGGACAACTGGGTACAGGTATCACGCCTGCTGGCTGAACGTCAATTGCCAGTACTGCTCGCGTGGGGAAACGATGCGGAGCATGACGCTGCCAAGGCACTCGCCGCGCAGATGAGCGACGCACACGTATTGCCGAAACTACCGATGATGGAAGCGGTATTGTTTGCCCAGCGGGCCGCACTTGCGATTGGCGTGGATACCGGTCTTACGCATATCGCTGCCGCCTACAACCGACCCACCATCGAACTCTATTGCGATTCCCCGCGCTGGAAGACCGAAGGCAACTGGTCGAGCAATATCATCAATCTTGGTGACCAGGGTACGCCGCCATCGGTATCCGACGTAGCAACGGCCATCACCAGTCTGTTGGGCCGCGTCAATGTCAGGCGCTAAGGTTTTGCTCGTCAGGACGGTGATGTAATGGCTCGTATTCTCTATTCCCTGGCATGGTGGCTGGCCTTGCCGCTGGTCGTCGGCCGGCTTTGGCTGCGCGGCAAAAAAGAACCGGGTTATCGTCTTCATCTTGGTGAACGTTTCGGCTTTTATCGGCAGAGTACAGCAAAGCCATTCATCTGGGTCCATGCGGTATCGGTAGGCGAAACGCGCGCAGCCGAACCGCTGATCGATGCGCTGTTGCAAGCTTATCCCGCGCACGCTATTTTGCTCACGCACATGACACCGACCGGGCGTGCAACCGGACAGGCATTGTTCGGCAAACACGGAGCGCGAGTCGTGCAGTCCTATCTGCCCTATGACACTGGCTGGATGGTTGGACGGTTTCTGCGATATTTCAAGCCACGCATCTGCATACTCATGGAAACCGAAGTGTGGCCGAACGTGATGGCGCAATGCACGAAACATCGTGTACCGGTTGCCCTCGTCAACGCACGGCTTTCCGAACGGTCACTGAAAAAAGCGCAGCGCCTGTCCGCGTTGATGACCGATGCCGCGCATGCGATGACGATCGTGGCCGCGCAAACGCAGGCCGATGCCGAACGACTGTCGTCACTTGGTGCGCCAAGCGTGCATGTCACCGGCAGCGTGAAATTCGATGTGACGCCGCCGGAGCATGCTGTCGAGAAGGGCAGGGTAATGCGTTCGCAAATCGGATCTCGACCCGTGCTGCTCTGTGCAAGTACACGTGAAGGCGAAGAGGCACTGATACTCGACGCGTGGCAGGCCGCGCCTGCAAGCAATACCTTGCTGCTTCTCGTTCCAAGGCATCCGCAGCGATTTAATGAAGTAGCGCAGATGGTGCAGGAGCGAGGGCTATCGCTGATCCGCCGTTCTGCCATGGGCGATGCTCCGGTATCGGTCGATACGCGCGTGTTGCTTGGCGATTCAATGGGCGAAATGTTCGCCTATTACACCGCCTGTGACCTGGCGTTTATCGGGGGCAGTCTCATGCCGCTGGGCGGGCAAAACCTGATCGAAGCCTGTGCCGTCGGCAAGCCGGTGCTGATCGGGCAGCATACGTTCAACTTTGCCGAGGTCAGCGATGATGCGGTTGCGGCGGGTGCGGCGTTGAGGGTGAGCGATGCGACAGAAATGGTCAGCGTAGCGCAAGGTCTTTTGTCTGCGAATGCGGAACGTGGTGTGATGGGAGAAAAGGCGTTGGCGTTTGCGCGTCAGCATCGTGGTGCTACTACACGAACGATGAGGTTGCTGCGGCCATTGATTGGTATTGAACGTCTTTGACTTGCCTTGTCCAACTCCATAAACCGCATGTTGGTTTTCTAAATGGCTTGAAGCCGCTACTAGGCGCCTGTCTCACTAGCCCGCGTATACTCCATCAAGTAAATTGTGCGGAAATCATTAAGGAGCGTAGCGGCATCTGTCGTCGTTAAGACTTGATACCCGCTCTTATTGATACAAGTTATTACTAAGCGATCTCCCGCATTGGCGGCACGAATTCCTCTATTAAGCAACATAAGACATTCTTCGTGATAGCTATCATCTGAAGCGCTGACAGACACCATTAGCTCAGCTGCTTCTTCAAGTGTTTGTTGATTCACGGTGCCGCCGAAAAGCGTGGCAAGAGATGTTTGCCAGTCAAAATCATGCAGTAACATGTGTGGTACGTTCAGGACGATTTCGATAAAGGATGCACTGTATATCTGGATTTCTCGGGAACACTGAACATGAACAGCGTTATCCGGACATTCTCCTGAAACATACCAGATGCTTCTTTGCTTTGTTATTTATCGTGATAGCGTTTGTAGGATCAAAGCCGTTTCTTTGTTTCGCTCAGGATGTCGATTGCAATATGCTCGTATCGCAGCACGAACATATTGCTCGACCGTAGGCTTATCGCAAAAAAATTCCGGATAAGCCAGTTCATAGCTCTCTGGATCAACAAAAGCGCGAAAGCGTGCAGACTCCGGCCAGTCCTCATAGCCTTTAGTCGCACCTTCATCACATCGCTCAATAATCCAACCCGGCGGTCCTTCCATACCGCCGATATCTGCTCCATCACGCATTACTGTTTCTAAGTCTGCAAATCGACAATCCATTAGTACCGCATTCAAGCAAAACTTTATCGCGGCATCTTTGTCTTTGTGCGGCTCAAGTCCGTTAAAAGCATCATAAAGGTAATCTGTATTTATCATGGCTGGTTAAGCTATCAAGGTCGATTATGCTACTGAATCCACAGAAAAACAGCACTCTGATGCACGTCGTCGTTTAGATTTCGATTTCTTGCGGTAATTTAGATTTCGGTTCTAACTGAAGGAAATTTCTCCAAGCTAACAGTGCGGCTGCAAATGAATCAATGCTAAGAATTTCAAAATACTCTTCATCATGGAGCGAATAAATTTTGGCCTGTTCCTTGGTTAATTCAGCACCCCAGGCATCGCGGCTCCATTCTGCGGAGTCAACGCTTGCGTCCTTAACTGATTTGATTCGATTCAACCCCTCGTCTAGCCACGATAGGGTGTCCAGAAAGTTTTGCCCACCATCGTCAGTTAAGATGCAATCGAGCGGACTAACACCATCAGTATTGATGACGGTTGAAATGCAGTTTGGCACTGGGACCCAGGCTGATTCTTCCCATGAAAAATTTAACTTCATTTTATGCTTCCGAGGTCGGTGATAATTGGTAGTGTTTGGTTTCACTTATCCTTCGACCTCGGAGGAGATGCGTAATATTTTTAAGTTCGAGCGGTTAGGTAGTTTGGAAGATAAAACCGCAGTGGCTTTTACATCTTTTATCGACATTCATGTATTTAGTGGTGCCCATAAAATCTTCTTGGCGTGCTCGCGCGCATCATTTTCGGTTTCAGCGTCAAACACTTCGTAGTCATCGTTACGTAGCATTTCTTTCCAAGAAAGATCTTGGTCTGAGAAGGCTAGTTTGAGTTCGCACTTTAATGCATCCAGGTTTCCACTTGATACAGCAGTCCTTTGGTAGATCCGGATTGCTGTATCTATAGATAATCCGTCTTCAGCATTAAAAACGGTCTTCAACATATGGGTGATATTCGGGTAGTTTTTCATTACGAAGTCCTAGATTAGTGAGGAGCAGGGTAAACCGTAATAGTTTCCCAGTTACCTGTTGCCACATTAAATTCGTATATTCCTTGAGCACTTCTTAAATTATCAATTCTCAATAATGGGCCTAGTGTTGTACTGTTCACCTTCACATTACTAGTGGCACCAATTCGCTTATAACCATACCCCAAGTCAACGCCTAGATTTCCGACATCCTGTGTCTCAACACGTACGACAGTTTGCCCGGGTTGTCTTGCAATTGCATTTGGAAGACCCCCAGAAGTCCTGATTGCCTGGTCCGTAGAAATGAGTAGACCATCAGAATAGAAGGCTGAAGAAAGCGGCGGGATGGGGCCTGTTTGTCCGTTCGGTTTGATACCAGTACGTGCACGTGTAATTAAAGCGGCATTAGTTACCCCACCTCCGTGCACTGAAATTGCGTGACCGTCTGGATGGGAAGTCAGTGCATCCCAATTTTCTGGCTTCATAGGACCGACAAAGTCAGCGTCTTTAGCCAAAGGTATTTTATTTGCGTCGTATAACTCTTCCTTAGCAATGCGCTGCTTCGGAAGAAAAGACTGCGGAATTCGTTTTCCTGCAAGAATTGAACTGCCTTTAGCACTCGCCGCACCACCAAACAACGAGCCGCCAAGCATCGCCCACTTCTGTCCATCGGATCCTATACCAAATACCTTTCCACCAATCCATTCCCCACCATACTGCCCCAGCGTGCCGCCCATAAGTCCCGCAGTCGCGATAATCGGCCCACCAAGGACAATCGCACTACCAATTCCAACAACAAGCAGTCCCGCATGCACCGCATCTGGAACAAGCTTTTCAGGCTGCAGTACATCCGTCTGCATCGTGCCACCACCAATGTAGACATTGTTCGATCCAGAAGTGATGACCGCAGAGCAGCCGACCTTGTCATTCACGCGTGCCGCAGGTTGGCCATTGATGAACACCGTCGCACTGCCGGTGGCGATAGGCGGATAGGGTGGGGAGTGTTTAGCACAATCGACGACATCGACATGTGCCCGTGCTGTGTGTACTCCATTGGTGAAGACATTGCCCGAGCAATCGCCCTTGATGACGCCGCATACTTCCTTTGGCGCCCAGCTCATGGTGCTGAACAGTTCTCCGATTCCAGCACCGCCGGCGGCCAATCCGCTTGTGCCTACGATGGCAATTGCGCCGACACCGATTGCTGCGCCTGCTGCCAAGCCGGTCAATAGCCAGTTCATGCTCGGGCTGTGGCCGATCGGATCGTGCAGGCGTGCGGCTTGCGTCATTGATACGGCTGCAAAGTAGGGATGGGAGGACGGACTAACAAAGTAAATACTTGCAATGCTGAGAAAGATTGCATTTATACTAACAAGTTGCTGTTAAGGCAAGCAATCTTTGGCGCGGCGAAGTCCGTCCAACCGTTTCCTCGTAGTTGTGAGTGGTGCGCCGTTCAATCAGCGAGGGAAGGTTACCAGCTTGAATTCCGGTATACCCCACAGATACAAAAAGGGCCTGTCGTCAACCATCCGACAGGCCCTTTTAAAACGACTTCTTATTTGGATTTACTTCGTCTGCGCAACCGTCACTTCATTCAAGCCGCCACCCAGCGAGCGATACAAATCAATCGCGTTCGTCAGACGCAGCAATCGCGCCTGAACCAGTGACTGCTGCGCTGAAAACAACTCCCGCTGCGCATCGAGCACATCGAGCGAACTCGACACGCCAGCCTGATAACGCTGATCGGCCAGCTTGAGACGTTCCGCTTGCGCTTCCTGCACCGCACGCTGTGCATCGATCTGCTCTTCCAGCGTTGCACGTGCGACCAGTGCATCCGACACTTCACGGAATGCGGTCTGGATGGTTTTTTCATAATCGGCTACCGCAACATTCTTGCGCACTTGCGCGATATCCAGGTTGGCACTGTTGCGGCCCGCATCGAAGATCGGCAATACCAGCGACGGTGCAAACGACCAGGTGCGGGAACCCGTTTCGAACAGGCCGGACAGTTCCGAACTGGCGGTGCCGATGCCGGCCGTCAGCGAAATGCGCGGAAAAAATGCAGCTCGTGCCGCGCCGATGTTTGCGTTCGATGCCAGCAGACGCTGTTCGGCGCCGCGAATGTCAGGACGGCGCGTCAGCAGTTCTGACGGCAAGCCGGACGGGATGTCTGTGACGATATTTTGTTCAGACAGGTTGGATGGCGGCGGCAGGTCGCTCAGCGGACGGCCGACCAGCAAGGTCAGCGCGTTGACCGCCTGCGCACGCTGGCGTGCCAATGTTGCCAGCGAAGCGCGTGCAGTCTGCACCAGGGTCTCGTTTTGGCGCAGGTCGAGTGCGGACGAGGCGCCTACCTCGAAACGTTGCTGCGCAAGTTTATAGGCAGTCTGCCGGCTTTCAAAAGTCTGACGTGCCAGATCGTACTGCTCGGCAAACGCACGCTCCGCCAGATAGGCTTTGGCCACTTCGGCGATCAGGGAAATGCGGGCTGACCGCGCGGCTTCCTCGGTGGCGAGAAATTGCGCGAGCGAGGCATCGTTCAGGCTGCGCACGCGACCAAAGAAATCCAGTTCGAACGAGGCGAGGCTCAGGCCAACCTGATACGCGGTGCCGACCGTCGATACGCCGAGCGGGCTGACTCCCGCAACCGTGCGCGCACGTGATCCGCTCACCCCCGCGTTAAAGGTCGGCAGCAGGTCGGCCGACTGAATGTTGTACTGGGCGCGTGCTTCTTCAATGCGCAAGGCAGCGATGCGCAGGTCACGGTTGTTATCCAGCGCGGCCGCAATCAGTGTCTGCAAGCGGCGGTCCGGAAAGAATTCACGCCAGCCGGTGGTGCTGGCCGCAGCCGCGCCCTGGCCGGGATCAGCCGGATAAGCGGTTGCGATCGGCGCTTCAGGCCGCTGGTAGGTCGGTGCCAGCGAGCAGCCGGACAGCACGCCGGCAAGCAGCAGAACAGAAGTAAGTTGCTTCATCATTATTTGGCTTCCTCTTGCAAATGCAGGTGCGAATGCTCGGCGTGGAAACGCTTCTGGCGTTCGCTGTCCTTGAACAGTCGGCGCACGATCACAAAGAATATCGGCACCAGGAACACGGCGAGCACGGTGGCGGTAATCATGCCGCCCATGACGCCGGTACCGATCGCTCTTTGGCTGGCGGAGCCCGCGCCGGACGCGATCACCAGCGGCAGCACGCCGAGGATGAACGCGAGCGAGGTCATGATAATCGGCCTGAACCGCAGATGCACCGCTTCCAGCGTCGCATCCAGCAGGTTGCGTCCTTCCGCTTGCAAGTCCTTCGCAAACTCAATGATCAGAATCGCGTTCTTCGCCGACAGGCCGATAATCGCAATCAATCCCACCTTGAAGTACACGTCGTTCGGCATGTCGCGCAGCGTAGCGCCGAGCAGTGCACCGAGAATACCCAGCGGCACCACCAGCAGCACAGCGATCGGAATCGTCGCGCTTTCATACAGCGCTGCAAGCACCAGGAACACCGCTAGCAGAGACAGGGCAAAGAGCGCCGGAGCCTGTGCGCCGGAGGTCTTTTCTTCCAGCGACTGGCCGGTCCATTCGAGGCCGATGCCTGCGGGAAGCTGACTCACCAGGCGTTCCATTTCTTCCATCGCTTCACCCGTACTGCGTCCCGGGGCTGGGCCACCGGAAATCTTCATTGCCGGATAGCCGTTGTAGCGGAACAGTTGCACCGGACCCTGGATCCACTTGGAAGACGTGAACGCCGAGAACGGCACCATTGCGCCCTGAGAATTGCGGACGTAGAGCTGCAGCAAGTCTTCCGGTTGCATGCGCTGCTGTGCTTCCGCCTGAACCACGACGCGTTGCTGGCGGCCCTGGTTCGGGAAGTCATTAATGTACGACGAACCCAGCGAGGTCGACAGCGTTGCATTGATATCGGCAAAGGTCACGCCCAATGCATTTGCTTTGTCGCGGTCAATGTTGAGTTGCAACTGTGGCGTGTCTTCCAGTCCTTCCGGACGTACGCCGGCCACTACCTTGCTCTGTCCTGCCATGCCCATCAACTGGTTACGCGCGGCAAGCAGCGCATCGTGGCCGACGCCACCGCGATCCTGCAGACGCATGGTGAAGCCGGTTGCGTTACCCAGTTCGGGGATCGGCGGCGGGCTCAGCGGGAACACGATCGCATCCTTGATCTCCGAGAAGGCACCAAAAGCCTTGCCGGCAATCGCTTCGGCCGACTGGCTCGCGTCGCGCTCCGACCAGTCCTTCAGCGGGCTGAACACCAGCGCGGCATTCTGGCCACTACCGGAGAAGCTGAAGCCGAGCACGCCAACCACGCGTTCGACGCCTGGCTGTTTCAGGTAGTACTGCTCGACCTGCTCCAGTACCTCCACGGTACGGTTCGCGCTTGCGCCCGGCGGCAACTGGATGTTGGTGATCAGGTAACCCTGGTCTTCCTGCGGCAGGAAGGAAGTTGGCATACGCACATACAGCAAGCCGACGATGCCAACGATCAGCGCAAAAATGATCATGTAGCGGCCGGACCTGGGAAGCATGCGTGCGACGACGCCCTGATAGCTGTTTGCGGTCTTGTTGAAGCGGCGATTGAACCAGCCGAAGAAGCCGCGCTTTTCATGGTGATGGCCTGCTTCGACCGGCTTGAGCAGCGTGGCGCAGAGTGCCGGTGTCAGGGTCAGCGCCATCAGGGCGGAGAACACCATCGACGACACCATCGACAACGAGAACTGGCGATAGATCGCACCGACCGCGCCGCCGAACATGGCCATCGGCAGGAACACCGCGATCAGCACCAGCGTGATACCGATGATCGCGCCGGTGATCTGGCCCATCGCCTTGCGCGTCGCATCGCGTGGCGAAAGACCTTCCTCGCTCATGATGCGTTCGACGTTTTCCACGACGACAATCGCATCGTCGACCAGAATACCGATCGCCAGCACCATGCCGAACATCGTCAGCACGTTGATCGAAAAACCGAACAGCAGCATCGTCGCAAACGTACCCATCAGCGCGACCGGCACGACGATGGTCGGAATCAGGGTATAGCGGAAGTTCTGGAGGAACAGATACATCACCAGGAACACCAGGATGATCGCCTCAATCAATGTCTTGACGACTTCCTCGATCGAGATCTGGATGAACTTGGACGTGTCATACGGAATTTCGTACTTCACGCCTGTCGGGAAGTAGCGCGACAGTTCGTCCATACGCTGGCGTACCGCCTTCGCAGTCGCGAGCGCATTGGCCGTCGGTGACAACTGTACGCCGACGGCGGCAGTCGGCTGGCCATTCAGACGGGCCGAGGTGGCGTACACCTGTCCGCCGATTTCGATGCGCGCGACATCGCGCAGGCGCACGGTGGAGCCGTTGGGATTGGCGCGCAGCACGATATTGCCGAATTCTTCCGGTGTGGAAAGCTGACCGGTAATGACGATCGGCGCCGTGACCTGTTGCGTATTCGGATTGGGCAAATCGCCCAGGGTACCGGAGGCAACCTGCGCATTCTGGTTACGAATGGCGGTGTTGACGTCGGCGGTAGAGAGCTTCAGGCCTACCAGCTTGGCCGGGTCGACCCAGATACGCATGGCTCGTTCGGTACCAAACAGCTGTGCTTGTCCGACGCCGGGCACGCGCTTGAGTTCGTTGAGCACGTTGCGCGAAATGTAGTCGCCCAGCGCGATCGGATCCAGTCGGCCGTCAGTGGACGACAAGGTGGTGAACAGCAGGAAATTGTTGCGGGCCTTGGTGACCTGCACGCCTTGCTGCGTCACCGCTTGCGGAAGACGTGCTTCGACGCGCTTGAGGCGGTTTTGCACGTCAACTGCGGCAAGGTCGGGGTTGGTGCCTGGCAGGAAGGTCACGGTGACTTGCGCCTGGCCGTTGGCCTGGGCCTGCGACTCGATGTATTGCAAGCCGTCGGCGCCATTCATTTCCTGTTCGATCAGGCTGATCACGCTTTCGTCCAGAGTTTGCGCGGTGGCGCCCGGATAGTTGGCGGTGATCTGTACCGCCGGCGGAGCGATCGTCGGATATTGCGCAATGGGCAGGCGCGTGATCGACAAGGCTCCTGCAAGCAGGATGAAGAGTGCGATTACCCAGGCAAATACCGGGCGATCGATGAAAAACTTTGCCATGCAGTGCTCCGTTATTGAGCGCGACCGGTGTGGCTGTGCGCCATGCCGGTCTTGACGCAGTGCGCGCGCTTAACGGCGCGCGCACTGCAGCAGATGAAGGAAACGTATTGCGATTGGTTCATTGATTGCGCAAACACGTTATTTCGTTTTTTGTTGTTGTGCCGCTGATGTTGATTGTGTTGCCTGCGTTGCCTGTGTAGTCTGTGCAGTCGGTGTGACGCCGGTAGCCGGGGCGGCTGCTGCAGGTGCCGCAGCGGACGCATTTTTCCAGGGTATCGATTTGACGGCCGCGCCCGGTTTTACTTTCTGCAGGCCTTCGACAATAACCTGATCGCCTTCCTTCAATCCTTCGCTGACGATCCAGCTGTTGCCTTGCGAGCGGTCCGCCTTGATGGGACGCTGCGTCACCTTGCCATCCGCGCCGACCACCATGACCGATGCGCCCGTCATGTCGCGCATCACGGCCTGTTGCGGTACGGTAATTGCATTTTCAGTTACAGCCTGCTCAAGCTGGGCACGTACATACATGCCGGGTAGCAGCATCCTGTCGGAGTTGGGAAACTCGGCGCGCAGGGTAACCGCACCCGAGCTTTCATCAACCGCCACATCCGAGAACAGCAGCTTGCCGGAATGCGGATAGGGGCGGCCGTCTTCACCCACCAGCGTTACCTTGGCCTCGTCCTTGCCTACGCGCTTGAGTTGGCCATTCGCCATTGCACGACGCAGTTGCAGCATGTCATTGCTGGACTGGGTCAAGTTCACGAACACCGGATCCAGTTGCTGAATCATCGCCAGCGGCGTTGCCTCACCCTGACCGACCAATGCGCCCTCGGTCACCAGCGCGCGGCCGATACGACCGGAAATCGGTGCGTTGACCGTTGCATAACCGAGATTCAGGCGGGCCGTTTCCTGTGTTGCCTTTGCCGTGGCCAGATCGGCGGTCGCCTGTTTCTGCGCGGTCAGCGCGTCGTCATATTCCTGCTTGCTGATGGCGTTGGTTTCGACCAGAGGCTTGTAACGCTGCACCTTCAGGTTCGCCTGTGCGAGATTGGCTTCCGCCTTCGCCACAGCCGCGACCGTACTATTGAAGGCCGCCTGATAGGGACCCGGATCGATACGGAACAATACGTCGCCTGCCTTTACGTCCGAGCCTTCCCGGAATACCCGCTTGAGCACAATGCCGGGAACGCGGGCACGTACCTGCGCAACGCGGGTTGCCTCGATACGCCCTGGTAATTCAGTCGTCATGACAAGGCGCTGCGGCGCTACGGTCACCACGGAAACTTCGGGCGGAGGCATGCCGCCGCCTGGCGTCTGGGCATTGGCAGTCTTTTCGCCGCAACCCGACAGCACGGATATGGCGCCGGTGAGAGCAAGAATGCAAGAGAGTTGACGAAGGTAAGTCATAAAGGTCGCTCGTAAGGTTGTTATTGCGGAGCTGCAGGCGGAATACGCAGATGACGGGTTGCTGGACGCGTTATCCACAACGGCATTATTTTTTTCAAGCAGCGAAGGTGCTATTATACATACATGCGTGAATGTATGTATCGCCCGGCACGCTACTTTTACGGGCAACCGATGATCATATCGTTATTAGAGAAATCGCACCTGACATGGCCCGAAGCACAAAAGAAGAAGCGTTGGAAACACGTAACCGCATTCTTGATGCGGCAGAAGAAGTTTTTCATCTGCACGGCGTAAGTCGTACGACACTGGCCGATGTAGCGGATGCCGCCAACGTGACGCGCGGTGCTATCTATTGGCATTTCAAGAACAAAAGCGACTTGTTCGACGCCATGTGCGAACGGATCCGCCTGCCGATGGAGGCGATGGTAGAAGCCAATGCCGATGGGAATGAAATCGATCCCTTGGCCCGGCTGCGCGAAACCTGTATTTTTGTCCTGATGGAGGCGGTTAACAACCCGCATTCAAGGAAAGTCTTCGACATCCTGCATCACAAATGCGAATTCGTCGACCCACTCGATCCCATCATGATCCGGCAGACCGAATGCTATATGGAAGGACATATTCGGCTCGAACAAATTCTGACCAATGCGATTGCCCGTGGCCAGTTGCCCGTCGATCTGGATGTCAAATTGGCAGCAGTCACCTTGCGCAGTCAGCTGCACGGATTGCTGAACAACTGGCTGTTTGCGCCGGCCTCATTCGATCTTGCACCAAATGCCGAACGCCTGGTGGACGCCGCGCTTGATACGCTGCGGTATGCGCCTTCACTCCGCAGGCTTGCATCGTCATCCGCGTAGAGATTTGCTGCACCGTGATGCTACAGATAAAACCATGTCATGCCGTAACAGGCGCGACATCTCGAATCCGCTTACGGCACCAATAGCGAATTCACCACCGCAAGATCTTCTTCTTTCAGGACCCCGGCTGCCGATTTCAATCGCAGGCCGTTGACGATCGTGTCGTAGCGTGCGCGCGCCAGATCACGACGTGTTGAATAAAGCTGTTGCTGTGCATTCAGTACGTCGATGTTGATACGCACACCGACCTGATAGCCAAGGCGGTTCGATTCCAGCGCCGACTGGCTGGAGATTTCGGCGGCTTCCAGTGCGCGGACCTGAGCGAGTCCCGAGTTGACGCCGAGGAAGGCCTGGCGTGCGCCTTGCGCTGCGACACGGCGTGCATTCTCAAGATCGGAACGGGTACGGTCTTGAAGTGCAATCGCTTCCCGTACCCGGCTTTCAACCGCAAAGCCTGCGTACAGGGGGATATTCCATTGCACACCGATGACATTGGTATCGGACACGCTGCCGACCGGTGAGGTCAGGCTGCCGGTCTGGTTGCTGTGATTGCGGCTCGCCACCAGGTCCAGTGTCGGGTAATGGCCGGCGCGGTTGCGCTTGATTTCTCGCTGCGCAATTTCCAGCGCAAGCTGCTGGCCGATCACACCATAATTCTGCTGTTCGGCGCTTTGCACCCAGTTGTCGATAATGGCCGGTTCCGGTCCTGACAACTTGATGCCGGGACGTAGCGTCGCCAGAGCGCCGGATGGCTTGCCGATGATCTGCTGCAGCGCGGTGCGCTTGATTTCCAGATCATTCTGACCGGCAAATTCCTGCGCGATCACGAGGTCGTAGCGTGCCTGCGCCTCATGCGTATCCGTGATTGTCGCGGTACCGACTTCGAAATTGCGCTTGGCCGATGCGAGCTGCTCGGTAATCGCGCTTTTCTGCGCCTGCACCGACGCCAGCGCATCCTGCGACGCCAGTACGTCGAAGTAGGCTTGCGACACGCGCACGATCAGATCCTGTTGCGCCTGCGCAAACTGCGCTTCGCTCGCAGCGACCGACAGTTTGCTCTGCTGGTATTGCTCCCAATTGGCGGCGCGGAACAGCGGTTGGGACAAGGTCACGCTGTAGCCATTGGTATTGAAATTGCGGCCAGTCGAAATGCCGGCCGCATCCAGATCAAGATTGGTGCGGTTGTAACTCCCGCCGGCGCCGATCTGCGGTAACAGTCCTGCCCGTCCCTGCACGACTCTTTCCTGACCGGCTGTCAGCGTCGCACGCGCGCTGGCATAGACTGCGTCATTGGCGAGAGCCTCGCGATATACCTGCAGCAGATCGATGGCGTGCGCATTGATCGACACGAAAGCGCCGGCAAGCAGGGTGGCGATGGCAGTTTTCCGCATTGGAATTTCTCCGGGGGAGTCAGTTGGGACGGTTGAATTCTTGTTTTTAAAATTGCCTTCAGTGCCTAATAAGTCGGCATTGACTGGTCCACCTGCAAGGCCCAGGCATGGATGCCGCCGGTCAGGTTAATGACATTGGCAAATCCATTCCGCTCGAGAAAAGCCGCGACCGACATGCTGCGTGCGCCGTGATGGCAGATGCAGATGATCGGCGCTTCATCATCGAGTTCCTGCATGCGCGCGGGCACGGTGTTCATGGGAATCGGTACCGAACCTGCGATGTGGCAGGTCTGGTATTCCCAGGGTTCGCGCACATCCAGCAGCACCGGCTTCTGGCGCGATTCGTCGGCAAGCCATACGGCCAGTTCAGGAGCGGTCAGGTTTTGCATGATGTCGATCTCAGAAGGTAAATTGCGGCGGCAAGACAGCGTCGCGCAGCGGCTTGACATCGGTCTCGAACACCTTGACGGTGTCGTAGCCGGTATCCGACGTGCGCGTGATGAGCTGCGCCGACATGACAGGTGGTTCGCCGACAATGACAAACAGGCGGCCACCGACTTTCAGCTGCTTGAGGAAGGCGTCGGGCAGCACCGGCAGCGAGCCGGAGACCACGATCACGTCGTATTGTGCATCGCCTTTGCCCCAGCCCTGGGCGCCGTTGCCCTGCACCACATCCACGTTGCTCACGCCGTTGGCCGCCAGGTTCTTTTCAGCAAGCGCTTTCAGCTCGGGGTTGATTTCCACGGTGGTCACGTGGCGCGCCTTGTGGGCGAGCAGGGCGGCCATGTGGCCGGTGCCGGCACCGACTTCGAGAACATTTTCATGCTTCTTCGGCGCGACTTCCTGCAGGATGCGCGCTTCCATTTTCGGTGCGAACATGTACTCGCCGCCTGGCAAGGGAATTTGCGTATCAACGAAAGCGAGGCTCTTGTAGGCATCCGGAACAAAAGCTTCGCGCTTGACCACCATCAGCAGTTCGAGCACATCGGGAGCAAGCACGTCCCAAGGGCGGATCTGCTGTTCAATCATGTTGAAACGGGCTTTTTCGATATTCATGTCAGGACTCGATAGTGGGTTGGAGACGAACTCGCTATTTTATCAAACGGCATCGTTATTTTTGCTCTGCAGCACCGGTGTTGCAGGGACACCATGATGCGTGTCACCCTCGGCACCATGCCATTTGCGCCGTGCCCATGATGCAAAATCGTCAAGATAGGTATAAATCACCGGCACCACGACCAGGGTCAGCAGCGAGGAGGTGATGATTCCGCCGATCACCGCCTGACCCATCGGCGCACGCTGTTCCGAGCCCTCGCCGAGGCCGAAGGCGAGCGGCACCATGCCGAACACCATGGCCAGTGTCGTCATCAGGATCGGACGAAGGCGCACATGGGCCGCTTCCAGCAGGGCTTCGGTACGCCCGGCGCCGGCCTTGCGCGCCTGGTTGGCAAAGTCGACCAGCAGGATCGCATTCTTGGTCACCAGGCCCATCAGCATGATGAAACCGATAATGGAAAACATGTTCAGCGTCGAACGGAAGAACATCAGCGCGAGGAAGACCCCGATCAGCGTCATCGGCAGTGCCGACATGATCGCGATCGGCTGCAGGAAGCTGGCAAACTGCGACGCCAGGATCATGTAGATGAAGATGATCGCCAGCGCCAGCGCCGACAGTGCATAGCCGAAGGATTCCTGCATGTTCTTGGTCGCGCCGCCCATCTGGTAGCGGTAGCCGGGCTGCCAGTTCATGCTGTCGAGCACGCGGCGTACCTCGGCGCTGACTTCGCCGGCGGAGCGGCCAACCACGTTGGCCGACAGTTCGACCTCGCGGTTCAGGTCGCGCCGGTTGATCTGGTTGGCGCCGGTGGAAGGCGTAATGGTCGCCACCTGGCGCAGCGCCACCATACGCGGGGTGCCGTCGGCATTGGTTTGCGAGCTGGCCAGCATCAGGCGCGACAAGTCCTCGGCATTGTTGCGATCCGACGGGGCCAGGCGCACCTTGACGTTGTAATTCTCGTCATCGGGCGCACGCCATGTCGTGGTTTCGTCGCCTGCCAGCAGCGGACGCAGCGCATTGCCGATCTGGGCCACGCCGACGCCGAGGTCGGCACCGATCTCGCGGCGCGGTTCGATGGCAATGGTCGGCTTTTCCGCTTTCAGGCTCGAGTCGAGGTCGACCACGCCGGGAATTGCGCGGATTTTTGTCATGGCTTCGTCGGTCAGGCGCGCCAGCTGTTTCAGGTCAGTGCCTTGCAGGCTCAGTCGCAACTGCTTGTTGTCGCCGCCGACGCCATCCAGCGAACCGACGTGGGTTACCGTGATACCGGCGACCTGCAACAGGCGCTGCCGGATCGGGTTGCTGAGCTGACCGGTGCTGCGCTGGCGTTCGTTGCGCGGTACCAGGCGCATGAAGGTCGTGACGTAATTCTTGCCCTGTGCGGAGCCGGTATTGATGGTGGTGTACAGGTCGCGCACTTCGGGAAATTCCCGCAGCATGCCTTCTACCTGCTGGCTTTTGGTTTCAGTGAATTCCAGTGACGAACCGACTGGCGTGTAATAGGTGACGCCGATTTCGGAATAGTCGCCCTGCGGCACGAATTCGCTACCGATCAGACCGGTAGCAGGAATCGCCAGGCCGGCGAAAAAGGTCGCAACCGCAATCACCAGCGTCAGCACGCGGCGCTTGAGCGACCAGGCGAGCAAGTTCTGGTAAGTGCGCGACATCCACTGCACGAGTCGATCGAACTGCCCGAGCACACGCCCGATGGTGCGGTCGTACAGGTTGCGGTGCTTGCCGTGTTCGCCATGCACCGCCGGATCCTTCCAGATGGAAGACAGCATCGGGTCAAGTGTGAACGAGACAAACATCGAGATCATCACCGCCGCCACAACCGTGATGCCAAACTGATGGAAGAAGCGACCAATGATGCCGCCCATGAAGCCCACCGGCAGGAACACAGCGACGATGGAGAAAGTAGTGGCCAGCACTGCCAGGCCGATTTCCGCAGTGCCTTCGAGCGACGCGGTGCGGTGGTCCTTGAAACGTCCATTGACCTTCATGCCGGCGTGGCGGACGATGTTTTCGCGGACCACAATGGCGTCGTCAATCAGCAAGCCCACGCATAACGACAGCGCCATCAGCGTAATCATGTTGATGGTGAAGCCGAAGATGTACATGAACAGGAAGGTGCCGATGATGGCGACCGGCAAGGTCAATCCGGTGATCACGGTCGAGCGCCACGAGTTGAGGAACAGGAACACGATCAGAATGGTCAGCGCCGCGCCTTCGAGCATCGTGCGCCGCACGTTGTCGACACCGGTGCGGATCTGGCGAGAACTGTCCTTGATGACTTCGATCCTGATACCTGGATAGAGCGCAGCGAGACGCGGCTCCAGTTCCTTCATTGCTTCGGTCATGCCGTCGGCGACGTCAATGGTGTTCTGACCCTGTGCCTTCAGGATCTGCAATGCGAGCGTGCGCTTGCCGTTATACAGCGCAAGGCTTTCCTGTTCTTCTTGTCCGTCGACTACCGTGGCGACTTGGGACAGTGTGACCGGTTGACCGCCGCGGCGCGCGACGATGATGCGGTTGAAGTCTTGCGGATTCTTGACGCGGCCCTGGATCTGGACGACCTTTTCATCATCGGTCGAACGGATTGCGCCGGTCGGCAGTTCCTGGTTTTCATTGCGCAGGGCATTGATAACCTGGTCGATGCCGATGCCGAGCGCTTCCATTTCGGAAGGCTTTACATAGATCTGGATTTCACGCTTGACGCCACCGACCAGCGTGACCGAACCAACGCCACGCACGTACTCCAGGCGCTTCTTCACCACCTGATCGGCAATCGTGGTCAGTTCGCGCATGTCGCGCTTCTGGACGGCTGGATCGCTGGTCACGGCCACCGACATGATGGGCTGGTCAGCCGGATCGAAGCGCATCACGCGCGGTTCCTTTACCTCGCGACGGAACAGGGTTTTGACCAGCGCCACTTTTTCACGTACGTCCTGTGCCGCCTGGGCCGGGTCAATGGTCAGGTCGAATTCAATAATGACAACCGAACTGCCTTCATATGAACGCGAAAACAGGTTTTTAATACCATTGATGGTATTGACGCTTTCCTCGACCTTGCGCGTAATGTCGGATTCAACGGTCTCGGGAGATGCGCCCGGATAATCGGTCTGCACCACGACCACCGGAAAGGTAATGTCGGGGAACTGGTCGACGCGCAGGCGCTGATAAGAAAACAGCCCGAGCACGACCAGCACCATCATCATCATGGTGGCGAGGACGGGATTGCCGATACTGATGCGGGTGAACCACATGGCGTGTGTTTTCCTTCAGCGCTATTGTAGGAAGCGGTAACGCATTATTCTGCGGTGCCGTTGCGCGCAGGCGATGCGTTGGCTACCGGCGGGGCGGCTGGTGCGCTCGCCGCCTGTGACGCCGGGCCGTTTCCAACGATCTTGACCGGCGTACCTGGACGTAACATGCCGAGGTTGGTCCTGATAATTTGCGTGCCCTTGTCAAGGCCGGCGGTAATTTCCACCGCATCGCCGCTGCCATTGTTACCGCTCATGCCGAGCGTGACGGGCCTGCGCGCCAGCTTGCCGTCTTCGATGGTGTAGACAAAGGTTTGCCCGCCGTCTTTTTGCACGGCCGACGCGGGGACTGTCAACACGTTCGCTTTGCTGGCCAGGGTGAGTTGGGCTTCGCCAAACATACCGACGCGCAGCGCGGCTTGCGGATTGTCGATCACCACATAGACCAGGATGGAGCGCGAACCGGACTGGGTCGCCGGATTGATGCGAGCCACCTTGCCGATAAAGGGTTTGGGCAAGCCTTCGACCCTGACCTGTACTTCCTGCCCCAGCGCGACATTGCTGATGTCCGATGCGGGCACGGCAGCTTCCATTTCCATTTGCGCAAGGTCCACGACATCGAGCAGGCGATTGTCCGGCGACACTTTTTCGCCCGGCTGGATCGTGCGGCTCGACACCAGGCCGGCAATAGGTGCACGGATCACTGTGTCGCCAAGTGCCTTTTCAGCAAGGTCGAGTGCGCCACGGGCGGATTCAACGTTGGCACGTGCGATGTCGTACTGGCTTGCCGCGTTATCGAAGGCATTCTTTGAAATGAAACCCTTGTCCAGCAGCGCCTTGTTGTTGTCGCGTGACTTGGTGGCAATATCGAGCTGGCCGCGTGCGGCTTGCAACGCGCCCCTGGCCTGGTCAAGGCGGGCCAGGTAATCGCGGGTATCCATACGCACCAGGACCTGGCCGGATTTCACCGCTTCGCCTTCGCGTACCAGTACTTCAAGAATATCGCCGCCGACGCGCGCCTTGACACTGACCTGGTTGAAGGCGCGCAACGATCCCGACAAGGGCATCAGCTGGCGCAGCTCGCCGCCGCCGACCTGCATCACATCGCTTGGCAAAAATTCCATCGCGCCTGGTGTCTGTGCAGCGTTCGTCGTTGCGGGTACTTTGTCCTGCGCCGGCTTTCTCAGCATAGCTCCGGCAACTCCTGCTGCCAGCAGGCACAGGATAAGGATGATCCAGAAAGAGCGTCTTTTCAGCATGGAGAGTCCGAAGATCAGGAGATCAAGAGGTCATTCGCGCAAGGTATCAGGATACCGGTGGGGCGGAAGGTTGCAGCACGCCGTGCAGGAAAAGGTCGATAAAATTCTTCAGGTAGGTTTCCGGAGAAATCGCTTCCGCATCGAGCGCGCCAAAAGAATGTTTCCAGAGCATCAGCATGATCATCGGGGCACACACGACATTCAAGCTCTGCTTGATGTCGATATCACGAAATTCCCCGCTTGCGACACCACGTTCGAGCATGCGCCCGATCATCGCGTTGCCGCGCGAGATCACCTCATCGTGATAAAACTTTGCCACCTCAGGAAAGTTGCTGGACTCTGCGATCATCAGCTTGGTAATGCCTGATAGCTTGGTGCCGCCTATCCTTTCCCACCAGCCAAAGGCGATCTCGCGAAACAATTCGCTGGTCGGGCCCTGGAAGTTATCGACAATGCTTTCCGCTTCACCCAGGATGGGCACGACGTTTTCGCGAACGACGGCCTTGAACAATTCTTCCTTGTTCGTGAAATACAGATACAGTGTGCCTTTGGAAACACCGGCCTGCGCCGCGACATCGTCCAGTCGCGTCGCCGCATAGCCGCGTTCAACAAACAGGTCCAGCGCCGCCGCAAGCAACTCTTGCGGGCGAGCCTCCTTACGCCGTGCCCAGCGCGGCTTCTTAAACGGGCAATTCATAGTGGGAATGAGCGTTTTCCAAATAACTTACTAATGAGTCAGTAATGTAATCTTCCTTGCCTATAGCGTCAAGAACTGCCGGCCTGATGACGCTAAATCACTGAAAACACTGCAACTTCATTTCGGATAGTCGATAGAATTGCGGTCTATTCAGAATGGCGGTGCAGGGCGGCACAGATATGAATTTGGTAATTCAGTGATGGAAGACGGAATATGCTTGATATGGACACGAACGCGACCTTGACCAAGGGCAAGGATGACAAGCTGTCGTGCCGTTCGGGGTGTGGCGCTTGCTGCACGGCACCATCGATTTCATCGGCAATACCCGGCATGCCGGAGGGTAAGCCGGCCGGCGTGCGTTGCGTGCAACTTGACGCCAGAAACCAATGCATGATCTTCGGCAAACCCGAACGTCCGGCGGTGTGCGAAAGTCTACAGCCGTCGACCGAGATGTGCGGCGAGTCACGCGAGTACGCAATGCAGTATCTGGCTCGACTGGATGCATTGACGAGTTGACCAGTTCACCAGTTCATATTGGCCCGAAGGAGAAACAATGAAAGTCCGGCTGATCACGCTGTGCCGGTTGTCTCAACTATTCATCCTGTGCCTGCTAGTGTCGTGTGCGACGATCATCGGCCCGCAGACCCGGGAGATATCGCTGGCACAACTGCAGGAATCGATTTCCAAACGCTTCCCGTTTAATAATCGCTATTTGCAACTGCTGGACATCCGTGTTACCAATCCACGCGTTTCCTTGCAGCCGGAAGGTAACCGCCTTCTGACGAGCATGGATATTTCGATCTCCCCACCCTTCCTGAAGCAGTCCTGGACCGGGAATTTCGCGGTATCAGGCCAACCGCAGGTCGACATGGCGCAGAATGCCCTGATCCTGGCCGAACCACGTGTGGAAAGCCTCACTGTCAACGGCCTGGACCCGTTGTATGCAAACGAGATAACACGCATCGGCGGTTTTGTTGCTGAGCAAATGCTGCAGAACTTGGCTCTCTATACATTCCGGCCTGAAGAGTTGCGCTATGCAGGCGTGAGTTTTAATCCATCAAGAATCACCACAGGCCAAAATTCCGTCGTGGTAACCTTTGAGCCCGTGAAATAATAGCGAGCAGGACTGTGACGGCTTGAGCCAAGGCAAGTTTTGTCAGCATGATTTAAGGCAAGCTAGTAACCCTGACCGTTGTATTGCCGACCCGCGAGGCACCCCCCGCGGGTTTTTTATTGATCTGAACTTCACCACACACAATGGACCTTACGCTAGCACTCAAAGCGCTCATCATGGGGATTGTCGAAGGATTCACCGAATTCTTGCCGATCTCTTCCACCGGACACCTTATCCTGGCCGGCAGTCTTCTCAACTTTACCGGGGACAAGGTAAAGGTTTTTGAAATCGCCATTCAGGCAGGCGCCATGCTGGCAGTGTGTTGGGAATACCGACTCCGCATTGCCAAAGTGGTGACGGGGCTCGGCTCCGATCGCAGCGCGCAACGGCTGGTGATCAATCTGATCATCGCTTTCATCCCGGCCGCCGTGCTCGGTTTCCTCTTCAACAAGAGCATCAAGACCGTGTTGTTTGCCCCGGTTCCCGTGGCGCTGGCCTTTATCATCGGCGGCCTGATCATTCTCTGGGTTGAGCGCCGCAATCGCCGCATGCCGATCTCTGCTCGTGTCGACAGCGTCGACGACATGACCGCAATGGATGCCCTGAAGGTCGGTCTTGCCCAGGCATTTGCACTGATCCCCGGCACCAGCCGCTCGGGCGCGACCATCATCGGTGGCATGATGTTTGGCCTGTCGCGCAAGGCCGCAACGGAATTTTCGTTTTTTCTGGCCATTCCGACATTGTTCGCCGCGACGATTTATTCGGTGTACAAGGAACGCGCTCTGCTGTCGGCCGCGGATCTTCCCTGGTTCGGTATTGGTGCAGCGTCGGCCTTCGTGTCCGCCTTCCTGTGTGTGCGCTGGCTGCTGCGCTACATCAGCTCGCATGATTTCACCGTGTTTGCGTGGTACCGTATCGTGTTCGGTTTTGTCGTGATTGCATCAGCCTATGGCGGCTGGGTGGTCTGGGCTGATTGATTCGACGGATAGTCAAAGAAATCACGCCGGAAAACGCATCGCATCGATAGGGATGCGGTGCGTTCTAAATTAAAATAGCGGGATGCCTGAACAACCTAGTCACGATCCCGCGCTGCATATTCTGCAGACAATATTTGGTTATCCCTCGTTTCGCGGCCAGCAGGCCGATATCGTCAACCACGTCGCCCGTGGCGGCGATGCACTTGTGCTGATGCCGACCGGCGGCGGCAAATCCCTGTGCTACCAGATTCCTGCCTTGCTGCGCGATGGTGTCGGCGTGGTTGTTTCTCCGTTAATTGCGTTGATGCAGGATCAGGTCGATGCGCTCGCCGAAGTCGGCGTCAGGGCAGCCTTCCTGAATTCCACACAGAGTTTCGAAGAGGCAATGCGCACCGAGCGCCGCGTTCGCAACGGCGAACTCGACCTCATCTACGTTGCTCCCGAGCGGTTGATGACCCCGCGCTGCATGGAGTTACTGGAGGCTTCGAAGATTGCCTTGTTTGCCATCGACGAAGCCCATTGCGTCTCGCAATGGGGGCATGATTTTCGGCCGGAATACATACGCTTGTCGGTATTGCATGAGCGTTTTCCCGATGTGCCGCGCATCGCGCTGACCGCGACCGCCGATCCGCAGACGCGCGCCGAGATTGCGCATCGCCTGCAACTCGACGACGCGATGCAATTCGTCTCATCGTTCGACCGCCCGAACATCCGCTACCAGATTGTCGAAAAAACCAATGCGCGCAAGCAGGTGCTGGACTTCATCAACGATGAGCATGCTGGCGAAGCTGGCGTCGTGTATTGCCTGTCGCGCAAGAAGGTTGAAGAGACCGCCGAGTTTCTGCAGTCGCAAGGCATCAACGCATTGCCTTATCACGCCGGCATGGACATGTCGGCGCGCACCGCTAACCAGGCGCGTTTCCTGCGCGAAGACGGCATTATCATGGTTGCCACCATCGCTTTCGGCATGGGCATCGACAAACCCGACGTGCGCTTCGTTGCCCATCTTGACCTGCCGAAAAGCATAGAAGGGTATTACCAGGAAACCGGCCGCGGGGGACGTGACGGTGCACCGGCCGACGCATGGATGGCCTACGGCTTGCAAGACGTAGTGCAGCAGCGCCGCATGATCGATGAATCCGAAGCCGACGACACGTTCAAGCGCATCCAGAGCGCCAAGCTCGATGCGATGCTCGGACTGTGCGAAACACTTAACTGCCGTCGCGTACGCCTGCTCGATTACTTCGGCCAGCCCTCAGGACCGTGCGGCAATTGCGATATCTGCCTCAACCCGCCGGTTTCGTTTGACGGTTCGGTGCCAATGCAAAAGCTGCTTTCATCGATTTACCGTGTTGATCAGCGCTTTGGTGCAGGGCATGTGATCGACGTGCTGCGCGGCGTCAGTTCGGAAAAGGTCAAGCAGTGGCGGCACGACAAGCTGTCGACGTTCGGTGTCGGCAGCGAAACCACCGAAGCGGAATGGCGCGCAATCTTGCGTCAGGCTATCGCGCTGGGACTGGTGGAAGTCGATCACGATGCGTATGGTTCACTCAAATTGACCAATGAAGCACGCCCTGTGTTGCGCGGCGAGCGCAAGGTGCAGCTACGTCAATACCAGAAACCCGCGAAAAAACGACGCGAAGCCACAAAGTCGAAAGGGTATGTCGAGACAGATTTGTCCGGCGTCGAACAGGCGATTTTCGACAAGCTGCGCTGGTGGCGTGTTGAGACGGCGCGCAAGCACAACGTGCCGGCGTATGTGATTTTCCACGACGCGACGATGCGCGAGATTGCGAAGATCAAGCCGACTTCGTTGAATGATTTGCGCAATGTGTCGGGGGTGGGGGAGAAGAAGCTGGAGACGTATGGTGAGGAAATTGTGGCGTTGATTTCGGAGTTGGCGTAGTGAGGCCGACGATTTCGCCTTCTGCTTGTCAGCTCGCTGGCGTGTCGCAATCATCGGTATAGATATGGCAGAGGTTCTTACATCTGCCTCGATTTGATTTCCTGATGCGCTGTATGACGTTCAATGCCCGTCATCACTTCTCCATTTGACCGCACCTGATGCAATCGACCAGCAACGTGGAGCAACTAATGCACCGCCCAGCCATCAAGTATGGTTTGGACTATGGCACACCGACGTAATTGATTTTCCGTTCTATTTTAAGAGGTTCGCTTTGCGCAATTGTTCAATTGGGGACCAGTCTTCGGGCGGTGCGACGTTATGACTCCACCAGGGCATTCCTTTATTAATCCAAACATTTCGTATTGTGTCATGAAGCGTCTTGGCGTCGTCGTAACCTAACTCTGTGCCACAGCACGGGCAGATATTGTAGCTGGCACACCCATACGAGTCATATGCCGGTTCGTCCAATTTGTCATATCCACAAATCGGGCAGACATATGTTTCGCTATTGAGCATGGAAGTGATCTCATTCGCTTTCTATTTCAGCATTAATTAAAAATTTTCGGGTTTATTCGTACTCTTCGCAAGGATCGTAGATTAGTCATGGTAAATATTTGTCTTTACCATCGGAGAGGCTGACATTGGTTGCAATTTCTCTGCAGTTATTCTTTCAGTATCCTCAAGATATTAAAGTTTAGTCAGCCAAAACGTGAATTTTTGCATGCTGTAACAACGCTATATTCATAAGCGAATTAAATTGCTCAAGAAACGAAAGCACTGCACTCGACTGAATATTTTCACGCATTACCATAATCTGTTTTGCTAGATATGGTAGATCAGTGGCCTCGTATTCTGCGTCTTGGTAGTAGTCCTCAATGCGCAGTAAGAGAATCAATCTAAGATCCTTTGCAGCGCAAATTAATTCATGATGAACGTCAACCGAAATGCTAACGGTATGCGCGGGCGTCCCGGCTTCAGAGAGACTTGCAAAGTCTAGAGACATATTACTTCCTATGGAATGCCTGGGAATGCTGTAACGAGATCACCATTGGCACGAGTTATAACGGTCATGATTGATGTTTGCATGCCGGTACTTCTATCTATACCAATCAGGTGGCTAACTTTAAATGTTCTCGCGTAATTTCCATTGGCTTGAAGAGTAGGTATGTGTTCTCCTGCACCTACGTATGCCAGCCCCCTGTCTTGTCGACCAGGTTGCCATGCGTGTCATATGCATAGCGCTTGTCTTCATACACCGTCAATCGGTAACGAGTCAATTTGCATCAAGCTTTGGAGTTCTCGAATTTGCTTGACATGATCATTTGAAATGTAGGAGGCGAGTAATTCCTGTTCATTGAGTGATTCTTTTGGCGGCAGCGCCGTAAGCTTCTAATGCCATTGACCCAGCACTGATTTGAATATCGACTTCGGTACGTATCCCGTACTCGTTGATTGAATCGACATTTACAATCACTAAGTACTTGCCTGGTCTATCTGGAATTGCTTCTGTACGAATATCATTGATTGTGTCGTTCGGCATTGCGCCTGGAGGATTAATGACTATGCTGTTCACGTCTTCAAAAACAATAAATCCGTTGGGCAGGTCTTCGGCATCATAGTAGTCCCATGCCTTTGATCGCACCCTGGAAATACAAGTCAACTGAATCTTTACTTCGCGATTCCACGTATCGATTATCAAGCTTTTGCATCCTCGATCGCCGACGTAAATCGTTTTTAAAAATTCTAGTAGAGCCATCTTGCTTTGTTTTTTAAACATCGAATTACTCTGGTTGGTGATGGAGCAGTCATAGACCTTTGCTGCATTTACTTATTCTTGTCTTTCCATCTTTTCCTTGCGAAATTGAGGCTTTCCCGATTTGCGCCACCAGCATAGTCTGAATCTGCAGATTGGACAGGATCATCCTCCCAGCCACAAACATCGCATATCTCGTAATTACCCAGTTCGCCTAACGTTCGGGAGTCACAGCAAGGGCAGAGAAATAATTCCTCGGAGGCGATGCTCATTATTTATTCCTATAGTTGACCTCGTTTGTCGCCATAAACATGGTTTGCATAATGAATTGCAGGTCCGTAACCACTTTTTAGCGACAATCCCAACGTGTGGCATAGTGAGCGACACGATGTCTCATCCTCTTGTACTGCACCCACAGATTCATTGTTGATTCAATTATTAAGAAACTCATTACTTAAATCTTCTCCTGAATCCCAACTGACGATTTGCAGATCACCCAATTGAACTTTTATCGCCTTTACGAAATCTCGGAACTCCGTCCATCCTGGCCCGTCGCCACCATTTACGGTAACCCCAATTGAGTGGTCCTTAAACCATATGAATAGTTCAGGCCAGTCAGAACCTTCTATCTTGCCGAGGTAGTAATTGCCATATAAATCATCATACTTCCAAAACGATTTCAGATTTCTTATTGCCCGACCATCAAGTACTTCGTGGCCGCTTGCTGGAACTATAATTCGATATTCTGTGCCCATAATTTTCTCCTATACGTTTTACTTAGAGTTTGCCGCCCAATCCATGCGGTCTACCTCGAATTACTGGCAAATCAGCTGGATTGCGAATCCCGATATGGGTCTTATCCGGATCACTCGATATATTCCCAGAATCATCGAATTTCGTATCACTGCTAAGTGGTCCAGACTGTTTATGAACATGGGCGTTGTTGCCGGTCGCAAAGGCTGAATTTCTAATATTTCCATAAGCGTCTATACGTACAGAAGATCCATCGGAATGTCGATAGTCTGTCGAAGTTTCAGTCTTTTTATACAAAGTCCAGCCAGATTCATTGGCCATTGTTTTTTCTATCTGAGTTCTAGACTTTCCTTTAAAGGCCGGTAAATCTTGAGCACTGCATCGACACCCTGCTTGTAAACCAAGTGGGTCAACCCATATCGTTGGATTGGCTGCATATTGGTAGAGGTTGTATCCACCCTGCAGTCCAATCGGATCCTGGCTGACGAAGCGTCCGCTATCCGGATCGTAGTACCGAAAGCGGTTGTAATGCAAACCGGTTTCGCTGTCGTGGTACTGGCCCTGGAAGCGCAGCGGCTGTGCATCGGTGAACGCACTGATTTCTCCCGCAGTGTCCTGCTCTGGCGCCATTGCCCCTTGTGCTACTGGCATCGCGGCAATGGCCAGGTTGCCCCATGCCTTGTGCACACCAGCCCAGACAATCTCTCCT
>NZ_LMHZ01000042.1 GCF_001428545.1 Noviherbaspirillum sp. Root189
ATGTTTTATAACTCAAGGCGCCGGCATGGTTACAACAACCACCTATCACCGGTAGACTACGAGAAGCAATACTTCGAACGGCTCGCTAGTGTCTAGGATACTGGGGGCGATTCAGTTTTCCTTTTATGTGAAATTTGTGCAAATGCTCTTTGGTCATAGTCTGCGAAACAAACATCGCAAGCCGCAGTAGCAGAAATGGATAATGGAAAGGGAAGGGCCAATAAATTTGTATATAACGTATAAGCCTCAACTATTAATACTGAGAGGAGTTCCACGCCCGTCATGCGGATAGCCCACCTGGATTTGGAAATGGTGATGTGTTCCCGGCACCCTCACCTTGCAAACCCCCTCAGCTGAAACTAGGCCGAAATAGTAATCAACCGCATGCTGGAAAGTACAAGCTGGTCAATCTCCCGTTGCCGAATGCGTGTCTGCAGGTGCCGTCAAGACATGAGCAGCAAGTCTCATTCAGCGTGCTTACATTGATGCTACCGCGGCGCATCAGTTCTGAACTGGAATACCTTTAGTTCAAATGCCGTATGCGGTCGCCACGGCGCTCTTGAAAGAGGCTTTGACGGTCGATCAGGCGATCTCCATCTTCGGACTGAGGAGTCTCGTATGTGCGGTCGGTCAAGAACTGGACGACGCGGCCGAGAGGGCGATTCGCGGTGAGCGCACCTATCCGCCGGCAAATAGCGAGGTCAAAATTGTCGCACTGGCACTGGATTCCACATGGCTTCGCAACCGTCCGTCACGCCAGGAACAAGACGAAACCAAACTAGCGCAGTGTTACCCGTCGATGCGGCTCGCCCCCACCGGCACGTTACGTCGGCAGCGACGCGCCATATTCATTTTTCTCCCCTAGCAAGGTGCTGCGCAGGACCAAAAGATAACAATCGTCTCAGACGGCGCAGGCGAATTTGAAAAAGCGGTCGACGGATCCCAAAGGCCGTTGACCCGCATTCTGGACTGGTTTCACATCGCAATGAAATTTCGTGCGATCAACCAATCGACACTGAAATTTCCTGACCTGTATGCACCCAACGGACGCTCGGTACAAGACGAAATCGCAAAGGCGAAATGGTTGACGTGGCATAGCAAGGGTTACAAATCAGTCGAAAGACTGAAAAGCATCCATAACATGCCTGGCCTCGTGTCGGAAGTCTCGGCGTACAGGGCGTTATAGTGGAATCTGCGTGGGACGTATTGGTACCTGGAATCCAATGCCTAATATTTGGTCAACTACGGATGGCGTTATCGGCGCGGCATGCTGATCAGCAGCAGCATCGCCGAATCGGCGGGCAATGCAGTTGTCAGCTTGCGTTGCGCGAAATAGCGGAAGATGCGATGGACCAATAAGGGGACACCCCTTCACGTTCAGGTTCGGGTAGCGGTGCTGAACGGCGAGCTTAAAATGCGCGACATACATTTTCGACGGCCAACCTCCGCGGAGCAAAAACGTGACGATCATTGGCATTGTGTTGCGTAGAGCTGCCTCCGGTTTAACTTCTTTCTACGGCTTGGCCTTCTGTATTTTTTGTATAGCTTGAAACCGGCTCTCATGCCGTTGAATTCCGTGACTTATACCTCTGCTTTTCTGCAGATACGTCAAATGGCTCCAGTCTCAATCAGCCTTTCCGCGTCAACCAGAAAAAGGGCTGTATTCGCAGCCCTTTTTCTTGTGCGCCAGATGGAGCGATTGTGAGGATGCACTCACGCATGCTATCCGGCCTGCTCGCCAGACTGCGGCATCGAATTTATTCAATCAGCTGGAGATTTGCATCTTTTACGATGCGCTTCCACTGAACGCTTTCCTGCTCGATATTACGGCCGAACTCTTCGGGAGTGTCGATGATCACCTGTTGGCCGGTTTGCGCAAGTTTGGTCTGTACCTCCGGTGTCTGTAAAACCGATTTGAGAGCAGTATTCAATTGCTTCACGATGGCAGGGTCGGTTCCAGCCGGAGCCACGATTCCATTCCAGATTTTCATATCGAAGCCCTGGAGGCCAGCATCCTTCAAGGGCGGAATAGCCTTCAGCCTTTCGACTGTCACATCAGTAGTTAGACCCACCGCATGGAGTTTCTTTCCATCCATAAGCGGAATCGCGACATTGGGCGCAAGGAAAGCCATGTCGATGCGACGGGAAACCAGGTCGCTGATGACTGCCGAGTCGCCCTTGTATGGAACGCGTGTCAGAGTAATGCCTGCGAGCTTCTGGAACCACTCAATGGTCAAGTCATTCACATGCCCTACAGAGGCGCTGTTCAACCCCTGTGGGCTACTTTTGGCGAGTTTGATGAGGGATGCGAGATCCGTGGCTTTACTTTGCCCAGGCACGACGAGAACATGCGGGTACCCTACCACGGAACCGACTAGAGTGAAGTCCTTGCTTACGTCGTAGGGAAGGCGCTTATAGATCGCTGGCGCAATAGTGAGCGTGCCATTAGAGGCAAGCAGCAACGTGTATCCATCGGGCTTGCTGCGAACTAATTCCATTGCTGCAATCTGGCTGTTCGCCCCAGGCCGATTTTCCACGATAACCGGCTGGCCGAGTTGTTTGGCTAGGGCTTCGGCAACGACACGCGCGGCGTTATCTGTTGGACCACCCGCAGCAAATCCAACCAAAAGTTTGACTAGCTTGTTGGGATAAGCCTGCTGCGCCTGAGCAGGCGTGATTGCCATGGCTGCCGCGATAACAGAGCTGCATACGAATTTTGTGAAGGCCAGTAAGTGCTTCGACCGTTTCATCTCAAGTCTCCTCCAGTAAGTGGAGTCACACGCGGCGCGTGTGACTTGAACAGATTGTACATAAAAAAATAAAAATTCATAGATATAAAAATAACCTTCACATATGTGTAAAACGCGAATAGAATGTGGATAAGGACAATGTGCTGATAACTCATCAGGAATGGAGGTAGGCTGTGACAGCTGGAAATTTCAGACTTCCGCCTTTAAAAGAAGGCGAAAATTTGGTAGCGCTGCGGCAGGAGGTCCGAGCTTTCTTGAAGTCGGAGGCGGATCAGGGTCGTTTCAAGGCAGGGCCAACCGGATGGGCCAACTTTGATCCGGAATTCAGTCAACGCCTGGCGCAAAAGGGCTGGATCGGGATGACTTGGCCCAAAAAATATGGCGGCGGCGAACGCACCCCTATCGAGCGACACATCGTTACCGAAGAGTTGCTTTCCGCTGGCGCTCCGGTGCGTGCGCACTGGGTAGCTGATCGCCAAAGCGGACCGTTACTGCTCAAGTTTGGCAAGGAAGAGCAACGACAACGGTATTTGCCGGAGATCGCGGCTGGGCGCCGATATTTCTGCATCGGCATGAGCGAGGCCGATTCGGGCTCTGACCTCGCATCAATCCGTACCAAGGCCGTCAAGGTTGATGGAGGCTGGCTCATTAACGGCGCCAAGCTCTGGACCAGCAACGCCCATCGGGTTCATACGGTCATTCTGTTTGCACGTACTGGTCCGGCTGGAGAAAGCCGGCATGAAGGCGTAAGTCAGTTCCTCGTGGATTTGGATGGCGCAGGCATCAGTATCCGTCCAATCGTAAATCTGGCGGGAGAACACGACTTCAATGAAGTTGTGTTCCGGGATGTCTTCGTACCGGATGGACAAGTGGTTGGCGAGATCGGAAATGGCTGGAATCAGGTCACCAGCGAGCTGGTGTACGAACGCAGCGGTCCCGACCGCTGGCTGAGCACCTTCCAGTTGCTGCCGCATCTGGTGGACCAGACCGCGGGCATGGACAGTACTGCCGCCCGACAGGGAGTGGGACGCCTTGTGGCACACCTGTGGACCATGCACCACATGTCCTTGTCGATAGCCGGTCTGGTCGCCCGAGGCGCAAGTCCTCACACAGAAGCAGCTTTGGTAAAGGATCTAGGGACGCAGTTTGAACGGGAGATCCCGGATGTGGCGCGGATGCTGGTTCCCGAAACCGTGCGAGCCATACTGCCGGAGGATCACCCATTTGAGGCGGCCTTGCGCTTTACGACATTGAATGCGCCGGCCCTGACGATACGGGGGGGAACCCGTGAAATTCTTCGTGGAATTATTGCCAAAAGTTTGGGGATGAGATGAGCGACTTCGATGATTTGCTAAAGGATACGGCAGCACGCCTGTTCACCGATTTATGCACGCGAGATGCGCTGGACAGTGCAGAAAATGGGCGTTGGCCCGATAGAATCTGGTCTGCCGTCGAGGCAGCCGGACTGACTTCCGCCTTGGATCCTGAAACCGACGGCGCAAGTCTGCTGCCCTTGGAAACACTTGCGGTAATTGTGCGAGCGGTAGGTGAGTTTGCAGCTCCCATGCCTTTGGCGGAAACGCTTCTGGCGCAACGAATATTTTTCCAGGCTGGCATATCATTCCCTGATGGCCCGCTTTCGGTCGCACCCCAACTAGGAGGCAAGCCGCCCCAATTGAGTCGAAGCGAGGCTGGTTGGCAAATAAATGGACATGTGCGCCGAGTTCCATGGGGCAGAAATATCAAGGCGATCGCGGTGGTAGCGCAATACCGCGGACAATTAGCGCTAGTGCGACTGGACGGACTGACTCCAGTCCGTCTTGGCAAGAATCTGGCCAACGAACCGCGCGATGACTTCCAGTTAGTCGAGCATATACTGGCTGACGACGCTGTGGCCACGGATATGGTGGCACCACTCAACTCGCTTGAGCGCGAGGGCGCCTTGATGCGCTCCCTGCAAATGATCGGTGCGATGGGCCATGTGCTCGGACAGACTGTTCAATACAGTATGGAGCGCGTGCAGTTTGGACGGGCAATTGCCAAGTTTCAGGCTGTTCAGCAGCAGGTTGCCCTGATGGCTGCCCATGTAGCAGCGGCCACTGCAGCGACCGAGGCGGCGTTAAATGTAGCTGCCAATCGCCAAGCAGAATTCGAGATTTGCGCCGCCAAGGCGCGCACCAGTGAAGCGGCAGGCGTGTGCTGCAATGTCGCGCACCAGGTGCATGGTGCCATGGGTTTTACCCACGAGCACTCGCTGCATCTTAGCACCCGGCGCCTCATGTCATGGCGCGATGAATTTGGCTCGGAAGCCGAATGCGCCGAATGGATTGGTCACCAAGTCCAGCAGATCGGTGGCGCCCATTTGTGGAGCTACATCAGCACACCGCAGTTGCACGAGGCATTACAAGCCCGACAGGAGATTTCCCATGCATGAACTGGATAGTTTTTTTGCACCAGACAGCATCGCAGTCGTCGGTGCCACCGATGGAACAGAAAAGATTGGCGGTAAGGTTCTAAATACACTCTTGCGCCATGGGTATAAGGGCAACGTATATCCAGTTAATCCATCCCGGGCAGAAATCTCGGGGCTGAAAGCCTACTCAACCATCAAGGACGTACCTGGCACTGTGGATTTGGCGCTGATTGCCATACCCGCAGCCATGGTGCCGGATTGCGTGCAAAACTGCGCGGAAGTCGGCATCAAGGCCGTTGTGATTTTTAGCTCCGGCTTTAATGATGCCGGTGAAGAAGGGATGGCGCTTCAACAACGTCTGCACGAAATTAGCAACAGGACCGGTATACGTATCTCAGGGCCCAATGCGGAAGGTTTTTTTTCCGTTGCAGATAGTGTGGCTGCAACCTTCAGCCCGGCCATCAATATCGACAAAGGCGACAGCTCCCTGCCGAATCAGATTAGCATTGTGTCCCAAAGCGGCGGTCTGGGCTTCGCGTTTTTCAACCGGGGGCGCCGAGACAACCTGAACTTCGGCCACATCGTGAGCGTGGGAAATCAGGTTGATCTGGAGATTGCCGAGTACATGGAGTATCTGGTTGAGCAACCGCTGACCAAAGTCGTCATGATGTATGTCGAGTCGCTGAAGGACCCGCAACGCTTTTTACGGGCGGCGCAGCGCGCCGCCGAATTGGCCAGGCCGATCGTTATGGTCAAGGTGGGCAATTCCAAAGCCGGTCGGCGTGCTGCCGAGTCGCATACCGGTGCGATTGCCAGCTCAACCGAGGTAATCAACGCAGTTTTTTCACACCACGGCATCGTGCTTGCCGACGATCAGGATCGATTGCTGGATTACGCTGCCGCCTTTACCCATAATCCGCTGCCTCGCGGAAACCGGGTGGCAATTATTTCCGCTTCAGGCGGGACAGCAGTCTGGCTGGCCGATGCCTGCGAGGCGGCGGGCCTGGAAATCCCGGAAATTGATCCGGAGCGTCAAGCGCAAATGGCGGAATTCATTCCTCCCTATGGATCGACCAACAACCCGGTCGACATCACTGCGCAAGGAGTCAACGGGTATGCCAAGTCGCTGGAGATCCTCGGCGATGCTCCCTACATCGATGCCGTTATTATTGCCGCAACGTTTGCCCACGAGCGAAGGCTGATCAATGAGGGCAAAGAGATCGCCGAACTGTCCAAAAAGCTGGGCAAGCCGGTTCTCCTATATTCCTACACCTTGCCTTCGGATGGCTCCCGTCAGCTCCTCAAAGACTTGGGACTGCATTGTTACACCTCGCTCCAAGGTTGCGTACAGGGCCTCAAGGCACTGTCGGATTATCAGCGTTTCCAAACAGCAAGGACTTTGCATCAGGCTCCACAACGGTCTCCCGACGAAATGCCCATACAGGTCCGCGAGTTTTTAAACACGCCAGACAAGATACTGTGTGAATACGAAGCCAAGGCATTATTAAAGGCCTACGGCATCGATGTTCCCGATGAAGCCCTCGCGACGACTTCGGAAGAGGCGGTCATGCAGGCCGATCGCTTGGGCTATCCCGTAGCCGTTAAACTCCAGTCCCCGGAGATTTCCCACAAAACTGAAGCGGGAGCCGTGAAGCTGTTTCTAAAGACGCCCCGGGAAGTTCGCGAGGCTTTTGAGTCCGTGGTGGCCAATGGCGCAGCCTATGCGCCGTCGGCAAAGGTACGCGGAGTTTTGGTTCAGAAGATGGCGGAGAAGGGCGTGGAGTTGATCGCCGGGATCATCAATGACGCGGATTTCGGCCCCATGATCATGGTAGGACTGGGAGGAATTTATGTCGAAGTTCTGGAGGATGTCGCTCTGGCGCCCGCGCCTCTGACTGAGGCAACCGCTCACGCCATGCTTCGCCGCCTACGTGGCTTCCGCCTGCTGACAGGGGCGCGCGGTGAAAAGCCCAGGGACCTGGATGCCCTCGCCAGTGTGCTGGTCCGCCTTTCGCACCTGGCTTGGGATGCACGCAACCAGCTTGCGGAGTTCGACGTAAACCCCATCTTTGTACACGAAGCCGGAAAGGGCCTCACGGTTGTGGATGCCCTGGCAATCAAGAGCGAAACAGGAGGAGTATCTGCATGACTGACCAATTATTGTTTGAGGTGCAGGACCGGATCGCGACCATCACCCTGAACCGCCCAGAGAAGATGAATGCCTTCACTACCGAGATGTTGCATGCATGGGCGGACGCCCTGCATGAGTGCGCGCGGCGAGACGACGTGCATGTGGTGGTGCTGACGGGAGCCGGTAAAGGCTTTTGCTCGGGAGGGGATGTCGGCAACATCAAGGATCGTACCGAAGACAGCGCCTACGCGCGCAAGAAAGCCTTGGCGGAACGGGTCCATCGCATTCCGCTGATTCTGGAAACCTTCGACAAGCCAGTAATCGTGGCTGTTAACGGCGTTGCGACCGGCGCGGGAATGGACATGGCGCTGATGGGGGATATCCGGATTGCCGCTCGCAGCGCGCGCTTTGCCGAAACTTATGTGCGAATCGGCATCTTTGCCGGTGACGGAGGTACGTGGTATCTACCGCGCATTGTCGGTATGCCAAAGGCGCTGGAGTTGTTCTGGACAGCCAGATTTGTCGATGCTGAAGAGGCTGAGCGTCTTGGTATCGTCAACAAGGTGGTGGACGATGCTGAACTGATGAAAAGCACTTATGAGATGGCAGCCCAAATTGCTGCGCAGCCTCCGATTGCTGTACAAATGATGAAAAGGGCTGCTTATCAAGGTGCCCGGATGGACCTGAGAACCCATCTGGACATGGCGTCCTCACACATGGCTGCCATCTATTCCACCGCGGATCACAAGGAAGCGATCGCTGCGTTTCAGGAAAAGCGCAAAGGATCTTTTTTTGGGCGATGATAATGGATTCCCAACACGGAATGCGCCAGGCACCGTGTTTTAATTCCGTTAATATCAAAACCTTGCTCCGTCATGGAATCTTCCGAAAATAAAGCTGCAAGCACTGTTAAATCCGCCAAAAGAGTGATGGAGATTTTCGAGCTCTTTGACGAGGTTCAGCTGCCCATGAACCTGACCGACATTTCCACGCGCCTGGGATACCCGGCCGCCAGTGCCCTGGCTTTGCTAAAGAGCCTCCAGGCAATGGACTACGTGTCCTTTAATCCAAACAACAAAACCTACAGTCCCACCATGCGCATAGCGATGCTGGGCGGATGGATTCAGGGTCAGATTTTCATGAATGGTACGGTTGTAGCATTGATGAATGATCTTGCGGAACGAACCGGCGAAACCATCATGTTGGGCATGCAGAACGATATTCATGCTCAATACGTGCATACGGTCCAATCCGGCAAGGCTTTGAGATATTTTTTGAAGCCAGGGACCTTGCGGCCGATTTGTCGCAGCGCCACCGGTTATGCGTTGTTAGCTAATCAGACCGAGGCCAAAGTTAGGAAGCTGGTCCAGAAGATCAACCTGCGCCAATCGCCGATGGAGCCGGCGGTAGATGAGGAATCTCTCATGGCAACACTTGAAGCGGTTCGAAAGCAGGGCTATGCATACAGCGACCAATTGACTGAAGGAATTAGCGCCCTCGCGATCGCCTTGCCGCAGTCTGTAAACGGTAGGGCCATGGCATTAGGCTTGGGAGGTCCGACAAGCCGGGTACAGCCTAAAATCGACGACCTCGTTCAATTAATGAAAAAGCTGATCGCGCATCACTTGCCGTCGTCCGGTTCAGACAAGGCTGAAGCAGCTTAAGTCCGGGTGATATTACACGCGACATCCATCGATAATTTATAAAGGTGACTTAATGAACCATACTGTGCGCGACGCGACCTTTTCTTGGTCTGACCCCTTCCTGCTTGACCATCAACTGGACAATGAAGAGCGTCAAGTGCGCGAGGCTGCCCAGGCCTATTGCCAAGAGCGCCTGCTACCGCGCGTGCAGCAAGCATTTCGCCATGAAAAGACAGACCGTGCCATCTTTCACGAGATGGGCGAACTCGGCCTGCTCGGCGCTACTATTCCTGAAAGCTACGGCGGTTCCGGCCTGAACTACGTCTGTTATGGATTGGTCGCGCGCGAAGTCGAGCGTGTCGACTCGGGCTATCGTTCCATGATGAGCGTACAGTCCTCGCTAGTAATGGTGCCGATTAATGAATTCGGCACGGAGGCACAGAAGCAGAAATACCTTCCCAGACTGGCCCACGGTGAATGGGTCGGTTGCTTTGGCCTGACGGAACCTGACCATGGTTCGGATCCTGGCAGCATGAAGACCCATGCCAGAAAGGTGCCTGGTGGCTACTCTCTGAGCGGCACCAAGATGTGGATCACTAACAGCCCGATAGCAGATGTGTTTGTTGTATGGGCCAAGGATGATGAAGGATCCATTCGAGGTTTCATCCTCGAAAAGGGCTGGAAAGGCCTGGACGCGCCAGCAATACATGGCAAGGTAGGTCTGCGCTCTTCAATTACCGGCGAAATTGTTATGGATGAAGTATTTTGCCCTGAAGAGAATGCCTTTCCCGAGGTGCGCGGTCTAAAAGGCCCATTTACCTGCCTAAACAGTGCGCGCTACGGCATTGCCTGGGGCGCGATGGGCGCTGCCGAAGACTGCTACCACCGTGCTCGTCAGTATGTGCTGGATCGTCAGCAGTTTGGTCGCCCATTAGCCGCAAACCAGTTGATTCAGAAAAAGCTGGCTGACATGCTGACTGAAATCAGCATGGGTCTGCAGGGTTGCTTGCGCTTGGGTCGCATGAAAGATGAAGGCATCGCATCAGTAGAGCTTACTTCTATCCTTAAACGAAACAACTGCGGCAAATCGCTCGACATTGCTCGAATGGCACGAGATATGATGGGAGGAAACGGTATCAGCGATGAGTATGGTGTCATACGCCATTTGGTCAATCTGGAAGTGGTCAACACCTATGAGGGTACGCATGATGTGCATGCCTTAATTCTGGGCCGCGCCATTACCGGTATCGCAGCGTTTGCCAACTAATAGGAAATTTACGCAATGAAAATCATCGTTCCAGTAAAGCGCGTGGTGGACTACAACGTCAAGGTCCGCGTGAAATCCGACGGCAGCGGCGTGGACATCGCCAACGTCAAGATGTCGATGAACCCGTTCGACGAAATCGCCGTTGAGGAAGCGACCCGCCTGAAAGAAGGCGGCAAGTTCACCGAAGTCATCGCTGTGTCTTGCGGCGTGACGCAATGCCAGGAAACCCTGCGTACCGCCATGGCGATTGGCGCCGACCGCGGCATCCTGGTCGAAACCGATGTCGAACTGCAGCCGCTGGCTGTCGCCAAGCTGCTCAAGGCCGTGGCCGACAAGGAACAGCCGCAGCTCATCATCCTGGGCAAGCAGGCGATTGACGACGACTGCAACCAGACCGGCCAGATGCTGGCGGCGCTGCTGGGTTGGGGCCAGGCGACCTTTGCCTCCAAGGTCACCCTGGAAGACGGCAAGGCAACCGTGACACGTGAAGTCGACGGCGGCCTGGAAACTCTGGCGCTGCCGCTGCCGGCAGTCGTCACGACCGACCTGCGTCTGAACGAACCGCGCTATGTGACCCTGCCCAATATCATGAAGGCCAAGAAGAAACCGCTGGAAATCATCAAGCCGGCCGATATCGGTGTCGACGTCACGCCGCGCCTGAAGACCCTGAAAGTGTCCGAGCCGCCCAAGCGTTCGGCCGGCATCATGGTCAAGAGCGTCGACGAGCTGGTGTCCAAGCTCAAGAACGAAGCCAAAGTCATCTAAGCGCTTGCGCCTTTACCTTATTCAGATCAGGAAACCATCATGACCGCACTCGTCATCGCTGAACACGACAACGCTTCGCTCAAGGGAAGCACCCTCAACACCCCATTACTGCTGCCGCCCAGTGCGGCGGCGACGTCCACGTGCTCGTGGCCGGTTCCAACTGCGGCGGCGCTGCCGAAGCCGCTTCCAAGATTGCTGGTGTGACCAAGGTACTGGTCGCAGATGCGCCGTATTTTGCCGAATGCCTTGCCGAAAACGTCGCCGAACAGGCGCTTGCGATTGCTTCGTCGTACTCGCATATCCTGGCGCCGGCCACTGCCTACGGCAAGAACATCCTGCCGCGCGTGGCAGCCAAGCTCGACGTCGGCCAGGTATCCGAGATCACCAAGGTCGTCTCCGCCGATACCTTCGAGCGTCCTTTCTACGCCGGCAACGCCATTGCTACCGTGCAGTCGGCTGACCCGATCAAGGTCATCACCGTGCGTACCACCGGCTTTGACGCGGCAGCCACCGGCGGCAACGCTGCAGTGGAAACCATTGCAGCAGCGCCGGATGCCGGCAAGTCGGCCTTCGTATCGCGTGAAGTGGCCAAGTCGGATCGTCCGGAGCTGACCGCCGCCAAGGTGATCGTTTCCGGCGGCCGTGGCATGGGCTCGGGCGACAACTTCAAGATCCTTGAACCGCTGGCTGACAAGCTGGGTGCGGCGATGGGTGCTTCGCGTGCGGCGGTGGACGCCGGCTTCGTGCCCAATGACTGGCAGGTTGGCCAGACCGGCAAGATCGTGGCGCCACAGCTGTATATCGCGGTTGGCATCTCTGGTGCGATCCAGCATCTGGCCGGCATGAAGGACTCGAAGACGATTGTTGCGATCAACAAGGACCCGGAAGCACCGATCTTCTCGGTCGCCGATTACGGCATCGTGGGCGATCTGTTCGAACTCGTCCCGCAATTAACTGAAGCTATCGGCTGATAGACAAGTCGGCGACGGCCCGGCCCGTCAGCCGTAATCCGGCTGACGCAATTGGCCGCCGAACAGGGCAGGAAAGTTTCCGTCTGCGGACTGGGCAAAGACAGTGAGATGGGCACCCATGCTATGGTCTGCCGGACGAGACTGATGGCGTTGTCGGGATTCTTAAATGTCTCACATTCTCGTGGCGGGCGCAGGCCGCTCAAAGGGTGCGCGGCTTGTTGCGAAATGCCGTTGTCTGACCTTCGAATTTGATGCCCCAACCGTAAAACGAGGCAAAAGTGTCACGGCTGTCTTCCCGGTTCGCCTGCTATTGCGGCCATACATTGATATTTTTCTTTACAGTTATATTGAGTGTAATTAACTGGTTCATAATTCATTTTATGCGTTGTTTCTCTATGGAAATAGAACTGGCTCAGGTGACTCTCTTTCACTTTGACTATCCATCGGCTGCAACGTAAATACGATAAGTTACGGCAACAGCACTGTCGTCCTCAGCTTAGTCTTTGCAATACTTTCTTTCTTTCTTTCGCACCGAGGGTCTTTCCGTTGGCCCGGAGGTTGATTCGCTTGCCCGGCGAAGAATCTGCATTGTTATGTGCGCTCTAGCCGCATCGGCAATCCCGTAGCGATTTAGAAGACGCATAGCCTCTTTTGATGTTTTCATTTGCGTCATCATTGCTCCCTGTAGCGTGGCTTGAGTCTACTAGGTTTACCTGCGGGCTGTTATCTACCGGCTACAGGACTTGCGATAACGCACATCTGCAATGCTACTGTGTCGATTCGTCATGTTGCAATAGCTTGAAATACTGTTATGAGTTTCCGGTTTAAGACTTTTTTGTTATCCGGCACTGGAAAATACGGTAGAGCGCGCTAAAGAGTATGCCTCGCCGGTTCAGGGGTTCTCAAGACAATCCCCACTGTTTACGGGGGTACCGTATTATTTGCTATACTACGGATAACACAACCGCCACGCCTCTTTACAATGCGCAACCTTGGCGGTTTTTTTTCGTCCAATCGAAAGTGACGGGCATGCTGCGTCCATATAAAAAACCACCTCTGACATTTCTCCAACAGCTAGATCAATTGCTTGAACGCGGGATGGAAATTGGCAATCTAGAGTCTGCCGCCGCAACATTAGCCCGTATTAGCTATTACCGCCTCAGCGCCTATTGTTACCCATTTCGGAGCCGGAGTACGAGTGGTCAAGTATTGGACCAGTTTGTTCCAAATACGACCTGGGAAGCGGTCTTAGCGTTATACGAGATGGACCGTCACCTAAGGTTGCTCTTGCTTGACGCAATTGAGCGAGTGGAAGTCGCAATTCGTACCCAGCTCACCTATCATATGGCGCACAAATATGGCCCTTTTGGGCACGTAATTACAGAGAACTTCCATCCCAGCTTTGACCATGCTGGCTGGCGCGCTCAGATCGAGAGTGAAATCATACGGTCAAGCGACGAATTTATTCGACACTATCGACAGCAATATGATGGGTTCCCGTCGATCCCGCTCTGGATGCTTACCGAAGTCATGACCCTTGGGTCACTGTCTCGCTTATACCGTGGACTTCAACATGAAGATAAAAAAGTAATAGCCGGTCACTTTTCGGTGCACCATAAACGTATGGGAGATTGGCTACATACGTCGAGCGAAGTAATTTTGGCTGCATTTTTTGACACCTGCCACCCTTAAGCCGCCGATTTTCAGCCAAATTTACTAGCGTACAAAAAGAAGTAAATTTNCGTCGAGCGAAGTAATTTTGGCTGCATTTTTTGACACCTGCCACCCTTAAGCCGCCGATTTTCAGCCAAATTTACTAGCGTACAAAAAGAAGTAAATTTGGAGTTTCGTATCAGAGGGAAGTAATTCTGGCTATTCGTAGCTTTGACTTTGGGGTTTCCGGCGTACGTTGTCGGCATGAGGAAACTGACAACCTGCTTCCAGGCCCCTGTGTCAATGGCACGGCCACGAGGGACACGGAGAATCGACGTCTACGGCCTTAAAATCGGCCGTCGTCTTCAATGCTTCGGNTATTCGTAGCTTTGACTTTGGGGTTTCCGTGTACGTTGTCGGCATGAGGAAACTAACAACCTGCTTCCAGGCCCCTGTGTCAATGGCACGGCCACGAGGGACACGGAGAATCGACGTCTACGGCCTTAAAATCGGCCGTCGTCTTCAATGCTTCGGGGAGGCTGCCTACAGCCAGTGGGTTTGCCTCGAAGCCAGTCCGTCGGTCCAGCTGTATTGCGAACGACCAGCCTATCTCGACTTCGGCGGAGCGAAGGTCTCGGCAGATTATTGGGTCAAGGAGGACAATCGTGAATCACTGCTGCTTATCGGTACTAGCGGCCAGATATCTACAACAACGATTGGCTCAACACAGTATGAAGTAAGGGCAATCCCTAGTGCTGAGCTCGCAGCAATGCGCACATGGATTGAGAACTGGGAGCGAATGCTGCCAGTGATTACTTCATACAGGGATCTCCTCACCGATTCCTTCCTCAAATCGGTCGAGAAGTTCGTTTCCGAACCAATGCAACTTTCCTTCATTGAAAAGGAATTGGGAACAACAGATCCCACTACGGTGCGCGCCGCAGTTTTCACCTTGCTTCACCGTGGCCACTTGGATGCCCCACACTTGAAGACCGAACCACTCTCATTCTTGTCACATTTCGAACCGCGGAATGCCAAGTCATGAATCGACGTCGCTGTGACTTCCTGCAGATTGATTTGAGTACGTGGCCTGCGGTAGATCACCACGCCTTGCCGATTGACAAGCGGAAAGCGTTCATGGCACGAGCCAAGGCAGTCGAGCTCTATGTCTGTGGAACGACGTTACGGGAAATTGCTACGCAAACGGGTATCCAGAGCCGCCAGCTTTATTGGTTGTTGGATCGCTGTCTGAAGCCGGCTGAAGACGGACAGATCTTTGGATTTCGTGCATTGCTGAAAAGCCGGCATGTCGAACCCTATACCCGTAAGAGCGATTTCATGGTCGATAATGTAGGCACAAGAGCCGGATTCGCCGGCGCTTTCGCCATGCTGCTTGAACGGTATCCAATATTAGCCACGTGGCTTGAAACAAAAATTGACCAGCGCGCAGTTGTACTCGAACAAATCAGCACAGATGGGAAGCTAAAGACACGATTGCGAAATCTCACCAATCTTCATACAGGGTTTATCCAGCAATGTCGTAAGGTAGGCATCACCGGTGCCGACTATCCTCTTAACACCGGGCATAAGGGCATGCGTTCGCTCTCTGCGTACCTCAAGAGTGAATTACTGAGTAAATTCGGGACTGCCGCCCGAGCCGCCGGGGCAGAGCATGTAAAAGGTGTTCCCCACACCGACTTCAGCCCCAGAAGAGGGCCAGCACGCCCGTATCAGATTGTGGAGTTTGATGGTCATCGCTTGGATGTACGGTTAAAGATTGTCATTCGAGATCCGCTGGGGTTTGACCAGGAAGTGGAAATCGAACGCATCTGGCTGCTGGTGTTAATTGATGTGTGTACCCGCGCAGTACTTGGCTATAACCTTGTTCTCTCGAGAGAATACAGTCGCTACGACGTCATCAAGACGATAGAGAATGCTTTGACGCCGCATGTACGGCGAGCCTTCACATTGCCAAATGTCGGATACGGCATGCATGGTGACTTTCCATCCGGACGGTTGCCTGAACTTGGATACGCGGTCTGGGAGCGCGTACGTTTGGATAACGCGAAGGCGAACCTTGCCGAGGATACCGTTAGCGCTCTATGCGAGTTCATTGGTTGCGCGGTAGATGCAGGCCCCCCACACCAGCCAAACGATCGACCATATATCGAACGGTTCTTCGGTACGGTGGCCAGCACGCTTTCATCACGTCTTCCCGGATATACGGGATCCAGCCCACAGGACGTGCGACGTGCACTGTGCAGCCCGAAGGGCAATTTGCGTCTATTCATTTCCCTTTCGGAGATGGAAGAACTGATGGAAGCGTCGATTGCCAACTACAACGCAACGCCGCATGGTGGCTTGAATGGCCGCTCGCCACTGGAGGCAATGGAATACTTCATAAGAGGGAAGGGGCACCTGATTTCATGGCTGCCAGAGCCAAAGCGTCGTACGCTGTGCCTCATGCAAAAGGCACGCCGATGTCGGGTACGCGGTTATCTGGCTCAAGGCACACGTGCACACATCAACCTCTTTCAGGTGCGCTACACGAATGTAAACCTTGCAACCAGCGGCGACCTGTTCGGAAAGGATCTGCGCATCTATTACAACAGCGATGATCTCCGTACGGTACGCGCTTTCCTGCCCGACGGATCGGAACTCGGGGTATTAAAAGCACAAGGCCTGTGGGGCGAGATTACGCATGACTTAAAGCTGCGGCGGGAAATCCTGAAGAAGCGGGACAGCAAACGCCTAGAGTTCAGACTCGACCACGATTTCCTGGAAGGCTTTATGCAGGAGAAGCGTGCCAAGGCGAAGACCAGTCGGCGTGCTGCAAATGACTTTGAAAGAACAGCAAGAGTTCTATCCAGCGCGCCGACCCACTTTAGTGAAGCTGGGCCCGCATCCGATACGCAGCTTCGGCCGGGACCGGAAGACCTTCTACTGCAGCACCAAGGTACTGACACCCCGGAAGAGAAGAGGGACTCGAGCCAGAAGCCAAAGGCCGAGGTTCTCACTATTGGTTTCGGCTACACCACGAGTATTTAACCACTACAGCGGTCAGCAAGGAGGCTTATGGCAACCAGAATTGCACGCCCAATCGATCCGGACATGCATCCCATCGCAACTGGCAACTACCGTATTGCTACACCTGCAATCCAGGCGTTCTTTGAATTGGTGCATCGCTGCTTGCGATACCGAACTACAGGAGCCTTGATATACGGTCCCTCGCGGATTGGCAAGACTCGGGCAATTGAATACTTGCGTCTCTTGTTGGCTGAAACGCATCCAAAGATCACGACATACCACCTCCAGGCTGAACACAAACCGCGCCATGCAGAAGGGCCGTTCTTTACCAATCTACTCGACGCCGTTGGATATCCGGAGCCGGATTCCGGATCGAATCCCACGAAACGGATTCGATTGATTAACAAAATCAAAGAGGCTTGCTCAAAGAACGGAAGCGGCACTGCCATTATGTTTGTCGACGAGGCGCAGCGACTCGCAGAAAACGAATATGAATGGCTACGCGATGTGCAGGACCATCTCGACCGCATGCAGATCAAGCTGTTCATGTTCCTGGTCGGCCAGCAGGAGCTGTATGCAATAAAGGTAAGTATGCAGCGTGCGGGAAGGACGCAAATTGTGGCGAGGCTCATGGTGGACGAGCTTGCCTTCTTTGGTATTCGTAATGCGAACGATGTGGCGACTTGCCTCAGTGGATATGGCGAGACTGTATTTCCGCACGGTACCAGTTGGACGTTTACCCGTTTCTATTTACCCCAAGCGACCGACAACGGATACAAGCTTGTACAGGATGCACAGGTTCTGTGGGACGAATTCGCTGCAATTCATAGCAAGGCCTGCCTCGGCAGCAAGCTTGAAATCCCGATGGAGTCCTTCACTCGGGCAGTAGAGATTGTGCTGAAGGAGAGTGAGTTGCAGGATAGTGCTGACTTCCGTCCGTCCGAAGAGATGTGGAGGTATGCGGTACGTAACTCTGGCTATGTGCAGGCTCGCGTAGCAACCGCTCGTGTTCAGCGGGAACTATCAACGTTCGTCTAGAGGGCAGGGCGATGACGTTGCCCATCATGTTGTTTGATGACCGCAAGCTAAAGCCGTCATTCGGGTATGTGTTCGACCCAACCTGTTTGGAACCATACGAGTCAATCGTTTCCATCCTATGGAAATATGCATGGCAAAACCGGTTGCCCGGTCATTTGATCACCGTGCAGCTCACCAGGAAGCCGATAGATCCGTACGAAGGCATCGCCGCATGCGAGCGGCAGGTCGACATCCGGGAAGTACATAATGCACTGGGACTGCGTTTGAAAACGGTCCGCGAATCAATGCTTCCAGAAGCGCTACACCGATCAAGCAGTCCATGGCTGCGTTATTGTCGAAAGTGCCTTAACGTGGGCTATCACAGCGTCGTACATCAGCTCAATAGGGTTGAGAAGTGCCCTATCCATGATATTGCCCTGATAACCAGCTGTCAGAATTGTGGGGCATGCACGCCATACTGGTTAAACGCGCTGTTACTGGATGCACCATACCGGTGTAGTAAGTGCCGTGCAATCTATCCCGGCATACTGCCGTCTTTATCGAAGAGGTCGCCAATGCAGAAGTGGGGGCGAACTGCAATTACGCGTGCCCGATTCGGATAAAGTGGTTATGGATATTTCCTAGAAAGATAAAAGCGAAAATTTGTAGTCAAATTTACTTCGCAGTCGATCTTCCACACGATCTCAGCGCAGCTCCCTGTAAATTATTGATTCAATGCGAGAAGTTTCCCAAGAAGAGGCATGTAGCTAAAATTACTTACGCGTTTCAGCCAGTTTTACTTTTGTCTACGAATAGGAACGCAGGAAAAGCGAGTTATGGATATGAAGCCAACGCTGGAAGATCTGCGGACTTGGGTTTCAAAAATTGGGTTTACCTTTACGACAGTCCAATCACTTTGCGGAAATACCGACTACGTTGACTGCCGCCGAACCGGCACGATTGATTCGTAGTCATTGAGCGGACAACGCTTCCTGAATCAGTTTGGCCTGTTCCTTGACGTTCATGCGGTCCCATGTGTCGACAGGAATACTCATCGTCTTCTGGGTGCGTTGACTGGCATCGCGCCACGCATCCAGAATCGCCTCACCTTCGGTACGCTGATTGTGGTCGGAAGTGGCGGTCGAGCTGCTCCAACTCCATCCTGACTTTTCGTCACGCTATCGAATACATAACCCAGTTACTCGAGGATTTCCTTCTCAGGGTTGCCAGAGGGCACCCTGCCGCTTTTAAAACTAGAGCTGGCTTTGCTTTTTTTGAACATGGTTTGACCAGATCGCCTTTCTTGACTATTTGGAGCGGAATACAATGCGGGCCTTAGTGAGGTCAACCGCGAATTGATAGGTATGGACACCCACCTGCGAGCGTACTAAAGTATGGACATGGACGTGCATTGTGTTGAACTCCATGGCTAATCTTGAGCTGATATCTTACACACCCATGCGTGAGGTTGTTGAGGATGGCGACGTTCGTTGGGTCGCTGACAGGCTAGCCCATCGCATCAACGATCTCCCGCAGATCTTTTGGGACAACGGCGAGCCTTGGCACGAGGCGAATCACTGGGCGCTCACTAAGGCAACGAGCACGGCGGGTGGGCACATCAAGACCGTCACAAGTCTGATGAAGCATCTAGCCGCGTATGCGTCGTGGCTCGAGACCAAAGAGTTGGATTGGCGGCATTTTCCGTTGCGCAAGCAGGATCGCGCGATCGTTCTGTATCGCGGCGAGTTGATCGCGCAGCGGACCAGGGGGAGCCTAGCTCCGTCCACCGCCACCGCCCGGATGGGTGCGGTAGTTCAGTTTTACCGCCATGCCCATGCTTATCGGTTCGTGCAGAGGAAGAGGCCGATATGGAAGGACCGCCAAGTGGTGGTTCGCTACCACGACACTGTCGGCTTTGAACGGACACTCATGCGCATATCGTCCGAGCTTTCCATCCCCAATAGGAAACGGTCTGGGCTGCGCTTAGAGGACGGCCTCACCCCGCTCAATCCAGAAGACGCGGCGACGCTGCTTGGGTCTGTCAAGAAAGAGGGCCTACACGAACTGCATCTGATGCTTTCGCTGGGATTTTTTACAGGGGCACGGTTCGAGACCATCACCACCCTTGGCGTCGAGAATATCGAGAATGCATACCCTGACCCACAGACTCCCGATATCTACTGGATACGGGTCGGCCCAGGAACAGATGTGAACACCAAACTCGATGTGGAAGGTAGTCTGATGGTGCCGAGACCCCTCATCGAGGAATTGAAGGCTTATGCCTATTCGACGCCGAGGCTAAGACGGCAAGGTCTCGCCAACGAAGCCAATCGTGGGTTGCTGTTTCTCACTATAAGGGGCAACCGATACAAGTCCGGATCGTTCACTCGCCTAATGACTGACCTTCGGCGGCGGTCCTTGAACGCCGGAATGTGCTTCATGCGCAACTTCAAGTTCCACCAGACACGCGCCACTTTTGGCACCATGGCAATGGGCAAAGTAATGGAGGTGGCCAACACGCAGACCGCTGTGGCGATCGTGAGAGATTTGATGCTGCACAGGGACGAGAAGGTGACCATGCAGTATGTACGTTTCAACGAAGAATCGCCTGTGAAGACGGAGTTGGCTAACGTGTTCTCTGCCATCTTCTCCGGCATCGTGAACCGAGACTGGAACCAACACCATGCGTGACGACAGCCGACAGTTTGACCTGACATTCGCGTCCATTCCGGTCGGCAGCGACGAGACACCGCTCGACCTCACACGGCTGCTTTATAAGGGCGGGGCCTCCGTTCCGGTAGCGCGGGTGAAGCAGGCAATCCGGGATGGCTTGCTTGGCGACATCCAGTCAGATCGGATCAAACTGGTTCACCGCATTCATGAAGTGATCAGTGACGACTTGGTTAAGGGTGGTAGCCATGAATCGGCGCGGGCGCAAGTGGCACATATCGGAATCTACTTCGCCTGGGCGGACAGGCCCGACAGAGTGGGCGCAGCCCTGACGCTCTCGGAGGTACAGAACATCTACCTCGACTGGGCGGATTCTCTGTTGCATCGAGTCAGGATAGCCAAGGATCTGAAACCGCGTACCGCCCACAGCTATGCTTGGATCGTTGGTCATATTCTGGATGGGGTGCTGGAGCGGGGAACGCCCCTCATTGAACTTACGAGACTTAAACCAGCAAAGACCCGAAAGACGCCTCGGGGAGTCAAGGCGGACAAACAGATTCTGCATCAAACCTTCGCGTTCGGTCGGTTGCTGCAGGATATCTGCGATGGAACCCCGCTCCGTGTGATTTGGGGATCATACAAGGTGCGCATCCCTCTACAACAAGGTGGCGAGATCGCATTCGCGCCAGGGCGCGAGGCGCGCCCGGAGAATGAGCGGGACCCAAGTAATCTGCTTAAATCGCTCACGGCAGCTCAGGCATATGAAGCCGACCTATCGCTGAACCACAGATTTCGCAGGGAAATAGTCAATCTGCGCATCCAGACAGAGTTGCTCATGTTCATAGGCCAGACCGGCATGAACCTCACACAGGCTCAAGGACTCACGCTGCGTAACTTTAGTTATTCAAGCAGCCTCAATGGATTCGAGGTCCGGGAGTACAAACGGAGGGCTCATGGCGAAGTACTGTTCGAGATCTTCAGTGAATACCGGAGCCACTTCGAGCGGTATCTGGATTGGCGGAGGGAGCTATTTCCTGATACCGAGAAGCGGCTCTTCCCGTTAATTAGGAGGGAAGGCACGCGCAAAGACGCTCGCATCATGTTCGAGTCTATGAAAGCGGCCTGTGCAAAGGCAGGCGTTGTTTGGACGCCCCCCAGCATGCTCCGGAACACTCGGGTGAATTGGCTTCTGCGGCGCAGTGGCGATCCGGACATGACCGCCGAAATGGCTCAGCATGCAAAGGAGACCTTGCTAAACGTCTACGAGAGGCCGTCACTCCAGCGTGCAATCAGCGAGATCACCCGGTTCCATCTGGACAACGATCCAGCCCTTGCTGGCAAAGATCTGATGCTTGCCGCCGGACCGGGTGAGTGTAATGGCAATCCTAAACCGATTGCAGCGAAGCCGGAGTCGGCTCCAGCACCTGACTGCATACGCCCATCGGGATGCCTCTGGTGCGAGCACCACCGCGACATCGACTCACTTGACTACGTTTGGTCGGTAGCCTGTTTCCGGCATTTGAAGATCCTTGAGTTGAGCAGGCAACCTCTGATGGACAATGACGGCGAAGCTGAGCACCCCGCCGAACATGTAATTCAGAGGCTGAGCGAGAAGCTGTCCTGGTTCCGAGATGAGGACGATACGCGCCGTGAATGGGTAACGGAATCGCTCACCCGAGTAGCGGAGGGTGACTACCACGACCAATGGTCCTACTTGATTGAGCCTCTGGAGGGCGCGTCCGAATGAGATCGAATCTGCGCGACTTTACTATCGGAATTGAAACCGACTTGGTCACGGCGGCTTCAGCCAATTTTCGACCGCCCTCGTGGCCGCCCCCACACGACTGGCCGGTAGTCATTGACAAAGATGTTGTGTCGCGATGGGGCGACCCGATATGGGACCTTACTCCATGGAGGGGACGGCGCGGCATCCTCAATTTCGGCGACGGCAAGGACGAAACCCAGGATAAGGTCGAGCCTCTCGATACTGCGAACGCTGACATCATGAGGATGATTGCGACTTGGTTCATCTGGGGACCTAGAGCATACCGGTCGGCGGAGGCCGTCCTGACGAGCTTCTCGTTGATCAGGCAGATCATTGCACTGTGCAGCCGGAACAACATTAGCGCAAGTAGGCTCATGCGCTACCCGAATGTATTTGAGCAGGTACCTGGTGTCATTGCTACAAGTGCCTGGACCACCGTGATACCGATTCTGCATCGTCTTTATGACGATCGCGACACACTTGGTTTCACCATCATCAACCCCGTAGGGTTGAAGCGATTGGCCAATGCCGCGCCGGACCACGAGGCGGTGCAAACACCTTACATGCCGCCACGCATCTGGCTCTATCAAGTCACGCGCTTGCGCGAGTGTATGATGGATTTCCAGGATCACCGAAAGCAAATCGAGGAGTGCTTCAGGTTCTGCCTCGACGCCTATATTGCTACCTATGGCTCACTGGAAGCAGCAGTAGCGCCAGGGAAGCACCTGAACTGGGCACCATTCAGGTCTACCTCTCGCAACCGCGACTACCAAGGCAAGTTCTCCGATACTGCCGCGCGCTTCGGCATCGCTGACCTACTGGCTAAATGGGTTAGAAAGGACCCGAAGAAACTGACGGTACGAAGTCTTTCGACCTACTTCTCGCTCGTTTCCTATGCCGGACTGGCTTATGTTGCCAACTTCACCCTGCAGCGCGCCAAAGAACTGGCATCGCTTAGAACCAGCTGTCTGCTCTGGGAGGAGGATGAGCAGCTGGGACGTGTTCCGATTATCTGTGGCGAAACAACTAAGACCGATCCGGATTCAGACGCGCGCTGGGTAGCTAGTCCCAGTGTTGAGGTAGCAGTTCAAGCGGTATCGGCCATTGCACAGATGAGGATGGTATGCGCGCGCGCAAACCCACTGATCCAACCGACCGAAGCGGACCAAGACGACCCCCTTCTACTTAGTAGAGCAACTGAACCTTGGTCTACCAAGGCGGTGAGACCGTACCGCGTTCGGCTACGCCTAAAAAATCTTGATGATATGCGGGTAGATTATCCGCTGCTCTTCGATCCCGAGCAGTTAAAGATCAGCACAGCAGATTTAGAGGTAGCGCTTCGGCTGACCCCAAACCTTTCAGCAGACGTGTTCGCGGTTGGTAAGGTTTGGCCACTAAACTGGCACCAGTGCCGCCGCACCGGCACCGTGAACATGTTTGCCTCCGGGACTATTTCAAACAGCACTATGCAGCAACAGCTAAAGCATTCCTCCCGCCTAATGCCCCTCTACTATGGGCGCAATCACAGTCGATTACACCTTAATAGAGAAGCCGCTGCAGCGGTACTCACGGCGATGTATCAGTCGCACGCAGAGACGGTCAAGCAGGTTGCCACCGGGGATCGATTCGTCACGCCCGTTGTGCACGAGCGCAAAGCGGCTCTCGTGGTGAATATACTCAGTGCCAAGGACAATAAGGACTTGGTGGCCATGGCCAAAAAGGGAACAGTTGCCTTCCGTGAGCACCGTCTGGGTGGCTGCATGAAAGCGGGCGTGTGCGAGTACGGCGGCATTGAATCGGTGGCGCGCTGCGCAGGGGGCGATGGCGGCAAGCCTTGCACGGACGTGCTGTATGACCGCAAGAACGAGCCTCAGCTCCGCGCCGACCTGCGCCGCGTGACAGAAGAAATCAAGATGCTGCCCGTTGGAAGCCCACGATACAACCGGCAAGTTGCAGAACGCCGTGGACTGGAGAATGCCTTAAATGTCCTCTCAACCCGTTGAGCCATTGAGCGCGGAAGAGCGCTTTCGCCAAGCCTTCGAACGGTTGAAGGCCGATCAGCCGAAGGTGCTGAAGCCCGGAATCCCTGTTACCCAGAATAATGTCGCCAGGGAAGCCGGTACGGACCCGTCTGCTCTCAAGAAGGCGAGGTTTCCGGCGCTCATCCGCGAGATTCAGGCTTACATCGAACTCCACCCACCGGGCGACCCTTCTGCTGGGGAGAAGCGCAAAAGGCATCGGTCCGCAAATCGATCCACGCAAGAACGCCTAGAGGATATGATTCGCCAACGCGATCAGGCGCAATCAATCTTGGCCAGCGCGAATAAGCGCATTGTCGAATTGACCGAGGCGGTCGAATCGTTACAGAGAACATTGGATGAACTCCGGCCGCCGCCGACGCAGCATAGCCCCTTTCGATCTACTTAAACTGCGTTCGACAAGTCCGCATGCCGGTGTGCCCCATGGGGTGCAAGCCATTTGTACGGTTGGACATCACACCGCGTTCCGGGCGAATAGAGCCGGAACGCGGGGGTTCACGGGCGGACTGGCCCCGCAGCCCGCGCGCAGCGCGGGTCGCGCCGCCTACCGGCGCGAGGGTAGTCGACCGCGCGGATGGCGTCGCGTACACCTAGTCTCTGCTTACTTTGAGCGAAACGTGATCCTCGCCTTACTTAAATCGTAGGGCGTTAACTCTACGGTGACCTTGTCGCCGGGGAGGATTCTGATGTAGTTCTTCCTCATCTTGCCGGAGATGTGGCCTAGCACGGTGTGCCCGTTCTCTAGTTCAACCCTGAAGGTCGCGTTTGGAAGGTTCTCAAGGACCTTGCCTTGCATCTGGATGACGTCGTCTTTAGCCATGTTTGTCAGTTCGAGGGTATGGACACTGTCCATGCAAAGTGCCCGTTTTTATAAATAATTGCATGGACATGAAGAATTCAATGAAAACGATGTGATGCAAGGCCGAAGACGGTGTCCATGGGTTGACAGTTCGTGGTTAATAGGTCGTAAGGCGTCATTTCCACCGTTACCTTATCGCCGGGCAGGATCTTGATATAGTTCTTGCGCATCTTCCCGGAAATATGCCCGAGCACCTGAGAGCAGTCAAAACCAGAGGCACCGCTAGGCAACACATTGCCAATGATCGTCACGTTTTTGCTTTGCGTGGGTTCGCCGCCGATCAGGCATGTCACGCATTTTAAGCTCGCCGTTTAGCACCGCTACTCGAACCTGAACGAGAAGGTGTGCTCCTTTGTTAGTCCAACGCATCTGCCTCTTTTTCGCGCAACGCAAGCTGACGACTTCGTTGACTGCCGATTCAGCGATGCTGCTGCTGATCGGCATGCCGCGCCGATAACGCCATCCGTAGTTGACCAGATATCGGGCATTGGATTCCAGGCACCAATACGTCCCGCGCAGATTCCACGATAACGCCCTGTACGCCGCTTCCTCCGGCGTTAGGTCAAGCATGTCATAGATGCTTTTCAGTCGTTCGACTGCTTCAGCCCCTTTGCCATGCCACGTCAACCATTTCGCTGACGCGATTTCGTCTTGTACCAAGCGTCCGTTGGGTGCCCACAGGTCCGGAAACTTCTGTGCCGATTGTTCGATCGCACGAAATTTCATCGCGATGTGAAACCAGTCCAGAATGCGAGTCAACGGCCTTTGGGATCCGTCGACCGCTTTTTCAAATTCACCCGCGCCGTCTGAGACGACTGTGATCTTGTCGTCTTAGGCACCGCCTTGCTCCGAGAGAAAATGATCAAGCCGCGTTGCTGCCGATGTAACCTCCCGGTTGACGTACCCATACACTTTACAACGGCCATCTTCGTGAACCGCCCGACCGGCAATAATGTTCACGTGTCGTCCGTTTGATGGAAGCCGCTTCGACGGGTAATACTGCGCAAGTTGGGCTTCGTCTTGTTCCTGGCGTGACGGGCGGTGACGCAACCATGCTGAATCCACAGCCAGGGCAACGATCTTGACCTTGCTATCTGCAGCCGGATAGGCGCGCTCACCACGAATCGCCTTTTCGGCCGCGTCGTCCAGTTCTTGACCGACAGCCCATACGTGATTCCTGAGTCCGGAGGTAGAGATCACCTGATCGACCGGCAAAGTCTCTTTCAGGAGCGTGGTGGCAACCGCATACGGCAAGTGTGCAGCCCACTTGACCTGAAGATATTCCAGTTCAGGACTGACACGTCGCGGTAGTGCCAATGCAAGCGGGCTGAATGACTTGCTGCTGATGTCTTGACTGCACTTGCAGACACGCAGCTGGGGGCTGTCAATTGTCATCTTGCCGAAGACCGTTCGATATTGGATCGTATGCTTTGCCTTGATCGACAAGACTGCGCCGCACTGCAGGCAAGTTCTGGAAGCGACTGCAAAACCGTGTGCTTGTGCGTTGACCAAAGCGCGCTGCGCTTCGTACATTAGACTTTTGCCTTCAGCTAGGCTTAGCCCCAACTGCTTCAGTTCGCCATCGGCTCGTTCAAATTCAACCAACCGGATCGGTTCGCTGCCGCCAGCAGTGCCTTCGATTCGCGCCTCGATGATTATCCTCATCACTGTCTCCCTGATTTTCCGCGAGACAATAAATGTAGCGCCAAAGCCGATGGAATGGTTGCCTCCAGTTTTGACTGCTCTCCGGCAATTCGTCAGAAAAAAGTTCGATGCCAAACGCTGAAGGCGTCGGTTTAGAGAACGAAGAGACACTGGCGTGCATGGATCGTTCAAACGACCCATGCACGCCAGCGGCAATGACTCAGATCGTCTCAATGGACGTACTGATCACACCAATCAATCCAATTTTCTCTACCGACTCGGCAAAGCCCAATAGTGCATCACCGCGACTGATCACGCCATTATCAAGTTGCCCTGCCCATGCTGCAATCTCGGCATTGCTGCCTTGGCGTCCCAGCCCGGTTTTGTACAGGTACGCCGCAAACTGTGTGTTGTTCATTCCACCAAACTGCGGCAGTGCTTCGGCAATCTGGATAAAGCGGTTCGCAATGTCGCTCATCGCCATGCCGTTCTCACTCGCTGCGATCCAGTAATTCAGACCTGCCTTGTCCGCCTTGCGGTCAAACAGCGTGTCATACAGGCGTACTAATGTGGCGACATCCGTGCGGTTGAAGTCCAGTGTGACCCCGTTGGCCTTATCCAATGACAGCTTCTCCGCCGAGTTGGCAAACGCATACAGGACATCGGCCCGGTCCGCCCTGCCCTGATCCAGAATGCCGATCCAGGTGCTTCGCTCTGCTTCTGCTGCAGTACGCCCCAGCGCCTTCTGGTAGAGACTATCGATGAACTGGCCGTTGGAAGCTCCATCGAACAGGGCCTTCGATTCTGTAGATGCAATAAAGTTGTTCGCAATGTCATGCATCGACATGCCAGTACTGCCTATCTTGACCCAGCCATCCAGGCCTTGCTGATCTGGAGCACGATCAAACAAGGCATCGTACATGCGGGTAATCGTACCGCGTGCAGTCATGTCAGGTTCAGCGCCCGTAAAGAGCAATTTTTCAACATTGGCCACCGTATCGGTACCGTCGACGCCCCCATTGCGATGAGTCATCGTGACCTTGCCGTTTTCCACACGGAGGGAATAGTCAGCACGGCCGGAACCGACAAGGCGCACTGTATCCGTACCAGTGCCGCCATCGATCATATCGTTACCCTCACCACCAAACACCAGGTCGTTGCCTTCGTCGCCGAAAATCTGGTCGTTGCCGCCTGCACTACCGACCGTATCGTCTCCTGCTCCGCCATGCAGGATATCGTCATCGGCGCCCAGGAAAATGGTCTGGCTGGCACTGTCACCCCAGACATGCTGCGAACCATTGCCGCCGGTTACCTTGACTGCTCCAATGATCGCTGCAAATTCGACGTTCTGCAGCTGGATCTCCGTACCGCTTGGCAAGGCACGCGAGTCGATCACCAAGGCGGTCTGCGTACTATTGGCACTTGGCGTCGTTCCGGTGATCACCAGTGGCTGCGTTGGTGCCGCAGAGTTATTTGCTACGGTCGGCATGATGGTTTGCACCAGCAGCGCGGCATCGGTAGGAAGTGCTGTCAGGAATCCCGAACCACCACTGGTGAGGGCGTCCTGGTCGTGCGAGTCCGCATCGGTATGCGCCTTAATTTCACGGATCAGGTCAGTCACCGACGAGCCGGCATCTTTTGGTGTGCCATTGCCTGTCACCGTCAAGCCGATGCCGGTCGGCACCTGTGCAGTCAACAGGCTGCCTCCGCCGGTCGTGGTAACCAACGGAATATCCGCGACGGTGTTATTGCCGATCTGCTCGTTGCGCGTTGGCTCAACCACAGGAATCGTTATTTTTGTCGAAGTTGAGCCGTCTGAATTAATGACTTGTCCTATCTGGACCACGACGCCATCGATGGTCCCGCTGGTGGGTGTAGGAACACCTCCCCCATCCGATGATGGCACTGGGGTGTTATTTGTGACATTGGTTGCTGCCAAGGTCGCAGCATCATTACCGATTGCATCCTGGATCGCATTGGTATCGTTGCCGCCTGATGGATCTGTGTACGCGACGGTGACCACTTGTCCGTTGGACACCGCAGATGCCAATGTCAACGTCACGGTCTTGTTGGCAGCGTTGACTGCCACGCTGTTGACTGTTGCTGCCGTGCCGCCAACGATGACTGCAAAAGCGCCTGCCGCGGGGATATTAACCGCGTCAAGTGTCGTCGCTTCAGAATAGGTCATTACGAGCGTGGCACCGTTGACAGTCGCTGATGTGAAGACGGGGCTGGCAGCGTCGACGAGAATTCCAGTCGTGCTCGGTACGTGCGATGTGAGCACGACGTTGGCACTATTGCCGGCGCTATCGGTGATGGTGCTTGTACCAAGTGAGATTGTTCCAACCGCAATGCCATCGATATCACCATCGCTAGGTTGCACTGTGTACCGATAGGTAACCGAATTGGTATTTTTAGCGACATAAGTGGCATTGCGAACTACGTTACCAATTGTCAATTGCAGCGCACTGTCGGTACCAGCGATGGTCACGTTCTCGTTGAACGTGACGGTAAAGTCAAGCGTCTGCCCCGCAATATAGGTAGCGTTCGTCGGGACCGTGATATTGCCGGTAACATAAGGCGCTTGGGTATCCACCAGTACACCGACCGCTGAACCTTTGCTGTTAAGTACCAGGCTCGCGTCATTGGAGCTGGAATCCTTCAACGTAGCGCCGTTCAAGCTAATCGATGCCCCAATGACTTCGATACCGTCACTGTCCATGCTTCCACTTGCAATCGTATAGCGGAACGTTAACGCGTTCGTGCCGGTGCCACTAACATACGTGGCATTGACACTGATGCCGCCAACATCGAGCGTAATGCTGGGGGTGCCAGCGACGGTGTTGACGACGACGGCCTCATTGAAGTTGACTGTGAAATCAAGAGTCTGACCGGCCTTGTACGTGCCATTTGCCGGCACCGACACCGATGTGACGGCCGGTCCGGTATGGTCCAAGGTGTAGCTCTGACCGCTTGTGTAACCACCGCTGACAGCATTCCCCGCCGCGTCCGTGATACCCGTGCCGGTTGATTTGAGGTCGAGCCGGATGTTACCGTCACCGGTCAGTCCACTGACCGTCACGGTATAGGTGCTGCCGTTCACGGCGGTGACACCGGTCACACTACCATTGGCGGTGCCAGTGTTGTTCAACGTGAAGTCAGTTACATCAACGCCGCTGACGTTCTCACCGAAAGTAACCGTATAGTCGACGCTACCTGCGCCGGTAGGGGTATTACCAACACGGTTGATCAACGTCACAGAGGGGCTGATGCCGTCAACCAGCACACCTGTGGTTGTACCGACGTTGTTGAGTGTTAATGTTGCGCTATTGCCTGCCGCATCCTTGATTGCGGCACCATTGGAGGTAAGTGCACCGGCTAGCGCGATGCCGTCAACATCCGCGGTTCCTGTTGCGATGGTATACCGGAACACGAGCGCACTGGTGCCGCTGCCGCTGGCATAGGTGGCCTGCACGGTACCGCCGTTATCGAGTGTCACTGCAATGGAAGGCGTACCGGAGGAAATCGTGACAGCTTCACTGAAATTGACAGTAAAGTCGAGGCTCTGGCCCGTAATATACGTACCATTTGCAGGTACAGAGACCGAGGTAACAGTTGGTGCAACGGCGTCTACCACCACATTGGTTGTGGCGCCAACGTTGTTTAGTGTCAACACCGCGTTATTGGTTGCAGAGTCCTTCAATGTCGCGCCATTGAGCACGATAGATGAGCCGACGCCAATACCATCGGCGTCCAGACTGCCAGCGGAAACTGTATGACGGAAGGTCAGTATGCTTGTCCCTGAGCCGCCAACGTACGTGGCGCTGACCGCCGTACTACCAATGGTCAGTCCGATCTCGGGTACGCCTCCCGAGGTGTTCACTGTGATGGCTTCGCTGAAACTCACGGTGAAGTCGAGATTGTCGCCCGCTTTATAAACGCCATTGGCTGGGACACTGACCGACGAAACGCTGGGGGCCACGGAATCGACCAATACACCTGCGGTGGATCCAACACTGTTGAGTGTGAGTGTGGCATTTTCACCGTTGCCCCCCTTTAGGGTTCCGCCATTGGCGGCAAGTGTTGAAATGGTGATGCCATTGCCATCAATCAGGTTACTTTCCACCGTATAGGTGAACTTGAGAGCCGCCGAGCCGCTACCTGACTGGTAGGTTGCGTATTTGGTAGTGTTACCAATCGTGAGCGCAAGTTGCGGAATTCCCCCCGTTGTATCGACTGTCACGATTTCACCAAAGTTGACGGTAAATTCCAGGGTTTGACCGGCAATAAACGTGCCGTTGCTTGGAACTCCTACGCCGGTGATTGCCGGCCCCACCGAATTTATCAATACCGCTGCAGTGGATCCGACACCGTTGAGCGACAGCGAAGCGTTATTGCCTGCTCCATCCCGTAGCGTACTTCCATTGAGATCTACCGCTCCGTTGAGACTGATGCCATTGGTATCAGTCAACCCACTTTCAACGGTATAGCGGAATACGACTGACGATGTTCCCGTGCCGGACAGATAGGTCGCGTATTTTGTTGTGCCGCCGATATCAAGGGCCAGCCGTGGTGTCCCATTGACGGCGACGGCTTCGCTAAAGGTGACGGTGAAGTCAAGGGTCTCGCCAGTCTTGTAGGTGGCATTGGTTGGCACGCTGACTGAGGACACGACCGGTGCGACGCCATCGACGATAATAGCCTTGTTTGCACCGAGAGAGTTTGCCGCACTCGGAGCGGGCAAAGTCAAGGTCGCATTGTTGCCCGCCGCGTCTTTAATCGTACCGCCATTCAACGCCAGTGCACTGGTGCCGATGTAATCGAGATCGGCAGAGGTATCACCTGCTTGTACAGTGTAGTTGAATGTCAGCGTGCTGGTACCGCTGCCACTCGAATAGTTAATGACACGATCCGTCGTGCCGGTTTCCAGCGTCAGCTGTGGTGGGCCGGTGACCGTCACAGCCTCGCTGAAATTTACCTGTACAGCAATCACGTCGCCGACCTTATAGCTGCCATTGGCGGTACTGGAAGTAACCCCGCTTATTGTGGGCGCAGCCGTGTCGACGACAATATTTTTGTTAGCGCCTAGCGAGCCTGCAGCACCGGGCGTAGCCAGCGTCAAAGTCGCGTTGTTGCCAGCTGCGTCCCTGATCGTGCCGCCGTTTATTGTCAGCCCCGATGTGCTGATGTAGTTGAGGTCAGCGCTCGTATCGCCTGCTTGCACCGTGTAGTTGAATGTCAGTGTGCTGGTACCGCTACCACTCGAATAGTTCACTACACGATCCGTCGTACCAGTTTCCAGTGTCAGCTGCGGTGTGCCAGTGACCGTCACTGCTTCGCTAAAATTCACCTGCACCGCAATCACGTCGCCAACCTTGTAGCTGCCGTTAGCCGTACTGGAAGTAACACCGATGACTGTAGGCGCCGTGGTGTCCGGCAGTACGGGCGCAGTGACCGTAATGTCGTCGAGCTCGAGTTCGGTTAAGCCGGTAAAGACAAAACGGATTTCATCGACGTTGTCAAATCCCGAGTTAAAAGTCAGCGTGCCGGCCTGCGCGTTGCCATCATTGCTCCCCAGCGTATAGTTGATATTGCCGGTGGAACTAGACGAGCTCAGGTTGAGCGCCTCGCCGGTCCCTACCGGACTACCGTTGCGGTACCCCGTGATCGTAACATTGCTGCTGCCCCCGAGCAGGTAGCCGACCTGCATGGATTGCAGTTTGAAGTTCGAGTTGTCGCTCGCCTTCATTGTGAACTGCGAAACATTGGACATTCCCTGAAGATTCAGGACCACGGCACGATCGGCAGGACTGTCGTTGTTAATGGGAAGGCCATATTCGGTGAGGTCCGCGACCGCGTAGTCTGCAGCAGCACCCATCGTGAACGTCCAACCAGACACGGAAAGCGTGATGCCGTTCGCAAAGACCGAGCCGGCCGAATCGAAGTTCGCGCTCGACGCAAGCAGACCGCTAAATCGGGCCTGGCCAGCAGAAAGCAGCACCATTTGTGCTCCGATCGCCCCAGTCTGTGTTTCCAACACCCAATCGCCGCCTAACAGCGCATTACCCGTCGGATTGGTCGATGCCGTAACATCGGCACCGACGGCGTCCGCTAACGCATGGACGAAGCTAGCGCCAGTATCACCTTGTGCCACGTCGCAGCCGTAGATAAGGAAGTCGCCCTGATCCGCCATAGCGCCACGGATTACCGCCAACTCGGCGGAGTAGTCGGACATGCTTGCAAGCGTCAGGTTTGCGGTACTAACCTGCAAATGGCCGGGCCCACCGTGCGAAAACAGGTGCACTGCTTCAATATCACTGCGTCCACGCAGCGCAGCAGCAATCTGGGCAAAACCGTCGTGCACATCGTCGATCAGTACTACCTCAACGCCGGGCTTGATGTTCTGCTTGAGGGTCTGATAGTCGGCCACTGACGTGTCGATGAATGCGATTACCTTACCAGTGTCTGAGGCAGTTGAGGAAACGAGGTCTGCGGCCATGTGGGGTCCCGAATCGGTAAAAATGTCAAAAATGCAAAATTCTGTGTACTACTTCAGGTTGCATTCTAGAAATACCACACTATAAATATCCTTTTTAGGAACGGCAATCCGCAGCGCCGCTACTTGTACCTGTTTAAGCTAGTAATTTGCGGTTTTTGAGCCACAACAGGCCGCCTCATTTAAAAATTATCTACAGCCCTGGCTGGCCCGCACGCAATGTGCTCTCTGAAGGAGAGCCGCCGGTACAGATACCATGCTGTGTGGGCGGGCAGAATGCGGACGAGACCCCATCGAGAAAACCCGCTTATTCGCCGCTATGGAATCATGTCGTTCATGTACTGAGTAGGAATACATCTCGGCCGGTGCATAATGAGGATGGTATGGAAGGTTCCGGTTTTGCTAGAAATTTACCAACCCGCGAAGCGCATTATCGGGGTCCATCATTTGTACCCACAGAGAGGATGTATCTGCAGAGGGGTCGGATACCTTCCGCCGTTAAGCGGGCGGGATTAGTTGTGATATCTACCAAACAGGCACTCAACCTCATGGATCGCTACAGGTTTGAGGCCCATCAAATTAATGCCTGTAACGATAATCTGGCCATGCAAGGGCAGCTAAACGTTGAGGACGTGTCACCGACGCCGACGTACGTATATGTGCTCAACAAGGTCGGCAGGAGCGTCATACTCGATTAGGTAGGTGTCTTCTTTTTACGGCCGGTCTCGATAATCGAGAGATTGCTTCGAATGGCTCCTTATGGCCTAGAGTGTGTAAAAACGCACAGAATTACAAGCAGTATCAATAACGCGCTCAGTAAGGTTCGTTAAAGCGGTTGGCAGAGCGTATGCCAGTTTATTTTTTCAATGTGTGAATAGCGTTTTTGAATTTCAATTGCATAGCGGCTGCAATGTACGTCCCATGGAGCCCAATATTAATGAGAAGAAGGACCTCAGTCCCTCATCGCCTGCATCAGAGCAGTAGTACCTAATATCTTCATGACGCGTTTCATGTTGTAGGCTAGAGCAATTTCAGCCTGACTGTACCGCCGATGCCGGACGCCTTGCCAGCGGCACGGCGTTGCGACTCCTTGCCGTAGCCCCGCTACGACGCGTCACCGCGCCTTGTTCCGCAGGCAATCCGTCTCGGCCTCCATCGGCCAGTCAGACCGAAACTGCACTAGCGGTATTTTGTTAAATCCGGAGATAGAGGTTAATGCCGCAGCCCGCTATGAGGAAGGCTAACAATGCTGCGAGCTCTGGCGGAGGGGGCTTGTCGGAACAAACCTGCCAGCAGCACATGAGCCAACGTGTCGGGATCATCCATGCCCGGATGGACCGCAGCAGTCGCGGCCAGCAGCATCGCGTTCGAGGCCGCTCTGGCATGTTTTTTTTCCGTCGCCTGTGGCGTGACTTCCTCGTGCACACGGACTTCATACGCTTCATGCCACCAGCAGAAGGCAAACGCACAGCACACCAGGGTCCAATGCCGGCGGATGGCATGATCGGAACGTACCATGAAGTCAGCCCAGCCAAGCTCGTCCTTCATCTGCTTATAGCTTTGTTCGATCCAATTGCGCAATCCGTACAAACGCACGACTTCCGCCAGCGATGCCTGTTGTTCGGGTAGGGTCGTGGTGAGATACCAGGTGTTGAGATCCGGTAGAGTACGACGGTCTGTCGTGGCGCAGATGGCACGTATCGGTCCGTGCGGCCCATACTTAAACAACGTCAGCTCGGCCGCCCACCAGCGTTGCGTATGGCCATCACGGAAGCGGCGCACAATGCGTTGCCATGCCCGCAGCGGCAACTCGCGCGCCGCATCTTCGAAACTATGGGCGACATGCGCTGGTGCCCAACCGCGACCGGCTTTGCCACTGTGCGCCAATACATAGGGTAAATGGCGTGCGTTGAGTACATGGACAAAGGGTCGGTTGTCGCCATAGGCGCTGTCAGCCACGATCGCTTCGAAGCAAATGCCGGCTGCCTGAGCACGCCGGATCAGATCGAGTGCAAGTTGCGGCTTGGTATGAAAGGCGGGATCCAGCTTGCCTTCCGGCAGGCGGCGTTCCGGTGTGTACGGAACGACGTGCAAGGGATAGTAGCGCTGTTCGTTGGCCCACAGCGTGGTGACGGCGACGATGCCATTATCGATCTTGCCCACCGAACCGAGGTACTGGCGCGCCACATGGTCAGTGGCACAGCCATCCTTGCGGTCGCCGGTGTCGTCGATGACCAGCACACCATTAGAGGCAGGTGCAGTGAGCGGATCGGTAAGCAGTAGTTGCAAAGTACGGTCTGCAATCCGGTTGGCTTCCCAGTTGGATTCGGAAAGGAAGAATTGCATTTGCTGCACGGGAGCAGTTTGCGCCTGCACCACCGGTTCAGCACCAGCTAAGGCGGTGAGCGTCTTGGGGCGATCCCGCGGAGCCAATAAGCCGGCAAGGTAAGTCCGGAAGCAACGTCGTTGCGCTAACGAATGAAATAGGGAATCAAACTGCACCGCATAGTCCTCGAGTGGGCCAAGTGCTGGTGGACAAGGGCGGCGAGCAGTCATGGCAGCAGACCTCCTGCTGCCAGCTTAAACCCTCAATGATCCACTTTCAACAAAGTACCGCTAGAAAAAGATCGTCAGCTATGTAGCACTCGTGATACGGCTTGACGACTTTCATGGAGAATCGGAAATTCATTAATATGACGGCCATCTTATTTGTGCATTGCAAGATTTTTATTGTTGCTAAAGTTTTCCACAGTCGGAGTTGACTCGTTTAAGCTAAGCGATTTGACGATGAGAAGGAGGCAGAATGTATCGTCGTTTCGGAAGGCATACCGAGCTCTTCCCGCGATTCCGCAAAAAGATGAGAAGGGTGATCGTTCGCCACTCGCTCGGACCGGGCGAGCCGCCCAACAATCAGCAGGCAGCGCCAGCACGTACTACGAATGTCCGCCGGTCCGGCCGTGCCATGATCGTTCAGCAACGCGGCCTTGGCTTGTCTATTTGCAATAAGGGTTTGGGCACAGACTTTATTTATGGTAAGGAAGGCATGGCTCAAGCTGTACGGGAAAAGGACTGGAGCCAAACATCGCTCGGTCCAATATTCACTTGGCCCGACAGCCTTCGTATTGCACTTGGAATTTGTCTCAATTCGCAGTTCGCGATGGTGGTTTTCTGGGGCCCCGAGCTGACTTTTATCTATAACGATGCCTACGTTCCAATGCTTGGCGAGAAACATCCGTGGGCGCTTGGGCAGCCGGGAGCCATAGTGTGGTCGGAAGTCTGGCCGGCAGTTGGCACCCTGTTTCACAACGTAATGACGACTGGCGCGGCCACTCGCGGCGATGATCTTTTGCTGCCGCTTGAGCGGAATGGTTTTGTAGAGGAATGTTACTTTACCTTTTCCCATAGCCCAATCGTGGCCGAAACTGGCGCTGTCCGCGGTGTGTTCACCGCGGTCCTCGAAACAACGAAAAAAGTGATCGACGAGCGCCGCATACGCATGCTGAACGATATGGCAGTCAAGGTATTGCTCGAACGCGATGAAGTGATGGTCTTTGGTGGCATCGCCGAGATATTGTCGTCCGAGCCATACGATCTGCCTTTTGCCGTGCTGTATCTCATCAACCCCGAAGCAAATGTCGCAACCCTTGCGTTTCACGCCGGTTTTGAGAGCAAGCATCAGCCACCTGCCGCTTCCATAGCGCTTGACGAAGACGATCCGGATTCCTGGAGCCATCCGCTCTGGGAAGTTGTTCGAACTTCAAAACCGCAGTTAATCGAACTGCGGTCGGCCCAATGGGAAAAATGGCGACACGGCACGTGGCCAAGGCAAGCCAGCCAAGCCATGGTCTTGGCGCTTCGAATGCCTGGACAGTCGAACGTCCACGGAATCTTTGTTGCGGCGGCCAATCCCAGAAGGCCTCTGGATGAGGCATATCAGGAATTTTTTGGGCTTGTAGCCAACTACATCGCAATGGCAATTGCCAGAGTAAAAATCATCGAAGCGGAACAGCGACGCATCGCCTCGATGACCCAGCTTAATCGTGCCAAGTCCCAGTTTTTCTCGAACACAAGCCACGAACTTCGCACGCCGCTGACCCTGATTCTGGGGCCTCTCAGCGAGATCCTCGATCTAGACGACAATCACGCATTGTCCCCAGTCGTTCATGCCCGTCTCAAGACGATACAGCGAAATGCGCTGAGGTTGAACAAACTGGTCAATTCGATCCTAGACTTCGTGAGCATTGAGGCCGGGCGCCTACCGATCAATCAAAAGCCCACCGATATTGCCACACATACTACGGAGATCGCCAGCTTGTTCCGATCAGCCGCGGAATCCGCAGGGCTTCGGTTTTCGGTGCATTGTGGCGATGCGATACCAAGCGTTCTGATCGATCAAGAGATGTGGGAGAAGGTGGTATTAAATCTGCTCTCCAATGCATTCAAGTTCACCCAGGATGGCGCGATCGACATCACTCTTGGATGCGACCAAGTACACCTGTATCTCGAGGTTCGCGATACGGGTTCCGGCATCTCTGCGGAGGATATGCCGCATATCTTCGAACGCTTTTTCAGGACCAAGTCGACAGCAGGACGTTCTGCCGAAGGAACGGGAATAGGCCTTTCTCTCGTGCAGGAACTGGTTCGACTGAATGGCGGCAGTGTTACGGTTGACAGCCTCCCGGGCAAAGGGTCGGCTTTTACCGTACAGATGCCGTTGCGCTTGGCCGGGTCTCGCGATGCGGGTTTTGAAAAGAAAGGCGTGACATTGCAGATTTCCGGGGATATACGTCAAGCCCACTCCAATGAGGCCCGGCGTTATGCCAGCCGTGAGGACGGCCACGAAGATACCGCTGCAAGCCAGAAGTCGATAGCGTCGAATGACCTGGTGACAGTGCTGATCGTGGATGACCATGAGGACCTGATTCGCTACATCGAACGTCTGTTGCTCGATCAATGCAAAGTCATTTCGGCCAGAGATGGTGCAAGCGGCTTGGAGTTGGCACGCCGTCATCGCCCGGCCTTAATCCTGATGGATGTGATGATGCGTGGCATGGACGGATTGGAGACGCTACGGGCAATCCGGGCTGATGAAACTCTGCGCGCGATCTCCGTAATCATGTTGTCTGCATGCGCCGACGAAGAGGCCCGTATTGCGGCACTAACTGCGGGTGCCGACGATTATCTCGTCAAGCCGTTCAACGTACGCGAGCTAATCGCGCGGATCTATTCGAATATACAGCTCATGAGAATCCGGTGGGATGCGATAACGAGGGAAAACGAGCTGCTGCGACAGATTGCGGACGTTCGGCAAGACTTGGAACGCGTGGTTGAATGGACGAGCGACGGGTTTGCCAACTTTGACCGCGACTTACGTATCACCAACCTGAACGACGCTGCAGCATACCTTATTTCTCAGCCGAAACAGGCGCTAATAGGCCGCCGCCTCAGTGAAGTGGTGCAAGGGAGAAAAGGTTCTCGGCTGGAGAGCGCTCTACGTCGCGCAATCGGGGAGCAGGTCATCGTGTCGATCGAGCATATGCATGTGGGTTCCGGCCGCTGGATTACCATCCGTTGTTATCCCACCGCGCATGGCGTATTTGCCTTTGGCGCAGACGTCACGGAACAAAAGAGGGGAAGAGATGCACTTCGTGTCGCACATTCAAGGCTTGAGTCCCGGGTGGAGAAGAGGACGCAGGAATTGTATGAGGCGAATGCACTACTGGCAGCAGTGTTCGATCGAGCACCTGGTGGCATTGCGATTACCGACATCGATGGAAACTTCATTCGGGCCAACGCGGCTTACCAGAAACTGACGGGATATACGGAAGAAGAGCTTCTTGCGCAATCGCTCGAGAAGCTTACCGTCGCGGCGGAATACCCAAAGAAAAAGGCACTGTTGCGGCAATTGTTGAATGGCGAACGAGATTGCTTTGAAATGGAAATGCCCTATCGCCGGGCGGACGATACGATCATTTGGCTCAGCAACTTTGTTTCGGCAATCAACGACGAGCAGCAACAACCCCAATATTTTGTGAAAATCACACAAGACATCACCGACCGGAAAAACGCTGAACTGAAACTGCTTGATTCGCAAATGGAGCTGCGCACGCTCTACGAAAGATTGCAGAGCGCACGCGAAGAGGAAAGGCTAGCGCTTGCAAGGGAAGTGCACGATCAGCTGGGGCAAATCCTTTCTGCCGCAAAGATCGATATCAAGCTCCTTAAAGAAGATATTCATGCTCCACGAGCGCAGCTCTCGCGGGGGAAGATTTTAAGGGAGCTGCAATCGGCCTTGAGCAGCATTGAAAACGCGATCCACGTCGTAAGAGAGATAGCGACCGAACTGCGTCCTCCGGAGCTGGACGGGCAGGGACTGCACGCGGCAATTGAATGGCAAGCGCGCGATTTCGAGCGCCGGACGAGAATCAGGTGCGAGGTTGTGGCCTCCACGGGGTGGCGTGAACCGACCAGAGTGGTAGCGCTGGCATTATTCCGGATCTTTCAAGAATCAATGACCAATATCCTGCGCCATGCGAAGGCGACCCAAGTATGGATTACGCTGGGGTGTCGCTGTAGCGTTGCGCTCCTTCGCGTGCGTGACAATGGCGTTGGGATCCCGCGGGCGTGCGTCCGCAGCGTCGGATCGATCGGCCTTAAAGGCATGCGGGAGCGTGCAGCGATCATTCGCGGCAGCTTGATCATAGGGGCCGCGCGGCCGCAGGGTACGCTGGTAGCTGTTAGGGCTCCGCTAGCAAGCGATGAATATGCTAACAGTTATGAGCTAGACCGGAAATCAGACCATGCTCAGGAGATGGACTATGATAAGAATAGTCATCTCGGATGATCATGAACTCATACGCGAGGGAATCAAAAAGATCATACGCGCTAGCAAGGATATGCGTATCCTCGGCGCTGCGGCCGACATGGCGGAAACCTCGCAGCTCGTCGCGCAACATGCGCCGGATATCGTCATACTCGATATATCCCTTCTCGGACAGGACGACCTAGAGGGGCTGACGGTACTACGCCAGCAGTTTCCGAATGTCCCCATCCTCATCCTGAGTATGTATCCGGAAGAGCGTTTTGCGATTCGCGCGCTAAACATAGGCGCCTCCGGCTATATTACCAAGACCATGGCTGCCGAGGAGCTGATAAAGGCAATACGCAAGATCATGTCCGGAGGGACATATATCAGTCCGCATCTGGCCGTAATTCTCGCGTGCAACTTGCCCGAACCTGCAAACGCTGGGCCGCATGAAGCCTTGACCGACCGCGAACTGCAAGTGATTCCGATGCTTGGCTCGGGCAAGCAGGTCAAACAAATCGCGGCAGAGCTTTCGATTAGCATCAGCACGGTCATACGTACCGGACGCGCATATTCAAGAAGACGGGATTAGAGTCGAACGCTGCGTTGATCCGGTACGCGGTGGAGTGTGGTCTGGTCGAGTAATACCCATGCATGTTGGGCAAACGTCACACGGGGAAAGAGGACGACCCATTCAAGGTGGCCGGTTGCTGCAAAATATATGACAGCCGAAGCTGAAATGCGCGGCAGCTGGTGCCAACAATTGGCCAATATTGTCGTTACAGAATATTCTTTATCATTAGCACTGAATATGGCTCCGAAGCGAGAGTTGCGGTCGCTGCGAGGCGTGAGGATAACTTTCCTCGGCTGAAAGGTCGGGATTGACCGGCGAAAGATGCAGATACCCTTGACTTAGTTTGAGTGTCGAGGCTTTCGATTCGCATTGTCATTTACTTCCGAACACCGTGTTGTGCCCGGCGCACCCGCAGTTGTCCTGGATTTGTCATTCTTAGCGGCGAAGCTGCAATAGTCATAAATTTCTATATGAAGCGAGTGTCGTGAGTCAGAAGTACGTTGAATTATAGGTGCCATGTACTGCCCTGTTTCATGAGACACCAACACGACGAGGCGGGGATGCGTGGCAGACCTAAAGCGGAATGCGTTTTAAGTGAAGCAGAACGTGAACAGCTCATGACTTTGGCTATGCGACGCAAGACTGTAGAGGCGTTAGCTTTGCGTGCGCGCATCGCGCTTTCTTGTGCTGAGGGCATGGATAATAAATCGGTGGCGACGAACTTGCGAGTGACGCAACAGACCGTGTCGAAATGGCGTTCACGATTCGTCACCAATCGTCTGGATGGTCTGCTTGATGCGCCGCGCCCCGGTGCCCCTACTGAGCGTTAGTCTATACCTGACAAGAATTTGGGCTATAACTCAGACATGATCTGCGACGGATGGAGGTTATGTCATGGCAACGAAGCGATATCG
>NZ_LMHZ01000043.1 GCF_001428545.1 Noviherbaspirillum sp. Root189
GCATTAAAATTGAACACTCGACCAAGGAAAACGCTTGGCTTTCAAACGCCAGCCGATAAACTGGCCGAGGTGTTGCACTGACCGATTGAATGCATCGGGTTTAATTAATTGGACTAATGCTGCCGGTCTTGCCTTGCGCCACCGCCAGCAAGACCTTGTAGTCTATCTTTCCTTCCGGGGAAAGGGGCCACTCTCCCTCCCACGACAAAAAGTGACGTGGAATTTCATAAGACGCCATCTTGCCCTTGCACGCCTCGCGCAGGGTCGCGTCGCCCGGGAGGGGGCGGCCGTCGCGTGTACGGACAAGACTGACGACGCGCGCCCCCCAGTAGGGATCGGGGACGCCGACGGTCTTGACGTCGTCGAAACGGTCGCCGAACACCTCCAGCAACAGTGTGCTGACGCGTGAGGTGGAGACGTTTTCGCCGCCCGACTTCACGACCCCGCCCAGCCGACCGAGATAGGTGATATAGCCGCCCTCGAAGTCTCCATAGTCGCCGCTATGGAAATAGCCTTCTGCGTCGAAGGCTCGCTTCGTCTCCTCTGGCTGATGCAAATAACCGCGGAACATGAAGGGGCTGCGGTAGCAGATTTCTCCAGGCGAGCCTTGCGGGACGCGCACCCCGGTTTCGTGATCCTTGATGACAACTTCGACACCTGGAAGCGGGCGCCCGTGGGTGCGCCTGTTGATGTCGGCATTGACGCAGTCGTGTTCCGCAAAGGAGATCAGGGGGCCGTTCTCGGTCTGTGCATACAGGCTGCAGATGTGCGCGCCGGCGGGACACATGTCGCGGACAAGGTCGATGGTGGCCGGCTCGCCGGCGAGCACTGCTTTGCTGATACTGAAGGCATCATGCGCGAAGTTCGGTGCGCGTCTTAGTCCCTGCCAGTGCGCCTCGAAGCCGAAGGTGGCGGTAATGCGGTGACGGTTGATGAGGTCGATGGCAGCCGCGGGATTGAATGACTCCATCAGATACAGGGTGCTACCGCCAAGGACGAGATTGAGATTCAACGCGAACAGGCCGCTGTTGTGATAGAACGGCGACAGGTTGAGATAGCGCTCATCCTCACCAAAGGCGAGGCCCTTGGCGGCAAAGTTGACGGTGGCAAGCGGCGGCCGGTGGTCCCACAGCGCGCTCTTGGACAGGCCGGTCGTTCCGGAAGTCTGGCAGATGAACTGGATGTCGGTCGGCTGCGCCTGATCCCGCAGCATCTCGATGCGCGGGAGATCGATGTCCTGCACGCGCTCCAGCCATGCTGCGAAGTCTGGAACGTCTTCATGGCGCTTGCCGTCGCGGCTGACGCGGAACAGGTGGCGCAACGAAGGAACCGACGCGCAGGACGCCCGTCCGTCACCCTCGAGTTGCAGGCCGGGTAGCGCCGCGCGGAGAAGTTGCAGATAGTCGCGGCCACCGTAGTGGTCCACGGTGACGATGAGCTTGGGCGCATTGCGCGGCAGTACGCCCGAAAATTCGAGAGTTCCCCACAGCAGGTTGAGCGGGTTGACGACCGCGCCAACCTGCAGGGTTGCGAAATAGAGAATGGCGAATTCAGGCGTCGGACTGGGAAGGGTGCTGACCACGTCGCCCTTGCCGATACCGAGGTCCAGCAGCGCCTGCGACGCACGGTCCACCTGGTGCTTCAACTCCTGGTAGGTAATATCACGTTTGTCGTACCTGATCGCGGTCTTGTCCGGCCGGGCTGCGCAGGTCTGCGCAAACAACTGCGGGATGGTGTGCCGGTACCAGGCGCTGCCGGCAATGCGTTCGTTCAGCATGGTTGCGATCTCCTATCGTTCCCCGAGGTTTGTCTACCTGGCAGGCGAAGCGGCGCAGAATGTGGGGCGGGGTGCCGCGGCTAGAGCCCCAGCTGCTTGGCAGCAAGATCCTTCATGATCTCGACCGAGCCGCCGCCGATCATGTTCACCTTGACCTCGCGATAAATGCGCTCCGGGCGCGTGCCACGCATGTATCCCATCCCGCCGAGGATCTGTACCGCTTCATCCGCACAGAACTGCATGGTCTGCATCGCCAGGTTTTTTAGCATCGCGGTCTGCGCCACCAGCAGGCGCGGGTCGCCGATCTTGTGCTCGACCCGCCACGCGAGGTCCTCCAGCATGCAGCGCACCGATTCGATCTTCATGCTCATGTCGACCAGTTTGTGGCGGATCACCTGGCGTTCGACGATAGGCAGGCCGAAGGTCTTGCGCTGGCGCGCCCAGTCCAGCGCATCGGCATAGCACACCTGAGCGAAGCCATAGGCGCCGGCGGCCATGAACAGCCGCTCGGAATTAAAGTTTCGCATGACGATACGGAAGCCTTCGTTTTCCACGCCCAGCAGGTTTGCCGCCGGAACCCGGCAGTTTTCGAAGTGCAGATGCGCGGTGTCGGATGCCCACCAGCCCATCTTGTCGAGCGGGGTACGGGCGATGCCCGGCGTGTCGCCCTCGATCAGCAGCAGCGAAACGCCGCCTGCACCCTTGACGTCCGGGTTGGTGCGCACCGCAACGGTAAAGTAATCGGCACGGATGCCGGACGTGATGAAGGTTTTCTCGCCGTTGACGATGTAGTGATCGCCGTCCAGCACTGCGGTCGTGCGGAGGCCTGCGACGTCGGAGCCGCCGCCGGGTTCGGTGATGGCCAGCGCCGAAATCTTCTGGCCGGCCAGCACGCCAGGCAGCACCCGCGCTTTCAGTTCCTCGGAGCCGGCGTGCAGCACCGGCGGCGTGCCGATGGTATGCGAGAACAGGGAGGCGCTGACGCCGCCGCAACCGGCGCGCGCCACCTCCTCGCCCACGATCATCTGGTAAAACACGTCGGCGGGCGTGCCGCCATACTGCTCCGGGTAGCCGATGCCAAGCAAGCCGACTTCAGCCGCCTTGTGATACAGCTCGCGCGGGAACCCGCCCGCCTCGTCCCACTCATTGACAAAAGGCGCGATTTCATGGGCAACGAAATTGCGCACCATATCCCGGAACTGTTCGTGGTCCGGGGTGTAATAGTGCGTGTTGCGGGTGGCGGAAAGCAGGAGGTTGTCAGTCATGGCATGGTCTATGGTGGACTTGGGCAATTGAACGTTAAAGCGATCACGGCAAACGGTCTTGCGTCAACCTGCTTTCATTGATATTTGCGCAGCTCCAGCTTGCCGATCTGGTTGCGGTGAACCTCGTCGGGACCGTCGGCGATGCGCAGCAGGCGGGCCGTTGCGTAGGCCGAGGCAAGTGCGAAATCATCCGTGACGCCGGCGCCGCCGAAGGCCTGGATCGCCCAGTCGATCACCTGGCATGCCATGTTTGGCGCTGCCACCTTGATCATCGCAATCTGCGCCTTGGCGACTTTGTTGCCGACGGTATCCATCATGTGCGCCGCATGCAGTGTCAGCAGGCGACATTGATCGATCATGATGCGCGACTCGGCGATGCGCTCCAGAGTGACGGTCTGCTCGGCGACCGGTTTGCCGAAGGCAACCCGCTCTTTGGTGCGCCGGCACATTTTTTCCAAGGCACGTTCGGCCAGTCCCACCAGGCGCATGCAGTGATGGATGCGGCCCGGTCCAAGGCGACCCTGCGCGATTTCGAACCCGCGGCCCTCGCCCAGCAGGAGATTGGAGGCCGGCACCCGCACATTCTCGAAAACGACTTCGGCCGCGCGGTCCGGTACGCCATAGAAGCCGAATACCGGCAGCGGGCGGATCACGTTGACGCCCGGCGTATCCAGCGGCACCAGGATCATGGATTGCTGCTTGTGCTTTTCGGGGTTGTCCGGGTCAGTCTTGCCCATGAAGATCATGATCTTGCAGCGGGGATCGGTGGCGCCGGTGGTGAACCACTTGCGGCCATTGATCACGTATTCATCCTCTTCCCTGCGGATGGAAGCCTGGATATTGGTGGCGTCGCTGGATGCCACCGCCGGCTCGGTCATGGCAAACGCGGATCGGATGCGTCCTTCCAGCAGCGGCTGCAACCATTGGCGCTTGTGCTCCTCGGTCCCGTAACGGGCCAGCACTTCCATGTTGCCGGTGTCGGGCGCCGAACAGTTGAAAACCTCGGGTGCCAGATGCGAGCGCCCCATGATCTCGCACAGCGGCGCATACTCAAGGTTGCTCAGGCCGGCACCGTGTTCGGACTCCGGCAGGAACAGGTTCCACAAGCCCTGTTCACGCGCCAGCGCCTTCAGTTCTTCCACCACCGGCTGCACGCCCCAAGGTCCCTCGGTGTTTGATTCCTTGTAGTAACGATCTTCGTTTGGATAGACATGTTCATCCATGAACGCATTGAGGCGCGCTTGCAGTTCCTGGACTTTGGGGGACGGCGTGAGCAGATCCATATGAGCCTTTCAGTGAATTAGTTGTGTCAGCGATGATGCACTGCGGCCGCCTGTCGCCTGTCGCCAGCCGGCTTCCGCGATCGGCCGGGCCTTGCGTCCGGTCTCGAAGGCATGGGCGCTCGATGCATTGCCGTCGAGCGCCCGCTTGAGGATGCCCTGCAGGATCGCCGCAAGGCGGAACATGCTGTAGGCGAGATAGAAGTTCCATTCCTCCGGGGGAATCGGGCCGCGCCCGGTGCGCTCGCAATACTGATCGACATAGGCTTGCTCGTCCGGTATCCCGAGCGCCGCCAGATCGGCGCCGCGCATGCCGCGAAATTCATCCGCGGACAAGCGCCATGTGAGCGCGTGATAGGCGAAGTCGGCAAGCGGATGGCCGAGCGTCGACAGTTCCCAGTCCAGAACGGCGACGATGCGCGGTTCGGTCGGATGGAAGATCAGGTTGTCCAGCCGAAGATCGCCGTGCACGATACGATTCTCGTCGCCGGCCGGCATGTTCTCGGGAAGCCACCCGATCAGGGCATCCATGGCCGCGATGGGCTCCGTCTCCGAAGCCCTGTACTGCCTGGTCCAGCGCGCGATCTGGCGTTCGAAGTAGTTGCCGGGACGGCCGAAGTCGCCGAGCCCGGCGGCGACCGGGTCGATGCCGTGCAGCGCGGCGATGACCCGGTTCATGTCGTTGTAAATGGCGGCGCGTTCGGAGGCCTGCATGCCGGGCAGCGTGGGGTCCCACAGCACCCGCCCCGCAACGAACTCCATCACGTAGAACGGTGTGCCGATGACCGTACTGTCGTCGCACAGGCAGTAGGTGCGTGCGACCGGTACCCCGCTGCCGTGCAAGGCGGTAATGACCCGATATTCGCGCTCCACCGCGTGGGCTGAAGGAAGCAGAACCCCGGACGGCTTCTTGCGCAGGACATAGCGTTGCCCGGGCGTCTCCAGCAGGTAGGTCGGATTGGACTGACCGTCGGAGAAACGCCGCGCCTGTAGCGGGCCGACGAAGCCTTCCACATGCTCTTCCAGGTATCGCTGCAGGCGGCCGGTTTCGAAGTCCTGGCCCTGATCCTGGCCCTGATCTCGGCCCTCGGTCGTGTTGTCACTTGCGGTTGCGTCCACCTGGGTCTCCTGTGCAGGGGCGCCGCTGCATTGGCTGGCGCCATGCAGAAAGTGTAGGGGAATTCCGGCCGGGGTCCGTGAATTCAGCAGGTTAACGCAAGGACCGGGCTAGATCGCCGTGCAGGCGCAGGCAGGCGTGGCATGCTGGCACAAGACGTCCGGCAGCGGGTGCGGCATCATGGCAGCAAAGCAACCAAGGGAGATGGCAATGGCAGGTCCTACTCGCGATTTCTGGGAAACACGTTTCGCATCGGGCAGCATACCGTGGGACCGCGGCAGTCCGAATCCGCAACTGCAGCGCTGGATCGATGCCGGCTACATTACGGCGCAGCAGCGCGTCATTGTGCCCGGCTGCGGGCAGGGATGGGAAGTCGCAGCAATGGCGGCGGCAGGGATCCGGGTTACCGGTCTCGACTATGCGCCTGCGGCGATCAGCGCATGCCGGGCGCTACTCGCCGCCCATCAGCTGGAGGCGCAATTGTGCGAGGCCGACGTGCTCGCGTGGGCGCCCTCGGTGCCGGTGGACGCCGTCTATGAACAGACCTGCCTGTGCGCCCTGCATCCCGACCACTGGCAGCGCTATGCGGAGCAACTGCATGCCTGGCTGCGGCCGGGCGGCCGCCTGCTGGCGCTACTGGCGCAGGTGCCGTCGGAAGAATCCGGGCATGGCTTCATCAAGGGACCGCCCTACCATTGCGACATCAACGCGGTACGCTCGCTGTTTCCGGCATCCCGCTGGGACTGGCCGAAGCCACCCTATCCCCGTTTGCCCGCCGGGCCGGGGGCTGAAATGGCGCTCGTGCTGACCAAGCTTTAGAGCGCTTTCGTCCTGCCTGTACCGTCGATGCCGGGCGCTTTGCCCGCGGCACGGCGTTGCACCTCCTTGCCATGGCTCGCCATGTCGCGTCGCTGCGCCTTGTTCCGCAGGCAAATCACCTCGGCCTCACCTGGCCCAGTCAGGACGAAAGCGCTCTAGTCGCGATACACCGGCCGGCGCTGCTCGCGCTGCGCGGCCAGCGCCTCTTCCAGGTCGGCGGACAGCAGCATTCCGGCATTCCAGGTGGCGATGTAGTTCAGTCCATCCTCGACAGTATGGTCGCGCACATAGGTGATCATCTCTTTTGTTCCGCGCACCGCCAGAGGCGACTTCGATGCGATGCTGCGGGCCATCTCATCGACTCCCTGCACCAGCGCGTCGGTCGAGTCGTAGGCGCGGTTGACCAGGCGGATTTCCTGCGCTTCGGCGGCCGAAACACGGCGCGCGGTATAGGACAGTTCGCGCGCCATGCCTTCACCGATGAGCTTGGGCAGCCGTTGCAGGGTACCGACGTCAGCGGTGAGGCCGACATCGACTTCCTTCACGGAAAAGTAGGCATCGGCGCTGCAATAGCGCAGATCGCAGGCGCTGGCGATATCGATACCGCCGCCGACACAGGCGCCATGGATGCGCGCGATGACCGGCTTGCGGCAACGCTCGATGGCGCTGATCGTGTTCTGCAGGTCGAGGATCATCAGGCGCAGCTGCTCGGCGCCTCGTCCACGGCACTCTGCGGTGGCAAAGCGTTGCAGCGCTTCCAGCATGGACAGGTCGATGCCGGCGCAGAAATGGCGGCCGGTCCCTGACAGGACGGCCACGCGTACCTTCTCCGTGCGGTCCACCCATTGCATGGCGGCGCGCAATTCCTGCCACATGCGTTCGTCGATGGCATTGGCCTTGTCCGGGCGGTTCAGCTCCAGGTACGCGAGCGGGCCGTCCTGGCGGATGCGGATTGTCGTAAATTCCATGGTGACCCTTTAAAACTTATTCAAGTGCCATCGCGACGAGCGTGCCTTCCTCGATTGCGCGCACCGCATCCAGTTCCGCCGCTACCCGGGCACCGCCGACCAGGTGCGCTTTCAGTCCACGCTGCAACAGGGCCGCATGCAGGTCGGCCAGCGGCTCCTGCCCGGCACATACCACGATGGTGTCGACTTCGAGCACACGCGACTCGCCGCGCACGCGAATGTGCAGTCCCGCGTCGTCGATGCGGTTGTACTCGACGCCAGCCAGCATGGCGACATTGCGGCGGGCCAGCAGGGCACGGCGTATCCAGCCGGTGGTCTTGGCCAGGCGTTCGCCGACCCGCTCGTCCTTGCGCTGCAGCAGCCACACCTGGCGCAGCGAGCGCTCGTCTTCCGGCGCCTGCAGTCCGCCGCGGCTTTTCACGCCTGTCTCGACGCCCCATTCCCGCCGAAACCGCTGCACCGGTTCGCTTTCGTCATCCTGATGGGTGAGCAGTTCCGCCACGTCAAAGCCGATGCCGCCGGCGCCGATGACTGCCACCCTTGCGCCTGCCGTGCGCCGGCCTTCGATGATGTCGATGTAGCTGGCGACGGTCGCATGTTCGATTCCCGGAATGGCCGGGGTGCGCGGTGTGACCCCCGCGGCGACAACGACCGAGTCGAACTCCGCCCGCTGCAGTTCATCGGCCGTCACCCGCTGATTCAGGCGCAGTTCCACATCCAGCACCTGTAGCCGGCGGCGGAAATAACGCAGGGTTTCGCCGAACTCCTCCTTGCCGGGTATTCTGCGCGCGTAATTGAACTGCCCGCCGATGTCCGGTCCGGCCTCGAACAGGGTCACCCGATGTCCGCGTTCGGCCGCCGTGACCGCGCATGCCAGCCCGGCCGGCCCGGCGCCCACGACAGCGACACGGCGCCGGGCGAGCGCCGGCAGTGCTTGCAGTTCGGTCTCGCGGCAGGCACGCGGGTTGACCATGCAGGTCGTCAGCCTGCCATTGAAAATATTGTCGAGACAGGCCTGGTTGCAGGCGATGCAGGTATTGATTTCGTCCGCCTTGCCCTCGGCTGCCTTGCGCACGAAATGCGAGTCGGCCAGGAAGGGGCGCGCCATCGACACCATGTCGGCTGCACCCTGTGCCAGGATCTGTTCCGCAACGCTCGGGTCGTTAATGCGATTGCTGGCAACAACCGGTATGGACAGCACCGACCTGATGCGCGCCGTGAGGTCGACGAAGGCGGCGCGCGGAACCATGGTGGCGATGGTCGGGATGCGTGCCTCGTGCCAGCCGACACCGCTGTTGATGATGGTCGCACCCGCCTGCTCAATCGCCACGGCAAGCGCGGCGATTTCGTGCCAGGTACTGCCGCCTTCGACCAGGTCGAGCAGGGAAAGTCGATAGATCAGGATGAAATCCTCGCCGGCTGCCTGACGTGCCCGTCGCACGCTTTCCACCGCAAAGCGGATGCGGTTTTCGAAGGGGCCGCCCCAGCGATCGCTGCGCTGGTTGGCGCGCGGCACCAGGAACTGGTTGATCAGGTAGCCTTCCGACCCCATCACTTCAACGCCGTCGTAACCGACCGAGCGCGCCAGCCGGGCAGCACGCGCGTAGTCGTCGAGCGTGCGCTCGATGTCGTCCTCGCTCATCTCGCGCGGGGTCGCTTTCGAGATCGGCGAACGCAACGCGGACGGGGCGACGCCTTGTCCGTGGTGCGCATAACGTCCCGCGTGCAGCAACTGCATCGCGATGCGTCCGCCCGCGGCATGCACGGCGTCGGTAATCTCGCGATGCGGTGCGGCATCCTCTTCGGTTTCGAACTTGCGCATGCCCTGCCACATGTTGCCTTCGACATTCGGCGACAAACCGCCCGTGACGATCAGGCCCGCGCCGCCGGCAGCGCGTTCGGCATAGAAGGCCGCCATGCGCCGGAAACCGTCAGGCTGTTCTTCCAGGCCGGTATGCATGGAACCCATGAGTACCCGGTTCGGCAAGGTGCAGAAGCCGAGGTTCAACGGTGCAAGCAGATGCGGAAAGGTGATCATGTTCCCTCGTTGTATTTCGGCTGCGAGCCGTCTTCGCTGTCTGCGTCCGGTTGTGGACGGTACCAGCGCGGATGAAACTGCGCGACGATCGGGCCCCGGGTGTCGAGCGCGTGACAGCCATCCAGGCTGAACGGCTTGATGCCTTCCGGCTGCGGGACTTCTCCCGTGAGCGCCTGGATGACGCCTGTCCCCATGGTCAGCAGCAACTCGGTCAGATGTGTGCAGCCATTCACGCCGGCCAGCAGGCGCCGCACCCCCGAGCGGAAACCTGGCCCGACCCGCAGTCCGACCAGTTTTTCATAGTCGGGCGTGATCACGGCGCAACTGCGGCCATACGGTGCGGCATCGGTGACAGCGGCGACGGCGACAATGGTGGCGCTCGCATCCACGGTCAGTCGCAGTTGCATGTCGTGTATCGGTTCACCGGCCGGCAGCGGGCCGTGCGGGAGTGTGATCTCCCGCGCACGCACATCCTGCAGCCGCCCCTCGACATCGAACAAGCCGTCTGCGCGGCGGTAGGCCCGCAGCGAGATCGTGCGTGTGTGGATGGGCTCGCGGTTGTGCTCCGGATCTGGTAAAGGCACGTCGATCCTCTCTCAAGGAGTGACGAACAAGTCAATCTGCGGCGCGACGCCGGGGGTCGCGCTGTACGCCTCGAAATCGCTGATGCCTGCCTCGCGCAGCACCTGTTCATCGAGATACAGCCTGCCGCTGCACTGCCTGCTGTCGGAAGTTAGTATCCGGTAGGCGGCATCAGCCATGATGTCCGGTATCCGCGCCTGCTCGGCTGCGCCCTGCCGAGCTACGTTGAGGGCGGCGGTCGCGATGATGGTGCGCGGCCAGAGACCGTTGACCGCAATGCCAAGACTGCGGAATTCCTCGGCCATGCCAAGTGCCAGCATGCTCATTCCATACTTGGACGCGGTGTAGGCGGGATGCGGACCCAGCCACTTGGGGGCGAGGTCGATCGGCGGCGACAGCACCAGTACATGCGGGTTGGCTGCCTGTTTCAGGTACGGCAGGCAGGCTTGAGTGCAGGCGAAGCTGCCGCGCATGTTGATGTCCATCATCAGGTCGTAGCGCTTGAGGGAGGTTTCTTCGGTCCCGGTGATGCTGATCGCGCTGGCATTGTTGACCAGGATGTCGATGCCTCCGAAACGTTGCACTGCCTTGTCCACCGCTTCCCGGATCTGGTCTTCGTTGCGCACGTCAACGATCACCGGGAGCGCTTGTCCGCCGGCCTGTTCGATTTCCCCGGCGGCGCTGAAGACGGTGCCGGGCAGGCGCGGATCGGGTTCGGCTGTCTTGGCTGCGACCACGATATTGGCGCCGTCGCGCGCGGCACGCAGCGCGATCGCCTTGCCGATGCCGCGACTGGCGCCGGTGATGAACAAAGTCTTGTCCTTGAGTGTGCTCACCTCACGCCTCCAGTTCGCGCGCCAGCGCATCCGGCACGGCAATCGGCATATCGAGCAGCATCTGCGCCATTCCCTTGCCGAGCGGGTCCATCCGCATCGACGCTGTCCCGCCGCCGTCGAGCGCGTCATGCAACAGGAAATTGCAGGCGTGGATGCCGGGTAGCGCGTAGCGTACGACCTCGCCACGCACCATGTGGGCGAAATATTGCTTCACTGCCTGCGGCGTCAGCTGGCGCTGAATCAGCGGCAGGTATTCCGGCTTGCGCGCGATGACGCCGATGTTGGAGATATTGCCCTTGTCGCCGCTGCGCGCCCAGGCCAGGCGCACCAGTGGCAGCTGACGCGTGCCGTCGGCAGACGGAAGTGCGTCGATGGTGTCTGGTGCCGTAGGCACAAGCGGTGTATTCCCCGGCGGCACTTCCACCGTCATGCGCTCGCCGCCCAAGGCGACGCTGATGTTGACTTCGCGTTTAGGCAGCGTGAAGGCGAACTGCTTGATCAGCGGCGACGCCGATGGCCGGGCGAGCGCCGGGCCGGTGGTGCCGGGCGACCAGGAGGTGCCGGCCGGGGCGATTTCGCGCGCGAAGATTTCCAGCGCCTGCTTCGATATGTGATTGACGGCGACCCGCATCATGACCTCGCGCGATGCGCCGGTGCGGGCATGCGGACCATAGGAAGTCTCGGCGCCGATGATTTCGATGTGCGACGCGCTGTAGTCCGGCAGCCCGAGTTTTTTGAATATGCCGCGCGTGCGCTCCAGGATGGCTTCGCCGGTGCGACGGGCTTTGGCGGCGGCGTCGATGCCGATGATGACCAGCGTGCCGGCGCAGCGGTAGCCATCCATGTAGGTGGCCGACACCTTGTAGGAATCGGTCGGCGGCTTGCCGCGCGCGCCAGCCACCCGTACCCGGTTTTCGCCTTGCTGCTCTATCCTGACCTCGCGGAAGTCGCACACCACGTCGGGCAGCACGTAAGCGCCCGGATCGCCGATCTCGTACAGCATCTGTTCCGCCACTGCCGGGGCCAGCACGCGTCCTCCGGTGTCGTCCGGCTTGGTGACGACGAAGCTGCCGTCGGCATGGCATTCGATCACCGGATAGCCGATGTTGGCCCAGTCCGGAACATTTTCCCAGTCGGTGTGCAACCCGCCGGTTGCCTGGCAGCCGCATTCGATGATGTGACCGGCAAGGCTGCCGGCAGCAAGAAGGTCATGGTCGCCGGCACGCCAGCCGAACTCATGCATCAGCGGACCGAGCGTCACCGCGCTGTCAACGCAGCGGCCGGTAATCACAACGTCGGCTCCGGCGGCAAGCGCTTGCGCAACCGGCAGCGCGCCGAGATACGCATTGGCGCTGAGGATGCGCTCCGGCAGCGGCTGGCCGGTGAACATGTCCTTGAGCCCGGCATCCCGCAATGCGGGAATGCGGTCGCTGACGTCGTCGCCTTCCACCACCGCAATCTTCAGCGGCACGCCCATTTCATCGGCCAGCCTGACCAGTGCATCCGCACAGCCGCGCGGATTGATGCCGCCGGCGTTGCTGACCACCTTGATGCCGTGCCTGCCCAGCTCGGGCAGCACGCTTTTCATGGCGACGTCGACGAAGTCGGTGGCATAGCCGAGCTCGGGTTTCTTGCTGCGGGACGAAGCAAGGATGGCCATCGTCAGTTCGGCCAGATAATCGAATACCAGGTAGTCGATGCGCGTGCCGCCTGCCAGGCCGTTGACCAGTTGCGCGGCAGCCACCGAGCTGTCACCCCAGAAACCGGACGCGCCGCCGATGCGGACTATTTTTCCGTTTGCTTGCATTTGCCCTTCTCCTTGTATTCAGCGTCCGGTCCAGACCGGCTTGCGCTTTTCGTTGAAGGCGGCCAGGCCTTCCTTCGCGTCCTCGGTCAGCGCGAGCAGGGCGATCTGGCTTTCGGTATAGGCGATCCCCTGTTCGAAGGACATTGCCGCCATGGCGTGCATCGCGTACTTGCCGCGACGGATCGCGGTTGGCGACTTGTCCGTCAGGCGGTTCAGCAGCCAAAGCGTTTTTTCATCGAGGTCCGCCGCCGGCACGACATAATTGAGCAAGCCGTGTGCTTGCGCGGTGCGGGCGTCAAAGGGCTCGCCGGTGATGCACCACTCGCGCAGGACGCGCTGCGGCACCAGATTTTGCAGCAGGCTCAGCACCTGCATCGGGAACACGCCGACCTTGACTTCAGGCAACCCGAACAGTGCGTGATCCGCAGCGACCGCCATGTCCGCCATGCACAGCAACCCCATGCCGCCGGCCATGCACGTCCCGTTGATGCGGGCGATAGTGGGAAGCGTGGCGTTCTGCGCCTGGCGCAGCAGGTCGGCATAGGCGATGTTCGGTGTCGCATAGTCGAACGCGAAACCCTTTCCCGGCTGCAGGTCGCCGCCGGCGCAGAATGCTTTTTCGCCGGCAGCGGTCAGCACGATGGCGCGTACCTCGGGGTCGGCGTGGGCGAGGCGGTAGCCTTCCCGGATGCCGTCAATGACTTCCTGGTTGATGGCGTTGCGCTTGTCAGGGCGGTTGATGGTGATCCAGAAGGCGGACGATTTCTTTTCGTGGAGGACGGGATGGCTCATGGTGCTCTCGTGAAAGTGGAATGACTGGGGCAGCAATCGACGCGCCTGTGTCACGCCGCCTGCGCGACCTCCGCGGATTCGATCTCGGCGATGACGCGATGCACGGCAACCTGGTCGCCCATGACGGCGGCCAGTGACTTCACGCGGCCTGCCACAGGCGCGGTGTGGACATGCTCCATCTTCATCGCGTCCAGGGTCAGCACCGGTTGCCCCGCCTTTACCGTGTCCCCGATGGCCACATGAACTGCGACTACGCGCCCGTTCATCGCGGCGCGGATACGTCCGTCGCTGGTATCTTCACCCTGCGTCTGTGCGGCATGAGTCAAGTCGACAACACGGTAGGCCGCACCGCGGAACTGAAGATGCAGCACACCGCCGTCGCGCTTGAATGCGGCGCTTTCTATCAGTCCGCCACAGGCAAACCGCACCAGTCCCGCCTGTTGTCCGAGTATCTGCAGTTCCTGCTTTTGTTCGCCGACGGTCACGCTGAAGCGTCCACCACCGCAGTTGACGAGGGTGGCCACGCATTGCTTGCCGTCGACCTCCATATAAAACGCAATCGGCAGGCGATGGGCGATGTCCATCCCGTTGCCCTTCCCCGCGCCCGGGGAGTCGGTCCGGTACAGCATGGCGGCAGCCAGCGCGTGCGCGCGCAGCGTGCCGGCTTCATCGGCTTGCAACAGCGTCTCGCCATGCCGGCCGATAAAGCCGGTAGTGGCATCGCCGGCGGCGAAGACAGGATGCGCAAGGCAGCGCGCGAGGAACTCCTGATTGGTGCGCACTCCCAGCGCCACCGCATCCTGTAGCGCGGAATGCAGTTTGCGTCGCGCCTCGTCACGATTACGGCCATAGGCAATCAGCTTGGCGATCATGGAATCGTAGTACGGCGGTATTTCGGCGCCCGCTTCAAGCGCGTCCTCGACGCGGATAGTATCCGGCATCTGCCATTGCACCACGGTGCCGCTCTGCGGCATGAAGCCCTGGTGCGCGTCTTCGGCGCACAGCCGCACTTCGATTGCATGGCCTTCCCAGCGCACGTCCTCCTGCCGGATCGGCAGCGGCTCGCCGGCAGCGACACGCAACTGCAGTTCGACCAGGTCCAGGCCGGTGATCGCTTCCGTGACCGGATGCTCGACCTGCAGCCGGGTATTCATTTCCATGAAGTAGAAGTTGCCGTCGGCATCCAGCAGAAATTCCAGCGTGCCTGCTCCCTCATACTGTATCGCGCGCACGGCGGTGACCGCGGTTTCTCCCATGCGCCGCCGCAGCTCGGCATCGACGGCTGGCGAAGGTGCCTCTTCCACCACTTTCTGGTGGCGCCGCTGCACCGAACAGTCGCGCTCGCCGAGATGGATCGCGTTGCCATGACGGTCGGCGAATACCTGTATCTCGATATGGCGCGGTTCGACAATGGCCCGCTCCAGAATGACTTCCGGATTGCCGAATGCGCTCTGCGCTTCCGATCTGGCACTGCGCAGTGCGTCGGGGAAGGCGTCATGGGATGTGACCAGGCGCATGCCGCGACCGCCGCCGCCGGCGGTCGCCTTGATCATGACCGGATAGCCGATCCGGTGCGCTTCTTCATGCAGGCGTCCTTCGCTCTGGTCGGCGCCCTGATAGCCGGGGATGCACGGCACGCCGGCATCCATCATCAGCCGCTTCGCGCCGGCCTTGTTGCCCATCTCGACGATGGCCTGTGGCGACGGGCCGATGAACACGAGGCCGGCATCGCGGCAGGCCTGCGCAAAGTCTTCGTTCTCCGCCAGGAAGCCGTAGCCGGGGTGAACCGCGTCGGCGCCGCTAAGGCGGGCTGCTTCGATAATGGCCGGGATATTCAGGTAGGACTGGGCGGGCAGCGATTCGCCGATCCAGACTGCCTGGTCCGCCTCGCGCACGTGGCGGGCATTGCTGTCGGCAGTCGAGAAGACGGCTACCGTGCGATAGCCGAGCACGCGTGCGGTGCGCATGACGCGCATGGCGATCTCACCGCGGTTGGCAATCAGGATCTTGTGAAACGGAGTAGATGTCGACATGGCTTTGCTTGCGATGAAGGATGGATTATGCAAATTATTCGGACCGCGGGAAGATGCCCATGTACTTGGAAATGATCTGCAGCATGACCTCGTCCGCGCCGCCCCCGATCGAGGTCAGGCGACCGTCGCGGAAGGCACGTGAGACCGGGCTCTCCCAGACATAACCCATGCCGCCCCAGAACTGCAGGCAGCCGTCCGGTACGGCACGCATCAGGCGGCCAGCCTTGAGCTTGGCCATCGAGGCGACCTCGGTCGCATTCTCGCCATTGGCCACCATCTCGACGCCGCGCCAGGTGAGGGCACGCAGCGATTCGACCTCGGTCTTGAGTTCGGCCAGCTTGAAGTGCACCCACTGGTTGTCCAGGATGGACTTGCCGAAGGCCTTGCGCTGGCGCGCATAGTCGATGGTGTCGTCGATCACGCGCAGCAGCATGCCGCCGGCGTTGAGCGCACCCCACAGGCGTTCAATCTGGAACTGCTCCATCTGGTAGATGAAACCCATGCCCTCTTCACCGACGCGGTAGCGCTGCGGCACCCGCACCTCGTCAAAATAGAGCTGCGCGGTATCGGATGCATTCATGCCGATCTTGCGCAACTTCTTCGCCACCGACACACCGGGTGTCTTCATCGGCACCACGATCAATGACTTGTTCTTGTGAACCGGTCCGTCTGAGGTATTGGCGAGCACCACGCAGAAGTCGGCCTGGGTGCCGTTGGTAGTCCACATCTTGCCACCGTTGATGATGTAATCATCGCCGTCCCGACGCGCGGTGGTCTTGATCGAGGCAACGTCGGAACCGCTGCCGACCTCCGACACCCCGAGGCAGGCCACCATCTCGCCGGATATCGCGGGCGCAAGGAATTCCTGGCGCAGCGAGTCGGATGCGCGTTCGGCCAAGGCCGGCGTGGCCATGTCGGTTTGCACACCGATGGCCATCGGCACTCCTGCGCCGTTCACGTCGCCGAGCGTTTCCGCCAGCACCGCCGCATAGGAATGATCGAGCCCCATACCGCCAAATTCGACCGGCTTGTTCAGGCCGAGCAGACCCAGCTTGCCCATCTTCGCGAAGAGCTCGTGGGCCGGGAAGATTTCCTCGTCCTCCCATTCATCCACGTAGGGATTGATTTCCTCGGCGATGAAGCGCTTGATCGTGCGCCGCATTTCTTCGTGCTCGGGTGTCAGTTTCATGCATTCTTCTCCGTCATCATTGATTACGAGGCTTACGGTCGCGCCACTGAGAACTGCATTGCATGCGGCTGGCGCGCTTGCGCCTCGCGGCAGATCGACAGCACATAGGAAAGCACCGCACGGGTATCGCGGGGATCGATCACGCCATCGTCCAGCAACAGCGCGCTCGTCGTGAAAACATCCATCTGACTGTCGAAGTTGTCGACAATCTTGCGCTGCAGCTTGTCCAGCTGATCATGATCGACCTCGGCGCCCTTGCGCTTCATGGCGGCCTCGGTGACGATGGCCATCGTCTGCGCAGCCTGTTCGCCGCCCATCACCGCCGTCTTGGCGTTCGGCCAGGAGAAACAGAAGCGTGGATGGAAACCGCGGCCGCACATGCCATAGTTGCCGGCACCGAAGGATGCGCCGCAGTAGATGGTGATTTGCGGAACGGTAGCGTTGGTCACCGCCTGGATCATCTTGGAGCCGTGCTTGATGCTGCCGATTTCCTCATAGTGACGCCCGACCATGAAGCCGGTCGTATTGTTGAGGTACAGGATGGGCACCTGCGCCTGGCAGCATGCCTGGATGAAATGCGTGGCCTTGGCGGCACCCGCCGGGTCGATCGGTCCGTTGTTGGTAATGATGCCGAGCGGGTAGCCGTCGATCATCGCATGGCCGCACACCGTGGCCGAGCCGTAGCGCGCGCCGAATTCAAGGAAGTCGGAATCGTCCACGATGCGGGCGATCACCTCTTTCATGTCGACCGGACGCTTGTGATCCATGGGCATGATGCCCAGCAGTTCTTCCTTGTCGTAGCGCGGCAGCGCGACAGTACGCTCCGGCTCGCGAGGGACGCCCCGGTTCCATTCCAGCTTGCTCATGATGTCGCGCGCGATACGCAGCGCGTCGCGGTCGTCTTCCGCCAGATAATCGCCAAGGCCGGAAATGCTGGTGTGCATCTCCGCGCCGCCCAGCTCTTCCTCGGTCGCAATTTCACCGGTTGCTGCCTTGAGCAGAGGTGGCCCGGCGAGGAAGGCGCGCGAACGCCCGCGCACCATGATGATGTAGTCGGACAAGCCGGTCTGGTACGCGCCGCCTGCGGTGGAGGAACCGTGGGTGACGGTCAGCACCGGCAAGCCCGCGGCGGACAGGCGCGCCAGGTTGCGGAACAGATTGCCGCCCCGCACGAAATCCTCGACACGATAAGCCATCAGGTTAGCGCCAGCGCTTTCCACCAGTTGCACATAGGGCAACTTGTTTTCCAGCGCCAGCTCCTGCACACGCAATTGTTTATCCAGTCCACGCGGCTGCAGGGCTCCGGCATCGATGCCGGAATCGGAGGCGCACACCATGCAGCGCACACCGGAGACGTAGCCGATGCCTGCGATCAATCCTCCACCCGGGACGCTGCGGTCCGGATCATTGACATCAAGGCCGTAACCGGCCAGCGTCGCCAGCTCCATAAACGGCGTGCCATGGTCGAGCAGGAGGGCGAGCCGTTCGCGTGGCAGCAGCTGGTGCCGCTTTTCGAAACGCGGCTTGGATGCCGAAGAGGTGCGGCGGGTGCGTTCCTCCAGTGTGCGGACGCGCTCAAGCAATGCCAGCATGCCGCCACGATTGGTCTGGAAGGATTCGCTGCCGGTCGAAATATTGGTTTCGATAATTGCCATATTCTCTGTGGTCGATGGTTTGGCGACACAGGCCGGGAAGACCTGCTTTTTGCAACTCTGAAATGAAGGTTACCTGCCAGCCTTTGTTGCGTCTTGCGTAAAGTGGCTGATGCGTTGAAACCTCGTTGAAACCTCGTTGAAACCTGTCCCGCAATGAAAAGATCCGCGAAGGATGCGGATGTTTCCGGGTTCTTACGCGCGCAATGCAACCCGGCATTTCTGCAGCATTGCCTGAGGCTGATAAGAACGCTTGGTCTGCCGGAAGTTGGGCAGACCGATATCCTGTTCAAAGTTGATCCACGCAATGTCCTGCACCTGCATGCAGTAGTGATGGAACATGTATTGGTAGATGCCCTTGTAGCGATCGCTTCCCTTCGCAAAACGCATGACGGCGGTACCTGCATTGAACCGTTGCGCGATGATGAATCCGGCCGCATCGCCGTCGGCATAATAGATTCGGGCGTCGAAGCCGAAGCGCCCGACTAGCTGCAGCGCCTCGCGGCAAGCCGATTCATCGGCCTCGCCCCGGGCTTTTTCCTTGTCTTGCATCCAGACTCCGAGCAGCGAATCAGCATCGCCGATCCGGTCAGGGCCGAGGGGATGAGCGGTGATTTCCCATTGACGCAACAACTGCTGCATCAGCTGGCGCTTCTTGCGCAGCAGCTCGCCGCGATAGTCACGGAAATTCTGCGCCGCGTACAGGTAATCGGCGTCGTCTTCGCACTGCGTGACAATAAACAACGATGGGTCAAGCGTGCCTGCGGTGGACGCCGGAACCGGGAAGAAGCAGTCGTGCTCGCGAAGCAGCTCTTGAAGAACGGCGACCGGTGCTTCGTTGATGTCGAACAGCGGCATCAGGTGGCGCACGCCGTCATAGGTGACGCCGGCCACGCACGGCCAGGGTCCTGGCAGGTAACGATACGCGTGTGCGCGGCGGAACAGATAAAGATTAGAAAACGCAAACTCCGACAGGCAGGCGTTGCCAAGGCCCTCCCGCAAAGGGGAGAGCATTGCATCGATTTCCTCGCCCTGTTCCAGTGCCAGCGGCAGGCCGGTATCGACCTGTGCGGAAGCGACGGTAAACAACACGTTCAGTATTCTCAGTAATCTCAGTAGCGGACCGCGCGCACGCCCGGCGCCGGCCCATCCACCGGAGGGCCGGCGAAGCACTGGGCAATCGGCAGCCAGGCTTCGGCACCGGCTCCCGCATAGTCAAGACCGGTATCGCGTACGTTGCGCCGCTGCGTGACCACCAGGCAGAAGTCTTCCGCGCTGCCGCGCACATAGTCGTTGTCGGACGGCGTATTCCATGTCCACGATTCGCCGTCCGGCGCCTGCAGCACGATATACGGCGCAACCGGAGGCACCGGCAGCTTGCGATTGACGAAGGTCCAGCCGAAGGTGGTGACGCCGATATGGGCGATATGACGCAAGCGTCCGCTGAGCGGACGACGCGCCGGCACGCTGTCATAGACATCCTGGCCATGCGCCCAGGTTTCCATCAGGCGCGCGGTCGCAAATGAACGCGCGCTCATGGTCGGGCCGTACCATGGCAGGCGCGCCTTCGGGTCGAGCTCGGCCAGTGCCGCCACCAGCGCCTGGTAACGCTCGCGCCAGAGCTGCAGCAGCTGCGCGCCGTCGAGATGGCCGAAGCGTTCACGGGCGATCTGGCTGATCTCTTTCCCGCTTTCCTGTTCGGCCATGAGCGTCCTGGTATCGGCGGCGAAGGCGTCGGCGTTGGTCGCGGCAAGCAGGCCGGTCTCGTCGAAGTAGCAGAGGTGGGCAATTTCATCCCATGGCGTCCAGCCATAGAACTGCGTCTTGCGCTGCCACTGCTCGGGACTCAGCGTGGCGCACAGCGCGGCAAGTGCATCGTACTCGGCGAGCAGATCTGCGCAGAGGTCTTTCATCCTGTCTCCTGTTACTTTCGTGTTCAGCGGCCGCGAAATGCGGGGCTGCGTTTTTCGACGAAGGCGCGCACGCCTTCACGGCCGTCATGGCTGTCGGCGCTGGCGATCATGTGGTTCGCTTCGAGCGCCAGTTGCTCCTGCAGGCTGCGCGTCACGGCGCCGTCGACCAGCTGCTTGATGCGTCCAAAGGAAGCGGTGGCGCCGGTGGCCAACCGGGCCGCCAGTGTTCGCGCCTCCTCGGCCAACCGTTCGTCGGGATACACCGCGTCAACCAGACCGAGCGCGAGGCATTCGTCCGCGCCAACGGACTCGTTGAGGAAGAGGATGCGCTTGGCCTGGGCGGCTCCCGCGCGCCGGGCAAGTTGCCAGGAGGCGCCAAGATCCGGTGACAGGCCGATCGCCGAATACCCGCCTCGCAGCTTCATCGATTGCGCCGCCAGCACGATGTCCCCGCACAGCGCGAGTCCTATGCCCCCGCCGCCGACCGGTCCGTTGACCGCGGTGATGATTGGACAGGGAAGTTCCGCCAGCCGCGCCATCGCCGCATGCAGCCGCGGAATGCCCGCCTGCATGAGCGCCGTCAGGTCGGCAGTGTTGCGCATTTCATCAATATTGCCGCCGACACAAAATTTTTTGCCGCTGCCAGTGAGAAGCACTGCGCGCACGCCAACCTGCGCCGCAAGCCTGTCGACGACGGCGCCAAACGCCAAGCCGAAGGCCTCGTCAATGGCATTGCCTGCATCCGGGCGGCTAAGGGTAATCGTGGCAACGCCGTCGCGCAGGTCGTACAGTACGAGATCGGACAAGTTTCGCTCCTTTGAATGGTCGCGATCAGCATACCGCCAGGAAGGCGCGCGGTCTTGCGTCAAATGGCTGCACTGCAACCGGGTCGGACAAGACTGCGCATGACGGTGTTGTATGCCTCGTGCCTGCGCTTATTCTGTCTACCGGCGTCACTTTTGCCGAATGCCACGGAAAGTGAAAACCGTGCCAAGTGCGTGAAAAATTACTGTGATTGGCAGTGAAAAACGTCGGTTTCTGTACTCTTCAAAGCAACAAAGAGGTGATTTTGAAATCTGTCTGCGGTCCATTTAAGGCGTGTCCGTATAATTAGGGATATGCTGATCGTCTCTTTTCAAATCAATAACTTGGACGCAGAACATCATCGTGCATATCGGACCGCCGCCTTGCATACCGGACGTTCAGCGTCCTTATAAGTATTCAGTTAGGCAGACGCATGAATATTGTCGGGACATGGCTTGCCGTTGCGGACGACTCACGGCGCTCGTTGGTATTCGAGAAGGACGGGAAAGGCTACATGCGAACCGAGTCCGAACACTTCCCATTCTTTACCTGGTGGGAAAATGAAGGAAAGATATTTTGGAAGCTATTTCACGACGAGACTTTGTCTCGTCCACTCAATAATGGTGCTGAGATGGAATTCACCATATCAGATGACGCTGGAGTACGTGTTCTTCATTTTCGGCATGCGCCAATGCTATTTGGCTTCAAAGACTTCCGATTTGCCGGTGAGCCTAACGCGGCAATTGACCCTGACGGCTATCGCCGCCAGTCATCGTAATCGTTGAGGCTGTGCAAAAAGGTGTAAACGAATCGGCATCTATGCTGTCTGAGTAAGTGACATCTACGATGAAGGGGCTACGATGGCACGCTTCAAACC
>NZ_LMHZ01000044.1 GCF_001428545.1 Noviherbaspirillum sp. Root189
GACATTGGCTTACAAAGTATTTGCCTGCTGCATTCGAACGTGCCACTGCGGGAGGCGAATCAATTGCCGTCCTCTTTATTGATTTAGACAAGTTTAAAAACATCAACGATACATGGGGACATTCGACAGGAGACAAACTGCTGCATCTGGTATCGTCGAGACTCCGCAGTGTGCTTCGGCCTGGGGATACCGTGGCGCGATTTGGGGGAGATGAATTTATCGGTTTGCTTGAAGGTGTAACGCATGAAAACCACGTTATCGAAATAGCGAATCGAATTCGTCACGCGCTTGCGCAGCCTTTTGACATTAAACAGCGTAGTTTCGCGATAGGCGCTTCGATTGGAATTAGCATGTTCCCTAAAGACGGGAGAGATGTGGAAACGCTAATCCGAAATGCCGACATCGCCATGTACGCTGCAAAGGCAGAACCGACAACCAGGCATCGCTTCTTCGAGCAAGAGCTATTCACACGTATCCACCACCAGACCGAGCTACAAAGAAGCTTGAATCGCTTCTTCGAGCAAGAGCTATTCACACGTATCCACCACCAGACCGAGCTACAAAGAAGCTTGACTCTGGCAGTTGAAGCGGACCAGTTTGTCGTCCACTATCAACCGCGATTTGACGTCAAATCTGCCCTCCCGGTAGGCATGGAAGCATTGGTTCGATGGCACCATCCCGAAAAAGGCCTTATCTTTCCCGCAGAATTTATTGCAGCGGCCGAAAGCTCGCATTTGATTGTACAACTCGGCGAAATCGTGATGAACAAGGCTTGTCAACAAGTCGCTGCATGGCGCAATCAAGGATTGAACCTCTTCCCTGTATCCGTTAATGTATCTGCGAAGCAATTCCATGAAAACGGTGTCAGTATGCTCCTGAAGTCAGCTTTGCGCCGCTACGACCTTCCGCCGTCGTCGATTGAAATTGAGTTGACCGAATCTATCATGGCTAGCCACTCCGAACAGGTTTTCAATGAACTGAAAACTATCCACGCATTGGGGGTCTCTGTTCATCTGGATGACTTTGGTACTGGTTATTCATCACTTTCAACTCTGCAAGAACTTGATGTGGATGTATTAAAGCCGGAGCAAAGAGGGTGAAGTCTTTTTCAAGGCCATAATATCGATGGCGAAGGCATTGGGCATGCGCGTCATTGCTGAAGGGGTAGAAACTGATAAGCAATTGCAAGCGTTGCGACTTCTTGAGTGCGATGAAATTCAGGGATACTTATTCTCTCAGCCCCTGCCACCAGAAGAGGTCGTCAAGTATTTTGAGAGGCGTGTTGAGGTTGATTAGATTGGACTTTCTTCGGTAGTCAGTCGAGAACCTTTTCCTTTGGTAGAAACTCAATGCCCGTCCTTCGAACCAGCTCAGCGTAGCTAATTGGTTTGCTCGCACGTGCTCCGTCATTGTTTCCAATCCAGTGTGCCCAGGCGCGCCCTGTTGTTGCGTCGTAGACCGGCTTGTATAGGTATTGGGTACCCACACTCGATTGTCACCAATCGTCTTGGGCTTGACTTCATAGACCGGGCCGGTGATGACGTAGACGCCTCCTTTTCCCGCACTGGCGGACGTCAAGCATGTGTTCGTCAAAGCGGCAGCCCGGGTCAACAACCGGGCCGAGAATAGCCATCAACCTACCCGGGAACGCGAGCGGCGGATGAAAGGTTTCCACTCACTGGCACGAACACAGACCTTCCTCTCCAGCTTTGGGCCGATTCGGCAGCATTTTGCCCTCAAGCGTCATCACCTTGCCGCCGCGCGCTATCGAACTGAACTTGCCAGGCGCTTCGTGTACTGGCATCAGATCATTGGTCTCGCCCAAAATCCGTGCACTGCTTTTTGAGCATTGATTGGACCAGCTCTCACTGTGTTCCTGATTCATTAACGTGACAGAAACGCATTCCCTTGGTGTTTAACATGGCCGTCCACTCAAGATCACAACAGGACCGTTGGCCTGAAGCCGCCGACCGTGCCGTTAATGCGACAGAACCCTTCATCGAGCGTCACCCGTTTCAGCTTGATTCCTCCATGTGCCGGCAATGAGTTCCTAAAATGTTTACTTAACTCGTTCGAAAAAACATTTGATGTAGCGGCCATGAACGTTACGTTGACTTGAGATCTTGTTCGTCTATGACCCGGCCCCATTTCAGATATTCTTCCCTGAGAAAGAGGCTAAAGTCGTTTGGACTGCTGGCAATCCATTGCGAGCCCTGAGCATTGATGCCATCACGCAAAGCCTGATCTGTAAAGGCTTTTTGGATGGCCGCGTACAGCCTGCCGACGACTTCCTTGGACATGCCGGCCGGCCCAAAAACGCCCCCCCATGCCTCGGCTGCAAAATCGGGCAGCGCTTGCTCACTGATCGTCGGCACGTCCGGGAACAACGTAGAGCGGCGCGTACCGCCACTTGCCAGCAACCTGACTCGGCCCGTCTTGATATGCGGCAGAATCGCCGATGCAGAGGTGAACATGACCTGAGTATTGCCAGAAATAAGGTCCACGATGGCGGCACCGTCCCCTTTGTAAGGTACGTGCATCATCTCCACCTTCGCCAGAGCCTTGAACAGTTCGGCGGCGACATGATAGGGGCCCCCTTGACCCGACGAACCGTAGTTCATTTTCGTGCCGTTTCGGCGCAGGTGCGCAATAAGCTCCGGCACGTTAGCTGCTGGCACTGATGGATTCACGACCAGTACGGTATCCCATGTGACGAGACAGCTGATCGGCGTGAAGTCCTTGAACGGATCGTAGGAGACCTTTTCAAGATGCGGAGCAATGGCCAGCGGACCGATTCCTCCCATCAGCAACGTGTAACCGTCCGGTTCTGCTCTTTTAACGTATTCGGCCCCCACTCTTCCATTGGCCCCGGCACGATTGTCGATCACCAGGGGTTGTTTTAAGATCGGCGCCAGAAATTTTGCGATCAGGCGCGCGGTATTGTCCGTCGCGCCCCCGGGAGAATAGGGCACGACGAATTGGATCGGTTTGACCGGATACATGGCCTGCTGCGCGTGGGTGAAGGTGGTGGTTGTCGAACCTGCCAATGCGGCAACCGCGCCAAGAAATCTCCTGCGTTCCATTGCTGTCTCCTTGCGTAATTGTTAATAGCAATAATGCCCGTTTCACCTACCCTGCATTGGCCGCTTTGGACGCTTTTCGACGAAAGCCCGCGCGCTTTCTGCAAAATCTTCCGTCAGGTGCAGCTTGAGCGGGTCGGTCAGGATGGCCGCTTCCCGCTCCGCCTTCTCGATGGCGAGCCGATGCGCGCGCACCATGGCCCGCACACTCAGCGGCGGCATTTGCGCGATTCCCCGCGCCAGCTCAAAAGCGGTCGTCAGATAAGCGCCACGGGGCGCTACGCGATTGATCAGGCCGGCGGCGAACGCCTGCTCGGCGCTAAAAAAGGAGCCAGTCAGCGTCGCTTCAAGTGCGAAGCTGCCAATGCCGCGCAGGCGCATGAGAGATGCATAGCGCACGCCGGATAGTCCCCGCGGCGTTTCGGTAACCTGGAATTGGGTGCCCTCCTCCGCCACCACGAGTTCGGCGCTGAATGCGACGCCAACCGCCATGCCGATCGCATAACCGTGGACGGCTGAAATGACAGGTTTCCAATTAACCGCCCGGGTAAAGATATCGGCCCCTTTGGCTCCAAAGCCTTCCGGGCCACCGAGCAGGGTAAGCTCTTCGCGGGTGCGCAACTGGCGTTGGTTAACGTCGGCGCCGCTTGAGAACGCGCGGCCGTTCCCGGCGAGCACAGCGACATTGGCGTTGGGATCGCCATCGAATCGCCGCAATGCGTCGACCAGCGCCAGCACGAGCTCGTCGCTAAACGCGTTGAGCTTTTCTGGCCGGTTCAGCCGGATGGTGGCGACCTGGTCGACACACTCGTAGTCGATTAATTTTTCCGTGGCAATAGTCATTCATTTTCCTTTACTGGATTCTGCTTGAACGAAGGTACGCTATAGATGGCATTGTCATGGCCGCATCGTGTCAGCCCGGTGTTACTGTGGCTCGATATTCGCGCTCTGCGCCACTCTCTTCCACAAGACGATGTTCTCCTGCTGGAATTTGCGGAATTCGGCCGGGCCGATCGGCATCACTTCCATACCGGTCTTTTCCAGGAACTCCCTGGTTCGCGGGCGCTCCGCAATCTGTGCTATCCACGCCGTGAGTTTGGCGGCAACCGGCTGGGGCGTATTCGCCGGTACCGCCGCCCCTACCCAGGTATAGGTGATAAAGTCGCGCAACCCGCTTTCGACCGCAGTAGGCACCTCTGGCAGGTTTTTCAAGCGCTGATTGGAAGCGACCGCCAACGCGCGTACCTTGCCGCCCTGTAGCGCCGAGAGGCCAGTGGTTGTATCGACCAGTGTAAAGTCGACCTCGCCGGACATGACAGCCCGAGCGGCATCGGGTGCCCCCTTGTAGGGCACATGGGTGGTCTTGATGTGCGCCATCTCGTTAAACCATTCCGACATGAGCTGATAGCTCGCCGCGCCCGCTGCGTAGTTGAGCGCCCCTGGCCGCTTTTGGGCATCGTTGATCAAATCCGTGATCCCCTTGTGAGGACTGTTCTGCGGCACCAACAGGATAACGGTCGAACCCATCAGCATGGAAAGAGGCGCAAAGTCCTTGACCGGATCATAGGGCAAGGTACGGAACAAGGCGACGTTGGTCGCCAGCGTCGACGTGCTGCCGATAAGGACCGTGTGGCCGTCAGCCGGCCCATTCAGGACGCTCGACGCGGCGATGAAGCCGCTGCCGCCAGGCTTGTTTTCCACAACGACCGGATGACTGGTCAGCTTGGACAGCTCGTTTGCGTAATACCGGGCTGTGGCATCTGTACCGCTGCCCGGCGGGAATGGCACGACGAACTTGATAGGCCGAGTTGGAAATTCCTGTGCCGCCGCCGGCGCGAACCAGGCCGTCAAGGCCAGGCAAGCTACGACAGCCGCCGTCGACAGGAGGGAGTCCCGCTTTTTCGCCCAACCATCTTGCATCCTGCTTTTCATGGTTTGTCTCCTATTTCCGTTTTTCTGTTGTCGGATACCTTTACCCTACTTGCCTTTAAAGGTCGGTTCGCGTCGCTGTCGCCAGGCATCGTGTGCCTCATGCGCGTCTTCGGTCTGCTGCAATATCATGAAACGATAGACGTCCACCAGTGCGGCGTCACCAACATTCGGAATGTCCAGGCCGCGGTTGATCGACTCCTTCACAAGGCGGCCAGCCAGCGGCGGCATGGCAGCAATTGTTTCGGCGACTTGCATCGCCTCTTTCATGAGAGATTCGTGCGGCACCAGCCATTGCGCGAGCCCGATACGATGGGCCTCGTCCGCTTTCAGCGGAAAGCCCATCGCCACGCGCATTGCGTTTCCCTTGCCAACCCAACGCGCGAGCCGCACTCCGCCGGCATGCGCGGGCAATATGCCGAGCCGAACTTGCGGCAGGCGCCATTCGGCCCGTTCCGAAGCGATGATCAAGTCGCAGGAAAGCGTGGCAATACAGCCGATGCCGATCGCATACCCATTGACCGCGGCGATAATTGGCTTGGAGAACTCGGTCAAGATATGGGTCACAAACTTCCTGGCCCTGGGCAATTCCTCGATGAACTGGGCGGCGGAATGCGTGGCATGCGTATTTTCGTCCTTCAGGTTGGCGCCTGCCGAAAACGCGCCACCCTCCTCATCGCCCGTAAGGATGACGCACCGGATGTTGCGGTCGCCTTCCATTCGTTCACATAGCGCAATGAGGTCTTCGTTGTAATCTTCGCCCCAGGCATTGCGCGCTGTGGGGCGGCTTAGCGTAAGAATTGCGACGTGCCCGCGTTGTTCAAATAACACTGGCATGGCTGTCTCCATTTTTATTGTTGCAGAAGGCTGCAGTCACACAATTCCCTTGCTGCAGAGCTCATCAAAGTCTTTGCCACCAAAGCCGAGTAACCGGCTCAGCACGTCACGCGTGTGTTCACCCAAAAGCGGCGGCGCCAAACAGTACTGGACTGGTGTCACTGACATACGGATTGGACTGGCAAGAATGGGGATTTCCCCAAGTTCGGGATGGCTGACGCTGGTTGCCGCGCCGCGCGCCTGTATATGGGGATCGGAAAAGACCGCGGCCATGTCGTTGATGGGTCCACATGGCACGCCAACTTGTTCAAGTTTGTTAATCCAGACTGATGCCGTGGCCGATTGCAGGACCGGGATAATTTGGCAGTCGAGCGCCGCGCTGTGTTGCACGCGTAAGCCGGAACTGGCAAAACGCTCGTCGCGCGCCAGTTCCGGCAATCCCAGGATGACGCAGAAGCGCGCGAACTGGTCGTCATTGCCGACCAGGATGACAATCTGCCGGTCGGCGCACGAGTACACGCCGCTTGGATGGGTGACCGGGTTGGTATTTCCCATCCGTGACTGGATGCGTCCGGTCGCGAGGTAGTTCAGGCCGAAGTAGGCCAGCGAAGACACTTGCACATCTAGCAGGCTCAGATCGAGGTGTTGTCCCACACCGCTTGCGTCGCGATGCCTCAGCGCGGCGAGAATGGCGACGGCAGCGTAGATACCGGTCATGAGATCGATCACCGGCATGCCGGAGCGCTGCGCCCCCCCTCCCGGTCGGTCGTCGCGCTCGCCGGTAATGCTCATTAGGCCCCCCATGGCCTGGATAATAGTGTCATAACCGGCACGCGCCCGGTACGGGCCCGTCTGCCCGAAGCCGGTGATGGAGCAATACACCAAGCGGGGATTGATCTTGGACAAATCCTCATAGCCCAATCCATAGCGCGCCAGGTCGTCCGCCTTGTAGTTTTCAATAAGGACATCCGACACCTCGGCTAGCCGCCGGATGATGTCGGCACCTTCCGCGCTCGCCAGGTTGACGGTAATGGATTGCTTGCCGCGGTTGGCCGCGCAGAAATAAGCCGACGCCGCCACGCCATTCTCACCTAACGGCACGGAAGGTTCCCACCGTCGTGAATCGTCACCTTGCCGAGGTCGTTCAACCTTGATCACTTCGGCGCCCAGGTCGGCGAGTATCTGCGAAGACCACGGTCCGGCAAGAATGCGGCTCAAATCAAGAACGCGAAGGCCATTCAGGGCAGTCATCGCGGGGAGATCATTTCTTAGTGGAATTTTTTGATCACTCATCACTTCATCCTGTGGTTCCATGCATTGCACTATGGCGCGCCCGTTATAATTCGTCCACTACGTTTTTTAAATCACACTAATTTCAAAATCAAATTACTGACATGGACTTGAAAGAACTTCGCTGTTTTGTAGCCGTCGCCGAAGAGCTCCATTTCGGGCGAGCCGCGAGCCGCCTGCATGTCTCCCAGCCACCTGTTACCCAAAGTATTAAGCGGTTGGAAGAAAGTCTGGGCGTGCAATTGCTTATCAGAACCAAACGCTATGTGCAGGTCACTGCTGCGGGTGCTGCGCTGCTGGAGGAAGCGCGGCGGATCTTGGCGCAGGCGGACAACGTGCAGCGTGCAGTGCAAGAGGCGGAACAAGGGCAAAGAGGGGTGCTGCGCGCCGGCTTCCTTGCGACCACGGTATTTACTGATGCCCGCGAACACTACCTGCGGGTCATTGCCGAGCTGCGCGGAGTTTCAGTGGGCTGGGAAGAGATGAATTCGATGGACCAGGTTAAAGCTTTACAGCTCGGTCAGATCGATATTGGCTTGGTCCATACGCCACTTGAACGGCATGGACTGGATGCCAGGCCTGTGGCGCGTGGGCCATTGGTCATCGCTGTGCACGCTGCGCACCGCCTCGCCTCATCAAGGGCGTTGCGGCTACAAGCGCTGAAGGATGACCATTTCATCCTGCCGCCGCGGCATACGGCTCCGGGGTTCTACGATAACATCATCACCGCCTGCAATGCAGCCGGTTTCAGTCCTGTCATTCCACATCAGGCGCGACATATGCTGACGATGATCAGCCTGGTGTCAATTAACGCGGGGGTTGCACTGGTGCCTGACTGGCTGAGGACCTGCGGCATACCTGATGTGGTTTTCCTGGACATCATTGGACAAACGCCAATGGCGGAAATTTCAGTGTTGTGGAATCCGCAGAACCAGTCGCCGGTGCTTGCGCGGGTGCTAAAGCTCTTCGAGACCTGTTATTGATCCGGCATCGGTTTGTAGAGTTAAGAATAATTCGAGCGGCATAACTAACTGGGCCATGTTGGAGGTATTTTTTCACCCGGTCAGGCGATTAACTAATTTTGCGCAAATGACGGATCACTGCGTTCTTTAAGTCTGCCTTATGGCGCGCTGGCCGGTTATCGAGAATCAGAAATACCTTGCGCTGTACATCGCGCACCAGGCGCTGCATGAACCTGATCAGCAACACTGGGTTCATCGCCTGTTTCAGAATCATCCAGCGCACAGTGCTACGATTGGTCACGGCAGGACAGGCAGCGAGTGAGTGTTTGGCTTAAGGCTATGCTGAACAAGCTGTTGATTTCTGAAATCAGGCCGACGTGATCGATTTGAATCGGAAATTGGCGGCGTTCAGCCGGTTATTTCATGCCCTTGCGGGCGGCTCACTGGGCGTTTCCGCCCGCTTTCGCCCATTACGGGCGCACCTGTGCCATCAACCGATGGCGTGACAGGTAAATATTTGCCAGGGTCAGCGCCGTGAAGGCGCGGCATGCATTCTTGGCCAGACCGCGATCGCGCACCCTGGTGAAGCCCCACAGCCACTTGACCACCGCGCACAGCGCTTCCCATGGCACGATGCGATTCATCGCCTCCAGAAATTGATCGCGCCGCGTCGGCTTGCGGTATTGCTCGAAGCCTTGGTCCGCCGCCATCGCCAGTGTCTGCTGCTTCATCGTCGTTCGCCGTGTCCGTCGTCAATGATGCCTGTAACGCTTGAGCAACCTTTCTCGTTTACTTGTTCAGCATTGTCCTAATTCCGGTGCAGGGTCAACGGGCCTTAACTTAATGATGCCGATGGTCCTGTAATACGGGGGCGAGAACAGAAGCATCCAGCAAGGCATATGACAGCTTTTCATTTATTTTTTTAGCCGCACTTAATATCGCGCGTCCATATAAGTACCTAACTCGATCAAAAAACTAATTCCCTGTTCATATTATGCACAAATATTCAATTTTCTTTGCTCTTTAGTTTCCCAGATGTTTGAATCATTCCTGCCATTTAATCATTGGTGGGGATAACACGAGCAGTGAAACGTTACTAATCTCGAATCAAGATGCAACTCGCCGCGTATGGTTGATCACATCGGCAAGATTCTGCTTCGCATGCCGTAGGAGTAGATGATGCGCTATGTCGTGGCATTTCGGCGTGAAATGTCTTAAATGCAAAATCAATAATATTGGAGGCTGACGTGCTTAATAGAACGAATCTCAGGCGCCACACGATTGTCGCTGGTGTATTTTTTATCGCTGTGCTTTCGGTGCAAAAAGTTTGGGCGGATGTGCCGGACTACCCGGATCGTTCGGTGAATGTCGTCATTCCTTATCCGGCCGGTGGCTCTGGAGACACCACAGTGCGTTTTATTGGGCGCAAGCTCTCGGAGCGCTGGGGCAAACCGGTTATCGTCGAAAATAAAGCTGGAGCAAGTGGAATTATAGGAACTCAGGCTGTGGGCAAAGCCTCTCCTGATGGTTATACGGCATTGTTCACAACTACGCTGCACATCCAGAATGAGGCTGTAGGAAAAAAAGCTCCTTATAATCCAATTACCGACTTTGTACCGGTTGGCCAAGTCTTGCGATCGCCCGCCGTACTCGTTGTGTCAAGCGCGGTGTCAGCGAACTCTTTCGGGCAATATGTCGATTTTGTTAAATCACAGCAAAGCAAACCTAGTTTTGGCTCTGCCGGGAATGCCACCACCTCTCATTTGTATGGAGAACTCTTCACCCGAAAGACTGGGTTGACGGCTGTTCACGTTCCTTACAAAGGGGGTGCGCCCATGATGACAGACCTTCTGGGCGGACATATTAATTATGCGGTAATTGATGTCGGGTCGGTCATGCCGATGCTAAAGGCTGGCAAGGTAAAAGTATTTGCAATTACTGGAGCAGAGCGTTCATCGCTACTTCCTAATATCCCTACCTTTAAAGAGCTTGGGTTTACTGGATTTGAGTCTTATGGCTGGATGGGGTTTCTTTTACCGAAGAATACACCGACGTCTGTCACTGAAAAGTGGGAAGTTGCTTTGTCCGCGATTACGAAGAGCCCCGAATATACAGAACTTATCAATGGACTCGGCATGGAGCCGACTACGATTCAGGCAGCGCAGTTTTCCTCCGTGCTCAAAAGCGATATAGCAAATTGGAGAAGAATTGCCGAAGAAGCTCGCATCACCGCTGAATGATCAGGTATTAACTTAAAAATAATCGAATTTAATGGAAATAAGGAGTGTTACCGTGCCCGTTTTACATGTGTATTTATTTGAGGGTCGGACTGAAGAGCAAAAGGCATTGCTTATGAAAGCACTAACTGACGCCGTGGTAACTACACTTGGCTCTCCTACTGGAAACGTCAGGATCATGATTCAAGAACTACAGAAGGAGGACTACGCGGTAGGAGGCGTATCCGTCAAAGCCATGGGAAGATGATTACGGAGGTCGTCTAACTTCAGCCCGTGCATCCAGGGAATGCTAAAGAGGCTAGGCATTCACGCGACAGGACGTTCAACAACCCATCGCGTTATGCCAAGGTTGGTGCTATGGCCGGCCCCGCTTACCGGCAATCGGCATTATTGAGTTAAGGCCTGTTGTTCCCTGAAACGCTGCGGCGGTAAGTATTTCAAGGCGCTATGCGGGTGCTTCGTGTTGTAGTGCTTAAACCAGCTTCCACGTTGCTGCATCACCATCGTAGCGTCCGGGCGCGCCGCCAGGCTCGCATAGTCACGTTTAATCGTCTTGACCAAGCTTTCCTCCATGCCGTTGCTCTGCGGGCTTGACACCGGCATGGTGACTGGTTTGAGGCCAAGCAGTTTGGCAAAGTAACGTGCCTCTGCAGCGGTATAGCAATTGCCATTGTCCGACAGCCATTCAATCTCTGACGGCGGTCCGGCATCGCCAAAGCGATATTCCGTTGCCTGCATCATCAAGTCACCCACCAGGCCCGCATCGATGCCTTTGGTGGCAGCAACCCAACTCATCACTTCACGGTCACAGCAATCCAGCGCAAAGGCAATACGTACCCGTTCACCGTTGTCGCAAGACAGCTCAAGCCGTCAGAGCACCAGCGGGCGTTGCTCTTCCCGACCGCTACATCTTGCCATCATGGCGCCGCTGGTTGACTGGGCGCTGTCCAGGTCGGTACAACAGCAAGTGATGATCACGCATGATGCGGTAGACGCGTTTATGATTGATAGGCCGACCATCCGGCATGCCATTCAGTCGTAGTACGCCCCGAACCCGTCGATAGTTAAAGCTCGCCAGATCGTGGACGACTGAACGAATGGCTTGTTGAGCGGCCGAATCATCGTTCTTGCTGCGGCTACGCCGAGGGCTTCGCAGACCAGTCTCAATGATTGAGCCTGAGCAAGACGGCGAGCGCGCAATCCACTTTTTTGCCTTGGCAAAGTCCACCGCTTCCTCGAGGAAATCGTTCTCCAGTGTCTTGCGCCCCAATTTGCGCAAGCAGAGCATGAAACGAGAAGAGATACAGCGAAGATGACGATTTTCGTCCGGTGATTTTACCGACTCCTATGCAATTTTATACATATAAAGGCACCGAATAATCCTAGCCCCTTGGATCTGCTGACTCATAATCAGTAGCGAATGTCCTGAATCCGCTCTGCCTCTGCTCCGTTACATCGGCGGCTTCAATCGCCTTTTGTGAGGAACTTTTGCTCTAGCCCTGGTTTTAGCGTCACATGTTTTTGTAGCCGTCCGCCTATTGCCCGTAAATCCCTGTCTTGACCAGACAAAGCTACCAACGAGATACCGAATGGAAGGCCGTCTGGGCGCATGCTGGCAGGTATCGCTAGCGCACACAAATCGAGTGGGCTAACAGGATAGGTGTAATAACCGATATTGTTGTTTAAGTCGATTGGATTCGCCTTAACTTCTTCACAAAAATACGCGCGACCGACTGTGGGCGTTACCAGAACATCGACTCCACGAAGAAGCTTTTTTACTTTTCTCCGAAGCTCAGTCATTTTATAAATTGCCCGGACAGTGTCTGTACCTGAATAGCTCAGGCCCTTTTGGATCATTGATGTCACTGCGGGATGCACTGTTTCTGGATGCCTTTTGACCAGCTCGCCATAACTAACTGCACGCTCGGCGAGCAAGCCGCTATCAAATGGTAACTTGCCCGCTTCAATAAAAATTGAAAAATCGACCTCAATTGGTTTTCCACCGATAGCCTTCATCGACTCAACGGCTCGCCAATACGCATTTTGCGCATGTACGTCATCAAAAAATTTCAGATGTTCCTTAGTCGGAATGCCGAAAGTGAATTCACCCTCTAATATCGGAGCAAGGGATATATCGTCCGCGTCTTCACGGCTGAAGATGTCAGTGTCATCATATCCACGAATGACTTCCAACACTTGGTAGCCGTCTTCAACAGTGCGAGCAAAAACAGGAACGCAATCGAAATAGCGATTGTTGTAGATTAAGCCGGAGCCGCTGACCAGCCCTAAAGTTGGCTTGACCCCAACGATATTATTCATGGCCGCCGGCACTCTGCCGGAACCGCCGGTGTCCGAGCCCAAGGAGAATGTAACTATGCCTGCAGCAACGGCGACGCCCGAGCCAGAGCTTGACCCGCCCGATATATATCGTTCGTCGAATACGTTGCGGCAATGGCCCCCCATTGTTCGTGTGCCGTTTAACCCGGTGGCAAACTGATCGAGTGCATTTTTGCCAATTAATATCGCGCCTGCATCAAGCGCTTTCGTAACGCTGGTGGCCGAGACGTTCGGTATGTGGTCGAATCCTTCGCAACCACAGGTAGTGCGCATGCCGATGATATCCACATTGTCCTTTACGGAAAATGGAATGCCATACAAAGAGGGAAAATCCTTACCCTGGAATTGTTTTTCGATACGCTGCGTTTCTCGCAGGGCGATTTCTTTATCGACTAGCTCTGTCCATGCATAATCCTGGCCTCTTGCCTCTATGCGTCGAAAGACCTCAGTCACGACATCTACCGGGGTAAATAATTTTTCCCGATAGCCGTCTCGAAGCGCTTGAATGTCTAAACCAAGGTTACTTAAGTCCATTTTCACTGTGTCCTTTCTTTGCACGATTTTCTATTCGGCGTGCGTTTCCTCAAGAGCCTCGGCTGTGAGGCGCTGCATGAATTTCTTTCGGCGATAAGGTGGAATATTAGGTATTCCAGTGAACCACTTTTGTCGAAAACATACCGAATAACTTGTCTGCAACCGTGGAAATCAGACCCAAGATGATCAGTCCCGCAACCATATGCCCGATTTGCATGTTCTGCTGCGTGACTTCAAGTCGATAGGCGACGCCACCAAATGCACCGGCCAACTCAGCTGCTACCAAGGTGTAAAACGATACGCTGATCGCCGTCCTCAACCCCATGAAGATGTATGGCAGTGCACCGGGCAGCAAAACCTCAAATAGCATCATTTTCTTGGTGGCGCCAAGACAGCGCGCCGCACGAATCAATGTTTCATTGACACGCTGGACACCCAAATGCACAGATAACCAAACGGTAAAGAACACGCCCCAGAACACCAAAAACCATTTTCCAAGTTCGGTCAAGCCAAACCATACGATGACGATTGGTACGAAAGCCACCGGCGGGATGGGGCGCAGCATCTGAAAAATTGGCGAGAAAAATGCAGCAGCTATCCGGTTTCCGCCTGTTAGCACGCCAACGAATATGGCGGTGATTGCACCCGCGAGATAACCAACGACGACGCGGGAGATACTCCAGCTCAAATCCGTCACTAAGGTTCCCGAAACAGCATAGTCATATGCTGAAACGGCAACCACCGTCGGCGGAGGAAATAACACGGCGTTGACTGCGCCCAGTCGAACCACGATTTCCCATAGAAGGACGACTAACGGCAACGAGCCCCATCTAGCCAGGTTTTCCCATACCTTGTGGGTGTTTTTCTTCATGATGCTTCTCTTAATTAAAGGTGATCTTCACTCGGTCAGGAGCAACCGACTTGAGGGGTTCGGTAAATATCACCTTGGAAAAGTCTGGCATCGTTGCGCCGGAAGGAGCATTGCCGGTGGCTAGGCGCCACGACGAGTGGGTCTTAAGCACGTCAAGCGTCATGTTGTCCAGTGTGACGCCGAAAACGTATTCATCCCATATTAACGCCAAATCGTCGCGGTTCATACTGACTGCCGAGGCCACCGTCGTAATCGCTTCATCACGATTCACCCTCATCCATTTTTCGGCCTCCAACATTGCTTTTATGAATTTGGTGGTCGCGTCACGGTTCGATTGCAAATAACTCTGCGTCGTGACTATATTAAAGGTTTCGGCATAAATGCCCTTGGTATCCAGTTCTTTTACTTTGCTACCGAGTGCTTTTTTTGCGTTCGCGATATGTGGTTCCCAAGTATCAATGACGTCAACACCGTTTGCCGCCAATCCAGCTACCATATCCTGCGGACGCAAACTCACTGTGGATACATCTTTTTGGCTTATGCCAGTTTTTTTCAGCAAAGCCATCGTATAGACTTCGCTTCCGGTTCCGACCGTTTGACCAATGCGCTTTCCTTTTAGATCCGCCAGACTATTTATCCCGCTGGCAGTACTGACAAGAGTCTTAAGATAGGAATACTCCATACGAGCGAGTAAAGCGATTGGCTGCTTCGCCATTGCTGAGGCAGTCACTGGGGCTTCTGCGGTTGTCGCAATATCTGCACCGCCACCCAGCGTCGTTTCTAGGGCTTGTTTGCCTGAGGTAAAGTTTATGACGGTGACATCCAAGCCGGATTTTTCGAAAAATTGCTTGTTTTTCGCGACGATCACGACGCCAGAAATCGGTGACAAGTTTTGCGCAAGCCTGACCTTGATGAGGTCGGCAGCAAAAGCCCCTGATGTCAGCACGCACGAACAAGCTAGCGTCGCGACAAGCACTGTACGGCGTAAAATTGGATAGCGTTGAGTATTCATGGAGGCAGTTCCTTCTATAGTTAAGTGTGACATTACGTTGTGTGCAATGGTCCTTCAGGCCCAAGTTCCATTGATAAGCCCTCTAACCCACCACTACTTATCTCGGAGCCCATCGATTTGATGCTTTCTTCGCGAATCAATGTCTGCAGTTCATGCCGGATGTCTAGAAATTCCTTGGAGCTTGTCATGTCGGGTGTGCGCGGACGCGGCAGTGGAATCTTTAATTCCGCCTTGATTTTTCCAGGCCTTGCCGTCATCACGTAGACCTTATCCGACAAAAAGATCGCTTCCTCGATGTCATGCGTAATAAACAGCACGGAGATACGTTGTCGCTACCACATGTTGGTTAGGATTTCCTGCATTACCACCCGAGTCTGGGCGTCGAGTGCGCCGAAGGGCTCATCTATGAGAAGTACTTGCGGACTGGTGACCAACGCGCGAACGATGCCGACACGTTGCTTCATACCTCCAGAGAGCTGATCAGGGTAGTGGTTTTCGAAAGCGAGCAATCCAGTAAGCCCCAGAAATGTTCTCGCAATCGTTTCGCGTTTGGACTGCGAAATGCCTTGTGTCTTTAGGCCGAACTCGACGTTCTTGCGAACAGTTAGCCAAGGAAATAGCGAGTATTGCTGGAATACGACGCCACGATCGACTCCGGGCTGGTCCACCGATTTGCCGTCGACCTTGACTGTCCCCCCCGATGCCGGCGTGAACCCTGCGATTACATTAAGCACGGTCGATTTGCCGCAGCCCGATGGTCCGATGATCGATACAAACTCGCCAGGCTCTACTCGCAGTGATACACCATCCACCGCAACCGTGTTGGATTTTCCGCTTTCAAATTCCACTTTCAAGGACTCGACAACAATACGTCCCCTTGCGCCTTTAGCGGGTTGAACTGCGTGCACTCCCGACGCTGCCGCTTCTATAGCAAAAGCAGTCCCGAATAATTCTTGGTTTGTCAAGTTGCATTGAATTGCCATGTCATTCATTTTGCTTCTCGCCCTTAAGTTATAACCAGTTATGACGAGCTGGGATCAGCAATATGCGTGCCACAGAAATTTTCAGGGATTTTGGTTATGCTGAGACGCAAAAAGGCGAGCAGGATCATCAAACACTTCAGGCTCGATTTTTAGGCTATTTAGCGCCCCTTTTTGATTTAACGAAGCACCAAATTGGAAACCGTGCACAGCATTGATGCACTTGCTAAAGCGGTGCGAGGCTGCGATACATAAACAGAGTTCCGACGATAAGGCACAATACGCCTACGAATTTCTTTACGTTGCCGCTATCGACGCGATGGATAGTATGGGCGCCTATGATCACCCCGCAAATTTCAAAGATCGTGATAAAGGATGCGAGATGAAAATCGATGGTTCCAAAATGCGCATTCGCAGCAGTTCCAGAAATCGCCCCGACAATTTGCACTACTTGGCTGATACCGATCGATGTTAATACCGGAAAGCCGCACAAGACCAAAAGCGGCACAGCGAGCACTGGCCCCCCACCCCTGCTAATCCCGAACCAAAACCAGCGATGCCACCGATCGCCATCAATAACAGCTGCTGACGCTTAATGCTCGAACTGAACAAAGGCGCGGCTTTTACTTTGCTCGCTTTAAAAGTATTGATACCTGCGAGAATGATGATCACCGCAAGAATGAGAGAAAGGGTTGTTGTGCTCAAGTATGAGCTGATCCACTGACCGTCCCCCGGAATTAGTACCGGGCTAAGGCAGAAATTTTCGGCTCAGTAATGGAAGCCTGTGGTGGCTCTAACTATTGGGCCCGACGATTCCAGGCGATGGGGCACCAAGTAGAGCTCATTAATGCCAGCTTGGTAAAACCTTTCGTTAAAGGTAACAAGAATGATAGGAATGATGCAGAGGCGATTTGCGAAGCGGCGTCACGCCCCACGATGCGTTTTGTGCCAATAAAGACGGCACAGCAACAAGACATTCAGGCAGTCCATCGCGTGCGTAGTTTGCTTATGAAGGAGCGTATCGCGATCAGCAACCAGATTCGAGGCCTGCTGGCAGAATACGGAATCGTTGCGCCGAAATTGCCGACTAGTGTTCGGAAACACATGCCTCGCATTCTAGAGGAATCAGGTGACGACTTAAGTTCTTTGGCCCGCAGTGTATTTACTGATCTTTACCAAAGACTTGTAGAAGTGGACGCAGCAATCGCTCGTTATGACCAACGTGTCCAGCAAATCTTTAGCTCCTGCTCGATCTTCAGGAAGATCGAGCAGGTTCGCGGGGTGGGTCCGTTGATAGCGACCGCTATCGTTGCAGCAGCCGGTGATGGCAAAGAGTTCAAACGAGGGCGGCAATTTGCTGCCTGGCTCGGTTTAGTCCCAAGGCAGCAATCATCTGGTGGAAAGTCACGTTTCGTTCACAAGGAATCGATCTCGATTGCCTATGCGAAAGGCTTGGGCGATGTAGAACTGTCAGGCAAGATCGGCACAACACAGACCGAGATCGACCGCCTGTGCAAGCGCCTGCAGGCAAAGGCGATGCATATTTATGTCGTTTATGAAGCAGGCCCCTGCGGCTATGGCCTGTACCGGCATCTCGTCGCGAAGGGACTCGCGTGCATGGTGTGCGCGCCTTCGCTCATCCCGCGCAAGCCAGGAGACCGCGTCAAGACCGACCGGCGTGACGCCATCAAGCTGGTGCGTTCGTTGCGTGCAGGCGATCTGTCAGCAGTGCATTTACCCAACATCGAAGATGAATCGTTTCGGGATCTGGCCCGGGCGTGGTCGGCTATGTGCATAAGAGCATTGAGCTCGTGAACTCAATGAGGTGCGAGTCAGCGGATTTCATCGGGGCCCGCAGCAGGGTTACTGGCTGCAGTAAGGCCGTATATACAGATGCAACCAATCCTGTGCGTCAGAGCAAACGAAACTGCTTCGCAAACGGGAAGCGTTCATATACATGCACATGATTCGCAAAGGCCAGTTCAGGGTCGAAGGCTGCGAGGGCATGTCGTTTGCCGAGCAGTTTTACGCATTGGCAGAACGAATCCGCCCTGTGTGAGCGTCACATGATTCGGTAGAGATTCCTGTGTCTTTTTCCAGCTAACGCGACAGAGCCCGAGGAAGAGTTCATGAAAATCCCGGATTGGTGCAGCTACGTTTCGCAACTCCAAAACTATCTTTTCCTTGTATCGAACGTCGGCCTTCCCGCCGATTGTGTTGAAAGCCTCCTTGAAACTTGACTTGAATATCCTTTTGGAAAGTTTTTCGAGACTCTAGAGACATACAAAAGTCTTTCGATGTTTAGCCTGACTAGAGCTATGTAGGACGAAGCTCGTGCGATACTTACCCGCAGGGCAACATGTTGTACCGCAAAGCATATCTTGTTATAATTGTTTCATAAATCGTTTCACATGAGCCGTGCATTTGTGGCGTTTTGACTGTAAATCAGTCTTCTAAAAATCGTTTCATATATGAGCCAAGCTGTTGCGCAAGCTTTGTTGAAAATTCTGCGCACGCGTGGCCGGATGCAGGCCGGTGAGTTACTTGCCCTATTAGGCGTCTCGCGCCCTACGATGATGCGTGCAGTACGCAATCTGGGGCGCGAAATCATGTCACGCGGCTCTGCACGTGCAACGTCTTACGCTGCCCGGCGTGCCCTGCGCGGCATGCTGGACAGCCTGACGTTGTACCGGGTCGATGAACTTGGTCATGGTACGCGTGTAGGTGTACTCGATCCCGTCTATCCGGAAGGTTGCGCGCTGGCACTCGAAGACAACGCATTGTTGGATTGGCCTCTCGACCGCGACATGATGCAGGGCTGGTTTGGCAGTATGCCCTATCCTTTAGACGACATGCGGCCGCAAGGCTTCCTGGGACGCAATTTCGCACGCAGGCACGCTAACCTCTTGCAGGTTCCAGAAAATCCCACTGAATGGCGTGAAGACGATATTTTGTATGCCCTGTCGATCATGGGTTCGGATACGCCGGGAAATTTCATTCTTGGCAAGGCTGCTTACCAGCGCTTTCTCGATGAGGACGTTCATGATGAAAGTTTCATTGCCGACGACGAAGCACTCATCGCTCAGTATCTGCGCCTTGCGCACGAGGCACTGAGATTTGGTTTAGAAGGATCATCAGCTGCAGGCGAATTCCCAAAGTTTACCGCGCGTCGGTGTGTCGACGGCCAGGCAGTGCATGTGCTGGTCAAGTTTTCCGGTGACGACGATTCTCCTGGAACTCGGCGCTGGGCTGACCTTCTGGTCTGTGAGCACTTGGCGCTAGAGGTACTCTCGCGGGAGCTTGGCTTAGCCACGGCAACAAGTCGCATCTTGCAGGCAGGCGGCCGCACGTTCTATGAATCTGTCCGCTTTGACCGGCACGGCGCGCGCGGACGCTCCGGCGTATGCACCTGGTCAGCAATGAATGCCGCGCTGTACGGCATGACCGGGAACTGGCTGGAAGCCGCTGAGAGATTGCATGCAGACGGACTCTTGCATTCGCATGACGCACAGGCGATCTGCAGGATCTGGCATTTTGGCCGCCTAGTCGCCAACAACGATATGCATGACGGCAATCTGGCGTTTCGCGCCGGTTCCACTCCGGCGCTTGCCCCAGTGTACGACATGCTGCCGATGCAGTATGCACCAGGGCGCGGCGTGGAACTGCCACCAGTACAATACCAGCCTACCAGGCCACTGCCGGAACAGGAAAACGACTGGAGTGCCGCTGCACGCGCGGCGCTTGCTTTCTGGTGGCGTGCTGCCGACGATGTTCGCATCAGCGTCGATTTCCGCCGGACCTGCGCTGACAATGCCGATGCACTGCGCGCACGGATCGTCGAGTACGGCCGCCCCGTTTAGCGGCAATTGGACTGACTGACGCCGGCTGAATTTGCCCGCCAGTGCTGGGCCAGGCACGGATTTGAAGCAACAAGGAGCTGAAAAACTCGACCTTAGAACGGCACTAATTCCAGGCAGGGGAGCAAAGTGTCTTGAATCCATTCGACTGGATCGAAGAAAAATGTGCAAACAAATCTTCTCCGCCCGCGTCCGGTGTAATGAAACCAAAACCTTTGGCATCGTTAAACCACTTTACAGTACCTGGCGCCATCACCTGCTCCTATCGTAATAAATCATTTTAACCAGCCGTCTCAAGCGTAACGAGCGCGAATGCCGGACACGCGAGTCTGCCTCGGTACTGACGAGCGGATTTTCATTGTTTCGGGGTTAGGATTGCGTTTTATTGATTTAACGCAATAGTTGGTACTTGTAGTTATTTATGTAAAGGAAGCGAGGGAGTTAAAGCAGGACTGGCGGGCCGGTCTATGCTGCACCACTCCTCAATTTCTTTGATGAGTTTTCGGCTTATGTAAATCAACCTTGCATCGCCGTTTTTCCGGGTTCCGCAGTACGGGCATTCAATCATCCCATGAGCGAGGCCATCGCCGAAGGATTTACTGAACTGCTCGACTTCAAACAAATGTCCACAGCGGTCATTTGTGCACTTGTCCAGATGCACTGACATGGGTATCTCCATTTATTGTCGTTTTAATGGGACGTATGAGCATAACAGGCGTCCATTCAGTTGCAAGCTCCGGCCCGCTCTGCAGAACGCCCTTCCGTTATACCTCCGCCTGTTTAAAGAACAAGGACCAGGCTGGCTCCTTATTGCAATTGGATTAATAAACGTCTACATTGAATAACAAACAGATGCTACTTGAGCGAAGAAGCCACCAATCACAATATATATGCTTCCTCGAAAACCTAAACTGCTGGTCGCTGAAGTGCCGCGTGTTATCCCGGTCGTAGAAGAAGCCTGGACCGGCTACTTTGATGTCACGTACTGCACGACCATGGACGAAGCGCAGTTGCTGCTGCATGAACCCTTTGACGTGATCGTCTGCGGTACGCACTTTGCACAAAGCCGGATGTTCGACTTGCTGCGTCATGCCAAGGCGTTACCACTAGCGTGCGACACTCCCTTCCTATGTATCCGCGTATTAGATGGCGAGTTGGACGGCAACGCGTTTCAGAGCATCAGCATGGCGGCGAAGGCGCTGTCGGCTGCCGGTTTCATTGACTTGAACCGCTGGCGACGCGAATACGGTTTTGATGAAGCGCGCGCAAAACTGCGACAGCTCGTTTATGAGTTAGCGGGTGCAGATCATCTGGCTTAGTGCGCACGGCCGGAAGCTACCAACAGATGATCGGTGTCCCTTGCGGTGATAGGATTTAATCGATGCGACGGTGCCGCACAAAAGCAAGACTAGCGAACCTGGACGAAGCGACATAAGGTTTCGGGTTCGCGCAGCCTGAATTGAAACAGCGGCATGATTCTCTCGCCATGTGACCTCACGAACCGCAGTCACGCAGACTGGACAGTGTCTTCCTCAACTGTAGGCAAACAATCGGGAACATGATGACTCGGCTAATTAATACTGAAAAAGGTCGCGCATCGTATTTTTATTGTACGCACTGTCGTGATACACCGGTGTCCGATATTGACCGCTATCAATAGTTCCAGGACCCGGACAGGCGTTTATCGCTGTAGAATCGCGTCCCATGCAGCCATCGGAGTGAGACCTCGATTTCAAAAGAACAGGCTGCATCCACCGGAGCTGGCGGGAGGAACGAATACCAGCACCACATTCCTTTACACGTTACCGCCTTGCTCACCTTTACCAGTGCGACGTTACTCTTCTCGAATGACAGTGCGGCGCAAAACCTTACGGGTGAACACAGGCGCTGAGCTGTGCTCCGGACGACTCACACCCCGTTTAACTGACGGCGATGACAGTGCTGGCAAGGCCTTTGCCGCTGGCATGATACTGGCGATCATGTGCTTGTAAATGAACTGCATGCTGGCGCCATGCCGCAACAATACTGCATGCTGATCGAATGACTCGATCATGCCAACCTGCTTCATGCCACTCACCAGGTACACCATGACCGTCATGCGTTGCCTGCGCAAGTCATTCAGGTATTGCCCTTGGACCGTATCGCTCTTGTTGCGTGCCATAGCTACCTTATTCCCTGCGTTACAACGCTACCCTCGCCCACTGCAGGAAAAGGTTCGTGCGCCGGACTAGATGTCATATCGCTCCAGCATAACTTCCGCGTTCAGCGGAATTGCCGGCAACGTGATGCTGGAGATGGGACCAGCGGCATCTTTTCTNGCGCCGGACTAGATGTCATATCGCTCCAGCATAACTTCCGCGTTCAGCGGAATTGCCGGCAACGTGATGCTGGAGATGGGACCAGCGGCATCTTTTCTTTTACGTTGCCCTGTTTTTGGCGTGGCCATCGTCAACAATTGCTGACGGAGTAATCTGGCCAGGGAAATGCGTTTTTGCGACCGGCTCAAGCCAATATGGCTTTGGTACTGAAAGCCGTCGTCAAAAATGATCTGGATCTGGCACTGGCCTTCACCCTTTTCTGGTGCATCCTTGGCCCACCGTTCCAGAACAGCATTTGCCAGGGCTAAACTGCTTACGCGCGCCTGTGCTACCACGCCATCGATGCGTTCAATCAGAATGCGTGCAATATCGATCTTGTCACCGTGTTCAATGACCAATTTCTCATCCTTTGGCGCGTCGTTGCGCTCAGTCTGGTAAGGCAATTAACAATCCACCGACCTGTACCTGCATCGGCACAAAGAAAAAAGCCCGCAGACCTTGCGGTGCGCGGGCGAATCCAATTCAAGGAGAGTTGGAGGAGACAAATCCATGATACTGCGGCGCAGCACAAATGTCCTCTTTATTATGGTTATATAGATATATTCACAACCCATATAACTAAAAGAAAAATGCCTGTACAGCGCTCGCTGCACAGGCATTTTCTGCCTCCGCCACTATCCTTTTGTATGGATTTTCTGAACTGCGACTGGATAGTACCTTAGAAGATCGTGATGCACTCATGGTGTTGCAATTCCGGCACGAACGCTTTGTCTACGCGCCGAATCCGGTAAGCTAACGGATTCATTTGGTCTTTTTATGTCTTCTCTTCCCACTCTCAAAGCCGCTTGTGTAGAAGCGCTGGACGCCATCGACAACCATCGTGACTGGCACGAACCGTATTGTGCGTTGGTCGATCCGGGTTCCGTGCTCGCCCTGATCCAACAGCTCGACGCCTTGGCGAAGGCAGCCACTGCCGACGAGCTGCAGTGCCTTGGCAAACTGATCCGTGATTTAACCGGCTACATCAAAATGGTTGCAGGCGATAAGCCAGACCCGGTGCGCGACGACCTTCTGTTACACGCACGGCAGGTAACGCAGCAACTTGGCTTGTAGCATTCACGCTCATCGTGTCCGCTGCTGCGAGTCTATCGCAGCCCCTCGCCGAGCTCCGATTTATAGGTTACATGAATGCTGCTGCAGCCTGCAAAATCAGTTGCCCAGTCAGCCAACGAGCAAACATTTCGTGATAACGAAAGGCGGTTTCCATGTAGAAGCCGTAGGTTTGTTTCCTTGTGCGAAGCGTATGTGTTAATGCGATAATCCGGCTCGACGGTGCGCACTACGTAAATTGCGAATAGCTGATGCCGCGTCCCGGATGAGGAGCTGGCAAAGGGTGCGCTGCTGCGCGTTCCGGACGCTCTACTACGCACCCGGATCGTACCGTTAGATCCCAATGCCTCGACTTAAAAAGACGATGACAGCGCTGCCACGTTTTTGTGCGGGATTGGCGCCTTCAACTCGTTTGTTCACCATTAAAGCTTTGTATGGCTACTAAAATGAAACCACCCGCTTCCTCCACGGTCATTAAATGGACCGACGAGGAGTGGGAACTGATCGCAAAACAGCTCTATACCACCATCGGCACAGCCCTGTTGAGTTCCGACACACTTGACGAGGTCAAGGCAAAGGATGTATTTCTGGCGCAGGAAACCGCGCTACCAGACAATCGGCACCGAAAGCTGATCTCCATTTATCAGGGCTTTCAGTCGGTCCGTGAAAAACTCAAGGGGATCTTTGCGAAAGCCGCCGCCGCGATGCGTCAACACGAATTGTTTGCCACAGAACAGCACAAGATCGAGACATCATCGCGTAAGCAGGCAAGATCGGTAGCGTCCGAGGCAGCTTCCGCGCATTCATCCACTGCAGAAGAATCGGGCACGTCAATAATGAGCAGTCTCGATGCGCACGCATCTCGAAACCAGCCTACCATTCCCGCCGGTGCTACTTTGCCAAATGAACGCCTGACGACGCAAATTAACGATCCAGTAAACAAGCCCGAAGTTGCTGCTGCCACCGCGGCGCCACATCCGGATGACGGACGCGTCAATGCACAACAAAACCCCCTGTTGGCGACAGGCACCGCGAAGCCACAACGGCCATCCCGTGAAGCGCCCGCCTCCACGTATGGTCGAGCCCCAAGGATTGAACAGACAAGGCCGGTCCCAGACTCGCGGGTGGCAATGCCGATTGATCTCAATGAAATGCTGCGTCCGTTCATTGCCATGGTGGCTCATGAATTCGCGCAGGCATTAGTCAATGTGGTGTCAAAACCGGAGAACCGGGACGTTTTGTCGGGCATGGTAAAAAACGTCATTGGCAATGCCGGTGCAGTCAATGCAGGGAATGTGAGCCACGGTAACGCCGCTCGCCGCACTCCTGCGCAATCGCAATCTGACGACCGCCGCAATCTTTCTTCCGCCGCCAATGAACTCGCGTTCCCAAATACCAGTGTGGTTTCGCAGGAAGAGGATGAGGATGCCGAACACGACGTCCAGCCGCTGTTTGACCCGAAGCTTCCTCCCTCCGCCAATAGCAGCGATAAGCCGACGGTCGGTGTCGTCGGTGCCAGCGTTCGTGATTTCGATGAATTACAGCAAATGTACCCGCAACTGCAGTTAATCGCTGTCGCTGTCGACGATGTGCCCCATGCGGCGAGTCTAGGGCAATGCCAGCGGGTTATCGGACTGCGTGAAGATGTGCCGGCACATACCGATGAACAATTACGGCATACGTTCCGCAATCGCTATCTGCGCCTGACCGGTGGCATGGGAAGAGTTCGCGAACAGCTGGGTGCCTGGCTGGATAAGCCGGGTTCAACGGGATCCCGTCGCCCGAAATTCAACAAGCCCCGCCACAATAACGGACAACCTGACGGGCAAAAGAAACGGTTTAATAATCACCCACGCAAGCCAAAGTGATTGACGCTGACGCACGCTTTCGAAGTTACCGTATCAAAGCCAAAGCGCGCGTCAACCTTCTTTATCTAATGCAATTTTAAGTACTTGCTCGTCATGCAGCGGCACTGTAGCGACGAGCCCGTCCCGCCCCTTCGCTGTTAATCGCCTTTGTATCAGCCAGCGTCTTGATTGCAACGCGTGCACGGAGATTGAGTTTGCGCTTGTCGTCTTCCGTGAGCCCTTTTTTCATTGTCTTTGCAAGAGTCGCCTCTGCCCGGGCGACCAGATCTGTGAACGAGCGTGGGCGCTTCCCCATCATGCTGATCCAGAATTCCCCGCTAGTCCTGGGTAGTCCCGCTGCCTGCTGGTTCGTCCGTTTTGCTGGACGTTGTGCCTGCTTACCGCTGTTCGCGACTTGACGGCCTCGGCTGACTGTCGAAGTTGGTGCGGACTCCAGCTTAGCCAGCATGCGCTCAACACCTGTCAGCTTTTTTGTCAGTTCCTTGATTTGTCTGGTCAGCTCCCTCTTTTCCGTTTTCAACATTGCACGTTCCGACTGATGTCCACTCATAGATCTCTCCATCATGTTGTACTAAGTTAGAAGTTTCTGCATCGTGTGCCGGCACGATACATCGACAAGCATATTTTGCAGAAGTTTAATATGTATTGAAACCTGAAGCCTGAAAGCTTCCTATTTAACTGCAAGCGTAGCTTGTGCCCATAACGTCGATTTGTATTGAAAGCGACGCCGACGCTTCTTCCAACTGGTTACAGTCCTTATCCTTTGCCGCATATAACGCTTTGTCAGCGGCGTTCATCAGGTCTTGCGTTCTCTGCGAGGGGCATTGCAAGGCGATTGCGACGTAAGCTGATCTGAGCAGTTGCTCCGACTGCTCAGGCTAAGCTGGGACACCGAGCCATTGATGTTTATTTGAAGCAAATAACGTGTCTATGCACCGTAAATCGCGTGCGGGTTCTTTAACGATACCGTTTGCAAAGCTCAGCTGGCTTGTAGTCACATCAATACGACGTGGCCTTGTGGCTGCCGGTTGAGCTTTAACAAGTGACAGCAGCAGTCCACGTACGCCGGCTCCCTATCGGGATCATCGGCAGTAAAGTGTGGCAACGTCCCGTTCGGGCACCCTTAGCTCAAACACTTCACCATTGTCACAGCTGTACGTGATGCGTATACGCTTCTGAACGCCTGGAACAGGGTCCCCGCATAAATTATTGTTTATTGCGACTGAAACATGCCGATGCGAACCAACAGCTGCTTGCAACGAGCGACGCGCATCGCATGACGCCCCACGCAGGCCGTATCTGGCTTCCTCTATACGGATATAAGGGGTTCGTCTGCTGTAGTCCTTATGATGGTTTTGCCTTTCGTATTCGTCCGGGTAACCCTGTTCATACGAGCGAGCATATTCGCCGCTATGTGCGGATGAAGGTAATGACACGATGCCCAATGTCGCAAAGGCGACTGCACATAGGAAGCGTTGCTGGATGCCTTGATGTTTCATGTTTTATCTAGTGAACGGTACGTATGCTTAACTTTGGAAATATGCGGCTCAGATCAGGAACACGCTTTGCCTGCAGATTCATAACGAACCAGAATTCATCTGCGATGACCATATTTACAAACTGTTGCAGTCGTGACTGCCTATAGATTGTTGATAGCATGCACAGCATGAAACTTCGCCTGAGACCGCCTAATTTGGTTTTTTATTAACTGGCCAGGCGCCGTAATGATTTGTCGAAATCGCTGCAGTTATCAGTAGTATGTTTTCCTGGCGAAGATCCAGAGGTTTACCACTCCAGAGAAAGCAGACGATTAGCCATCGCCTGTGTACATAGGCTTTTGATGTCTGACAGCGCCGCCCAGCGGAACCCATCCATTTCCACGGTCGGCAAACCCGTAACCTTGTGCAAAAAATGACTTGAACACTCGAGGTGCGAAAGATTATTCAAGCTTTCCGGTGCATGGACCAGGAACAGGTGCAGCCGTTTGTCCCACTGATAATCAAACTCGCCGATTTCTTCGAACAGCCTGTCCGCAAATGCAAGCCCCGTTTCTTCGTAAAGCTCTCTCTTTGCCGACTCAAAAACTGATTCCCCGTCCTCCTGCCCCCTTTTGGGATAGCCCAGTATCGTGTGCCTGTTACGTGGCAGAGAAGAATTTTTCTATTTTTATTAACAATGACTGTTCCACAGGAAGTGACTCGTTCGAGGTTTAGTTCTGTCGATAGCATCAAATCACGAAGAGTTTTTCAGTTGCCGGCTTTAATTGAGCCCAATATAAACCACTAGTTCCCGGCAGACATCAGCTAACGGTTGCGTGCTGGGGTAAACAATAAGCCACGGACATCAGAAACCCCATTGCATGGGCACGAACAACGATATGACCTCGGCGTAATGTCAACTTATTAGCGGTTTAAGCGTTGAGGGAAACAAGGCATGTGCCTTTTCTCCCAGGTGATATCCCATGAAAATGCTACTTTCAACGGCTGCGATTGCATTGATTTTTGGAAACGTCGCTTTTGCCCAGACGCCTGCGACCACGCCAGGTGCGAAACCGGCTGCAACGGCTGCCGCTCCATCAGGTTCTTCAAACTGTGAAGCGCAAGCAGTCAGCAAAAGCGGCAAGCCGCTCACCGGCGCTGCGAAAACTTCTTTCATGAAGAAATGCGAAGGTGGTACCACACAGGCTGCGGCAGCCACGTGCGAAACCAAGGCGGTCGGCAAGAACGGTAAACCGCTCGCAGGGGCTGCGAAGACCGCCTTCATGAAGAAATGTGAAGCAGACGCCGGAAAGTGAGCTGCATCCCGCGATCAGGTAGCCTGCGCTCCTGAACTTTACTGCTGGCTACCAAAGTAGCCGCATGTGTCTTGATGCGGGCCTAGTCACGCCCTGCGATGTCAATGTCGCTGTTGCGGCAACGGCGACATTGACATATGAACGTGACGTCCTGCGCTACCTGTCTGATCGGTCCTTACCGAAAAGTATCGATCAAGCCTTCGGCCAGGTGTGCTTGGCTGTTCACTTTTGACCGGGGCAGAAACGCAATGTTAGTCCGCCGAACCAACTCTGCATCGGTTATCGGCCGGCTCGCACGAGCTTCGCTTGAGTTTTCAATCCAATGCGCCCACGCGCGACCAGTATTTGGATCGTAGACCAGCTTATTTAAATATTTCGGAACCCCGACTCGGTTGCTCCAATCCTCTTTGGCTTGCCTTCATATACCGCGCCGCTGATGACATAGACCGGACCTTTTGCCCGCATCACATATTTACGGGTCACTTGCTCAATTCCGTTCCACGATTTTTGATTCTTCTTCGGCGCTTGCGGAACCATGTTTGCAGGTGAAAAGCTTTGGACCATCGCTTTTGCACTGGGCATGTCACCAGCAGGCGCCAAGTGACCACGGTCAAAGCCACTACCTTTGTAATCTGCCAGTTCAGCACGCTTGGCTTGTCTTATGTGACTTAGCGGCGCTTTATATTAGCGCCGTTATTGGCAAACTGGATCGCTTACAATAAAACTTAAGCCCGCTACGATCCAAGGCCGGCTGTAGCTGATAATCGCAAAAAGTTTTCTCCGGACTCTAAATCCAGGCCCGCAAATACTATTACTTCTTCTCAGCAAGTCGTTGAATACAAAAGATTTTTCTTCGTGCTTGCAATTAAGGCAAAATGAAGGCTACCGCCTGCGCGAACTGCCTCCTCATATTCCGGATGTTTATGTCAGAAAAGTCTATTTTCGACCTTCTTTTTGCCGGCGAAGGCGAAGTACGCAAACTTGGTCGGGTATTTGACTGGGATAGCGCACCTCTGGGACACCCGGACAGCTGGCCACATTCACTTGCCTCTGCAACGCAAATCGTCTTGGATTGCCAGTTTCCGATGTGTCTCGCATGGGGTCCGGAGCTTCGAATGATCTATAACGATGCCTACGTACCCATTCTTTCCGAGATGCATCCAGACGCATTCATGGAGCCTATGCAGAAAATATGGGGAGCAGTCTGGGACAGAATTGCACCTGCTATCAGCACGGTCATGAATGGAAAGCCGGTCTACTTCGAAGACTTTGCCGCTGAAGTTAAGCGGGAGGGCGACATCCGGACGGGATGGTTCACCTTCTCCTACTCTCCCCTCCGTGACGATAAGCATCAGGTCGCGGGCTTTTTATGCGTCGTAAGGGAGACTACGCGCAGAGTGAAGGCGGAAACGCGTCAAGCGTTCCGGCTGAAGGTGGCTGAAGAACTTCGTTCACTGGCCGACCCGAAGGAAATAGCGGAGACCGCATCCCGCCTGCTTGGTACTGAACTGAGGGCTTCTCGTGTTCTGTACATTGACATCGATACGAAGACCCTGGCATTCAGGGCGCATAACGACTGGACAGACGGAACCGTAACAAGCCTGACAAATGTAACGGGGACGCTGTACGACTTTGGCCCGGAGCTGTTCGCCGACCTGCGTGCAGGTCGCTCATGTGCTGTCGCTGACGTGACACGGGACTCGAGAACCATACGGAATACCGCCAATTACGCAACGTATGGCATTGGCTCGCTCATCAATGTGCCCGTCGTCAAAAAAGGGCGTTTGATTGCTGCTCTGAGTGTACACCGCTCGCACGCTCACCAGTGGACGGACGCCGATGTCGAATTGGCAGAAATCATCTCCGAGTACGTCTGGCCGGCAGTTGAACGTTCGCGGGTCGAAAAGGCACTCCATGCTCAGGCGCTTACAGAAGCAAATCGACTTAAGGAGCTGTTCGCTGCCGCTCTCAACCCCATTGTCGTACTACGAGGACGTGAACTGGTCATCGAACTGGCAAATCAGGCTTTCCATGAATGGGTAGGACGTCCTAATCTGGTCGGACGAGCGCTTTGGGAAGTACTGCCTGAAACACAAGGACAGGGATTCGAACAGCTTTTTGATACGGTGTTTGAAACTGGAAAGCCATTTGTCGGCCGCGGATTAAAGCTTAAACTCCAACGGGGGTCCGGTCAGGCTTCACTGACGGAGTTGTATCACGATGTTCTGTACCAGCCGCTGTGCGACAGCGATGGCAAAGTCACCGGAATCTTCATCATCGCAAACGAAGTCAGTGACGCCTATCGGGCTAACGCCGCGCTTCGTGAAAGCCAGGAACGGTTGCGGGAAGGCATGGAGGCGGCAAGGATGGTCGTATGGGACTGGGACCTTGATACCGGAAAAATCCAGCTATCAGACAATGTTTCAGAAGTACTTGGCGGCAACTGGAACTGGACTGACCATATATTTAAAGCCGTCCACCCGGATGACGCACAAAAACTGCGTCAGATCCGTTTGGCAGCAACCCCTGAGAATCCCCGGTATGGGATGGAGTTTCGAATGATTCGCCCGCAAGATGACGAGTTGATCTGGGTCGAAAACCGTAGCCAGGTGATATTCGATTCCAACGGCAGGCAACGCGCGGTGAAAGGCGTCACTATTGACATCACCCAGCGCAAACGAAGCGAAGAAGAGTTAAGGGAGGCTAACCGGCAAAAGGACGAATTTCTGGCGATGCTCGGCCATGAACTTCGCAATCCTCTTGCTCCTATTCGTGCCGCGGCCGAACTCATGGCGTTTGTTCGTCTTGATGAAAAGAAGGTACGCGATACAAGCGAGGTCATTGCACGGCAGGTTGATCATATGACCGCGCTCATTGATGATCTGCTGGACGTCTCCCGGGTGACACGCGGACTTGTTGCCCTTAACAAGTCCATCGTCGACCTCAAGCATGTTGTATCAAGCGCCCTTGAGCAGGTTGGCCCAGCCATTGAGTCTCGCCTGCATCAGCTGGCAATCCACGTAACTCCTGAACCTGCTCGCACCGTCGGTGACGAGAAGCGGCTCATACAAATTCTGGCCAACGTTCTCAACAATGCCGCAAAATATACCCCGGAACGTGGACTGATTGAACTGCGGCTGGAAAAGATAGAGGTGGGCACGCGGATTATCATACGTGACAACGGGATCGGCATCCCGGCAGACCTGCAGCCGCACGTTTTTGACTTATTCCGGCAGGCTTCAAGGACGCCTGACCGCTCTCAGGGTGGGCTGGGCCTGGGGCTTGCCCTGGTTAAGTCATTGATGGAACTTCATGGCGGCAGCGTCAAGGTGCAAAGCGCCGGGGAGAACATGGGAAGCACGTTCACCTTAGTTTTTCCGAAGCCCCGGAACGAAGTCGCCACGTCGGTCCGGCATCCGCATCAAACTGTTGCGCAAGCGGCTTCAAGGCCATTACGCGCGCTGGTTGTAGACGACAACCAGGATGCTGCCCGCATGCTGGTGATGTATCTCGATACCAAGGGACATAACGCCAGCTACGTAACTACAGCGAAGGCTGCGTTGACTGAAGCATCAACAGGAGGATTTGACGTCTTCCTCTTAGACATAGGTCTTCAGGACATTGACGGATATGAGCTGGCACGTCAGTTACGAGCTGCCCCTGCGAGTGCAAGTGCCTTGCTCATTGCTGTGACCGGATACGGCCAGGAATCTGACAGGATAAAAGCGCTCGATGCAGGCTTTGACTTCCATTTTGTTAAACCAGTCGATATTCGCGCATTACTTAATGCATTTTCAGCGTACCAGTCTGCGTCTCCAACGCAACACGACTAGCCTGACATGGCAACGAACGATTCATACAGCACCATAGACCCCGAACGCATGTCAACAGTGCAGAGATTGCACTCATCTGAATGTCATTCATCCAGCTTATATCTCTACATCACGGCTTGAAATTGGGAATGTTAATTGGCGAGGCCTATATTGTCTTCATCAGCCGAAGACATGACGACATACGAAAGGACCAGCCATGACAGCTCTTGCACTCAACACAGCGAACCGTTCCGCCGCCCTCTTTGGCAGCCTCATCGACGCATTGGACAAAGCCATCGCGATGACAAAAGCGGTCCACCACGCTAGCCCGACGGCAGCCGATATGGAAAACGTCCGCGCTATTGCTGCAACAATCTAGGACTTCTGTTGCGATGAGCAGGCGACGGTGTCTCCTGTCCGGCAAGGTGGCAGGCAGACTTTGAGATGCGACACCATACGAAGACATGTTGTTTCGTATGGATACCAGGCTTTAGTGATTGTTGCGAAGGTATGACCTCGCGTTACTGAATATTCCAGGAAAGTATTCCTAACCGTGACATTTGCATCACTCATTCACTAGCTGGGCCGGTTACCTCTACTTTAGGTAAAAACTCGATATTTGTTCGCCGAACAAGTTCTTCATAGCTGATCGGCTTGCCGGCACGAGCGTCATCGCTGTTCTCAATCCAATGTGCCCATGCGCGCCCTGTGGTTGCGTCGTACACCAGCTTGTAAAGATACGTAGGTACCCAAACCCGATTGTCACCAATGGTCTTCGGCTTGCCGTCATAGACTGGTCCGCTGATGACGTACACGTCCCCTTTCGCCCGCAACGCGTACTTGCGTGTCGTTTGCTCAATACCATTCCACGATTTCTGGTTATTCTCTGGCGCCTGAGGCACCATATTTGCCAGAGAAAAGCTTTGTGCCATTGCCTGCACAGTAGGCATATTTCCGGCCGGAGCCATATGCCCGCGTGAATAACCGCTGTGTTTGTAGTCATCAAGCTCAGCACGCTCACCACGGGGTATCCTCGCATCAGCAAAGAATTTATCGGTGCGCTTGCCCGATTTGTCGTTTTCAAGCTGTGCACGGCTCAACCGCTCCGCTACAAAAACAGGTGTCTTTGCTAAACCCGAGTGAAGTACGGCAAATGCGTCGTAACACAGCTCCCGCGGCTTGAGTTGCTGCATATTTGGGACGACCGGTGATATGCCACCCGCGAAGAACTGCGAGCAGCTTCGAAAGTCCGTTGGCTGTGATATGGCCGTGGACGCGTCCGATGGTGCCTTTACTTCTGGCGGCTGGAAGAGGCGCGACAGCTCATCAAGCAGCGTTGGTTGTTTTGCGTACGCTGAGAACGAGGCGACGACGGATAACGCGAGAAGTGCTTTTTTCATCCTGTGATTCTAACGCCCCGTGCCCATCGTAATGAGCGTCTTTCAGTATCCGTTTGTAAGCAATTTGCAACTTGGAACTTCATGTCAATAAAGTAGACTGAGCACGCGAAAGATTGTGGGCACTCCTCGTCCTTAAACGACAATGTGCTTCACATGTTACCTCGGCCCGGAGCGCACTATCCGCGGTCGTAGAGGAAGCGGCGGATCTTCGCATCGAGCCTCGTGTCACGTGCCCACCCACTGCACGGGAGGGATATACACGATGTACTTCGCGCCCCTTAGCGGCTACGAAGAGCTTTCTCGATCTTTTTATCAGTCTTGTACTGGCCCAATGCATAGACAGCCCAAATGGCCGCTGGCAGCCAGCCGATCAACGTGATCTGAAGTACAAGGCAAATGAGCCCTGCAAAAGGGCGACCGATCGTAAAGAAGGCGACAAAAGGGAGAAAAATAGCTAAAAGGAGTCGCATACGAGTGAATTCCGTAATTAATATTAGTTTGTCGACTATACCTGAGCTTTAATAACGTTCAACCTGACAAGCCGCCAATTTTCTTCAGGTAAAACGCTACATCGATATTGCTTGCGTGTGTTATTCCCAGGTCTGGTCACAAGCGCAGTTGCTGAGCAATTGCTTTGCCCGATTCAGTGGCGCTCCACCTGCCGTTTTCATCCCTGACGATGAGCCCCCATTGGCGAAGAACAACCATAGTTTCGTGATTGCAGAGATGAACGCCGTTCATGGTGATACCTTGCTCCGCACCGTCCTCGACCGGACGGCCCTGGCCTACCAGTGCCATGACGCGCTTTTGCGTTTTACTCAGGAGCATAGTTTTTCCTGTCTCTTCACTACGCCTTTCCAGGCTGTACGTCTTGCTGATGGCAGTGCAATTTGTTGAGGCTAACTGATAAACCATGTTTCGAATCAGCGCTTTGCAAGATTACACCGTTTGATTCTGTGATTTGAAGTGCATGTTCAACGCGGAGCTCAGCCCTGCTAAAAACAATGCGAATGCTTCATCGGGGCAAATGGTTAAATCAAACCCGGGATCGGCTTCTTTCTGGCGGCCGCTCGTCGACTTTAATTCCAGGACCGGCAGCCTGTATTTTGTCATGAGCGTTCTGGCAGTGATTCCGAGCACGCCAACGGTCACATAGAATTCGTTGTCTTGTATTTTCGCGATCCGGTCAGTGTGAAACTGTTGCCGAAACTCGGGACGCGGATCGACGACCGCTATCCACTTTTCTGTCTTTGTCGGTACCAAAATAAAGCCGGCGTCAGCCAATTTTTGACTCAGATCTTGCATCTTCTTTTTCCTTTCGAAGGCCTCGGTACGGCCGCAGCTCCGAAGAGCACTGTTTCGTCAGCTAGCCAGGTAATCGAATCAGCGTGAATTTTACCGTTTGGCTGCACAGAAATGACGAAATGGTTGAGTGTCCTGTGCGTGATCACCCGGACGTCATGTTCAAGTCGTCAGTCAAAACGCATAAAATGGTTATGGCACTACGCGGGCTTTCCTGCGTAGTGCCATAACATTGTGAGTGTTCTTTTTCGTATTCAGGCTACTCGGGGCATTCGGTTATGCGACCCATGCCTCGGTGAGCGCTGCCATGCCAATTGCGGCAGCCGACATGACAAATGACAAAAAGACCGCCCTTCCCTTCCGCTTCGCCGGTAACGACTTGCCCTTCGCATAGGCCTGCTCGATCTCTTCGTCATTTTCGACAATCATCTGTGAAACCGAAGTGATGAAGTGCGCCGATATCAGAACGAGCAGGCACTGAAGAATCAGAAGCGCCTGGAGACCGGGAGGTATCCCGCGTGGTTCGAACAAGCCCGCTTTCATCGCTATGGAAGCGCCATAACTGGAAATGACCATCGCCGCCCATAACAGTTGACCACTACCGAGTGCCGCCTCCAGACGCGCTCGGACAGCTGGTCCTTTTGTACCGGTACCCCATGCCAGCACAATCGTTGCAACCGGGAGCAGTACCGGTACGATGAATTTCACTATAGACCAAGTATTTTGCATTTGCATTCTCCAAATTAAGTAAGCTTGTTATTGTTTCTGTGGACTCCAGCGATCCGCCTGGTCCGTATACTGCCTAGTGCAGCCTTTCACTACTTCTCATTAGCACTGTTCCCATGCCAAGAGCATGAAACCGGTCCGCCTCGTCGTGCAGCCATTGCGCCATGCCATGGAGGTGGACAATCTGCTCGTGCAGGGTTTTTGCTCCGTGGATAAGAGATAGCATCACTTCGAAGACATCCATCTGTAGCTGCTGTTGTTCTCCATTAGCGATAAGACTTGGGCCGGCAAGAAAACTTCCCGTCTTATTCAACTGGCTCGACCATGCCACCTCTTCTGCGAAGGCGTCCAATAATGGCATGTCTTCGAGGTCGTCATTTTCCATATCCGTCTCCGTTCATTTAACGACTGGTCGCATTCACGACTGCCTTGGCTTCCGCGCGTTGCTTAGCCTGGTTGGCGCGCTCAATATGCTTACCCATAGCATCTTCCCCCGTGCGCACGAAGGGGTTCAGACTGTTGACCAAGGCAGTCGGATCCAACGTCTTGGAATTCTCAACCTGTTCAAACGCGGCAATGATATTGGGCAGGCGGTCCGATCGAACGACGTTTGCCGGGCCGTCCACGATTTGTGTGTGCTCGCCGTGGATGGCGACGATCGGTACCAGCTTGTAGGGCAATGACAACGCCTGTTCCAATACCCGCGCAGAGTTCTTTACCTGGGACAGCGCATTACGCATTGCTCCTTCGCTGCCGCCCTGCGCTGTTGTCCTCCATTGCGGTGCCGCTGTTGCCGCATGGACAGTAGCATTCCGATACTTCGTTTCAATCAGGTAGCAATTGTGTCGTGTGACAAATAGATGGTCTATCTCAATCGAGTATTCACCCTGCTGGGGCAATGCACTGTCGAAGACCAGCAGTGTCCCATGCAACGCCCGCGCCTCCGGATAGACGGCGCTGAGTGCATCAATCGTCGATTTGACGTACGCTTCAGCTTCGTTGCCTGCGGCATGCCGGCGTATATCAGGATCTTCACTCAACTCCCCGATCCAATGAATGATGTTGTACGCAAAGGTCCCACTGGCTGCAGTACAGATGGCTCCCAACGTCCAGATGAAACGCTCGATCCAGACGTCTTTCGACGGCGCGATAACGAACAACGCGTATATTGCACCGGCATACATGCAAATGACCAATCCTTTCAGCAGCTTGATGCCGCCGGCCGAGTGCACGTAGCGCTCAGCTCTTTTCTCCAGGCGTAATGCTCTAGTGATTGGCTCCCTGAAAAGAAAACCAATTGCCAGAATCGGATAAACCAGGAAGACAGTTACTGCGAGTAATAGAAGTGCAGGAATCCATTCGAATGACGTTTCGCTGCTTTGCTCCTTGGAGTTTTTCGGTTGGCTCATTTGGCTTCCTCAGTGCTGTCGCGTGCATCCTCGCTTTGGTAAGTTTTTTTGGGCGTGCCGATTTGAAAACTTCTAAGCACATAGCAAAATGCCGCAATGAGGGGATGGTCCTTTCTGCGTTCACTGGCATCAATCTTGTCAAGCTCGCGATGGTGCTTCGCCAGTGAAGCACGACGCTCTTCGCCGCAATAGTCGAAGGTAAATATATTTTCATTCGTGATGTTACGTGGGTTAGTCATCGTATCTCCTTAGTAGACGGGAAACCATCCGCTCTGATATGACTTTCCTGTTGTTTGGATCAGGGCGAGATGTTGATACGAGTCTTACATACGAATTTCGCCGCGCAAGTCGACTTTCCGTCCCGCCAATACGATTTCGTTGCCGCGCAAGTCGAGCACTGATGCGCCGTGCAAATGTGGGATCGCCTCAAGGTACTGAATAATGCAGCTGCGCGCTGACCATCATGGGTTTAACCACGACGATATGACGCAGGCCTAAGAGACAACGTGCGTCAGATGGATCTCAACAGAAAGTCACGAGAGGAGTAACTCGTCGCGTGATGCGACCAGTCGTGGTGACGTTGCCTATTTCGCTGCACGGTTGCTCTTGGCGGCAGCTACGACATAACCAAGCACTGACTTCGGTTTAAAGTGCCCGAGCAGCTCACTGACCTCGGACGGTGAACGGTTGTCCATGAGCTCAAAGACCGCGAACGTATTGCGCAATGTGCGCCCCCCACGCCTGGTCTTTTTTATCCCCGCGCGTTCGTAGGTATCTCTTGCAATACGATAGACCGTCATTTTCGATAGCGGCTTGCCCCCGGCACGGGATGCCGGAAAAAGAAGATCGCCTGGTATCTTCAGGCGCGTACGAATGTCTAACCAAGCCGTGAGGTCAGGGTCGGCAAACGGCCGCAGAAAGGTCTTATGCTCCTTGGAACGCCCACCGACCGCTTCTGGCTGGATCGTGATGGTCCTGGTGCCGTCCGCTCCCGGGAGGCTGACATGGCGTTTTTGAAGGCTGACGACTTCGGCGACCTTCAGTCCGGCACCTAGCATCACGACGAGCATTGCTCGGTCACGCTGTCGTTTCCATTGTGTAGGCGTCGTGCCCACCTCGGGAAGGGCTTTCAGAAACCGTTCGCACTCTGCAGCATCAAGGACTTCCTTTGGGGCATCGATGCCCAATGCACTGCGGCTGCCTTGCATCTGTGCCATGGCAGTGAGCGCAGGGTTATTGTCGCCACTTCTTCCAAGGTGCGTATAGGTGCGATACAGCAACCGTAAATAGTCCCGGCGTACCCGGCTGCGCTTCTCGCCGCCCTTTCCCCTGCCTTGTCGCTTATGCGGGGTATTGAGGAAGTCGATAACGTGGGACGAATCTGCGTCCAGAAGCGGAACGTTTTTCTCACGCAGCCATTCGATGTACAGCCGGAACATCGTCGTGTATTGGTCGACGGTTTGCAATCCCAAAGGATAAAGCTGGCCGGTTTTATCGCGCTCTGGTGGTCGTGGCCCGAGTGCCTGAAAGCGCGAGGTGATCACGAAGTCGGCAAAGGCGCCAAGCGGATCGCGCTTGAACCGTGCGATTTCGCGTTTGAGTTGAACGGGCGTTAGCGGATCGGTCAATAACGGCACTTGTGGCTCCTCTGTTACGATCGGGCATTATCATGATAGTACAAGAATTATATTAAGTATCCGAGCAAACCATAAATCACAAAGCCTCTACGCATAACCATCCCATTCTGAAAAGCATAATTAACTCACTATAGGCCACCAGGGCTGGAGGCCTGGTATGCGGGGTGGGGCAAGTTGCATCTTAGCTGGCGCGTCTGCGGGATAGGATGGTGGTATTTTCGCTACTGGAACCTTAATAACATTTCTGCTGATTCGGCAAAGTCCAGTCACAGAGACTATTGGCGCGGCATTCAGCCAAAGAGACAGTTGTATAAAGCAAAATGGGCAAAGGTGGTTGCGGTCCAGACCTGCGCCCGTCTCAGGGTTGCTACGACGGTACTTTGGGGTTCCCTTGGAAAATCTTTCGTTTAAGAACTCCGTGCTTTTGCACGAAATCAAATCTGCTTAGCGTGATGTACTTGGCGCCGTTAACTTATGTGCACCCTTTCCTGCTTGCTACATCAGCCGGCGCTTCGTGCCCCTTCCGCAATTGAGCCTCAAATCTTGAGTGTGCGCATCGTGTAACCCAAGAAAAATCTTCCAAGTGAGCTCTGCTACGAAACTCTGTAATAGATGCGGTCTTAAACAGAGGATGCATCGAGTTCTTAGCCATACCTGGAAGCGGCGTGGTCGCTTGAGTGTGAATACCGAACCAACAATAGAATCAATCAATACTTTGTTAGACCCGCGCGGCGGGTCTAACAAATCATTTCTATTCTTGATCAGTAATACGTCCGTGCAATCTATGGATAAGGTGCTTGCTCGACAGTCGTCAGCGACAAATCTACCAGCGACCTCACAATCGGAAGAGCTCCGACGCCTTGGGCAGAGGCGCACTCGATCGCCATGAGAGCCATAATTGTTGCTACGCCAAACGCAGAGATTCCCGAACCAAGACCGGACACAAAAAGATCCGCACACTTGCTACGGAGATCAGTTATCTCATTTTGTAGAAGAACATCGTTTTCCATGTCGGTCTTGGAATGGGTGGTCGGGGTGTAATCTAATGCAATTTGTACATAACGCAAGCCTGCTTGCGCTGTCAGCAGCACGCCATCCTTCGACATTGCGCGCTCAGCCATAAGTTCTTCTGTTGCATTAGGATAGTTGTCCTTGATTTTGGCCTTATCGTCCGCACTCAGTTGCGCGGGATAGATCTTTGCCATCACAGCTAACGATGCATTTAGCAATGTGAGGGCCGCTTCATTCGGATCAGTGGCAATACTATCTTTTAACGTATATAGAATGTTCTTTTGCTTAAGCAAGCGGTCTTTCTGGATCGATGGCATAAATGGCTCCTTAAATGGCTGGTTAACTTCGTCAAAGTGAGGTTTCGAATCAACCGACATGTTGTAAGTTGGATTAAAAAGAGTGCCGCGAAAAGTACAGTGGTCAAAATCAAAAGCAAAGGTATTGTCAATTCTTTGGGCACTTCCTTGCCGTGTTGCCTTCCGTTTACCTTCGCTGGGCGATGATAATGTACGTGAAGGTATTTAACTGACTTGTAGCAGGCTAACGTACGGTAAATATATACATGGTTGCCACAGCGCCTATGTGACGGAATACCTCCTTAATGAAAAATGTGTCAATCCGCAAACCCTATAACTTAAAAAGGCAATCGCAATAAAGTAGTGCTTAAATCTTGCGCCAACGCCTCCTAATAATTTCCTCACCTTTTTGCATCATTCAAAATAGATTGAACGGTTCCTTTACTTAGTTTGGGTGCAATAGCTTCCACCTGCCGGCCATATTCCAGATGACGGATTTCATCCGAGGTAAGCAAAAACGTTTTAGTAGAACCTGTGGATGCAACGACGAAGCCTAACGTGAAGGCCACTAACATTAGCGCCGTCATTGCACCGGCGAATCGGACTTTCCACACTGACGGCGACGCGTGAGTTGCTTCATTTCGGAGTTCCGATAGCACCTTGCTTGCTGTGCCCTCCAAGGCTTGTTGTGTACGTTTGATTTCGTCCTTGAGAGTCTGCCTTGTATGTTCATTGATTCTTATTCGGGCATCCTTCTCAAAGGTAAGGATAACTTCGGCGAACTGACGCTCCCGTTGAATACTGATCTCGATTTCGCGTACGACAGACCGCAAGTTATGCTCGAGTGCAATTGAAGCTTGGAACGCGGTATCCTGCAGCAACGCTGGAAGGGATGCCTTGATCTCTTGTACCTGATGATGCAGTATCGAGACATCACCGATTAAGTCAGCAGTCAACTGTTCTAGTAGGGTGAGTGTTTTCATGTCTCACTAAACATGGTGTTGAAAACATGCTCAAGCTGTCGGTCGACGCCGATTGCCAAACGCCGCAAGTTCAACCTAATAGTCCACTGGAGTTTTTCCTCCCGCGTTGGCGCCTCGGCCTGCATCCGCTTGAAATCGCGATCATCGGAAAGCACCTCGGTAATGCTTAATCCTGCCAAGCGCAGTTTGGCAAACAAGTCAGTAGTTCGGACTACTGCATCTGGATATATTCGGAACTTCTGGTGCAATCGTTGATACTCAAAGAGACCATGAAATGTCTCTTCTATCACTGTGTCACGGTCAATGTTATTGAACCCCACGCGGATTTTTTCTGGTGGAACGCCCAGGTCGGCAAGTGCTTCAATCGTCGTGATTGTGTCACGTTGCTGCTTAAGTGGCTCTGTACAAGGGATCACGAAAACGTCAATGTCGGCGTGGCTGTCGGGATATCGTGCCATTTCGTACAGCAACTGCTCAGCGTTGGATGCACCAACGTCCACAACGGCGTCTTCAACAACGCCCACCGCTTCAATCAACTGATCATACTTTCTGGCGCTAATCTTCGGGCCAGTATTTTCACTGTCATTAATGGTTTCCACTTCAAAGAGCTGTGCAGGGAGCCTTGGCAGAATGATGTAACTCGTCCATGTTGATTTTCCTGCGTTGCCAGAATAGCTTAGAACGAACACCTTCCTTATTGTTCTAGATTTCCTACTCATTACTTAGCTCCAGTGTTTTTAGTAATAAAAGCTTTATGTTGACGTAAGGTTGGCGAGTAATTGGTTAGCAGGAGTGATGTACATGTCGGCCATTTGTTGGCCTTTCGCTCGTGCCGCAGATGGGTTGCCTATTACATCGAGTTCTTTGGAGGAAGGTGATCTTGTAATTGACGGAACGGCCTTAGCGAGCTTATGCTGCTTAGCTCTACTGGCGACCAATCCTTCATCTCGCCGGATTTGCATTAGCATGCGGCTAAGTGACTTTACGGTTACGTCAATTCCGATTTCCTTCAAGGCGGTGACAAGTGCGACGTGACTTACACCGTTCCGCTTTGCTTCTTCCAATGCATGAAATAGCTCGCGTATTTTGCTAATTTTCGTTTGCCGCTTGTCTGGCGTTGTTGAACGGATAATGTCCCCTGCATTTTTCTGCATACCGACTCCAAGTAATAAGCAACTGCATTCTGTTTTATTTCAAGAAAGGTGACTAGTGTCATCCGGCGGACATGGCCGCCTTAAGTTCATCCGCAAGTTCGTCCGCCGGCTAACTCTTTACGGCGCGGTCTTCGTTCCGGTAAAACAGCGCATCTAAACGTTAGAGGCGCTTTAATGGGAATCAGACACAAACTCGAACACCAGATTTCGGTCTTCAATCGTCAATTAGGCGGAGCGTATGCGACGCGCGAACAACGTGGACGAAACGGCAGGCAGTTTGTCTCATGGTATGTGGACACATTGGGAAGGCGGCTTAGACGGCTCGCTGACGTTGATCCTAGTACCCTGCCCGAGTATGCCGCACACTTGAGCAAACGAATGACACCAGGATCGATCCAGACTTCAATTGGGAATGTCCGTAGTTTGCTGCGGGCTGCTGGAGTCGACCTAACCGGATATGACACCAGTCGTGCATTAGGGGTGCCCGAACGAAATCGCGATGGCACTAAACTTCCCTTTCCGGATGAACGCTTCGACGAACTGTTAGTGCGCGCTTACGAGATGGATCCGGGCATGTACCACTCGATAAAGATGCAGCGGCTGCTTGGACTTCGTGGTTTGGAAGCGTTGATGTCTGGCCCGTCGATTGAACGATGGATCGACGAGATACAGTATCTGCATTCTGTGCATGTGACATCCGGAACCAAAGGCGGTCGCCCGCGCTTCACGGATATCCTGCACGGCCGGGCGACCGAAACGCAAGTGGCGCTTCGCGAAGCTATGGAGTATTTACAGCACAATAAGCATCTAATACAGGGCAAAGGTGGTGACTTAGAGTCTGCACGTAATCGATATCATGCGCTGGCCCGGAAGTTAGATATGACAGGCGAGTTTGCGCCGCACTCACTTAGATATGCCTGGGCGTGCGAAAAAGCCCGTGAGCTGATTGATCTTGGACTGGGGCGTCGGGAAATTCTATCTTTTTTGAGCACGTGTCTCGGACATGGCGAATCCCGAGGCCGTTGGATTAAGCAAGTATATATTGCGGGGGTTGTGCATTTGCTTCCCCGGCCAACCCGACTTGCGCGCAGGTTGTATAAGCTCTTACAGAAACTTGATCGCGTACAAACAGAAGAAACATAATAAAACGATTAAAAAGGTGGGCAAAGCCTTCCCACGAGGGCTTGATTCATGTACTATTGAAACAGGTCGCTCCGCGGCAGCAGGACTAAAATGGCTTTCGAGCCGAGAAACAAATCTAAAGAGTTTTTGTCAGTAGGGCAGAATCTCCTAGATGCTTAATTTTGCTACGTCACTACGTGACCTTAGTAAAACAATGGCTATTGATCCATGCAATAATGTACCAAGTGTTTTTTGTCTACTCGACAAAAAGTACTTCGTCTTACCAGTTTCCTTTGCCGCTACGCGGCACTCCTCCAAGCTTTAATTATAAATTTCCAACTCAGATACCAATTCCCGGTGCTCTGACTTCTAACGAGCAAGGTCTATCGCTGTGCGGTAGCGCCCGTTGTTCTCGACTATCGCTCAATCCTGTTAGGGTTAAGGAGATGGCTAACAATGGTCTGTCAGTGGCTATTCCTGACAACGGACCGTTAGCGATCACTCTACTCCCCTACTTCTGCCATTCGCGTGACGTCGTCACCACCCTCCTACACATTGCCTGCAATAAGGTAATCGCATAACTATTCATTGAATTGGCACGCTAGCGGGGTAACCACACCCGCTCTGCAACCTAACCTATTCCTGCGTTGCCAATTCAACTTACGCCATCCCTTCTTTACTCTGCCGTTTACGCACACGCATCACTGCTTCCTCGCACGTGCTGCCTTGAAAGTAAGCACCCGGTGATGGCACCTTGACGGGATTTTGATGAGCTGATCAGGCAGGCGTCCAGCGATGTGGCAGCAGTTCGCGAACACGATTGGCAGGC
>NZ_LMHZ01000045.1 GCF_001428545.1 Noviherbaspirillum sp. Root189
TGGCATTGGTCTGTTGACCGCTACTGGCATTGGTCTGTTGACCGCTACTGCGATGGTGGCCGCCACCAGTGGAAATGTCGCTCATTTCAAAGATGCCCGGCACTTCGCCAGCTGGTTCGGGTTGACACCAAAGGAACATTCGTCCGGCAGCACCAGAAACCTGGGACGCATCACCAAGAAAGGCGACCCGTTACGGGTCGGAATTGGTATTAGCCAGAGCCACAGCGTGAGCTGCAAGACCGGATAATTTGCACCGACACTGGCGAGGCAGGCTGGGCAGCGATGAAGAGCTTACGCTGCTTCGCGCGATGCCTTCTTGCGCTCGTGCTCTTTCAGGAAACGTTTGCGCAGACGAATGCTCTTCGGCGTGATTTCGACCAGTTCGTCGTCCTCGATAAATTCAACCGCGTATTCCAGTGTCAGCTGAATCGGCGGTACCAGGCGCACCGCTTCGTCGGTACCAGATGCGCGCACGTTGGTCAGCTGCTTGCCCTTGATCGGGTTGACAACCAGGTCATTGTCACGCGAGTGAATGCCGATGATCATGCCTTCATAGACCGGATCGTTGTGGCTGACAAACATGCGACCGCGATCCTGCAGCTTCCACAATGCATAGGCGACCGCAGCGCCATCGTCCTGCGAAATCAGCACGCCGTTGCGACGGCCTGCGAGCTCGGGCTTGCTGCTGTCGACCGGGGAATACTCGTCGAAAATGTGGCTCATCAGACCGGTACCACGTGTCAGCGTCATGAACTCCGACTGGAAGCCGATCAGGCCACGTGCCGGGATACGGTATTCAAGGCGCACACGGCCCTTGCCATCCGGTTCCATGTTTTGCAGGTCGCCACGACGACGGCCGAGTTCTTCCATCACGCCGCCCTGGTGGGAGTCTTCGACGTCAACGGTGAGCAGCTCGTAAGGTTCGCATTTGACGCCGTCAACTTCCTTGAACACCACGCGCGGACGCGAAACGGCCAGCTCGTAACCTTCACGGCGCATGTTTTCCAGCAAGATGGTCAGGTGCAATTCACCACGGCCGGACACTTCGAATGTCGTGTCGTCACCGGTGTCGGTCACACGCAGCGCCACGTTGGATTTCAGTTCGCGGTCAAGACGATCACGGATCTGGCGGCTGGTGACAAACTTGCCTTCACGGCCAGCCAGCGGGGAATTGTTGACCAGGAAGTTCATGGTCAGCGTCGGCTCATCGACCTTCAGCATCGGCAAGGCATCCGGCTTGTCAGGCGAGCACACGGTAGTGCCGATGCCCAGCTCTTCGATACCGTTGATCAGGACAATGTCGCCAGCGATCGCTTCATCGACCAGCACGCGTTCGAGGCCCTTGAACTTCAGTACCTGATTGATGCGTGCCTTGGTCGGCGTCGAGTCTGGACCATTCATGATGATCACATCCTGCAGCGCCTTGACACGACCGCGGCTGATACGGCCGATACCGATCTTGCCGACGTAGGAAGAGTAATCAAGCGAAGAGATTTGCAACTGCAGCGGACCGTCCGGATCGTCGTCACGTACCGGGACATTTTCGAGTACGGAGTCGAACAGCGGCTTCATCGTGCCTTCGCGTACGTTCGGATCGAGGCTGGCGTAGCCATTCAGCGCCGAGGCGTAAACAACCGGGAAGTCGAGCTGTTCTTCGGTCGCGCCGAGCTTGTCAAACAATTCGAATGTCGCGTTGATAACCCAGTCAGGGCGCGCACCCGGACGGTCGATCTTGTTGACCACAACGATAGGCTTGAGGCCCAGGCCGAGCGCCTTGCGGGTCACGAAACGGGTCTGCGGCATCGGGCCTTCGACCGCGTCGACCAGCAACAGCACGGAATCGACCATCGACAGTACGCGCTCGACTTCGCCACCGAAGTCAGCGTGGCCGGGGGTGTCGACGATGTTGATATGGGTGCCTTCGTATTCAACCGCGCAGTTCTTGGCGAGAATCGTAATGCCACGCTCTTTTTCCAGATCGTTGGAGTCCATCACGCGTGTATCTATTTGCTGGTTTTCGCGGAAGGTGCCGGACTGACGCAGCAGCTGATCGACCAGAGTGGTTTTGCCGTGGTCAACGTGAGCGATGATGGCGATGTTGCGCAGAGCGCGTTTTGTGTTTGACATGGTGTGTGAGCGCGAGATTCGATGAACCCGAAATTATAGCATGCTGCGACGCAAGGAAATAATCAAAAATTCTTGTATTTCAATGGCTTGCGTCGGACGAAGAGGTATATGGACAAACAGAGTGTGAAAAAATTCGCGAAAAATCCATGCAATTTTATGTGTGACATTTACACATTGAATCACATGGCGATGAGGCGCTCGGGCGCAAGGACGCCGTGGGCCAATAACTGCGCGGTACCGAGCAATTGTGCGCCTTCCTGCCGGTAGACGCGTACTCTTCCCGGCCTGATATGCAAGGGATCATGAGTTTTGCCTGGCGGCAGTCGCTGCCCGTGCATAAACCGCTCCGCAAGTTCTTCGGGCAAGGATACCGCCGGGAAAGTGGACAATAGCGCATCAACGGGTGCCAGCATGCTGGTCCGCTCTGGCTCTGCCGTTGCGGACAAGCGGTCGATGGTGACTGCACGATCGAGTGTAAGGTCGCCCACTTCCGTACGCCGCAATCCTTGCAGATGCGCACCGCACCCGAGTGCATCGCCGATATCCTGGCCGAGGACGCGGATATACGTTCCTTTGCTGCATTTCACGCGCAAGGTCAGCATCGGCGCCTGATAATCCAGAAGTTCCAATGTGTAGATGATTACCTGCCGTGCCTCACGTTCCAGTGTAATACCGGCACGCGCATATTCATACAACGGCTTGCCATCGCGCTTGAGCGCGGAATACATAGGCGGCACCTGGTTGATCGGCCCGCGAAAACGGGAGAGAACTTCTTCGATTTGCGCCAGATTGACCGCAACAGGGCGGGTATCCAGCACTGCGCCTTCCGTATCGCCGGTTTCGGTGGTGATGCCAAGATGAACTACGGCTTCGTAGGTTTTATCGGCTTCCAGCAAATCCTGGGAAAACTTTGTCGCTTCGCCAAAGCAAAGTGGCAATAACCCGGTGGCAAAGGGGTCAAGCGTGCCAGTGTGGCCGGCTTTCTTCGCACTCAGTAGCCATTTGGCCTTCATCAGCACATCATTGCTGGACGAACCGGCTGCCTTGTCGAGCAAGAGAACGCCATGCACGGGGATACGAATTTTTTTCGGCTGAGTGGAAGCCATGTGGGCAGATAGATAATGTCGTGAAGAACAAGCCGATGCAGGATGCAATGCTTATTCAGGCAAAGCTTATTCTGGCTTTGAATCTGTCTCGTTGTCAGCGTCCGCGGCACGTGTGGCATTGGCCTCATCGATCAGTTTCGACAGCGCCATCCCGCGTGCGGTGGAACGGTCATGGACGAAATGCAGCTCGGGTGTGGTGTGTATGGTCAAACGGCGTCCCAACTGACCGCGGATGAATCCGGATGCTTTTTGCAATCCGGACAAGGTATTCTGAATTGCTTCGTCGTTATCAATCAGTGTTGTAAAAAACACTTTTGCGTGAGCGTAATCGGGCGTCACTTGTACTTCGGTGATCGTAATCATGCCTACACGTGGATCCTTCAGTTCATAGGCGATGATTTCCGCCAGGTCGCGTTGTATCTGGTCTGCGACGCGAACACCACGCCCCGGAATCGATTTGCTGTGTTTAGCCATGCTTTGCTACTTTCTTCTTACTTTTATTGCTTATCAGTCGGAACGCACTGCGCGGTCCGGGTATGTGGCGGTTTGCGATGCTGTTGCCGTATAGGCATCCTGCGGCGACTCGTTACACCTGGACCGCGCAGTCCGAACCGAGAATTAGACGAGGCTTTTTTCCTGTGACCAGTAACAGTCCCCAATGTTGCATGGGGCTGCTTATGGTTTTTGGCGGTTTGACCGACGCGTCAATGCATAAACCATCATTGCACAACGGGCTTTGAATTTCGCCCAGGTTTAGGGCATCGTCAAATGTGCAACTTTTGCATATCGATCTTCTTGAAACACAATGCGCCGCCGCACTTGTAGTACGACGGCGCATTGGAGAAACAACCATCAGGCGTCAGGTATTACGCTCGGTGGCCTGCAGTGCGTTTCTTGCAGACCGATTACAACGTACGAGCAACTTCCTGCACCTCGAAAACTTCCAGCTGATCGCCTTCATGGATGTCATTGAAGTTCTTCAGTGACAAGCCGCATTCAAATCCAGCCTTCACTTCCTTCACGTCATCCTTGAAGCGTTTTAGCGAGTCAAGTTCACCTGTCCACACAACTACGTTGTTGCGTAGCAGACGTACCGAGGAACCACGCTTGACCAGTCCGTCGAGCACGTAGCAACCGGCGATCGAGCCAATTTTGCTGACATGGAACACTTGGCGGATTTCCACCAGGCCCAATGCCTGCTCACGCTTCTCCGGAGACAGCATGCCGGACATCGCCGCCTTGATTTCATCTACTGCATCGTAAATGATGTTGTAGTAGCGAATGTCGATGCCGCTGCTTTCCGCCAGCTTGCGTGCCGACGCATCAGCGCGCGTGTTGAAGCCAATAATGACTGCCTTCGAAGCCACTGCCAGGTTGACGTCGGATTCGCTGATGCCACCGACTGCCGCGTGCACGATCTGTACGCGGACTTCGTTGGTGGACAACTTTTGCATCGAATGCACGATCGCTTCTTGCGAGCCCTGTACGTCCGCCTTGATGATCAAAGGCAAATTCTTGACTTCGCCTTCGGCCATCTGTTCGAACATGTTTTCCAGCTTTGCTGCCTGCTGCTTCGCCAGTTTGACGTCACGGTATTTGCCCTGACGGAACAGTGCGATTTCACGCGCTTTGCGCTCGTCGCCCATTACCATGACCTCTTCACCGGCTGCCGGCACTTCGGTCAAGCCCTGAATCTCAACAGGAATGGATGGACCTGCTTCGTTGATTGTCTTGCCATTTTCGTCCAGCATCGCGCGAACACGCCCATAAGCCGAACCGGCAAGTACAACGTCGCCACGCTTGAGCGTACCGGATTGCACCAGCACGGTTGCAACCGGGCCGCGACCTTTGTCGAGCTTGGCCTCGATTACCAGACCCTTGGCATGCGCATCAATCGGCGCCTTCAGTTCCAGCACTTCGGCCTGCAACAGCACGTTTTCCAACAAATCGTCGATGCCCTGGCCGGTCTTTGCCGATACCGAGATGAATGGCGATTCGCCACCATAGGCTTCCGGCACAACTTGCTCTGCAATCAATTCCTGCGTTACGCGCTCGGTATTGGCACCTTGCTTGTCGATCTTGTTGATCGCGACAACGATGGGCACACCTGCTGCCTTCGCGTGAGCAATCGCTTCCTTCGTCTGCGGCATCACGCCGTCGTCAGCCGCTACTACCAGAATGACGATGTCGGTGGCCTTCGCACCGCGGGCACGCATTGCAGTAAATGCTTCGTGACCCGGCGTATCGAGGAAGGTGATGATGCCACGTGGCGTTTCGACGTGATAAGCGCCGATGTGCTGTGTAATGCCGCCAGCCTCGCCTGCCGCCACTTTGGCGCGACGGATCGAGTCGAGCAATGAGGTCTTACCATGGTCAACGTGACCCATGACGGTGACGACCGGTGCACGCGACACTGCTTCGCCTTCGGCATGCGCACCAGTGTCCTCAAGCAATGCTTCAGGATCATCCAGTTTGGCGGCAAATGCCTTGTGTCCCATTTCCTCGACCAGAATCATGGCCGTTTCCTGGTCGAGTACCTGGTTGATGGTAACCATCTGACCCAGCTTCATCATGTGTTTGATGACTTCGGATGCCTTGACCGCCATCTTGTGCGCCAACTCGGCAACCGTGATGGTTTCCGGTACGTGCACGTCGCGCACGACGGCTTCCGTTGGCACTTGGAAATTCGACTCATGGCGGTCATCGCCATGAGAGGAACGGCGGCCTTTCGGACCACCACGCCAACCATCGCGTCCGCCAGGCGTCGTCGAGGTGCCACCACCGCGTGTTTTGATGCCACGCTTTTTAGCGGCATCGTCCTGCCAGGTCGACGAAACGTTAGCCGACTTGATGGATTTCTTGTCGCCCGGCGCGGGCTTCTTGTCCGCAGGCTTTTCACCTACCGCAGGTTTCTTGTCGGTTGGCTTGTGCAGTGTCCCTTCGGCGGCCTTGGCAACGGGTGCCGGTGCCGGCTCAGGTGCCTTTACAACCTTGCGCGGCTGGCTCATCATCGCTTTGATCTGAGCCACCTCGTCGGCCACGGCCTTGCGCGCGCGTTCGGTCGCGGCGGCACGCTCGGCGGCTTCCTTGGCCTCTTGCTGAGCAGCCTTCTTCTTCGCCTCGTCGTCATCCGCACGCTTCTTCTCTTCGGCGACGGTCAGGTCAACCTTGGCCGCCTGAGCAGCCTGCTCGGCAGCAGCCTTGGCAGCCTGCGCCTTACGAGCCTCCTCGGCTTCGCGCATGGCCTTCGCTTGCGCTTCCTTCTCGGCTTCGAGTTTAGCGAGATGCTCCTGTTTCTCACGCAGCTCGGCTTCTTGTCGTGCAACCAGTTCAGCCTGACGGCGTGCTTCTTCAGCCCGGCGCGCCTCTTCGGCCTCGTCGACAACCGGCGCAGCCGGTGTTGGCGGCGCAGTATTTTCTTCGGCCGCCGGCTCGTCGCGCTTGATGAAGGTGCGCTTCTTGCGCACTTCGACCTGAATCGTGCGCGACTTGCCAGTGGCGTCGGCCTGCTTGATTTCTGTCGTTTCTTTGCGCGTCAGCGTGATTTTCTTTTTCTCGCCATCCGGTATTGTGCCGTGCGAGCGGCGCAGGTGATTCAACAGCTTATCCTTGTCCTCTTTGGACAAGGCATCGGACGCCGAACTTTTCTCGACGCCGGCAGCGCGCAGTTGCGTTAAGAGCAAGTCTGCGGGCATCTTCAGTTCGGTGGCAAATTGGGCTACGTTGTTACTCGCCATTCAGTCCTCTTTTCTATGTGGCACGACAGATGATATTGGAGCGTTCGCGATCATTTAGCTTCTGCCAGCTCCCGCGCTTTGGCTTGCAACGCCCGAGCACGATCGTCGTACTTGGCGTCGATCAGGCGCATCTCATCATCGGTCACATCTTCAAATTGGTTTTCAATCAGCTGACGAGCACGTTCGATCGGCAACGCCAGAATCGAACCAAACTCGTCATAGGCCAGTCCGGCAAACGCATCAAGCGTCTTGATACCGGCCAGTCCCAGTTTTCCTGCTGTTACGCGGTCAATACCGTCAAGGTTGACCAAGGTATCGTCCATACCTTCCAGTCCTTCTTCGGAAGCAATTGCTTCAGTTACCAGTGCATCGCGCGCACGGTTGCGCAGCTCATTGACGGTGTCCTCGTCGAATGCCTCGATATCGAGCATTTCAGTGATCGGCACATAGGCGATTTCTTCAAGACTGGAGAAACCTTCATCAACGAGGATGTCGGCCACTTCCTGGTCAACATCAAGCTTTTCCATGAACAACGCACGGATAGCCGCCGTTTCAGCCGCCGATTTATCCGCTGACTCTTCGGCTGTCATGATATTGATTTGCCAGCCAGTCAGTTCAGATGCCAAACGCACATTCTGTCCGCCGCGGCCGATAGCAATCGCGAGGTTTTCCTCATCGACCACGACATCCATCGCATGTTTTTCTTCATCCACAACAATCGACGACACGTTGGCAGGTGCCAGAGCACCAATCACAAACTGTGCCGGGTCTTCGGACCACAACACGATATCGACACGTTCGCCACCGAGCTCTCCAGTGACAGCCTGTACACGCGAGCCGCGCATACCGACACAAGTGCCGATCGGATCAATCCGCTTATCGTTTGTAAATACTGCAATCTTGGCGCGTATGCCCGGGTCGCGCGCTGCCGATTTGATCACCAGCAAACCTTGCTCGATTTCCGGCACTTCCAACTCGAACAGCTTCATGATGAATTCCGGCGCGGTACGCGACAGGATCACCTGCGGACCACGCGCATTGCGGTCGATGCGCAGGATGTATGCACGAACACGATCGCCAATACGAAGGTTTTCCTTCGGAATCATCTGGTCCCGCGGCAGACGGGCTTCAATCTTGCCCGATTCAACGATCGCGTCGCCGCGCTCCATACGCTTGATAGTGCCTGTTACCAGCGCATCGCCGCGCTCCAGGAAATCTGCAAGAATTTGTTCACGCTCGGCATCACGGATACGCTGCAGGACGACCTGCTTGGTGTCCTGTGCAAAGCGTCGCCCAAAGTCGACCGATTCAATCGGCTCTTCGATGTAATCATCCACTTCGATATCAGGGATCTGCTCTTTTGCCTCGAAATGCAACACTTCCTGATCAGGCAACTGCAGACCCGCTTCGTCCGGCACGACATGCCAGCGGCGGAAGGATTCGAATTCGCCAGATTCGCGATCAATGGAGACGCGCACGTCCACTTCGCCGTCGTAGCGTTTCTTGGTCGCTTGTGCGAGCGCATGCTCGAGCGCTCCGAAGACGATTTCTTTATCGACATTTTTTTCTCGTGCCAGCGCATCGACCAACAACAGTACTTCGCGACTCATGCTTTGCGACTCCTAAAGTCCACTTTCGGCACCAACCGTGCCTTGTCCACATCGGCAATGACAAACTCCAGCATCGCCGGCCCATCTTTTCCTTCAAATTCCAACTTCAGCTTGTCGCCATCGGGCTCATGCAAAACGCCTTGAAATGACTTGCGATTTGCCGCACCAGGCATCGGCATGCGCAGCTTGACGATCGCCTCCTGCCCGGCAAACCGGGCATAGTCGGCAGGCTTCTTCAATGGCCGGTCCAAGCCCGGCGAAGAGACTTCAAGCCGTTCGTAAGTTGCATTTTCGACCGTCAGCACATGGGAGAGCTGATGACTGACCTTTTCGCAGTCTTCGACCGTAATGCTTCCCCTTTCCGCCTCCTCTGGCGGAAAGTCAATGTATACGCGCAGCAGGCCATGCGCCGCCTGTTCCAGGTCAACCAGCTCATAGCCCATGCCTACAACGGTTTTTTCAACCAGTTCCAGCAACCGCAAACTTATTTCTCCATAAAAACAGGGTAAACCCGCAATCTTCGCAAAGTGTTTAACAAAAAAAAAATGGGCATGTGCCCATCTCTTTTTATCGTTCCACCGCTTTGCGCGGCGCTCCCAACAAGGCGCGCACTTGCGGACGCGACCTTTGTTAACTCTCTAATTATAAACAATTATTTAGTGCATCGCAATGCCGGAGCCGCCTTGCCGGCCTATGCAAGGCAGATATTTCCTTCGACAGAACCTTTTCAGGCTGCCCGAACCAGCCTTGTGGTCAGCCGCGAGAACGTCTACGCGGCAAACCTTGCACTGCAGTCATGCCACGACCCGGCGTCGCAGGCCCACGGCGTCGATGCTGACCGGCATCCGGAAAGCCCAAAGCGGTTTGCAGGGGGTCCGGTTGACGGCTGCGAGTCTGGCCTTGCTGACCCTGTTGGCCCTGTTGACCTCGTGGGTTAGTCCGTCCTTGTTGCGGCTGACCACGCCTGCCGGGCACCGTCTTTTCGACGACATTGCCATTACGCTCACCACGCGACTTGCCGTTTTGCATCGGCACCGCATTCTTTTCAAGGCCACTAAGGCTCATGAGCCCGCGCACCGCATTTTCATCCAACTCTTCCCATCGTCCCCGCTTGAGGTTACTCGGCAATGTCAGCGCACCATATCTGGTTCTGATAAGACGAGAAACGGTAAGGCCGATGGCTTCAAACATGCGCCTGACCTCCCGGTTACGCCCCTCTCCGATCGTCACGCGATACCAGCGATTGACGCCTTCACCGCCACCGTCCGCAATTTTTGAAAATTGCGCCACGCCATCGTCAAGCTCCACTCCGGACAGCAGCTTTTGTCGCATACCTTCTTCGAGTTCGCCCAAAGTACGGACGGCATACTCACGCTCGATGTTGTAACGCGGATGCATGAGGCGATTCGCAAGGTCGCCTGATGTAGTAAATAGCAGCAGACCTTCAGTATTGAAATCAAGCCGTCCAACCGCCAGCCACTTACCGGCTTTCATTTGGGGCAGACTTTCGAATACGGACGGTCGGCCTTCTGGATCGTCATGGCTGACAATCTCTCCGGCCGGCTTGTGATAGATGAGCACACGCGGCGGGCGCTTGCTTACCTTACGCTGAATCAGTTTGCCGTTGATGCGCACCTGATCTGTCGCCAGAATACGCTGGCCAATGTGCGCCGGTTCGCCATTTACGGAAACGCGGCCGGCGATAATCAACTCTTCCATGTCACGACGCGAACCGAGTCCGGCTTCCGCCAATACCTTGTGCAACTTCGGCGCATCGTCTTCTGCGGTCAGATCACGCCGCACCGACTTGCCAGGTGCCGGCCTGCTGTCGCGTCGCCCCTCGACATCAACGGAGGTATCGAACGCTCCCGAGGTAACCAATGCAAAAATGTCTTCGGCCCCACCGCTTCCGGCCCTTGCCTGAGGTTTGCCCGGCACATTGCCTTTTCGGCCGCCCTGCCTCGGCTTTTGCCCCTGGCCGCTGGAAGCATCCCTATGGCTGTCTTCGCGCTTGCCGGAATCGGCATTGCGGCGTGGACGCTGGCTCTTCTCACCACCGTCCGAACGGACGGGCATGTTGCCGCTACTTTCTACCTGAGCCGGCGCGGAACCGGTTTCAGCAGTAACGCTATCGGCACCCCCATCCTGCTTCGGTACGCGTGTACGTCTTAGGCTGCGCGGCCCTCGAACGCCGCGCTTTACCGGCTTTTTCTTGCCCTCCTCACCTTGGACATCTTGAGCATCAACCGCTTTAGCAGCCGATGTTGGACGTTCGCCGGACTCCGACCTTTGATCGGCATCAGCAGCGACAAGCGCTGTTTCATCAGTGTGGGAAGGCAGATTCATTGTTTCGTTCTTAGTTTTGCTGGCTTGGCGTTGCATCATCCTGTGCTTCCGTGGCGGGTTCGGCCTCAAACGAGGAAATTCCGGTGTCCGCCTCCGGAATGACATCCTGAGATGCCGCGGGAACGGGGCTTGATTCGTTGTGCGATTCAGCGTTTTCTGCAGCGACTGGATCTGATGCAGCGGCATCCCCAGACGGCGGTGTCGCGGGGGCGACCTGAGATGCCTCTACGTGTGCATCCGGGTTAATCGCTCCCGGGGCAAGCGTCGCCTGGATTTCGCCCTGGAGAGCCTGCATCTCGGGCAGCATGCCACCCTGTACTTCTTCCTTTGTAACCTGCTGCAGTGGTGGCAACTGGTCCAGCGACGTCAATCCGAGATCATCAAGGAACTGCCGGGTTGTTGCAAACAATGCCGGTCGACCAGGGACGTCTCTATGTCCGATAGCCTCAATCCAGCCTCGGTCTTCGAGCATCTTTATGGTTTGCGAGTTCACTGTGACGCCACGGATTTCTTCGATGTCTCCGCGCGTCACGGGCTGGCGGTAAGCAATAATTGCCAGTGTCTCGAGCGTGGCGCGTGTGTATTTGGGCGGCTTTTCAGGATTAAGCCGCTCAAGGTATTTCTTCATTTCAGGACGACTCTGGAAGCGCCATCCGGTGGAAAGAGTGACGATTTCGATACCCTTGTCGACCCAATCGTTCCGTAACTCTTCCAGCATTGCCTTAATGGTATCGGCACCGACTTCTTCATGACCCTCGCCATTTTCCGCGAAGAGCTTTTTCATGTCATTGATCGACAGCGGCTCATGCGCGCAAAGCAACGCGGTTTCGAGGACTTTCTTAGCCTCAATAGTATTCATGTTTTTTGCGTATTGTTCTTCACTAACTCAGTGCAGAAGTTATCGTCAACGACAGGCGCCGCGAGACGCAGTCCGGCCAGAGAAAACCCGTTGATGCTTTCCGACACCCGATTTATTGGAGTAATTATGAGGGCGGGAATATAAGACTTAAAGACTTGGTTGCGGGGACAGGATTTGAACCTGTGACCTTCGGGTTATGAGCCCGACGAGCTGCCAGACTGCTCCACCCCGCGTCTGAAGAGAAGAAGTATATCCTGTATCGACTGGCAACGCAAATGCAATCATCCCGGCAGTGATACACTTGGTCTGTGCATGTGCTTATCTCAATTGTGAGAAACTTGATATAACAGATTCAATTCCGCTATAAAAATAGCTATATACAATTGAGTCCAGCTGAATAATTTGTCAACCAGGCTTAGCCAGGCCTTCCATCTTTTTGCGTCCGACCTTTATGAAATTCTGTTCTGAATGTGCGCATCCTGTGTCGTTGCTGGTTCCACCCGATGACAACCGTCCGCGCTTCGTGTGCGAACAATGCGGCACCATCCACTATCAGAATCCGAAGATGGTGATTGGCTCCATTCCTGTATGGGAGGAAGACGGAAAGACCCGCGTTCTTCTCTGCAAGCGCGCGATAGAGCCACGCTATGGTTACTGGACGCTACCGGCAGGCTTTATGGAAAATAATGAGACCACCACGGAAGCGGCACTGCGGGAAACGTTTGAGGAAGCCGGGGCACGCATCGAATTGCATGGCCTCTTCTCGCTCCTGAATGTCCCGCACGTTCACCAGGTACACATGTTCTACCGCGCTACGCTGCTTGACCTCGATTATGAGGCTGGTACCGAAAGCCTCGAAGTGGAACTGTTTACCGAGGAAGAGATCCCGTGGAGCGATATCGCCTTTCCTACCGTCGGGCATACGCTCAAGTCCTTCTTCACGGATTTGGCACGCGTTCGCAGTGAAGGTGGCAATTATGGTTTGCACACGGAAGATATCCGAAAGCCGATGCGCCAAACCGATTGAGGTCATGCATCAGGTGGCAAGGCGTCTAACTTACCCCCATTAGCTACCGTTGTGCTAGTTCGAGCGCCAGAATCTGTCCATCAAAGGCTTGACGCTGGTCCCATGGATAAAGATTGACATCACTATGACGACGAGTGTGATGTGAGTCAACTCACGTCCGAGGTCATGCGGTAATCCGTGCTGGATTGCATACATCAGGTAATAGACGGAACCAATACCGCGCACGCCAAACCAAGCGGTAATATTGCGTATGCGCCGGGTGGTGCTGGTTCCCGCAAGTCCAATCAACACGCTGACCGGGCGCGCCACGAAGAACAAGAACAGAGCCACCCCAAACGATCGCCAGTTCCACGCGTCCAGCGAAAGCATACCGCCCAATAGCAAGACCAAGGTCAACTCCGACAACCGCTCCAGATGCTCCTTAAATACCAGTGCACCCAGACTGACGGTAGGTGGCGCCTCGTTGGTCGGACTGTTAATGGCGGCCACCGATTTTGACGTATCGCCGTCCAGCATCCCTTGCCGATTTTTGGGCGCACCGGCCAGGGTGAGTTCGGTCTGGCGCAATGCCACACCGGCAAAGAACACGGCAAGAAATCCCCATGCCTTCAAGCCAACGCTCAAGCCATACACCACGGCAATCAAGCCCAGGCCGACAAGGTCGTCCAGCACTTCATGCTTGTTCTCACCGCTGCGCAACTTCCAGCCTAACTTTCCGAGAAGCGAACCGCAGAGCCAGCCGATCAGCACCGCGCCAAGCGTCGCCCAAATCACATCCACTACCGCCCATTTTTCACCGAAGGATCCGACCTCATGTAACCCGAGCAGACCAAGGCCGAGCATCACAAAGGGAAATGCGCTGCCATCGTTCATCCCCGCTTCGCTGGTCAACGTAAAGCGCAACTGATCCATATCGCCCGGGTGGCGAATCTGCACATCAGTTGCCAGCACAGGGTCAGTCGGTGCGAGGATAGCGCCGAGCAGTATACCGGCGCCAATCGGCAAGCCGAGAACAAAGTAAGAAAACACGGCAATCAGGCCCACAGTGATGGTCATCGACACCCAGGCAAGCCTGATGGGAGGCCCCCATCGCTTCAATGTCACGGGCACCGGCATCTTGACGCCTGCCGAAAATAACGAAATCAATACAGCAATTTCCGTCAGCACTTCCAGCAGCGCGGATTGCTCCAGCGGATCGAAATTGAAAATATTGAAAACTGTCGGCCCGAGTATGAGCCCTGCGGACAGATACACAATTGCCGAGGTAAAAGGCAGCCGGGAAATCGTGGTCGCCGCAAGCCCTCGTGCCAGCATCAAGACGCCTATCAACAGAAACCATTGTGTATTTGTCATATTCTCAAATCAAGTCATTTGCATGAGGTTTGATCGTAGACCTCATTCATGTCAACTTATTCATTTTTGCTCGGCTTTGATTTTTAAAGGCAATTCCCTCCATGAGTGCGCAAGGTCGGTTTTGCGCAAGCTTTGCGTCATAACGTGTTTCATTAGCGAACTTAGCTTCTCGCCATGCAGTCGAATTGCACTGGAGTTACTTCGCCAGGATGCCGGCTATGGAAACATTACTCGACATGGATTTCAGCATTGCAGAGCACGCTGCCGACTCGATTTTTATTACCGATACTGAAAGCCGTGTCATTTATCAAAACCCGGAAGCCCGCCGGATGTTTCACCTGGAGGATAAGGAGATCCTTGGGTACTCGGTAATCGAAAAACTTCATCAGCATCACCCCGATGGAAAGCCAATTACCCGCGAGCAATGCAAGGTGTATCGCGCGGCTGCGTATGGCGAATCCGCTCGCGACTTTGTGTGGTTGATTTCCCGCGACGATGGATCACAATTTTACGTATCCGGCACTGCATCCCCTCTCTATGCTGATGACGTACGGATCGGTGCTGTATTTTTCGGAACCGATATTACTGCGCGGCAAAATGCGGAAGATGCTTTGATTAAAAGCACCGAGAAACTTCAGCTGGCCATCGAAGCAGCGGAGTTGGGCATGTTTGACTTCTACCCCCAAACCGGCGAAGTCGTCTGGTCTGAAAAAATGCGGGAGCATTTTGGCCTGCCTTCGGACGCGCCAGTCGATGCCAACACTTTCTATTCGTGTATCCATCCCGACGACCGGGAACGTGTGCGTGCAGTTACTCATGAAGTATCACGGCCCGACGCCAGTGGACGATATCAGCTTGAGTTCAGGACGATAGGTCTGATCGATGGCAAGGAGCGATGGATTTCGCTGCGCGGACAAGTGCATTTTGATACAGATGGCAATGCGATTCGTCGCGTGGGGGTGACGGTTGACTTTACTGAAAAGTACGAAGCGGAAAAAAGAGTGCAAGTCGCTGCGCAGCACGACAGCCTGACAGGCCTGCCCAACCGCGCACTTTTGTTTGAATATTGCGAACACCTGCTAGCGCAGGCACAACGTATTGGAGCCAACAGCGCCGTCTTGTTCGTCGACCTTGATCGCTTCAAGCCAATTAACGATCTGTACGGCCATGAAGCCGGTGACAAAGTGCTCCAGGAAGTCGCGCGTCGGCTCCTGCACTGTACGCGCAAGGAAGACGTAGTCAGCCGCCTGGGTGGCGATGAATTCATCGTGGTCCTGCCACGTGTCCATGGCACCGAAGATCCGGAAACCGTCGCGCAGCATATCCTTGATACCGTTTGCAAGCCCATCCGCGTCGAGTCCCTGCATCTCACCGTGTCACCCTCGATCGGCATCAGCCTGTTCGAAAAGCATGCCAGCGATCTGGCTGGATTGATTCGTTGCGCCGATCTGGCGATGTACGCCGCAAAACGTGCAGGTCGCAATACCTTCAAGATCTATTCGCCAGAGCATCAGCAATTTGCGATCGAACAGGTCAAACTTGAGCAGCATCTGAAGGAAGCACTGGATGCAAACAAGCTTACGCTGCTTTATCAACCGGTCATTGATATCGCCACTGGCGAAGTGGTCGGTGCGGAGGCCCTGATTCGCCTGCCGGACGTGAACGGCACACTGCTGGGGCCCGATCAGTTCATTCCGATTGCAGAATCGGCCGGACTGATTGACAGGCTTGGCCTGTGGGTGACACGGGAAGCCTGCCGTCAACAGCAGGACTGGACAGAATCCGGTCTGGCGGTACCGAGCATGGCCATCAACGTGTCGGCCTCACAGTTCCGGCATCCGGAGTTTGCCTCGCAACTAACCAAGGCGATCGACGAATCCGGCATGGATCCCAGCCACCTGGAAATCGAGTTAACCGAAAGTACCGTAATGGACAATATTCCTGAAGCCATTGCAAAGCTGACGCAACTCAAGTCGCGCGGTGTGCGTATCGTGCTCGATGATGTGGGGACCGGATACTCCAGCCTCAGCCATCTGAGCAACCTGCCGCTTGATAAACTGAAGATCGACCGTTCCTTTACAGACAATCTCGAGTCCAATCAATCGAGTCAGTCCATTGCCGACACGATCATCGGCCTTGGACGCGCTCTCAATCTGGAGGTCGTCGGAGAAGGCATCGAATCCGAAGAAGCCATGAGTTACCTGCGTCACCACGGGTGCGATCAAGCGCAAGGCTACCTGTTCAGCAAGCCGCTCTCCGCCCATGACTTCGAGTCCTGGTATCGATCGCGGGCCGGACATTATCACTGATTCCCCGGACAGGTATTTTCCGCGGGGCTGGCAACAGCAAGCCAACTCGAATCTCAAACACGACACGCTCCGATTCATCGTAACTGACACCTGGAATCGGGACCCTGCACCACTCATTTTCGTTGGCATGCAGTCATTAACGAAAAGACATATGAAACTATTGGAAACAATTGAAAACCGCGAGGCTCTGCTTGATGCAGTGGTCCACAATGCAATGGACGGAATCATCGTGATCGATGCGCACGAGATTGTCCATGCATGGAACCCGGAAGCGGAACGCATCTTTGGCTGGCCGTACGAAGAGGCAGTTGGCAAGGCCTTGAATGCTCTCGTGGGCCTATCAGGATTGTCGAGGGGGAAACGTCGCGATGCAGGTTTTGATGCGAGCAAACGCATGCACGCGGCAGCCCGCCATAAAGATGGGAAACCGCTAACGGTCGAGCTTGCTATTGCATCCGTAGATGTCGGTGCCCAAGCGCTGTTTTGTATTGCAATCCGTGACATGACCCTGGCCAGCACGGCTGAAGCAAGGCTTCAGAACAATCAGGCTGAACTGAAGCGCGAACTGGACGCGTGTCAGCACATGCTTGATACCACCCCGGACGTGATTTGCGCCATCAATGCATCCGGCGTATTTGTGCAGGTCAGTGCAGCATCGCAGCGCGTGTGGGGCTATGCGGCGACGGAGCTGATTGGCCGGCCAGCGTTCGAACTGGTATTTCCGGAGGATCGCAAAGAATATAACGACACCATCCGTAGACTATGCCTGGGTGAGACGACGTCGATACAGCCTTTCGAGAATCGGTTCGTTCACGAGGATGGCCATCCTATCCATATAAGCTGGACTGCAAACTGGTCGGAGGCCGACCAGCATCTGTATTGCGTTGCGCGGGATATCACCGAACTCAGACATTCGACGCGTCGGCTTGCTGAGCGAGAACAGCGTTTTGAATCCTTGTTCGAGCACCATCCGGATGGCGTTTTCGCATTTGATATCGATGGACGCCTGATATCGGCCAACAAGGCCTTCGCTCAGCTCACGGGTTATTCTGCGAACGAGCTCTCGACGATGTCATTGCGCGCCATGGTAGCGCCGGAAAGCCTGAAGATCGTTGACCAGCATTTCACCGAAGCGACCGAGGGTAACGCATCAAGCTTTGAAACGATGGGAGTACGTAAGGACCATAGCAGATACGATGCGCACATCACGGTGGTGCCGATTATCGTTGACGACACAGTCGTCGGCGTCCACGGCATCGCACGCGATGTCACGCACAGCAAGGATTACGAGCGCCGCATCGAGCATCTTGCCACTTATGATGGTTTGACAGGCCTTCCGAATCGCAACCTGCTTGATGACCGCATCAAGCATGCGATCGTGCAGGCCGAGCGCCAGGGCGGCCGCGTCGGTGTCCTGTTTCTTGATCTGAACCGGTTCAAGATCGTCAACGACAGCCTTGGTCACGATAAGGGCGATATCCTGCTGCGCATCATGGCAGACAGGCTGAAGCAGTGCATACGTGAATCAGACACCGTGGCAAGACTTGGCGGCGATGAATTTGTCATCGTTCTTGAAGATGTGCGCTCACCAGAAGACGTGATCGGCATCGCGCGCAACCTGCTCACCGTGATCGAAAAACCCGTGGCGCTTGAAGGTCACGACTTCAGTGTTTCCAGCAGTATTGGCTGCAGTCTCTACCCGAAAGACGGCAACGACGCGGCGACCTTGCTAAGAAACGCCGACCTTGCGATGTATGAAGCCAAAGCCAGTGGTGGTGGCTCGTTCAGGTTTTACAAGGCCGACATGAATGAGCGGGTCAAGGCACGGCTGATGCATGAACGGCAGCTTCGCCTTGCGCTGGAGCGCGAAGAGCTGGTCGTCTATTACCAACCCCGCGTCGACATCAACAGCAATGCAATCGTGGGAGCTGAAGCCCTGGTGCGATGGCATCATCCCGAACGTGGACTGGTGCCGCCAAATGAATTCATCCCGCTCGCAGAAGAGGTCGGCCTCATAAACGAACTGGGCGAATGGGTTTTGAAGACCGCGTGTCAGCAAAACCGCTTTTGGCAGGAAGCGGGCTTGCCTGGCCTCAAGGTATCCGTCAATCTTTCCCCCTATCAGCTGGCCCCGGATTCAACCATTACCCATGCCGTACGTAAGTCGCTCACGCAGAGCGGTCTCGATGCGCGCTGGCTCGAACTCGAGATCACCGAAAGCAGCTTGATGCAAAACGTCGAATCGACATTGACCAAACTGGCAGAGATACGAGATGCCGGCGTATCGATTTCAATCGATGACTTTGGCACCGGTTATTCGTCTCTCAGCTACCTGCGTCGATTACCGGTAGACACACTCAAGATCGATCAGTCTTTTATCCGAGAGATTTCCGGAAGCCGGGACGATGCTGCAATCGTCTCGGCAACCATTGCACTGGCGCACACTATGCAGTTGAAGGTTGTGGCAGAAGGCGTGACGAGCGAAGAACAGATCCGGTTTCTGGAAGAACATGATTGTGACGAGATGCAAGGCTTTTTCCTGAGCCCAGCGGTCCCTCCTGATGAAATGCAGCGCTTGTTGCACCGTGGCCGCTCCCCTTCAGTGCCACGTGCGCATCGATAAGATGGTGGGTGTCGATTAGTGCTATTTGCATCCCGTTTGAAAAATATAGCCGCTCTGAGCCCGATCGATCATGCTGCATCCTGGCAAAAGGACGTGATAGGCGTTGACCAAAACGAGATAACGCCGCTATCCCCGGTTAAGCAGAGCCGATGCTGCGCCGGTCTACCATGCTCACCTGCTCGGCACAGGATTTGCTCAAGACTGACGCATTATTCAATTTCCTCAGAAGACCGATATGTGCGCCTCAGATGAAATGATCGAATCGATGGTCGCTTCCTTGAGCGAAGAAGCAAGCGACACGGACCGACGGCTCTTCAAGCATGCATTGCGGCAACTGGTGAAGGTCGCCCGCGAGGAACAGCTTGAAGCGATTCAGGAAGATTTTGACGTCGTCTACAATGTCCTCCGCTTTCGTTGAACGGAATCCCAAAAGATTGGAGAATCGCCAATATCAGTCCACGGAGCGTGGACAAGACAGGGAGGGCAAGAGATAGCGGTGTGTCTGCTCACGTCTTGCCCGCTCCGGCAATCGGCCCAATGGCATGCCTGCATGCTACCAGTTGGTTTCGCGTTCGGCAGTCGAGCCGATCTTGTGGATCGAGAGGTCGGCGCCATCGAATTCCTGTTCGGGATCGAGACGAATGCCAACCAGCTTTTTCAGTACGCCATACACGAGGGCGCCTCCTGCAGCGGCAATAATAATTCCCAGCAATGTGCCGATCAATTGCGACATGATGGACACACCACCGATACCGCCAAGTGACTGCTGTCCAAAAATGCCAGCCGCAAGTCCGCCCCAGGCGCCGCATAAGCCGTGCAACGGCCATACGCCCAACACGTCGTCAATCTTCCATTTGTTTTGGGTAAGCGTAAACATCCAGACGAATACCGCGCCGGCGATGCCACCGGTCACCAGCGCACCCAGAGGATGCATGAGGTCGGAACCTGCGCACACCGCCACTAATCCTGCCAATGGGCCGTTGTAGGCAAATCCAGGGTCATTCTTACCCATCAGTACTGCAATCAGGGTGCCGCCGACCATCGCCATCAACGAGTTGATCGCCACGAGGCCATTCATTTTATCGAGGGTCTGCGCACTCATGACGTTGAAGCCGAACCAGCCCACGGCAAGAATCCAGGCACCCAACGCGAGGAATGGGATGTTTGAAGGCGGATGTGCCGCGATGGCGCCGTCCTTGGAATAACGACCACGACGTGCACCGAGGAACAGGACCGCTGGCAAAGCTGCCCAGCCGCCAACCGCATGCACGACTACCGAGCCGGCAAAGTCATGAAACTCTGCCGAATACATCACCTTGAGCCATGCCTGTATACCGAAGCGCTGATTCCAGGCGATGCCTTCAAAAAACGGATAGATGAATCCCACCAGCACGGCGGTAGCGATTAATTGCGGGTGAAACTTGGCACGTTCTGCGATTCCGCCGGAGATAATCGCGGGAATCGCCGCGGCAAAGGTCAGCAGAAAAAAGAACTTCACCAGTTCAAATCCATTTTTTTCGGCGAGTACGGTCGCGTCGGCGAAGAAGTGCATACCATAAGCAATGCCATAGCCGATGAAAAAATAGGCTATTGTCGAAACAGCAAAATCGACTAAGATTTTGACGAGCGCGTTGACTTGATTCTTTTTACGAACCGTACCGAGTTCAAGAAACGCAAACCCGGCATGCATGGCGAGAATCATGATCGCGCCGAGCAGTATGAATAACGCATCGGCACCGTTTTTAAACGCATCCATGCAAGAATTCTCCCTGTTAATGTGCAAAGTGTAAAAATGGAGATTCTCCTAAGCAAAAAATATTCCATTTTGGTGCATTGCGCTAAGTCTTTGATTCCATGGCAATACAAATCAGGGAAATAAAAATGGCTTTTTATTTCGCACCGTTAACGTGCGGCTCCACGTACCAATTTGGGGAAACTGCATGATTCCGTGGCTGGAACCCAATTCTCCTTTTCCCGACGTCGCTTTTGCATTGACTGAAGAAGATGGCGCGGCCGGGCTGCTTGCCGCAGGAGCTGACCTGTCGCCGGACCGTTTGCTGGACGCTTACCGCCATGGAATCTTTCCTTGGTTTTCCGAAGGCCAGCCTATCCTGTGGTGGAGCACCGATCCTCGGATGGTGTTGTTTACTGAACGCTTTTCGGTCTCGCACAGTCTGAAAAAAACACTCAGGAAGGTACATAAGAGCAGCTTGACGGATGGGCGCTGGCAGATTCGTTTCGATACCGCGTTCGAAGACGTGATGCGCGCCTGTGCCGCACCGCGTCGCGACGGTGCAGGCACATGGATCTCCGAAGAGATCGTTCGTGGTTATTGCGGCCTGCATCGCCGCGGTTTTGCGCATTCGTCTGAAGTCTGGCTGGATGGACAACTGGTGGGTGGTGCTTACGGTGTCTGTATCGGCAGGATGTTTTATGGCGAGTCGATGTTTGCCCGCGTGTCCGATGCGTCGAAGATCGCGCTGGCTTATCTCGTGCACTTCCTGAATGCAAATGGAGTGGAGATGATCGATTGTCAACAAGAGACCTCCCATCTTGCTTCACTCGGCGCCAGCCCGATTCCGCGTAGCGAATTCATTGCGCACTTGAAAAAAGCGACGCGACAGGCACCGATCACCAGATGGGAGCCCCTTGCTTTATTTTGAACACCGTTGAAAAAAATGTTATGCCGCCCGGGCATACGGTGTAAATTAGAAAGGCGCACTTGTCTGTCGCCTTCGATCCACATCGCAGTCGGGCACTACGTATATGACGCATTTAAAAGACCTGCCTTTCGCCACCCTGCAGTTTTACGCCACAGCGCCCTACCCGTGCAGCTATCTTGAAAACCGGCAGGCACGATCGCAAGTGGCGACGCCCTCGCACCTGATTAATGCCGATGTCTATTCCGAGCTGGTAAAGAATGGCTTTCGCCGCAGTGGCATTTTTACCTACCGCCCTTATTGCGATGGCTGCCAGGCGTGCATCCCGGTGCGGGTGAAGGCAAACGAATTCATTACCAATCGCAGCCAGCGCCGCGCCTGGAACAAGCATTCGAATCTGGAAACCTGGGTCACGACCCTTGCCTACGTGCCGGAGCATTACGAACTTTATCTGCGGTACCAGGCAGCCCGTCATGCCGGCGGCGGCATGGATCAGGATAGCCGCGACCAGTATGCGCAATTTCTCCTGCAAAGCAAGGTCAACACCCGACTGGTGGAATTCCGTGAAGCCGACGGCACGCTGCGCATGGTCAGCATCATCGACGTGCTCAATGACGGTCTGTCCTCGGTGTACACCTTTTACGACCCTGACGTTATAGGTGCCTCCTATGGCACCTATAACGTCATGTGGCAAATCGAACAGGCACGAAGGCTGGAAATCCCCTACGTGTACCTGGGTTACTGGATCCGGGACAGTCAGAAGATGGCTTATAAGGTCAACTTCCGTCCGCTCGAAGCACTGCGGCATGGCACGTGGCAGGACTGGCATCCCGATCTTTGACCGGCTTTCCGGTTATACCCATGGCTGGCAAGGGTAAAATAGCGCCTTTTTGCAAGGCCGACCCGGCCGCGCGTCTTTTCCACTGCCATGTCCGACAAACTTCTCTATTCGCTTGCCCGCCCTTTCCTTTTCTCGCTGGATGCGGAGGCCGCCCATAACCTGACCTTGCCTGCGCTGCGACGTGCGGCGGCACTTGGATTGACCGGCGCCATTCCCCGACCGAAAAAAGATGTGCGCACGGTCATGGGCATCGCATTTCCGAACCCGGTTGGCTTGGCTGCCGGTTTGGACAAGGACGGTGCCTACATCGACGGACTTGCGGCATTGGGGTTCGGCTCGATTGAAATTGGCACGGTGACACCGCGTGCCCAGCCCGGCAATCCGATGCCGCGCATGTTCCGGCTTCCCGCAGCGAACGCGATCATCAACCGGATGGGCTTCAACAACGGTGGTGTGGATGCCTTTGTGAAGAATGTACAGGCATCAAAGTTCTATCAGAACAAGGAAGGCGTGCTTGGCCTTAATATCGGCAAAAACGCCGATACGCCAATTGAAAGGGCAGTCGACGATTATCTGCATTGCTTGCAAAAGGTCTATCCCTATGCCAGCTATGTGACGATCAATATTTCCTCGCCCAACACAAAAAATCTGCGACAACTCCAGGGAGCATCCGAACTCGACACCCTGCTGTCGAACCTAAAAGAAACACAACGGCGGCTCGCGGATCAACATAAGCGCTACGTTCCTGTCGCATTGAAAATCGCACCCGATATTGATAGCGAACAGGTCAAAACCATTGCCGATGCCCTGTTACGGCACAAGATGGACGCCGTTATTGCCACCAACACGACCATCACGCGCGATGCGGTGAAAGGCTTGCCGCACGCGGAAGAAACAGGCGGCCTGTCGGGAGCGCCGGTATTCAAATTGTCCAATGACGTGATCCGCGCGCTGAAATCGGAGCTGGGCACGGCCCTACCCATCATTGGCGTCGGCGGCATTCTCTCCGGACAGGATGCTCAGGCAAAAATTGATGCCGGTGCCAGTCTCGTTCAGCTCTACACCGGCCTGATCTATCGCGGCCCCGCGCTGATCCGGGAGTGTGCGGCAGCGTTGCGGAAATCGGTTTAAAGTCTGGGGGTGCGCTTTGCCTCGAATATGGCAGGGCACCTAACCGGCAACGCATACCAATAGGAGACGTATGGAAAAAATACAACTGGGAGACAGCGACCTCGCCGTGTCGAAAATTTGTCTCGGCACCATGACTTTTGGCGAACAGAATTCGGAATCGGAAGCGCATAGCCAGCTGGACTATGCGCTTGAGCGTGGCATCAATTTCATCGACACCGCGGAAATGTACCCGGTAATGCCGCGGGCTGAAACCCAAGGCCGTACTGAAAGCCATATCGGCAGCTGGCTGAAGAAATCCGGCAAGCGCGGCGACGTCATTCTGGCGACCAAAGCGGCAGGACCTTCCCGTGGAATCAGCTGGATACGCAATGGGCAATCGGATTTCGATGCAGCCAACCTCAAGCTCGCCGTCGACGGCAGTTTGCAAAGGCTGCAAACCGACTACATCGATCTTTACCAGTTGCACTGGCCAAGCCGCAATGCGCCGATTTTCGGTGCAATTTCATTCGATCCGAAAAAAGAGCGTCCCCATGCTGCGATCGAAGATACGTTGGCGGCGCTTGGTGACCTGGTCAAAGCCGGCAAGATCCGCCATATCGGCGTGTCGAACGAAACTCCGTGGGGCGTATGTGAATTCACCCGGCAATCTGAAGCGCGTGGACTGCCGCGCATCGTGTCGATTCAGAATGCTTACAATCTGGTCAACCGCAGTTTTGAAGCAGGACTGGATGAAACCTGTTTTCGCGAACGGGTCGGATTGCTGGCCTACAGCCCCCTCGCCTTCGGCCAGCTGACGGCGAAATATATCGACGATCCGAAGGCAGCAGGACGGCTGACGAAATTCCCGCCAACCTGGAGCCCACGCTATATGCGAGAGTCAGTCCTCGAAGCCTGCCGGCGTTATGCCGACCTCGCGCGTGCCAACGGCATGTCGCCGGCCACCCTTGCGCTGGCATGGTGCTACAGCCGCTGGTTTGTTGCCTCGACAATCATTGGCGCGACGAGCTTGCAGCAGTTGCAGGAAGACATCGATGCGCTGGCCGTGCAGTTGCCAGAAGAAGTCATTGCGTCGATCAATGCTATCCACGCAGAGATGGCTAACCCGGCGCAGTAAGCAGCTGGTCGACAAAACAGCAGTCGTCGGAACATTTCTATGAGCACATCGCCATAGATTGCACTAACGTTCCCGTGGCGCCGTCGTCGCCGGACCCATAAAGAAAAAGCCCGAACCATACGAATGGTTCGGGCTTTTTTGCTGGCAGGGTTGACTACCAGTGAATCGCTTATTCGACTTCCAGCGTTTCTTCCGGAGCCGGAGGCGGGGTCGGATCGCCCTCGGTAAAATCGAGTTTGATCTGCTCGTTTTCGTCCATATCGACCGTAACACGGCCGCCTGCTACCAACTTGCCAAACAACAGCTCGTCGGCGAGTGCCTTGCGGATCATGTCCTGAATCAGGCGTGACATCGGACGTGCGCCCATCAGTGGATCGAAGCCCTTCTTCGCGAGGTACTTGCGCAAGCTCTCGGTAAAGACAGCTTCCACTTTCTTCTCGTGCAGCTGTTCTTCCAGCTGCATCAGGAACTTGTCGACCACACGCAGGATGACTTCCTCGTCCAGCGCCTTGAAGCTGATGATCGCATCCAGGCGATTGCGGAATTCCGGCGTAAACATACGCTTGATATCCGCCATCTCGTCGCCGGCTTCCTTCTTGTCAGTAAAGCCGATCGAACGCTTCTGCAGACTTTCCGCGCCCGCGTTCGTGGTCATGACGATAATCACGTTGCGGAAGTCAGCCTTGCGACCGTTGTTATCGGTCAGCGTGCCATGGTCCATCACCTGCAACAGGATATTGAAGATATCCGGATGCGCCTTTTCGATCTCGTCGAGCAGCAGCACAGCGTGCGGCTTCTTCGTGATCGCTTCGGTCAGCAAACCACCCTGGTCGAAACCGACGTAGCCCGGCGGCGCGCCGATCAGACGGCTGACCGCGTGACGCTCCATATATTCGGACATATCGAAGCGGATCAGCTCGATGCCCATGATAAAGGCCAGCTGCTTCGCCACTTCGGTTTTGCCGACGCCGGTCGGACCGGAGAACAGGAAGGCGCCGATAGGCTTGTCGGTCTTGCCGAGGCCTGCACGTGCCATCTTGATCGCCGAACCGAGCGCTTCAATCGCCGGGTCCTGACCGAACACCACATTCTTCAGATCGCGGTCGATCGTTTGCAGCTTGGCACGGTCGTCCTGATTGACCGACTGCGGAGGAATACGCGCAATCTTCGAGATGATGTCTTCGATCTCGGATTTGCCAATCGTCTTCTTCTGCTTCGATTTCGGCAGAATACGCTGTGCGGCGCCAGCTTCGTCAATCACGTCGATCGCCTTGTCGGGCAGATGGCGATCATTGATGAAGCGTGCGGCCAGTTCCGCCGCCGAGGTCAATGCAGATGACGAATACTTCACGCCATGGTGCTCTTCGAACCGTGACTTCAGGCCGCGCAGAATCTGCACCGTCTGTTCAACGGTCGGTTCGTTGACGTCGATCTTCTGGAAGCGCCGTGACAAAGCATGGTCCTTCTCGAAGACGCCGCGGAACTCGGTGTAGGTGGTCGCGCCGATGCACTTGAGCTGGCCGCTGGAAAGCGCGGGCTTGAGCAGATTCGATGCGTCCAGCGTACCACCCGATGCCGACCCGGCCCCGATGATCGTATGGATCTCGTCGATGAACAGAATACCGTTCGGGTTTTCGCGCAGCTGCTTGAGCACTGCCTTCAGGCGTTGTTCGAAGTCGCCGCGGTATTTGGTACCGGCCAGCAGCGCACCCATGTCGAGCGAGTACACCACTGCGTTCTGCAGCACTTCGGGCACATCGCCCTGGGTAACGCGCCATGCCAGGCCTTCTGCGATTGCCGTCTTGCCGACACCGGCCTCACCAACCAACAACGGGTTGTTCTTGCGCCGACGGCACAGGGTCTGGATCACGCGCTCGACTTCGGATTCGCGGCCGATGAGCGGATCAATCTTGCCCTCGGCAGCCAACTTGTTCAGATTCTGGGTGAACTGATCAAGCGGACTTTCCTTCTGCTGGCCTTCGGCCTGCGCATCTTCCGTACCTTCCGGCGATTTCTGCGATTCCGCCTGCTGGTCCTTTCGGACGCCGTGCGAAATGAAATTCACCACATCCAGACGAGTGACGCCCTGCTGGTGCAAATAATACACAGCGTGGGAATCTTTCTCGCCAAAGATGGCGACCAGCACGTTGGCGCCGGTAACTTCCTTCTTGCCGTTGGAAGCCGACTGCACATGCATGATCGCGCGCTGGATGACACGCTGGAAGCCGAGTGTCGGCTGTGTATCCACTTCGCTGGTTCCGGGAACGGTCGGCGTGTTGTCGCTGATGAAGTTTGTCAGCGTCTTGCGCAGATCCTCGATATTGACTGCGCATGCACGCAGCACCTCTGCTGCCGACGGATTGTCGAGCAACGCGAGCAACAAGTGCTCGACTGTAATGAACTCGTGGCGAGCCTGGCGAGCCTCGACAAAAGCCATATGCAAACTTACTTCAAGTTCCTGCGCAATCATGCTTCCTCCATCACGCATTGCAGGGGATGTCCTGCTTTTCGAGCGTGGGTTAACACTAATTCTACTTTAGTGGACGCTATGTCTTTTGGATAGACGCCGCACATACCTTTTCCGTCACGATGAACCTTGAGCATGATCTGCGTTGCGGTTTCACGGTCCTTATTAAAGTACTCCTGAATGATCGCAACCACAAATTCCATCGGCGTATAGTCGTCGTTCAATAAGAGGACCTGATACATCGGTGGAGGCTTAAGCTTCTGCTCTTGCCTAGCAAGTACCGTACCGTTGTCATTGTCATGCTGAGTTGCCATTCGTTTATTCTAAAACGTTTAACTAGGCGCAACGCGCCCAAGTAAGGGAAATTCGAACTACATATGATCTGTATCTTGATCTTACGCCCTTTCTTTGTAGTTCGCAGATGATGCTCCTTCGCTGAATTTCAAGAATTCTATTGTGCATTACCCTTGCAAAAACTCAAAAACGCTCGGGGAACTACCTTGACTTTTATATTTTTTGCAGGAACAATGGTATTTATTGACAATTCGAGCATTATCGTATTGTCAATATGAAGTGAGCAAGTTATAAGAGGGGGCAGCGTGTCGCGAGGCTTCTTGCTTTTACGGCTCGTGTGATTAGTTATTATTTGAAAGACGCTTTTATGGCAACAGGTACCGTCAAGTGGTTTAACGATTCCAAAGGCTTCGGATTTATCACTCCGGATGACGGCGGTGAAGATTTGTTCGCCCACTTTTCCGCAATCCAGATGAATGGCTTCAAGACTCTCAAAGAAGGTCAGAAGGTTTCGTTCGAAGTCACGCAAGGCCCGAAAGGCAAGCAAGCTTCCAATATTCAGGCCCCCTAATCACGTCGATTAGCAAGAGCGCAAAAAGCCCCGCCCCGCGGGGTTTTTTTTCGCCCGGGGTAGCTCTGCGTCTTCCTATTACTGTATAGATTGACGTCGGCTGCAGAGTCAACCTGGGATATCCTGCACACATCATCACCCTTTTTACACGCTAGTGGTATTCCCGACATATGCCGCTTGCAAGGACGCCCTTTCGTCCTATCGGTAATATTCCGTACCCGATAAGTGCAAAAATAGCTGTAAAGTAACATCCTATGAAGCTCCGCCAGAAAATTCTGCTGCTTGCGATCGCACCGTTGATCGTCGCCCTGCTTGCCATTGCCATGGCTGTTCGGCATCAGGCCAACCTTCTTGCGCATCAGCAGCGTGCTTCTGTCGAAACTGCCTATCTCGTTAGCAAGGAAGCAGAGCTCAATCATTACGTAGCCCTCGCATCCAGGTCGATCGCTCATTTGTACGATTCCGGCCGTGACGATGACGCAACACGCCTGGAAGCTATCCACATATTGTCAAAGCTCGACTATGGCGATGACGGCTATTTCTTCCTGTACGATCTGAACGGTAAAAATCTCATGCATCCCCGGCAGCCAGAGTTAGTCGGCAAAGATCTCTGGGAGTTGCGTGATACCGATGGAAATCCAACAATTCAGCGACTTATATTGCAAGCCAAGGCTGGCGGAGGACTGGTTCGTTACTTATGGGAAAAGCCATCAAGCAAGAAAGTGGCGCCGAAGCTTGGCTATGTCGTCATGCTGCCACGCTGGGGCTGGATGCTGGGTACGGGGATTTACCTTGATGACGTCGACAACGCACTTGCCAAGATTGACACCCAGATTCTCGCAAACATCCGAAGTACGATGATGTGGATTGCCGGGATCGCCATTGCGAGCGCCATGGTTGTCGCTTTATCCGGACTGGCGCTGAATGTTAGCGAGTACCGTGTTGCGGATGCCAAACTGCGCGTCCTTGCGCAACGCGTCGTTCGATCGCAAGAAGAAGAGCGGGCACGTCTGTCACGTGACTTGCATGACGGCATCAGTCAGTGGCTGGTATCCATCAAATTACAGGTCGAGTCAGGTATTGCCAAACTTGCAGCGAACGCCTCGCGACCGGAAATTGCCAAGGCATCATTCGACCGTGCCGCCGGTCAGCTCAACGATGTGCTCGGTGAAGTCCGCAGAATTTCACATGACCTGCGCCCTGCCTTGCTCGATGACCTCGGCCTCGCCGCGGCGCTGGATCACCTGACGCGCGAATTCACTGAACACACTTCCATTACGACACATTTCCATTACGATGGCAGTGCCGACGGCTTATCGGATGTCGCCAATACCGTGATGTTTCGGATTGCCCAGGAAACCCTTACCAACATTAAACGGCACGCTAATGCATCCACGGTCCGGGTAGAACTGCTTGGTTACAAGTCCGAGGTCAAGCTCGTCATCGCTGACAACGGCATTGGTTTTGATGTAGCCGGCATCTCTCAGCATCCAAAGCGCGGCATTGGCTTGCGCAACATGCACGAACGTGTCAGCGCCGTGGGTGGCAAGCTTGAGCTGACATCATCGATTGATGGAACCCATGTCGTTGCCACATTACCCCGAGTTTAATTTATCCTCCTGACATGCTGACCGTACCTTTTGTTCATATCCTTCTGGTGGACGACCACCCTCTGGTGCGCGATGGCTTAAGAGCGCGCCTGGAAACCATTCCTCATTTCAGTGTGGTCGCAGAAGCCGGCAATGCAGCGGAAGCTCTCGATGCGGCATCACGAGAGACCATCGATCTCGTGCTGATGGACATTAATCTATCGGGCATGAATGGCATCGAACTTACAGGGCGCTTCAACACCCTCTATCCGGAAATTGCGATCCTGATGCTCAGCATGCACGACAAGGCAGAATACGTGATGCAGGCAATCCAGGCAGGCGCGCGTGGCTACGTTCTGAAGGATGCGCCAGCGATGGATATCATTACCGCCATCGATACGGTCATGTCTGGCGGAATTTATTACAGCGCCGGATTGGCGAAGCAGCTATCCCGCCCCATGCCGCCTGCATTGTTGCTAACACCAAGAGAACGTGAAGTCCTGCAGTGCATTGCCACCGGCAAATCCAACAAACACATCGCGCGTGACATGGACCTCAGCGTACGCACGATCGAAACGCATCGGCTTAACATCAAACGCAAGCTGGGCATTGAAGGCCAGGCTGACCTGATTCGCTTCGCACTCGAGCAGACACAGATCAAATGACGGTCCGGATCAGGGCAGGCGTTGAAGCGTGATTTGCGGCTTTGGACGTATACCAATCCCAACCCATAACGCAACATGACATCGCGTCTTTTTTCGGGGGCGCCGAGCCGCCTGCCTGCGTTGCACTCGTCGTCAATAGCCCGCTATTGACTCCTCCTGCGCCTTGCCAGTCAAAAAAGCAAAGAATTCCAAAAAACAAAAGGCCGGAATTTATCCGGCCTTTCTTTTTACTGCAGCAGCACGTTAGATTACATATTGGAAATCATGACGTCGCCGAAGCCTGAGCACGATACCTGAGTTGCGCCTTCCATCAGGCGCGCGAAGTCATAAGTGACTTTCTTCGAGGTGATCGATTTTTCCATTGATGTGATGATCAGGTCAGCTGCTTCGGTCCAACCCATGTGACGCAGCATCATTTCGGCGGACAGGATCAGCGAGCCCGGGTTGACATAGTCCTTGCCTGCGTACTTCGGTGCGGTGCCGTGCGTTGCTTCAAACATTGCGACGGAGTCGGACATGTTCGCGCCCGGTGCGATGCCGATACCACCGACCTGCGCTGCGAGTGCATCGGAGATGTAATCGCCGTTCAGGTTCAATGTCGCAATTACGCTGTACTCATTCGGACGCAGCAGAATTTGCTGGAGGAACGCATCAGCGATTGAATCCTTGACCGTAATTTCCTTACCAGTCTTTGGATTCTTGAATTTGCACCATGGGCCGCCATCGATCAGCTCAGCACCGAACTCATTCTGAGCCAACGCATAGCCCCAGTCGCGGAAGCCACCTTCGGTGTACTTCATGATGTTGCCCTTGTGGACCAGGGTCACGGACGGCTTGTCGTTGTCGATTGCGTACTGGAATGCCTTGCGCACCAGACGCTCGGTACCTTCACGGGAAACCGGCTTGACGCCGATACCGGAAGTGTTCGGGAAACGGATCTTCTTGACGCCCATTTCTTTGACCAGGAATTCGATCAGCTTCTTGGCGCCATCGGAGCCTTCTTGCCATTCGATACCGGCATAGATGTCTTCGGAATTTTCACGGAAGATCACCATGTCGGTCTTCTCCGGCTCGCGTACCGGCGACGGAACGCCTTTGAAGTAACGGACCGGGCGCAAGCAGACGTACAGATCGAGTTCCTGGCGCAGTGCCACGTTGAGCGAGCGAATACCGCCGCCAACCGGCGTAGTCAGCGGACCCTTGATCGACACAACGTAATCTTTCAGAACTTGCAGGGATTCTTCGGGCAGCCACACATCAGGACCATATACTTTGGTCGACTTTTCGCCAGCGTAGATTTCCATCCAGCTGATCTTGCGCTTGCCGCCGTATGCCTTAGCAACCGCTGCATCAACCACCTTGATCATGACCGGGCTGATGTCCACGCCAGTGCCGTCACCCTCGAGATACGGGATGATCGGATTGTCTGGCACATTCAAGGAAAAGTCGGCATTGACGGTAATTTTTTTGCCGTCGGCAGGCACTTTGATATGTTGATACATCGTAGGCTCCGGGGTTAGGAGGAAAGGAAAAGACCGTCTCTTACTTTAAATTTTTGTTTTAAAGCGCAGTTTCAGTCTTATATAAGACATAAGACTACATTCTGTATTATGCACCACTATTTTACTGGATGCCATTGTTTTTGCCTTCGAGCCAATTGCCCATCCTTGACAAGCAAATCATTGATCCATGGCCGCCGATATGTTGCGGCTGCCCTATTCTCAATACCGGTTGCGTTGCGAATATCAGATTAGTGCTAAAGCAGTAGACATACAAAGCGTAAAATACCGGCTTCCCGGGATCGCCGCCGCGATCCGCTATCTATCTGCTGCGAGACAGCGTGCCACTGATTCTGTTTAACAAGCCTTTCCAGGTGATGTGCCAGTTCTCCGCTCACGAGAGCAGGAAGACACTCGCCGACTATCTTGATATCCCCGGAATTTATCCCGCTGGCCGGCTCGATGCCGACAGCGAAGGATTGGTGTTGTTAACTGATGATGGGAAATTGCAGCATAGGATCAGCCACCCGCTCAGCAAGCAGCCAAAGACTTACATTGTTCAAGTGGAAGGTATTGCGTCGGATGACGCGCTGGCGCGTCTCGGCGGACCGCTCAATCTGGGCGATTTTGTCACGCAGCCCTGCGCAGTACGGCCCATCGAGCCACCAGGCTGGTTATGGGAAAGAGACCCGCCCGTACGACACCGGGCCAATCTGCCAACCAGTTGGCTCGCCATTACAATAGCGGAAGGAAAGAACCGACAGGTCAGGCGCATGACGGCCGCGGTGGGATTACCGACGCTACGTTTGATACGCATTGCTATCGGTCCATTTGCGTTGAGTACGCATCCCATTTGGCCGGGCGAATGGCGCGAAGTATCCACCTCGGAGCTGGACTGACACCGCTGCACGCATGCCTGGCGATCCCACGGCTTCTGATCAAGACGGCAGCACTTTCATGTCCAGCGCACGTTCGGCCAGCCAGATTGCAGCAAGCATCGCGATAAGAAACGATCCTCCAATGAGGACGATACGGCGGTAGAAAATCGTCTTACGAAGAAGATAGGCAAGGGGAAGAAAGCCGGCCACGATGGCAAGTTGCCCCGCTTCGACACCAACATTAAAGCCTACCAGTGCCAGCACCAGCGTGTCGCCCGGAAGGCCAAGATCGGATAGAACGCTGGCAAAACCAAAACCGTGGATGAGCCCAAATCCAAACGCCATCGCCCAGCGCCTGTCCCTGAACAGGGGAAATATGTTGTTAAGCGCCGCGATGACGACGGAGGCTGCAATGACCGACTCGACCCACCGTGATGGCAAGCTGACCACGCCAAGAGTGGCCAGCGACAAGGTGATTGAATGCGCAAGGGTGAACGCGGTGACGATTTTAAGTACGCTGAAGAAAGCCGGTTTCAGCCCATCGACGGCAAGCCATTTTCCTTCCCGCCGATAGACGACCGCGGGTAACAGGAGCGCGAGCAGAAACAGAATGTGATCGAATCCAATCCAGATATGCCACACGCCCTCGCGCAAGTAATCAACGAATTGTGCGAACTTCCCGACTGAACCCATCGCGAATTCCTGGTTTGCGCTTTCCGGCGTAAACACACCGGTCCGCGTAGAACCTTTGAATTCAAGTCGCAACAGTCCCTTGTGCTGTGGGTCGACATCGAACAGCAGTGAATACCTGGCCTGCAATCGCTCAATCGTCTGCTCGCAATTCGCACTGAATCGCAGCACTGCATAAGCGCCGTCAGTGTGATCGTCGATCAGGTGGTCGCTCACTTGTAGCGGGCAATCATGACCATCCGCAGCGACCGCCAGCCGTGAAAAGGCATAAGCCGCAATGTCGTTGTGCTTCGCCTTGACCTCGCCCCAGGTGATATTGGCGTCTCCGTCGGCATCAAGCCCAATCGCAAAATCGAGATCGCGTAGCGCAATATCCCATTGACCGTCGATCACCGACCCCGACACCTTCAAACTCAGGTAACTATCGCTCGGTTTATGGGCATAGGCACTGCAAGCGAATAACAAGCCGGTACATAACAGGAGCAGTTGCCGCATCATGGCCGGACTCCCCGCAACTGCTGTCCGAGTCGAAGGAGATGAGGATCTTCTATCTTGCTGTCATCCAGCCACTGCAGCACGGGCGTTGCCGATTCCCGATCCTTCATGGCGATAGCGGCGCGTAGAAAAATCTCCGCGTCCCGTGGCTCGCGTTGAACCTTCCAGTTTTCGACCGCCAGGCCAAGAGATCTTTTTGCATTGCCCTCGACATCCAGCGCAAAGCGCGCCTCTTCCTGCTGGTGCACGGTTTCTCCGCGCATCTGTGCAGCAGCGTAGCGGGCCGCAAGGGTATTCTCTAGTTCTTTCGCGGTTGGCAGTTTGAGCGCTCGCTCGGCAAACACCAGGCGCAGCAACAAGACGTCCGAGCGAGTCCGGTCCTTTAAGAGATTCACCACGTCGCCTGGTCGATTTTGCTGAAGCAACAGATCGGCATAGGCCGCCAACAGGAAGGTATCGGTAATGCCCAGCGAAAGTGCTCGTTTGAAATGCATTTCTGCGCGGTCGGCCCGGCCCTGACGCTCCGCCAGTTCGGCAAGGCGGATTTCAAGCCATAGTTTTTTACTGGGGATAAGAGATGTCGCGCTTTCAACAATGGGATTGAGTGCGGCATATGCAGGGCCGGCTTTCCCGGTGAGTCCGTCAACCATGGCTTCGCAGCCCTGTGCAATTAGCGGATCGCCGCTCTGGCGCAACGCGCGGCAATCAGCCATTCCCTGTAAATACCGAGCCTGCACGATATGAATGATGGCGCGTAACGAAAGCGCTTGCGAATTGCGCGGGTCACGCTGGAGCACTTCATCCAGGTCAGTGACCGCACCGCTGAAATTATGGAGGAATTGCCTGAGACTGGCGCGCAAGATCTGGATATCCACGGGTGGGGTTGGCATGTCCCACCATGGTGCCAATGCCGCCTGCGCATAGCCTAGATAACGCGGGTCGCCTTCTTCCGACACCATCTCATAATAGCGGCGCGCAAGTTTGACTGCGACTTCCGCGTTGCGCGGATCGCGCCTGAGCTCTCCCCTCAGTTGCGCCAGCTCGCGCGCTATCGGGTCGTTTGGTTTGAATGGAAGTCGCTCCAGCACCTTGGCGTTGGAATCGGGCACATAGGGTGCGGCGACGCCTTTCATGCAGACGAGCGACGCGACCAGCACTGCAAGAAGACGAGCGGCCATCAACGGATCCAAAAATAAGTGCCAAGGGAGCCAGTCCCCAAACTGAACACGCAGTACAAAGACTCGGGATCATAGCAACAATGACATCAATACGGCAATTAACCAAGTCGCCGGCAGGAAGTGATAATGATCCAAACTGCGATTCATCTACTCCGTATACGACGCAACCATATCAGCGGATGCGGCGGCCTAAAGATATTTAGGCAATCTCAGTGTTTTCGGTGTCAACCATTGCCGTTGATGGTCGTTAATTCCATTGATTCGACCGAATCACCGCGTTACTAACGTGTTAATTTGAAGGACTATAAAATGAAAAACCTGATCGCTGCTCTCGTTGCTGGTCTGTTCGCTGTTTCTTCCTTCGCCGCTAGCCACGCCGCTGCGCCGGCTTCGGCAGCGCCGGCACCTGCTGCTGCACCTGCTGCTTCGATGGACGCTCCGGCTCCCAAGAAAAAAGCCAAGAAAGCAAAAAAAGCCAAGAAAGCAAAAACCGCTGCTGCTCCGACCGCATCGAAGTAATCAACACTTCGGCACCAATCAAGGCAGGCTCGTCCTGCCTTTTTCTTTTTTATCGGCTAAGCTTCCTGTTTCCTCACTGTCCATACGTCCCATGAATCCAAGGATCTTCGTCCAGACAGCCGTAGCAGCACTGCTGTTTTCGGCTCTCCCAGTCGTCACCTTTGCCCAGCAGGCGCCACACTTTCCCACCATTTCGCTAACCGCCGGAATGCACGTCATCAAGGCGGAAGTCGCCGCACGCGATGCCGAGCGTCAGCAGGGTCTGATGAATCGCGAAAAAATGGGCGCCAATGAAGGCATGGTCTTTTTGTTCGACGCACCGGCGGGCGTCTGCATGTGGATGAAAAATACCCTGATTCCGCTCTCGGTCGCCTTCATCGATGAAAGTGGAAAAATCGTCAACATCGAAGACATGCAGCCGCAAACGACCGATTCACATTGCGCGAAAAAGCCGGTCCGTTATGCGCTTGAAATGAATCAGGGCTGGTTTAAACAGAAAAATATCAAGCCAGGCACCAAGATTGAAGGTCTGCCGAAGTAATACCAATCCCAACCTGTAACGTGACAAATGAGATCGATGGATTTTTTTGACTGGCAAGGCGCAGGAGGAGTCAATAGCGGGCTATTGACGACGGAAAAGACGCGATCTCATGGTGCGTTATGGGTGGGGATTGGTATAAGTACTAGTTACCGCGCCGAGTGTGCAGAGCGGTCCTATCGCAGGAACACAAATATGCTGCTGCGTACTGCGCTCATCTGCATGTTTCTGTGTGATGTCAGGTGACGATTGATCCTTGAACACTATCGCTGCCCTTTTGTATCGGGACTTGCAATAAGATCCAATATGGATAGACGAAAAAAACCCGCACAACACGTATGTCATGCGGGTTTTTCGTTAAATCTTAAGCGGCCGGCATCAAGCCGGCTCACAAGAAACTAATTAGGCCAGCGCCTTCAGGGCTGCAGCCAGACGGCTCTTATGGCGAGCTGCCTTGTTCTTATGAATGATCTTCTTGTCGGCGATACGGTCAATCGTCGAAACGGAAGACAGGAATACTTGCGACGCTGCGGCTTTGTCGCCTGCTTCAATCGCCTTGCGAACGGCCTTGATTGCGGTACGCAGGGTCGAGCGCTGGCTGGAGTTGTGTGCGTTTTGCTTGACTGCTTGACGAGCACGTTTGCGCGCTTGTGCGGTATTTGCCATGAATATTTCCTAATTCGAAATCGGACTGCGTTCGCGGATTGCGAGACAGAATTCTGTAAAGCTGCGGATTATAACGCAGATTTTAGGGATTGATCAATCATTCCCGCAGATTGTCCGCGATGGTCCGTTTGGCCCATCATTCCGCGGCAACAGATAAACCGGTTCGAGCCATCTGCCGTCGGGAAACCAACGGCTATAATGGCGCCCCATGAATCTGCACAAAACGCTAGCCACCGTCTCCGGCATGACCATGCTTTCACGTGTGACGGGGCTGCTCCGTGAACTCCTGTTCGCGCGGGCTTTCGGCGCATCGGCCTATACCGATGCTTTCAATGTTGCATTTCGTATACCGAACCTGTTGCGCCGGCTTTTTGCCGAAGGCGCATTCTCACAGGCGTTTGTACCAATTCTAGCTGAATACAAAAGCAAGAAAGGTGAAGCCGCAACCAAGGAATTAGTCGACCATGTCGCGACCATTCTTATGTGGGTTTTGTTGCTCACATGCATTCTTGGCATCGTTGGCGCACCGATTGTGGTCTATTTTATTGCGACCGGACTCCAGGCCGACCCGGACGCTTTTGACGCGTCAGTGCTCATGACCCGGATCATGTTTCCCTACATTGGCTTCATGGCCTTTGTTGCGCTGTCCGGCGGCATCCTCAATACCTGGCGCCAATTCCGCGTGCCGGCTATTACACCGGTGCTGCTGAATTTCTCTTTTATTGTTGCTTCGTTGTTCGCCGCACCATATATGCGCCAGCCGGTGTATGCGCTGGCGGCGGCAGTCGTGATTGGCGGCATACTACAGGTAGCGGTGCAGTTGCCCGCATTACGCAGGATTGGTATGTTGCCCCGCCTCGGCATCAACCTCAAGCTGGCCTGGAGCGACCCGGGTGTGCGCCGCGTCCTGCGCCAGATGGTTCCGGCAACCGTTGCAGTATCGGTTGCCCAGATCAGCATCATTATCAATACCAATATTGCATCCCGGCAGGTAAGTGGGAGCGTGTCTTGGCTGACCTATGCCGACCGACTCATGGAATTTCCGACCGCGCTGCTGGGTGTCGCGCTCGGTACCATTTTGCTTCCCAGCTTGGCCAAGGCCCATGCGGATGGTGATCCGGAAGAATATTCCTCTCTATTGGATTGGGGCTTGCGACTGACTTTCCTGATCGCCCTGCCATCGGCGGTCGGCCTGATTACGCTCTCCGAGCCCTTGACCGCCACCTTGTTCCACTATGGAAAATTTGACGTCGAATCGGTCAGGATGACAGGCCAGGCCCTGATTGCCTATGGCGTCGGATTGATCGGACTTATCCTCGTCAAAATTCTCGCTCCCGGCTTTTACGCGAAGCAGGATATACGCACGCCGGTAAAAATTGCCGTGGGGGTACTGATCGCAACGCAACTCATGAACCTGATGTTCGTGCCGCGCTTTGCCCATGCGGGGCTCGCGTTATCGGTAGGGATTGGCGCCTGCCTGAATGCCGGCTTCCTGTATTTTGGCCTGAAGCGACGCGGCATCTATACGCCAGCGCGTGGCTGGGGTGTTTTCATGCTGAGACTCTGCGGCGCCCTCTTCCTGCTTGCAGGCGTGGCCTTGTGGACTGCCGCGCAATTCAACTGGATCGCCTTGCAGGCCCAACCCTTGCTACGTGCTGGGGCATTGACCGTTGTCATGGCCGCCTGCGGCGTTACTTACTTCGGTGCACTGCTGGCGATGGGTTTCCGGTTCCAGGACTTCAAGCGTACGTCGAAGTAGCGTCGAATCCGAGGACAAGTCTTGCGCAGCCCGGCGATGGAATGCAAGAACATTTCCATCCTGTCCTTTAATTGACCGCAGCATGGTTTATTATGGTCCTTGTATGGTGATCCAATCCCTTGAATATTTCGCGTCCCTGGTCCAGCAAGACGATTCCATTCCGCTGTTTGAGGCGGCACTGGCCATCGCGCAGGACGTAGAACCCCAACTGGACTTATCAGCAACCCAGGCTGAAGTCGATATTCTTGCTGCAAGGCTGCAGCGGCGACTGGCAGCGGATGCTTCCAATGTACAGAAGCTGCGCCTGTTAAATCATTTCTTTTACCGTGAGCTTGGGTTCGCCGGCAACGTCAATGACTATTACGACCCCGATAACAGTTACCTGCACCGCGTGATCAAGACCCGTCGCGGGATTCCGATTTCCCTGGCGGTGCTTTACATGGAGCTGGCACAGCAAATCGGTTTGAACGTCAAAGGGATTTCCTTCCCGGGACATTTCCTGATGAAGCTGTCCGTGCAATCGGGTGACATAGTGCTTGATCCGTTCAACGGCGCCAGTCTGTCACGCGAAGAGTTGGAAGAGCGGCTTGAACCGTATTTCGAACAGCAGAGTTATCCAGGTGCTATTCCACTCGCGTATTATTTGCATGCCGCTCACCCGCGTGAAATTCTGGTACGCATGCTACGTAATCTGAAGGCTCTGTTCCTTGAGCATATGCGTTGGCAGCGCCTGCTTGGCGTACAGCAGCGCCTGTTGATCTTGTTGCCGGATGAGGTCGCCGAGCGACGCGACCGCGGGCTCGCGTATGCCAATCTTGAGTGTCCCCAAGCTGCATTGGATGACCTTGAGGCTTATCTCGCTGAGCGACCACATGCGCCGGACGCCGAGATGCTGCGCGAAAAACTTCCCGAGCTGAGAGAGGCAAGCAAGCGGCTCAACTGACCACTGATCATTGTGCACAGTTAACCCCAAGTCCCCATACCGATTGCGCATTGCCTATTCAGGCTTTGGATTTAGCCTCGATCGCTTCCCATTTTTCCAGGTTTTCCATCAACAGTTCATCAATCTCGGCAAAGCGCTGGTTGAGACGCTTCACCTCCTCTGGTCGCTGACGATATAGCTCGGAATCGGCGAGCTGCTCCGAGATGGTTTTCTGTTCGGCCTCCAGGGAAGCAATTACACCGGGCAGAGTCTCTAGTTCGCGCTGCTCCTTGTAGCTAAGCTTTTTTGCCTTGCTAGCACTGGAGGCATTCGTGCTATTCGCGGCCGCTGGTGTCTCCCTAACTACGGGTTTCGTCTCAGATTTTAGTGCTGCCTTCGCCGACGCCGCCACTGTATCGCGCACGCGCTCCCAATCGGTATACCCACCCACGTATTCGCGCCACATGCCCTCACCTTCAGCGACGATCACCTGGGTAACCACATTATCGAGGAAAGTGCGGTCGTGGCTGACCAGGAATACGGTCCCACTGTACTCTTCGAGCAATTCTTCCAGCAGTTCGAGCGTATCGATGTCGAGGTCGTTGGTCGGCTCATCGAGCACCAGCGCATTGGCAGGCTTTGCAAACAGGCGGGCTAGCAGAAGACGGTTGCGCTCGCCACCGGACAAGGATTTGACCGGCGATCGCGCGCGCTCCGGTGCAAACAGAAAGTCCGAAAGGTAAGTCATTACGTGTTTGCGCTGGCCGTTGATTTCAACCCAGTCACTACCGGGTGAAATCGTGTCCGCGAGGCTCGCTTCTTCATTGAGTTGCGCACGCATCTGATCAAAATAAGCAACTTGCAGGCGCGCACCTTGTTTCACCGTGCCGCTATCGGGCTGCTCTTCACCGAGAATCAGTTTGAGCAAGGTAGTCTTGCCTGCGCCGTTTGGCCCTATCAATCCGACCTTGTCGCCGCGCATGATGATGGCATTGAAATCCCGTACGATCACCTTGTCACCGTAACGCTTGCTGATATCGACAAGCTCTGCAACGATTTTCCCTGAGCGCTCGCCCGCCGACACATCAAGCTTGACCTGCCCTTGCTGATCGCGTCGGGCACTGCGCGTCCGGCGCAATTCTTCGAGACGCCTGACCCGCCCTTCGTTACGCGTGCGGCGGGCTTCCACCCCCTTGCGAATCCAGACTTCTTCCTGCGCGAGAAATTTGTCAAATTTCGCGTTCTCAATTGCTTCAATTTCGAGCTGCTCCGCCTTGCGAGTCTGATAGGCGCTGAAATTGCCCGGGAAGGACAGCAGCCTTCCACGGTCGAGTTCAATGATCCGCGTCGCGACGTTATCGAGGAAGGAGCGGTCGTGAGTAATGAAAAGGATGCTGCCCTTGTAATCGCGCAATAGCCCTTCCAGCCACAGGATGGAAGTGAAATCCAGGTGGTTGGTGGGCTCGTCGAGTAGCAGCACATCCGGCGCGCCAACGAGTGCACAACCAAGCGCCACGCGTTTCTGCGTACCGCCGGAAAGCGTGCCCATCAAGGCATCCTTGTTCAGGTTCAGGCGATCGAGAATGGTTTCCACGCGATTGCCAATACTCCAGGCATCTGCCGCGTCAAGCCGGACCTGAATGGTATGCATGCGGTCCATGATCGCATCATCATCGGTGCCGCCCAGACTGGTCGCCAGTTCGTTGTACTCGTTAAGCATCGCAGGCAATTCGCCAAGTCCGGAGGCGACCGCGTCGAACACCGACATCGCGTCCTCGAAATGCGGTTCCTGTTGCACGTAAGCGATTTTGATGCCTTGCTGCATGACTAGCAGGCCATCGTCCAGTTTGGACATGCCGGCAATGATTTTCAGGAGAGATGACTTGCCCGTGCCGTTGCGGCCGATCAGGCCGACCCGTTCGCCGGCTTCCAGCGCGAATTCTGCATGATCAAGCAAGGCCACATGGCCGAACGCCAACTGGGCATTTGAAAGAGAGATGACTGCCATAGGAAAATGCGGTTGCAGCGGTGCGCGAAAAGCGTCCGCAAAATGAGAAGAAGCACGCATTGTACCCACTACTGCTGCAGGACAGGCATTTCATGCCCGGTCTCGGCTATAATCTCGGGCTGATGCAGTTCACTGCATCAATACCCGCGTGTCTCGCCGTAGTTCAAGGGGAGGATATCCGCACCAGTACTGGCTTAGCGCCGACCTCGTATCACTTCCGTATCACCGATAACTTGAAGCAAGAGAATGAAGAACCAGTTTCCGCGCGGAATTGGGATGATTTTTGCCGCCCGTTCTGCACCCCTCTATATATAGAGAGAGGCTGCACGAGGACTAAGAGGATGGGGGATTCGAACAACCGCTGAGCCGAGCATTTTTATGCGGCTTCCAGAAAAATGCTGGCAAAACCGTCATTCCAACGGTTACCGGCGCGACTGGCGGTCTGTGCACCGCTTCCATATATCGTTCAGGACGGCCCAGTCGTCATCCGATGGATACTCCACCGGCCAATGCGGCCAGTTCAAGATTGGCGGTCGCTTTGGATCTGCATACGGCCGACTATGAGTATTCTTCTGAAATGAAGACGTGGAAGTCTTTCGGTTCCAGGCTGCATCATTGATATGAATTTCCTCTGCAGTTTCCAGCAATGGCTCCCATTGCGTAACCATATATTGACGGTCAGCGTAACCGAGTGGCATTTTCCACCCCGAGAGATGCCACTGCCCATTGAGTCGATAGCGAATTGTGTAGCAGACAACAGTTTTCATGGCTGAATATACTGTATAAACATACAGTATATTGTAAGCTCAAGAGAATGCCAGAGACTAGTTCTCTCGACTGAGCTTTGACGATCGCCGGTATTCCCAAGGTGGTATTGGATCGCTGTCGCGCCAGAGTCCTACGCCCGCATTCCGGCTTTTCTCCTGTAATGCAGGCAAAGACTGGTCCTTGTTATAGCGCGGATACACCCATGCCATCCCGCGTTCAACCTGGGCGCGATTGACCTCTACGCCACCACAAGTCACAACCGCGACAGTACGGCCGTACCGGTCAATATCCTGCGTTTCGTAGGTCGCACCCTTGCCCCAGCAGAGGTCAGAAAGCGACTCCTTCGAGCGCTGGCCGAATGGCTGCGACTTCTCTGGTGCGTCGATATTGGCGAGGCGGAGCTTTACCGGCTTGCGATCCTGTAGAACAGTGAGTGTGTCCCCGTCTGCTATGCCGATGACCTGATAGCCGCTGATGCGGGCAACATCTGCCGGCCGGGGAATTGCATTCCGTTGCCCAGTAAGGCGCTCTGCTTCTTGTGGACGCTCGACCATTTGCCCGAATGCGGACGACGACAGCAAGAGGAAAACTAGTGCGGAGATTTTCATTCGGGCATTATGCCTCTATGCAGGAACGTCTGCCGGTTTGTTGTAGTGCAACCAGCCAAACATCCGCACGCCAATCCACATTGGCCCGCGCCGCCAGGCTGAGATACCGGACACCTTCATTGCTTCGGCAAGCACATCGTCAGCAACCTTCCGGCTGACCTCCTGCGTGGTGTAAAGATAGTCGTGCACCACCGCTGCGGCGTCGCCCACACCACCAAACAGTAAGTAGGCAACCGGCAGTCTTGGGACCGACGCGAGGTCAGTCTCGAAGCCGGTCGGCACGATGAAGATGCGCCCTGCTACCTCGGATTCGTAGACAAGCGGCGCATCGAGTCTCTTATGCTCACCATCGGCACTGATACCCAAGTGCAAATCCGTCAAGAAGCGGGACGTCATTTTGATTCGCCGGATTTAGATGCACGCTCCACGTCGGCGAGCACGTTATCAGTTGCGTAGGATGCGGCCCATTGAAATCGGACATTGGCGCACCCCGCAAGCGCTATCAGCACGGACAAGATCAGAATATTTCTTTTCATTGTTATTCTCCGAAGTCAGAAAGCGGCACGGTCTGCCCAGCCAAACGATGAGTACAGTCCGACAAGAATTGAATCTGTCCATCGGTCACGAAGCTGTGGCAGATCCGACATTCGAAATCCCGGGTTTCGTCAGGATGCTCAGCGTAATAGGTACACCAGCACGACTGCTTGTCTTCATAACCAGGAATAAAGTGCCCAGTGCGAACCAGGACAGAGGGCGTGAAAGTTGGCCTGTCGCCGTCGCCGTTGAATCCCCATGTCGGCCGATTGCCGCACGCCTCGACGTACACCACATGCGTCTCATTGCACCCAGGGCACTGAAAAGCGACAGCGCCGCCACTCAACTGGCGAAGTTTGGAGCCAAGCGCACTCATCAGCCTTCCTCCATCATCTTGGCCAGACGCTCAGCGCGCGCACCAACCTGCTTTGCCCACGACGAATCGCGCATGCCGCGCGCCGCAGCACGGTAGTCGCCCCGTTGCATCGACGCCAATGTGTTTCGGAAAGAGAGCAGGCCACGCGTCGAATTGCCGATACCCATGTTGAAGCACATGTTTGCCAGCACGCGCTGCCGCCGCTCGGACATCGTCCGCCACCAGGGCAGCGCGGCATCGAGCTGGGCGCAGACGCGATCAATGTCATTCTTCAACAGATACCGAGCCTCGTCGGTGCTAATGCCAACGTCCTCCAGGTTTCGGCCAATGCCGATGGTCAGCTTGCCAGCGGTGCAGTGATAGGGCTTTAGCTTCAATGCTTCGTCGACAATTAGTTCCGACGTGAGATTTTCGATATTCATTTGTGCCATCCCTGAGTAGAGAGCATCCAGACCACCAATGCCGCGAGCCCAGCCGAGCAAATACCCCCCAGCGTCCATTTCCCTAACGTGGCAAACTGTTTATCCAGCCACTCTGAAATTGCCTCTTTGAGGATTTCCTTTTGGAGGTCTTTATCGATGTTTGGCATTCCAGGCCTTATTGTTGATGGCATTAACAAACCCGCCGAAGTGAGTTGGTCGATTTACAGCTGGTCTTGCGTAGGTGGATCGGGAAGTTCGGCCAGCAGCTCAACGTCGGATGGGATAGTCCTGGTGCCTGCCTTCACCGCATTGAGGATGCCTGCTGCTGTCACCCATACCAGGGAGCGCCAAGCCCGCAACGCCCTGCCCTCATTCATGAACCGCTCTACTGCCGGCTCCTCGGCATAGCTGATCGCGTGTAGGATGGGCGAGACGTCCGGACGGTTCGGGTCGCCGTAGCCAAATGAGCGCGCCACAGTGTCCAGATGGGTCTGCACTACGTTGTCGTAGTACTTTACTTGCTCTGCTGCGACTTGATCGGGCGTTGGCGCACTCGCGGCCCGTTCGGCCAGAAATGCCGCTTCCTCTTCCTGCGTCATGTCGACCAATTCACCGTCCGCTAATTTTTTGAGTGCCATGATTACACCGCCTTTCTTACGCCATAGAGTTTGAATGTGCCGGCGCTAATTAGGCCGGTATTAAAAGCGAACCGGATAGCGTTAATCGCAGAGTTAGTCTGAATACTTCCCGACCCGGCGGTGACGTATGTGTTTGTTGCGCTCATCATTTGCGTAGCTTGCGTTGTGAGCAATTTTGAAGCTGCAGTATTTGCAAGATTGAACAGCTTAACTGTTCCCGCATAGCCGCCATGCGAAACCGTGGTCGATGCTCCGTTCGCAGCTCCGATCAAGATAGACGCGGTTCCCCCGCTATTCCCGCTAGGAGTGCCGCCTGGCTGGCACCACATAGTCCCCGAACCGTAACCGTCCGTCATAAAGGACGCCCCGCCGTTTGTCGATGCCAGAAGCCTGAACGTAGCACCTACCGTATCGGGTACTACGTTAAAAAACTCGACGATGTATTCGTCGTATGTCGAATCAATGTACTGAGTGAAGTCGACAGTAGCGACAGCACTTGACACCGTCGCCGTCGCCAAACATGTCAGGCCGGCTGCAACCGTTGGCGCTACAACAGCCTGCCCGCTTGCCTTCGTGTAGTGCATGCAGCGCACGTTACCGGCGCCGTCACCACGGAATGTTGCCCGATCACCGGCCGCTGTCGTAATGTTCGCGCCACCCGGCAAAATCAGCGTAGTAGCGTGGTGCGTCAGCGTCAGGACGCCATCGAACACCACGTCACGCTCAGCACCAGAAGCCAGCGTAATGGCCGTGATAGTCGTCGTACCGGTGATGTGCACCAGGTTGCCGGTTGCAGTATCGAGATTGACCGTCGCGGCGCTGGCGATATTGGAACCCTTGATCTCATTGATAGCGCCAGTGGCGGTGCCAATCAATGCACCAGGTGCGCCCCGGACGCCAGCGACCGATATATTCCATGCCGCCTTGGTTCCAGATCCACCAATATCAGTGACGGCGATTTCGAGAGACGTCCCCGAATATGCGGTGACCGTACCGGCCATGTAATTTGCCGCGTTAGCCTGGTCCACAGCAATAATTGGCACACCGACGCTGTACTGCTTTCCGGCCTGCGTCGAAAAGGTTTTGGATCCGGTGCCGATGGCAAGTGATGTCGTGCTGGTGCTGGTCACCATCGATGTCGTTGCTGACAGAGCCGCCGCTTCAGCTGCAGCACGGTCAAGCCCAGTTTGCGCCCTGTCTTGCCCCGTCGCCACGCGATCCAATGCGACCTGTTCGGCATCCTCCAATACCTGGGTTGCTAGTGCATTGACAGCGGAGGCCAGCGCATTGGCCTGCCCTGCCCATGTATTCATCTCTGTGACGCGCGCCGGCAAGGCCGTCCCGAGCAACTCATCTGCGCGAGACGCAAATGACAACGGGTCGGATGTGGAGGGTGGCGTTCCGAGGGAACCGATATTTTGTGTGATTGGCATTAGATTTCCTCAAGTTCAAGACTGACTACTGCGCGCTGTGTATGCTTCAAATTGATGCTGAATCGCTTATAGAAGCCGAGTATTAGCAGAGCTTCGAAATAACCATCTCCGCTGTCGGAAAGGCCTGCCCAGTACGCCGGCACACCGTTCAATGCGTCGCGCAGCGCCCGTACACGATTGACCCGGCTTTTCTCCAACCAGATCGCCTGGACAGTTTTAGGAACGTTGCGTCGCTGGACCATCGCGCTCGTACTACCGTCGAAATTGCGTGTCACCGTCGAGAAGTTGAGCACGTCAGATTCGGCGTCATACTGGACGTCGCCAATGTATTCGCAGGATCCGAGTACACAGGCGCCGCACTCAGCATTGCCGGATGTGGCGGATATCTGGACCGTGATCACGGCATTCGTGTACGGCGGCAAGTCGAACAGTGCGAAGGCCTTTTTGGTACTGAAAGGCCGGAAAAAGTAGTCGTACCAGTCCGCCACCTCACGGGTATTCAGGTCTTCCGTGTGCGTATAGACGTCGACACCGTCGCTGGTTACGGTCACGACTGCAGAGTTGCCGACCAGCCCGGAGAAACCGATGGAGTCGGCCCGCACACCAGGCGTTACAACTGCCGTTATCGACCCGGGCTGCACTGTCGCGGTGTTGCGCAGAATGTCGAACATTGCAAACTTATTGGTTGGGCCGATCTTCTGCCACTTGTCTTCCTTGGTCAGCGCATTCCCAGTATTGCTGGCGGCAAGTGATTCGTAGACCAGATGGTTCGTCGTGTCGATGACCCGGTCACCTTCCGCGTACGTGGCGGCGCCAGAGTAGACCTGGTACGTCTCCCCTAGGCTTGACCACCACGTTGGCGAACTGGCCGGTGTATGCCCGACATTTCCGTTCTGCAGGGACTTGTACACCGTGATCAGCCCGGCACTGCCAGCAACGCTCGCAGTTGTGCCAGCTGCATAAGTCGTCCCCGAAGCGTACGCTGCAGGGGCGGTTTCCACGGCCGTGCTGCTGGTCAGCCGCGCATCGGTAATCGCAAGAGGCGGAATAACGTTCATGCGGCCACCTTGACATTGATTGAGTTGCCGTCAGGGGATATCCGGCGTAAGAACGCTTCCTGCGCGCTCACAGCTGTAGCGGTCCGGTCGGCAGATGCGCGAAGGGTGACAATCTCCCCGCGCAAGGCCAGAATCGCCGCCTCGAGCATCGACGTATTGCTGGCAGGCGCACGCAAACGGCTGAACAAGTCGTTTGTCATGCTGTTGCTAAGAATGGCGCTCGGACCAGTGACTTCCAGCTCAGGGCCGTTCTCGCCGACCAAGCGGAGTCCGCCCGGGTGGAATCCGCCAGATGCATAGCCTCGCACTGCCTTCACGCTGTCCTGGAACGATTGCTCAATATCGGCAATCGACTTGCCCTGGTTGAACTGATCAGCCCAGAAGGCGCCTCCCTCAGCTGTGAGGTAAGAGAAATCGCTGTATTTGGCATAAAGTGCTTCCACTGCCGACAACTGAGCAGTTCCACCTTGAGTCCCGGTGCCGTATCCCGCGCCACTACCGTAGCCGGCGCCGCCGAACGCGCCGCTGTTTGCGCCAATGCCGCTGCCTGGTGCTGTCGGGCTAACCGCCTTTGCAGCGGCAATAGCAGCGCCATAGGCGGCAAGCGCCGTCGATAAAGATTGCACGGACGTATCAATCCCATTCAGCGCGTCGATTTTTGCTTTCTCAAAGGCCAGCATGTCGTCGTAGTACTTCATGTCAGCTACATGCTGCTGTTCCAGCGAAGCCAGCGTTCTTTCTTCGATCGACAGTTGTCCGTCCGTAAGCTCCGCGAGCTCACGAATGTTGTTCGAATCCTTAATGTACTGGCGCTGGTATTCCTGAAACGTCGCGTACAGCTGCTCGGACGGCTGCGCAATGACCTCCAGCACCTGGCTGAGCGAATCCGCATCCGGGAGGACGCCGCCGGCACGAGCAATTGCCAGGGCTGTCGCGATCTGGGCGCGCGCAGCCGCTTGATCGGAGCCAAATTGCGACGACAGGCTACGACGGTCCAACGCCGAATTGAGGACGCTCGACAGACCTTTCAGCTTGTCAATGGTTTTCGTCAGCGGCTCGACGGCTGCTTCATATGCCTTCGTCGCTTTTTCGCGCTCCGCCTCGACAGAACGTTCCACGGCATCATAAGCTTTGCCGACCTGGTCTAATGCCGCAGCAAATTTGTCGTTAGCATTCTCGACAGTGTCTGCAGAGTCGTCGATCTTTTCCGCCGCATCGTCCAGTGCAGTTGCAGTCTTTTCCGCATAGTTGGCCAGCCGCAGGAATGGCTCCTGAATCCCTAACAGGTCGGCCAGTTTCTGAGGATCGGTCAGCGCACCCTTCACCAGCGAGGCGAAGTCGCCCTTTGTGATGTCGCCTGCAACACCATATTTCTTGAACACGGCAGCCACCGTTTGGGAGTCCGGCCGCAACTGCTCTGCCTCAGAAAGGAAGTTTTGCGAGAAGAAAGCCATCTTCGCGGCCAGCGGTTCCAGACCTCCCGCGAGGTCGATGACCTTTTGGCGTGCCACTTCGCTGGCTAGTCCGATTGCGCCGAACGCCGTCGACATATCCTGTCCAAGCATGTTTGCCACGGCGTTGGTAGCTGCAAAAGTGGTATTCAGGCGGGCAAACGTGTCAACGACCGTCTCTCCTTCCTTGCCGGCCACCCATAGCTTGTCAAAATCAAGCTGTTCCCCGAAGGTTTCCAGCATGCCGCTGGTTTCCGCCAACCGACCACCCAAGGTAAAAAGCTCGGTTGCGAACTGGGAAACCTTACCTTCACTGCCCTCCATCCCCTGCACCGCAAACCGGTATCCGTCGAATATATTGAGCATGTCTTCGATATATGGATCCAGCGCCGAACGGATACGGGTCTGGCTGACGATATTGCTTTCCCCATTAGGACGCCCGGCTTCACCGTCGATGGTGTTCGTCCAGTAACGGCTGGAGGCCTGCTGCGCGGTATCGACGCTGGTGCGGAAATTGTCGACGAAGGCCAAGGCCATGCTGTCTGACATGCTGGACAGCAATCTCTGGATTTCCTTTGTCTTCCCTTCCTCATCGAAGTCAGCAAGGGCGATACGGAATGAGTAATTAAAACTGTCCAGCACGTCGGTACCAGCGCCAGTAACTGCACCGAGCTGGTCAAAGCCGGTGCGCATCGCGTTGACCGCATTGCTGAAGGTGTCGTTAATCTCCTTCGGCAAGTCGGACACATCAGTTTTGCTGCCGCGCAGTGAGCTTTTCTTAAACTGGTACGAATTACCGATGAACTCGTCACCGGTCACGCTACCTAGGAAGCCTGACCCAACAGTCTTGTAACTGAGCAGCTTCTTCCCGATTGCGATCGCGGCAAGCACCGCGGCGATGTACGGAGCCGCGGATGCAAGAGACGACAGCGCGCTGCTGCCTGCCGCACCGCCAGCCTCAACCAGGGCTGTAGACGCAACAGGTGCGCCCATACCTCCGCCGGAAAGGCCCATCGAGGCCAGCGAGGTACTGCCGCCGATGCTGCCGGCGCCGGTTAGTCCCATCCCGGTATTGCCCAACCAGCCGGCAACGGTGTTGTACGCGCCACCCAGGCCGACTGAATCTGCCATACCGCCAAGGCCGCCCAGCTTGTCATACATCGACGCGGCGTTCAGGAGCGAATTGCCAGAGCTTGCCATGCCAAGCACGCCGTTTCCGCCGGCATTTGCAATACCAGGGACGCCGCTGACCGTTGCGCCGATGCTGAAGATCCACTTTTTCAGCGTCATCTGATAAAGCAGGTCCAGCAAGCCATTTTTCAGGGCATCGCGCAGACGGTCGAAAGCATTCTTGCCACTGTCGAAGATAGACACGAAGGTATCGTGCGCAGTGCGGTCGATGCTCTCAAACATAGACCGCCATTGAATGGCGTCATCCGTTTGCTTCAGGACCCCAATCAATTCCCGCTGCTTCTCGATCTGTAGCTGGAGTGATTGATATCCCGCGCTACCTTCGCGGTACTTCGCTTGCTCCGACTGCAGAGTAAGCAGGTTAATTTCTGCAATTTGGCTTTTATTCATACCAAGCTGCGTATACTCTGCCTGGGCGGCTTTCAGCGCCTCTCCGGATGCACGGACTGCATCGTTATAGCCTTGGGTCTGAGACTGGAAATAGTCGTCGATCGCATCCTGCTCTTTTCTTCTCAAATCTGTCCGAGCATCAGCAAGTTCTTTAGCCTGCTTGATCTGCTCATCTATGATCTTTTTGGAAGCCGGCTGAAGGGCAATGAGTTCCTTCACCGCTTCAATATATTCCGTCTCGGTAATTCGACCCTTCGCGCGAATGGCCTGTAAGCGGGTCAGCTGCTCCATGTAGTCGCCGTTCACGCCGGCGAGCTTGGCAAGCAACTTGGCTTGCTCATCTAATTCTCTTTTTGCGGCAGCAGCAGCGCTTTTTGCGGCTTCTTGTCCGGCGATGAATGCTGCGACGCGCCGTTCGTTTTCCGCCTTGGCGCGCGCCTTCGCGCGTTCAATTTCCGGATCTACGGCAGGTGCGGTCGGTTTCTCCAGCGTTTTCTGGAGAGCCTCGATTTGTCCCTTTACCGATGCAATCCGACCTTCTACGTCACTTTCACCGAATAGCAGCCGAGGAATAATGCCAACGAAGGGTGCTGCATCATTCTGACGCTTCTGCTCCTCAAGCTTATTAAGCTCCTCACGGAGTTTTTTTATCTTCTCCGTCGCACTGCTGAACTCGTCGGTGAAAAGGAATGCACCTAGGGCACCCATTGCCACCCAGGCGGCCGCAAGCTTGCCCTGCTCTTCATACGCGATCTTCACGGCGCCGGTAACGCTAACCAGCGCTGGCAGCATTTCTGCAGCGAGCTTTGTCCCGAGTGACGCAGAAAGCGCCTTCATCTCCGCCAGTTGGTCGTTCAGCTTGTCGGCATTGTCCGCCATGTCCTGCGTCACGCCGGACAGACGCTTGCCCTTGTCCACCATCTCGCCGATCTTGGTACCGCCTTCGGCCAACAAGGGCGCCGCAGTCTCCCAAGACTTTCCGAGAGCCTCGGACCCGAGCGCAGCGCGCATCTGAGGATCTTCGACAGCAGAGAATACGTCGGCCAGCTGCTTGAATGCCTCGATAGGGTCTTTTGCCGTCACCCCGAGTTTGGCGAACTTTTCGGCTTCCTTGCCCATGTTGACGGTCAGCTTATTGACCGCCTTTGCAATCCCGTCGAGATCGGCGCCAGATTGCTCAGCTGCCAGCTTCAGGCCCGCGAGCGTATCGACGGCGAGAGAGGTCTTTTTGCTCAGGTCATTGAGATTGTCCGCCGCATCGATAGACGATTTGATCATGCCGGCGAAGGCGCCAAGGGAAATTGAACCGCCGATGGCTGTCAGGGATGACAAGCTGTTGGCCACATCCTTGACGCGATCACCTACCTGCTTCATGCCGCCGACGACGGTCTGTACGCCGTCGATGCTCAGGCTGATCTTTGCTTGGGTCATTAACGCCTTCTTAAGCTATTCGTTACCGTGGGTACCATTCTTTGAGCGCTGCGCGCTCCATCACCCGGACGCCCCAGAACAGAGCTGCACGCTCGTCGTCCGGAATTTGTTGCATATCCATGCAGGCTTTCAAGCCAGCGTAATCCAGGCCAGTACGACGCCCGGAGACATCTTCGCGCCACTGTGTTTGCACCACGTTCCAGAGCTGGAAGGTCGGCACGCACTCTGGCCACAGGTAAAACTCTTCCTCTACTGTCACATCTTCGGGGTCTGCCGCCTGTAGGCCCCAAACCGCGAGAGCCTTGGACACTTCGTCCTCTGGCTCCGCTTCGTCTTCATCCGCACCAGGTACACGAAGATGTCCGCGTACCTGAAGCTGGGCGGCCCTTAGGAGTTTTTTTCCTTCGCCGAACACTCCTTGAAGTAAGCCTGATATGTCAGGACGGCCACGCCGGCGCAGGTAAGCATTACTTCGAACGCTTCCGGACTGAACGGCACCGGTTTCTTCTCATCGTCCACGACCAGCGTCTGGCCCTGCCAGTCGCGTGTGACCCTGCGCAGGAAGTCGCTGATGGTGCTTTCGCCGCCCTGTTGGATGGACTTGATTTCTTCGGTGTCCAGACGATCACAGATCAGGTGGAAGAAAAAGGAAGCGGCTTTGCCGGCGTCGTTCAATGTGAACTTGACCGGAACCCTGACGGTGTCTGCAACAGATAATTTGTACATTTTTATGGTTTTAAGAGTGGATCGGAGTACCGCGCTGCGATTAGACGCAGGCGAGGCGGATTTCGTCGTTGCCGGAGACCGGCACCAGACGCGCATCAAAGCCGACCAGGCGCTTGCCGTTCAGATCGACCTTGCGCGGATTGGTCAATTGCACCGCCGGTGCATGGACGATTAGCGAGAAGCCGGTTGCCGTGCCGATCGTGAAGCCCATGCTTTGCAGCGTGTTGGCCTTGACCGATGCCATCAGCGACACTTCCTGGGCGGCCGTCAGTTCCAGTTCGAGCGAGCCGGTGATTTCCCGATTGGTGATGTCGACGTCTTCCTTGCTGAGCAACGGGGTGAAATTTACGGCGTTGCCGAAGTTGAGTTCCAGGCCAGTGCTTGGGTAGGTTGTGCCGCCGCTCAAGGCACCGGCGGTGTACGTCGCGCCAAAAGTGATATCGACAACGTTGTCTTTTGTCATCGCAACCGGCTTTTTCCAGTTAGTCAGCGTGGTAGCTGCTGCTGTCGCCGCCGTCACGCCGCCGTCGACACCGACGAAGTCGAACTTCAGTGTTGGGCGCTCACCTGCCTTCGCCGACAGCATCACGTTACCCATGACGCCGAGCAGCTTGTGCAGCACGCCGTCGTCGTAGTAATAGATCGTGGCAGTTTTCAGGCCGGTGGAGACCGGCGTGTATTCGACGCGATCAGGAGTTTCAAGGATGCCTTCCGCCATCGCGCACGGGAGAATCGCATTGCCCCAGGCCGGCGCGATGTCGGCCGAGCCGGAACCGGAAAGGTCGCAGGTAAAGCTGACCTTGACGCTCGCCGGGCCCACCAGCTGCTCGTTAGCGCCAAAGTAGCCGCGGATGTACGGCAGGTCGATGTTCTGCGCATCCAGCGGCGTGATGGTCATTTCGCTGACGAGCATCGCATTGGCGGCGCCAGTCGGCACAGCATCGGTTTTTGGCGTCGTTTCTGGCTTGAGCAGAATGACGGTATTGCGGATATAGCGTGAGGACATGGCTTACTCCTGTACTTGAGTTGTCGGTTCGGAAAGATGATCGTTCGGGATCCAGCTTTGGCTCGCGGCATTCCACCGCCAGCTGCCGCCGCCAGGCGGAGGCGGTATATCAATGACTGGCTGAGGAGGCTTCGCCGCGACGGCGCGAATGGTTCTTGTGCCCATGGCTATTCCAAAGTGAGGTTAGAGGTGCGGTGCTCGACCGGAAATACCATCCGGATCCAGCCTGTTTTTTGTCCCTTGCCGTCGTATTCCGCGGCGATATACGGGACGCCGATGTAATCAACCAGGCCACCAAGGGTGGTGTCTTGCATGACCCGCTCGTATGCCGCCTTCAAGAGCGGATCGACAGCAAGATCACCACTCACGGCGCTGCTTTTCGCGTACAGATCCACAGATACCCTTGAACGCCAGTCGACAGGTGCACCGCTTATCGCGCCTGCGTTCGGCTCGGCTGCGTCAAACTGCACATTCACGGCTTCAGCATGCTGTTCGGCGATTTCACGCGGCATCGCTCGAAATACGTTTGCCGATACCGCAGGGGCAGCCTGAAACGCTGTCACGAAGGCTCCCACAATGCTGGCAAATGCGGTTCGACTCACGATGCAAGCTCCAGAACAAGAACGCTTACGCCAGTTCCATCCGGGTGGTGCTCTGCGATACCGTAGGTAACGCCTTCGCAAGCAACCGTTTTACCTACCGGCGCAGCGGGTACCGATGTCGTTTCCACAGTCAAGGTCGGATTAGTCGAAGCCATGCCAACGCCCCCACCGATCTGGGAATACGCGTTATCGAAAATGCCTCGTGCAGACACGCCGTCAATCGTGACGTCAACGCCAAAATCAGCGAAATAGACGGTGAAATCTTCGCCAAACATGCTCGATCCCGTGTCAAAAGTTAAAAAAAGAGGCGACCCCCGAAGATGCCGCCTATCGAAGCAGGGTCATGCAGAGGTCTGCATTAGTCCTGCGCTGGAGACGCCGGTGATGCTGGATCTGCCACAGGGCCCTTGTCGTCAGCCGAATTCTTCGGCTTGGCCTTGGATTCCTGCTCGGCAGATCCAGAAGTAATCAGTGTCTTGGCAACTTCGGTGGGAAGATCGACCGAATCGCCTGGTGCAAAGCGTTTGCCGTCGTGCTTGACGGGCGAAATGATGGTGACTTTCATCTTCGCCCTCTTTTACGCGACAGCGTTCTGGATCAGGAAGCCGGCGGACGCGCCAGCCAGTACCGGTGCCTCGGCACGGGTAACCGGGTAGATCCACGACTTGGTGTTACGGTCCCAGTAAGGCTCTTCCACCAGCGGGTAGCCGTTCAGGTTGTAGGTGTAGCCGTAGCTTGGCAGGCCGGCATCCATGACGCTGCCCAGTTCGGTGTAGGCAACGATCACGTCCTTGCCCCAGACGTCGGTGAAGGCTGTACCGGCATCGTTCGAGTAGATGGCGTCGCCCACCACCACGCGCTTGACGTTGAACAGCATGGCAAGCAGTTCCACGGTCGCGACGTCACGGCCTGTGTACTTGATGCGGTCAACGATCTTCGGATGCTGCTTCAGGCTGGAGAAAACCTTCGCGCCCATCACCACGGTGTTTGGCCGCTTGCCGGTTGCGGCACGCACGGCCTCGATGGCCAGCTCGATATCAGAGATCGGATCGCTTTCCGGGGCGGACCATTGGTCGGTACCGGACAGGGTGACCTTGTTGTTCACGCCGTAGCTACCAGCCGTACGGGCGATATCAGCGGACTGCTTCTCCAGGCGCAGAGCCATGATAGCTTGCACCTGGTTGACCGCACCGGCGCCGAGGTCGATACCGGGACCGGCGCTGGCTTCCTGCTGCAGCTCTACCGGGACCTGGCCTTCAAGGCTATAGTCGACCAGCGAGTACGGCGCGCCAGCGTAGCCAAACTTCACGCGCTTGGTATTCTCGCCTGGTGCACGCTGGGCGGCATACAGCATGAACGCTTCTTTGCCGAACGTAATGATGTTGCCACCACGCAGAGGTACCCCGACGGCCGGAAACAGCGCGGACGCGATCATCTCGCTGTTTTTATAACCTTGGGCGACGGTGGTGAGGACTGGGTCAATCACACGGGCGCCGGCAGTAGTCAGAATAGTCATGTTTGCTCCTGAGTTTGTAGGGTTGTCGGCTTAGTTGGGAATGACCATCACTTCGATCAGGTCGCCATCAGCAGCCGCTGCGGTCAATGCGCGGGCAACAGCAACACCGGAGGTCTTGGTAATGACCTTGCCAGAGGTGCCGACCTCGACCGCTGCGCCAGCCGCAATTGCGGCTCCCGCCTTGGCGATCGCTGTACCGAGCGCCACCGTCGGGAGACGGTCACCAGCAACGCCAGCCACTTCGGTAAAGCCCACGGCGTTACCGCCGGCAGTTGCGACGGCGCCGGCTGCAGTGACGGCGCTGTTTGCGGCAGTAGTGCCAGTCGCGGTAACGCCCAGCGTCAAAAGTGCAATGGATGTCAAAGCCATGGTTATGCTCCCTGTTCAATGATTTTTACGGCGGCGACGTAATCCGTTCCCGGATTCGCTGCGACATATTCCTTGGCCTTCGCATCGACTTCAGCGCGGGTCAACGGCTTTTTGCCTTCCGGTGCGGCGACCGATGCGGCTGGCACCAAGGCCAATGGCGCAGGTGCTTCCTTGGCAATGGCGGCTGCCTGGGCGGTGCGAGCCTGCTTTTCAGCAGCAAGCACGGCCTGTGCTGCGTCGCCGGCGGAGGACTTGCCGTCAAACTTCAAGGTGTCGATCAGGGCTTCATGACCGGGGATAAGCTGGCTTTCGATGGCTTGGATGCGCTGGCGCTCGGCTGCGGCACCCTCGGCACGGAAAGCAGCGGCGATGTCGGGATGATCCGACGCGACTTTTTCTGCTGTCAGCATGCTGGTTCCTTGTGGAGTGGTTGAGATTTGCGCAACACCGGCGCGGGCTTTTGTTGCGGACGAACCGCGCTCACGATTGAGCTGCTCAACCAGCTGCTCGAGCGTGGATACACCGTCCACTAACCCGGCATCGATGGCTTGCTGCCCAATGAAGATACGGCCATCAGCCATATCCTTGAGTACAACGTCGGTCGATACGCCACGGTGCTTCGCGACTGCGCCGACAAAAATGGAATAGAAGTAATCGACCTGGTCCTGCATCGCCTGCTTGCCCGACTCGGTAAGCGGACCGTACTGGCTGGCAATACGTTTGTATTGACCGGCGACGATTTCGGTAGTCTTGACGCCGCGCTGCATCTCGGCTTGGCTGACATCGGTATGTGTTGCCACGACGCCAATCGAGCCGACCTGCGTGGTCTCATCGGCGATATACACCCGGCCTGCTGCCGAACCAAACCAATAGGCAGCCGATGCCATCGTGCCGCTGGCCAAGCTGATGATTGGCTTGGCGCTACGTGCGGAAAACACATCGTTGGCGTACAGCTGGGTGCCATCGACGGTACCGCCCGGGCTATCGATGTACTGAATGATGCTGTGCACCGCGGGGTCCTGCTGTGCTTCACGCAGGTTGCGCGATGCAAGCTGCGTCGATGTGCCGCCAGAAATCTGTGCGAACAGATTCATCTTCTTTGCCACCACACCTTCCAGCGGAAGGATGGCGACGCCGTCGATGATGTCGTACGACTTTGGCTCGTTGTTGAGTGGGCGCCCGATGCGCTGTTCGACAGCCGCAATGTCGATCTTGTCGCCGCGCAAGTGCGTGGCGTAAATCTCCTGCAGCTCGATGAGCTTTGGCGGGAGAATCGCCCACGGTGCGCTAAGGATGTCAGTAATTTTCATGGCGGCTGAAAGTTTCTCGTTGGCTAGACTTTATGATTTTGAGCAACTCAAAAACAGGGCAATTTGCGACGACTTTCTTTAATCTTTAATTTCTGCTTGAGGAACCGCACTGAACGGACGCTGAAAACCTGCTTGCAAATGCGCAGCGACCTTTGCCTGCAGTGTTTTCAGTTCCTCGCCCTGCTCGCGGATCCTTGCCATCAGCACGGCTTCTGCGGGCAGGTCGCGCGCAGCGTTATTCGTCGGTTGCAGGTTTTCCACTGTTGACGTCGTCCGCTCCCGGCAGTGCCGGTGTGGCGCCCTTTGGCGGCAGGTAGATGCCGTCAGCTTTTTCTGCGTTGATTTCTTTCACACGTTGCTTGTGCTTTTGCGACCAGTCGATACCGTCGTGCAGGATGCTTTCGGCCTGCTTAGTGCTGATACCCAGTGCCACTCGCTTCTCGGCCGCGTCGACTTCCTTGACCGGGTCAATGCTGCCAGGACCATCACCGGTCCACAGAGCGCCACACCACGCAGCGCGCACCACCTCGTTGGCAAAGAAGCCCGGCGCACGGATGCGCCCTTCGGCAATTTCGTCAGTCAGCCATAGTTCGTACACGGGCTGGCACAGGTAGGTTGCCCAGTTGTCGCGACGCGCGCGGAACGCTTTCCATGCCATCAGCATCGCGGCACGCGCAGCACTGTAGCTGCTCTGGAAGTGCATGGTCAGCACTTCGAACGGCATTTCCAGCGCCATGCCGATCTGGCGCACTATCGCGGTCCAGAACGGATCAAACTGTGCATTAGGTCGACCGGGATTGCTGCTTTCGATGCTTTCACCGGGGAGCAGGTTGACGGCCTTGCCAGACTCCATTTCACCGCTCCAGTTGCTGGACTTGTTGACGAGAGCATCCTTGGCGTCGTCATCAAATAGATCGTTGAATGCTTCCGGATCCATTTTGATGAAGACACTGAACAGGCCGCTGATGACTGCGGCGTTGAGTTCGGCATCGGTGTAACGGCTCAGCTGCTTCAGCGGCTCAAGGATCGGCGCAATCATCGGCACGCCGCGTACCTGTCCGGGGCGGAGCTGCTCGAAGAGATGCAGGACATTGCGCCGGCCGGTACTGCTGCCCCGTGCGTCAACGCGGGTCCAGGAGTTTCCTCCTCCGGTATAGTCGCCCGGGTGCTTTCTGGCGACGTGGTAGGCAATCGCCTCGCCGGTGGTGTCAGCGATTTCAACGCCGTCGATCAGTGTGTCGGTATCGCCGCGGCGGTCTGGATTGCAGACGCGGTCGGCTTCAATGATTTGCAGTGCGAGCCGTGCCGGATATCCGGCACGCGCAACTCGCGGTGTCAGGACAAAGGTGTCACCACTCTCCAGCATCGAGCGAAAAGCAAGTTTCTGGATGCCGTAGAAGTTGAGGTGCCGCGCAATGTCGCAGTCCGCCGACTCAGCCCAAGCATTGAATCGGCGTTTCGTATCCAGCTCCCACTGCTCCGCCTCTTCGTCGGTCAGCCCAAGGAATGCGGCATCAATGTTTGGGTTGCAGCTCAGGCCGGTACCGACGACATGGTTGATATTGGTGTTGAGGGCCCCAAGTGCGACCGGCGCATTGCGCATTTGATCCCGGCTGCGCGATCGCAGTGTCGGCAGGTCGGCAATGATGTCGGTGTTCGGGGAACCTGCACGCGGGTTCCATCGGTTAAGCGCCGAGCGATCCATCCTGGCACCGGTGTAGCCACCGGCAAGCGCCAGGGTTGCGCGGGCGGCCATGCGCTGTGCTGCAACCTTTGGCGCGACATAGGCAATGGCCTTATCGAGTAGATTCTGCGGAACGAGAGGGCTGTTGTCTTTTCCCATGTCAGCCACCCAGCACGACGGTACGAGCGCGGCCCCGGCCTTGCGAACGGGTTGACAGCAGGCTGACCCGATTACTCCAGGTCTCTATGCCAAGCTGTATCGACGCGAGATCGGCTCGGGTAAATTTTCGCCCCGAGATTTCATAGGATTGGTTTGCCAGCACGGCAATTTCTGCTGCGAGATACGCGTCAAGCTGCGCCTGCGCCTGCGCTAACGTTATTCCTGCCATAGGGTCTGCTCCAAAAGGTATGAAGCAGTTTATGGATAGCAGGAAAGTTTAAACAGGGCAATTTGCGACGACTATCCGCCGCGCTTCATGATCCGGTAGAGGGTTGCGCGGTCAATTCCATGCTTGCTGGTGATTTCCGTTGTCGCCTTGTTGGACAGTCCGTCCCGATACACCTGTTGCCGCTGCTCGGGCGTCAGGTGTTTCTTTTTCTTGGGGATACGGACGCGCAGGCCACCGTATTGGGTACGCACCGCCTGCTCGATTTGTAACGCCGCCGCATCGGTCAAACCTTCAGCTTGCGCAAGCTTAATGATAATTTCGACAATATCGGCTTCGCAGTCGACGCTCACTAGCGGCCTCTTCTGGTGCCGCTCAGCGAGATGCGGCCGCCAACCACTTTCGCGGTTGCCGCTTCCACCTGGTGCGGGGGAATCGTTACCGGTACCGCAGGAGTACTCGTTGCGGCTACTTGTTGTTCTTGGCTGGCTGGCGTGAGTGCCGTGTCATTCGCAACGGCAGGTAAGCCAAACAGATCCATTGTGGGTGGACGAACTTTCGCTTCCAAGGAATCCCACTGCCGGTCGGTGTATCGATGCAGGTCCAGCATGTGTGTGGCGAACAGCGCGTAGACGGTACAGTCAAGCACCTCATTGCGCGCACGGGTTTTCACCCAGCGGTATTTATCCCCGCTGGCGGTCTTTACCTTGACTCGCTGCTCAGCGGTGAGCTGGTGGAAAAACTCGTTTGGCAGTTCCTTGGAAAAGTGCACATGGCCGGGGCCAGGGCGCTCGACACTCAGGCGACCCAGCAGCAAGTCCTTGGCGGTATCCGTTCCGACGTGCCACAGCTTCACCCCTCCCTTGATCACCTTGCCACGGTCGTTGACGTCCACCTTGGACGCGCGCCCCTTGATCGGCTGGCCTTCCCGCGTCTCTCCCCTGACCGCGTAGATACGGCGACTTACGCGCAGGCGGCAGAAGTTGTATGCCTCATGGGTGAAGTGACCGCCCGTATCGACCGCTGCCGCAGAAATGCTAAGGTGACCGCCAGCGGCATGCGGGAACGTCATGCGCAGATGGGCGTCCAGCTTGTCCCAGTCGCGCGCATCGGCAGGATTAGCATCAATGACGGTGTAGTCGATCGGCCACATTTCCTCTTTGCGTCCAATGGCCCAGATGACGATTTCGAATCGGTCGTCCTGAATGTCGACACCGGCAACCAGCACCAGGCCGCCAAACGGCACAACCCGCAACGACCAGTCTTTTGCCCGGGCAAGCAGTGCATGCTCGTCCGCCTTCTCGCCCTTCTCTTCCCACGTTTCACCGAGCGTCGTGTTGACGAAGGCCTTCAGCTCTGACAGGTCGCCGGCGGCGGCCTTGGCTGTCGCGGACAGGAACTCGCGCACGATCTTTGGCCAGCCGGTCATCGGACTGTAGGCGGTCCAGACGAAGAAAGCCACGTGCTTGGGCTTGGCGACCACATCACCGGCAGCATTGCGGAAAACGAAACCTGCCTCGTCGATCCAGGTACCGTCCTGCGCGATCCACTTGCCGTCGGCGGACACCAGCAGGTAATCGGCCTGAGTCATCACGCCGCCGCAGTGCCGGCACACATGGCCGACGGTATCCGGATCATCATTGAACCACTTGAATCCGTACTTCTTATCCTTGCCGCCCCATTCCAGCGAAATCATTTCCTTGCAGTGGTTGCAGGGAACGTAGCGGCGGAAGCGCAGGTCGGCCTGCTCCGCACGCGCCTCGATCAGCGACAGCCCCTTGATCTTCGGCGTGGATCCGACGATCAGTTTCGGAAACGTTGCGCCCTCAACCCGCTTGTAGGCAAGCTTGATCGGGCTGCCCTCTTTCTCGACGTCGGCATCAAAGCCGTCGATCTCATCGAGTGCCGCGACGTCGACGGAGATACGGCGGTAATTTTTTGCAGCCTTGCCGCCGCGCAGGTGCGTCGTGGACCCCAGAAATTTCTTTTGCTTGAGGGTGTTGTCCTTGTTCTTTGCCAGAAAACCCGGGAACACGCTCTCCATCACCGGCACGTCGCGGATCATCGGTTCAAGTTCGGTCTTGCAAAAGTCGTCACTGTCGTCATCGGTCGGCTGCCACAGCGCCTGGTTGCGGCGCTTGTGCTCGGCAAAATAGCCGATCGCTGCCAGCAGCATCTTGGTATAACCGACGCGTGCCGACTTCATGAAGTCGACTTCCTCGATCTCGTCGTCGGACATCGCGTCCATGATCGCCGGCTGGAACGGGAACGCTTCCCAGCGCTGCTCGACATACGACGATTCCGCCGACAGGTAGAAGTGCTTCGCCGCCCACTCGGACAGGCGCATAGGCTCGACCGCCTCCAGCGACCGCAAGCCTGCTCTAACCGCGCGGTGGATTTCCGACATGTCCATCAGACAGTCACCTCAAGGTGTTCATCTTCATCGGGTCCCTGAGCATCCGCCGGGTCCTCGAGTTCGATGTTGGCCGCCAGGTTGCGCGCCTTGACCAGCTCCCGCGTAATGAAGTCAAGGTCTTCCGCCGTTAGGCTGGACCGGCGCTTGAGCTGCACCGGGATGGCTTCCAGGATGCCGACGATCTGGCGGCCCACGCGCGCGAGCACTTCCTCGATGACATTGACCGGCGCCAGCTGCTTGCGGGTGACTGCGTTCTGCATCTCGATGCGCTCGCGCTGGACCTTGGCCAGCGCTGCCCTCTCCCCTGCCAGATCGAGTTCGCCCGCGGCGGCGCGCCCTGCTGCCTGTTCGCGCAGGTGTAGGCAGTACGATTTCAACCATTCGCCGACCGGCTGATCCGCGATGATCACGCCGCGAGAAAGCAAGTCGCTGACGGCGGGCTGGCTGATGCCAATCATTTCGCCGAATGCCGACTGTGTTACTTTCCCTTGTAAATCAATCACATAACCCCCTTAGAAGCATCCTGTCAGTAGTGAAAACGGGCGGTTCGAATTACCCTTACTGGCCCTACCTGCAAAGGACCCGTGAAATTTTCAACGCGCGGCCCGCATCGCCTCGGCATAGGCGCGATCAAACTCCTGCTTGAACTCTTGCGTGTAGACCATCTTGGCGACGAATTGGAAGTCGTAGATCGCTTTGTACTGGGCCGACCGCACGAAAATCATCACCGGCTTGATGGCGGTGCCTCGTGCGAACCGGATACGCTGCCAGACGCCCAGCGGCAACCGGTCACCAGGACGGCCAACGAAGTACTCGAAACCCTGCTTGCTCCGCGTGCCACGGGCAAGCTGTGCCTTGCGCTTGTCGGTCATGTTGGCCTTGTATCCGGCTTCGGGGAATGCCTTGAAGTACGAGAGTATCTGCACGATCTGGCCGCGGTCCATGTTGCCGAACGCGTCCAGCTTTGCTGCTTCGCCTGGCACAACGTGGTAGCCGGCTGGCAGTGCACCGACAGACTGCAAGGCCTTTTCGAAGCGCTTCAGCGAGCGTGGACCACCATCGATCTGCGGCATCAGGTACTTGGCCGCCGGAGTTGCCTTGGCTGCGAAGTCCTTGAGCCAGACCACTGCGATCAGCTTGTCTTTCGTTGCCGGGTTGACGAACAGGCTGGACATTGTCCAAGGCGTGGGCGACTCGAACACGTCACGCATCTCCCGCAGCTGCGCGTCCTTGATCTTCTGCGCCGTCCGGGTCAGCGCCACTGCGGCGGCGAACTTGACCTGCTTACCCATGTCCTCTATGCGCGCCTGCAGTTGTGGCAGATCGCTGTTGATGCTTACCTTCATGCTGCGCTCCCTTCCTTATCGAGGTCAACCGAGCATCCCGTCACAGGATCGGTGCCAATCCGCTGGCCGTGTTCAATCGGCGTGCCGATCTCGTGGCCGTTCTCGACCGCATGAAACACTGGCTCGCCGCGCATCCCCTTGCGGATCTGGCCATCGATCATCTCCTTGCCAAAGGCGGCACGCAGGTCGTCAATGAAACCGGCAACCATTGGCATTTCGTCTCTCAAGGTTGTTTTTGCTGACGCTTTTTCTTTGTTCATGGTTGTGCATGGATTAAAGGCAACCCAGAACAGCTAGAACCCGCACTGGTATTGCACTTGTGCAGGGTGTGCAGGGTGTGCAGGGTTGTTCGTCGTGTACGCAAGAAAATAATCATGGCTTCTGCCTCGTTAGGTTATGCATCTTTCTCCCGCGTGCACGTACGCAACCCTGCACACCCTGCACACCCTGCACGGAATCAATGCTGGCAAGGCTTTGCGCAGTACAGGCGGACGTTGAACACCCTGTACACCCTGCACAAAATTGGATAAATGTCCTCATTTCGGCACCATCAAATCTCGAAAACGCTGGCACTGTTTGTCCAGCGAGTCGTCCGGATGATCCTTGTCCTCGATTAAAAACACTGTCCTCATGGACAGCTTGCCGGCTGCCGACACCTTGACCCGCTTACGTGCCTTCAACTCACGCCCGCCCATCAACTCTGAAAACTTGGTCAACGACAACTTGGTTTCACGGGTACGCTCGCACCATCTCAGGAAATACTCGTGTAGGTCTTCAGAGATGCAACTGCAGTAAGGAATATCCAGCTCCTCGCCCTTCCAGCGCTCATGGAACACATGCCAGCCCGGCAAACCGAAACGGATAATTCCATCCTTGGAATCAGTGCGCGGCGGCAGCGTATGCTCATTGAAGTCACCAATGGGATAGCGCAGCAGGAACTCGTAGAATGCGGCCGATGCACCTTCCTTGAGCAGACGTTTGAACCTGTCGTAGAAAGCTTTTTCCAGCTTGTTCTTCGCCCCGACCACCAGGAAGCGCCTGTCCTCCAGATCGATTGGGATTGGCTGCGGCTCGTTGGACAGAAACACCGCATTGAGGTGGTTTGCTTCTACCCGCTCCGGCAGATTCTTCGGGTTGATCCGCTGAGTGCGGCCGGTGACCATGTGCTTCAATGTGCCGAGGTGGTTGTACCGGTCATTACGCGATAAGACCTCCTCGAAAAGGACAAAAAGGCGACGCGACTTCCAGTCCGTAAAGCTCGATTCCAACTGGTGCTGGCCTGCGGTCGTACCATAGTCTCCATAAATGGGGCCCATGACACCTTCAAAGAAAAGACTTTTACCGGTTCCCTGCTTTTCACCGAACATTAGGATCGCTGTCTGCATCTTGGCTCCCGGATTCTGGAGCGGGAATGCCAGCCAGCGCAGCAGCCACTGGAACACTTCATCGGCATTGCTTTCTGACGAACATAACGAGGCGAGCAGCTCCAGCACCGGCTCAACCAGTGCCTCATCATTCACCGGTATCAAGGGAAATCCCGCAAACATATTGATATGCGTTTCTGGTGAAGCCTGCAAAGTCGGGTCAAACACCAGGTTCTTCGCGTCGCGCATTTCCCGATGCGGACTTTCCAGCCACCGCACCGCCAGATCCGGATACGCCGCTCTCATTGCCGACAGACCGACAACATCGCGCAGGACGCGGTCCCATACCGTTTCGGTTCCATACAGCAGAACATACCGGTCCAGCATTTCCTTAAGCGGGTCCGCTCCCCGCCCCCCTCCGTCAAGTGCGCGCCCACCCTTGAGCAACGGTAAATCGCGCTGATCTTTCGTCTTGCGCTCGGGATGCTCCAGCCATTGCTTTGCCAACTTGGCACCGAAACAAGCCTGAAAGGCGGCTTTCTTGATCACTTGCTGATTCAATGCATCCCAAACATCGGTTTTTCCGTAAATCAGTGAAAAATGCTGCAGCAACGACTCGATGGTGCCTGGCTTGACCTCCATCACTGGCAAGTCCGTATCATCTGCTGAAGGAGTGCGAGGAACGGCATCGTTCGAATGCGCCAGCGTCAAGGCGGGAGCGGGAGGAGCCGCGTCGAGGGCAGTAAGGGCAGCGATTGCAGTTGCCATTTGCTCAGCAACCACCGCGATAGATTCCGCAACATGCAAGTCATTGAAGTCGGTCAGCATGGGCAGCGATTCATCCGATTTGCTTTGCCGCCTTGCTGCTGTAAAGACCGGCAGCAGCACCGATGCATTTCCAACAGCAGTGGCAGCGGCCTGAGCCTTCTGCACACCCTTACCACCGGTCAGGTAATCGTCGTCAGCACAGAACAGGATCGGACTGGAGGGAAACTTAGAACGCAAAATCTGCGCAACAGCGAGCAGGCCGGACGTATCAAACGCCACATAGAACGGATGTTGATAGCTAACCGCCATTCGAACCGACAGACCGGTCGCGTACCCTTCGCCGATCAATAGCAGGTCGCCATCATTCGGCAAATTGCCAAGCCGGCATGCCGCACCGTGCTTGTCCATGCCACCACTGTATTTCTTCGTGCCGTCCGCTGCAATTGCCTGCTTGCCGACCATCGCTGCTGGCTCAACGTCGTACCGCATCATCGGCACGATGATGGCGCCATCAGGAAGGAATCGGCAACTCTCCGGATTGACCTGTTTACGTTCAAGGTACGGCGACACGCCTTCGTCGGCTGCCATACGCCATTGGCTTTGCGCCCGCTTTGCTGCCGCTGCTGCACGGTCCAGCCGGTCCTTCTCGGCTTTCGCTGCGCGCTCCTCGCGAGCCTTCTTATCAGCTGCAAGCCTTTCGGGTGAGACTACGATGTCAGCCTGGTCAAGCACGAAGCCTTCGTCGATAGCCTCTTTCAGCAGACTGCCAATGCCTATCTTGCCGCCGTTCTTGAACGACTTCCACGACGCAGCTGCGGCGCCTGGACTGAAGTTGTCCGAACCAGCGCTCCAGTTGATCCAGGTCTCACGAGCGGCATCGCCAAATTCTGCTTTGAGTGCCATACCCATCCGTACCCATGTATCGCGGTCATCCGGAGAGATAAAGGACAGTGCCCTGCTGGCAGTATCAAGGGTGAGTGGAACCATTCCCGCGCTCAGCCCTTGCAATAGATCTTGAAGCTCAGCGCAAGCAGCTCCGCTACCTTTCGGTGGACCTGTCCACCGTGCAAAGTGAGATCGGCACGTTCGTTCGCATCGATTTCGTTATCGCCGATGGATTTGTTAAATGTGGCGTGCAGCAGTCCAAGCTCGGCATGCAGTTCGTTGAATTTCGCCATCAGCAAGTCATTGTCGATATGTTCGACGCATGGCAGCTTGACAAAGGTGCCGCCAGCGTCCGCTGCAACTGCTTCAGCGAACAGAGTGGTATCTGAAAAGTCCTGCATCTGGCGCGCCATGTGCACCGACATGCTCTGACCTTTTTTCTCGTACACATGGTTCTCCAGTGCGGAAACGGTCATTCCGAGAGCACCCGCCATTGCGCCCCAACCGCCCTGCATTGAGGTGCACATCTTTTTGTAGGCATCTTTCAGTTCCACGGGCCTCTCCTGGACTTCGGTGGTTTTTAAATTTATTTTTGACAACTAAACTGGCTTCAAACACAACATTAAGGGAGCCAGCTTTGCAAACTTTCTATCGCTACTGCGTCAAGTCAAATCGTTTCATTGCCGTACCTCGAATTGAGTTTTCTCAATTTCCTAAGTACAGACGAAAAAAGAGGCGGCTAAGCATTACTCGGCGCCGCCCTTCAGACTTATTCAGACGTTGTTTTGGACTCAACGAGAGTTGAAATCCCCCGTTCCATCGCTAATCGCTTCAAGCCCTCAACGACTGCATATGAAGGCCGCGATTTACCAAATTTGCCAGCCGCCATTGCGCTAATAGACGGCTGGGTGCAGCCGATCTCATTCGCAATTTCGGTTTGAGTAAGCCCTTTTTCGAGGAGCTTAGCTAAGATGAGTGCAATGTCCATAGGCAACAATATAAGCATACTTATTCCTGAAGTCAATAAGGAATCTTATAGCGCTATGTATAAGAATTCTGATATGTCTATTGGGAAACGAATTCGCGAAGCGAGAACTGAGGCGGGCTTGTCACAAAAGCAACTTGCGACTAAAGCCGGCGTCTCTCAGTCCGCCATCTCACAGCTTGAGACTGGCGAGTCACAAGCTGCATCAAGCACTGCATCTATGGCAGCAGCGCTCGGCGTTAATGCGCTCTGGTTAGAAAGCGGGAAAGGCCCCAAGCGGGCTGATACATACACAGGGGAAGAGCGGCGAGCTGAGAACCGTAGTGATAAGTTAACTGAAGATTCACCGTATGCGCATTTTAACGCCGGCCCAAATTTGGAACTGCGCCCAGGGAGATATGTGGCGATTGTAGGTATTGGCCAAGGAGGCCCCGACGGGTATATCAGCATTGACGATTATCCGTCCGGACAAGGCGATGGAAGAATCTATACTTATAGCCCAGATCCCGATGCATATGCTATTCGAGTGCGAGGCGACAGCATGCGTCCAAGGATAAAGAGCGGGGAGTACATTGTTGCTGAGCCTGGTGTCGAAGCACAGCCAGGCGATGACGTCGTTGTAAAGCTAAGAAACGACAAGGCAATGGTCAAGGAGCTACTTTGGGTACGCGATGGAGAAATTTCCTTTGGCTCTATTAACGACTCTGTGCCCCCAATAACACTACAGTTACAAGACATTATCTGTATTCACAGAGTGGCGGCAATTGTGCCAAGAGGATCGGCCTTGATACAGCCATATTAATAATAGGAATTTGTTCAATGAGCGCGTTTACGGTCTAATTGCTTGTTTGCAACCATTCTAAGCGATCATATGGCTCTTATTTCGTGCCCCGAGTGCAACAAAGAGGTATCCAGCGCAGCAGTAGCCTGCCCAAGTTGCGCTTACCCTCTTACGTCAGCTGCCAACGTACATAGCGCGGACGAGCAGACGATTATTACAACCCAGCTAACGGCAAAGCGATACAAAGCGCTGCAGCTTCTTGGCGGCTTAACACTTGCGACAGGAATTGCTGTTGTTGTAGCAGGCGGCCAAGGGGTGGGAACGGTCATGGTTGTTGCAGGGATGATTTGTTATGTCGGTGCCCGGCTCGGCGCTTGGTGGAATCACGGTTAAACACCTCCCTTTTCAAACGAGAAACCTGCCAATGGCAGGTTTTCTTATTTTCGGCATCAGATAAATTAGCGCTTATCTTTAAATATAAGCAAACTTATTGACGTGACCGTATAAGCTTGCTTATACTTCCTTCCATCGCGCAACAGTTCGTTGCGGCAACACGATGGAGAGCAGATGAGCTACCTGGTCACAATCAACAAAGACGGAAAACCATTTTCCTACACTGCCATCGGTAGCCGCGATGCGCTCATGGATGACGCCTACGACAAGTACGGTGTTTGCGGTGTGACTGTCATGGTGCAGCAATGAGCACCGTCCGCATCCGCAGCAGCGCTCCCGATCCGTTTAATGGCGCCCGTGGCCATGACTACATCAAGGCCCGCGGACTGTCGCAGCGCATCCCATTCAGAGGTGCCGCAACGAGCGGCGAATGCCAGTGCCCGACCTGCATCCGCGAGCGTCTGCTGCCTGCTGTCCAGGCGATCTGCGCTGCCGCATCCAAAGACCGCAGGAAAACAAGCGTGCTGCAAGAGGTGAACTGGAATTTCCTGTCCGACGAGTCCGTGCAGGGCTTGCTCGACGTCGAACTCGAGGCCTGACATGACGGCGCGCATCCAACCTGACCGCGCCGCACTGGAGATTGCTCACCGCACCCTATTCGTCAGCACACCGCTCGACGACATGCTCAAGCAGACCTCCTTCCGTCTCATTCTCGAAAACATCGCTCGTCGGCATATGCAGCGCCGCGCGCGGACTGATGTGAAAAAGCTGCAGGCCAACGACCACGATTAACTTAAACAAGAAGGGAGAACCCGTGAGCAAAGCATTTGCCGTGTTCCTTCAGGATCTGCGCGACGGTCGCGCTCATTCTGAACTATCCGGCCAACTCGAAGAATTGATCTCGAAGGTGAAGGAAACCGGTAAGGCCGGCGGCATCACGCTGAAGATCAAGATTAAACCGGCCAGTCGCGGCGGCGATGTTGACAAGGTCACGGTCTCGGACCTGATCTCCGTGGATCTTCCGAAGCCAGAGCGAGGCGAGGACTTCTTCTGGCTGACCGACGACAACGATCTGTCGCGCAACCATCCCCGTCAACAAAGCCTGGAGCTGCGCGAAGCAGCATCGTCCAAGCCATCCAACCTGAAGGAAGCAAGCAAGTGAATCAGCACACCCACCTCGACGAAACTGCATTGGGAAAGGCCGGCGCCCTGATGGTTGCTGCAACCGCCATCCAGGAAGCAGGCGACGCCTCGTTCATCCTTGTGCCACAGGGATTTACGCACGTTGAAATCACCTCGGCAATTGAGAAAGCGCACCCGGCTCCCTACCGCAAGCGCGGCACAGTCGCCCTGTCCAGCATTGAGAGTTTCAATGAATTCGTAAAGGACCAGCGCCGCACCGAGGGTTCATATATCTACGCGGATCCGGAAGCACGCACCCTCACCGCTGTATTCAATGACCATGAATATGGCGACCGCAGCACTGACGCTGGCTGGCGCGATTTCCGTGCTGTCTACACCGCTGAGCTGAGCCGTGAATTCAACACCTGGTTGAAGAACAACAAGCAGCCAAAGGAGCAGGAGGAGTTCGCTGTTTTCCTCGAGGACAACATCGCTGACGTCGTCGAACCTTCCGGCGAATCGCTGCTTGCGATCGCACTGACGCTGCAGGCAAAGACTGAGGTCAACTTCAATACCAGCCGCCGACTCGACAACGGCCAGGTGCAAATCACTTACACCGAGAACATCGACGCCCGGGCCGGCGCCGGCAGTATCGAGATTCCACGCGAGTTCGCGATCGGCTGCAGGCTGTTCAAGAACGGCGACGGCTACAAGATCCGCGCCCGCCTGAAATATCGCTTGGGTGGCGGCAAGGTGAAGTTCTGGTACGAACTGGACCGTCCGGAGAACGTCATCGAAGACGCATTTACTGCCTATGTCGAAAAGGCAAAGGAAACCGGCGTCAAGGTCCTGATCGGCAAGCCTTAAGTTTCACGTGCTGGAGAGCAAGCCAAGCGCTACAGATTGGCCAAGCCGGTGAAGCCGGCACAGATTATCGGGGTTCAAATGGCAGATCCACTCAACTTCCCGAAGCGTCGAAACGACCCACCGGAGCCAGAAGCAGAAGCAATGTACGCGACCTTGCGTGACCGCTTCGCGATGGCAGCGCTGCAGGGAATGTTGGCCTCAAACGGCGCTGACTGGGACATTGGCCCCGACAAATTGTTTACCGCACGCGAGTGCTACCAGTACGCCGACGCCATGTTAAAGGCGCGGATGAAGTAGCCGGTGAAACCGGCATCAAATTCATACATAGAGAGATACACAATGCGCATTATTGATGATCACAAAGTCAACCCGGCAAACGACCAGCTCGAAATTCAAGTTATCGACGAGCCAGGCGCAGGCGGAGCCCACCACGCATATCTGGTCCGTGGCTTCAACAGCCTTAGCAATCCTTCTACGGGCGGAGTGGAACTGAAGTCCACGATGATCCTTTTTCAAAACGGCCCCATCCCGGAAGCTGGTGTCAACGGCCTGACACATGAAGTACTTCTGGCCATCGTTGCGGATCGCCTGCGTAGCTTTCAAGCTGGCCCATACGCATGCAAGGCCAATGCATGCGCCCTGACCCACATCGAGGAAGCCCAGCATTGGCTTCAGCAGCGCACGCTGGAGCGCATGCGCCGCGGCGTTGAAGGTACCCATCAAAAGTAATCGAATACCCAGCGCGAGAGGGAGAACGTCGCGGTGTGTCCATGTGTTGGACTTAGCCATGTGCCAGCCGATTGCTGAAGCAGCACAGAACAGACGTGACAGCCGGAGAGACGGCGCCAACACGCATGCCGACTGCTTCAGCAGCCTTGAACAAGTTGCGAAGGAACTGAACAGCCCGGGGCAGCCGGCATGCGTGTTGGTCAGAGAGACGATCACATTCCCGGAGTCGGCGGGCGGCAAACGTACCGACACCAAACACAACACCCTGTAGGAGCTCACCATGAAGCAAAACATCACCACCGGCACCCGCGTCACATTCGACAGCGAGCACGGCCCCCAACACGGCACCGTCGCAGAGATCAAGCCACACATCGGCAACGGCCAGTCGATCGCAGTCATCCAGGTCAAGGGCACCCAGAACGGTTCCCCCTGGCAGGTGCCGGTCAATGAACTACACGCTGTCGCGGCATGACTGCAGACACCATCAACGGACTGTTTGAAGCGTTCGCCAGCCTGATGATCCTGAACCATGCCCGTGTCCTGTACCGGGACAAGCTGGTCCGAGGCATCAGCATCGTGAGCGTGATGTTCTTTTTCGCGTGGGGTGTGTGGAATCTGTACTACTACCCCACCCTTGGACAAATGTTCAGTTTCTGGTGTGGCATCGCGGTCGTCATCGCGAACGCCACATGGACCGGAATGCTGCTGTTCTACTCATATCGGAAGTAACCATGCCCAGCTCATCCAAGCCCCGGCACAAGCGCCGGATAAAGACCACAGGCAACCGCTCCTTGCGCACGTTGCCCTGGCAAACACATGCGGTATTCCGCCCGCTTGAGGCCATCCTCGACGAGCTGGAGACACACGGCACATTAACAGTGGTCGCCAAAGGAACGCAGGCAGGAATGCCGGTTTTCCAGCCAACCGGCGACAACGAGTGGTATGCCGCTGCTCCGGCGCTGCGCGGTCTGATCGAAATGTTCGAACTGCACGAAGGACGTACCGGCAAGGCTTTGCCACTGGAGCCGCTACGACTGTTGGCGAAGAAGATGGAAGTGGACATGCCAATTTTCAGCGACGACACAAAGGCCATTCGCGCATGCATGCCGGCTCTCGTTGCTGAGTTGCATACCTTCCCAAAGGACTACGCCAAGGAGCTGGTGCAGGTTACCCAGACAGCCGTCGAATTTGAACGCCTGGAGGTGACAGCATGAGCATCCGCCGATTCTTTGCAGCAGCTGTAGGCCTTGCGCTGACAGCTATCCCCGGCGCCAAGGCAGCCAAGCGCGAAACTCAACCCGAAGCTTCCGATGTGGCCAAGCCCGTCCAGAAGACCGGAAAGCCGTGGTCCCGCTCGAAGTCCAAGAAGGTCGCCCGCCAGTATCGCGGACGGAAATAGGAACGGCCATGGCAACCGATCACATCAATCCAATCCGAACAAGCGACCAGTACCCCCGCGCTGACGTCGACGGCGTGACGGTCTTCGCCTGGAGCGACACGTTCAAGGATTACGTGATCGTGTCGGCCAAGACAGTCGCCCAGTATCCGAAGAATTACACGCATTGGCTCCCGCTGTCGGTGTTGCCAAGGCCAGACGAGGTTACAAAATGAGCTTAGTCACACAAGCATTCATTGTCGAAAAATATGGCATCCGCCTGAAGCTGGAACAAGTCGCAGAGATCCTCGGCGTCACCAAAGGTGCACTGTATAACCAGATCAGTGCCGGCACGTGCCCGGTGAAGACCTATGTCGACGGTGGTAAGCGCTGGGCCGACTACCGTGACGTCGCCAAGCACATTGACGAATGCAGGGAGCTTGCAGCATGAAGCGAGATGTCTTCACGATGCAGTTACAGCTCGGACACGAGCTTGCGATCGACAACTTTGCTGGCGGCGGTGGGGCTTCTACAGGGATCGCCATGGGGCTTGGCAGAGAGGTGGACGTTGCCATCAACCACGACGGCGAAGCCCTCGCCATGCATGCGGCAAACCATCCGACCACCGCGCACTACACGGAAGACGTGTTCAACGTGCACCCGGGATTCGTTACCCGCCAGCTGCCGATCGGTCTTGCCTGGTTCAGTCCGGACTGCAAGCACTTCAGCAAGGCAAAAGGCTGCACGCCCGTCGACAAGAAGATTCGCGGCTTGGCATGGGTGACACTGAAATGGGCAACTTTCCAGATGCCCCGCGTCATCATGCTGGAAAATGTCGAAGAGTTTCAGGGCTGGGGCCCGGTCGGCACCGACAACAAGCCGGTTAAGGCCGAAAAGGGACGCACGTTCAAGGCATTCATTGCTGCATTGACGACCGGCATCCCCAAGGACCATCCGGACCTTGAGGAAATTTACACAGTCCTCGGTCATGACTTCCCGATCGAGCGCCTGCACCAGGGGCTTGGCTACCAGGTGGAATGGAAGGTGCTGCGTGCCTGCGACTACGGCACGCCGACGATCCGCAAGCGCCTGTTCCTGGTCGCCCGCCGCGATGGCCGCCCGATCGTCTGGCCGGCGCCGACGCACGGCGACCCGAAGAGCGACGCCGTCAGGAAGGGCAAGCTGCAGCCGTGGCGCACCGCGGCGGAATGCATCGACTGGTCCCTGCCCTGCCCGTCGATCTTCAAGCGCAAGAAGCCGCTGAAGGACGCCACGCTGCGGCGGATCGCCAAGGGCGTCATGAAGTTTGTCGTCAACAGCGCGGATCCGTTCATCGTCGGCGCCGGCGGCCCGGCCTACAGCGGCAAGCCCGCCGCTGTCGACAAGCCGTTCGGAACCCTGACGACCGAGAACCACCGCGCCGTTGTGGTGCCGATGATCGCGCCGGTCATCACCGAGCATGCGAATGCCTCATCGCCGCGCAGCTGGTCGGCGGACGAGCCGCTGCGCACGATCTGCGCGCAGGTCAAGGGAGGCCACCATGCGCTGGTGTCGGCATTCCTTGCGAAGCACTACACCGGCGTGGTCGGTACCGGCATCGATGTCCCGGCCGGCACCGTCACCAGTGTCGACCACCATTCACTGGTGACCAGCAACCTGGTGAAGCTTCGCAACAACCAGTTCGGCCAGGATGCACGCGAGCCGATGCCGACGCTGACTGCCGGCGGCGGCCATGTCGGCGAGGTCCGCGCCTTCCTCGTCAAGTATTACAGCGAGGGCGGCCAGTGGCAGGATTTGCGCGATCCGATGCACACGGTGCCCACAAAGGACCGTCTCGGCCTGGTGACCATCCACGGCGAGGACTATGCAATCGTCGACATCGGCATGCGCATGTTGTCGCCTCGCGAGCTGGCACGTGCGCAAGGCTTTCCGGACACATACATCCTGAACCCCGTCGTCAACGGCAAGCCGCTCACCAAGACGGCACAGGTCCGGATGATCGGCAACAGCGTTTGCCCGCCAATGGCAGCAGCATTGGTACAGGCAAACATGACACATGAACACCAACTTGCGAGGGCAGCATGATTTACCCAACAGTCGCCGAGGTGCAGTCGGCCCCTTTAGCGTTGCTGCTGCAATGGGCCGAGAAGCTGCCGGCACCACAAACCGACGTCGAGAAAACAGTCCGACGCCGAATCGACGCCAGGCTCAAAGACACCAGCGCTTTCAGCCGCGAAGAAGTGAGCGCAATCGTGCATGCGCAGGACTCTGAACTGGGTGCCAAGTGGGATCGCGTGATGGGCCTTTTCGATCAAATCGTGGCCAAAGTTGGAGGAGTGCAGAAATGAAAATGGCAAAGGCCGATGAAAAGGACATCGACGCCGCAGGCGAGTTGATGGGCATTTTGGACACCATCAGTCGCGGTCACTACCCCGCAAAAGAAGACGAGCCGGACATTCAGATGTGGTTCGATCAGGATGATCCAGAGCATTTGCGCAGGTTTTATGAAATGGTGTCTGCAACGCTGGACAAGTCACCAGGCTATCCGGGCCGCGTAATCGGCGGCATGTGCTACGTGATCCTGTATGACAAGAACGAGATCGTTGATCCTAATGCAGACGTGATTGAACTGCATCCCAAACTTCAAGCCGCATTACAGGACGCCGAACGCTTGGATGCCATGGAGAACTTAACACCGGATCAATGCATGGCCATCATCAAAGACGCTGCCAAGAACCGCACGCTGCGCGCTGCCATTGATACAGCCATGAAGGGAGAAGCGACATGAACGATCAACTGAAGTGGGCACTTCGCCAAATTGCACAGCTTGATGCCAATAAAGATAGCATCGGCACCGCAATCTTTATGGCAAACGAAGCTCTCTCTGCCGCGCTGCCTGCCGTACCTGCACAGCCAGTAGAGTGCGATAACTGCGGCGGAAATGGTGGTTTCACGCTGGATACGTGGACCGATCCCGTAAGCGGACCGGAATCGCATTCGGAGAAGTGCGATGTTTGCAATGGCTCCGGCAAAGAGCCGGTGCCGTGGGTCGAGGCGCAGCGCATTTGCGACTTGCCAGCCGTAGACGAAGCTATCCGTGGCTTTATCGAAGATCAGACCGGCGATAACGCAACGTGCATGGTGCGGGAAATTCTCTCCGCATCGCAAGCAGTACAACCGCCGACACAGTACGACAAGTACAAAGAACACACATTGTTTGAGGCATGGTGGAGTGCAAAGCAGGCATCCGAACCGTTACACACACTGGTTGTTCAAAACGCTGCCCACGCCGCATGGCAAAAGCGCGCATCGATGGCTGCACCGAATCAGGGCGAATTCGAACGCCGCTGGCGTGCTGTTTCCGTATCCCTAACCGGTCGCGCTGACAGCGACAAAGCCGAAGTAATGCGATGCCTTGATGGCGTGCTGGAAGCTTATATGGACAAGGTTTGCGCCGACCATATCGCCCAGAGTGCAGGAGGTCAGCGTGACTGAACAGGAAATCATGCAATTGTTCGACAAGGCCAACACGCCTTGCACTGTGCTGACAGCACACTCCCCGTGGCACCAGAAGATCATCGTCCGCTTCGCGCGCCTGCTGCTGGAAAATGCGCAGGAACGCTATGAGCTGCTGAAGCAAGATTATGACCTGGTGAAAGATGACGTGGACGGCAGGGTTTCGTACGCTTATCTGGAAGGCGTGAAGGTTGGCTGTGCTAATGCGTCAGAGCATCGTGAATGCGGCCACTGCCGCTGGAACGGGACGGCTGCCGAAACGCTGGCACTGGGTGCGATTGACACGCTATGCCCTGTTTGCCGTGACACCACCGAATTAGCACGGCCTGCTACCGAGGGGATCGGAGACCTGGAACCCGTGGAAGGCGATCAACTGCCAACGATTGGCTCCAACGTGCTAATTCACCTGAACAGCAAGAATGCATGGGTAGAACATACTGTCACCGGCTATTACGCATGGGCCGACCTGGGCGGCAATGACAGCCTGCACCGCGTCTTTGTACGTGTGGTGGATACCGAAGGCTATTCAAATGCACGGCTGCTGAAAGACGTGCGACCCATTGCCAAGGCCACGGGAGGTCGCAATGACTGACATGAAACACACCGAACAGGAATACGTGACTTTTGATCCGTTCTTTGGCGATGAAGCTGAAATCACCTGCAGGACGGTGAAACTAGTGAAAGTTCGAAAGTCGCATGCCTGCTTTTTCGGCGCAGGCAGTGGTGACGGCCACACCATCGCACCAGGTGACTACGCACGCTACGAAAAGGCGCTGGTGGATGGCAGCTACTGGGGCCGTTACTACCTGTGCATTCCTTGCCTGAACAGGGAAATTGCAGGCATGCATGGTGACGACGATGATGACTTGGAGGGGGACAATGGTTGACACACTACTGAATTGCCCGTTTTGTGGCGCTACCCCGCTGATGCAAGAGCATGAGCCACATACGCACAGCGGCTTTTTGAAGGAAGCAGGCATCCCCGATCATCCCGGAAGCTGGACTATCGAATGTCCGACTGATGGATGCTGCGGCATGATCACAAGCACCAAGGCCGAAGCCATCGCCGCATGGAATCGCCGCACCAATACCGAGCAGACTACCGGTGAGCCTTGCGGTAACGCACTCACCTGGACGAAAGTTGCGGACCGCCTTCCTGACAGCGACACGACGGTCATGCTGTTCGATCCGAACGCAAACGAGCCGGTCTGGCCGGGCTATCTCGACGGTGATATGTGGCGCTATGCCGATGGCATGCCGGCTCAGCCGACGCACTGGGCCGATCTGCCGGAGGGACCTGCCGTATGAGCGCGCTCATCGACCTTTGGACTTCTGATGCTCGTGATGTATTCGGGTACCGCTTCAGGGATGCCTGGTATGTACGCGGATGGGAAACGGACAATGTCCCGGAAGGCTACGTCTGCTGGCTGCCTACCAACACGGAAGCACCGACCACAACCACCGCCCCACAGTTGGAGCTTTTCGCATGAAAGAACGCCCTATCCTTTTCAGCGCGCCGATGGTGCGCGCCATCCTTGATGGTAGCAAGACGCAGACGCGACGGGTTGTGAAGCTGCCGCCGGCACCAGATCATTTGGGCCAATGGGAGGCAACTTCTGTCGGCGGTGGCGGCGTCTACGATCAGCATGGTCGCAAAATTCCGTACCAAGGCGCAATCTGGCACACCCGCACGGGCAAGGTAATCTGCAGCCCGCATGGCCAGCCAGGTGACCGGCTCTGGGTGCGCGAGACCTTTTGCCCGATCTACCCACAGGATCCAGCCTACAACGGTGGCCAGCCGATCGAATATGACTACGCCGCCACCTACCAGCACGGCGACCGGCTGGGAGACCACTTAGGTGTAAAGAAGGTCTGGAAGCCATCCATTCATATGCCGCGCACCGCAAGCCGCATCCTCCTGGAAGTGACCGGCGTGCGCGTCGAGCGGCTGCAGGATATTAGCGAGGCAGATGCGATCGCTGAGGGCATCGAGGGCAGTCTGGGCGTCTACCGTGACTATCACCAGGATGACGGCATCTTCGCCTACGGGCAGGACAGCTATCGCTCGCTGTGGGAACTGATCAACGGCCCTGGCAGCTGGGAAGCCAACCCATGGGCATGGGTAGTGGAGTTCAAGCGCATCAACATGACACACGAACATTAAGTTACGAGGGTGGCGTGAGCTACTTATTAAAAGGAAGGTACGGCCAGGCTGAAATTAAGAGTGCTGCGACCGAAATTGTGGCAGCGAATGCTGCCCATCGAGCAGACCGTTCCGCAGCTTCCGTCGCTCGTTCCGCCGCCGATATCTCCCGCTCGCGCAGCTCAACCTCGCGTTCGTCATCAGCTTGCCGGCGTTGTGCATCTTTTTCAGCCAGCCACTCACGTGCTTGCGCCTCATTTTTGGATGGAATTTGCTTTGTTTCTAGCGCAGCACGCACCCTTGCCGGCGGCTGTCGATCAAGGATGCGTTGGAATGCATCTTTGGAATATACGCCGGCCGAATTTCCAAGCGATATGTTTCCAGGGGATTCCGACTTATCGCTGAAGTTACCTTGGTCTCCGCCCATTTCTGGTAAGGCCTCCATGTGGTTGAAGAACGAAATCGTAGCATGAAAAAACGCCCCATCTTTCAGCGCGCCTATGGTGCGAACCAATCAGCGAAAGGAATTTGCAGCATGAGGTACAGTGAAGTTACCCAATGGTTTCGGTACGACGTGGCGCCCGTACACCCTGGACTGTATGAAGTACGTAATGACGGCACGGTGCCAAGTAATAACTCTCGTTACCTGACGGGTTCACGTTTCCGATATTGGAGCGGACAGCAATGGCTGTGTTGGCCAGGAGGACCCATCTCATTAATGGGCAGTCACCCTTCTCATCAGTGGCGCGGACTTCCATCTCGCCCACCAAGGGTAAGAAAACAATCTACTTGATTGGCACTTTTACCAGACGACCGCTTTTCGTTACGTCGTAGATGAACGGCCTTGGCGTTGTTTGAATAGCGTGCAATATCTTGTCATAAGCCTTCAAAAACACCTGAGCCTTTTCATGAGTTTGGGCGTCAGCACCCCAGAGGTAGAAGCACCCAACTTTGAACTGCTTAATTGCAAACATTTCGTTTTCGTAACCGGCTTTGTGAAATTTCCGGTCCTGACTGAATACTATCCAGTCGCGAGAACCCACGAATTCGAGCCACTGGTCATCACTTGCGTTGTGCGGAAAAAGAGGCTCAGACTTTTTGCCTTTCATGCCAAGCGAATGCTTATCCGCATGATGATGCACTACATTCTTTCGAACGCCGGGAAGATGCAATAGACGTAGCGCCTCAGGGAGGCGCCGTCCAACGTTCCGGTCGAAGTAAAGTGTCAGTGGCTCCACTCAGTGTTATTTTTTATTTTGTCTACTTCGATGCCCTCAAACCGAAGTGCCTCTCTCACTTCAGCCGGGTCCAATATAAAGTCATCAGCGATATCGTCGATGCTTTCGCCTGCGTCAAGCCGGCCTTTGATTGTCCACGTAGGTATGCCCTTCACAGAAGGCGCGCCGAACGAGACCTGCGGATCGATACTGACAGGCGAATCGGCACCACCCACATTCCAACGCACGGCCATACCCTTGTTGTACTCAAATTCCTTCAAGCGCGCTTCCAGTATGGTATTCCATCCTAGTTGCCCACTCTTACTCACAACGATCAACTTGTCCGGCGACTCATTTTTTTCGAAGTCGGAGAGCTTCATCAATATCTGCTTACCATCGGTCTTGAAACCGTACTGAGCAAACGGATACTCCGACTTGAGCCGCTGAGCTATGTACTCTTTTGCGTTTCGTATAGCAGTAAGCGAAACGCCAGCTTCCCGCATTGCGGCAACGACTGCAACTTCGATTAGCTGCAAATACGAGAGCGACTGGCCATCCTCGCGATGCGATATCGTCGGCTGGTCGGTTTGCTTTTTCTGCCAGTTCAGGATGGTCTGCGGAGACACCCGAGCATACCGGGCGGCGTCTTTTACATGGTAAGCAGGCAGCACCAACCGCCGATACCACGGCGGTTGTTTGTTGAGCTGTCCTGTTGCCTGCGTGCGCATGATTGAAGTTGCCTCGGGTTCTAAATGTTGCAATTGTGCAAGAGTGTACACCAAGTACTGCGTATTTTTTGAACTTTACTACCGCGCAGTATCGCCGCATTGGTGCCAAAGAAGCAACGATACAACGACCAAAGGATTTGCGCTTTAAGTAAGTGTAACAGTTCGACAAATTTGTTCCCGAGGGCTGCATTCCCTCAGACTGGCACTCTTAGCGTGTTAAGAATTCGGTGTTGAATACCGTGGATTTAGTGACGATCACTTTGGGACCGATTGTATTTCTCACGAGCTGCTCAACCATTTCGAAGAACCACGGTGCGGCATATGGACTAACCCGCACTTCTTCTATCAGTGTTTCTAAATCCACTTTCTGGCTTAGCGACTCCTTTGTACGCGGTCGCTCATACCAATCAGGGTCCTCGGTTGGCAAGGATTCGAAGTGTGGGTTGATCCCCAGCCGGAATTCCCTCTCATAGCTATAAAAATGTGCCTTGTGAAAGATCGGTTCGTAGCCTTGCGCGATAACTTGCTCGCTATACCTCCCACGTAAGTAGTCGATATAGTGCACATTGCCAGCCGTCACTGGCTGGCCGCCATCTTCGTTGAATGCAAGCCTCACGCGGTCAAACGTCGTCTTTATAGCGACGCCCTCCGGTTGCCCGACAAATACTTTCCACATCGCGAATGATTCGATCTGATTGCGATGCCAACAATTTAACGCCCACTGAGGACTGTGATCCGTATACTTCGACGCTTCGACAATGATCTCCGCGATTGCCTCCTCGGTATATCCAACACCGCGGAGCTGGTTGACCGTATTGCCGCGCCACTCATCACGGTGAGCTACTGGGACCTGCAGTTCGAAAGGCTCGCTTTTCCTCAACAGGAGAGCTGGACAAAAATAAAGTGCCGATTTCTGCAAGAGCGAATAAAACTTTGCGAAGTCCGTGTAGCGCCAAATCACTTCACCAGGATCGACACGATTAACCGTATGCACGCGGCCCATGTTACGCGACCCCCTCATCGCGGGAGACCGCCTCTTTCTTATGCAGGTCCTCCGGCTTAAGGTTGGTGTACCGACGAAGATGACGCCAGTCCTTATGCCCTGTCACAAGCGACACCTGTTGAATTTCATATCCCTGCTCAAACAACCGTGATGTCCCTTCGTGCCTGAGGTCGTGGAAGTGCAGATCTGGGATCCCGAGCGCGTCACACGCTTCCTTAAAATACTTCGATAGCGTCTGCTCATGCACGGGAAAAATCCGCTCGTCGCCCTGAGGTTGGCGCTGGACGATTTCCCAGGCATCGCCCAGAAGTGGAACCCACTGGTCATTGCCCTGCTTCTTGCGCGGGTCCTTGCGGTCCTTCACCAGGATCAACTTTTTCACCTCATCTATGCCGTCCCAGCGTAGCTTGACGATCTCGCCACGGCGCATTGCCGTCGCAATTCCGAATGCGACGATATCGGAGTACGGCTGCTTGAGCTGGGCGAGCAGTCGCAGGACCTCATCCTCGGTCGGCCGGCGCTCACGCTTGCCGCCACCGCCTATCAGCCCAAGGTGATTGAGAAGCGGGCGCGCCGAACCAACAACGTCAGGAAGCGCAATCTTCATGACAGCGCCGGCGTACCGCATCACGGTTCCCAGCTTGCTGACTTCCATGTTGACCGTATAGGGGCCAGCACCCTCCTCACGCCTCATGTGCGCATAGGCGACCAGGTCCTGCGGATTGAGCGAGCCCGCCCGCTTGTCTCCGAGGCCTTCCGACAGGCGCCGCAGCATGTAATGCTCGTTTGACGTGTCAGCGATAGGCCTGGATTGATCCCGGAGGTCGCGATACGCCTGTATCACTTCGACAAGGCGTACGACACCCGGCTCTGCTACAATTTCGCCTCGGTCGATCTCAGCTTCACGCTGCCGAGCCCAGACTTCCGCTTGCGCTTTGTTCTTGAAGGTCTTGCACAGCGACTTATGGCCTTTGCGGCGGATCAGCGCCCGCCAGGACGAGCCGACCTTTGTAATGCTGGCCATGTATCACTCCCCGTATCACTTTGTATCACTGATGATGTGAAACAAGATTATATCGGATGAGTGCCACAGAGTAAGAACAGGGTGTAAAATGCCCTCAAAATAGCGTCCCTCGCCGTAGTTCAATGGATAGAACGAGTGCCTCCTAAGCGCTAGATACAGGTTCGATTCCTGTCGGCGGGACCAATTTTGCACTGATTTTTCTTTTATATCAGTCACTTAGCGTCAAATCCCCCTATTTGCTGTGATACAGAGTGTGATACATGGGCTCACTCATGGTCTAAACATGCATATACGGTTAGGCGCAGCAATCACAGTGACAGTTCAATACCTGCAACGGCGTGGGGACATGTATTACTTCTACATGCGCGTACCCCAACACCTCGTCCATCACTACGGTAAAGATTCCATCCGGAAGAGTCTACGTACAACGGACTACACTACGGCGGTCAGGGAGGTGGAGAAATATGCCCAACGGCAGCAAGCGGAATTTAATGCCCTCACTGACGGCAAGAAGCTAACACCCGTCGAGATAACGGCAGCGGCCCGTGCGCTTGCAGAAACGTATGACCTAGAGCATTTTATTGATCAAGTCATCATGCCTGCGCGAGAAGGGTTCGCCAAAGGGGATGACGATCTATACGATGTGGCCAGCCCGTCTGAATACCTTGCACCCTACCAAGTCGAAGCATGGAAGATTCTGTCCAATCCACAATCATTCCGGTTGACGGATGCCTTGCACCTTTATCTCAAGACACATCAAAGGGGTATTGAACAAGGGTTCGCCCAGAAAGTAGCGCGGGACTGGAATGCACTGGTGGGGCTTGTCGGCGATATTGAATTTCAAGACCTAGGACGCACGCACGGGCGGCAGATAATTGACCACTTGATTGCGGAAGGCAAGAAGACCACGACCGTACGTCGGACCCTTAATGCCCTCTCCGCTGTAGTCAAGTCAGCAATAAGAGAGTTAGAAATTCAGCGGACGCACCCTTTTGAGTCTTTGCGCATTCCAGGGGAAGGGAAAGATGCGAAGAAGGTCGTTGTACCTGACGCAGCGAAGTTGAAGGAAATCGTTGAAGCGTTACGGAGTGACACGTCGTCTGCAACTGCCTTAATGACGTTGATGCAAATAGAACTAGGTACAAGGATCGGTGAAATCTCTGGATTGAGTATCCACGATGTTTTCCTAGATCATGACACTCCTCATGTTTATTTCCGTGAAAACCCATGGCGATCACTGAAGACGGCTGACAGCGAACGACAAGTTCCTGTAGTAGGTATTGCCCTTGACGCACTCAAGGCTGCTGTAGCCCTGCCCCGGACTGGACAAGGACTGTTTGACCAATACGCCCGTCCAAGAGGAAATGATGCGGCCTCTGCTGCAGTGAACAAGCGGATAGAAAAATGGGGGGTTACCAGCCACTCATTCAGACACGCAATGAAGGATCGACTTCGGGAAGTAGGTTGCCCTAGCGACATCCGCGATGCAATTCAGGGCCACGCCAACGGTAACATAGCGGAAAAGTATGGGAAGGGGCACACACTCAAGACCATGTACGAATGGCTGTCGAAGATTGCGGTACGCATCTAAACAGAGACAACGTATTCCTATATTCCCCCGTATAAAGAACAAGAATATGGAATATAGAAAAACATCATTCATCGCGGGTCGCTAACGCTCCCCTTGGTTCGCCTCAAGGAGGCTGCGGGTCTGTGTTTCAGAATAGCGCATACCACACACCGTTACATTACCCGCTGTCTCCTAAGGCATCATCCCATTAGAAGTCGGGTTCGTCGTCATCAACCGTAATCAGGGGTTCAGATGCATTCCGAGCACGACTGAAGCACTTCTCGACGTAATCGCGGTCGAGTACACCCTGCGCCACTGCGTTCTGAAGAATCTTGCTAATCGCTGGTTGCTTCACCCCGAATGCATCTGCCAGTTCCTTCTGGGTTTTGTACTTGCCTGACTGGAGCAACCTCTTGGCCCGTTCCGCATTGCTATCCGCATCGGGGTCAACCATTAGGGTGAGGTCATCAATCTCCTCAGTCTGCTGCTGTTCCTTGGATGTGAACTCGTCTTTGGGAATTGCAGTAACACACACTGGCAGAGGCCGACTATCAACATTGCCACGGTTTTTCTCGAAGACTACGGTGAACTTTGCATCTTTGTCCCCTGCAGCGCGTTCCTGTGTGGACGGTTCCAGTTTCAAAATAAGGTTGAGTGTCGCCGTCATCGCAGTTGATCCGCGTGGGCCGCTGTCTTTTCCTTTGCCTTGATGGTGAACGACCAAGATCGCGATACCAAGCTGCTTTGCACGAAGCAAAAAGGTGTTGAACAGCTTCATGTCCTTGGATGCGTTCTCATCCAGTTGCCCTGATAACGTCGTCAGGTTGTCAATCACGATGACATCGAATTTTTCTTCCTGTGCATACTTGAGAATCCCCAGCTGGCTCCCTTCAGTTTCAATCTCGATGAAATTGCCAGTGATGGTCTTCTGCATTTGGCGAGGGCAAAGCACGAAGTTCTTCTTCAGTGCCTCGGGGTCGCAGTCCAGTCCTTTGACCAACTGCTTCATGCGAATTGACATCTCGGATGAGTCCATTTCGCCATCCAGGTACAGTACCCTACGGGGGGTGTCGTTCGACCAGTCCAGTAACCGGCCACCACCAGCGGCAACCATAGCCAAAGAAAGCGTCAGCCACGTCTTGCCTACACCAGTACCGGCGTAGACCATCGCCACTTCGTTGACGCGCATGAGGCGAGTGAGCAGCCATGGCGGCTGGCGAAAATCCATATTGCAGAGGTCGCCGAAAGTGTAGACCGAAAAACCTGCCTCGGAATGCTCTGGATCGGGTTGCTGCTTGCGATTGTTGCGCTGTTCTTGAAAAGTTCGATATGCATCAGGCGTGACGGTCTTGATGCGCCTGCGCTTCGGGGAAGATGCGACAGAGAAAGCCGACGATGATGGCTTGTGGGTAATGACGTTAGATACGTCGATTGCTACGAGCGTGTTTTTGCTTGTCATGATTAAAACCATGTTCATGAAACAAGCTCATACCGGCTCCAGCAATGGTTGGGTGAACATCTGATGAGGCTTGAGAAACCGGCGTTTCTAATGAAAACCGGTAATGACAGCAGGCGCAACCCATGCTGGCGCGAACCTTGGCGTAGAAGCACTAAGGGGGCGACGTGGATTATGCTCGCAATACTGCCACAATGCAAGAAAAACCCTACGCCTAAATAAAAAATTGCCTTTTTTATCAATGACTTATGGCCAAACATGCTGCTTCGTATTGATATGGAGCTACGCTGTATGATCTTGACACTCGTCGCCTCACATATATCTGGTGGGCGTTGCATCAAAACAAAAGGACCCGTCGTGGTCAACGGGTCGAACTGCGATATCAGAAGATGTTATTGACCGTATAGCAAGCCACGTATCGGCCAAGAGGAAGGTAGAGCTTCTGAAGCGGCACGTGCCTGTCCAATGATGCCGAGTGTTGATGCGATTGCAGCAGGGCTGGTTAACATCTCATTCAACGGTGGCGAGAACCGAGCTATCAATTCCCGTTCGTACAAGTCTCGAAGCCACCCATTCTCGACAACTGAAGCCAATACAGTCGTAGCACCGGCCCTATATGCCGCAGGCCATTTATGATGATCTGCAAACCTGCTCTTGAAGTTCTCGGTTTTGCCTGCGTATAGGATTACAGGCGGTGAGTTAAAGCCCTCACGGCAGAACAGGTAGACCCCTGCGACAGGGTTCCAATCGCCATGGTAGTCACATCGTTGGAAACCCAAAACCTGACCACTACTGGCAGTCCACGTATATTGATGCATTTGCATTTCCTTTCAAACCTAAAGATCGAATGAAAGGGTGCTGCGCACGTTCGCCTCGACATGTTGCCGATATGTACCGGCCTTTCTCCCTAAGTCGAAGTTACCCCGTGCCCTTCGGTCGCAATGGTCAGCTTCCAAACTGCCTTTTCCCAGATACGGCAGAGCTAGATGTACTGTAAATACATCCAGTGATATTTTGCCTAAAAGTTATGTCGGATGCAAGTTTTTAGCCGATGGGAATTGTTGTATTGCAGATACAGCATACGGTGGTTACGCCTGCACCTCATCAGTCACTATATTCAAGACACTAGCTCTTGAGATTTCATACAGCCTCGCTAACGCGCTGACTGTTTCCCCGACTGCATGCCTTGCTCTGATATCTTCACGCTGCTCTGGGGTCGTTTTGGAGGGTCTACCAAGGGTCTTTCCATCCGCCTTGGCTCTAGCCAGTCCCGATTGCGTCCGCTCGACCAGCAGATCGCGCTCCATAGTGGCCACTGCTGCCAGCATGGTCAGCATCAGTTTGCCAGCAGATGACGCTAGGTCGAGCTTGCCAAGCTGCAGGACGACTACTTCGATCTTCCGGTCAGCGAGTGTACGGACAGTGCGTAGGATATCTTCAGCATCCCGACCAAGCCTATCGAGCTTCGTAACTACCAGCGTTTCCCCGTCCCTGATTTTGCCGAGCATGGCCATGAACTGTGGACGCTGCGTAGCATGGGTCTTGCCACTGATGCCCTCGTCGGCAAACCAATACTCGACCTTGTAGCCAGACCCTTCAATTTCTAGACGCTGATTCTCTGTGGTCTGTTCTTTGGTGCTGACGCGACCGTACCCGAAGACTGCCATGGTGTTTGCCTAAAACTGGTAGTAATGGGTGTGAGTATTACATTGACTGTTAGAAATAGATACCCCTATTTTGTTAACACACAACAGTAAAGGTTTTGGGGGTGGTAGCAAACGGAGGTTTTGTGGCAGTGTCGCGCTGTGCACTGGGTTGCCCGATACCGTGCAACGTACTGCACTATTCATACATACTTCTTGCCCGATACCGTGCAGATTGATTGGGGGTCACCGATACCCTCGCTACAGTACCGGTAGAATCTGCAAATCGATCTAAATACGGTTAGCAGTCAAATGAAAAGCCATTCGGAGAACAACGAAACAAAAGGGCCAGGGCAGGATGACTGCATCGTCCATACCCATCCTGTTCCGGCTGAAGAACTGCATCGCTATAGCGTAGAACGAGACCCTCATTCAGAGATGGACATTGCACGTTACGTCGAAGGTCAAGCAAGGGATGAAGTTGTTCAGCATGTTGAAAGGATAAAAAGCGAAGTAGTCTTGGGAGCGACGTACGAAATATGGGACGTAACTACTGATGTCGATCGTTGGTGGGTTATAACTTCGCCAACCAATCTATATTCGCAAAAACATTTCCCCAGCCTCGACTACACCTTGTCGTTCCACATCGGGCTTATGATGCGGGTGAGAAGCCGGTCTGCTGCGGTCGACGCGGATACCCCATCCCCATTTGATGAGGTGTTTAGAAGGATGGATCAGGCCGAGAACAGGCATGACAGTGCTGTGGAAGCTGAGGATTTCCAGACAGTAGGAATGCTGCTTCGCGAAAGTCTTATTTCGCTGGTTGCTGCCCTACGACGACGAACGGAGCTACCACCCGAAGTCGAAAGGCCACAAGATGCTAATTTCATTGGTTGGACGGATGTCTTAATGAATGCGCTCTGTGGTGGCGGAAGTAACAAGGAGTTGCGCCAGCATCTTAAGAACATTGCCAAGGAAGCGTGGCAGCTAACGAACTGGCTCACCCACACTAGGAGCGCAAACAGGACGGCATCCTCCATTGCCATGCATTCCTGTCGAACGACCATCGGGCACTTTGTACAGATTCTTGAGCGAAGCCATACTGATAAAACGGAGCAATGCCCTGTTTGCAAGTCGCGAAATGTCAGGACTCATTTCGACATTGATATACCGCCTGATGGTGCCTATTACACAAGTTGTGGCGTATGCGATTGGACAGACCATCCAGCAGTTGGCAGTGAATAGGGGTACAGCTAGACATTTCATCGCAGCCACCCAAAGTACCCCCCCTACCTTCCGTTTTAGGAGCTTTCCAAAAAAGGGCTAAAGGGGAACGAAAAGTTGTTCTTGTTGCACTTGAGACAGAAGCGTCCATTTCTTTTTTGGATGACTTAGGCTTGCTTCCTGTGTTACACGGTGTGATACACTGCCCTTCCACACTCAAAAAATGCCTTTGTAATCAATAACCTGCATCAGGCAAAGCAGGGACCAAACCCTGTCGGCGGGACCAATCTGCGGTATCTACGAATGGTTGCCGAAACGCTCCCTGCATCCTGCTGCTTGCATTCCCCTCTCGTTTTTAGCTTTTCCAACCCGATTTTCCCGCTCATTTCATCATTTGTCAGTTGTACGTTCTGACATTGCACCAGGTTCGTCGCTGCCCGACTCCGGAATTTTTTTGACATCCGTGTTCCTATGCGACAGACCAAGGATACATAAGGTAAGCAAAGTGCTCAGGAAAGCGGTTGCTTCGCGCCCCATGCCCGCAGCAACGCCAATTGCGGCCGTAACCCAAATGGTTGCCGCGGTCGTCAGTCCACGGATTTCCCGGTCGCGGGACAGTTTGATAATGGCGCCTGCGCCTAGAAAGCCGATGCCCGAGATCAATCCCTGCAGCACGCGGCTGAGATCATCCATCTCCATACCAGCCTGCAACGGCACCAGGACAAAAAGTGCAGCGCCAAGCGCGACCAGCATATGGGTGCGAAGGCCGGCGCCGGTGCCACGATATTCGCGCTCGTAGCCCAATACCGCACCAAGCAAAATGGCGACGAGGAGACGGACGCATACACGGGTGAACTGGGTCAGATCCGGCAGATCAGAAAACTCCTGCTGCACTGTCACCCACACTTCATGCATAGAAATGCCTCAGCGATCAGTGACGCATGCGGTCGAGCAGCAACGTAGTTTGCAAGCCTGCAACTTCGTACATAGCCTTGTCCCAGGATTCGTTAAGCCGGCTCATGGAATCCTGCATCATCCGGAATGCGATGACTGCCGCTTCGGTGGGGTCTTTGGCGCTGCTGCGAGCGATCTCGATCCGGTCGAGCAGTTTTTCGAGGGAGGGACGATGCTCGGCGGGCGCGGTATCGACTGCTTCACGCAGCAGATGCCGCCGAAATATTTCCAAGGCTTCCGGGTCTTGCCGATGTAATGCGACCAAGGTATCGAAGTCGGGCATGGCGACGTTCATTGCGGCTCCAGTCAATGTCGAAGTTGTCGATATGACAGGTATAACCGTTTAATGGCAAAAGCCTTTGTGACGAGTCAATGCCCTCCCCGAGTGTCACTGTTACACCGCAAACTCTAAGCCAAGGGTAATAATGCCAGTCTGGTTATTGCCGCTCATCTATATCTTCGAGTCGCAGTAACCTGTCGATGCAGGTGGCTGCCACGGCACCAGCGCCTAGCATCGCCAACAAAGAAATAACAGCAGTAATCATGTTGATCCTCCGCGCAGTCTTCGCGCATTGAAACATCCCTGACTCAACATTTCATTGACTCTACGCATTATTTCCATACCCAGTTTTTATAGCCTTGGACACGAATGAGCAATCTCAACGTCGTTGCCTGGTAGGTAGGTAAGCTTTACAGCATTTCCCTTACCAGCAGAGTGCACGATGTCCAGACTGAATAACGATGAACACATTACCCCCGACCCGGAAGATACCAAGCTGCCTGGGCAAGATCCGGTAACGGATCGCGACGATGAAAATGGCACCGCCAATGTGTCAGATGTGACCATGCGCCTCAACTTGATCGGAAAGCTGATCATTCCACGGAATGCTCCCTGACTGACCCTCACGCCAGAGGTGTGAAATCAACGATAGTCACTTGCCCACAGCTATTGTGACTATCGTTGTGGATAAGTGTCGCATTGCTTATTTAACGTCATGATTCTTAACGGAATTAGCGCACTGCTTAATTTAAAGGCAGGCTATCCAGATCGTTAAGAATAGTGCCCTGCCTGATCCGGAATAACGCCCAGTCACGACAAAATGGTCGAGACACGGCAAACCGTGTAGTCCCCACAGTGACGCCTCCGGCCAGTGCCGAACTGTGGACAAGCTTTCCTCGCCCGCATATATTGCCAACTCCCCTATCAGCCTGCGTGCAGGTTCGCAGGTAAAACACAACAAGGAGATTGCATGAAACTGGCGCGCTATGGCCGCATTGGCAAGGAAAAACCCGCACTGGTCGATGACCAGGGACGACTGCGCGATCTGTCAGCCATCGTGAACGACATTGGACCTGAACAGCTTTCCCCAAAAATGCTGGCGCGACTTGCCAAACTTGACCCAGCGAAATTACCCCTTGTACGCGGTGCGCCGAGGCGTGGGGTTCCGGTGAGTGGCGTTGGAAAGTTCATCGGAATCGGTCTCAACTACTCAGACCATGCGGCGGAGGCCGGAATGCCGATTCCCAAGGAACCGATCATCTTCATGAAGGCCATTACGTCGTTGTGCGGAGGCGATGATCCGGTCATGCTACCGAAGGGCTCCAAGAAATCGGACTGGGAAGTAGAACTTGGCGTCGTCATCGGCGGAGTTGCACGCTCCGTATCCGAAAAGGATGCCCTTGACTACGTTGCAGGGTACTGCGTCGTCAATGACGTTTCGGAACGTGAATATCAGCTGGAGCGCGGAACACAATGGGATAAAGGCAAGGGTTGCGACACTTTCGGCCCCGTTGGTCCATGGCTCGTCACCAAGGATGAAGTGCCCAACCCCCAGCGCCTTGAACTCTGGCTCGACCTGAACGGTGAGCGCGTGCAGACGGGTAACACGAAAACCATGATTTTTTCGGTCGCCAAGATTGTCAGCTATGTCAGCCGTTTCATGACGCTGATGCCAGGCGACATCATCACAACGGGTACGCCTCCCGGCGTCGGTATGGGCATGAAACCACCGCGCTTCCTGAAGCGGGGTGACGTCATGACATTGGGGATCCATGGCCTCGGGGAGCAGCGACAAGAGGTGATCGCTTTCCAAGCGCCTTAATTGTGCCGCATGCCTCCGGATTTCTTATGCATGGAGGCATGCTGACACTCTCCTGCCCTGTTTGAAATTGCATGTCCAATAGGCGGTTACGTAAGTTTGCACAACCGATGCAGGCCTATTCCGCGTCTGGTTGTTTGGCGGGAGACGCATTAACAAACGCGTCCAACGCCATGCAGGCATCATGAATGCGCATGACGGTAGGCATCTTCGATAGGTCGCTGTTGAGCCGCTGTGCGTTGGCGATCTGTGGAACCAGGCAGCAATCAGCCAATGTTGGCGCATCACCATAACAAAAACGCCCAACGCGTTTATCCGTCGACAGGGTTTGCTCAATCGCGGCAAGCCCTTGTTCACACCAGTGCCGATACCAGGCGTTCTTGTCGTCTTCGCTGACCTTCAGATCACGCACCAGGTAGCGCAATACCCGCAGGTTGTTAATAGGATGGATATCGCAAGCGATCGACAAGGCGATGCTGCGTACAAAGGCTTTGCCCAATGGACTCTGGGGCAATAGCGGAGGCTGTGGATGCGTTTCGTCGAGATACTCGATGATTGCGAGAGACTGCGTCAGTGCCACTGAATTGTCAGCGAGCTCATCCACGAACACCGGTACTAAACCGTCAGGGTTCAGCTTCCGGTATTCCGGTGTCAGCTGCTCTCCACCGTTTTTCAAAAGATGTACCGGCAAGGTCTCGTAGGCAAGGCCCTTCAGGTTGAGGGCAATTCGGACACGGTAGGATGCTGAACTGCGAAAGTAACTGTATAACTTCACGCGATATCCCGATTTCAGGTTGGCGGGTGGTCGCCGGCATGGATCGGCCATGCGACCAGAGCGAGGATTGAATCGACAGAATCTTTAGACAATCTTGACCTTGAGTTCGCCAAGGCCGTCAATCGCTCCTTCCAGTACATCACCTTGCTTGACGGCGGCTACGCCTTCCGGTGTGCCGGTAAAGATAAGGTCACCCGGTTGCAGCGCAAAATACTTGGACAGATGTTCGATCGTTTCAGAGATATTCCAGATCAGCTTTTCAATACTACTTTGCTGGCGCGCTGCCCCATTGACCTGGAGGCGGATCGAGGCATGTGCAATATTACCGGCCTGTGCGGCCGGGTAGATCGGGCCGATCGGCGCGGACTTGTCGAAGCCTTTGCCGGTTGACCACGGACGCCCCTGTTTTTTTGCTTCACCCTGTAAATCGCGACGCGTCATATCGAGACCAACTGCATATCCCCAGACGTATTGCATCGCATCGGCTGCTGCGATGTTCGAACCGCCTTTACCAATGGCTACAACCAACTCGATTTCGTGGTGCAGATCGTTTGTCATGCCGGGATAGGGCATTTCCCCTATCGTGCCGGCTGGCACCGGGAGCACGGCATCCGCGGGCTTCATAAAAAAGAATGGCGCCTCTCTGCCCGTTCCTCCCATTTCCTTTGCATGCTCAACGTAGTTACGGCCAACGCAGTAAATACGATGAACTGGAAAGACGGACTCACTGCCGGCAACAGGAACGGTGGGAATTGAAGGTTGGGGTATGGCAAATTGCATAGCTGTCTCCTAGGTGTTTGGCAGATTATGCCATTGCTTGCCGACGCATGCCTTCGCCGGTCTGCATGTGTGGATCAGTAATAAAAAAACCGCCTTGTCGATGAATCGAACAAGGCGGTTTTTGTCAATGACAAGCAGAAAGAATCAGCCTTCGCCGAGGTAAGCTTCCTTGACCTTAGGATCGTTCAGCATATCCTTCGCGTTACCACTCATGGTGATGAGCCCGGAGTCCATCACATAGCCGCGATGGGCGGCCTGCAATGCAAGCTTCGCGTTCTGCTCAACGAGCAAAATAGTGACGCCTTGTGCAGACACGTTGCGAACGACTTCAAAAATCTTTTCCACCATGATTGGCGACAATCCCATCGATGGCTCGTCCAGCAATAACAGCTTCGGATGGCTCATCAGCGCACGAGCCATTGCCAGCATTTGCTGCTCACCGCCGGACAAAGTGCCGGCGAGTTGTGATGAGCGCTCCTTCAGGCGCGGAAACACGCTGAACCATTTGTCGATGTCAGCCTGAATAGCGGCCTTGTCATCACGGATATAGGCACCCATGAGCAAGTTTTCCTGGATGGTCATGCGGGTGAAGACACCACGGCCTTCCGGCACCATAGCAAGATTCTTCTTGACCAGAGAGAACGATGTCGTGCCTTGAATCGGCTGGCCGGTGTAATGAATCTGTCCTTCAACCTTGCAACCTGGCAGCGTATTGGTAATTGCCTTCAGCGTTGTGGTCTTGCCAGCGCCATTGGCACCAATGAGCGTAACCAGTTCACCTTTATTGACTTCCAGGTCGATGCCTTTGACAGCCTGAATGCCGCCGTAAGCGATTTTGAGACCGCTGACCTTCAGAATATTTTCGTTCATTAATGCCCTCCTCCCAGATACGCCTCGATAACTGCCGGGTTGCTTTGCACCTCGGCCGGCACGCCTTCTGCAATTGGCTTGCCGTAATCGAGAACCGTAAGGCGGTCGCAGAGACCCATCATCAACTTCACATCGTGTTCGATCAGCAGAATTGTCTTGCCCTCTGCCTTGATCTTGACCAGCAATTCACGCAGCGCGAGTTTCTCGGTGGCGTTCATGCCGGCGGCCGGTTCGTCGAGCGCCAGCAACTGAGGATCGGTTGCCAGAGCACGGGCGATCTCCAGGCGGCGCTGGTCGCCATAAGACAGATGACGCGCAGTGCGATGCGCGAACTGGCTGATACCGACAAAATCCAGCAACTCCATGGCGCGACGACGAATCGCCGCTTCTTCTTCGCGTGCCGCCTTGTGATGGAACACCGCACCAAACACGCCCTGATGCGTACGGACATGGCGGCCAACCATCACGTTTTCGACAGCGGACATCTCGCCGAACAGGCGAATGTTCTGGAACGTCCGTGCGATGCCAGCCTTCGCCACTTCGTGTGGTGCGGAAGGCGAATAAGGTTTGCCACCAAGTTCAAAGGTCCCGGTATCGGCCTGATACAAGCCGGTGATCACGTTGAAGAACGTCGTCTTGCCGGCGCCATTCGGGCCGATGAGGCCATAAATCTGGCCACGCAAAATCTTGATGCTGACTTCCGATAACGCCTGCAGGCCGCCGAAACGCTTATTGACGCCCGCAATCTTGAGAATTGTTTGTTCGCTCATGAATTTTCCTTATGCAGCCAGCGCAGCAGGTTCTTTGTCGTCAAGACGCTTCTTCGCATTTGCGTCCATGCGGTCTTCATGCTTGGGCGACGGCCACAGACCTTCCGGACGGTAAAGCATGATAACAACCATGGCCAGACCGTAAAGCAGCTGACGCAGCACTTCAGCGTCGATCAGCACGGTGCCAAACAGCTGACGCTGCAGCGGTTCAACGACATGACGCAGAACTTCAGGTAAGGCAGCGAGAATCACGCCACCCAGCACGACGCCGGGGATGTGGCCGATACCACCAAGGACCACCATGGCCAGCACAGCGATGGACTCTGTCAGCGAGAACGACTCCGGCGACACGAAACCCTGGAAGGAAGCGAACATTGCACCGGCAACACCGCCGAAGGACGCGCCCATGGCAAATGCGAGCAGCTTGATATTGCGGGTGTTGATGCCCATGGCTTTTGCAGCGATCTCATCTTCGCGAATGGCGACCCATGCACGACCGAGACGCGAATGCTGCAGGCGAATGGAAATGAAGATAATTACAGCACACAGGAACAGGAACAGGAAGTAATAGGCGTTCACCGATGGCATGCCCCATTCGCCGAAATACACCGTCGCGCGTGACCCTGGTTCGCCGGCAAGTGACACACCGAAAATGCGAATCGGATCGATCATGTTGATACCTTGCGGGCCGTTGGTGATATTGACCGGCGCATTCAGGTTGTTCATGAAGATACGGATGATTTCGCCAAATCCGAGTGTCACGATTGCAAGGTAGTCGCCGCGCAGCTTCAGGGTTGGCGCGCCAAGCAATGCGCCGAAGAACGCTGCCAGCGCTGCACCAAGCGGCACGATCAGCCAGACCGACAGGTGAATCCCGTTTGTGGCGGCCTCCTCCCCGACTATCCATCGCAAGCTGTCGCCAATCAATGGATACTGATTGACGAATGACTCGAGCACAGAAGCGAATTGCGGCGATGCTAGCAGGCCGGTCATGTAGGCGCCCAGTGCATAGAACGCGATATAACCCAAGTCCAGCAAGCCGGCCATGCCGACCACGATGTTCAGGCCGAGCGCCAGCATGATATAGAGCAGCGCCAGATCCATAATGCGGACCCAGGAATTACCGAAGTTGGACGCAATAAACGGAAAAGCGATCAGGACGATGCCAAGAATTGCAAAGCTGGTGTAAGCCTTGCGCGGGTTATGTTTGACGTCAAATAGTGCCGACATGGTTCTCTCCTTTTCGCTTAAGCACGATCCGCAACACGCTCGCCCATGATGCCGGACGGACGCAGTGTGAGCACGATGATAAGCACGATGAATGCAAAGATGTCCTGGTAGTGGCTGCCGAGGAAGCCACCTGTAAGGTCGCCGATGTAGCCGGCGCCGAGGCTCTCGATGAGACCCAGCAGAATACCGCCCACCATCGCGCCGTAAATGTTGCCGATACCACCAAGCACCGCAGCGGAGAACGCTTTAAGACCTGGCACGAAGCCCATGGCGAATTGTGCGGAAGAGTAGTTTGCGCCCCACATCACGCCGGCGACAGCGGCAAGTGCGGCACCAATGGCAAACGTCATGACAATCACCTTGTTGGAGTCGACGCCCATCAGTCCGGCGACACGGGGGTTTTCTGCAGTTGCTCGCATGGCACGCCCCATGCGGGTACGTTCAACCAGCAATACCAGGCCAGTCATCGCTGCGGCAGCGAGCACAAGCAGCATGACCTGTGTCTGCGAGATCAATGCACCGCCAACGTTGAAGGATTCCGCTGGCATCACCTGAGGGAACGGAATCGGGCTGCGTCCCCAGATCATCATGGCGAAGGTCTGCAGGAGGATCGAAACACCAATAGCCGTAATCAGCGGTGCCAGGCGAGGCGCGTTACGCAAGCGCCGATAGGCGACGCGCTCGATGATGACGTTGACAAGGATACATACCGGGATCGCTCCGATAATGGCAATGGCAAGCTTGACGACACCCGGCAGGTCCGGAGCCACCGTTTGCACGATCTTGAGGATGGTGACGCCCACCATGGCACCCACCATCAAAACGTCGCCGTGAGCAAAGTTAATCAGGTTAAGGACGCCGTACACCATGGTGTAACCAAGCGCGACCAGCGCATACATACTACCGAGCACTAGTCCATTAATGATTTGTTGGATAAAGGTATCCATAGTTTGCCTACTCTCTATAAGGATCGTTCAAATCGTTTTACAAATTCGCTGCAAGAATTAATGTGCGATGCAGCAAAACCTTTTCAGATAATAAAAACGGCACCCGGATGAAATCCTCAGGGGTGCCGCTTGGCGTTAATTATTGTTATCGGAAGAGGCATGCCGCGGTCTTGCGAGTGGCTCGGGCGTTAGTCATGCTCATATTCGTGTCTCCTGTTCCCGTTTTTGGTAAAAACTTTTTATAGTTGTATAGCCTTTTGAGCTTCACCCTAGTCGGGCGGCATTATACCCAACATGTTCCCCAAAGAAACGTCAATGTATTAGCTGACTGTTTTCATTTAACGACATCAGCCGCGAACCGCCAGCTTCTGATGACATAGGGTACGGATTTATATTCAAAAAAATATCAATGCCTGTGACAGCTTCGTAAACTTGGCTGACCTTAACAAGGTACTGTTTCGGAAGAAGGACAGGAATGTTTACGTTATAACCAAAATGGCACAAAAGTACTTGAAAATTTACAGTCGGGGTTACAGGAAGCTAAGCTTTAACTGCTTTACCTGACAAATTCAATTTTTGAATTCTTTTTCAATCACCATCGTTGCCGGCAGCAATCATAACGAGGAAAGGAAAAAACAATCGATGGAAAAAAAGCGAGGGGTCTGAATATAATTCCGGGTATCCGTAGGGTAATTTCTTATTCTGCAACGTTCATTCAATTTACCGATAAGCCTTTAGGCATAGGGAACGTGACATTTTCTTCTACGCCGGGCAAAGGTCGCACGCTCCGCGCGCCAAGCTCTTTTAGACGGTCAATAACTGCCTGCACCAGGACTTCCGGCGCCGATGCGCCCGCTGTGACGCCGATACGGCTTTTGCCCTCCAGCCAAGCCGGATCGATCTGGGCCGAATTGTCTACCATGTAGGCCTGAGCACCCTTTTTCTGCGCTACTTCACGAAGGCGATTGGAATTGGAACTGTTGGGGCTACCGACCACGATAACGACTTCCACCTGTGGTGCCATGAATTTGACTGCTTCCTGGCGATTGGTGGTTGCGTAGCAAATGTCCGCCTTTTTCGGTTCGGCGATGTTCGGGAATTTATGCTTGAGCGCAGCAATGACGTCCGCCGTATCGTCAACCGAGAGTGTGGTTTGCGAGACGTACGCGAGCATGTCGGGATCGCACACTTGCAGTGCCTCGACATCAGCCACCGTCTCAACCAGATACATGCCCTCTTCGGTCTGGCCCATCGTGCCCTCTACTTCGGGATGACCATCATGGCCGATCATGACGATTTCGCGGCCTTCGCGACGCATTTTGGCGACTTCGACGTGCACTTTGGTCACGAGCGGACAAGTTGCATCGAACACACGCAAGCCGCGCCGGTTCGCTTCCACCTGCACTGCCTTGGATACACCATGGGCAGAAAAAATGACGGTGTTGCCCGCCGGGACCTCATCGAGTTCTTCGACGAAAATTGCGCCCTTGCTGCGCAAGTCCTCGACCACATACGCGTTATGCACAATCTCATGGCGCACATAGATAGGTGCGCCGAATTGCTGGAGCGCGCGCTCTACAATATCGATCGCGCGATCTACGCCAGCGCAAAAGCCCCTCGGTTGGGCAAGCAGGATTTCCTTATCCATGTTCTGTCCTTGAGACGATAGGCGCGAGCGCACTTAAAGTATGCCAATAATTTTTACTTCGAACTTCAGCTGCTGTCCGGCCAGCGGATGGTTGAAGTCAAATAGAGCGGTTTCGGCGTCAATGGCACGCAAGATACCTGCAAAGCGGCCGCCGCTGGGAGCGGAAAATTCAACGAGATCGCCGATGACGTATTCTTCGCCAAAGTTGGAATTCTCAGTCAGCGTTGCCCTTGACACATGCTGGATCAGTTCCGGGTTACGTGGACCAAAAGCCTTTTCCGGAGGAAGCTCGAATGTTTGGTGCACCCCTTCCGGCAAGCCGATCAGGCATGACTCGAGAAACGGCGCAAGTTGACCCGTACCGAGTTGCAGTGTAGCGGGATTGTCCTCAAATGTACTGACGATATTCGTTCCATCCATCGCCGCAAGACGGTAGTGCAAGGTCAGGTAAGCGGATTCGGTGACGACGGGGTGGATAGCGTTCTGCATGACATAGTTGACTCAAAAGATAACCCGTTATTGTAAGCCACGACGGCGCTGAATGCTTTTGCTCAAAGGAGTTTGCCTTCCCGGAATGATGATAAAAGTGGCCGCCCAACAATGTAAAATTGTTATTTTAATAATTTTTCGCTTTATAATCGCGGGTTGACTTTGCAAGCACCATTAAACGGAATCACATGGCAATCAATCACTGGCCGGAAGACCAGCGTCCACGCGAAAGACTCATCCGCTTCGGCGCCCAGCACCTTTCTGACGCTGAACTCCTCGCGGTTTTCTTGCGAATTGGCGTAAGCGGTAAAAGTGCGGTCGACCTGGGTCGTGACATGCTCATCCATTTCGGGTCACTGCATGGTCTCTTTAGCGCCTCGCTAGATCAATTTTCCCTGGTGAACGGGCTTGGTCCGGCGAAGTTCTCACAGCTACAGGCAGTACTTGAACTCGCTCGTCGCTCGATCAGCGAAGAACTGAAAAGAGGAGACGTCCTGAGTTCGCCGGAGGCTGTCCGTCAATACCTGCAGCTCATGCTTGCAAAGAAAGCGTATGAATCCTTTGCAGTGCTTTTCCTCGACGTGAAAAATTGTCTCATCACTGCAGAAGAACTGTTTCGAGGAAGCCTCATGCATACCAGCGTCTACCCGCGCGAAGTCGTCAAGGCTGCGCTGTCACACAATGCAGCCGGTGTCATCATCGCGCACAATCATCCTTCCGGCAGTCCGGAGCCCAGTCATGCTGACCGCACGCTGACAAAGGCTTTGCAGCAGGCATTGGGCTTGGTCGACGTTCGGGTGCTCGACCATTTTGTGGTCGCAGGCAGCTGTGTTTATTCATTTGCTGAACACGGTGAAATCTGACCGGCAAGGCGAGCCAATTAAAATGTTAAACTCGTAAATTCATATAAGACACAATTGTTTTTCGCAAGTCATTGAAAATTCACATTTTTTTGGCTATACTTTCGTTTTTTCCAAATCTGGAATATTTTAAGGAGTGAACCATGGCACGTGTTTGCCAAGTGACCGGGAAGGGGCCGATGGTCGGCAACAACGTTTCCCATGCTAACAACAAGACCAAGCGTCGCTTTTTGCCAAACCTGCAAAACCGCCGTATCTTCGTTGAATCCGAAAACCGCTGGGTTTCCCTGCGCCTCTCGAACGCCGGCCTGCGCGTTATCGACAAGATCGGCATCGACGCCGTCCTCGCCGATATGCGTGCCCGTGGCGAAAAAGTCTAAGCGGACATCTTTAGGAAATTATCATGGCAAAATCTAACCGCGACAAAATCAAGCTGGAATCGACTGCAGGTACAGGTCATTTCTACACCACCACCAAGAACAAGCGCACCATGCCTGAAAAAATGGCGATCATGAAGTTTGATCCCAAGGCACGCAAGCACGTTGAATACAAAGAGACCAAGATCAAGTAATCTTGCCCTTTGCAATGTCGTGCAACAAAAAAGCCGTTCAATCGAACGGCTTTTTCTTTTCCCGCTCCGTCTTTTGGTAAGCTGGGCGGAACGCTTTGCGATGTAAAAGCAGATGACTAATTGGCGCGGCAAGAAGAAAACCCAATGCAAAGGTGTCGTGGATTTGCGCCATGCAAAAAGAAAGCGGCCCCTGAAGTAGAGGGGCCGCTTGTTTTTATATTGGGAACGCAGTCCCTTGTATATGGCTACTTTATGCGTAGCTACGCAGGCGACGCGAAAATTCCTGCAAAGCGCGGATACCCGAAGCTTCTGCACGCACACACCAGTCCTGCAATTGCTGCAGCAACTGCTCACGACTGGAGTTGGAACGCTCCCATATAGCACTGAGTTCGACACGCATTTCATGCATGGTCTGCAATGCTTTGCTATGCGCAAATAGTTCGCTCAATTGCTGTTTCTGCGGCGCGCCAAGTTTGGCCGGCTCACGCTGCAGCAGTTTGCGGGACGATTTGAGACGCTTGTATTCCAGCTTGCCCTTGCTCGCCAAATGCTCGGCTTCATCATGCCATGCGCTTTTCACCGATTTTGCATACTTAGCCATCACATCATAGCGATTAGCAATAACGGACTGCAATGTATCAAAGTCGGCCACACTCTTTTCACGATTGAATTTTGGCTCCGGGGCCACCTTCTTGACCTTTGCCAGGCCAACTGTTTCCAGGATGCGGATATACATCCAGCCAATATCGAACTCGTACCACTTCGACGACAGTTTGGCGGAAGTCCCAAAGGTATGGTGGTTGTTATGCAGCTCTTCACCACCGATGATGATGCCAATCGGGAAGATGTTAGTCGCGGCATCGGCACAGTCGTAATTCCGGTAACCCCAATAGTGGCCGATACCGTTGATGATGCCGGCGGCGGTCACCGGGATCCACAGCATCTGCACTGCCCATACACTCAGACCGACTACGCCGAACAGCATGATGTCGATAATCAGCATCAAGCCTACGCCCTGCCAGCTGTATTTGCTGTAAAGATTGCGCTCGATCCAGTCGTTAGGTGTGCCATGACCATACTTTTCCATGGTTTCGGCGTTTTTGGACTCGGCGCGATACAGTTCGGCGCCTTCAAAAAAAACTTTCTTGATACCACGTGTGACAGGGCTATGCGGGTCGTCTTCGGTCTCGCATTTCGCATGGTGTTTGCGATGAATGGCAGCCCATTCCTTAGTCACCATGCCGGTCGTCAGCCACAGCCAGAAACGAAAGAAGTGGCTGGGGATTGCGTGCAACTCGAGCGCGCGGTGCGCCTGGCAACGATGCAGGTAAATGGTCACGGCGGCAATCGTGATGTGCGTCGCGATCAACGTAAATGCAACGATTTCCCAACCGGAAGCACCGGAGAGGCCGTTGGAGAGAAAGTTAAGTACTGCGTCAAGCATGGTGGTTTCGATGATGGTTACTCCAGTTTGAATACATCGGGGTTCTTGCTATTCATGTATTTACCGAGGTTTTTACTTGGAAAACAAGGTCCTATCCGCATTTCGCAGCAGATTGTACGCTGTTATGGCGCCTCGGTGACGGGCATTTTGGGGGAAAGCCTGGGTTCAATTCCAGGAGACAGATCAAGGATTCGCACTTCACGCTGTGGATACGGTACTTCGATGTGATGTTTTTGAAAACTTTTCCAGATGGCCCGGTTCAACTCAGACAGTACATTCCCGCGTCCGTTCTCCGGATCCGCAATCCAGATGCCCAGCTCGAGCTCAAATCCATCGGCATCAAAGCGGATCAGGAGGCCTTGGGGCGCCGGTTCTTTCAAAATCCTTGGAATGCCGCCTGCCGTATCTTCAAGCAGCTTGAGCACCATCTCGATGTCCGCTTTATAAGAAACGCTCACTCGCGTAGCGAGGCGCAGGCTTCGGTCTGTCAATGAGTAATTTTGAACCGGACTAGACAACAACATTTCATTTGGAACAACCGTTTCAATGCCATCAAAGCCCCTTACCACGGTGTACCGGGTGTTTATTTGTGTCACCTGTCCGAAATACTTGTCAATATTGACAATGTCACCGATGGCGAGGCTGCGTTCGATCAGGATCACGAATCCGGAAACATAACTGCTGACAATCTTCTGCAGACCCAGGCCAAGGCCAACGCCGAGCGCACCACCAAACACCGACAGCACTGTCAGGTCGATGCCGACCAATGAAAGACTGATCAAGACAGCCAGCAGGATCAAGACAGCACGTCCCATGCGCGCCATCACAGCACGCAAGGAAGAATGCACGCTGTCCATCCGCATCAAACGTTCTTCGAGTGCCGCCCCTGCCCACAGCGCGAACATCAGGGTGATCGCCACCGATGCCGCAGCTTGCGTTATGACCAGAAGTGACGCCTTGTGCCGCCCGACCGGGATCGTAGTCTGCTCGAGGTAAGCGATTAGTTCGGGCCAGAGCCCGGTGATGTACAGTGCGACGCCACTCCAAACGATGGTCGCGAATACTTTTTCAAACAGTAACAGCAGCGCTCCGGCGTCGCCGCCACGCGCAAACACGCGACGCAAGACATAGAAAGCCAGGCGGATTAACGCGAAGGAGCCTGCCAGCGGCAGCGCGAGGCGTAACAGATTGACATGTATCCACTGTTCCAGCACCAGTTTGGACAGCGCAATGAACGCCAATGCAAGCAGCGGTCCGAGTACGCGAGAAAAGCTTTCCACACCCAGGCGCATGACGCGCAACTGCACGTCATGCGCCGTCAGACGTCCTCGCAGCGCACGGGCAAGCGTCCACCCAAGCGCCAGACTTCCGATAAGCGCAATGAGTTGCCAGAGCAGGTTGGGATCAAAAAGGTCGACCCAGAGGTCGGACAATAGGCTGGAGAGCAGGTTTTGTTTCATTTCTTGTAAGGTGTTGCCTCGCTTTTGTGGCGCTCCCAGTTGCTCGCGTAGCGTGCGGCCAGCGCCGGATTATTTCGCGAAATCAACAGGTTTTCCGCATTCTTGTGCTGAGCTGTCCAGGTGAAATTGAAACTGCCGGTGATGACTACCGCCTTCGGACTGGCAGCGTCGACCACCATGACCTTGTTGTGCGCATTCTGGTATTTGGTCTCAAGCCAGACGGGAATACCGCCAGCGGCAAGTTTGGGCGCTACTGAGGAATCGACTCTTTCGAGCTGATTGGCATCGACCAGCACCTTCACATCAACGCCGCGCCGATGCGCTGCGAGAAGCGTAGTGGCGATTTTCTTGCTGGTCAACAGGTAGGCCTGGACGAGGACCTGCTGACGAGCGCCGTCGACCACTTCGATAATCTCGGCCTCGATATTGTCCCAGGGTGCGAAAAGCGGTTGAAGCGTTCCCTGCGCTGCAATGGGCGGTGGTGCCTCAGTAGTCGTTGCTGCGACCGCCGAGGCCAGAGAAAGAATATTCAGCGCAAGTGCAGGTGCAAGTGCAAGCACCAATCCGATGGCGCGGTACATCAGGTGGCTTTTTTCCGTTCGAAGACAGCGGCGAAGAAGCCATCGGTGTGATGGATGTGCGGAGAAAGCTTGAGGTAATCCTGCATCTCCAGCGCCACTTTCTGCTCTTCCAGGATATCTTTCATCGGCACCAGTTCAAATCCTTCATGGGTAGCCAGGAATTGCTGGGCGACCGATTCATTCTCCTCATCCAGCAGGCTGCAGGTTGCATATACCAACCGTCCTCCGGGTTTGAGCAGCCGCGCGGCACTGGCGAGAATGGACACTTGTTTGGCATGGAGTTCGACAATCGATTCCGGCGTCTGGCGCCATTTCATATCCGGATTACGGCGTAATGTACCCAGACCGCTGCAGGGTGCGTCGACCAGGACACGGTCGATTTTCGATACCAGGCGTTTGACCTTGGCGTCGTTTTCATGGGCAATCACGACCGGATGCACATTCGACAAGCCGCTGCGAGCGAGTCGCGGCTTGAGTTTGCTGAGGCGCTTTTCGGACACGTCGAATGCGTAGAGGCGACCTGTATTTCGCATGGCGGCACCGAGGGCGAGCGTCTTGCCGCCCGCGCCGGCGCAGAAATCCACCACCATTTCGCCCCGCTTCGCTCCCAGGATCTGGGCGAGCAACTGGCTACCCTCATCCTGCACCTCGATCGCGCCTTCCTTGAATAGAGGAAGATTTTGTAATGCCGGCTTCTTCATGACGCGGATACCGAGCGGCGCATACGGGGTGGGCTCGCACAGGATAGGTGCCTTGGCCAGTTCGGCGATGACGTCTTCGCGTTTCCACTTGAGCGCATTGACGCGCAGGTCAAGCGGCGCGGGACGGTTAAGTGCCTCGGCCAGTTCCAGCGTTGCCGCTTCGCCGTCGCGCTCGACCAGTTTGTCAAACAACCATTGCGGCAAGTTGGCGCGCAGCGTCACCGGCAGACTGTTGCGGTCGATTTGTGCAATCCGTTGCAGCCATTCGGTTTCTTCCGCGGACAGGCTGCCCAGGTTGTCGACGCCGACGGCGTCCGCCAAACCAAGCAAGGTCAGCCGGCGCATTGCCGGGCCATGGCCGGATTCGGCGAAACTCGCATACGCAAGCTTGTTGCGCAATACCGCATAGACGCCTTCAGCTACAGCGTTGCGTTCACGCGAGCCGAGTTTGGGATGTTCGCGAAAATAACGGGAAATGATGACGTCGGCGGGACCGGTGAAACGCAATACTTCGCGCAAAACCTCTTCGGCGGCGCCTACGACCGCTGGGTGCAATCTCATGGAATTTCTTTCTCTTTATGCGGGTTGTGCCGCATCTGCAATATGGACCACGCCGTTGTCAATCGACAGCCGGCCTTCGACGTACCAGCGCACGGCCTTTGGATAAAGCACATGCTCTTCGACCAGCACGCGACCTGCCAGGGTGTCTTCAGTATCGCCGGGAAGTACCGGCACTGTTGCCTGTGCGACGATAGGGCCGTGATCAAGTTCCGCTGTGACGAAATGCACGGTTACGCCGTGCACCTTGACGCCGGCCGCGAGCGCCTGCCTGTGGGTGGCCAAGCCCGGGAAACTCGGCAGCAGCGACGGATGGATATTCAACATACGGCCGGCGTAATGCTCGACGAAGCCGGGAGTCAGGATGCGCATGAAGCCGGCCAGAACGACGAGATCCGGCGCAAACCGGTCAATCGTAGCCTGCAACTGGGCATCGAAGGCTTCGCGCGATGGAAAATCCTTGCTGACGACAACTTCGGTAGCGATGCCTTGCTGCGCCGCGAATGCAAGACCTTCCGCGTCGGCGCGGTTACTGATGACCGCCGCGATTCGGCACGGCCAGCCTTCCGCTTTGGCCGCGCGAACAATGGCTTGCATGTTGCTGCCGCGTCCGGAAATCAGGATGACGATATTTTTCATGGCGCGCATTTTACCGTACCGGCCTACCTGCCCCACCTGAATGAAATAAAAAAGCCGGCCCGCGGCCGGCTTTCCAATGGTTAAAAACCAAACTCCCGCTACTGGAAAGAATAAAAGACACGAAAGGCAACTTTCTTTTCCGCCCAGAAGTCAGCGGCGTCCCGGAATACGTCAAGCAGCGTTTCGCGCGCTTCCTTGTCAAACTTCGGCGTGTTCGGAAGTTGTTCAATCACGACCAGAAAGCCCGGTTGCGGCCCGGCCTTATAGGGAAGATCGGTCAGGCAATCGCTGAGCGCGTCGAAATTCTTGCCAAAGTGTTTGGGAAAATGAAACGCTTGCGCAATGCACGCCAATACTTGCTGTTTTGTCGTTGCCTCGGCGCAATAAGCATAAAGAAAATGCTGACCAAGACGCGCGGCCTCTTCCTGCAATTCCGTCACCCGGAATGCGCGGATGGACTGCACCAAGTTGGGTGGCACGGTTTTAAACAGGCTCATGTCTTCCTCGGTACGGGGAATGAGGTTCACGGGTTCTCTGTGCGATGGCTCGAATAGCATGTTCTTGCTTCTTACTCTTTAATACGCCGGAAGGTGTCGTAATGGTCATCGGTATAGTAGTACTCGCCCGACGATTGCGGATCTCCGCCAGAAACAATGCGCCGTGCGCCGCGGTTGCGCGCGCCTGGGGTCTTTACCGTGAATTCGTGATAATACCCGCGCTTCTGCTTGGGCAAAACTCCTTCAAAATTCCTGAAAACGCGGCCGTCGTTTGGGTAGGGGAAAGGTCCGCCGCGCTTGATGAGTTCCAGCGTCTGACGCCCTTCCCTGGGTAAATCCTCAACAGGAATAATGCCAATCGGGGCCAGTCCCTTGGCAAATAACTGAAGGGAAAAGAACAGCGTTGCGAAAAACAGCAACCATCTGTTCATCAACTGCCGGTTCATGAGGTACTGTCCATGTTGTGAAGGTTTGACAATTCCGGTATCGGATACCGTAGGGTAACTGCTTGTTAAATGCGAATCAACCCTGAATACTCTAAATGTGGTACGTAATTTTCCTGCATGAAACTTTGACAACAAATATTATTCGAAAGCCATCTCAATTAGGGCATCAGAATCAAAAGCGAAACGATTTACGGCCGTGATACACGCTCGTCTTGTTACAAGAAAGCTTCGTTCCTTGCGCAAAAAGCCTTGGAAACGTCATTACCAGCAAAGCGGCGGCTGGTAATAGGCCAACCCCAGGCGGTGTTGGTCAACGTGTTGCGAGGGTCAGCTGCTCCCGGCGCACCATGCTTTCTCCTGGCATTTTTGCTGCTCCTGTTCAGCCATGCCAAAGAAGGCAAGAACGTCGTCGCGACGAGCAAGCGCATCTTTCCGGCCTAGCCGAATCAGCTCGCCGGTATAACTGGATTCAAACAACAGGTAAGACGCCAGCGCTGCACCGCTCGCCTCGGTGGCGCCGATTCCTCCCAACAACATCCGTATCGGGCGCGGCAGACTGCCAACCCGCCGGCTGGCAATTTCGTCAAGGCGCTCCGACGGAGCAATGATCAGCATCTGGATGGGACGCAGCGGCATCCGTGCCCTCTGTTCTTCGGTCAGCATCGACAGGGTGAGATTCACGCGCGTCGTGCGCTCGATGTCCACGGCAAGACTGTCAAGGAAGATACTGGACAAGGCGTGGCCGGCGATCTGTGCAAGGCTGGGATATTGCGGCGGACCGGGATTTTCCGGGGTGGGTTCATTGAGTCGTCCTGCACCAATGACCAGCACCTTGTCTGCCCCCAGATGGATTGCCGGCGAAATTGGCGCGAGTTGGCGCATCGATCCGTCGCCGAAGAATTCTCGCCGACCTTCGCAGTAAAGAGGTGTCGCCGGAAAAATCAGGGGAATCGCCGATGAAGCCAGCAAATGCTCCACGCCGATCTGGCTACGTAACGCCGTCCGCTGTGAGCGCACCCAAGGCTCGATGTCGGCTTCGCTTTGAAAGAAGGTAATGTGGCGACCTGCCGTATAAGACGATGCAGTAACGGCCAGCGCATGCAGCTTCCCATCCATCAGCGCCGCATCCAGCCGTGGGAAGTTGAGCATCCGGTTCAGCAGCGTCACCAATGGCGTATTGTCAAGCAGCGCATTGGGGGGACTGGCCTTCCATTTACGCAAAAGCCAGCCGAAGGACATCAGCGACAGCCACCTGGCGCCCGATCGCAAGACGCCGAGCGAATCGGCACGGTACACCTGTTCCGCGGCGAAGTGCTCCCACACCTGCAAGACCTTGTGCAGGCCTTCTTCGAAGTTATCGGCATGACAAGCCAGCGCGGTGGCGTTGATCGCACCAGCCGATGTGCCGCAGATAATGTCATAGGGATTGCGCGACGCTTCCCAGCCTGCGTCGCGCAGGATCGACGAGACGCCATCCAGTACACCAACCTGGTAGGCTGCCCGTGCGCCTCCGCCAGTCAGGACAAGGCCAGTTTTTTTGCTCTCACTCATGACAAGAGATTAGCAGGCGACAATGCCCTTTGGGAAACAGAGACGCTGCGACCAACCTGAAAACAACGCGACGTCATGTCGGCGCTGGTGCACTGCCCTGTTCTTCCATGTCAGCAAGACATTAGTCGCCCTTGACGATACCTTCGCGGCGCGGGTCGGCGCCACCGAACCACATCTCTTCTCCATGGATATTCATGCGCATGATGCCCTGCAATCCCGAGGTCTGCTCCATAACACGGACATTGTGCCCTTTGGCCTTGAGCTGTTCGACCAAGGCATCGCTTACCCTCCCCTGTTCCAGTTCGGTCGGCCCGTTGCGGCTGCCGAAATTGGGCAGGCTGATTGCCTGCTGCACATTGAGTCCCCAGTCGAGCGTTCCGACCAGGACCTTGCCGACATAATTGATGATTGCAGATCCGCCCGGGGAGCCCGTTGAAAGCACGAGTTTTTTCGTACCCCGTTCAAACACGAAGGTCGGGGCCATGGAACTGCGCGGGCGCTTGCCGGACTGCACCCGGTTGGCTACCGGCCCATTGGCATCCACCGGATCGAAAGAAAAGTCCGTAAGCTGGTTATTGAGCAGGAAGCCGCGCACCATCTGCCTGGAACCAAAAGCGTCCTCGATCGTGGTGGTCATCGAAATGGCATTGCCCTTGGCATCGACGATGGAAATGTGCGAGGTAGACGGCAACTCCGGAGAATTGTCTATCCCGAGCGCAAGCGTGGTAGCCGGTGGCACGCCGAACTTTGCCACGCCCATCGACTTGTCCGTAATCAGTGCTGCGCGTTCAGCCAGGTAGCGCTTGTCCACCAGCGCCTTCGGGCTATTGCCGGGCAAGGGCACGAAATCGGTGTCGGCGACATAGCGGCCCCGATCGGCATAGGCGAGCCGGCCCGCTTCGGAAAACAAATGAATCGCATCGGCGTTGAGCGCACCATTCACGGGGGTGAGTGCGCGCATATTCTTTGTCTCCAGCATGCCAAGCATTTGCGCGATGGCGATACCACCTGAGGAAGGCGGCGGCATGCCGCATACGGTCCAGGTTTTGTAGTCGGTACAGACCGGCTCGCGCACCTTGGCCTGGTAGCCGGCAATATCGGCCGCGGTCAGCAAGCCCGGATTGGTGGGATGGCTTTTTACCTTGGTTTCGATATCGCGCGCGATCTGGCCTGTGTAAAACGCATCGGCACCGCCTTTGGCGATATCACGCAGAACTTGCGCAAGCTCAGGATTTTTCAATACATGCCCCACTGGCCAGGGGTTGCCATCCTTATCGTAAAAATAGGCAGCCGCGACTGGATCCTTTCTCAGGAACTGTTCAGTTTTCAGCATGGCGTTCAAGCGCGGACTGACAGCGAAGCCTCGCTCCGCCAGTGAAATCGCAGGCGCGAACAGGGATGCCCATGGCAACCTGCCGTACTGCTTGTGCGCCAGTTCAAGCATGCGCAGCACGCCGGGTGCGCCGACCGAGCGTCCGCCGACGACGCCTTCGTGGAAACTCATGGCCTTGCCTTCGGCGGTCTGGAACAATCGTTCGGTTGCAGCGGCGGGTGCGGTTTCCCGCCCGTCGAAGGCCTTCACGGTGTTGCCATCGAAATGCATCATGAAGGCACCGCCGGCAATGCCGGACGATTGCGGCTCTACCAGCCCCAACACCATCTGCACGGCGATGGCGGCATCGACGGCGGAACCGCCGACACGCAGTACCCGGTAACCGGCTTCGGTTGCCAAAGGATTGGCTGCAGCGACCATGAATTTTTTGGCGGCCCAACCCGGTTTATCAGTGAAGCCGGACGCGCTTTCCGGGGCCTGCATGCCAGGGGCCGGGCTGGTTGCGACGACCGGAGCGACCGGGGTGGCCGGAGCAGCTTGTTGTGCGGTCTGATTGCTGGCGCAGGCAACGAGCAGGAGCGATGCCGTGGCGAGCAGGGAGATTTTTGTTTTGATCATGGCCGACTCCATGGGAAAGGAGTGGCTAGTCTAATTTGACTGTGCCTGGCTGTCATGCGCTTGCCATCGCTAAATGCCGGACACTTGAGGTCGCTCACCGCACGTAAGACAATGCATCCAAGCAAAAGGGCGAGCGAAACCGAAGTGTCGCTCGCCCTTTCCATGAGAAACAATTACTTGGGCTGCATACGGATAGCGCCATCCAGACGAATGGTTTCGCCGTTCAGCATGGGATTTTCAATGATCGAGCGGGCAAGATGCGCGTATTCGACGGGCTTGCCGAGCCGCGGTGGGAACGGGACCATGCGACCGAGTGCGTCCTGCACTTCCTGGGGCATGCCGAGCAGCATCGGCGTCTCGAAGATGCCTGGAGCAATAGTCATGACCCGGATGCCGTTACGCGACAGATCGCGCGCCATCGGCAACGTCAGGCCCACCACACCGGCTTTCGATGCGCCGTAAGCCGCTTGTCCGATCTGACCATCGTAGGCGGCGACCGATGCGGTATTGATGATGACGCCACGTTCACCGTATTCGTTGCCCTCGGTTTTGGACATGGCATCGGCCGCGAGACGCGCCATGTTGAAGGTGCCAACCAGGTTGATGCTGACCACGCGCTGGAATACGTCCAGCGGATGCGGACCGTCTTTTCCGACAGTCTTTACTGCGGGCGCGACGCCAGCGCAATTGATCAGGCCGCGCAAGGTTCCCATGCCGGTGGCGGCATCGACGACCGCCTTGCCGTCGGCTTCGGAGGTGACATCGCACTTGACGAAACGCCCGCCCAGTTCCGCCGCCAGCTTTTCGCCGGCTTCTACCTGAACGTCGGCCAGCACCACCTTGCCACCGTTATCGACGATCATGCGGGCCGTTGCCGCGCCGAGACCGGATGCGCCGCCGGTAATAATGAATACGCTGTTCTGAATCTGCATGTTCTCCTCTTTTCTGAACGGAAAGGTGATTGAGGTCTGCGTCAATGCACAGACCTGTCAGCCCGGATGACGTTTACGTAAACGTAATTCATGCGATTGTAGCGAACTTTTCGCCGAAAAAGCAAAAGGCGACCGCAGCCGCCTTTTGCTTGATTCACCATTTACGAAGTCCCGAAGATTCCGATGGACCGCGTGTATTGCGTCGCCTTATACCAATCCCAAGCTATAACGTGACAAATGAGATCGATGGATTTTTTTTGACTGGCAAGGCGCAGGAGGAGTCAATAGCGAGCTATTGACGACGAGTGCAACGCCGGCAGGCAGCTCGGCGCCCCCAGAAAAAGACGCGATCGGCGCCGCCGAGTCCGTCGTCGGCGGCGTGCCCGCCGGCGCCGTGATCGAAGCAGGCCCATGCGCACCGCCTGCCTGCGGCGCGGTTGCGGGCAGCAAGGGCACCAGCAGCAGTGCAACGATATTGATGATCTTGATCAGTGGATTGACAGCAGGTCCCGCGGTGTCCTTGTACGGATCGCCCACGGTATCGCCAGTCACTGCCGCCTTGTGCGCTTCCGACCCCTTGCCGCCATGATGGCCGTCTTCAATGTACTTCTTGGCGTTATCCCAGGCACCGCCGCCAGTGGTCATCGAGATCGCGACGAAGAGACCGGTAACGATAGTACCCATCAGCAGTCCGCCTAGAGCGGCCGGTCCGAGCAGCATGCCGACGAGAACCGGAACCACCACGGGGAGCAGCGATGGGATGACCATTTCCTTGATAGCCGATGCGGTCAGCATGTCGACTGCCTTGTCATATTCCGGCTTGCCCGAACCATCCATGATGCCCTTGATGTCACGGAACTGGCGACGCACTTCGATAACGACGGCGCCCGCGGCACGTCCCACCGCCTCCATGGCCATTGCACCGAACAGGTAGGGAATCAGGCCACCGATGAAGAGCCCAACGATGACCATCGGGTTGGACAGGTCGAAGGACGTACTTTTGCCAACCGAGTCGAGCGCGTGGGTATAGTCGGCAAATAGAACCAGTGCGGCAAGACCGGCGGAACCGATGGCATACCCTTTGGTGACCGCCTTGGTGGTATTGCCTACCGCATCGAGCGGATCGGTGATCGCCCGCACGGAATCCGGCAGTTCGGACATTTCGGCAATGCCGCCCGCGTTATCGGTAATCGGACCGTAGGCATCGAGGGCAACGATAATGCCGGCCATCGACAGCATGGCCGTAGCGGCAATCGCGACGCCGTAGAGTCCTCCGAGCCAGTATGCGACAAGGATCGCCACGCACACAGACAGCACCGGATATGCGGTCGATTTCATTGATACGCCAAGGCCGGCAATGATATTGGTACCGTGGCCGGTGGTGGATGCTTCGGCGATGTGCCGGACCGGTTTGAAATCGGTTCCGGTGTAGTACTCGGTGATATACACCATGAGGCCGGTCAGGACGATGCCAACCACCGCCGAACCCATCATGGGAACACGCATCGGTTCGGGGAGAACCATCCAGGTGACGACGGCAAAGCCGATCAGCGACAGGCCGGCGGCCCACCATAATCCCGTGTACAGCGCAGACATGATTTTCTTGCCGGGCTTGGCCTTGACCATCCAGCAGCCGATGATGGACGCCGGGATCGACACCGCAGCCAGGAGCAGCGGATACAGCACCGCCTGCATTTCGGCGCCCTTGATCACCAGCGCGCCGAGCAGCATGGTGGCGATCAGCGTGACGACATACGTTTCAAACAGGTCGGCCGCCATGCCCGCGCAGTCGCCGACATTGTCGCCGACGTTATCGGCGATGACGGCCGGATTACGTGGATCGTCTTCCGGGATGCCGGCTTCGACTTTGCCAACCAGGTCGGCGCCAACGTCCGCACCCTTGGTAAAGATGCCGCCGCCAAGACGTGCAAATATCGAAATCAGGGAAGCGCCGAAGCCAAGGCCGATCAGCGGCTTGAGCACATCATGAATGGAGCTCGCATTTGCACCGGAACTGGTGAGATACCAGTAGAACAGCACCACGCCGAGCAGGCCCAGGCCGGCCACCAGCATGCCGGTGATCGCACCGCCACGGAACGCAACGTCCAGCGCTTCATTCATGCCTTTGGTGGCGGCCTGTGCGGTGCGGACGTTTGCACGTACCGACACGTTCATGCCGATGAAACCGCAGGCACCCGAGAGGACGGCACCGATCAGGAATCCGGCGGCTGTTTTGAGGCCAAGGCCGGGAAGAATGGCGATAAGGATAAACAGGACAACGCCGACGATCGCGATGGTACGGTACTGTCGTCCGAGATAAGCGGCCGCACCCTGCTGGATAGCGAGCGCAATTTCCTGCATGCGGGCATTGCCGGCATCCTGACTCAGGATCCAGCTCCGGGACATCAGTCCGTAGATGACGGCAAGCACACCGCATGCTACGGCAAACCACAATCCTGTTGCCATATCGACTCCTCCATATTGTTCACGACAAAGTTAAAACAACGACGACGTTCCGGAGGAGTACGACATTCGATGACGGCTACTTCAATAGCCGTTGTCTTATCCTTCGGGTACTACGCACTGCAAACTTTTACGCAACCCTTTGAAGCTCATCGCATCGGCAGCAAAACCTGCTCACTATTCATTGTCCACTGTTCGCTGACCGACAATCGTGTTTCAATTCCTCGCTGCACCTATCTCAAGTGGGCCATGCATGTCCGTTCCATTTTGGGCTCGATTGCCCCGATTAGGTTCAGCATGCCGAAAACAAAAAGCGGACAATTGTCCGCTTTTTGATTCTTACTCAGCCAATGCTGCGAAGGCTCTGTCCCGGATGGTTTCAACCGGTCCGACTCCTTCAATTTTCCGATACTTTGGCGCGCCAGGCTGGCCGGACTTCGCCCATTTGTTGTAGTAGTCGACAAGGACTTCAGTCTGCTCGTGATAAACAGAAAGGCGTTTTTGCACGGTCTCTTCCTTGTCGTCATCGCGCTGGATCAGGTCCTCACCGGTGATGTCGTCCTTGCCGGCCACTTTAGGGGGATTGAAGGTGACGTGGTAAGTACGGCCGGACGACTGGTGGACGCGGCGGCCGCTCATGCGTTCGATGATAGCCGCATCGGGCACATCGATTTCAAGCACGAAGTCGATGGCTACACCGGCCTCCTTCATCGCGTCCGCTTGCGGGATGGTGCGCGGAAAACCGTCGAACAGATAACCATTGGCGCAGTCTGCCTGCTTCAGGCGATCCTTCACGAGGCCGATGATGATGTCGTCCGATACCAGACCACCGGCATCCATGACTTTCTTCGCTTCGATACCGAGCGGCGTACCGGCCTTGACGGCGGCGCGCAACATATCGCCGGTCGAGATCTGCGGGATATTGAACTTTTCCTTGATGAAATTCGCCTGGGTGCCCTTACCGGCACCGGGCGGCCCTAACAGGATGAGACGCATGACATTTTCCTAGACTGGTTTTAAATTTGGTGCAGTGCGAGATACGTTTCGACTGAAACAGCATGTTTGTATCACGCCAACTTTTCATGAAACTTACCACAGAATCTTGTTTAACCGGCAGGCTTGCCCGGAATTCTTCTATTTTCCTTGACCAAAATAAGCCTGTACTCTGGCGAGGTCTTCCGGGGTATCCACACCTGCTGCAGGTGCACCATCGGTAACGTGGACAGCGATCGAATAGCCGTGCCACAGAACCCGCAATTGTTCGAGTGCTTCGATCTGTTCCAGCGGCGATATCGCCAGCCGAGGATAGGCCTGCAGGAAGGCATTGCGGAACGCATACAGGCCGATATGGCGCAACGGCTGGTAACCCGGTGGGACGATTTCCCTGGACTGCGTGAAGCCATCGCGATGCCAGGGGATGGTTGCGCGCGAAAAATAGAGCGCCCTTCCCGACTTGTCGAGCACGACCTTGACGACATTCGGATTGAAGATATCGGCAGGCTCATGAATCGCATGGGCTGCAGTCGCCATCGGCACATCGCTGCTGATCAGCGCGCCGGTGGCGGCGATCAGTGCCGGGGAAATCAGCGGTTCATCACCCTGGACGTTGACGATAACAGCATCCTCGCCAAGGCCCATGGTGGCTGCGACTTCTGCAATACGGTCGGTTCCGGAAGGATGGTCGGCGCGGGTCAGATGAACTTCGACGCCGTGTGCCCGGCAGGCCGCAACGATGTCCTGATGGTCAGTGGCAACGGCGATACGCGCGGCGCCGGATTGCGCGGCGCGTTCTGCGACGCGCACGACCATCGGTTTGCCGCCGATGTCGGCAAGCGGTTTATTGGGCAGGCGCGTGGAAGCCAGGCGCGCAGGAATAATGACGGTAAAGGACATGAGGGCTTTTCCGGTAGACAGACCAAACGGGTCGTTGGCGGAGCGCCGTGCGCCGGCGCATTCCGTCAAGTATGCGGCTGCAGCGCCGCATTGATTGACCTTGCCTTGGCTTTAGCTTGCCGCCGGCGTGCGGGGCGCATTGAGATCACGGGCTTCATCGGCCCACATGATCGGGATGCCATCCCGGATCGGATACGCCAGTTTGTCGGGGTTGCAGATCAGTTCCTGCGCAGTCTTGTCGTACTCGAGCGGCCCCTTGCAGAGCGGGCAAACCAGGATATCAAGCAGTCGGGCGTCCACGACATTTCTCCACTATTCGTTTGGCGAGCGCACCGTCGACGCGCGCTGCCACAGGTACGACCCACAGGCGTGGGTCACTCTTTATCGTATCAATTTGGGTACATTTTACTGCATCCTTCTCCGTGATCAGGATGATATCGGCGGGAGCCTTCGCAAAAGGATTGTCCGCATAATCGTAGTGATCCGGCAAGGGCAACGTCCGGATGGCAAGGCCGGCCTTTTTCAGCATGGAGAAGAAACGTTCCGGATTGCCAATACCGGCTGCGGCAAGGATCCGTGGTGCCCGGATAGTCGACAGCGGCACGGCATGCGACGGATCGGACAAACGCACTGCGGAGTCGCCGGAAAGTTGCATCCGGAATGCCGGCTCGATCACACGGGGCGGCAAATGTGGCGCATTGACGACTGTGAAGTCGCGCGTCCGGCTGGCCGGTTCGCGCAAGGGTCCGGCGGGAAGCATCCAGCCGTTGCCGTCCCCGCGTTCATCGCACAGCACGATTTCAATATCGCGCTGCAACGCATAATGCTGCAAGCCGTCGTCGGAAACGATGACATCGACGGACGGATGGGCAGCAAGCAACGCCTGCGCGGCGGCGACCCTGTTGCGCCCGACCATGAGCGGGCAACCGGTGCGCAGGGCGATCAGCGTTGGCTCGTCGCCGACTTGGGCGGGGGTGGTACCGGCGGTCACTTCGACCGGACTTTCGGTGCTGGCACCGTAGCCGCGAGAAATCACGCCGGGCGTGAAACCCGCTGTACGCAATTGTTCAATCAGCCAGATCGCGAACGGAGTTTTCCCGGTACCGCCGACAAATACATTGCCGACCACGATCACCGGCACCGGCAGCCGGGTACTGCGCAGCCATCCGGCCTGATACAGGCGCCGGCGCACCGAGACAAGCACACGAAACAGCAGGGAAACCGGCAGCAGCAGCCAAGCAAGCAAGCCGCGCCGGCGCCAGGCGCGGGTCAGGACTGATTCGGCAGCCGAGCTCATTTCCTGCCGCTGGTCTGGGCGGCGAAAGTGACTCTGTCGAAGCCGGCGATACGTGCCGCTTCCAGCACGTTGATCACAGACTGGTGCGCCGCAGTCGCATCGGCGTTGATGATGATGACGGGATCTTTTTTGGACTGGCCGTGTGCATTAGAGGCATTCTTCAGCTCTTCCGCAAGAGCTGCTGCATCGCGTGCGGCCACCTTGGTATTGTCGACTGCATAATGGCCTTGCGCGTCAACCCCGACGTTAATCTCCTGCGGCTGTTCCATGGCCTTTTCGGCGTCTGCCGTCGGCAGCGTGATCTGCAGCGCGGTAAATTTGCTGTAGGTGGTGGTCACCATTAGAAAAATCAGGATGACCAGCAGTACATCGATGAAGGGAATCAGGTTGATGTCCGGTTCTTCCCTGCCCTTGCCTTTACGAAAATTCATGGCGCGGCCTTATTTGCGATTGCCGTGGACGATGTCGACAAATTTGACGGCCTGCTGTTCCATATCGACGATAAAGCTGTCGACCAGCGCACGGAAATGACGATAAAACACAAGTGCCGGCATGGCGATGGCCAGGCCGAAACCAGTGTTGTAGAGGGCCACCGAAATACCATGCGCAAGTTGCGCAGGATTGGCGCCCGCTGCATTTTGCGACCCGAAGATTTCGATCATGCCGACCACCGTGCCGAACAGGCCCATCAGCGGCGCCAGCGTAGCGATGGTGCCGAGCGTGGTGAGAAAGCGTTCCAGTTCGTGGGCCGTGCCGCGCCCCGCTTCCTCGATGGTTTCTTTCATGACCTCGCGCGGCGCGTCGACATTGCGTAGGCCGGCTGCCAGCACGCGACCCAGCGGCGAATTCTGTTCGAGGTTGGCAATGACTTCCGGACCTATCTTGCCATTGTGATAAACACGGATGACATCGTCGAGAAGATTGGCGGGAATGATACGGCTGCGGCGCAGGTACAATACCCGCTCGATGATCAGTGTCAGTCCGATAACGGAGGCAATCAGCAGCGGCCAGATGGGCCAGCCGGCAGCTTGGATAATGGCGAGCAAAACAGACTCCTGGTGTTCAATTCAGTCGGATGCAGAATGTATCGTGTTGAGCCTTCATGGGCAAGGGCAAGGCCGTGGTAAACCTGTTCTGTTGTTCGGCCGAAGGTGTGGATAACTTTGTGGGCAAGTCTGTGGGATTTCGCAAAAGTGGTTGATTTTTAAGACTTTTTGCTTTCTTTACGGAAATTTCCATGAATTAAGCAGTCCTTACAAATCAAGGACTTAAGGATGATGAAAGTTGATTGTAACCAACTGTGACAGCAAGATGACGGTTTGGTGCGCCTGTGGACAGGTTTTCGTCCGGAGAGGCGCATGAACATTGACTCTTTAAACGAAGATACAAGCGCGGCGCCGTCCGTGCTGACGGTATCGGCATTGAACCAGGCCGTTGCACGGATGCTGGAGCGCAGTTTTCCACTGGCCTGGGTCTCCGGAGAGATCTCCAATTTCACGCGGGCAGCCTCCGGCCACTGGTACTTCACGCTCAAGGACGAAGGCGCCCAGGTACGGGCGGTGATGTTCCGTGGGCGCGCGCAGTATGCCGGCTTCATGCCGCGCGAAGGCGACAAGGTCGAAGTCCGCGCCCTCGTCACGCTGTATGCGCCCCGCGGCGATTACCAGCTCAATGTCGAAGCGATCCGTCGCGCCGGCGTCGGCAACCTGTACGAAGCGTTTCTGCGCCTCAAGGACAAGCTGAATGCCGAAGGTTTGTTCGATCCTGCACGCAAGCGTCCGCTCGCCCTGTTTGCGCGCACTATCGGCATCGTAACCAGTCCTCAGGCGGCGGCGTTGCGGGACATCCTGACGACGCTGCGGCGCCGGGCACCGCATGTCCGGGTGATTCTTTATCCAACGCCGGTCCAGGGCGAAGGCGCAGCCGACAAGATTGCCCAGGCGATCACCACCGCCTCGGCACGTGCTGAAGTCGACACCCTGCTGGTGTGTCGCGGCGGGGGCAGTATCGAAGACCTGTGGTCTTTCAATGAAGAAGTCGTCGCCCGAGCCATCGTGGATTGCGCGATGCCGGTCATTTCCGGCGTCGGCCACGAAACCGATTTCACGATTGCCGATTTCGCTGCCGACTTGCGCGCGCCGACCCCGACCGCTGCCGCCGAAATGGCGGCCGCACCGCGCGCGGACTGGCTGTCCATGCTGGAATCCCATGCCGACGACCTGACGCGCGCCCTGCGCCGTCTGCTTTCGGATAGTTCCCAGACGCTCGACTGGCTGTCGCATCGGCTCGTGAGCCCGTCTGCGCACATCACCCATGAGCGACTGAAACTGCAGGGATTGCAGACCCGGCTTGCCCATGCCACGCGCACCCCGTTGCGGCAGGCACGATTCGCTGTCAGCCAGTTGCAAACCAGATTGAACGCGCAGTTGCCGCGTACCGGACCGGTTCGCGCAAAATTGACGGATGACGCGCGGCGGCTGGCGACGCGGATGACCACCTTGACGATGCAGAGACGACAGGCATTGGCCGCCCTCAGCGCCCAGCTTGAACTGCTCAATCCACAACGCACGCTCGAGCGCGGCTATGCGATGGTGTTGGATGGCAAGGGAAGGATCGTGCGTACGCCGAAAGATCTTCGTCCGCGTGACGTCGTGACGGTAAGACTCGCCGATGGCGCAGCCGAAGTCGGCATTGCCAGCGTCCAACCGACGCTGGAATAAATAAGCGAATTCACCGGCCATCTACCGCAAATCCGCGGCAAAAGTTGATGCAAACCTATTGGGGATGTATCAATACACGCACATATGCAGGCTTGCCGCATCCGACATACAATTGAGCTCTTTCAAAAACAACATCAACCGCCCGAAAACAGAAAGGAAGCCAAATGGAACATACCCTGCCACCTTTGCCTTACGCGATGGACGCACTGCAGCCGCACATCTCCAAGGAAACGCTGGAGTACCACTACGGCAAGCATCACCAGGCCTATGTGACCAACCTGAACAACCTGATCAAAGGCACCGAGTTTGAAAACGCCTCCCTTGAAGACATCATCAAGAAGTCGTCGGGTGGCGTGTTCAATAACTCTGCCCAGGTCTGGAATCACACCTTCTTCTGGAACTGCATGAAACCGAACGGTGGCGGTGCACCGGCCGGTGCCGTGTCGGACGCGATCAACGCCAAGTGGGGTTCGTTTGACAAGTTCAAGGAAGAATTTACCAAGTCCTGCGTGACCAACTTCGGTTCAGGCTGGACATGGCTGGTCAAGAAGGCTGACGGTTCGGTCGACATCGTCAATACATCCAATGCCGGCACACCGCTGACCACAAGCGATAAGCCGCTGCTGACCTGCGACGTCTGGGAGCACGCTTACTATATCGACTACCGCAATGCCCGTCCGAAGTTTGTCGAGGCATTCTGGAACCTCGTGAACTGGGACTTCGTTGCAAAGAACTTTGCCTGACAAATCCTGATTGCCTATTGCTTATTGCCTATTGCCAAGGCGATAGGCACGGGCCGGCGCCCTGAGGAACGACAGCGCGTCATCCCTATCCATGCCGCCCCGCGAAAGCCGGGCGGCATTTTTATTGAAGTTTGATGTAAAGCAAGCTTGCCGGCCGCAGCTACTGGCGATTTTTCAATATCTCCATGGCGCCGCAACGCAGCCCGGCTGTCAGTCATTGCCGGAATGGTGGAATGGAATGGAACTTGCACCGGTAACGTGTATGCCGGTAGTGGACAAGCTCAGGCACAAGTTTGTAAAAGCGATGCAACTGGCGAGCTGTCCGCATCCTTTGATTCAACTTTCAATAAGGAGTTAGTGCCATGGCTACGCAAGAACCAGGGGATAACCCTGCTCATTCCCCACCCGAAGTACCGGTAACACCGAATCCGGCACCCGAGATCGCACCATCCACTTGGCCGCAGCCCGAAATCGCGCCGCCACAGGATCCGACAGGGCCCGCCGGACCGCAAGGTCCGGAAATCATTCCCGATCCTGCCCCGCCGGAGTTTCCAACGACAATCGGTCCGGTTACCGCCATGTCTGCACCGGAACGCAAGTAAGCCACGACGTTCCCTGACAGCGCCGGCAAGCAAATTGCCGGCGCTGTAACATAAAGGGTGTAAAAGTTTCAATGCACTGACACAAATCTCTATCGTTACAGACAGGCGACAGGCTCTCACATGCAAAACCCAGACAACGCGTTCAAGAAGGCATTACAACAGCGGCAGGCCCAGATCGGCCTCTGGCTTGCCCTTGCCGATCCCTACTGTGCGGAAATCTGTGCGGGCGCAGGGTTTGACTGGCTTCTGCTCGACGGAGAACATGCGCCCAACGATGTGCGCAGCGTACTGGCACAATTGCAGGCAGTAGCGGCTTCGTCTTCGCATCCGGTGGTCCGTCCGCCGATCGGCGATACGGTGGTCATCAAGCAGTTGCTCGATCTGGGTGTGCAAAGCCTGCTGGTTCCCATGGTGGATACTCCGGAACAGGCCACCGCGCTGGTTCGCGCGACACGCTATCCGCCGGAAGGCGTACGTGGCGTTGGCAGCGCGCTGGCACGTGCATCCCGCTGGAGCCGCATACCGGATTATGTCGATCAGGCCAATGCGGAAATCTGCCTGCTGGTGCAAGTCGAATCGGTGACCGGCCTGAACAACCTGGCCGCGATTGCGGCGGTCGACGGTGTCGATGGAGTATTCATCGGTCCGGCTGATCTCTCCGCCTCCATGGGCCATCGCAGCAACCCGAACCATCCTGACGTCTTGCGCACCATCGATGACGCCATCAAGGTCATCATCAACGCAGGCAAGGCGGCCGGCATCATTGCATCGGATGAAACGCTCGCTCGCAAATATCTTGAACTCGGTTGTGCATTCGTTGCGGTCGGTGCTGATGCCACCCTGCTCTCTCGCGCCAGCAGCGCGCTGGCGGCCCGCTACAAGGAAACCGCCACGGCCACCACTGTGACCGGCAATTCGGTATATTGAGTCAAGCCTCTTTCATTTCCGTTCATGGCGATCAATTGTGATTGATCATGATCGCTTGCGGCTCAACGTGCCTTGCGCGTGCGATTGCGCCGCGCCGCATCTCGATGAAACGCTTCAAGCTGTTGGCGCACCACGGCCTGACCGTTTTCAATGACAAAATCCTGAAACGCTGCTGCCACCGTCGGAATCGGCTTATCGGTCAGGTGCATCACATACCAGTCAGCCTCGACGGGGCTCTCGCTCATGGGCAGCATGCATGCGAGACCAGCCTCGAACTCCAGCGTGCAGGCATGCACCGACAGAAAAGCCACGCCGAGTCCTGCGACCACCATACGCTTGATCGCTTCATTGCTCGACATCTCGGAACCGATCCGTAGCGGATAGGATGCCTCCTTGAACAAGCGCTCCACCGCCGTGCGTGTGCCCGACCCGCGTTCGCGCACCAGCAGGTTCGCTTCCATGATATGCGCCAGAGAGACGCGCTTGAGCTTCATTAATGGATGGTCAGGACTGGCGATGAAGGCCATCGGGTGCTTTGCAAACACCGCTGCATTCGTTCGAAGTTCGCGCGGTGGCGTACCCATGATGGCAAGATCGATTTCATGCCGGCTCAGCAGGTTGATGATTTCGGGGCGGCTGCCGACCTGAAGCTTGATACGCACATCGGGGCGCTCGGTGGTGAACTGCACCAGCATCGGCGGCAACAGATATTCCGCCGTGGTCACCGCACCAATGCGCAAGGTTCCGCTGATCACGCCTTTCAATGCAGCGACTTCATCAGTCGCCTCTTCCCACAGCCGAAGTATCCGGTCAGCAAAATCAACCATCACTTCGCCGGCAGCTGTCAGCTGAATACCGCGGCCCGATTTTCGGGTCAGCGGCGTTCCGGCCGCTTCTTCCAGCATGCGCAACTGCAGCGATACAGCAGGCTGCGTCACATGCAATGCATCAGCCGCGCGGGATACGCTTTCATGCCGTGAAACGAGCAGTAGCGCCTCAAGCTGTTTAAAACTCGCATGATTCATAAGCTATGCCTTATTAATTTTGTAGAAAAATTAATTTTTCTTTTCAATTACTTGCGCATATATTAACAGCCAACAGATGCACATAACGGACTCCCGGTCCTGCGTCCGACCATGCCGATTCATCCTAATGCCTGATACCTGACGCCTGATCGGCAAAGCGACGTGCGCAAGCTGTCTCATCATGAATTGTTAATCTGTCTGGAGGTACGAGATGCATACCATAGTCATTGCAGGAGGAGGAGCCGGCGGGCTTGAGCTCGCAACGCGGTTGGGCGACAGTCTCGGCAGGAACGGACGCGCTCGCATCATCCTCATCGACCGCTCTCCCACCCATTTCTGGAAGCCGCTGCTGCATACGGTTGCGTCGGGCAAGCGCGATCCACTAATGCACGAAGTCGCCTATTCGGCACAAGCGGCAGAGCATGGTTTCCAGTTCGTCTGCGGCGAAGTGCTGAGCGTGGACCGCACCCGTCGCACCGTCAGCATTGGTCCTTTTCGCAGCGACGATGGGCAGGAAATCCTGCCGGCGCGCAGTCTGCGCTACGACAAATTGGTGCTTGCTTTCGGCGCCGTCACTAACTTTTTCAACATCTCCGGCGCAGCCGAACACGCAATGACGCTCGACAGCGTCTGGCAGGCCGAGCTCTTCCGCAAGCGTTTCCTTGCCAACTGCATGCACGCGAGCAGTCGTCGCCTGGCAGGCGCGAGCGAAGGCACGATTGTAAATATCGTCATCGTCGGAGGTGGCGCCACCGGTGTGGAACTGGCAGCGGAACTAAGTCATACGGTACGCACGCTGGCGAAGTACAACGTGCATACGCTCGATCCCGATCACGACGTACGGGTCAGCATTGTCGAGCGCGGCGAACTCTTGTTGCCGCATCTGAATCCACGCTTGTCCAGGCGTGCTGCACGTTATCTGCGTTCGCTCGGGGTAGAAGTATGCACATCGACCACCGTGGCGCGCGTCGATGCGGATGCGGTGCTGGATACCAATGGAACAAGGCATGCGGCAGACATCACCCTGTGGGCAGCGGGTGTAGAGGGTCCTGCGGTCTGCACGACACTGGGACTGCCGATGAACCGTATCAGGCAGATCATCGTCAACGCCGCTTTGCAAACGCCGGACGACGACAGTGTGTATGCAATCGGGGATTGTTCGAATTACATCTGCCCGGTGAAAGGTGCAGCCGTTCCACCGCGCGCGCAGGTCGCCCATCAGCAGGCGATGTATCTCGCCGAAGTGCTGGCGAAACAACCCGGCACCAGGAGTCCTGACTTCCAGTATCGCGACTATGGCTCACTGGTTTCCCTTGGCCCTTTCGCTGCTGTGGGCAGCCTGCTGGGAGCTGCTCCGGGACGCGAGATGCTCGTCGGCGGCGTGACCGCACGGGTGTTGTATGCGCTGATGTACCAGAAGCATGTGATGGCCCTGCACGGCTTTATTCGCATGGCTGCACAGACGGTGGTGCACTGGCTGCGCAGCAAGGTATCGCCGTCGGTAAAGCTGCATTAGAGATCGGATGACGAGGAGATCATCGTCCCGAATCGCAGATCCTTAATCCTTTTCGCGCGCCAGCGAGAGGAACTCGGTACGCAGGCCGAGATTGGTCCGCATTTCACCGAGCAATGCGGAGGTGACGGTTTCTTCGCCCGGCGTCTGGATGCCGCGACTCTCCATGCACATGTGACGGCAACGCACCACAACACCGACTGACAGTGGCTGCACATGTTCCATCAATGCGTCGGCGACCTGGATGGTCAGGCGCTCCTGCACCTGCAGGCGCTTCGAGAAGCACTCGACAAGACGGGTCAGCTTGGACAGGCCGACAATCTTGCCATTAGGGGTATAACCCACCGTGGCCGTTCCGAAAAACGGCGCCAGGTGATGCTCGCAATGGCTATAGACAGGAATACCGCGTACCACGATCAGCTCGTTGTATTTCTCGGCGCCATCTTCAAATACCTTCAGGATGTCCGCCGGGTCCTGCTTGTAACCGGATGTCCAATGCTGCCATGCCTTGTCGACGCGCTTGGGCGTTTCCAGCAAGCCTTGGCGCGTCGGGTCTTCGCCGATGTGGCGCAACAGGCGGCGCCAGTCTTTTTCGGAAAAGTCGTTTTCATCCATTTTCGGACTCCTTGATCGTGAAGGACGCATTGTATCTAACGTGCGCAGCCGCTGCTTGCCACGAGTCACCAAAAAAGATGTCTTTTTTTACTTTTCAGGTACCGGCACGACGACGGAAGTCCTTTGGCGACTGGCCTGTGCCTCGCTTGAAGAAACGCGTGAAATAGGCGGGGTCGGAAAAACCAAGCGCATAGGAGACTTCGCTGATGGTCATCGACGTGTACACAAGGTTGCGCCTGGCTTCAAGCAAGACCCGCTCGTGAATCATTTCCAGTGCTGACTTTTGGATGGTCCGGCGACAGAGCAGGTTCAGGTGCGCAGCGGTGATACCAAGCTGTTTTGCGTAATAGGCAACTGGGAAATGCCTGGTGTAGTTTTCTTCGAGCAATTCCGAAAAGCGGACAAGGTGACGGCCGCCGCGTACCGCCTCTTTCGGGCGCGGCGGCAGCGCCTGCATTGCGTGACGGGTCAACCAGACAAGGATAGCACCCAGCAGTGCTTCAATCAGGATGTCGCGATGTGGCGCGACGCCGCGGTATTCGGCATCGAGGGCAGAAAATGCCACGCGTATATAGCCACTCTCTTCGTCGTCACCCAGTGTGTGCATGCTGGGCGCGGTCAGTGCCGCCAGTCCGTCGGTCATCTGGCGCGTCAGCTTGCTGATCAATGGATAGGCCAGCGTCACCACGTGGCCGATGGTGTTTCGGGAAAACTCGAAACCATGGATGCAGACCTGCGGCACCATCAGTATTTGTCCGGCGCGCATGGATCGGTGCATGTCGTCAAGCTGGATGCGCGCACTGCCCTGGTCAAGGTACAGGATCTGGAACAGGCCATTGTGCTGATGCGGCTTGATATGCCAATTGTGCAAACGGCTGCGTGCCGCTATCGACTCGCAATGCACCATTTCCGGCGTTGGCCATGGGGCATGTTCACCGTACAGTTTGTAGACAGGAATTGCACCTACGTTGGCCATGGAGGGTTGAATCGTGAGATTGTTGGATTATTGATTAGGGATGAACGAATATGAATCTTAGCAAAACCGCTCCATAAAATATGCGAAAAGTCCAATTTTTTCCTTGGAAAGTTCATTCCCCGCGCAAGCGCTGTGGACCAAGATAGTCATGTAGGTTGATATCACTGCTCGCACCGCAACAATACGCATTCAGGCATTCAGCGACTCAGGAGACCATCATGAAAACTCAAGTTGCCATTATTGGCGCCGGCCCGTCCGGCCTGCTGCTCGGCCAGTTGCTGCAGCGTCAGGGTATCGACAATGTGATTCTCGAAGTCAAAACACCGGAATACGTTCTCGGCCGCATTCGCGCTGGCGTGCTGGAACAAGGCACGGTCGAACTGATCCGCGAAGCCGGCGCAGGTGCACGCATGGATCGTGAAGGGCAAGTACATGAAGGCGTTACGTTGGCCTTCAGCGGCCGCCGTGAGCGTATCGACCTGAAAGGCCTGACCGGTGGAAAAACCGTCATGGTGTACGGCCAGACCGAGGTCACGCGCGATTTGATGGAAGCGCGGGCTGCGGTCGGAGGCATCAGCATTTATGAAGCACGCAATGTTGCATTGCATGATTTCGACAGTGAAGCGCCGCGCGTGACCTTTGTGAAGAACGGCGAAACTGTCACGCTGGAATGTGACTACATTGCCGGTTGCGACGGCTTCCATGGCGTGTCGCGCAAGTCGGTGCCCACGGACAAGCTCAACATCTTCGAACGGGTCTATCCGTTCGGCTGGCTCGGGGTGCTGTCGCGTACCCCGCCGGTCGCGCATGAACTGATCTATGCCAATCATGAGCGCGGCTTTGCGCTCTGCAGCATGCGTTCCAATGTACTGAGTCGTTACTACGTGCAGTGCTCACTGGATGACACGATCGAGCAATGGTCGGATGAGCGTTTCTGGAATGAATTAAAGTCCCGCCTGCCGAAAGATGTGGCCGCCTCGCTGGTGACCGGTCCGTCGATTGAAAAAAGCATTGCGCCGCTGCGCAGTTTCGTGGCCGAGCCGATGAAATTCGGCCGCATGTTCCTGGTCGGCGACGCCGCGCATATCGTGCCGCCCACCGGTGCAAAGGGCCTGAATCTGGCTGCCAGCGATGTCTATACGCTCTACCATGTGCTGCGCAAGGCGTATCACGAAGGCCGCACCGATTTGCTCGACAGCTATTCCGATATCTGCCTGCGCCGTATCTGGAAGGCGGAGCGTTTCTCATGGTGGATGACCTCGATCCTGCACAAGCTGTCCGACGACCCATTCGCTCAGCGCATACAACTGGCAGACCTGAATTACTACACCGGCTCGCTGGCGGGACGCACCACGATCGCGGAGAATTACGTCGGCTTGCCTTATGAAAAAATAGAGTGAGCAGCTATTTGTCAGAAGCCAGCGAGCAGCAGCGGCCTGACCCTGAAAACTGTTCGACAACCGAACAAATCGCTATTGAGCGAACCGCTATTCAGTTATGATCGTTTTCACAGTGGCATTGTCAGGCCAGTCCCGCCAATGCTGATATGAAGAGCTAACCAGCCACATACAGGAGACAACCATGAAGTTCAGCAAAATACTGGCATCCATTGCCGCCATTGGCACCATTGGCACCCTCGGGTTGACCTCGTTCAGCGTCTATGCACAGGAAACCATCAAGGTTGGGTTGATTGCGCCCTTCTCCGGTCCCTTCGCCGATTACGGCAAGCAGATGGAAGGCGGCATCAAGGCCTACATGCAGCAACATGGTGACAAAGTCGCCGGCAAGAAAGTCGAAATCATCATCAAGGATACGACCGGCCCGGTACCCGAAGTCGCCAAGCGCCTCGCGCAGGAACTGGTGGTACGCGACAAGGTGGATTTCCTCGCTGGCTTCGGACTGACACCGGAAGCATTGGCGGTCGCCCCGATCGCCGAGCAGGCGAAGAAGCCGATGATCATCATGAACGCGGCGACCTCGATCATCACGACCAAGTCGAACTATATCGCGCGTGTCTCGATGACACTGCCGCAGATATCCGCTCCGATGGCCACCTGGGCGGTCAAGAACAACATCAAGCGCGTCGTCACTCTGGTTGCTGACTACGGCCCCGGGATCGATGCGGAAACCGCTTTCAAGACCAACTTCATCGGTGGCGGCGGACAAGTAGTGGAATCGATTCGCGTGCCTTTGCGCAACCCTGAATTCGCACCCTTCATCCAGCGTATCAAGGATGCCAAACCCGAAGCGGTGTTCATCTTTGTGCCGGCGGGCGAGCAAGGTATCGCCTTCATGAAAGGCTATCGTGAACGCGGCCTTGCGGAAGCAGGCATCAAGGTCATCGCCACCGGCGACCTGACTGACGACCATGTGTTGCCGGCAATGGGCGATGCGGTGTTGGGCGTCATCACCAGCTTCCATTATTCGGCTGCGCACGATTCACCGGAAAACAAAACCTTCCTGAAGAACTTCGCCGATGCCAACCCGAACGGCGGACGCCCGAACTTCATGGCCGTGGCTGCCTATGACGGCATGCATGCCATCTATGAAGTGTCGAAAAAACTGAATGGCAAGATCGATGCCGATAAGGCGATGGCTGCACTCAAGGGCATGAAAATCAATAGCCCGCGCGGCCCAATCACGATTGACCCCGCAACGCGTGACGTGATTCAAACCGTGTACATCCGCAAGGTCGAGAAGCGCGGCAATGAGGTCTACAACATAGAGTTCGACAAGTTTGCGGATATGAAGGACCCCGGCAAGTAAAGACCGATCATGGGCTGGTGGGCCCATGGGGCTGGCGAACTAGCCTGTAGACGCACGATTGAATCAAAAGAATGAAGGGCTGATCAATTTTGGTCAGCCCTTCTCTTTCCTGAAAAGCGCTCTAGCAAACCGATTGTTTTAAATTTTTTCGCCAACACGCAATGTCACCTTCAAACCAGATCGCAGCGCCTACTGACTTCGATTTCATTATGGGAGCCTGGCATGTTCGCCACCGCCGCCTTAATTCTCGTCTCACCGGTTGCAGTGACTGGACCATTTTTTCCGGAACCTCTCGCACGCATAAAATTCTCGGCGGCTTTGGCAATGTAGAAGACAACGTTCTCTACTTTCCCGAAGCCGAGGTGCGGGCCGTCGCCTTTCGCTCGTTTGACCCACAAACAAAAACCTGGGCGATCTGGTGGCTTGATGGACGCGCCCCGCACAAGCTCGACGTGCCGGTGGTTGGAAGTTTCAACGGCCCCGTTGGTGTCTTCTTTGCTGATGACAAGCTGGACCGCCGACCCATCAAGGTACGCTTTACCTGGAACGGCAACCCCGGTGGCAACCCGACTTGGGAACAGGCGTTCTCAGCCGACAATGGCGCAACCTGGGAGATAAATTGGATGATGGAGTTCATACCCGATAAGGGTTAACTCTTCGTTTCAGCTTGCCTTCCCGCTGCGGTTGACTCAAACGTTAAGCATCCTTTTTCGAGAAAGCGTTGCGCAGCTGTCGCCGCATGAATATCGTGTGCGCGCTGGCCGGCATAGCTAATAACCGAACAACCAGCCTTGATATGTACTACGACGTCGCAACCTCCTCCACCTTCGCCTGCACATACAAGCGCTGGCCTGCGCCGATGCCCATCAACAAGGCTGCGACCGCCGTCACCATGAAGAATCCTGCCGCGAGATTCCAGTTGCCGGTCGCATCCCGCATCACCCCGGCGACGAACGGGCCGACAGCGGCCAGCAGGTAGCCCACCAGCTGTGTCATGCCGGATAACGACGCGACGATCTGCGAGTTGGGCGAACGCAAGACGACCAGCATCATGCCGACACTGAAACTGCCGCCCTGCCCCAGGCCAAGCACCACGGCCCAGAACCAGATCTGCGACACCGGCGCATACATGCAACCCATCAGACCTGCCGCCGTCAGCAATATCATCACCATGACAACGAGTCGCTGGTCCTTGCCACGACTGGCCAGCGATGGTCCACCGAGGGCTGTCACGAGTTGCGCGGCAATCGACGCCGATAGCGCTGCGCCAGCGGCGAGCGGCGTGAACCCACGATCGATTAGGATGGTCGGAAGCCAGCCGAATACGCAGTACGCCAGCATCGATTGCAACCCCATGAACAGGGCCACGTGCCAGGCGATGCGGCTTGCGCGCAGGCCGGTCACGCGATAACGCTTTTGCACCGGGGTCGCATTGCCATGCACGCCAAATACACCCCAGGCGACCGCGCCAAGCAAGGCGGGCAATGCCCAGAAGGCCAGCGATGCGCGCCAGTCGCCACCTGCCAGTCGCTGAATTGGCACAGCAACACCGGCGGCAACCGCCGCGCCGAGACACAGGCCCATGGTGTACAAGCCGGTCATGATGCCGGCGCTTTCCGAGAAATCCCGCTTGATGATGCTTGGCAACAGCACCATGACAACGCCGATGCTTGCTCCCGCCAGAAAGGTACCCGCGAACAATCCCGGCAAGCCAAAAAAGACCCGCAGCACAACGCTGACTGCGAGCACCAGAAGGCCGAAAAGGATGGTGCGCTCCGCCGAATAGCGCCGCGCCAGCAAAGGGCCGAGCGGCGCAATCGCGCCGAAGCAAAGCACCGGCAACGTCGTCAGGCTGCCGGCACCGGTGGCTGACAGGCCGGTCGTCGCACGGATTGCGGCAAGTAGCGGCGCAACACCTGACAGTGCGGGACGCAGGTTGATGGCGACGAGAAAAAGTGTGAAAGCAAGGAGCAACGGCGACGCCGGACGGCTCGCCGCATTGGTCTTGATCGATGTTGTCATGAGCGTATTGTCCCGCACATCGGCCTGATGTGCAGGGAGATGCCTTTCCGATGGCCCACCCCGCCCGGCGTCGCCAGCCCGGACAAAATCAGGCCACGGCCACCAGGCGGTTCAGCGTCTCCGGATCTTGCATCAGGCTGTCGCTATCCGATTCGTGCACGATGCGTCCCCTGTCGAGAACGATCGCACGCTTGGTCAGTGACAACGCCAGTCGGGCATGTTGCTCGACGATGATCACCGACATGCCGCGATCAACGACCAGGTCGCGAATCACACGGGTCAGTTCCTGCACGATGATGGGTGCCAGTCCTTCCATCGGTTCATCGAGCAACAAGAGTTTTGGATTGACCATCAGTGCGCGCGCAATCGCGAGCATCTGCTGTTCGCCGCCGGATAACTGGTTGCCCATGTTGGAGCGCCGCTCCTGCAAACGCGGAAAGACGTCATAGACCTTTTTAACATCCCATTCGCCCGGTCGGGCCACGACAGTCAAATGTTCTTCAACTGTCAGCGAAGGAAACATAAAGCGTTCCTGCGGTACCCAACCCAGGCCGGCATGCGCCCGCAGGTGCGTGGGCAAGCGCACAATGTCGCCGCCCTGCCAGCGTATCGCACCGCCATGCATGCTCGTCAGACCCATCAACGTGACCAGCAGGCTGGTCTTGCCGACGCCATTGCGGCCCAGCAGTGCAAGGCTGTCGCCATCCTGCATGGTCAGCGATATGCCTTCCAGCACCACCGACTCGCCGTAACCTGCGGTGACGTTGTCAAGTGCGAGCAACTCAGCCATGTTCCGCTTCTCCCAGGTAGACTTCCTTGACGCGCGGATCGGCCGCGATGTCAGTGGGCGTTCCCTCCGTCAGCACCTTGCCGCCTACCATTACCGTAATGCGTTCGGCAAAACGGAATACCAGTCCCATGTCATGTTCAATGAACAGGATGGTGACATCACGCGGCAGCCTGGCGATCACGTCGAACAATTCCTTGCTTTCGGCGGACGGGATGCCGGCTGCCGGTTCATCCAGCAGCAGCACCCTGGGTTTCGTCGCCAGCGCCAGCGCAATTTCAACCAGGCGCTGCTTGCCGTAGGGAAGACTGCGCGTCACAGTCGTCGCGTCACGCTCCAGCTTGAGCATGCTCAGCAAGGCCATTGCCTCGTCGATTTCCGCATGCTGCTGCGCGACGGTTTTGTACCAGGTGAAATGTTTGCCTTCACGTTCGCAGATCGCCAGCACCACCGATTCCAGCACGGTGAGCCCGGCAAACAGTGTGTTGATCTGGAAGGTCCGGGTCATGCCGCGCTTGACTCGCTTGTGTTGCGGTAGCGCGGTGATGTCTTCATCACCAAAAAACACCTTGCCGCTGGTCGGCGCGAAGCTGCCGGTCAACAAATTGATGAAGGTTGTCTTGCCCGCGCCGTTCGGTCCGATCAATGCATGCCGTGCGCCTGGCGTAAACGTCAGGCTGATATCGCTGTTGGCTTTGAAAGTACCCCATTGTTTCGACAGGCCCTGTGTGCGTAGGGTCGTGCTCATGACTTACCCTCCTTGTTGCCGGCCGAATTTTTTGTCATGCTGACCAGGCGCTCAGCACCGCCAAGAATGCCGCCGCGTGCGAACAGCACGATAACGATCAGCAGCAAGCCGATCCAGAATTGCCAGTAAGCCGGATTGAGACCGGCGATGTAATCCTGCGCCAGCATGAAGACCAGCGCGCCGATGAGAGCACCGTACAAGCGCCCGGTGCCGCCAAGCACCAGGATGATCATCAGTTCCGCCGAGCGTGCGAAGCTGAGCGAATCAAGACCGACGAACTGCGTGGTCTGGGCTAGCAAGGCACCGGCAATACCGGCCACCATTGCACCGACCGTGAAGATGACGGTCAGTCGCTTGTTAACATCGGCGCCGATGGCGGGCATGCGCTTTCCTCCTTCGCGGATGCCGATCAGGCCAAGCCCAAATGGCGAATTGACCATACGGCGCAGCAGCACGAAGATGATGAAGAGCACGCCAAAACTGTAGAAGAACGCCGTCTTGCCGTACAGGTCGAATTCAAACACGCCGAACAGCTTGTCCATGGACACTCCGGACAAGCCATCGACGCCGCCTGTCAGGAACGCCGCCTTGTTGGCAGCCTCGTACATCATCAGGCCGACGCCAAGCGTGACCATCAGACGTGTCAGGTCCTGTCCGCGCACCACCAGAAAGCTGACGAGGAAACCAAACAAGCCCGACACGACAGCAGCGATCAGCAGGCCGCTGATTGGTTCGCTCCAGCCATGCACCGACAACAAACCGGCGGTGTAGGCACCCATGCCGAAGAATGCCGCATGTCCCAGCGAAACGATGCCCGCATAGCCAAGAATCAGATCCAGCGATACCGCAAACAAGCCGACGATCATCATCTGGCTGATTAGCACGAGATAGCCTGGAAACAGAAAAAACGATGCCAGCGGCAACAGCCAGAAGATGATTTCCAGCGGCTTCCAGCGATCGCTGGGCAATGGGTGGCGAATCGGCTGTGCGGGGGAAACCGGTTGCGGCTGGGTCGGGGCTGCGTAGGTAACGGGTTTCATGAGCGTCTCCCGATCAGTCCGGTGGGGAACAGCAGCAGCAGGACCACCATCAAAGCATAGATGACGAATGCGCCGACCGACGGCACATAGTATTTGCCGGCGACATCAAATACGCCAAGGATGATTGCTGCAAGCAGCGGCCCTTTGATGGTCCCTGCGCCACCCACCGCGACGACGAGCAGGAAGTACACCATGTACTTGATCGGAAAGGTCGGGTCGAGGCCGAGTACGTCGATGCCGAGCCCGCCGCCGAGGCCCGCGAGACCGGAGCCCAGCGCGAACGTCAGGCTGAATACGCGATTCACATTGATACCCAGTCCGGCCGACGCTGCCTGGTTGTCAACCGAGGCGCGGATCTGCGCGCCGAAGCGGGTACGCTCGATCAGGTATCCCAGCGCCAGTGTAATGACGATGACCACCGCGATCATAAATAAGCGGTAAGCGCCCAGATCGAGACCGAGCACCGAGACCTGTCCGCGCAGCCAGTCGGGCAAGGAAACCGGCTGCTGCTGCGGACCCCAGACATACGTTGCCGCAGCGACCGCCATGAAGGTCAGGCCAATCGAAAACAACACCTGATCAAGATGGCTGGCCTTATACAGGCGGCGATAAAGAGTGCGCTCCAGCACGAAGCCGACTGCGGCACTGGCGATGAAGGCAATCGGCAGCGAGAGTAGAAACGGCAATCCCATGCGCAGCATCAGCGTGACGCAGACATAACCGCCCAGCATCGCAAACGCACCGTGCGCGAGGTTGACGAAGTTCATCAGGCCCATCGTGACCGACAGCCCGACACTGATCAGAAACAGCAGGCTGCCGTAGGCGATACCGTCAAACAGCACGCCGATGAAATTGCTCACCATGGCTGCCACCTCTGTCGTGTGGGATGCCGCATGATGTGTCTCCTTCTCTGTGATGACTGGAATGGCTTATTAGTATAAATATCGTTGCCGGTTATGCGGGATTTTCGTTCGACGCACTGGACAATCGACACGCATAGATAATTTCCACAATAGTTTTAATAAACGGGTATTCGATTCAAGGTCTCTGATTCAAGGTCTCTGATGCAGAGTCGCTCTGTCAGCCCGCCTTCTCTGCATCAACCTGCCGGAAAACTTCCTGCGCCATATGAAACGCTGAGTTGGCCGCCGGCACGCCGCAGTAAATCGCCGCCTGCAGCAACACTTCCTTGATCTCGTCGCGCGTGACACCATTGTTGGCCGCCGCACGCAGATGCAACTTGAGTTCTTCTTCACGGTTCAGTGCCACCATGGCCATGATGGTCAGCAAACTCCTCGTATGGCGTGGCAAGCCGGGGCGGGTCCAGATTTCCCCCCATGCATAGCGCGTGATCAGGTCCTGGAATTCGGTATTCAGTGCATTGGCATTCGCATTGGCCTCGGCGCGATTGACATGCGCGTCGCCCAATACCGCCCTGCGGACTTCCATGCCTTTGGCATGCCGTTCGCGTTCATCCATCTCAGGCTCCTTGCGTGAGGAAGTCGACCAGTGTGGCCGTAAAGCGCTCGGCCTGCTCCCAGTTGGAAAGATGGGCCGCATCCAGTTCTATGTAACGGGCGCCCGGAATGCTGTCAGCGACGGCCTTGCCATCCTTTGCGGGAGTAGCAAGGTCATGGGTGCCTGCAATGACGAGCGTCGGTGCCTTGATGTGTGCAACATCCGCACGCTGATCCATGTCCCGGACCGCGGCGCAATTCGCGGTGTAACCGTCTGCCGGTGTCTGCCGCAACATGTCGCGCACCTGGGCTACGTCCTCTGGTGCACGCTGCTGGTACGCAGGCGTGAACCAGCGGTCGATCACGGCCTGTACGATGGCGTCCATGCCTTCGCTATTCACTTTGGCGATACGCGTATTCCATACCTCGGCAGGACCAATCAGTGCAGAGGTATTGCACAGCACCAGCCGATCGATACGCTCGGCCGCATGCACGCCGAGCCACATACCGGTCATGCCACCCATCGATAGACCGCAGAAATGCGCACGCGCAATACCGAGTTCATCCATCAGGGCGACGACATCGCGTCCCAGTTGTTCGACGCTGTACGGCCCTTCCGGTACCGCCGACATGCCGTGCCCTCGGGTGTCATAACGCAGCACCCGGAAGCGACTGCGCAGCGCCGGCATCTGCGGGTCCCACATTTCCAGGTGGGTGCCGAGGGAATTCGACAGGATCAGCCAGGGCGCCCCCTCCTGTCCATCGACTTCGTAATGCAGTCGGGCGTCATTGATATCGATAAAAGGCATGCTTATTGTTCTCCTTTGCGTTGGCGGATGCGGCAGGATTGCAGCACACGGTCGACGAAATAACCTGCTTGTCCGAGGTAGTGAGCGGGATTGAGCAATTCATCAATCTTTGCCGGCGACAGCACGCTGGTGATGGACGAGTCATTCAACAAGACGTCACGCAGATCCTGTCCGGTGCTTGCCGCTTTCCGGCAAGCGGCTTCGACCGCGTGATGGGCGGCCAGCCTTCCCATGGCACTGCCAAGCGCCAGCGTGACTGCCTCGGCCATGATCAGGCCGTGGGTAAGGTCCAGGTTGACGCGCATGCGTTCCGCATCAACGCTCAACCCTTCAGCGATTGCACGCATCTGCTGCAATGCTGCTGCCGATAACTGCACGATCTCCGGCAAGGTATCCCATTCCGCTTGCCATCCGCCGAGTGCGCGTTCATGTTCCTGCACCATGCCGGACAGCATGGTCGATACCAGTGCCGGCACTCTGGTCGCACAGGCGAGTACTGCGGCGCATCCGACAGGATTGCGCTTGTGCGGCATGGTCGAGGAACCGCCACGCCCTTCGCTCGTGGGCTCGGACGCTTCGGCGACATCGGTTTGCATCAGCAGCGAGATATCGCGTGCCATTTTGCCCAGTGAGCCGGTCAGCATGCCGAGCACGCTTGCACACTCGGCCATGCGGTCGCGTTGCGTGTGCCATGGCGTGTCCGGCAGTTCCAGTTGCAGTTCTTCCGCCAGTGCCTCGGCGACTTGTATGCCCTGGTCCCCCAGGCTTGCCAACGTGCCGGCCGCACCGCCAAATTGCAACACCAGCAAGCGCGGTCGCAAGCTCGCTATTCGTTCTTCATGGCGTAACAAGGCATCGAGCCAGCCGGCAAGTTTGAGTCCGAAAGTGATGGGCAACGCATGTTGCATCCAGGTGCGGCCGACCATGACTGTGTCTCTGTGACGCGCCGCAAGACTGGCCAGCGCTGCGATAAGACCGTCGAGATCTGCATCAAGCAGCTCCAGTGCGCGACGCAATTGCAGTACCAGCCCGGTGTCGATTGCGTCCTGACTGGTGGCCCCCCAGTGCACGAACTTCGCGGCGTCCTTGTCGGAGGCGGCAACGGCTGCAGTCAGTTGCCTGACCAGGGGTATCGCCAGATTGCCCGATGTCGCGGCGTCCTGCGCCAGCTTGCCGAGGTCGATCACCGATGCATCGCAACCCCGGGCGATCGATGCCACGGCGCTGTCAGGTATCACGCCGACCTGCGCCTCCGCACGTGCCAGTGCGGCCTCGAAATCCAGCATGCCCTGCACACACGAAGCGGCGCTGAATACCTGCCGCATGGCAGCAGTCGAAAACATGGTCCCGGTCAGGCTGGCAAGTGGCGATTCAGTCATGGTTGGCAGGAAAATTATGGTGGCGATGAGAGGAGAATACGCTTATACCCGCTCGATCACCATCGCAATACCTTGACCCACGCCGATGCACATGGTGCAAAGCGCAAAACGTCCGTTAGTGCGATGCAGCTGGTACATCGCCGTGGTGACCAGGCGCGCACCGCTCATCCCGAGCGGATGGCCGAGCGCGATTGCTCCGCCATTGGGATTGACGCGCGGGTCGTTATCCGCGACACCGAGTTCACGCAATACTGCGAGGCCTTGCGATGCGAAGGCTTCGTTCAGCTCGATCACATCCATCTGATCGATTGTCATGCCAAGCTGCTTCAACAGCTTCTGCGATGCCGGCGCCGGGCCGATGCCCATGATGCGTGGCGGAACGCCCGCGGTGGCCATGCCGACGATACGGGCACGCGGTGTCAGGTCAAAGCGCTTCGCGGTGTCTTCATTTGCCAGCAGCAGCGCACAAGCGCCGTCGTTGACGCCAGACGCATTACCAGCGGTGACGCTGCCGTCAGGACGCACCACGCCTTTCAGTTTGGCGAGCGCTTCAACGCTGGTGGCACGCGGATGCTCGTCATGTTCGACGATGAGGGCATCGCCCTTCTTTTGCGGAATGGTGACCGGCGTGATTTCCTGGGCGAGGATGCCGTTCTTTTGCGCAGCGGCTGCCTTGTTCTGGCTGGCGACGGCAAACAGGTCCTGGTCTTCGCGACTGATCTTGTAATCGACTGCGACGTTCTCCGCCGTCTCGGGCATCGAATCGACGCCATACATTTCCTTCATCAGCTTGTTGACGAAACGCCAGCCGATGGTCGTGTCGTAGATCGCCGCATTGCGCGAGAACGCGCTGTCGCCCTTGCCCATGACAAACGGCGCACGCGTCATCGACTCGACGCCGCCGGCAATCATCAGGCTGGTCTCGCCGGCCTTGATTGCGCGGGCGGCAGTCCCGAGCGCATCCATGCCGGAACCGCACAGGCGGTTGATGGTGGCGCCCGGCACGTCGTGCGGCAATCCTGCCAGCAGCAGCGACATGCGCGCCACGTTGCGGTTGTCTTCGCCGGCCTGGTTGGCGCAGCCGTATAACACGTCCTGCACCTGGGTCCAGTCGACGCCCTTGTTGCGCTCCATCAGCGCGCGCAGCGGCACGGCGCCGAGATCGTCGGCGCGCACATCCTTGAGCGCGCCGGCATAGCGGCCAATCGGGGTACGAATCGCGTCACAGATAAATGCGTCAGTCATGATGTGTCCTTGGCAAAAAGTTCAGAGCGGGGCCAGCGTCAGCGGTACGCCGGTGATGCGTTGCAGTTCTTCGAACGGCAGTTCGTCGATGATCTCGCGCACCAGCAGTCCCTGTGGCGTCACATCGATGACTGCCAGGTCGGTGAAGATGCGGTTGACACAGCCGATGCCGGTCAGCGGATAAGTGCATGCTGCGACAATCTTGCTTTCGCCGGTCTTGGTCTGGTGTTCCATCATCACAAACACTTGCTTTGCGCCGACGGCAAGGTCCATCGCGCCGCCGACGGCGGGAATCGCATCCGGCGCGCCGGTATGCCAGTTGGCCAGGTCTCCCTTTGCGGAGACCTGAAACGCGCCGAGCACACAGATATCAAGGTGGCCGCCGCGCATCATCGCGAAGGAGTCGGCATGATGAAAATAGGCGCCACCGGTGAGCAAGGTAACCGGCTGCTTGCCGGCATTGATGAGGTCTTCGTCTTCCTCGCCGGGCGCCGGTGCGGGACCCATCCCCAGCAAGCCGTTTTCGCTGTGCAGGAAAATTTCCCGTTCCTTTGGCAAGTGGTTCGCCACCATGGTGGGCAGGCCAATGCCGAGATTGACGTAGGCGCCTTCCGGTATATCTTTCGCCACGCGTGCGGCAATCTGGTCGCGGCTGAATCGTTTCATGCTGGATTTCCTTCCTGGACCACACGTTGCACAAAGATCCCGGGTGTGACGATCGCTTCCGGGTCAAGTTCACCGAGGTCGACGACCTCCACCACCTGCGCGATGGCGCATTTGGCCGCCATCGCCATGATCGGGCCGAAATTGCGTGCGGTCTTGCGATAGACAAGGTTACCCCAGCGGTCGCCGCGCAAGGCCTTGATCAGCGCAAAATCTGCATGGATGGGGGTTTCGAACACATAGTTGCGACCGTCGATGACCCGCGTCTCCTTGCCTTCGGCCAGCAAGGTGCCATAGCCGGTGGGAGAAAAGAAGCCGCCGATACCAGCTCCGGCCGCACGAATGCGCTCTGCAAGATTGCCTTGCGGCGTCAATTCAAGCTCGATTTCGCCGGACCGGTAAAGCGCATCGAACACCTGGGAGTCCACCTGGCGCGGGAAAGAGCAGATGATCTTGCGCACCCGTTTCGCCTTGAGCAGCGCGGCAAGTCCGGTTTCGCCATTGCCTGCATTGTTGTTTACGATGGTGAGTTCGCGTGCGCCCTGCTCCAGCAGCGCGTCGATCAGTGCCGAAGGCATGCCGGCATTGCCAAAACCGCCGATCATGACGGTGGCGCCGTCGTGGATATCGCTCACTGCTGCCTGCAGCGAGTCACAGATTTTATTGATCACGTTGGTTCCTGTTAATGGTAGGAAGCTTGCGTTGACTTTGTGCGATAAACGAACTAATGTCTGTTTATAGAACAATGATTGCAGTGTAGCTATCACGGTTCGCAAGCGTCAAGGCGGGTTATACAAATGTGTTCGGTGGCCGAACGGAATACGCACTACGTAGAACGGCAGAGCAATAGAACGACTGAATATGACCACGTGACCATGCGCTGTCGTGAATGAACCTGGGAAAACAAGATGAAAAGCAACACCCCGCGGGCCGTTGAGGACGTCAGAGAACCTGGCGGCAAAAAGGTATTGACCATCGCCGAGGAAATCGACGCGCTGACCGATCCCAGTTTTATGACTTCGCTGGCGCGCGGACTTGCGGTAATACGCGCCTTCAGCGACCAGCGGCGCAGCCTCACTATCGCGCAGATCAGTCACCGTACCGGGATCCCGCGAGCGGCCGTCAGGCGCTGCCTGCATACGCTGAGGCAACTCGGTTATGTCGATTCGGAAGCAAACAATTTTTCGCTCAAGCCCAAGATCCTGACGCTGGGCTATTCCTATCTGTCGTCGACGCCATTGACCGTTTCGGCCCAGCCCTGCCTGAATGCCATCAGTCGTACCCTCAATGAATCGTGTTCGCTTGCCATGCTGGATGAGGGCGAAGTGCTCTACGTATCGCGCTCAGCGACAGCGCGCATCATGTCGGTCGCACTCAATACCGGCAGTCGCCTGCCGGCCTATTGCACATCGCTTGGCCGGGTTCTGCTCGCGCATTTATCCGAAGACGCCTTGTCCGCTTACTTTGCCCGCGTAGAACTCAAGGCCTATACCGACAAAACTGTGGTATCGGAAGCGCGGATTCGCGAGATCCTTGCGCAGGTAAGGAACAGCGGATATGCACTGGTTGAAGAGGAACTGGAAATCGGCCTTCGCTCGATCGCGGTGCCGGTGCATGGCGCTTCGGGAAATGTGATTGCCGCGCTGAACATCGGTGCGCAAGCGACCCGCGTCAGCGCAAAGAAGATGCGGGAAGAATTTCTTCCGGCGCTATTGCGGGGTGCGCAGGAATTGTCGATCTTGCTGCCCTGAACATGGAATTTGCTGCGGACCGGCATTGTGTACATTGTGTATGTTGACGAGCCTCATACACGATCCAAAATTTCTGACATCCTTTGCAGCAGCGAAACAGTGCGCGCTATGCACCTTGCCTTTATTGCGGTTGCTGCGATCGGACGAAACGCAAAGCGCATAGCGCCAGTGTACCGGCAACAGCCAGCACGACCAAAGCAATCGTGAATCCAATCAAAAATTCCAGATCCGCGACCTCTTCCGCATTGCTGGACCCGTAGACTCCGTCCAGCCATTGCCACCACGGCGCAGGCAGCGATAGTCCCGTGTCAGGATTGCTCAGCCAGAGACGCGTCAAAAAAAGTGCCCCCGTCGCCCAGCTCACAAGCGCAAACAACGCTTTCGCCACGCCCTTCATCTGACCTCCACCTTTCCGTAGGCCATATGCTTCGTGCCTGGGATGGTAACCGGCCTAACGCTTTTCAAAAGACTTCTGACATGGTTAAAGTGGGCGCGGTTTTCAATCACGATGCATCCCTTGCTCAAACCACTGGGCCCCTTGGGATGGAGACGGAAATTTCCTCGCTCAACCTCATTGCAATAGGTACGATCGTCGATGACACTGTCCATCGCGTACAGGGCGAACCAGTCAGTTCGGCCCTTGATTCTGTCCCATAGTGGACCAAGCAATCCTCCTGACTCGCGGTCGACGATGTAGTAGGTACCAAATGGAATCGGCCCGACGTTTTGTAGGCATGCCGCACTGCGGTTATTGCTTTCTCGTCCAAGCCCGGAAAATGCTGGATAAGATACGGTAAGAATCTGGAACTTACTCATCGGCTGGTTGTTGAGCTCAAATTTGCAAGTAAACATGGTCCCTCCCTTAATACGACGTGTGAATCAATAGCAGCTTGGCAGTCTACAAAGGAAATTTGAAGTTGTCTATTAAGCAATTTTTTGATCGTTTCGTCAAACCGGATTTTGGCTGCTGAGTCTGCGCACCCTCACCATGTCGCCACATGCACAACACCATTTTGGATGAGAGAACGTCATTGAGGCGGTGAACATGGTGGCGCAAGCAATGGCTCAGGGGGGAAGAAGGCAGATAAGAAATTTCTCAGTCGCTATTGTGGTCAAAGGCCCTGTCGGTCTTGCGGCCCTGAATACGGATTTTGTTGCAGAATAACGTATCTCAATTTGCGCGCCGATTCCGCGATGCAACACTTGCTGCGAACTTTGTGCAATCCGTTGGAGCAGATCCGTTTTGAATAGCACTTCCATTGGCAATTTTGATTTCCTTACCGGCGACGGCAAGATGCGCGCATTGATGCGCGAGCATGACTGGAGCCATTCACCGCTCGGTCCACCGCAGCACTGGTCGCCTGCATTGCGCACCGTGACGGGCTTGATCCTCGATTCCAAGTTTCCAATGTTTCTTGCCTGGGGGCCCGAACTTGGTATTCTCTATAACGATCCGTATAGCGAAGTGCTCGGTGCCAAACATCCGGATGCGCTGGGCCGCCGCTTCGATGTTGTCTGGACCGAGATCTGGCCCGTCATCAGTCCATTGATCCAGCGTGCCCTGGCTGGCGAGGCGACCTTCAATGAAAACCTGCCGCTGCTGATGCTGCGCAAGGGACATGAGGAGCAGACCTGGTTCACGTTTTCCTACTCGCCCGCACGCGACCAAAACGGCAACATCGCCGGCATGTTCTGCGCCTGCACCGAAACTACCGCACAGATCCTGGCGGAACGCCGGCAAGCCTTTGAACTGAAGATGGCCGACCTGTTGCGCGACCTGGACGATCCTTACGAAATTACCGAAGTCGCCGCAGCAGCGTTGGGACGACATCTGCAAGTATCGCGCGTTGGTTACGGAGAGATCGATCCAAGCGGCCAGTTCGTCTCTGTCGCACGCGACTGGACCGCGCCCGGAGTTCCCAGCCTGGCTGGAGAAACCCGTCCGCTAAATAGCTTTGGTCCCGACATCATTGATCATCTGCGTGCTGGGCGTGTGCTGAGGCTGGATAATATTGCAGACGATCCACGATCTGCCCCCTATGCAACCGGCTACGCCAGCATTGGCACCCGGTCCCTGCTGATCGTCCCGTTGATCAAGGTAGGTCGCTTGACCGCACTTCTTTATCTGCATGAGCCAGGCACGCGTCGGTGGACCAATGAAGATCAGACTCTGACAGAGCACGTCGCCGAACGCACCTGGGCCGCTGTCGAACGCGCACGTGCGGAAGAGAAGCGGCGCGCCGCAGAAGAGACGCTGAGTTCGCAACTGGCAGCGGAAGGCAATCGCCTGCGTGCCTTGTTTCAGCAGGCGCCGGGCTTCATGGCAGTGCTGCGCGGTCCCGAACACGTATTTGAACTTGCCAATGCGGCTTACATGCGCCTGATCGGCGCACGGGACATCATCGGCAAGCCGGTACGACTTGCGCTGCCCGAGATCGAAGGACAGCCCTTCTTCGCCAGGCTCGATCATGCGTTTTCTACCGGTGAGCCCTTCTTTGCGCAACAGGAGCGCGTGGTCTTGCAGAGAACGCCCGGCGGTCCGGCGACCGAACGATTTGTCGATTTCATCTTTCAGCCGGTGATCGATACGGATGGAACGACCTCAGGGATCTTTGTCGAAGGCTACGATGTCACCGACCGCAAGCTTGCCGACGAAGCCTTGCGTGCCGCCGATCGCCGCAAGGATGAATTCCTCGCGATGCTGGCACATGAGTTGCGTAATCCGCTGGCGCCGATCAGCAATGCCGCGCAGATTCTGAAAATGCTTAGCGCCGACCAGCCGATGGTGCGCAAGGCCAGTGACATCATCGCTCGCCAGGCCGAACACATGACGAGTCTGGTCGATGATTTGCTGGATGTGTCTCGCGTGACCGGTGGACTGGTCACGCTGGAAAAGGCGGTACTGGATTTGCATGATGTTGCAGCAGGCGCCATCGAGCAGGTGCGAACGCTGATTGACGCACGGCGGCACAGGCTGAAACTGGACATCCCGGACCACGCGCTGCTGGTAGTGGGTGACCGTACGCGACTGGTCCAGGTGCTGGCCAACTTGCTGAACAATGCGGCGAAGTACACGCCGGAAGGCGGCGACATTCAACTCCGCATGTACGAAGAAGCGGGCAGGATCGTCGTCAGCGTACGAGACAATGGTGCCGGTATCGACGCCACACTACTGCCGCATATCTTCGAGCTTTTTACCCAGGGCGAACGTTCCCCGGACCGCGCCCAGGGAGGTCTCGGTCTGGGGCTCGCACTGGTGCGCAGCCTCGTCACGCTGCACGACGGCACAATCCAGGCAAACAGTGCGGGTCAGGGACACGGCAGCACATTTACATTCCGCCTGCCTCGGCATGACGGAGCCGGCGCCAGTGAGCAGACACGGACAAAAGGCGTGATTCCCGCGGCTCCACGCACTGGCCTGAAGGTCATCGTGGTGGATGACAATATTGATGCCGCGGATACGCTTGCCATGCTGCTCAATGCCGCAGGCCACCAGGTCTACGTTGCGTATTCAGGCGCCGAGGCCGTGCAATGTGCGAGGAAACAGAAACCCCAGGTATTCCTCCTCGATATCGGCTTGCCGGATATCGATGGTTACGCGCTGGCGAAACGCTTGCGCGAAGAGGAAGGCTGTAGCGAAGCAGTGCTGATTGCATTGACCGGCTATGGCCAGGCTCAGGATCATGCGCGCACGAAGGCAGCGGGCTTCGACCATCATCTGGTCAAACCAGCCGGCGCACTCGAAGTCACGGCCTTGCTGGAGCAATTGACTACCGATACCAAGGGGGATAAAGGATTCAGCAGAGGTACGGCACGGATATAGAGCGGTAGAGTGGGATAGAGCGGAATAGAATTGGAGTGCTTGTTCGCGGATGCCTGCGTCGATAACAGCAGGCCCGGATGCGGCGAGAACGCCCGGGGCGCCTCGCCTGAAGGATCAGCTGTTGACGGCGTCCTTGAATGCTTTGCCTGCGGAGAATTTCACAGTCTTTGCGGAAGCGATCTTGATTTCTTCGCCGGTACGCGGATTACGGCCAGTGCGTTCTGCACGTGTGCCGCTGCCGAAGCTACCGAAACCGACCAGCTGGACGGTCTTGCCTTCTGCAACAGCTTTGACAATATTGTTGATCACCGAGTCCAGTGCGCGTTGCGCAGCGGTTTTCGAGAGATCGCACTCTGCTGCAATTGCATCTACCAGTTCAGTTTTGTTCATCGCATTCCTTTCAGAAAAGGAGCAGATTCTAACAAAAGAAATGGCGTCTGGCTGCGGGTTTGCGCGGAAAATTACTTTCTGGAACAAATAATTTCGCAATTGTGTTGGCTTTACCCTCCAATCAAGCCAATCCTGTGAGATTTGGCCGTTTTTGCCCTTACCAACAACCCCGAATCTGACGGTCCGTTTCCTGCTGACAGAGACATGCCGACAAGGCTGCTTTTACGCCGCTTATGGTTTGATACCAGGATGCATCATGGTGGCAGAACCGTTTGCGTACCGGGCGATCTGTAGAAAATGTGGTGTACGACTTTGACGTATGGAGATGGTCTCGGTCTCGGTCTTGCTATCGCAAGATGCACCATCGATGCGCATCGCGGCATAATCCATGCCTCAAATTTGGGCAGTGGTGGTGACCAGTTGATATATCTCTGCCTTCGGGAGGGAGACATTGAACAAGACGCGGCAAACACGATCACACGTACTGCCCGTTGCAGGGATTGCCCGAAACAGTCGCCATTCACAATATGAGCAGGTCAACGATGTTGCGCATCTCTCTCGTTTCCAATGAACTACCACCTTACCGCGTACCGTTCTTTCAGGCGCTGGATCGCACGCCGGGCGTCACGCTGCAGGTATTGTTTTGTACGCGACGCGAACCGAACCGCTTGTGGGAAATTCCTTCGCTTGACTTCGGTCATGAATTTCTGCGTGAACGGATCATCACGATTCGCGGACGTTATATCCATAACAATCCCGGCGTCGTGCGCGCGCTGCACCGCTTTGCGCCACATGTCGTGGTCACCGGCGGCTTCAATCCCACACACTTGTATGCCTTTGCCTATTGCTTGGCAAAACATATTCCCCATGTCGCGATGACGGATGGTACAGATGTGTCGGAACAGGGCTTGGGCAAGTGGCACAAGGCAGTGCGTCGCCTCGTGTATGCACGCAGTGCGGCTTTTGTATCAGCAAGCTCTGGCGGTCGCCGCTTGCATCGCAGCTATGGCATTGCTGATGAAGCTTGCTTCCGCTCCTGCCTGTGCATTGATAATGCGGTATTCGCGAATTCTGGAAACGCACAGGAACGGGATGTCGATTTTCTGTTTTGCGGCCGGATCGAGCCGGTCAAAAATCCCATGTTTGCATTTGAGGTCGCCTTGCACACGGCGCGCAAGCTGGGGCGGAAAGTCAGCATCCTGTTCGTGGGCGCCGGCGAGCAGGACGATGCACTGAGGGCGTATGCCGCGCAACATGCGGCCCAGGTCGATGCGCGGTTCCAGGGCTTTGTTGCGCATGAAGCGCTGCCCTCGCTGTATCATTCGGCGAAGATCTTTCTGTTTCCAACTCTGTGGGACCCTTGGGGCGTGGTGGCCAATGAAGCCTGTGCCGCCGGGTTACCGGTGCTGGTCTCGCCACATGCCGGCGTGGCCAATGAGCTGATCGTACATGGCCGTAATGGATTGGTGGAAGATCTCGACTCCGGCGCCTGGAGTACGGCAGCCGCAATGCTGCTGTCGGATCAATCAGCCTGGGACAGGTTTTCGCGTGCAAGTGTCAGTATGGCGAGCGACTACACTTATGCAAGCGCGGCGAGCGGGCTGGTGGCCGCCTGTCGCTATGCGACATCGGGCACCAGCCATCCATCACCCTCGATGAATCACCGTGTCACTTAAAGTTGAGTTGGGTCGCTTGGAGCAGATTTCCTATTGACGATACGCACGGTCGTTTTCGATACGTACCCGCCCACCCACGTACAGATCGGCCACATTGTCCTGCACCACGGTGCGGTAACTGCCATTATCCATCCTCACCCCAACCTGGTAGGCATCGCGCACCTGTCCGTTGCGCTGTTCCATCTGGTTACCCACGACCGCGCCGCCGACAACGCCAGCGACAGTCGCAGCTTTCCGGCCACTGCCGCTGCCCACCTGATTGCCTAACAGACCGCCAACCACACCGCCTACTACCGTACCGAGACCGATACCGTTGTTTGCGGCCGGCGCACCTTGTCCTTGTACAACCTGGATCGAATCCACGGTTCCATAGCTATAGGCATAGGAAGGCGATGTGGCCGGGTAAGGCCTGGAAGGATAGGTTCCGGCCGGATAGCCACCCGCACTCGATGGGTAAGGCTGGGTAGCAACCGGACCATAACCGGGGCTTGCGCAGGCGGTCAACATTCCGGCTACGAGCAGGGAGGCAAGAGCTTTGGTAGCGAAGGCTTTCATGATGTGTTCTCGATAGAATTGATAGGCCAATTAAACGACAAAGCGCGATGCGACTCCAGTGTCGGCTCGTAATGGTTGCAACAAGTTGTATCCGGTGCGGCAGGTGGTATCTGGACTGGGTTCACCTCTGCACCCTTGTGCTGGCGCATGGCAATGCCCGCCGACCGCGCCATAATTGAACGAGGCTAATACCTTTCCAATTTGGCGTATTGACGCATGGAATCAGCAAACCTCGCTCCTCCCGCCAGTGTTCTTTCGAGGCTGCGCCCGATGGTAGTGGGCGCAGTGGAACACTGGGTCAGCGACCGCGCATCGAGCAAGGGTGCGGCGCTTGCCTTTTATACCCTGTTCTCGCTGGCGCCGGTGCTGGTGATGGTTCTTGCCATTGCCGGGGCGATTTTTGGCGAGGAGGCAGCGCGTGGCGCCATTTTCCATGAGCTGAACGGTCTCGTCGGGAAAGCCGGTGCAGAGGCGATTCAGCTCTTGCTTGCCAGTGTACGCAATCCGGCCAGCGGTCTGATTGCTTCGATGTCGGCATTTGTTTTGCTGCTGGTCGGCGCAACCACCGTGTTCGGCGAGCTGAAAGACAGTCTCGATGAAATCTGGCATACCCCTCCTTCACGCCAGTCGGGGATCGTGGCCTTCATTCGTACCCGGATACTGTCGTTCAGCCTGATCCTAGTCCTGGCTTTTCTGCTGCTGGTATCGCTCTCGATCAATGCCGCGCTGGCGGTGTTGGAGAAATATGTCGGTGGTTATTGGGCCGACGCATCGGCCATTCTGCTGCCGATATCGTCCGTTGTTTCATTCGGTGTGATCACCAGCCTGTTCGCTGCCATCTTCCGGCTACTGCCTCAGGTAAGGCTGCCTTGGCGTGATGTGCTGATTGGTTCGCTGGTGACCGCCGCGCTCTTCATCATCGGCAAAAATCTCATAGGCGCTTATCTTGGCAGCAGCAAAGTCGCAAGTGGCTACGGCGCCGCCAGTTCAACGATCGCCCTGCTGTTATGGGTCTATTACTCTGCGCAGATTTTTTTCCTCGGTGCAGAGATCACGCATCAGTACGCGCTCTGGTTTGGCAGCCGGCAAAAAGAGCGGACACGACCGCAGCCACAAGCGCAGTCCGACTCGCACCCGCAGCCGTCTTGATGTCGTTTCTTCCCGGCCGGCTTATTTCGTTTCGAACGTCGTCACGCCATCCCAATCCGGACCCGGCGGATGCTGTCAATAGTACGCAACCCGTTCGAGGCAGAGCTGGTAGAGGCCGCTCTGTGGATCGCCCGCCAGCAAGCTTTGCAATGATTGTTCCGCGCTATCCCATTGCTGGCTGCGCACCATCGCAAGGGTGGTGTGCCATTGGTCCAGTTCTGCCCGCGTTGCTTCGTCGATCTCGGACTCAGCGCAATCGGCTCGAAGATCGCTGCTCAAGCCTGAGGGCAATGTCGGTGTAACTGGGATCGCTCATTGTTTTCCACTGACGATACGTTTCCGTTTCTAGTGCCTTGGTGCCCTGGTACCTGCTCAGAATTCGAACACGTCTCCGCATTTCAGCGCGCGAAACGGGCGCCCGCCCCCGCCCGTTTCCAGTTCCTGCATGATCAGATCTTCCTGGCCCGGCTTGAGATGGTAAATCAGGAACTCGATCGCGTCGTTCATCGCATGAATGTCTTCGATGAGCGAGGCAGGACAGAAATGCATCGACTTTTCGGCCAGCCAGCGTTCGGCATTGGCAAATGAACAGTCGACAATCACCTTGGACAATTTCACTTCATTGCCGATCGCGGTCCAGAGTTCCGGCGTCGATGCCATATCTCCGGTAAACAGGAAACCGGAGCGGCCATTCTGCACGAGATAGGCCGCCGACCCGACGGTATGGTTAACCGCGTGGGACGTCAGGCGCCGGCCACCGAGTTCCACCGTGTCGCCATGCCCGACCACCTTCCATTGCAAGGCCGGATGCGCGGCATCGGGAATCGCGGCGAAATCGGGCCAGAGGATCCAGTTGAACAGGTGTCGCTTCAGCGCGTTGATGATGATTTCGGTGGCGTGGACGACAATCGGTGCGTTGCGCCTGCCCTGTACGGCATCGACCAGCAATGCCAGACCTGCCACATGATCGAGATGGCTATGCGTGATGAAGACGTTATCGATGCGCGCCAGTTGGTCGACGTCCAGGCCGGTGAGTCCCGTGCCTGCGTCCAGGAGGAGATTGTCATCGACGAGCAGGCTGGTGGTGAACCGTTCACGGCCCCCTATGCCGCCTGCACATCCAAGTACTTGAAGCTTCATCGCGCAATGCCCGGCCGGTCCGGGCGGAATGGTAAGTACGGTGTAGTGACTGTCCGGGCGGTTTCATCCGGACCCTTGACTACCGCCGAAAGCATCCTCATGTACCGCCCTCCCTTTGCTTTTTTGAATGATTGTAGACTGAATCGACTAAATTGCGGCTTTTTAGTCGTTACAAAGAGAGTGTGGAAAATTATGCTTGCTGCAGTGATACATTTACGCAACGCGATCAATTATGATTGAAAGCATCTTGTTAACGAATGTCTGCATCGATTCAGCACGCCTGAAAACGCAGACCACGGATCTCACCAATTGAGCAGCAATACGATGACAAAACGCCAACACCGGATTTTGCGAGGCAGCGCGGGTTTCGCGCCCAAGGAGACCTGCCAGGTAAGCTCATCTGTTGATTGTATTGAAACACACCGTATGAACGGGACCACATGAGCGCGGTTCTAGGCACCTCCAAGACTGTCGGCGCGGACGACACCAATGTCCGCCTTATTTTTTTCAAGAAGCTGCAGGCCGTCACCAACAAGATCCACGCGACCAGCAATCTCGACGAGCTCATGCTCGACCTGTCGCAGGACCTGTGCGACCTGTTTGATTGCGATCGGCTGACCTTGTACGCGATGAGCGAGGATAAGACCTGCATCGTCTCACGGGTCAAGACCGGCCTGAATTCCTTCAAAGATTTTCAGTTGCCTCTGTCGCCGCAAAGCATTGCCGGCTATGCGTCACTGTCGCGCCGGGTGATCAACCTGCGCGATGTTTATGACGAGAGCGAGCTGAAGTCGCATTCGCCGGAGCTGCACTTCCAGCGGGGCGTGGATCAGCACACGGGCTATCGCACCAAGCAGATGCTGGTCGCGCCGCTGATCGATGCGCAGAGCAATGCTCTGCTGGGCGCCATTCAGCTGATCAATAACCGCACCGGCGAAGCCTTTTCGGCGGTCGCCGAAGAAGGCATCAGGGAACTGTGCAAGACGCTGGCGATCGCCTATGCGCAGCGCCTCAAGCCGGCGCCGCTGATCCGTTCCAAATACAGTGCCCTGGTCTCGGAAGCGGTGCTGTCCGCCGCCGAACTCGAACTGGCCACGCGCGCCGCACGGCGCAAGAACGATGACATTGAAGAAATCCTGATCAAGGAATTCCAGGTCAAGCCGCAGCTGATCGGTCATTCACTGAGCAAGTTTTTCAGCGTGCCTTATGAGCCGCACAAGCCGGACCGCGTCAAGCCGGTCGACCTGCTGCGCAACCTGAAACGTGAATTCGTCGAGCAAAGCCAGTGGGTACCGATCGGGGAAGCAAGCGACGGCGTCGTGATCCTCGCCATCGATCCCGAGCATGTGCGCAATGCGCGTGTGATCAACAACGTATTCCCCAAGGCAAGGCTGACCTACCGCGTCACCACCATGCGCGAATTCCGGCAGACGATCGATGTTTTCTTCGGCATCGAAGGCGACCTCACCTCTGTCGGCGAGTTGTTGTCCGGCATGGAAGGTGAGGACGATGATGGCGTCGAACTTTCCGAGGCCGACTTGTCCGCCGCGGCGGAAAACGAACTGGTCAAGCTGGTCAACAAGGTGATTGTCGACGCCTATCGCCAGGGTGCCTCCGATATTCATATCGAACCACGCCCAGGCAAGGAAAAAACCGTCATCCGTTTCCGCAAGGATGGCTCACTGGAACCTTATATCGAGATTCCGGCCAGCTACCGCAATGCGATTTCCGCGCGGATCAAAATTATGTGCGACCTCGATATTTCCGAGCGCCGCAAGCCGCAGGACGGCAAGATCAAGTTCAAGAAATTCGGTCCGCTCGATATCGAACTGCGGGTAGCCACCATTCCATCCGCCGGCGGCGTCGAAGACATTGTGATGCGCATCCTGGCGGCAGGCGATCCGATTCCCCTCGACAAGCTGGGTGTACTGCCGCATAACCTTGCGCGCTTGCGTGCCGCCGTCAGCAAGCCTTACGGCCTGTTCTTCGTGTGCGGCCCGACCGGTTCAGGCAAGACGACAACCTTGCATTCGGTGCTGCATCACCTGAACACGCCGGAAACCAAGATCTGGACGGCGGAAGACCCGGTCGAAATCACGCAGAAAGGTTTGCGCCAGGTGCAGGTCAACCGCAAGAGCGGACTGGACTTCGCGACGGCGATGCGGGCTTTCCTGCGGGCCGATCCCGATGTCATCATGGTCGGCGAAATGCGCGACAAGGAAACCGTGTCGATGGGCATCGAGGCGTCACTGACCGGCCACCTGGTATTTGCGACCCTGCATACGAATAGCGCGCCCGAATCGATCGTCCGCCTGCTGGACATGGGCATGGATCCGTTCAACTTTGCCGACGCACTGCTCGGCGTACTGGCGCAGCGCCTCGCCAAGCGCCTGTGCGCCAATTGCAAGCAGGCTTATGAACCCAGCGCCGAAGAACTGCAATTGCTGCTGGCGGAATACTGCGAAGAGCTGCGCAATACCGAGGCTTTCAAGAATCCCGAGGAAGGCCAGCAACGCGTCATCAAGGAGTGGACCGGGAGATATGCGCACGACAACGGCAAGTTCAGGCTGTATAAGGCTGTTGGCTGCGATGAGTGCAGCGGTGGTTATCAAGGACGTGTCGGCCTGCATGAACTGATGATCGGGACAGACAAGCTGAAACGCCTGATCCAGGAACACAGCCGTGTTGCAGTGATGCTGGCCGCTGCGCTAGAAGATGGCATGCTGACCTTGAAGATGGATGGTATTGAGAAAATCCTGTCAGGGATTACCGATATCAAGCAAGTGCGGGCGGTGTGTATCAAGTAAGCAGGCGCAGGATTCTTCGACACGTTCGACGGGACAGGTCCTGCGTCATCAGGTATTAGGCCCTCTGCACCTGCGAAATCTGGCGGCAAATCGAACCTGTGTGAACCGGCCAAGCACCAAGGATAGGGATTTCTTAATAGAAGCTATCGCTTACTGGTTTAACAAAACGCAAAATAGTTGCGCTTCCTGAAATATAAATCTACGTGTCTCCGTAGCGCTCTCGCGGGAGGAAGTTGGAAATGTCATGGAACCGTGGAGAAATTAAAAAGTCCTACGTCGACCATAGGTGCACGACATTCGCTTGAGAAGATTCAAACAGCCACAAGGCTACAGTGGCATAGTGGCTGCATGACTGCCGTCCTGCCTGCGCAGTTGGACTCTTCATGACTTCTCCGACGGAAGGCTTGAGATGGAGCGGATCAGCATCCTAAAAAATCATACGGGCGGTTATACCTGGCGGGATATTTTTACAGGCGGCATCTCTTACTTCGCCACGTTTTGCCTGCTAGCTGCCTTCTATTACTTAAGCTGTCAGATTTCGGCCAGACTGGGTATGTTGCCCGGTACGGTCAGCCCTTTGTGGCCACCCGCCGCCCTCGGTGTGTGGGCGGTACTCAAGCGCGGCCCCTGGATTGCACCGGCCATTCTGCTGGGTGCGCTTCTGAGCGTTGTAAGTGCCGGCCTCCCCCTGCAGTCCGCGCTGCTGATTGGACTTGGCAGCGCCCTGGAAGCTTGCGCAATGGCATGGCTGCTGAAGCGGCTATACAACACCGAACCGGGTTTCATACAGCGTGGATCTATCTTCCGTTTTGTCGGCATTGCAGTCGCCTGCTCACTCATTGGCGCTCTCTTTGGCGTCACCGCCGTAGCGCTGGCTTATCCGCACACCCCAGAAATGCTGACAGTCAACTGGCTGACATGGTGGCTCGGCGATGCCACCGGCATGATCGTCGGCGTTCCGCTCCTGATGGCGTGGAATCCGTTTTCCGGTATGCGATACAAGGCAGCAAGAGTCGTCGAGGGAGTGGTGTTTTGTATCTTGTTGCTGGTCGTCAGCCAGGCAACCTTGGGCAGTGCGCTTGGCAACTTGCCGGTTGCCTTTGTACCAATTCCTTTTATGTTATGGGCGGCGTTTCGATTTAATTTTTCGGCAGTCAGCTGGGCAACCGCCGCAATCTGCAGCATTGCCGTATGGAACACCGGACGCGGCCTGGGACCTTTTACACTCGGTCCTGCAGTTAATGTTTCAAGCAATGTGTCATTGACCTTACTGATGGTCTACGTCGGCATCATGGGCACCACCGGGCTTGCCCTGGCAAGCCTCGTCTACCGCAATCAATTCACTCAACGCGAACTGCGCGCGGAGCGTGACAAGCTCGAGCAGCGAGTGGCCGAACGCACAGAAGAACTGGTCAGCGACATCGAAGCGCGCAAGCAAGTCGAAAATACGCTCGCGATGCGCGAACGACAGCTCGCCGATGCGCAGCAGCTGGCAAAGCTTGGGAGCTGGAACTGGAATCCGCAAACGCGGGAAGTGACATGGTCGGACGAGCTTTATCGCATTATGGGAGTCGACAAGGGGTCATTCCCGACCACTCCGGAAAACTGTCGACGCCCAGTGCACCCGGACGATTTCCCTGCGGTTCAGGCGGCCATCCACACTTGCCGCGCCACCCGCAAACCGTTTTATCTTGAACATCGCATTCTTTTGCCAAACGGCGATGTCCGTTACGTCGCAGCACATGGACGATGCATCATCGACGCGGAGGGACACGTACGCGAGATGGCTGGCACCGTGCAAGACATCACCGATGCCAAGGCAGCGGAAAACCTGCTGCGTGAAGCGAACGAGCGCTATCGCACGGTGGTGGAATTATCTCCCGATGCGATTCTTGCACAGCAGAATGGCAGGTTCATTCTTGCCAATCGGGCCGCCATGACCCTCATCGGTGCCACGCGGATGGAAGACATCATTGGACACTCGGTGTTTTCCTTCCTCGATCCGCGCTTTCACGAACTTGTCCGCACGCGCATGAAGCATGTAAAAGAAGGGCAAGCACTGCCTCCAGCCGAAGTGACCTTGTTGCGCCTTGACGGAACGGCAATCGACGTGGAGATGAGTTCGTCAACCTTCATGCATTCCGGTAAGTTTGCATCGATGTTCTTTGTTCGCGATATCACTGACCGCAAGCGGACCCAGGAACAGATGGCTTATCTGGCCCACTACGATTCGCTGACAGGCTTGCCCAACCGCGTGCTGTTTTACCAGCGGCTGGAACATGCGCTAACGATTGCGGAACGGCCCGGCCGTTCGCTGGAAGTGCTATTCCTGGATCTCGACCGCTTCAAGCTGATCAATGACACCCTCGGCCATGCGATCGGCGACCTGGTGCTGAAGGAAACAGCCAGGCGCCTGCAAGACATCCTGCGCGAGTCGGATACCGTCGGGCGGCTCGGCGGCGATGAGTTTGTCGTGCTGGTGGAAAATGTCGATGAACCGCATCGAGGCGGCGTGATTGCCGAAAAGATACTGTCCGCATTCAGGCCGCCGTTTGAAGTCGGACAGGAGCCGCTGCGTATCAGTACCAGTATCGGCATCAGCAGTTTCCCAAGCGACGGCGTCGACGCCGATACGCTGATCAAACATGCCGACAAGGCGATGTACTGCGCCAAGGCGCTAGGACGCAACAGTTATCGCTATTATTCACCTGCGATGAATCGGGATGCGCAGGAGCGGTTCGCGCTGGAGTCCGCGCTCAGCACAGCGATCGAAATGGACCAGCTGTCCCTTTACTATCAGCCGAAGATCGACGTACTGACCAATCGCATCAGTGGCATGGAAGCCTTGCTGCGCTGGCAGCATCCGACATTTGGCGCTGTGCCGCCGCATCGCTTCATCCGCTTGGCCGAAGAAACGGGGCTCATCCATTCGATTGGTTATTGGGTACTTCGCACTGCCTGTGCGCAGAACAAACAGTGGCAGCTTGCCAGCAGTGCACGGCTGAAAGTGGCGGTCAATCTCTCTTCACGCCAATTGGCGGATGACCGTCTGATCGAAAAGCTGTCCGACATCCTGCGCGAGACCGGACTGGAAGCGCGTTATCTGGAACTCGAGATTACGGAAAGCGCGATCATGAGCAATCCGGAAAAAGCGATCGACGTCCTGAACGACTTGCAACGACTCGAAGTCAGCGTCGCCATCGACGATTTCGGCGCCGGCTATTCTTCGCTCTCCTACCTCAAACAGTTTCCGATACGTGCCGTCAAGATTGACCAGTCATTTGTGCAAGGCTTGCCTTACAGCCGCAGTGACTCGGCCATTACCAAAGCCATCATCAGCCTGGCGCACAGCCTGGAATGTAGCGTGATCGCCGAAGGGGCGGAGACGCAGCAACAGTTCGATTTTCTGCGCGAGAATGCCTGTGACAGCGTGCAGGGATATTACTTCAGCGAACCGATGCCAGCCGAAAACTTTGGCGACCTGTTGCGTGCCCAGTCAAACCTGCATCTGCATTGATCGGCAGGACGCGCGTTTTCATCAAGAGTCTCCTTTGCGAAAAACCAGAAGCCGGTTATTTGCCGGCATCGCATGGTCGTCCTCAAGCTCAAGGTGCATGCCCTGCGCGGAGGCGAGCGCCACAATCTTTTCGATATCCCGTATCCCGCGATGCGGCACCTGCGCACGCAACATCGCATCGAATTGGGCATTGCTTTCGCTGGTGAAGCGCCCGTTATAGTTGAACGGGCCGTATAGGCAAAACAGGCCACCTTCCGGCAGCAAGCGCCCGACACCGGCAAACATGGCCTCTACTTCATCCCACGACATGATGTGACAGGTGTTCGCGGTGTAGACCGCATCGAAACCCTGCCGCGGCCACCCCTGCCCCGACGCGTCGAGCAGCAGCGGCGGCAGCACGTTCGGCAACCCCGCTTCATGGAGCCACGCGAGGATGCCCTCGTGGTTTTCAGGCAGATCGCTGGTTTGCCATACCAGGTGTGGCAAGGCGGCGCCGAAATACACTGCATGCTGCCCGGTACCGCTGCCAATCTCAAGGACATGCCGACAATCCCGCAAGGCCTCTTGCAGCACGACAAGGATAGGATCGCGATTGCGTTCGCAAGCGACGGAAAAGGGTTTGTTCATCACAGGCAGGACGGGTGGTCGAAACCCTGGTTATACCAAAAAAACTTCTACCCGTCCGTGCCCGAGCTGCCGAGCATCTTTTCGACCCGTTGCCGCATGCGCGCGACGTGCGAACCCTCCCAGTACACTTGCAGACATCCCTGGCATTCGTAGAAGCGGTCATACACCATCCGGCTATGCAGCGGCACGCGGTGTTCGACATCACGCTTGGCCACAGCCTGCAGCAGGCCATTGCAGTTGAGGCAGCGACTGAACGCTTGCGCCGAGCGCGCCAGTTCGAGGCGGGTCAGCACTTCAGCCAATTGTTCTTCGCAGCCGACCGAGTGCAAATAACAGCCATGCACAATTTCCTTCCTGATCAGCAGGTCACGGTCGCGCGTCAGCACCACCCGGTGTTCGCCGGCAGCGATGCGCGCCACCTCCGCATCGCTGTAATCGTTACGATAGAGGACATCGAAGCCCAGCATTCGAAGGTTGCGCGCAAGCTGACCAAGATGGGCATCGGCGATAAACCGCGCTGGCCTCGTGTGCGGTGGACGCAGGAGAACCAGTGGGCTTACGTCAATGGTATTGAATGCGGGATAGACACTGACGAATTCACCATCCGCAAGCCGATGTGCAAAGTCGACCGAGAGACCGTCGACAAGAATAAGCTCCACTTCGGTGTGCGGCACGCCAAGTGCCTCGATCATATGTTTGACACTCGCGTCGCGCGAGCAGGTCTGGCTGAAGATTCTCGACCGCTGCCACGGCGCAAGAAAATCGTTCAGTTCGGCGTAGAACCGAAAATGCACCGTTGTCACCGGCGGCCACCCGATGTGGGTCCCGGGTGCGGGCGGCGTCGACTGTTTGACCGGCACACCGGAGACATTGGAAGTATCCCGGACGGCCTTGCTGTTGAGCTTGAAGTTGAGTTTGAGTTCGTCATGTTCATGATGGTCCACTTTCATTCTATGGTGCATTCACCTGAATTCAAGTGTTGCCACGCCGCAGCCTCCCTATCCTCGGAAATGCATGAATACTTCGTACTGACGCCTGCGAAACTTTGACGCGAATCAATGGCGAGCGTATCCGTTCCGGCATTCGATTATTCATCCTGTCTAATTCCCGGAGGCGCTGCGACAGCCTCATTGCGTCCGTGCGAAAGAGAGTCCCATGTCCTATAAAACCATCCTTGTCCATGTCGACGAGTCGACACGGGCGGGAGAACGCATCAAACTTGCGGCCGCTGTTGCCATGACGGAAAACGCTCACCTTATAGGAACCGCGATGACCGGCGCATCGCGGTTTCTGGTGCAGGCGCGCCTGCTGGCGGAGCTTGACCCGAACTTGCGGACGCACCTCGATTTTCTGCGTGAGCGCGCACGGCGGGGACTAGAGGACTTTGACGCTACGGTGCAAAAACTTGGCCTTGCGTCATTTGAGAAACGCCTGGTCGATGACGAAGCTGGCGGCGGCATTTGCCTGCAGGCACGTTATGCAGACCTTGTTGTGATTGGCCAGAATGATCCAGGTGAAGTGTCGCCGGTGGTGATGCCGGATTTTCCACAGTACGTAGTATTAAATTCATCCCGCCCCGTGCTGATCGTGCCGCATGCCGGGCGTTTCGAGAATATCGGAAACCGGGTGTTGATCGCCTGGGATGCAAGCATGGAAGCAGCTCGCGCCGTGTCCGCCGCTCTGCCCTTGCTGAAGCGGGCGCAACATATCGATGTTGTGATATTCCGGACAGGAGCCGCAAGCGCGCACAGCGTACCTGCGGGAAGTGAAATCGCCCAGTACCTGAAGCGGCACGGCGTTCGCATCGAGACCCTGCAACGCAATGCTATGTCGCCAGTCGGCGAGTCGCTTCGTTCTCTGGCGCTCGAAGCGGGCGCCGACCTCATCATCATGGGCGGATACGGACATGCCCGCTTTCGGGAATGGGTGCTTGGTGAAGTGACACGCAGCATGCTGGAAGCGATGCCCGTACCGGTCCTGATGTCGCATTGAAGCTTTAACGCATTAACGCATTGACGCGTCAATGCCGCGCTGGTCTACCGGTGTAAGGATATTTGGTGCCCGGGGCGGCTTTGGTTCGTTAGTGTTTGTTTTTGCAGTGATCTGGTATTGCAGTGCCCCTGCGGTTTGCCGCTTCGGCGACCACGCACTGTCTTTTTCGGAGAGGACAATGGAAACAATTGCCGGTGTCGACGCGACACTGCTGGCGCGCATACAGTTTGCCTTTACGATCAGTTTCCATATCATCTTTCCCGCGTTTTCGATTGGCCTTTCCGCTTTCATCGCCACCCTGGAAATTCTCTGGCTACGCAGCGGCCAGCCTCATTTCCATTTGCTGGCGCGCTTCTGGACCAAGATCTTTGCCGTCTCGTTTGCCATGGGCGTCGTTTCCGGCATCGTCCTGTCCTATCAGATCGGCACTAACTGGAGCCGCTATTCGGAAGTGGTCGGCAATACGATAGGTCCCTTGTTCGGTTATGAGGTCCTTACCGCATTCTTCCTTGAGGCCAGTTTTCTCGGCGCGATGCTGTTCGGCTGGAACCGGTTGCCGCCGTGGATGCATACCCTGGCATCGGTGATTGTCGCTGCCGGAACCGCCCTTTCCGGCTTCTGGATCCTCGCAGCCAATAGCTGGATGCATACACCCGCCGGTTTCGCGGTGCGCGACGGCATTACCTATCCGGTCGACTGGATGCAAATCATCTTCAATCCCAGTTTTCCCTACCGGTTTACCCACATGATGATTGCGACCTACCTGACGACCTCGCTGGTCGTGCTGGCGACCGGTGCACGTTATGTGCTGGCCGCCCGCTTCGAGCGTGAAGCGCGCACGATGATACGCATGGGTCTCGGCATGGTGGCGGTGCTCGCACCGCTGCAACTCATCGTCGGCGATTTCCATGGCCTCAATACCCTGAAGCATCAGCCGGCAAAAATCGCCGCCATCGAAGCTCACTGGGATGGTTCCAAACCTGCGCCGTTTGTCATCTTTGCCTGGCCGGATGCCCAGGCCGAACGTAATCATTGGGAAGTATCGCTGCCCAACGTCGGCAGTCTTGTGCTTACCCATGAATGGGACGGCAAGTTTCCCGGACTGCTGGAATTCAAACCGGAGAACCGGCCGCCGATCATTCCGGTGTTCTTCATGTTTCGCCTGATGGTGGGCATCGGCTTGCTGATGATCGCGATTGGTTTCACTGGCGCCTTCCTGTGGTGGCGCAAGCGGTTGTTTGTGACTGACTGGTATTTGCGCGCAGTGGGCCGATGCTGGCCACTGGGTTTCGTTGCGATCCTGGCAGGCTGGATGGTCACCGAGATCGGCCGCCAGCCCTGGGTTGTCTTTGGCGTACTGCGTACTGCGGACGCGACTTCACCGATCGCGGCATCAACTGTTGCGATCTCCCTGGCAATGTTCGTGCTGGTGTACTGCGTGGTGTTTTCTGTCGGCATACGCTATATCCACCGCATGCTGGTCAAGGGTCCGCAAGTCGATCCGCGCGAAGCCGAAGCCTTGCCGAACCGGCCGCTGTCTGCGGTGCAACGCACGGAAGGGGGAACGGAATGAGCGACGATATGCTTCCTGTCATCTGGGCACTGATCATCGGCTTGTCGGTGGCGCTTTATGTCGTGCTTGACGGCGTGGATCTGGGGATCGGCATCCTGTTTCCTTTTCTCAAGGATGAAGCGGAGCGGGACCTTGCGATGAACTCGGTGGCGCCTTACTGGGACGGCAATGAAACATGGCTGGTGATGGGCGGCGTCGGCCTCTGGGTGGCTTTTCCGAAAGCGTATGCCATCATTCTTCCCGCAGTCTATCTGCCGGTCATCGTGATGCTGCTCGCACTGATCTTTCGCGGCGTCGCCTTCGAATTCCGCTGGGTGGCGAAGCCTACGCATCATCACTGGGATCTATCTTTTACGGCCGGGTCGATACTGGCAACATTTTCCCAGGGTGTGGTGCTGGGCGCCCTGCTTCAGGAAATTCGCGTACAGGACGGCCAGTTCGCCGGCGGCGCACTGGATTGGCTGAGTCCCTTCAGCCTGATGTGCGGGTTGGCATTGGTAGCGGGTTATGGATTGCTGGGCGCGACCTGGCTGATGATGAAAACCGGCGGTGCGGTCGCCGATCACGCACGCCGCCTTGGTGAACTGCTGTTGTTTGCCATGCTGGCCTTTATCGCGGTGGTCAGCCTGTGGACGCCCTTGCAGATCGACAGGATTGCGCAACGCTGGTTCAGCCTTCCCAACCTGTACCTGCTGGCGCCGATACCGATCGCGACGGCCATCCTCGCGTGGCTTTGCTGGCACGGCATGCGCCGGCATCGCGATGTATTGCCGTTCGCCTGCGCGACGGGAATGTTCCTGCTCGCTTATCTGGGCCTGGTGATCTCCAATGCGCCTTACCTGGTGCCGCCGTCGCTGACCATCTGGCAGGCGGCGGCGGACCCTTCGTCGCAGTTCTTCTTCCTGGTCGGCGCTGCGGTCCTGCTGCCCATGGTGCTCGGCTATACGGTATTCGTGTTCTGGTTGTTTCGAGGGCGGCTGCAACCCGGCGAGGGGTATCACTGAGCCGGTCAGCGAATACGCGATTCAGCGACGGAGCGACTAATACCAATCCCAACCCATCACTTCAGAATTCTTCCCAGTCACTGCCAGCAACCGGCGACAGGTTCGCGACCCGCTGCGCACGTGGTGTGGGAGCGACTACCGCCTTCAGTGCCGGTTTGCGCATCAGCGGCACAATAGGCACAATGTTTGCGCTTGCCGCGGGCGTGTTTGCGGTGAGCTTGAACACGCTGACCACATGCGACAGGCCGACCGCCTGATCCTGCAGGGAGGCTGCCGCAGCAGCCGCTTCCTCAACCAGTGCGGCGTTTTGCTGGGTTACTTCATCCATCTGCGTAATCGCCTGATTAACCTGTTCAATACCGTCGGTCTGCTCTTTGCTGGCGACAGAAATTTCACCCATGATGTGGGTCACGCGACCGACGCTGTCGACGATTTCCTGCATCGTGGCGCCTGCCTGGTCCACCAGCTTTGCGCCGAGGTCTACCTTTTCCACCGAGTCGTCGATCAATGCCTTGATTTCCCGGGCGGCGGCGGCGGACCGCTGCGCAAGCTGACGCACTTTGGTCGCGACAACCGCGAATCCCTTGCCCTGTTCGCCGGCACGGGCGGCTTCCACAGCGGCATTCAGCGCCAGGATATTGGTCTGGAAAGCGATACTGTCGATCACGCCGATGATGTCGACGATCTTCCTGGCCGACGTATTGATCGAACCCATGGTATCGACCACCTGCGATACGACCGCGCCGCCTTTGATGGCCACTTCCGAGGCTGACACGGCGAGCGAGTTGGCCTGTTGCGCACTGTCGGCATTCTGCCGCACGGTCGAGGTCAGTTCTTCCATCGAGGAGGCGGTTTCTTCCAGCGACGCAGCCTGGGTTTCAGTCCGTGCCGACAAGTCGAGATTGCCCGAGGCAATCTGGCTGGACGCCGTTGCGATGGTCTCGGTGCCGCCGCGCACTTCGGTCACGATGCGCACCAGGCTTTGATTCATTTCCTTTAATGCCTGCAGCAATTGCCCGGTCTCGTCGGACGAAGTGACGACAATGTCCTTGGTCAGATCACCGGCGGCGACACGTCTCGCCACATCCACCGCATCAGCCAGCGGGCGTGCGATGGCGCGCACCAGCCAGACGCAGATGCAGGTACCCAGCAGGACCGCGAACACCATGCCGGAAAGGCAGGCGTTACGCACCCAGACATAGATTTCCTGGTTTTTTTCATAGTCCTTTTTTGCGGCCTGCTCCTGGTATTGCATGAAGGTGTTGGCAGCCTCGGTCATCGCCTTCATCTGCTCGGCCATCGGGCCGCGCATCAAGCGCGTTGCCTGCGCGATGTCATTCGCACGCAAAGCCGAGGTGGCCGGTTTCAGGCCTTGCTCGACATAGGTCTTGCGGCTGCTCACGAAGCGATCGGCCAGTGCCTGCTCGTCGGGCGTGATGGTGTCCTTCATGTCCTGCATCAGCGTGTTCCAGCCGGCGCTGATTTCTTGAATGCGACTGTCAACCGCGTCCATTTCGGCAGCGATTGCTGTTGGCTCCGAGCTCAGTGCCTGTGCCACGGCAAAATGGTTTTGATCGATCATCCGTACCAGGCGATCAAGACGGGCCAGCGGCACAAGGCGATGTTCATAATTACTCTCCAGGCCCTGATTGGCGATGAGCAGGCTGCCCAGGCCGATCACCGCGCCGGAAATACACATCAGGGAAAGGAATGCGACAACAAAGATGAGGCGGGACTTGATGGACAGATTGCGTAACATGGCTTTCCCTGTAAGGAACCGCGCGGTCTGCCAGCATGGCGACGCATCGTTTCGGTTCAATGTACGAGGAAAGCAGGATAGGCAGGCGAAACGTTAAAAACCTTGATCTCGGTCAACATTTCAATGAAGCAACAACAGGGAAGCCAGGGAAACAGCGAGCGCCCTTTGCAATAGTGCCAAAGACGTTGCGGGGAACAACTGCAGGACCGGAAAAAAGAGAAGGGAGAAGCTTGTTACGTCGGTCACTGCGAGAGGACCGACGTGCACGCGCCATGCATCATTGCCTGAAGACGATCGATTCAGCAGCCGGCAAGCGTCGCATGCCGGGGCTCCTGCCTTGCATCAGCCTGCGATGCTGTCACAGTGCTGGTGCAAGGCGAAATCGTCCTTAGTGGAAGCTGGGCTGGTTTGGCTGAGGCGCGTCGGCAGCCGGCTTCGGTTTGCCTTGTGCGTCGCTCAAGCGGTACTTGGTGCGACGATCACCCATCAGGTCGCGCAGTTCGCGAATGCTCATACCCGTGGTTTCATGCATACGGATCAGTAGCGAAGCGCCGATCGGCAGACGACGGTGACGGATCTTGCTGATTACCGGCGGCGCAACTTCCAGCATGCGGGAAAGAGCAGCGTCGTTCTTGAGGTTCATCTTTTCGAGCAGAGTGTCGAGCAGTCGATTGGGATCGTAGCTTTCTTGTCCTGCCAGCGCGTGTTCAGTCATGATTTACTCCTGTAGTAAATGTTGTAACCGATCGTACTCGGGTGTAACAAATGACAACTTGACCCTGATTAAGTTTCCTGCTGCGGCACGATTTCACAGAGATTTTCTGGCCTTCTGCGACAGCGCAAATTTCCATTTAAAAAATTTGTCTCCTGCACTCTTCGTTTCTTTTAGGGCAAGACAGTTCCCGAAATCATGCAGATTCATGCCGACTAAATATTCCCATGCGGAATGCCGATGCCTTGCCTGTATTGTTTTCAACTGCGCTTGGAACATTTACACGAGCAAATTGCCAAAAGAACTATCAGCTCAACAAATCCCTCCATTTCGATACGGGCACAGGATTTGCACTAGCTCTCTCAAGCTTCAAACATCGACTGACGGGTCTGTCCTTTACCTGTGAAAGGAAATCGTTATGCAGTACGAGACCATTGCAGACGACCGCATGCCGGAAAAACGAAGAATGACAGAGCAGTGGAGTGTCCGTAACCGTACTCCCCTCTTCATGTTTGCGTGTCAGCACTCTAGGCTGGCAGGAATCCTGCAATGCCGGAAAAGCCCTGGTGATGATAGAGCCATCAGGCAACTATAACGGCGTGCGCCTGGATATCTTGACCAGGTCAGGCACAACGATGAGCGACAGACCGAAGTTGGCAAACGAAACGCATCAACCTCCTTAGCATCAGTTTGTCTGCACAGTAAAGCGGACAGGCAAGCGTAAGCGCTTATGCCGCTACGGTGCGGTCCAGATGTAAGGCTTGATCTTTGTTTAAAGGCAGGAGAACAGGTAATGAGATTCGAGCAGCAAGAGACATTGGTGATCTACGTGTCTCCTGGCCTACACGGTAAATGGGATGTCGCAGAAAAAGGCTTTGATCAACCACTCGCTTCGTTTAATGGAAAGGAGGATGCCTATGCCTATGCCGCGGCGCTAAGGAGCGCCACACCGGGAGCCACAGCTCTGGTCGAGGACGACGATGGATTTTCGCCGCTCCCGATGCAGATCGATGGTCAACGCAACCTGGACGGGGCAAGCCGTCCGGGTGACAGCACCGGTTGACTGTCCGGCGCGGAAGCCTGCCGTAAGCAGATTCGTATGAACGCCAACAGCACCCCATCGCACGTTACTTGCATCCCGTCCTGCAGGGCTGGTCATGTGCGATCTGATTCTCGGGTTACGGGAGTGCTCACCGCGTTTGCACAGTCTTTTCGCAGCGGTCATGAGGACACAATACATCGCGTTTTCATGACGCTGAACAAACTGAAGGACGGCGCCGGTGCATGAACCAATTCATTAACAGCTAGTCTATTGAAGTAGCCAGTCTATCAACATACATAGGAGGTAAAAATGAATTTTATTATCTGGATTGTTGTCGGTGGTATTCTCGGCTGGCTCGCCAGCCTGGTGATGCGTACGGATGCCAGCCAAGGCATGTTCCTGAACATCATCGTCGGTATTGTAGGCGCACTCCTCGGCGGTTGGCTGCTCGCACCGCTGTTTGGAACCGGAACCATCAATCAGAATGACTTTAGTATCTCGTCGCTGCTTGTGTCGTTCCTTGGCGCAGTGATCCTGCTGGCCATTGTGAACCTGCTCCGTCGCGGGACGCCCCGCTAAGAGAGCTGGATAACATCAGCTCTCTGTGTCACCCGTGATTCATGCAATATGAATCATGATTAAACGGATCGCCCGGCTTGCATTCCAGCGCTGATCCGATGGCGCAGGATACTGGTCTCCCGACAGTGTCCTGCGCCACCTTCCCTCCTCTTTCTTTCCTCTTCTTCCTTCGCTCGCTTCAGCCGCAACGAACATACGCAATACAGTCCGCACAAGGCACAAGCGGCAAGCACTTACATGCCTGCCGCCTGATCATTTGCGTGATGTTACGGCGATGTGCCTAAACTCAGGACGTCGAACGCTTGCGCGCTTCTTCTTCGTACAGTTCTTTCTTCGACAACTTGCCGACCGGCGTCTTTGGCAACTCCTTGCGGATCTCGATATCCTGCACCATCTCGTGTTTTCCGAGCCTGCGCTTGAGGAAAGTCTTCAGCTCATCCAGTGTCAGATCCGGCGCGCCTTGCTTGAGCGCGATAAAGGCCTTGGGCGACTGACCGCGGTACGCATCGGGCACACCGATCACGCTGACCTCTGCCACGGAGGGATGCTCGTAAATCGCTTCTTCAATAATACGCGGGTAGACGTTGTAGCCGCCGCAGAGGATCATGTCCTTGGTGCGGTCGACGATGAAAACAAAACCGTCTTCATCCATGTAGGCGACATCGCCGGTACGAAAGAATCCGTCCTCGGTCATCGATGCCGCGGTCGCTTCCGGCCGGTTCCAGTAACCTTTCATGACGTTCGGCCCCTTGATGCACATTTCACCGCGTTCGCCCAGCGGAACTTCCTTGCGCGGATCATCGACATCCACAAACCTGAGTTCCACGCCGACTGTCGGCATGCCGCATGAGCCTACCTTCTGGATCCCATACACTGGCGTGAACGTGCCTGTGGGGGAAGTCTCGGTCATGCCCCATCCTTCCACCAGAGAGCAACCGGTCAGCCGCTGGAAGTTCTGGTTGACCTCGACGGGCAGCGGCGCACCGCCGGACCCGCAAAACTTCAGCGAACTCAGATCATAGTTACCGATATCCGGATAGTTGATGATCGCCGTGTACATCGTCGGCACACCGGGAAACACGGTGACCCTTTTCTCGGACAGATCGCGCACCACCGCCTCGACATCGAACCGGGTATGCAGAATGATTTCCGCACCCATCTGGATGCCGAACAGCATGTTCACCGTAAGCGCATAGATATGGAACAGCGGAAGTACCGCGAGCACTCTCTCCCGGCCCTCCTCCAGCACCTTTGGCTCGCCGCTGACAATTGCCTTGATCTGGCTGCAGGCGGCGGTGAGATTGGCATGCGTAAGCATGGCGCCTTTGGGAAGGCCGGTAGTGCCGCCGGTGTACTGCAGCACCGCGATGGTATCGTGCACATCGCCAATCGGATGGGTCGTAAAGTCGCCGTTGTTGTCCAGCAAGTCGGTAAAACTCAAATGCTGATCGTCTTTCCCGATCGTGGCCAGCAGCCCGGCCTTGTTCATCTGTTCCTGCACTGCCGCAGGATGAGCAGACATTTCACCAATGCTGCCAATAACGAGCTTTTGCAGACGGGTCTTGCCAAGCAGCTTTTGCATCTGCGGATACAGCACTTCCAGGTCGAGCGTGACGATGATATCGGTTCGGCTGTCACCGACCTTATGTTCTAGCACCTTTTCCGCATCCAGCGGCGAATAATTGACGACCGTGCCGCCCGCCTTCAGCACACCGAAAAAGCTGATGACGTAATGCGGCGTATTGGGCAGGAACAAACCGACATGCACACCGGGCTTGACGCCTAGCGACTGAAACCCTTTTGCGGCCTGGTTCACGAGCTGCAGCAACTCACGGTAAGTGATCTTGCGTCCCATGAATTGAATGGCATCATTCTCAGGCCATTTCGCCGCCGCCTCATCCAGCAGTTGTGGCACCGGCATGGTGGGCAGTGGCGCATCCCAGCGCACCCCGGCCGGGTAGGATTTGATCCACGGAAAGGTCATTGCTTTTGAGGTCATTGCTTTTGCTGTCATGCCTGCAGTCTCCTGAATTATCGTTTTGTAAAATGCAGATCATTCCGGTCACGATGCGCATCGCGACCGGAATGACAGGGGAAACAGCGCTTCATCCTCATTGGACGAGACGGTAAACGATCTATCGTCAAATGGCCGTCAGCCCTCCATCCACGGCGAGTTGATGGCCGGTGACGAACGACGCACTATCCGACAACAGCCAGAGCGCCGCATTGCCGATCTCTTGCGCTTCGCCGAGGCGGCCGATCGGATGGATCTTCTCGATCATCTTTTGCCGACGGGGCTCGCGTTCAATCGCACGGTCCATCATCGGTGTGCGAATCACGCCGGGGCAGACCGCATTGATGCGGATGCCGGCGCGTCCGTACTCCGCTGCAGCGGTCCTGGTCATGCCGACCACCGCATGTTTGCTGCCGGCATAGATGGGCTGAGTCGGTGCACCAACCAGGCCGGCAACCGATGCCGTATTGACGATACTGCCTCCACCCTGCTTCAGCATTTGTGCAATCTCGTGCTTCATGCACAGCCATACGCCTTTGACGTTGACATTCATGATGCGATCGAAGGTGGCTTCATCAGACTCCGCCAGCGGCTGATGCTCGATTTCGATGCCGGCGTTATTGAACGCGCAATCCAGCCTGCCGAAACGCGATACCACCGTGTCGATCATGGCCTGCACCTGCGCCGACTGCGATACGTCGGCGCGGATGAAGATTGCGTCGCCGCCGGCCTGGGCGATCAGCGACACGGTCTGTTCGCCGCCGGTGGCATCGACATCGGACACCGCGACGCGCGCACCCTCCGCCGCGAAGGACAAGGCTGCGGCACGGCCTATTCCGCTTCCGCCACCAGTGACCAGCACCGACTTGCCTGCAAATGTCTTGCCTGTCATGTTGCTCCTTATTTGTATTTCTTCAGTTCGAGCTTGCCGATCTGGTTGCGATGGACTTCATCCGGACCGTCAGCCAGACGCAGCGTGCGCGCCTGCGCATAAGAATACGCCAATCCGAAATCGCTGGTCACGCCGCCGCCGCCATGCGCCTGGATCGCCCAGTCGATCACCTGGCAAGCCATGTTCGGCGCAGCGACCTTGATCATTGCAATTTCTTTGGCGGCAACTTTGTTGCCTACCGTATCCATCATGTAAGCGGCATTGAGTACCAGGAAGCGGGCCTGGTCGATCAGGATGCGCGCGTCGGCGATACGCTCCAGTGTGACGGTTTGTTCGGCCACCGGCTTGCCGAAGGCGACACGCTTGAGCGTGCGCTTGCACATATCTTCCAGCGCGCGTTCGGCAAGGCCGATCAGGCGCATGCAGTGGTGGATGCGGCCAGGTCCCAGACGGCCTTGCGCAATTTCGAAGCCGCGACCTTCTCCGAGTAGGATGTTGGACGCCGGAACGCGAACGTTTTCAAACAGCACTTCGCCGTGACCGTGCGGAGCATCGTCATAGCCGAAGACTGGCAGGTGGCGCAGCACGGTGACGCCCGGTGTGTCGCGCGGGACGACAATCATCGATTGCTGCAGGTGGCGGTTCGGATTAGCCGGATCGGTCTTGCCCATGAAGATAAAGACCTTGCAGCGCGGGTCGTTGGCGCCGGACGACCACCATTTGCGGCCATTGATCACATACTCGTCACCGTCGCGTACGATCGACGCTTCGATATTGGTTGCATCCGACGAGGCGACTGCCGGTTCCGTCATGGCGAAGCAAGAGCGGATCTTGCCTTCCAGCAGCGGCTGCAGCCATTGCTGCTTGAGCTCTTCGCTGGCGTAGCGCTCCAGTGTTTCCATATTGCCCGTGTCAGGCGCGGAACAGTTGAATACTTCCGCCGACCACAGCGCCCGACCCATGATTTCGCACAGCGGCGCATATTCCAGGTTGGTCAGGCCGGCGCCACGATGCGATTCGGGCAGGAACAGATTCCACAGGCCTTGCGCGCGCGCTCTTTCCTTCAGCTCTTCGATCACCACGGTAGGCACCCAAGGGTTGCCCTTGTCGCGGTTGGCCTGCACTTCCGCATAGTATCGGTCTTCATTCGGATAGACATGCTCGTCCATGAAGGCGATCAGGCGTTTCTGCAAATCTTTGACTTTGGGGCTGTACTGGAAGTCCATGGCGTGCTCCTTGTAGGTTGCGCTTTGCGCGAGTTGGGTCGTTTGAATCGGTTAGATGTTGCTGTTTCTGCTGCTACTGTTTCAGTTCGATATTGCGTGCCGTTGCCAGCGCCGTCGCGCACAGGCTTTCCTCACCATTTCGCACCGAGAACACCTCGGCACTGCTGACCGTGATCAGCTTGCCTGCATTGATGACGCGTCCGCGTGCCACGAGTTTTTCGCCGTTCGCCGGTCCGACGATCTTCAAGGTACAGTCGATGCTGGCATTGATCCATCCTGGCGGAAGCAAGGTTCCAGCCGCTGCGATCGCTGCGAAATCGGCTGCGGCAAAAATGGCGGTTGCCTGCAATTGCCCCGGGCGAAAGCTGAACTGCTCGTGGTAAGGGATTTCAATTTCCACGCTCCCTGGTGCCACGCTGGAAAATTGCAAGCCCAGCGCGCGTGCCATCGGCATGGCCAGCACTGAGCGTGTCAGGGTTTCCGCATAGGCCGCGTTGGACGGCTGGTGTGTGGCTTGCATGCTGTTCTCCTTGGGTGAAGAAGCGAATCAGGGGGCAGTGCGGGTCGGGCTGCGTTCGTCGAGAATGTCACGCATGCGGGTTTCGATAGCGCCCTTGATCTTCTGGTGCGGAAGGATGTAGAAACGCCCTTCCTTCACCGCATCGAGCGTGATGCGGGCGATGTCGCTGGCGCTGATCTTGCCGGCTTGCGTTGCCTTGCGAGTCTGCTCTTCGAATCCGGCGTTGAGCGGATTGGCCTCGCCCAGCTCTGCGGGCCGGTTGCGCGCGGCATCGGCAATGCCGGTCGGCACAAAGGCCGGGCACAAGACGGAGACACCGATCGACGCCTGTTCAGCGCGCAGCTCCTGATCCAGGCATTCGGACATCGTCACGACCGCGTGCTTGGTCGCGCAATAGATTCCGCCGCCAGGCACAGACAGCAGCCCGGCTACCGAGGAAGTATTGACGATGTGGCACTCGTCTTTCTGCTGCAGCATGCGTGGGACGAAGCTGCGAATACCATGCGCCACGCCCATCACATTGATGCCGAGCATCCATTCCCAGTCCTGCGTGGTTGCGGTCCATAATGGACCGCCCACCAGCACGCCGGCATTGTTGAACAGCAGGTGTGAGGCGCCGAAACGTTCGTACGTCGCCACGGCGAGCTGCTCGACCTGATCCGCTTTGGCGACATCGCACTTCATCGCCAGCACAGGCGTGCCGGGTGGCAGCAGTTCGACCGTCCCCTGCAGATTCTTTTCATCGATATCGGTCAGTGCCAGCGACATGCCTTCGCCGGCACAGGCAATGGCCAGCTCACGCCCGAATCCGCTGGCGGCGCCAGTAATGACGGCGACTTTGATCTGAAGGTTTTTCATGTGATTCGATCCTATGGGCGCGCGAAACCGATCGGCCTTTTTTGGTGGCCGATGCCTGTCATGCGCATTGATTTACCGAGTTACCGGTTGACTGAGGGATTGCAGCCGGAGGAGGTCGGCTTGGCGGGACAGGTCACCCTGCCCCGCTGCCGTTTTATTGTGTTGCTTTGTCTCCTGCCATACTCACTTCCACCTGCTGATTCGCTGATTCGCTGATTCGCTGATTCGCTGATTCGATCAACCTAGCCGAGCAAATACCCGCCGTCGACGTTCAATGCCGTGCCCGTGGTGTAGCTGGATGCATTCGACACGAGGTAGAGCACCGCGCCGGCCATCTCGTCGGGATGCGCGACACGACGCATCGGCACGTGCGGCATCATTTTGTTAAGCACCTCGGGATTGTGCACCAGCGCCGAGGCGAACTTGGTATCGGTTGCGCCAGGCAGCAATGCATTGACCCGCACACCGGATTGCGCGCACTCCTTGGCGAATGCCTGGGTCATGGAAATCACGGCTGCCTTGGTGATCGAATAGATGCCCTGCATGTCGCCCGGGATGACGCCGTTGACCGAAGCGACGTTGACGATGCTGCCGCCGCCATTCTTTGTCATCAGCTTGATGCCATTGACCGAGCTGTAGAAGTAGCCGCGGATGTTGACGTCCAGGGTTTTCTGGAACGACGACAAGTCGGTGTCGACGATCGGGCCGAAATACGGATTGGTGGCGGCGTTATTGACCAGGATATCGAGCCGGCCATGCTTTTCCCCGATGGCGGCGAACACCGCTTCGATCTGCGCCATCTCGCCGATGTGGCAAGCCATGGCTTCAGCCGAACCGCCGGCGTCGCGGATCGCGGCGACGACCGTTTCGCAGGATTCCACCTTGCGGCTGGAGACGATCACATGGGCGCCGTAGGCAGCAAGCGTCTTCGCGATCGATTCACCGATGCCGCGGCTGGCGCCGGTAACGAGGGCGATTTTTCCGGACAGGTCGAACAGGTTTGCGTTTGTCATGCTGGTCCTAACGATAGGTAATGGTGTGAGGTTTGCCCAGCCATTCGAGATGGGCATAGCTGTTGAGGGTACTGAGGGTGACGCGGCCCGGCTGGAACAGCAGCTTGGTCACCGCGCAGTTCACCAGCGTCCAGTTGAGTTCGGCCACCTGCTTGTCCTGCAAGCCAAGCACATGCTGGCAGATGGTGGAAATCGTGCCACCCGACGTAAATACAATGATGCTCTGCGACTTTTCCGCGCCATCCATCACGCGACGCAATGCGCCGACGCAGCGCTGCTTGAATGCCGGCCAGGGTTCGCGATATTCACGGTCGTACTCGCCGCTCATCCAGCGCGACATCGATACCTGGAAGATATCCTGGAAGGCGTATTTAGCTTTTGGGCTGGAGGTAAGGAAGCGCTTCACCTCGTCCGGGTCGTCAAAATCCGGCCGGTGGCGCACCATGATCTCGTGGTGGTCATATTCATTGAAATCAGGATCGGTCAGCCATTCAGTATTGACTCGATGAGATTTCGGCAATACCGCGAGGCAGGCGTCGGCAGTCTGGCGATGGCGCTTCATGCCGCCGGTAACAACACAATCGAAGGTCTGATGGGTACTGGCGAACCATTCGCCCAGCAAGCGGGCCTGCTCGTGGCCCAGCTCGGACAACTGGTCGTAGTTCGCACTACCGAATGAAGCTTGTCCATGGCGGACGAGGTAGATCTGTCCCATTGCGTACTTCCCTTGGCTAACCGCCTGAATAGCGGGTTGTGAAGAGCATATCGCTACGGTTAGAATCTATCAAATGAATAGTTATTATCACCATCCATAAATTCCATGCATATATCCCGGGTCGACCTCAACCTGTTCATCGTCTTCGATGCGATCTATACCGAAGGCAGCGTGACACGTGCGAGCCAGAAGCTGAACCTTACGCAACCGGCGATCAGCCATGCACTGGGCAGGCTGCGTCAGATGTTTGACGATCCTTTATTCGTGCGTCAGGGGCATACGATGGTGTCCACCCCGCTGGCACGGACCATCATCGATCCAATCCGCAGGTCGCTGCGGGGCCTGGAAGTCACCTTGAACGGCGTGCATAGTTTCGAACCGGCAACCGCGCACAAGCGCTTCAACATCGCCTTGCGCGATGTGCTGGAAGCGACCATCCTGCCTCCGCTGATGCTGCGCATGCGCGATAGCGCGCCAATGGTGGATCTTGCTGCCAGCCATGTCGAACGACGTGAACTGGAAACCGAACTGGCCGCCGGCACGCTGGACGGCGCAATCGATGTCTTGCTGCCGCTATCGAGCGACATCATGCATACCCGCATCTATAGCGATGCAACGGTGGTGGTCGCGCGCAAGGGCCATCCCGACATCGACGGCGCGCTCGACATCGATACCTACATGAAGCAGGACCATATCCTCGCAAGCTCGCGTCGCCGTGGCCCCGGACTGGAGGATTTCGAACTGAGCCGGATCGGCCTGGAGCGGCATATCCGGCTGCGCTGCCAGCATTATTTTGCCGCTTGCCGTGTGGTCAGCCAGACCGACATGGTACTGACCATGCCCGGCCGCTATGCGCATATCGCGAACCGGCAGTTTGACAATCAGATCCTGCCGTTTCCTGTTGAAGTACCGGCCTTCGATGTGTTTCTGTACTGGCATGCCAATGTCGACAAGGACCCTGCCAACATCTGGTTCCGCGAACAGGTGATGCAGTCGGTTCACGACTGAGCGCGTGTTAGCCGCATCAGGTTGAAGCTGCCTTTCAGCCTTAGCGCGGACCAATCATTTCTTCTGCCCTCACCCATTTGTCAAAATCCTGCTCGCTCACAAAGCCGAGCGTCAACGCGGCTTCTTTGAGCGTCGTGCCATCATGATGCGCACGCTTGGCGATCTGGGCAGCCTTGTCGTAGCCGATATGCGGCGCCAATGCGGTCACCAGCATCAGCGAGCGCCCCATCAATTCCGAGATACGATCGCGGTTGGCTTCGATGCCACGCGCGCAATGCTCTTCAAAGCTCAGCATGCCATCCGCGAGCAGGCGTACGCTCTGCAGGAAGTTATGCGCGATCATTGGCTTGAAAACGTTCAATTCAAAATTGCCGGATGCACCGCCAAAATTGATCGCGACGTCGTTGCCAAACACCTGGCAACACAACATGGTCATCGCTTCGCATTGTGTGGGATTAACCTTGCCCGGCATGATGGAGCTGCCGGGTTCGTTTTCCGGAATGGTGATTTCACCGAGTCCCGAGCGTGGTCCGGAAGCAAGCCAGCGTACATCATTGGCGATCTTCATCAATGCAGCGGCCAGGGTCTTGAAGGCACCGTGCGCGGCAAGCATCGCTTCGTGCCCAGCCAGTGCGGCAAACTTGTTGGACGCGCTCTTGAACGGCAATTTGAGTTCGCGCGATAGTTCGGCAGCGACGCGGTCGCCGAATTCACGATGGGTATTGAGCCCGGTTCCGACCGCCGTACCGCCCACGGCAAGTTCGCACAAGGCCGGCAACATCGACGATACGAACGCTTGCGCATGATCCAGTTGAGCAACATAACCGGAAAATTCCTGGCCCAGCGTCAATGGCGTCGCATCCTGCAAATGCGTACGCCCGATTTTGACGATGTCGTCGAACGATGAAGATTTGCTCGCGAGTGTGGAGCGCAACTGTTCGAGCGCCGGCACCAGTGTCGACGCAACAGTCGATGCCGCTGCAACATGCATGGCGGTGGGAAAGATATCGTTCGACGACTGTCCCATGTTGACGTCATCGTTCGGATGCACCAGGCGTTCCTGCCCGCGTTTGCCGCCTAACAATTCGGATGCGCGATTGGCAAGCACCTCGTTCATGTTCATGTTGCTCTGGGTACCGGATCCGGTCTGCCATACCGACAATGGAAATTCCTGATCATGCCGGCCTGCAATCACCTCATCGGCTGCTTCGATGATCGCTTCCGCCTTTTTTGCATCAAGCTGGCCGAGGTCGCGATTGACGACGGCGCAAGCGCGCTTGACCTGCGCCAGTGCCAGCACGAGACTGGACGGCATCCTTTCGGTGGATATATGGAAATGATGCAGCGAGCGCTGCGTCTGCGCACCCCATAGCCGGTCGGCCGGAACATCGATCGGGCCAAAGGTATCGCGTTCGGTTCGCGTATCGGTCATGCTTGCTCTCCATTAAAGGTCTTGTTTCGATCCCTGTAGGGGCAACCCTGTTCCCACAGCGCCAAAATATCCCAAGGTGATATTTTCTTCACGGAAGGCGCTTGAATGACGAACCTGAATCAGCCGTCGATAGCAGCGGTCGGCAAGCCGCTGTCGCTTGTGATCAACTTGTGCCCGGTCGCCGATGCCGAAAATCTCTGAAGGAATTCTTCTGCTGGCAGCGGACGGCTAAAGTAATAACCCTGCATGTAATCGCAGCCATGTTTCTGCAGATAGGCAAGCTGCGCTTCCGTTTCCACGCCTTCGGCAATCACCTCCAGCCGCAGGCTGTGTGCGAGCGAAATGATGGAGAGCACGATGGCGGCATCGTCCGGATCGAGCGTAATATCGCGCACGAACGATTGATCGATCTTCAGCAGGTCGATGGGAAAACGCTTCAGATAAGACAAGCTGGAATAACCGGTGCCGAAGTCATCAATCGAAAGATGCACGCCGATGTCCTTCAGGTCGCGCAGGATGGCGGCCGCCACCTCGACGTCGCTCATCATCATGCTTTCAGTCAGTTCGAGTTCGAGCAATTGCGGCGGCAGACCGGTTTCTTCAAGGATATCGCGCACGGTTGCGACCAGGTCTTGCTGGTAGAACTGGCGCGCGGACAGGTTGACCGCAATGCGCAAGCTGCCCAGGCCAGCGCGCTGCCATGCCACGCCCTGCATGCAGGCGGTACGGAGCACCCATACGCCGATCGGCACGATCAATCCCATTTCTTCCGCCAGCTCAATGAAGCGACCCGGCGGCACCGTGCCCAGCATCGGATGCTCCCAGCGTATCAATGCTTCCACGCCGACCAGGCTACCGGTCTTGAGGTTGAGCTGCGGCTGGAAGTGCAGCACGAATTCCTGCCGCTCCAATGCGTTACGCAAATCGCCTTCCATTCGAAGCCGCTCCATCGCGCGCTCGTTCATCGCCGGCGTATAAAACTGGAAGTTATTGCGTCCAATTTCCTTGGCGCGATACATTGCAATGCCAGCATGCTTGATCAGGGTCTCGGCATCGCTTCCATCCGCTGGACACACGGCAATGCCGACACTTGAGTTCATGACGAATTCATAGGACTCCATCACGATGGGTCGCGCAGCGGCGTCCATGATGCGCTGTACGACCGCTGCCGACAGGTGCTCTTCGGTGCGTTCGGGCAGCACCAGTACGAATTCATCCGCACTCAAGCGGGCGATGGTGTCGGTTTCACGGACTGCGCCGCGCAGTCGTTCCGCCACAACTTTCAGCAACTGGTCGCCGGCATGATGTCCGAGCGTATCGTTGACGAACTTGAAGCGGTCGAGATTGAAAAACAGTACCCATACCGGATGGCCATAGCGTTCCGCATACGCACTGGCCTGACGCAACCGGTCCTGCAGCAGGTTGCGGTTGGCGAGACCGGTCAGCGTGTCGCGATTGGCCTGGAACTCAAGCTCGGCCTGATAGCGTTTGGTCGCGGTGATGTCGTTCAGGGACACCACGAAATGATTGATCTCGCCGGAATCATCGCGTACCGGCCCCAAATAGACGTCGCTCCAGAACATGCGACCGTCCTTGCGGTAGTTACGCAATGAAAAGCGCGATTCACGCTTTTCCCGGACGGCTGCGCGGATTTCCTGGATTGCAGGCTGGTCATGATCATCGGCCCACAACAGGCTGCAGCTGCGGCCGATGACATCGCTCGACGCATAGCCGGTAATGCGTTCGAAGGCGGGATTGACGTACTGGATCGGATAGTGCGGCGCCTGCGCAGTGGTGATGATGATGGCGTTCGCACTGGCTTCGATCGCGCGTTGGCGCAAATTGAGCGCATCTTCGACACGGCGACGTGCAGCGATATCCTCTTTCAGCATGGCATTGGCCAGACTCAGTTCCGAGGTACGCTGCTCCACCAGTCGCTGGACGCGCCGCGAGCGCGACGCCAGGGTATGCACATAGGCGGCGATCAGGAAACTGACGAGAATGCCGCCAATCAGTGTCGCCAGCGAGCCGTTATGGCGTTCGGTAAATAGCTGGGCGCTGCGCGAAACGACAATCTTCCAGGGCCTCCCGGCAACATCGAAGTCATGGATGATGGGGTCGGGACGATCATGGAACAGCCAGTTTGGGATGCCGGCAAACGGCGACTGGCGGCTTTCGGCTGGGACCGCAAGCTTACGGAATGCGAGATGGCGGTCGTCCGCTTCACCATTCGCATAGACGCTGATATCCAGGGATGCATCGTTCAGCATGCCGTTCTCGCCAAGGATCTTGTCAATCAGCGTGGCAGCATTGAAGACGGCGGCCGTGTCGCCAATGACGGCTTCGCGTCGCGCCTCAACGCTGTCGAGAGCAGCGCCATGCCGGTACACCGGCATCACGACCAGAAAACCGGCCACGCCGCCTCCCTGAGCCAGCGTGAGGAGCGACGTGGCCGTCGGCTGTCCGGTATCGGTGGCCCACTGCACGGCTTCTGACAGATGGGTGTTGCGTGTCACATCCAGTCCAAGTGCGGCCTCGTTGCCGGTCAGCGGCTCGATATAGTCGACCACGAGGTGACCGGTCGCGACTTTGGTGGGAACGGCGCGACCATTTTCAAGCTCGTTCATCACGTAGCCGGGATAGAGGCGGCGCATGCCTTCCTCGTAGGAGATGCGCTGATCTTCCGCCACTAGCCGATGGAAATTGAATGCCTGTACATAGGAATGCCGCTGCAGCAAAGGCAAGGTGAAGAGACGAAACTGTTCGCGGCTGACCGGCTCGAAGGTAGTGAACACCTGGTTAAGCATCTTGACGACCTGTATGGTCTGGTCAAGTTGCTGCTGGATCGTCAGTATACGAACATTTGCACGCTGCTGGAAGTCGAGTTCGATCTTGTCATGCTCGAGACGCCGCATGCTGACAAACAGCGCTGTTGTGGCGATCAGCCCGACAACAAGTGCCAGCGTCGCCGCCGGGGAGAACGAAAATGACAGGCGCGGTCGGGGCATTCAATTTCCGGTTTGGTCTTGTGTCGGCGTGAGTCGGAGGCAGGTTGCTCAATTCACAGATCGCGTTTGCATTTGCAAGAGTAGCGGATTTATTACCGATCGGAAAGCCATTGCCGGTTTTTCCTTTCACTTCAGTGAATCGGGTATTCGGCGAGCGTCGTAGCCTTCCAACAATGTCACACCTGCTGGGAAATATGAGCGTTTTACGTTTATTCGCTTTATGGCTTTTTCGTAACCTTTGCCCGCGATAGAGTATGGCTGACTACCGGCTTTCTGCGACATGGCTGATTGAGGCAACCGCACAGCCAGTGATACAGGCCCTTTCCGATGCAAACAGGAAATCCTGGTGGCCCAGCGCATCGTTGTCATTGTCCATGGATTCGGCCCAATGTGAATTGAGGGGGTGCCTGACGGGATTACTCGATGGGGAACTCAGGGGAGCGGTCCGCTTGTCTGTTGTAGAAGCGGACACCGTGACAAGCATTCACCATGAATGGCAATTCACTACGCGGCGATGGTGGATGAATATTGCAGCCCCGGTCGCACGCTGGTTTTTTCTGCGCCGCTACAAGGCGATCCTGCGACAGGGCGCGGAAGGCTTGGCGCACCATCTTGACGCGCGCTTGCTGAATGAGCGCACAGACGAACTGCCTCCCCTGCGTTCAGGAAGGGCGCCACCGTTCGATATTGCCGCCGCAGTCGGCGCTGGTTGCGCGGCCGGCGTCTCCTCGACCTTTCTGCAGATGGGAATATGGCTGGGCCTGTCCTACCCTGTCTGGGACATGCTGCTGCGGGACAGCCGTTTCGCAGCAGCGATCGTGCTCGGTCCGCGTGTCCTGCCGCCGCCCGCCACCTTCGACCTGTTCATCATGCTGGTAGCGGGTATTTTGCATTTCGTCCTGTCGGCGACGTATGGGCTCGCGATCGCAGCCTTGGTCAATCGAATGAAGATGACAGCAGCGGTGGGCTTGGGAACCATTTCCGGCCTGTTGCTGTTCATCCTGAATATGGGCGGGTTTACGGGTGTCTTTCCCTGGTTTGTTGCGAGCCGCGATACGGCGGCTGCGGTCGCGCATCTTGGCTTTGGCGTCACTGCCGCTGCGTGTTATCGATATGCACAGCCCTTGGGCATCAGGGCGCATTCGCACTGACTATATCGTTAATGCCGAGTGTTCGATGAGTGCCAGTTGGGGACCACCTGGCGCGCCGATCAGGGCGTCTTGGCATCGGGCAGCAGGCAGGCGTCGACTATTTGCAGGTCATTATCCTTGGCAAAATTGACGACGAAATGATAAGCAAGTGGTTCAATTTCTCGTAGTTGCTCGTTCACAACGACAGACTTTACCCCGGCCAGCACGGTGGGACGGACATAGGGGGAATAGCCCAAGTGCGCATTGGGTCCGCCGGAGCCTTCGGGACGGAAGCAGGACATGACGCCGCACAGGCGTTCAGCCCAGTCGCTGGGACGAAACTGTCGGCCATCGCTGGTGATGCCCTGGATGAAGAATTCGCGAGCGACAATCGTGGATTTTTTGAATTCGGCCATGTGTGCGGCTTGCCTTCTCAGCAGTTGCTAGCTGTTGCTGGCTGCGCAGCGGGTAGACGCGCAAACAGCCGTTTGGTGTGATGCCATTATGCAGCATCAGGCTTTCATAATTCTTGCATATTATATCTTATAGAAGACTTGGTGCGAAACAATATTTCGCAATGTGAAATATGCAAGAGGGAATAGCAATCTTGCCCTGCCGTAACAAATGGAATCGAAGGCGTTTTATTGGCAAGGTAAAAGTGCAAAAAGACGCGATCCCCTGTTAAGTTTTGGGTCAGGATTGGTATAAGACGGGTATGTGCCGCTACGGTTTCGACTATTTGCAATTTCGCCTTCAGAATATGAGTGGCGAAGACAGCACGCGAATACTTTGCCAATGACTTCGGTTTGTTCTATCCAGAGCTATGGAATGGCCTTCATGTGATGACGGGTCCGGATGATACTTAAGTTAATACGCGAGAGCACTACCGGACGGTCATTGGCGCCGAGAATGTTTTGTCGATTAACCGAGCCATACCGCGAAGGACAGGAGCAAAAGCAGCAGCATCCACAGCAACAAAGCACGCCATACCAGACCGACGGTACTCTGCAATGCGCGCACCGTCGCCTCCTCGCCGGGTGGAATTTCCGGTTCGACGCTGATGGAATCCACGGTTGTCGCATCGGCAGTCGGCACACTGGACGCCGTTTCAAAAGCGGTGCCCAATCGTAGACCCATGGCGCCGCCGCCAGCGGACAGTATGATCCCAATCGCTTCATCGGGCCAACGATGGGCAAAATTGCGCCATGCATAAATGGCATCTTCAAAATTACCGACGATCGCGAATGCAATCGCGGTGAGCCGCGCGGGGACCCAGTCGATGCAATAGAAGGCTTTGGTCGCAAACCGGCCGAACGCCTCATTCTTCAAATGCTCAGGTTCATTCCAGGCACGTGCCAGGTATTCCGACACGCGATACAGCACCGCGCCTGCGGGCCCCAGCGGCATCGCAAACCAGAAAAACACGCCGAAGACGTTGCGATGCGTGGTGATCAGGGCTTTTTCGACAGCGACGCGCGAGACTTCCGCAACACTCATCGTCGTGGTGTCTTGCTTGGTCCATTCTGCGAGCAGCCGACGGGCCGTGGCCTCATCGCCGCTATTGAGCGCCAGTTGAATCGACGTGAAGTAGTGACTGTAATGGCGAAAGCCGAGCGTTAGATAAACGATAAGGATGTTCCACAACAAAGCAGCCAGAGGGTTGATCCTGAGACATATCCAGTAGATCAGCGCCGTTGGTATCAGCATCAGGAGCATGGTTACTATCCATGCCATGCGACCATGCCTCTCCTGGCCAGCGTTAAACGTAGCCTCCATACGGGCGGCAAGCTGCTTGATGGCCGCATACATGGGATTATCCGCGCGCAGTGGTTTGAATTGCTCGAACAGCAACGCGAAAAGAATGGAAAGAAAGGTCATTGTCCTGCCTTGTTAATCACACAGCCGCTACGATAACGCAGCGCAAGACCTTAATCAAACTTCGTCCGCTCACCGAAGTATTTCAGGCGCGGAGGAAATGAAACAAGTTGCGCAGCATGCCGGCCGTTGCGCCCCAGATGAAGAACCGTTCATAGGGCATTGTATAGAAGGTACGTTTCCCGCCTACTTCGGGAACCTCATAGGTGCGGAGCTGATGATTCCTGCCATCCATCAAGAAGGCCATTGGCACCTCGAAGATCTCTGCAACCTCGAACGGGTCTGCCAACAGGTCGAATGGAGGCCGAACCAAGGCAACCACAGGAGTGACACGAAAGCCGGTGCCGGTAAAATAATCAGGCAAGGTGCCGAGCACTTCAATATGACGGCGATGCAGGCCAACCTCTTCCTCGGTCTCACGCAGGGCCGTTTCAATCGCCGATGTGTCGACCGCATCAACACGGCCGCCAGGTAAACTAACCTGACCGGCGTGATCATGCAGGTGTGCGGTACGTTGAGTCAGTAGCATGGTAAGCCCGGACTCGTGCGCCACCAGGGGCATCAGCACCGAGGCCATCACCGGCTCACCGGTCAGCCTGCGCAGATGGCGCTCATCGAATTCTTCACGTATCCAAGGTGGCGGGTGCGCAAAGCGCTGGCGCAACCAGTGGGCAGTCAGGCGCTCAGATGGGATCGGCGGTTCGCCGGCCACTGCATCAACGGGCAGTGATTCAGGGTCAAATAACAATTTGGACAAATTCGTTTTCCTCTGGCGGAATCTACAAGAGCATTGATCTCTATGAGTGACTTTGGCATGCCAATGGTTTTACGCGATGGCTGTTTATCCTATGTATTCGCGCACTTCCCTCCTGACGCACCGTCAATGCCTGACACGCTGTCTGGCCCAGCCAGGACGAAAGCGCTCTAGAGCGGATTCATCGTGTGTACTGTCGCCTCGACCCGCCTTGACGCGCAGGACCGCGTTGCTTGTCGCTTGTGTGGCCCGCCACACGGCACTTCGCGCGCCTTGTCCTGCACGCCAGGTCGACCCGATTCTCCGTACACCACGATGAAATCCTTGAATACCGCCGGATCTCATGTGGCGGGCCGGAAATGAAAAAGGGCACCATACGGTGCCCTTCTGCCTACAGATCCGCAATTACTCTGCAGCTTGGGTAGCAGCAACGCGACGGTTTGGCAGCTTTTCCTTGATACGTGCCGACTTACCGGAACGCTCACGCAGGTAGTACAGCTTCGCACGACGCACATCACCACGACGCTTGACTTCGATCGAAGCGATCAACGGAGAATACAGCTGGAAGGTACGTTCCACGCCTTCGCCGGACGAAATCTTACGCACGATGAAGTTGGAGTTCAGGCCGCGATTGCGACGCGAAATGACGACGCCTTCGTAAGCCTGTGCACGCTTGCGAGTGCCTTCAACCACATTGACGTTGACGACGACGGTGTCACCCGGTGCGAAGTCAGGGATGTTTTTGCCCAGGCGGGCGATTTCTTCTTGCTCGAGTTTCTGGATCAAGTCCATTTGTTAGCTCCTGATACCATCTTGCCGGCGCATGTGCTTGTACACAGAAAATTTGCCCGGTAGAGGATGGGGTTAAACATGCGGACAGACATCGTCCGCTCGATACTTCTACTGCATACCTGCTACTGCACACTGCTTAAAAACTTTTCATCGGCCCGCGTCAGCAAACCAGCCGCCCGCGCCTTCAAGATCAGGTCGGGCCGCTTTTTTGATGTTGCCAGCAAGGCTTGTTCACGGCGCCACTTCTCGATTTCGGCATGATGGCCACCCATCAGCACCGGAGGGACTGCGACACCCTCGTAAACCTCCGGCCGCGTGTAATGCGGGCAGTCAAGCAAGCCATTGACAAAGCTGTCTTCAACAGCCGACACATCGTCGTTCAGAACCCCCGGCAACTGCCGGATCACTGCATCCATCAAGGCCATCGCAGGTAGCTCGCCACCGGACAGCACAAAATCACCAAGGCTGATTTCCTCGTCTACGCAGCGATCGAGAAGACGCTGGTCGACTGCTTCATAACGTCCGCACAATAAGATCAAACCAGGTTCTGACGTCAACTGCATCACACGCTCATGCGTCAGCGCCCTTCCCTGCGGCGACAGGTAGACGACTCGCGGCTTTGGCAAGCCTTGCTCCGCCTGCCGATCTTTAGCCGCCCCAATCGCAGCCTCAAGAGGCTTTGCCAACATCACCATGCCAGGGCCGCCGCCATACGGGCGATCGTCGATAGTACGGTAATTATCAGTCGTGAAATCACGCGGATTCCAGAGCGACAGACTGCATCGCTTTTGTTCAAACGCGCGACGGGTAATGCCGGACTGCGTTATCGCAGCAAACATGTCGGGAAAGAGCGTGACGACATCAAATTGCATCTCTGCTCATCCTCAACTTTTTTCTGAAGCAGTCTGCATGTCGCCATGCGGTCGTCCAGCGTCAGGCATCAGAAGTCCAGACCCCAGTCTACTGTGATCTTCTTGCCAGCCTGATCAACCGTTTTGACAAACTGCTCGACAAAGGGAATCAGCCATTCCTTCGGCTTTTCACCTTCGGCTGCCGAAGCGGCGGTCACTTTCAGGATGGGATGCGCACCGTTGTCCATCAGATCGGCAACCTTGCCCAGGGGCTCGCCCTGAAGGTTCTCGACTTCCAGACCAATCAGATCGATCCAGTAAAACTCATCGTCCGACAGGACCGGGAAATGACTTCGACGTACCTGGACGGTCGCGCCCTTGAGCGCTTCTGCCGCATTACGGTCCGCCACCCCCATCAACTGGGCAACGACATCTTCGCCATGGATCTTTGCCTGCATCATGTCGACGTCACGGAGGACCGGCTTGTCTAGCCACCATGTCCTTGCATGCAGCATTGCGTCCGCATCCGACGAATAAGGCCTGATCCTGATCCAGCCTTGAATTCCATAGGCGCCGGTCACATGACCCACCAGCACCAGATCATCAGGGACTGATATCCCCGAAGCAGGTTTCACTGACAATTAAGCGGCGACCTTGCTGCCAGCAGCTTTTACCAGACGGGCAACGGTCGGGGACAGTTGCGCGCCAGCACCTTGCCAGTAAGCCAAGCGATCCTGAGTGATGCGGAAAGCCTCATCCTTGCCCGATGCTACCGGATTGTAGAAACCGAGACGCTCGATGAAACGGCCGTCACGACGATTACGCGAGTCGGTTGCAACGATGTTGAAAAACGGGCGCCCTTTGGCACCGGCACGAGATAAACGAATAACGACCATAATTTGCTTCCAAAAATTGTTCGAGGGCGGAAAAAGCCGGGAATTATAGCCCAGTTTTCGATGTGCCGGCAAGTTTAGAAGCATTTGCCGTCCGGCGTTGCTTTGGGGGACGGTCTCATGCACACTACGCGGCGGCCGATTGTCGCTATGCCGCGCCATGGACTCCAAGGGCGCCGGATTGAACTGCACTATAAAATGACTTGCCCGGCGCGCATGCCGGCAAGCTGACATTACATGAACGTTACACACAAGAACAAAACACTTGCCACTTTTCTCGCATCAGTCTTTGGTGGTATTGGCGCACACCGATTCTATCTTTATGGAAAAAAAGACAAGCTGGCTTGGCTTCACGTAGTGCTGTTTCCGCTATCGATATTTGCTGGCTTTATCGCGGCACTCGTTATCGGGCTCACCCCTGATGAAAAATGGGATGTTCAACACAATGCCGGTTCTGGACGGCAGTCCGATTCGGGCTGGCTGGTGATCATTCTTGTGGTGATTACCTTTGCCGGTGGAGCGATTGCCCTGATCGCGGCAATCGCTCGCACCTTCGACCTGTTATTCACAGGCGGCGCCTACGGCTGAACGGCCCGGATTACAGCATGTGAGCGGTTGGCCGCTCGACAGGTGGCGTGCCTTCCTTGAACAGGGATTTCAGCTGCTGGCGGAATTCCGGACTGTCCTCATGCTTGTGCACGCTGACCGCGTGTTGCACTGCTGCTTCCAGCAATTCTTGATCGGAATCGGCCGATATGGCGACCGAGCAGCCGCTATCGCTTGGAAATTCGCGACAGTCGATAAATTTGCGTCCCATGATGCTTACCTCCTGCAGGAGAAGTAGGTCGACACTGATGTTTCCAGTGGCCTGTGCAGCCTAGAAGTCCGGTCGTGTATTACCTATGAAATTGGCGGCACGCTTCGTTATAGGCGGGCGCGGGCGCCACATCAAGTTTCTCCGGCTTCCCGGCCCTCATCCATCGCATTAATCCTGGTTTTGCCTCGCAATATTTGACGCCCGCTTTGGGGCATCGCTCAAAAATGCGTCGTGATGACGCATCCCTACTGTCATCTATGGTGCAGCGTACGAGCAAATTACCGGATTTTGTGCAAAGCAAGCATGTTTTTATTGAAATGCTGCATGGCACAAAACATGCTGCGCGGAACCATGTCGTTGCGGCAACGAGTACTCCACCAAACTATTCCGGGGGTTCATATGAAGCAAATTCCGCATTTTGCGCTGCGTTTCCTGATGCAGCTGGTAATTGTTTTCATTATGTTGCCGGCAGTCGCGCAGCAAACCGACCAGGTGTCATCGGCACCGGCTGAATCGGCGGCTGTGGCAGACACATCGGCCCGCGACAGCGCGCCGTCCGCAGGACTCGCCCTTGCCCCAACGCCTCTACCGATGGCGGCCGCACCCCTTACCCGTCCCACTTTGGTCGATAGCAGCACAATCAGCGCCGGGGATACGGCCTGGATGCTGACCTCTACTGCATTGGTTCTGCTGATGACCATACCCGGACTAGCCCTGTTTTATACCGGCATGGTGCGCAAAAAGAATGCCTTGGGAACGATGGCCCATAGCTTCATTACTGTCTGTATCGTCACCGTTTTGTGGGTATTGGTTGGCTACAGTCTTGCCTTCACACCTGGCTCACCTTTCCTTGGCGGCGCAACACGTGTCCTGCTGGAAGGCCTCGAATATGTGAAGGACAGTGGAAAACTGACGGTACACGAACTGGCGCCAACGGTACCGGAAAGCGTGTTCATGATGTTTCAGTTAACCTTCGCCATCATCACACCGGCCTTGATCGCGGGCGCATTTGCAGAACGCATGAAGTTTTCGGCTCTGGTGTTGTTCATAACGATCTGGTCGTTGGTGGTCTATGCGCCAATTGCACACTGGGTATGGGAACCGGGCGGCTGGCTGGCGGCAAAAGGTGTGCTTGATTTTGCGGGTGGCACGGTCGTGCATATCAACGCCGGCATTTCGGGGCTTGTTGCCGCCATCATGGTGGGCCCAAGAGCGGGCTTCGGCAAGGAGCCAATGCCGCCACACAACCTGGTATTGACTGTCGTAGGCGCCTCAATGCTGTGGGTGGGCTGGTTTGGCTTCAATGCCGGATCTGCGGGCGCAGCTGATGGCCGCGCAGGCATGGCGATGCTGGTCACTCAGGTCGCGACCGCCGCAGCTGCACTTGGCTGGATGTCGGTGGAATGGTTGCGACGCGGCAAGCCCTCTGTTCTGGGCATGGTATCGGGTGCAGTTGCCGGCTTGGTTGCTATCACACCAGCATCCGGTTACGTGTCGACCGGTGGCGCACTCGCCATCGGCGCCCTGGGTGGCATGGTGTGCTACTGGGGTGCAACATCGCTTAAGTCCATGTTCGGCTATGACGACTCGCTTGATGTCTTTGGCGTCCATGCAATCGCCGGCATCCTGGGAGCGCTGCTGACCGGCGTGTTCGCGGTAAAAAATATTGGCGGTGTGGAAGGCAATATCGGCACGCAAGCCTTTGGCGTTATCGTAACGGTAGTGTACTCGGCGCTCATGAGTGCGGCGATCCTTGCGGTAGTCAATCTGCTCGTCGGCCTGCGCCTGACACCTGAGCAGGAACGCGATGGTCTGGACCTGCAACAGCATGGAGAGCACGTCGTATGAGCGCGCTACAGGAAGTGACGCTTGCTGCGCTGGAAAGCCAGGCCTTTGCATTGATGAGCCGCTTGCATGTGATCCTGCGACGGCACAATGGCCGCGTGACCGATATCGAATACATGCGGCTTGACCCTGCTTATTGTCGGTATGTATTGCAGCTTGCATCTGGCATGGACCATGAAGATCTGCCGCAGATTTGCACGAAGCTGGAGCAGGTATTTTTCGGCGCCGAAGGCTTATTTGTCCGCATACCGCCAAAGGCACCGCTGCTCTCCAACCTGGCGGCACAAAGAGAAGCGACTGCAAAGAGCGAGGAAGCTGTCAGCATGACCGCTCAGCTTCCTGCGGCATCCATTCCAGCCGTGTCGACCGCTACCGCCGGCGATGCAGCCTTGGACAAGGCGTATATCGGCAGACTGCGCTGAGGCGGGCAATGCAGGGCACACACGCCTTCACACGTAATGCAGCCTGCTGTCAAATTTTTATAAACAGCATCGGTCGACAGTCAATAGTCGACACTTGACGCTCAGATGGAGACGCTGGTTGTTTCCAGCAACTGACAGCCGTCGATCTTCCAGCGGCTGTCTTCACCTTCCTGCATCCAGAAGACGGCTATCCACACCTTGCTGTTTTCGTCCGTGACCCGGACGATCTGGATCGCGTTGCCGTCGATGACTTCGGCACTGGAAAAAATCGCGCGCTCGTAGCGGTATATTGGGTTGTACTGCTCCTTGATCAATCGCAGGAACCTGTCGGGACTGCCGATCAACATGCGCTTTTCCGGGCTGGCGAGTTCGAACGCGCGGTCCGCGTCGTCATTAGCGAGGGCTTCAAGCTGAAGCTGTACGGCGTCATGGATGGCTATCGCATCCGCCGTGGTGATGGCGTCGACCGCCATAGCGCTGGTCCACCAGGGACCAGCAAGTCCGATAAGCAGGGTTGCCGTAGCCAACAACCGTTTCATGATCGCCTCCCGATCAGAAACTACAATTGCACAATTGATTACCCGATATGGAGGCAGAGTTGCAAAAGTGCCGAGAGTTCACGGTTTACAAACAATAAAGGCAGCCCGCGGGCTGCCTTCTAGCGCTACATCAAACCGCGCAGTACGTCGTTGTCAGAACTGCTCTTCCGCCAATGCCATGACGCCCGCGCTGCCATCGACAATTGCGGCACGATAACCGGCGGCCTGTGCCAGGAAGTGGTCGGCGAAGAAACGTGCGGTAGCAATCTTGGCCTGATAAAACTTTGCATCGCCCTCACCGGCGTCCAGCTTGCGCTGGGCAATCAGTGCGGCGCGTGCCATCTGCCAGCCGCCGAGAACGACACCCGCCATTTTCAGGTACGGCACACTGCCGGCAAACACACCCTTGATGTCGCCTTTCATGTTGCCGACGACATAATTGACAACCTCTTCCAGTGCCTTGGAACCGGCTGCCAGCTGATTGCGGATAGCGGCCAGGTCGCCCGAGGTGCAGGCCGACAATTCTTCCTCGGTACGGCGTACCTGGGACAGGATTGCCTTGGCGGTCGCACCGCCATCGCGCACCGTCTTGCGGCCGATCAGGTCGTTTGCCTGGATTGCGGTCGTGCCTTCATAGATTGGCAGGATGCGTGCGTCACGGTAATACTGAGCGGCGCCGGTTTCTTCGATGAAGCCCATGCCACCATGGACCTGCACGCCATTGGAGGCAACGTCGATCGACAGTTCCGTCGACCATCCCTTGACGATGGGCACCATGAACTCGTAGAAAGCCTGGTTGGTCTTGCGCACAGCGTCATCAGAATGATGATGGGCGGCATCATGGGCTGCCGCGGTGACGTAGGACAACGCGCGTGACGCTTCAGTCTGTGCACGCATCGACATCAGCATGCGGCGCACATCCGGATGATGGATGATTGCCACCGGACCGCTGGAACCGGCGAGATCGCGCGATTGCACGCGATCACGTGCGTATTGCACAGCCTTCTGGTAGGCGCGCTCGGCCAGGCCGACGCCCTGCATGCCGACCGCAAAGCGCGCGGCATTCATCATGATGAACATGTACTCGAGGCCGCGGTTTTCTTCGCCGACCAGGGTGCCGATCGCACCACCATGATCGCCAAATTGCAGCACCGCGGTCGGGCTGGCCTTGATACCCAGTTTGTGTTCGATGGAGACGCAATGCACGTCGTTGCGCTCGCCCAGCGAGCCATCGGCATTGACCAGAAACTTCGGTACGATGAATAGCGAAATGCCCTTCACGCCTTCCGGCGCATTCGGCGTACGTGCCAGTACGAGATGGACGATGTTCTCGGCCATGTCGTGTTCGCCATAGGTGATGAAAATCTTGGTGCCGGAAATCTTGAAGGTGCCGTCGCCCTGCGGCACGGCGCGGGTACGCACCAGGGCCAGGTCGGAACCGGCTTGCGGCTCGGTCAGGTTCATGGTGCCTGTCCATTTGCCGGAAATCAGGTTTTCCAGGTAGAGCTTCTTTTGCTCGTCGGTACCGGCAGTCATCAGCGCCTCGATCGCACCGTCAGTCAACAGCGGGCACAGGGCGAACGACAGATTGGCGGAGTTGAGCATTTCAATGCAAGGCGTTGCCACGAGCTTGGGCAAGCCCTGGCCGCCGAACTCGACCGGATGCTGCACGCCCTGCCAGCCGGCTTCACCAAAGGCCTTGAATGCTTCCTTGAAGCCCTTGGTGGTAGTGACGTTGCCGTCTTTCCAGAAACTGGGCTCTTTATCGCCGATAACGTTAAGCGGTGCGACTACCTCGCTGCAAAACTTTGCGTTTTCTTCCAGCACCGCTTCCACGGTTTCCGGACTCGCATCTTCACAGCCGGGCAAGGCATTCACTTCGGACAGGCCCGCGAGTTCGTTGATCACGAACAGCATGTCTTTCAACGGGGCGACGTAGCTCATTTCAGTCTCCAAAAAGAAGGGCAGGATGGCGGGCAGTATGACGAAGCTTGCGGAGAATTCCTGTCAGCTTCGCGACAAACCCGGCACATCTGCCCGGTATTTTCATCAATTTCTTTCGCAGGGACGGCACGCTGCCATCCCTGCTGTGCTGCGGTTTAACCCAGTTCGTTGACCAGTTGTGGCACGAGTTCGAACAGGTCGCCCACGATGCCGTAATCGGCCACCGAGAAGATCGGTGCTTCCGGATCCTTGTTGATGGCAACGATGGTCTTCGAATCCTTCATCCCGGCCAGATGCTGGATCGCACCGGAGATGCCGACCGCGATGTACAGCTGCGGCGCCACGATCTTGCCGGTCTGGCCAACCTGCCAGTCGTTGGGCACGAAGCCGGCGTCAACCGCCGCACGCGAAGCACCCATCGCTGCACCGAGCTTGTCAGCCAGCGGTTCGAGGATCTTGAAGTTGTCGCCGGAACCCATGCCACGACCGCCGGAAACGATCACCTTGGCGGCGGTCAGTTCAGGGCGGTCGGACTTGGCCACTTCGCGCGAGACGAAGGCGGACTTGCCGGCATCCGGCGCTGCGGTGATGGTTTCCACTGCGGCGTTACCGCCGGTGGCTGCCGCATCGAAGCCGGTGGTACGGACGGTGATGACCTTGACCGGGTCAGCCGACTGCACGGTGGCAATGGCGTTACCGGCGTAGAACGGACGCTCGAAGGTGTCAGCGGAGACCACCCTGGTGATTTCGGACACCTGGCCGACGTCGAGCTTGGCGGCCACGCGCGGCAGGATGTTCTTGCCGTAGGCAGTCGCCGGGGCCAGGATGTGCGAGTACGCGGAAGCAATGGCGAGCGCCTGTTCAGCGACGTTCTCGGCCAGGCCTTCAGCGAAATACGGTGCATCGGCGACCAGGACCTTGGTCACGCCAGCGATCTTGGAAGCGGCTTCGGCAGCGCCGCCGCCGTTGGAACCGGCCACGAGCACGTGGACGTCGCCGCCGCACTGGGCGGCAGCAGTAATGGTGTTGAGGGTGCTTCCCTTGAGCGAAGCGTTGTCGTGTTTGATGGTTTCCTGATCTGAATAAGGTAAAGGCGCAAACGGCTTGGATGAGGCTTAGATGACTTTGGCTTCGTTCCTGAGCTTGGACACCAGCTCGTCGACGCTCTTGACCATGATGCCGGCCGAACGCTTCGGCGGCTCGGACACTTTCAGGGTCTTCAGGCGCGGGGTGACGTCCACACCGATATCGGCCGGCTTGAGGGTTTCCAGCGGCTTCTTCTTGGCCTTCATGATATTGGGCAGGGTCACATAGCGCGGTTCGTTCAGACGCAGGTCGGTCGTGACGATCGCCGGCAGTGGCAGCGCCAGAGTTTCCAGGCCGCCGTCGACTTCACGCGTCACGGTTGCCTTGCCGTCTTCCAGGGTGACCTTGGAGGCAAAGGTCGCCTGGCCCCAACCCAGCAGCGCCGCCAGCATCTGGCCGGTCTGGTTGCAGTCGTCGTCAATCGCCTGCTTGCCCAGGATGATGAGCTGCGGCTGCGTCGCCTGGCCCCAACCCAGCAGCGCCGCCAGCATCTGGCCGGTCTGGTTGCAGTCGTCGTCAATCGCCTGCTTGCCCAGGATGATGAGCTGCGGCTGCTCCTTGTCGGCGACCGCCTTGAGCAGCTTGGCGACAGCCAGCGGCTGCAGTTCGACATCGGTTTCGACCAGGATGCCGCGGTCGGCGCCAATCGCCATCGCGGTGCGCAGAGTTTCCTGGCATTGCGTTACGCCGCAGGACACAGCGATGACTTCGGTGACCTTGCCGCCTTCTTTCAGGCGGGTCGCTTCTTCAACGGCGATCTCGTCGAACGGATTCATCGACATCTTGACGTTGGCGATGTCCACGCCGCTGCCGTCGGATTTCACGCGGACCTTGACGTTGTAGTCCACCACGCGCTTGACTGGAACCAAAACTTTCATAGCTGTGCCTTTGTAAATAAACAATTGACGTTAACGTAAACCAAACCGTGATTATAAAGAGAACTGGACTGGATGCAGAATTTAGCACGACCGTTCTATTAATTGGTAGACAGTATGCCCTAATTCACAGCAAAAATCCAAAAAGGCGGAGGGAAGCTTACGGCGTATTGCTTTGCGGAAGCATGGCCGCGCCTTGTACAAGCTGATGAGAATAGCGCAATCAATGTGGCACAACCTGCGCCGAATCAGGACAGATTAGACTATTTGCGCTTCATAAAGAAGGTGAATTCCTTGTTGTCCTCGCTGTGGCTAACGAGTTCGTTGCCCGTCTGGCGGGCAAAAGCCTGGAAATCGCGCACTGAACCGGGATCGGTTGCCGTGACACGCAAGATCTCGCCACTGGCCATTTCCGCCAGCGCTTTCTTTGCCTTCAGGATGGGCAGCGGACAGTTCAGGCCGCGAGCGTCAAGCTCTTTCTGGAATTCCATGTTGCTTTCTCGAGGGAAGACAGGGATTGGGAAGTAGCAAAAATTCTACCCTAAATATGGGAAGCTTGGTGCGTCGCAGCAAGCCACACGGAAATTGCGCGGCTTCCAGGGTTTATGGAATCTGTTTAGTTCGAGCAGATCGAGCGGGTTAAGAAGCCCAGTCCAGAAATTCGACGGGCAAACCGCGAGCCCGCATCCAGTCGGCCATCGCGTAGCCGGTACCGGCACGCCAGGGACGGAGCTTTTCGGGTGCGACGAGGCGGTAATCGACCAGTTCTTCGGACAGGCGGATGTCGCCCGACGCCTTCACATGGTAGGCAATAATGAGTTCATTCTTGCGGACGAACTCGTAGACGCCGATAAGGGTGATCTCATCGGCGTCCAGGTTGGTTTCTTCCTTGAGTTCGCGGGCAACGCCCTGCTCCGGCGTCTCGCCCCGCTCCATGAATCCGGTGATCAGGGCAAACATTTTCTCCGGCCAAGCTGCGTTGCGCGCCAGCAGGATACGACCTTCGACTTCGACCAGGGCGGCCAATACGGGGAGCGGATTGTCCCAATGCGTCCAATGTCCGTCAGGACAGGCAAGGCGAACCTTGCCGCCTTCGCCGGTATCCGCGCGCTGGATCAGCGGCGCGGCGCAAATCGGACAATATTGGTAATCCATGCGAGCTCCTAGTCCTAGTAAGTGCGTCCTTATGCGCGTTCGCGTACCCAGGCGGCAACGCCGTCGAGCGCCTTGGGCAAGCCGCTTGGATCGGTACCGCCAGCCTGCGCCATGTCGGCGCGGCCGCCGCCCTTGCCGCCCACCTGCTGAGCGACAAAGTTGACCAGTTCGCCAGCCTTGACCTTGGAGGTGGCATCCGCGGTGACGCCGGCAATCAGGCTGACCTTGCCGTCATTGACCGCCGCCAGCACGATGGCCGCCGACTTCAGCTTGTCCTTGAGCTTGTCCATGGTCTCGCGCAGCGCCGGCACGTCGGCGCCGTTCAGCGTTGCTGCCAGCACCTTGAGGCCATTGATATCGACCGCCTTGCCAACCAGTTCGTCGCCCTGGCTGGAAGCCAGCTTGCCCTTGAGCGCGGCGAGTTCCTTTTCCAGTGTGCGGACCTGTTCGAGTACGCTGCTGACACGTGCATTGATTTCAGCAGGCGTCGCCTTGAGCGTACCCGCCACATTGTTGACGGTCGTTTCCAGCGACTGCAGGTAAGCCAGCGCATTCTCGCCGGTCACTGCCTCGATACGACGGACGCCCGCTGCGACACCGCCTTCGGCGACGACCTTGAACAGGCCGATGTCGCCAGTGCTCTGCACGTGGGTGCCGCCGCACAGTTCGCGGCTTGAACCGATGTCGAGTACGCGGACTTCATCGCCATACTTTTCGCCGAACAGCATCATGGCGCCGGATTTCTGCGCTTCTTCGATCGGCATGACGCGCGCCTGGGTCGGATGATTGGCGAGAATCTCGGCGTTGACGATGGCTTCGACCTTGCGGATCTGCTCTTGTGTCATCGGGCCGTTATGCGCAAAGTCGAAACGTGTACGCTCGGCATTGACCAGCGAACCTTTCTGCTGCACATGTGCGCCCAGCACTTCGCGCAGCGCCTTGTGCATCAGGTGGGTCGCGCTGTGGTTACGAATGGTCCTGGCGCGTTTCTCGGCGTCGACCTTGGCATTGACGACGTCGCCGACCTTGATCGTGCCTTCGACGATGCGGCCATGGTGACCGAAAACAGCAGCCTGGATCTTCAGGGTATCTTCAACCAGGAAGCGTGACGCAGCGTTGCGCAGTTCACCGGTGTCGCCAACCTGGCCGCCGCTCTCTGCGTAGAACGGTGTATGGTCGAGCACCACGACGGCGTCGTCGCCGGAGTTCGCTTCATTGACCGCCGTGCCGTCGACGTAGATTGCCGTCACTGTCGCCGTTTCGTGGATCAGCTTTTCGTAGCCATGGAAAGTGGTCGGGTTGCCGCTGTACTCCAGGCCTTGCGCCATCTTGAACTTGCCGGCTTCGCGTGCGCGCTGACGTTGTTCATCGAGCAGTGCGTTGAAGCGGTCTTCGTCCACTGTGACGCCACGCTCGCGGCAAACGTCGGCAGTCAGGTCGACCGGGAAGCCGTAGGTGTCGTGCAGCTTGAATGCGGTATCGCCATCGATCTGCCTGGCGCCTGAAGCAAGCGCGCGCTCAAGGATTTCCATGCCGTTGGCGATGGTGCGGAAGAACGCATCTTCTTCCTGCTTGAGCACTTCGGTCGCGCGCTTTTCATTCTGGCGCAGTTCCGGGTAGGCGTCGCCCATTTCGGCGACCAGCGCCGGGACCAGCGAATAGAAGAACGGCTTGCGTGCGCCCAGCTTGTAGCCATGACGGATCGCACGGCGGGCGATGCGGCGCAGCACATAACCGCGACCGGCGTTGCTCGGGATGACGCCGTCGACGATCGTAAAGGTACAGGCACGGATATGGTCGGCAATGACTTTCAGCGACGGCGAATCCTTGTCGCAGTCACCGGCGCCAGCGGCATCGACGGCCTTCTTCGCGGCTGCCAGCAGGTTGACGAAGGTATCGATCTCGTAATTGCCGTGGACATGCTGCAGCACCGCGGTGATGCGCTCAAGGCCCATGCCGGTATCGACGCTGGGCTTGGGCAGCTTGTGCATGACGCCCGCTTCGTCGCGGTTGAATTGCATGAACACGTTGTTCCAGATCTCGATGTAACGGTCGCCGTCTTCATCGGGCGAACCAGGCGGATCGCCGGGGATTTCGGGACCGTGATCGTAAAAGATCTCGGTACACGGACCGCAGGGACCGGTGTCCCCCATCATCCAGAAGTTGTCGGACGCATAGCGCGCACCCTTGTTGTCGCCGATGCGCACGATGCGTTCCGCCGGCACGCCGACGGTCTTGTTCCAGATTTCGTAAGCTTCGTCGTCTTCCGCGTAGACGGTGACCCAGAGTTTTTCCTTCGGCAACTTGAACACGTCGGTCAGCAATTCCCAGGCAAACTGGATCGCGTCGTGCTTGAAATAATCGCCAAAGCTGAAATTGCCCAGCATTTCAAAGAAGGTGTGGTGACGCGCGGTGTAGCCGACGTTTTCCAGGTCATTGTGCTTGCCGCCTGCGCGGATGCACTTCTGCGATGTCGTCGCACGGGTGTACGGACGCTTGTCGAAGCCCAGGAAGACATCCTTGAACTGGTTCATGCCAGCATTGGTAAACAGCAGTGTCGGGTCATCCCCAGGCACCACCGGGCTGGACGCAACGATGGTATGGCCCTTGGATTCGAAATACTTCAGGAATTTTTCGCGGATTTCAGACGATTTCATGTTCGGTGGCGACTAGGGGTTAAGCTTGCAAACCGTTGATTATACGTGATATCCCCTTGGTGAAGCCGGGGTGGAATGATACGCGAAACGCAACGGAAAAAGACGCTGCGCAAAGGCATTGGCACGGGATCGGCGACCCGGCCCGGATAGTGCCGGCAAATGCGCCGACGATCGGAAGTGCTTGATTATGCAGCGAAATCCGGTCCGATCAGATCGAGCCGGTCGGTGCAAAACGCGTCGACGCCCCATGTCAGGATTTCCCGTGCGCGCTCCGGTTCATTGACGGTATAGCAAAACAACCCATAACCGGCTTCCTTGATGGCGCGCGCCTGGTCGGGAGTAAGTTTTTTGTGATTTGTATGCAGGGCGACGGCATCAAGGCTGCGCAGTTTGTCGAGCCAGTCCGGCGGCAAAATATCCAGCAGGAAGCCCCGGGGAATATCGGGCGCGGTATCCTGCGCCGCTGCAAGCGCGTCGAACGAAAATGACGAGAACAACGGTAATTCCGACGGTGCGGCGCCCGCGGCAAGTTCCTGTGCAAACAGTTTTCTTGTCGTTTCCGCCACCACTGCCCCAGTGATCGCTTCGAAGCCGGGAGACGGCTTGATTTCCACGTTCATCCAGATGCCATTTTCCTTGCAGAAAGCCACAACCTGTTCGTACTTTGGCACAGGCTCGCCAGCGAACTCTGGACCACGCCAGGAACCCGCGTCCATTCCAGCCAGTTCGGCTGCCGTCGTCATCGCGACCTGCCCATGCCCGGGAACTGTACGGCCGAACTGCGGGTCATGCATCAGGACCGGTATATTATCTGCAGACAGCATGACGTCGAATTCGACGGCACGGAATCCGTGTGCCAGCCCGCAGCGCATTCCGGCAAGGGTATTCTCGGGGGCAAGAGTGCCGCCGCCGCGGTGGGCAACGATTTTTGGATAAAACCACATGGCTTGATCTATGTCTTGGAATGATATTCAACCAGTCGTAGTCTAATGCCAAACGTTAATTAAAGGAGGGCCGCCTTCGTTCATGTCAACGCGCATGGACGAGAGCGGTCGATGCACACCACATGGCTTCCGACAATTCCTATAATTCGCCTTTCGACGCGTCCACCTTCATCATCCCTGAAGGCTGGCACGCATTTTCCGACCTGCTTGGCGGGGTCGATACCGGCTTGCTCTTTCTGCGCGATGGCATGATCGTCCATGCCAATTCAACGCTTGCGACCCAACTTGGCTATACCGACGATGAACTGGCCGGACAACCGCTCGAAATACTGTTCCAGCCATCGGGCACGTCAACGCAGCCGATCCAGCCATCAATGGAAGATGGCAGCGACATGTATTTGCGGACCAAGGGCGGCGCGCAAGTCCATTATCAACTGGTTGCGAACCGCGTCGATACATTCAGCGATGCCGGTTGCGTGATATGGGTATTGCAGCCGATGCTGTCGAGCGCGGAGGTCGACCAACTGACCGGTAACGATGCGCCGAACCTGGCAGATGCCTCTTCGCTGACGGATCATTTGCCTGACCTGATCGCGGTCTGCACGCCCGATGCAAACCTGCGCTACAGCAACCGCGCTTTCCGCAATGCAGTCGGCACAAACGTCGATATTGCCCAGCAGGTTCATGAAGAAGATCGCCCGCGTTTCGTCGAATCGCTCGCACAGGCACAACCGGATGGACCCGCCGTGCCGCTTGCCTTCCGGCTGCGTGGCCAGGGGGGGCCGTACCGTCATGTGGCTGGCGAGGTGCGCAATCTGCAAAACCAGAAAGACGTCGGTGGACTGCTGCTCAACCTGCGTGACGTTACCGACGACGTACAGCGTCAGCAAGGCGTGGAACTGGACAAGAAGCGCCAGCTTCACTATCTGAATCGCCTGATGCGCATCGCCCAGCATCCACATGCCAATTTTTCGTCGGCACTGAAAGTCATTCTGAAATCCGCCACCAAGGCCTTGGGAACGCATCGCTGCGCGTATTGGGACGTCCATGATGATCCCCAGAAAACCCGTTGCATGCTGGCCTATGACGAATTGCGCCAGAACTATCATGAAGAGCAACTGAGCCTGCCGTCCGGCACGTCCCTGCATTCACTGTTCCAACGCGTGCTCAGCAGCGACCATCAGCTGGTCGTCGCGGACGTGGATCAGGATGCGCGTGTCGCCGTCTATTGCGAGTACTTTCACGCCAACCAGGTCAAGGCAGTGATCGCCATGCCGGTAAGGCATGGCGATGCCTATGCCGGCGTACTGGTGCTGTCGCATGTCGGCGAAGTCCGCCAGTGGCGGCGCGATGAATCCGATTTCGCCGAAATCGTTGCCGGCCTGATTGCGCTCATCCTGAAGGAAGTCGACCGTGTCCGCGCCGAGGCGCAGGCCAAGCATTTTGCCCGCCATGACCGGCTGACCGGCCTGCCCAACCGCGATTTCCTGCTTGACCAGGCGGCTGACATCTTCCCCAAGATGACGACCCGCGCCAATACTCTTGCGGCATTCTTCATCGACCTCGACGGCTTCAAGGAAGTCAATGACAGTCTTGGCAAGGAGGTCGGCGACGAATTGCTGAAAGCCTCGGCCATGCGGCTGCGCAACGTGGTCCGCAAGAACGACATCGTTGCCCGCCTGGGCGGCGACGAATTCGTTCTGCTGGCGGTCAACCTCAGCGACATGCGCATTGCCGACGACATCGCCACGCAGTTGGTCGATACCATGCGCGGCGCTTTCTCGGTCGGTGGCCATAAGGTGCAGATTTCGGCCAGCGTCGGCATTGCCATCTATCCCTTTGACGGTACGGATCTCGACACGCTGATGAAAAAGGCAGACATTGCGCTGGTAGAAGCCAAGCGTTCAGGACGGGACCAGTACCGGATGTTCCGTCCACAGCTCAACGATGGCACGCCGCCCGTGCCGCGCACCGGGCGCAACTAGGATCTCCGGCAGGTCAGTCGAGACAGAGGTTGCCGCATGCGGTTAGAATCAACCGCAGCGACCACGGCTACCCGATCCACCTGAGCGCCGGCGAGGTGCTCATCCGACACCCAATCGAACATGACTGACCTGCCTGTCAACAAAGCACTTGGACATATCCGCGTACTCGACCTGACCCGCGTGCTCGCGGGACCCTGGTGCGCACAAAACCTGGCTGACCTCGGCGCCGATGTGATCAAGGTCGAACGCCCCGGCGCCGGTGACGACACCCGCTCCTGGGGCCCGCCCTACCTGCGCGATGCGGAAGGCAAGGACACCAGCGAAGCCGCTTATTACCTCGCGGCCAATCGCAACAAGCGTTCGGTGACGCTCGATATCGCTTCAGCCGAAGGACAGCAGATCGTGCGCGAACTGGCGCGGCAATCGGATGTAGTGCTGGAAAATTACAAGGTCGGCCAGCTGAAGAAGTATGGGCTGGACTACGACTCCCTGAAGAAGGAAAAACCGGACCTGGTCTATTGCTCGATTACCGGTTTCGGCCAGAGTGGTCCCTATGCGCAGCGCGCCGGCTACGACTTCATTATCCAGGGCATGGGCGGTTTCATGTCCATCACCGGCGAACGGGACGACCAGCCGGGCGGCGGTCCGCAAAAGGCCGGCGTGGCGATTTCCGACCTGATGACCGGCATGTACGCGACCATCGCGGTGATGGCCGCACTGACGCACCGTGACCGGACCGGCGAAGGCCAGTACATCGACATGGCGCTGCTCGACGTACAGGTAGCCATGCTGGCCAACATGAACACCAACTATCTTGCCAGCGGCAATCCGCCACATCGCTGGGGCAATGCCCATCCCAATATTGTCCCCTACCAGACCTTTCCTACTGCGGACGGTCATATCATTGTGGCGGTCGGCAATGACGGACAGTACCGTCGCTTCGTGGAAGCTGGCGGCAGGCCGGACCTGTTTGCCGACGAGCGCTTTGCCACCAACCCGATGCGCGTGCGGCATCGCGATATCCTGGTGCCGCTGCTGGCCGAGATGGTCAAGACCAAGACCAAGCAGGAATGGATTGACGCCCTCGAATCCGCGGGTGTGCCCTGCGGTCCGATCAACAATCTTGACGAAGTCTTCGAAAACCCGCAGGTGGTCGCGCGCGAACTGCGGGTCGATCTGCCGCATCCGACCGGCGCGCAAGTTAAACTTGTCGGCAGCCCGATGAAAATGTCTGCCACGCCGCCGCGCTACGACATGCCGCCGCCCCTGCTGGGACAGCATACCGACGAGGTGTTGCGCGACGTGCTCGGCCGCAGCGCGGAACAGGTGGAAGAATTGCGCAAGAAGGGCATCGTTTGATGCTCATGAATTGAGCTGATTGCTGCATCGCCAGAATTCCACGCAAAATTCCAACAAATTTTAAAAACCGGGAGCAGGCATGGACGACTTTAACTGGAGCAACCCTTATCCGACGACCCGCAGTCCGCTGCTCGCCCGGAATGTCGTCGCCACTTCCCATCCACTGGCGGCGCAGGCGGGCTTGCGCATGTTGCATGCCGGCGGCAATGCGGTCGATGCAGCAATTGCCGCGGCCGCCACGCTGACCATTGTCGAACCCGTATCCTGCGGCCTCGGCGGCGATGCGTTTGCGATCCTGTGGGATGGCCATGAACTGCATGGACTGAATGCGTCCGGACCGGCGCCGCAAGCCTGGACCACCGAGTATTTCAGGCAACGGCATGACGGGCGTATTCCCTCCCATGGCTGGGACACCGTCACGGTGCCCGGCATGGTTGCCGGCTGGGTGGCATTGTCCGAACGCTTCGGCAAGCTGCCTTTTACACAGTTGTTTGAAACGGCGATCGACATTGCCCAGCGCGGTCATCTGGTTGCCCCTGTCGTGCAGTCGAAATGGGAACGCGCAATCCCTCACTTGAAGGATCAACCCGGGTTTGCCCGCGCTTTCATGCCGCACGGCCGGGCACCGCATGTTGGTGAGAACTTTGTCTTTGCCGAAGCGGCGCATACCCTGATCCGCATCGCCGAAACCCATGGCGAAGCGTTTTATCGCGGCGAACTGGCGGAAGCCATGGCATCGCATGCGAAACAGCATGATGCCGCGCTCGGCATCGATGATCTGGCCGCTTTTGATCCCTCATGGGTCACACCGATCACCCGCGACTATGGCGGCTACACCGTCCATGAAATTCCTCCCAATGGCCAGGGAATTACCGCTCTGATCGCGCTCGGTCTGATCGAGCAACTGGATATCGGACGCTTTGCACTGGATTCCGCGGATTTCCATCATTGCCAGATTGAAGCGATCAAGCTGGCGTTTGCCGATACCTACCGCTGGGTTGCGGACCACCGTGCAATGACGGAGGTTACCGCCGCCCACCTGCTTGACGATCATTATCTGGCCGACCGTGCCAGACGCATCGACCTGCATCGCGCGGGAACGCCGGAGCACGGGCGGCCACCCCAAGGAGGCACCGTCTATCTCAGTGCCGCCGACGAAAGCGGGATGATGGTCAGTTTCATCCAGTCCAATTTCCATGGCTTCGGTTCCGGCGTCGTGGTGCCGGGAACCGGGATCAGCCTGCACAATCGCGGCCGCGGATTTTCACTCGATGCCCGCCACCCAAATTGCGTAGCGCCGGGCAAGCAACCGTTTCATACGATCATCCCGGGTTTCCTGACGCGGGACGGCAAGGCGCAGATGAGCTTTGGCGTGATGGGCGCCAACATGCAACCTCAAGGTCATGTGCAAACCCTGGTGCGTATGTTGACTTACGGACAACAGCCGCAAGCTGCATGCGATGCGCCGCGCTGGAAGGTCAACAGCGGCCTTGAGGTCGATATCGAAACCACGATGCCGCCGGACATCGTGGCCGAGCTGGCGGCACGCGGCCACAAGGTCAATACCCGCACCGACAGCAACCATGATTTCGGCTCCGGCCAGTTCATCTGGAAAACCGCTGACGGTTACATCGCAGCCAGCGACAGCCGGCGCGATGGCCAGGCGGTGGGCTTTTAACCGGCTTTTCCCATTCCCCGCCCTGCGCTTCGCTCCTGAAATCGCAAGGTTTACGACGGACTACGGCAGTTCGTCGCATTGCGCTGTAAAAGCCTGCCGTCCATGTCCAGAATGGCTCCATCGACACGCATTACCGGGAGCGCATCATGGCCTTCACCCCCCTCATCCTCACCCATGTTCTGGCGGCAACGTCAGCCATCGCCGTCGGTGGCGCGGCCCTGCTGTCGAAAAAGGGTACGCCCCTGCACCGCCTGCTTGGTCGCGGCTGGGTAATCCTGATGCTGATCGCCGTATTGTCTTCCTTCGGCATCCGGACCCATGGACATTATTCCTGGATTCACCTGCTTTCCCTCATCACGATTGCGGGACTTGCCGGTTCCATCTATGCCGTGGCGAAAGGAAACATCCACGCCCATCAGCGCGGCATGCGTTCCCTTTACATCAGCCTGGTTGTTGCCGGTACTTTTACGCTGTTGCCGCAACGTCTGCTCGGCCACCTCGTGTGGCAGTCGGTCGGCTTGATCTGATTCGCCCCGGAATTGAAAAGCCATCGCCCTTTCAACGATTTACAAAGGAGATCCATCATGGAAACCAATGACGCCTACCGCGCAGCAAAGCGCCATGTCGAACGCAAGATCGGCTTTGCCATCCATCTTTCCGTCTTTGTGCTGGTGAATGCCGGGCTTATCCTGACGAATGTCCTGGTCACGCCAAACAAGGTCTGGGCGGTATGGCCGCTGTTTGGCTGGGGAATCGGGTTACTATTCCATGGGTTGGCGACCTACCTGCACGGCCCGGGAATGACATGGAAGAACCGGATGATCGAACAGGAACTGAAAAAAAATCACGCTTCGCATTGATGAATACCTCCGCACTTCCGGTTCTTGCCACTTATCCACGCCTGCGTCGCTTTGTCATCGATGTGGCGATCACCAGTGTATTCAACACGGCGATCGCCCTGATGATTACCTATGTGATGCGGATACCAAGCACCTTCTACATCAACTTTGTCATCTCGATGTGCATCGGCACGCTGATGGTGACCATACTCGACGGCGGCAGACTGCTTATCTGGGGACTCGACAAGCCAACGCGTCTGCCCTTCCTGTTGATGTTTCTTGTCGCATTGCCCGTATCGCAGTATGGCGGCAACAGCATTGCGAGCTGGCTGCTCGACATTCCCAGGGAAAGCTTCCAGGCGGTCCGCTCCAACAACCTGGTAGGTTTCCTCGTGCTGTTTGCGGTGGTTTGCGGCAGCATCACCTGGTTCTTCTATAGCCGTAGTGTGATGGAACACTTCAAGGCCGAGGCGGCCAATGAAAAAGCGCGCGCGTCGGCCATCGAAAAACAGGCATTGCAGGCGCAACTGCAGATGCTGCAGGCACAGATCGAACCGCACATGATGTTCAACACGCTGGCCAACCTGCAGGGGCTGATCGCCATTGATCCGCCCAGGGCGCAGCACATGCTCGATCAGCTGATCCAGTACCTGCGCGCGACGCTGGCATCGTCGCGCTCGGACAAGACCACATTGGCACACGAGTTTTCACTCATGGAAGCCTATCTCGGGCTGATGAAAGTACGCATGGGTGCGCGCCTGTCATACCGGCTTGATTTGCCGGATGAACTCCAGCAAATCCGCATCCCGCCGATGCTGTTGCAGCCGCTGGTAGAAAACGCCATCAGGCATGGCATCGAACCAAAGGTCGGCGGCGGCCAAGTCACGGTGCAGGCGGCACGCCACAAGGACATGCTGCACCTGGAGGTAATCGATAATGGCCTCGGACTTGGCGCATCTCCGGAAAACAAGCTCAGTACCCATCTTGGCGTCGAGAATATTCGTGAGCGTTTGCGCGCCCTGTACGGCGACGCGGCGCAGTTTGCACTTGGTCCCAATACGCCGGAAGGCGTGATTGCCGCATTGAGGATACCCGTATGAACCACCCACGCGCACTGATTGCGGAAGACGAACCGATTCTCGCCTATACCCTGCAGCAGACACTGCAGCGCTTGTGGCCCGAGCTGCAGGTATGCGGTGTCGTCGACAACGGCGCAAGCGCGGTGCAGGAAGCGCTGGCGCAACGTCCTGATGTGCTCTTCCTGGACATTAAAATGCCGGGCAAAACCGGACTCGAAGCCGCTCAGGAACTTGCCGAAGACTGGCCCGAAGGCCCCCATTTTCCCCTGGTCGTGTTTGTCACCGCTTACGATGAATATGCGTTGCAGGCCTTCGAGTATGCGGCGGCAGACTACGTCCTCAAGCCAATCAGCGACGGCCGCCTCGGCAAGACGGTCGAGCGGCTCAAGCCGCGCCTGCAGCACGATGTCGAACGCGGTGCCGAACTGGAACGCATCGTTGGCCAGCTTCGCTCGCTGGTGCCGGGCATGCCAGGTGTAGCGGGTGCTGGCGAACGCCTGACCATGATCCGGGCCGCTGTCGGCAACCAGATCCGGCTGATTCCGGTTGACGAAGTTCAGTATTTCGAGGCGACCGACAAATATGTCAACGTCGTCACCGCCGAAAGCGAATCACTGATCCGCACCAGCCTGAAGGAATTGTTGCCGCAGCTCGATCCATCGCGCTTCTGGCAGATACATCGCGGAACGGTAGTGAACGTGCATTGCATCCAGGCCGCGCTGCGTGACGAGACTGGCAAGCTGTTACTCAAACTGAAGAATCGCGAACAAATGCTGACGGTCAGCCGTGTTTATGCGCATTTGTTTAAACAAATGTAATCCGGCAAGCGGCGCGATCCTTACAATGAAACGCAACCGGACACGGTCGATATCTTTACACCTGCTGTAGCGCGAACACGGCAAGCGGCGCAGCGGTCAACAGAACGGCGAGCGATGCCCGCGCACGGCCGCCAAGCCCATGGCGCTTGAACCAGTTCGATACGCCAAGGCCGCCAAGCGCATAAAACAAAGTGATGAAAAACAATGCACCCACTCCCATTGTCTGCACCGCGCGACCAGTAAACAGGACGGCAAACATCGCAGCCGTGACCAGACCCAGTGCAATCGCGATCCACGATAGCGTCGTGGCGAGGCTGCCGGGCTGTCGCGGATTCAGAGGTGCGCCAAGTTCGAGACGCTTCTTGATCACGTCACGCTGAAGCAGGAAAACCAGCAGCGGATCGATCTGCCTATATGGCAGCAAGCCCACGGCAGCGGCGGCTACCAAGTCCTCGCGTTGGATAGTCATTCTCGCTCCTTTGATATTCCGACGTTTATCGAGAGCGGCTTGGTGCCGTCGGTCTCCACTGTCCTGTGGTTTGCCTGACCATCGTCAGGAGGCTGGCTAACTGACTGCTGGCCCTGATGATTTTGACGGTCCTGACGAGGAAAAACCTCGTTAATTTAAAAGCGGCAAAGGTAGTGAAAGCGGAGGAGTTCGATGTAATGAAACGTCGGGCCTGCACATCGTCGATAGATTTACATGATGTATTTAAGCGACTTTCAAAACACATCGGATAGATATACATCAAGCGCTTAGCCGACATCGACGCCTGATTTACGCACCATCAAACCAGAGTAACCAACAGTTAAAAATAGATGGCGTATGACGGTGCGCCGACTTTCCAGGATGCACCGCTGCATGATTCATCCCCGGCGATTGTCGATGAGCTCACGCACATTCTCCGGCAGGAATTCACGCAGGCGCGACGAGATGCGCGCTTCATGCTTGCTCCACCACACGCCGACACCGATCAGCGCAAAACCGAGCACCGTCAGCACAAGCACAAACGCAATACTGTTCTTGAACAGGTTCCATGACAGGTCGCCCAGCACCATCGCGATGCCGATGCCGCCGAACACGGCGAATACGCGTCGCCCCAGCAAGGCGCCGACAAAGACCATGCCGAAGTTGATACACAGATAAACCAGTTTACCGGGCAGTTTGCCGGTCCCCATCATCGACAATGCGCCCCAGAAGCTCAGCAAGCCGAACAGGTAAAGCCAGTACGCGTAGTCCTTGTCGTGCCGGGAACGTACATCAACAAAGAACGCCAGCAGCAGCATGAGCATGCCAAAGGCAAGCGATATCTGTTTGCGCAATTCCCATGTGGCACCGCTGAACCAGTCGTTTTCGCCCCCGGCTTGTGCAAGGAGTGCCGGGATGATGTCCATGCCCATGTACCACAGGGTGACCGCAATCGGCATCATCAGAAAAGGATAACGAAAGCGCCACAGCAACGCGGCGCCGGCAGCCAGGGTAGCCAGTTCCATGATTAACCAGCGCCAGTCGATATAGCGATGATAGTCACGATAGTGCTCGGCATGCGCGCCATCGACCCAGAGGCCGAGGACATGCTGGAGCGCAAACACGGCCAGCGGCACCAGGGCCACCGCAAGGGTTGCAAAGATACCGGCCGGAATACCGTGGCCACGCTTTTCCAGTATCGCCGCAATCGCCACGGCCACCGCCGCGTAGAGCAGCGACAGGATGAGCAACGCAGGCATCCCGGCCGCTTCGACCGCCAGGGTCGCGAACAGCGACGCCGCGCCGATCGCCAGCATGCCGCCAAGGTAGTACAGGACATGCGTGCCGGAAAATCGCGGTGAAGACCCCTGTCCCGGCAAACCCTCGTATCGGCCCAGGAAAGCCAGCAAGCCATCAATTTCAAGGGGATTAAGCACACCGGCGTCGGCCGCCGCCTGCAAAACTTCACGTTTTATTTTCATCGAACGCTCCGGGTTATGATGCGCAGGTAATGTAGCGCAACTTCCTGCGCGCGGAAGACTAAATGCATGATCCCGAGCCAGGATGCTCTTCCCGCTACCCCGGGTCGCGTTTTCTGATACAAGCGACTGCTCAGTCTCCCCAGTCTCTACCGATAAAACCCATGTTTGCCGCAAAAACCCTGTTACTGTTCGTCCTGACCGCGATCGCTGAAATTCTTGGTTGCTACCTGCCCTATCTTTGGCTGAAGAAAGGCGCAAGCACCTGGCTGCTGATTCCGGCCGCATTGAGCCTTGCAGTGTTCGCCTGGCTGCTTACACTGCATCCTGACGCCGCCGGCCGTACCTATGCCGCGTATGGCGGGGTGTACATTACGGTCGCGCTCGCATGGCTATGGCTGGTTGACGGCATGCGCCCCACGGCCTTTGACGTCGTCGGCGTGCTGGTATCGCTGAGCGGCATGGCAATCATCCTGTTTGCGCCGCGTGGCGCATAGGGATCTTCGGGAACTGATATGCAAACGGATCTCTGGCTGGCAAGGTGGATTCCCCTCATCAAGGCACAGGCTCCGATCCCGGCGGTGCTAGAGCTTGGCAGCGGCCCAGGTGACGACTCGGCTTACCTGGTTGAGCAAGATATCGTCCGTCTTACCTGCACCGACGTCTCGCCCAGGGCACTCGCGCGCTGCGCCCGCGCGGCGCCGGGCGCGTTGATGGTATGCCATGACCTGCGTGAGCCGCTGCCGTTTGCCGAACGCAGCTTCGATGTGGGGATTGCCAGTTTGTGCCTGCATTACTTCGCATGGGACAAAACCGAGGCGATACTGCGCGACATTGGACGCTCCCTGACGCCAGGAGGTATCCTGTTGTGCCGGCTGAACTCGACGCGGGATGTCCATTATGGTGCGGTCGGACATGAGCCGGTTGGACGGAATTATTATCTGGTGGATGGTTTTCCGAAACGCTTTTTTGACCGGGAATCCGTCGATCTTCTTTTTGCGCATGGATGGGAAAGAATTTCCATTGAGGAATTATCGATCGCCCGCTATGACAAGCCGAAAATTGTATGGGAAGTCATCCTGCGACAAACGAACAGCGGGGATTGAAGCAGTTTTCCGATATGCAGCCTGCCGGAAGCGCCGAGCTTACCCTGCTACGGTAAAATGCCCGTCAATCCATTCATTTCAACGCATTTTGCGAAGCACATGAGCACCGACTCCAAGAACACCAGTAAACCAGCCCCAGCAGGCGCTGCGGACAACGCACCGGCCTCCAATTTCCTGCGTGGCATCATTGAAGCCGACAACGCCGCTGGCAAGTACAGCAACCGCACCGACTCGCTCGGCCGCCCGCTACCCCCTGTCGTCACCCGTTTCCCGCCTGAACCGAACGGTTACCTGCATATCGGCCATGCCAAGGCAATCTGCATCGACTTCGGCCTTGCACGCGATTTCGGCGGACGCTGCCACATGCGCTTCGACGATACCAATCCGACCAAGGAAGAACAGGAATACGTCGACACCATTCTCGACAGCGTCAAGTGGCTGGGCTTCGACTGGAAAGACAACACTGGCGAGCATTTGTATTTCGCCAGCGACTATTTTGACAAGTTCTATGAAATTGCCGAATACCTGATCAGCGCCGGTCACGCTTATGTCGACAGCCAGAGCGCCGACGACATGGCAAAGAATCGCGGCAACTTCGGCGAGCCTGGCAAGAACTCGCCTTTCCGCGACCGCCCCGCCGCCGAATCGCTGGACCTGTTGCGCCGCATGAAGGCAGGCGAGTTCAAGGATGGCGAACATATCGTGCGCGCCAAGATCGACATGGCCTCGCCCAACATGAACATGCGCGATCCGGCGATCTACCGCATCCGCCATGCGCATCACCACCGTACCGGCGACAAGTGGTGCATCTACCCGATGTACGACTACGCGCATCCGCTGGAAGACGCGATCGAACACGTCAGCCACTCCTTCTGCACGCTGGAATTCCAGGACCATCGTCCGTTCTATGACTGGGTCCTTGAACGCGCAGCGGAAGGCGGCTTCTTCAAGCATCCGCTGCCGGCGCAAACCGAGTTCGCTCGCCTCAACCTGACCTATGCGATCACCAGCAAGCGCAAGCTGCGCCAACTGATCGATGAAAACATCGTCGACGGCTGGGACGATCCGCGCATGCCCACCATCGTTGGCATCCGCCGTCGCGGCTATACGCCGGAATCGATTCGCCTGTTCTGCGAACGTGTCGGTGTCGCCAAGGCGGACAGCTGGATCGACATGAGCACGCTCGAAGGCGCATTGCGTGACGACCTCGATGAAAAGGCGCCGCGTGCCACCGCCGTACTGCGCCCGCTCAAGCTCATCATCGACAACTTCCCCGAGAACCTGATCGACGAATGCAGTTCACCGGTGCATCCGCACCATCCGGAACGCGGCAACCGTCATTTTCCGATCACCAAGGAACTCTGGATCGAAGCGGAAGACTTCATGGAAGTGCCGAGCAAGGGTTACTTCCGCCTCTTCCCGGGCAACAAGGTCCGCCTGCGCTATGGTTACGTTGTTGAATGCACCGGTTGCGACAAGGATGCCGATGGCAAGGTCATCGCCGTACATTGCAATTATTTTGCCGACAGCAAGAGCGGTACCGAAGGCTCCAACAACTACAAGGTCAAGGGCAATATCCACTGGGTCAGCGCGACGCATGCACTGGAAGCTGAAGTACGCCTGTACGACCGACTGTTCACCGATCCGCATCCGGACGCCGGCGGCAAGGATTTCAAGGCGGTGTTGAACCCGAACGCAAAGGAAGTGATTACCGCTTATCTGGAGCAAGGCATGAAAGCCGCGCAACCGGACGAAAAATTCCAGTTCGAACGGCACGGTTATTTCGTTGCCGATCGCGTGGATTCGCAACCTGGAAGACCGGTGTTTAACCGGGTGGTGACGTTGAAGGATTCGTGGGGCAAGTAGTCATCGCCCTTTTCTTCCGGAGGAATTAGTGATTGATTCTCTCTCGACAATTGGCCTTTATGAAAGTCGGAGAGAGAATCACGTCACTTTTCTTGCAATTGAACTTCAAGCCAATAAATGTCAAAGTAGTTCATTCAGATACAACAACCAGTTTTTGGTCGACATTCCCCATGCCGCGGGCAATATATCGGGATTAAATTGCTTCACGAATGCTTTTTCAAGGTCAGCTTTATTCGCCTCCGCGTTATGAATGAAACGTTGGATGTCTGCCTTCACACCCATCACATCATGCGGATGAGCCGTGCTTCTATAGTTCTCCATGATTGCTTCAATGGTTCCGCCTGCGAGGTCAAAGTCTTGATGAAACCATCCACCTAAAAGTTGCTCAAGGTAAGGAAAGGATTCGAGATAGCTATGCATTGTGGTCTTTTAGGGAATCGGGAAAGCAGTCAGTAAAAAATAAACTTTACCACCATGACTGATCTTCTTTAAAACGATACGGATTTTAGTCATGTCTTGTAAAACATTAGCTTTCCGCGTCACGCCATAACCGATAACTTTGCCTGCGTTGTACTGAAAAGCATAGCTTTGACCAACATTGGCAGAGTGCATCGCACTCTTGATTGCTGCTGAATTTACCTTAACCGCTTTGGAAATGACAGCCGTTGCCTCTTTAATACTTTTAAAGGACGTGGCCGCCGGTATGTGTGCTTCTGCCGCAAGGCGCGAACGAAGCCAGGCTTCACTCTTTCCAACATGACGTGCAATGGCATGTCCACCAGCCGCCTCTTCTGCCAGCAAATTGATTGTTCCTGCACGAATAGATACAACGCGAAGGGCTCCTAGCAAACCACCGACAACAACAGGCACTGCTATGTCCACCGAGGTCCCTATAGTGCGAGCTGTTCCGGCATCGACACCTAAACTTCTTGCTGCACTGGAAGCGGCTTTTGACGTGAAGGACTGGGCCAGGCGTCCGTTCCACGCTTGGTTAGCGTTAGTCGACAAGGTATCCAGTCCATGAGCCGCCAACAACGCCCCGCCAATTTTAGTTGTCATGGTGGGATCAGGTGCAAGCAATAGGGCGCCCGCTCCAATGAGCTCGATAGCTCCGCCGATAATACCCACGCCTCCCCATAAACGGTTCGAATGGACACTTACGGGATCAATGCTTTCCCCCTGTAGCAAAGCTGCCATTTGAATTGGCGAAAGGACTAAGCTGAAGTCTGGATTTTGCTGCATGTCGTTAGATACAAAGTTTAAGAAGTTGCATTTTATGCAAAATCTGTAATGTTGCAATCTAAATAACACCGAGTTTTGGCCTCAACCGTTCATTCTTCTTTCTATTAATGAATGCGCTTGTTACTCCAAGCATAGGCGCGTACCATGCTCGCGGATTAAATGGCCATACCAGACAAAGGATAACAAGTGGACGACAGCCTCACCAAAGACGAATACGACGCGCTTTTCCAGATCACCAAGCTGAAACGTGGCGAGCGTCCCAATGCTTGCGTTGCGCGAAATACCAAGCGGCTGGTCGGCCTGAAGTACGCAACGCATGAAAAAGGCGGACAGCTGATCCTGACGGAAAAAGGTGAGACTACTCTGTTCATCAAGCGTTGTATCGATGGGCTGCGTGCTGTCGCTAACGACCCTCTTACCAAACTGGACACCGGCGTTGCAACGTTCCTCAGCAAGAAGGGCCATATCGTTCCACGGGCATCGGGCGATGGCTTCGACATCACGCAGCGCGGACAGGAATCGCTGGCCGATATCGATTCCAAGACCGCCCCTAAAAACGTTTAACGCTTAGAGTCGGTTCTCTCAACGGATGCCCCATCACTACATCACTACCTGGCTAACCAAGCCAGTGAAGGCGCCCTGTCTTACTTCGACTTTGTCTGCGTCGCCTCGCTGGCCTTCACCAGCTCCCCGCGGATTTCACGCAGCTTCTTCTTGATCCTCGCCGCGTTGTCATTCCCGACCCGTAGCATCAGCTTGTGACCCGCCGACAAGGACTCCAGTTCGGGATCGGCGAATTTGTAAAAGACATGCGGCTGCTCCAGCACGATCGGTCCATCGCTTTGCGGCGCCTGGAGCATATGGTCGATGACGGTGACCAGCCTGTCGTTAAAATAACCCTTGGGATAACCAAGGTCACGATAGGCTTGCTGGAACAAGGGATAGTAGTGAATATACAGGTTCGTCAGCTTCTTCGAATCCACCCTCTCCAGCAATCGCACAAAGGACGTATAGCGCTCGGTATTGAGTGCGGACATGGTGAGATTGTCGCCCTTGCCCGTCGTGCGGAATTTGCCTGGCACCGGTGTTGTCGGCATCAGTTGGGCCGATATGACGCTACGCGGAATATTGTCGACCGTGACTACGATGCGCCTGACGATTTCCTGTGGCTGGATAAATTGCTTGACCGCCGCATTGCCGATCAGGTCGCCCAAGGCCGACAGCAGCGGCACATCGCTTTTCTCCAGCGTCGGCAACGGCTCGGTTTTCGCTTCAGGCAGCGGATAATGGATTCCCGGCTCAGTAGCGGCCACGGGCGGTGGCGGGACATCGGCCGGCCCGGTGGGCGGCCCCTTGAATGTTGGACCTTGCTGCCATAACAGGATGGCGAATGTCGCGGCACCCAGCAACAGCGCGATCAACACCCACTTCATAACCCTTTTCATTTGTCTGGTCCTTTGCATTACCAGGAATAACGGCACGAGATGTACGTCTCCCATGTTCCTGCAGTCTAAGGTAGATCATTTTCGTACAAGATACAAAGTTCCTTAAAAGAGTCGTTACATTTTCTCAAGGAAGCGGCAACATATTGAATGTCAGCAATGGCCCGTGTCGTTCTGCAAGGCAACTCAGTCAAGGCAGAGCATGACAGGTTGATGATCCGATGCATCGGTTTCCTGATCGATACGGATGTCTCGCGAGCGCGCCGTGAGATCTTCGCTGACAAAAATAAAGTCGCAGGTGAAGGGAGAGTCGGGCCACTGTGCTTTGTCATAAAGGCCAACCGTTGCCGGATGCAATTGTCCGGGGCGAAGGACTTGCCACGCATCGTGAAAAGCCGGTGTTGCATCGTCAAAGGGCATCAGCAGGCGTGCGTGTTCGTCCGAATCCGGCCTGCAGTTGAAATCACCAGCCAGGATCGCGGGCTTGCCGCGCTCAGGATGAAAAAAAGGGCCGTCTGCTGGTTTGCCGACGCCGGGATGATCGGCATGACTGACGGCATCCTGCTGCAATGCGCGCAACTGCTCCACCTGAGCCCGCCGCTGTTTTGCCGAATAGTATTCAAGATGCGTCGTGATTACCCGCACTGCGCCGGCAGACGTCTCGATACTGGCTTCGAGGGCAATGCGCTGCATGGTTTTTGTTGTTGGATCGGCCGGCCATGTCAGCAAATGGCGATACACCGGACCAACCGGCAAGCGTGACAGGATCATGTTACCGAAGCGCTTACGCCCACGCTCAGGATGCGGCAGATCGACGGCGATACCATCGATCGCCTGATAGCCGGGCAGACGTTGCGCGATGCCCTCGAACTGATCGCTGTCATCATTGCCGGGAAGTTCGGAAAACCCGGCAGAGACTTCCTGCAGGCACAGTACATCGAAGTCTGCGAATCGCTGCGCATGCGCAACGATACGGTCGAGATCGACACGCCCATCCGCTCCACGCCCCCACTGAATATTCCAGGTCACCAGTTTCATTGTTACCTCATGATGACAAACAACGCCCACAGCACGGACACCGCGCTGTGGGCCGACGTTGTGGTGATTACTTTCAGGGATACTGTTACTGCAGTATTAGCACCATGAATTAGCAGCATTCAGCAGGAGCGACACAGGTACAGGCCAGCAAAAATCGTACGCCTGGCGGAAGGCTTCTGTCACGGTGTCGCTTGCTGTGTTTCGGGTTGAACCCGGTCTGCCCGCTTATGATGTGCCGCCTGTGCCGGTCGCTGGTGTACCTGGTGTACCAAATGGCGGTGCGCCTGCTGCAGGAGCGGCTGGTGTTGTGCCTGGGGTTGTTCCCGGCGTGGTGGTTGCAGCCGGTATCGGCTGTGTCGTACAAGTGAAGGGTGGCGTACCTGCAGTGGCACCTGTGCCATTCGCCGTTTGTGAACAGAACACAACCTGACGGTTCGTCACATCAATAAACCATGTGGATGCATTTGCGGTTCCCCCGGCGGAAGAGTTGCTGCCGGTACTTCCGAACAGTGGAATAAACAGCTCCTGTGTGCTCGGTGTGGTCGGCGTTGTAGGGGTGGTCGGTGTGGTCGGGGTGGTTGGTGGGATTTGCGCGATGGCAAATGAGCTCGATAGCGCAAGCGCGGGAATGATGAAGAGAAGAATTTTCATTTATTTCTCCTGAAGATGGACAAGTTGGATAAACCAGGCGTGAAGTTCAGTATGACGAACAGGACGTAAAGCGCAATGTGACGCTGGAAAGCATGCAGGCATTCGCCAAAAAAACGCTGTCGCCTGGTGCTTTTTTCCGCCCTTTGATGATGAGGCTTTCCGCGGTTCGTGGATGACTCCGATGCCCGACTTGCGCTATCGCATCGCTGTGTGCTGGCACGGATCGTATTCGGCGCAATGAACGCCAGGTCATGCATTCATCGGGGGAAGACCGAGTTGAACGTTTTCCCGGAATGGACACCAAACCGTGTTTTGGAGGCACTATGAGCGCGCATAGTCCTGACGGCATTAATCGCCTGGTAGGCGACTTCATGGATTTGCAGGAACAGTGGGAAAGCGATCGGGAAAATTTCGATTGGCGCGTCTTGCAAGAACTCGCCCAACGCGGCGCTCATGCCTATAACGAAGGCGCGGGGCCTTCCTTTCAAGCACTGGCACTCGACGGCATGCGCCACAACGAATTCCATGAACGGTTTTTGAGCTATCTGTTACAGGCCGGATTCAATCCCTTCCATCTTTCCAGTGCCGGATCGGGAGCGGCAGAAATTCCGGTGATCGACCACGCCAGTCTTGCCGAAGCCGCAGAGTCGAATCCATTTTCCGCACGCATGCGATCCATGCTGATGGACCTTGCGCGAAAACATTTTGAACCGCTTGTCCAGGATGTCGCGTCGGGCATGCAAGCATCCGCCGCGCCACTATTCCCGGCGGCAAAGGCGTGTGCCGAATCAATACCGGAAGACCTGATGCAAAGAATCGCACCGGAACTGGTCGGGCAAGTCGGCGCGATGCCATCACGCCAACATATTAATCCGACTGAAGGTTATCTCAGCGCCGCGGAAGTAGAGATCGATAACAGCAGGCGGCCTTACGGTTAAACAGTACAGTATTTCCATTATCGGCAATTCCAGTGTCATCTCAGTCTGATCGCGAAGGCAAAATTCCGTGGCACCGGTCGCCGGCAGATGAACGCACTCACCTCCGCTGCGCCACTTGTAGAAAACGCGCATGACCGCGTAATAACTTCATGCCGATCTTGCCATCCGGTTTATCCGTGGGCACGCGCAGCGACGACGCTGCAAGCGTATCCAGCGGCTTTCCGTGGCACAGCAGCACTGGCATGCTTTTCGCGCCTGTCACCGCTTTTCACGGGAGATCATTATGGCCATGCAACTCAAGAAATTATCGGAGCAGGTAATCGTTATCACTGGCGCCAGCAGCGGTATCGGACTGGCAACGGCACGCAAGGCGGCAAGGCAGCGCGCCAGACTGGTGCTGGTAGCGCGAAATGAAAATGCACTCAAGCAGATTTCGGACGATATCAATATGCAAGGCGCGGAAGCGATCTACGTAGCGGCCGATGTTGCCAACGAAGCCGACATGCAACGTGTCGCCAGCATGGCGATTGAACGCTTTGGCGGTTTCGATACCTGGATGAACGTAGCCGGGGTGGGTATTTTCGGCAAGAATGAAGAGGTATCGATGGGCGACATGCGCCGCCTGTTCGACATTAATTTCTGGGGCGTCGTCAATGGATCGCTGGTCGCTGTAAAACATCTCAAGACCCGCGGTGGCGCGCTGATCAATATGGGGAGCGAAACGTCCGATCGCGCGGTGCCGCTGCAGGGAATTTATTCGGCATCCAAGCATGCGGTAAAAGGCTTTACGGATTCCCTGCGCGTCGAACTGGAAGAGGAAGGCGCGCCTGTATCGGTGACGTTGATCAAGCCGGCTTCCATCGATACCATGCTGGTCACCCATGCAAAAAATTACCTGGAAGTCGAGCCCAAGCTTCCTCCTCCCATCTATGCACCCGAGATTGCCGCTGATGCACTGTTGTATGCAGCGGAACATTCTGTCAGGGACATGTACGTCGGAAGCCGTGCCCGCCTGATGGGTGCCGGCGCTCATTACATTCCGCGCTTGCTGGACAAGGGCATGCAGCGTTTCATGTACAAGCTGATGAAGTCCGACAAGCAGGCCGATCACCGCGACAACAATAATCTCTATACCCACAAGACCGATCTGCTGGAACGTGGAGGTGTCGGCGGGACGGCGCGTGAGACCAGTGTTTATACCAGTGCCGCCACCCATCCCCGCACAACAGGCGCGGTGATGCTGGGATCCGGTCTGGCGCTCATGGCGCTGTGGCAAATGAAGAAACGCCGCCAGCACACCTCTGGCACTTCCGGCGCTTTTGACGCATCCAGCTATGGCAAGACGCGCTGGTGAGTGGTGAGACCTCGCGCGGCGAGTCCGATTGCACACACTTGCACGCTGAAGTTGCGGGCGTTTCCGCCCGCATGATGTAGCCCGGACTAGCGTCCGATGCCGTTTGTCGGACCGCTGACGCCAGGGCCCGTCGGTGATCCGCTGGAGCCGCTGCCCATGGTGCCCACCCCCTGTGTGGTCGGGCTGGTCCCGGTACTCAGTCCTGACGCGCCGGTGCCGCGTGCTCCGGACGTTCCTCCCGATGTCGCTGATGCACAATTGGTGTTGCCGGCCGATGAAGTCGTTCCGGCGCCGCCTGTGCCACCGGTACTGCTGTTGCGACCGTTGGCTTTGGCATCGCTGCTGGTGACGCCGCTGGTTGTACCTGGAGCGCAATCACTGCTGCCGGCGGCTGATGTGCCGGGGCCACCGGCCCCTGTCGTTGAGCCGCTGGAACCGGAACCTGCTTGGGTATTGGGCTCTACCGAACTGCTGCTGCCCATCGTTCTCGAACTCACGCCGGGAGAACTTGGCGTTGAGGTTTGCGCCCACGCCAATTGTGAAGCTGCCAGCAATGCAGCCAGCAACATCGATGTCGAGGTCTTCATGTTTCCTCCATGGGATATATCAGTGAATCCCCATGTACAGCAAGGAGCATGCCATTTTGGCTAGGAATTCTAGTCAGGGTTGAAGCACAGTCAGGTGTCAGCGGCCGACGATTGCCGTGCGCGCGCTTCCATCGCAAGATAAGCCACCGTCGCCACCGCAAGCGGCATCAGGTAATAAATCGCGCGATAGGCAATCAGCGCAGCGAGCAATTCGCTCTTCGGCACCTGCTCCGACAGGATGGCAACAAATACGGTTTCGAGCACCCCGAGCCCTGCCGGCACATGGGTAATGACGCCGGCAATCGCCGCCAATAGCATGACACTCAATACCGTCAGAAAAGCAAGCTTTTGTCCCAGCAAGAAGTAGATTGCACACGTGATGAACAACCAGTTCGTCGATGACATCAATAGCTGCAACGCCGCGAGACGAAGCGAAGGCAGGGTGAAATCCTGTCCCTTGATGGTCCAGGTACGCTTGCGCGACACGGCGCAGCAGAGAACGTAGGCGAAGATAGCGGTGCAGAGCACGCCGCCCAGCACGCGCAGGCCCAGCGCATCGAGATTCCAGCCAGGCGGCAACGGCGGCGGCTGGAACAGATAGACCAGGCCGGCCAGCAATACGTAGCCGAGCCAGTTGGTCAGCATGCTCATGATGACGACCCGGGTGGTGACTGCCGCCTCTAGTCCGAAACGCGAGTACAGCCGATAGCGGAAGGCCACCCCGCCGACTAATGAACCAAGATTGAGGTTGAAGGCATAGGAAACAAAATTGACCAGCATGACCTTGGGTACCGCGAGGCCATGACCGGTGGTGTAACGTCCGATCAGGTCAAAGCAGCTGTACAGCGCATAGCTCGCCGCGCCGAATGCGCAGGCAATGAAAATATCCTGCAAGGGTCGGCGTTGCACCGTGTCGATGACTTCGCCCCATTCGACGGTGCGTGCCTGCGTAAAAAGCAGGTAGGCAACCAGGATGAAGAACACCAGCGAGCCACCCCGCTTCAGCCATGGCCACCACGGTTTTGATGTCAGCCCATGCTTTTCATCCCGCGTGGTTCGCGAGGCGTCGCTCATTGTATGGCCTTGTCGTCGAGGCGGTCCGCGCCGTCGGGTTCGATGGCAGCCTCCGGCAAGGACGCGAGTCTGGGCGCATGCGCCGGCAGGTATCCGGCCCACGACGGGTAGCGTCTCAGCACATGGAACAGAAAAAAGCTTCTGACCTGCCGCCAGGCGGTGGACTCGGTCAAGTCCTGTGTCTCGATGCGCTTGCAACTGTGGTTCATCAGATGTTGCAACTTATCGCTCAACTGACGGTTGAAATCGCGATCACGGATCAGGACATTCGCCTCCAGGTTAAGCGAAAGGCTGAGCGGGTCCAGATTGCTGGACCCGACCGTCGCCCACTCGTCGTCAACCACGGCAACCTTGCCATGCAGGGGTCGGTCGCAATACTCGAAAATCTTGACTCCACCACGAAGCAGGTAGTGATAAAGCATGGCAGCGGCAGTCTGGACAATGGCCATATCCGGTTTGCCCTGCAGGATCAGGCATACTTCCACGCCACGTCGGGCGGCCTTGCGCATATCACGCAGGAAGGTATAGCCCGGAAAAAAATAGGCATTGGCGATCACGATGCGCTTGCGAGCAAGCCGTATCGCGACACGGTACTGACGTTCGATGTCATTGGTGTGTTGCCCGTTGTCGCGCCAGACAAACAGGGCGTCGGCATTGCCGGCGCGGGGCGGCGTCGGGATTTTCGGCACGGCATGGCGGCGCTGAAACCAGTGACTGCGCGGCAAGCCGTCGCGAATTGCCTGATGCATGAACCGATGGATTTCCGTCACGATGGGCCCTTCCGCTTCTACCGCATAATCCTGCTTCGCCTCCGGTCCATAGTCGGCAAGATGATCGGCCGAATAATTGATGCCGCCGATAAAAGCGCGCATGCCATCGATGACCACAAGTTTGCGATGCATACGGCGGAAGTAATTTACCCGGCGAAACAGGCGCGGGGCCGGGTCGAAAACATGCAAACGTACACCCGCGCCCGTGAGTGACGAAATGAATTCGTCGGACAGATCTGGCGATCCAAATGCATCGACCGTGAGGTCGATCTGCACACCGCGACGCGCCGCTGCCATGAGTACTTCATGCAGGCGCTTTCCCACCTTGTCTTCATACAGGATAAAGGTCTCGATCAACACCTCGTTCCGGGCAGCAGCGATCGTCTCGAAAATGCGCGGATAGAATTCCTCACCGTTTTCGAGCAAGGAAAACTGATTGCCGCTAATCCATTGATACCTCACCGCCTGTTTCCTTCCGTAATGCCAGATGCTGAATGGGTTACAGCAAAGTATGTCGCCTTGCTTCATGCGGGCGTTGCAATTGCTCAATCAAACGGAGTTTCAGAGAAAAGAGGATGTCCTGACGCCATGCTCCACAAGCTCTTTGCTGATTATCATCAAGCGTTGATTTGAATTTGCTAATGTATGCAAGAAAGGAGTGCCGTCATGACATCACTGTTTTCACCATGCGTTGCCATACTTCTGCTGGCATTGATGCCGCTGGTCTCCCATTCTGCCGAAGAACTACAACTGGCGGCGCCAGCAAGCATTGGCAAGCCTGCATCCAAGGTGTACCGGCAGGTTATGCCGAACGGGAAGATTGTTTATTCCGACAAGCACATCAAAGGCGCAAGGATCGATGAGACGATTGTTCCTGATCCCGCAAACATGAACACCTGGAAGTCGGAGACAGGAAAACGTCCTGTGGTTCCGCCGCGTGTGGAATCGACGCCGGTGTCCAGGCTTCCGCCGGTTGCTTCAGTATCGACGCGCAAGAGCATCGATGAAGCAAATGCACATGTAATGAAGGCGGAGATGCTTCTCGAAGATGCAAGGAAGAAGCAGCAGAACGGCGTCGAACCCCTGCCTGGCGAGCGCACCGGCAATGCCAATGGCGGTTCGCGACTGAATGACCAGTACAAGGCGCGGCAGTTAACGCTGGAGCAGGAAGTGGCCGAGGCCGAGGCAATGCTGAAGAAAACAATCAGGGAGCGTGACGCCCTGCAGGGTAGCCGCTAAAGCGAGAGCGGATTTCATTGATGCAGTACAGCTAATCCTTAACGCCCGCCTGTCCAGGGTGCGTTCGAGGGTGTGGCATTACGTCCGCAATCACACTCATCCCAGTGATGCTGATCCCAGATCCCAGGATTGAAATCACTCGCCGTCCCGGTCAGTTTCTGGCTGCGATGTGCCTGTATCGGCGCGCCTAATAAATTGGCATCTTCATCCGGCATGCCTCCACCGCATGCGCTTAGCGCGGCCGCGGCGCAAACCGTCACGATCATCGATGTCCATGCCTTGCTGTTGGTTGATGTCAGTTCTGTCATTCTCATTTTTGCAGGTTCCGTTGCCTTGAGTCATGTTGACTCGGTGCATGCCTTCTCTGAGATTTCCGGGCAGAAAAGGTTCCTGACGTCAATGAGAAAAATGATTTGATACAACAATGTTTCAGAGCATTGTTATAGGCTTGCCAAGGCGTCTTGCCAGCTTGGCAAAAGTCTTGCTATTTAATGGACAAGATGAGGAAAAGAAGGGGGAAAAGGAGGAAAGGAGAATGGCAATATGTGCAAGGAGAAACCTTATTTCTTTATACCAATCCCAAGCTGTAACGTGATGGGATGGACTCCCTCCGTCTTTTTGCGCCAAAGTAGACGTACTGGTTCGCATGGGCATGGGGATCAACCAACAAAAGGAGTCCGTCATGAATACTAAT
>NZ_LMHZ01000046.1 GCF_001428545.1 Noviherbaspirillum sp. Root189
CACGCGGTTGGTGAAGTCGACGGGCAGTGGTTCGCCCTTGGCCAGCATGTCTTGAATACGCTTATGCGCCGCATCGCGGCCGGTCAGCATCTTGCCGTTAAGCAGCAGGGTCTGGCCTGGTTTCCAGGACGCGACTTCTTCCTTGGACAAGGTATTCAGATCAACGCGCCGGCTGGCATCGGCATTCGCGCTCCGCGGCAGTGTCGGCCATGCGTTCAGGTCTGGCATTTCCAGCCGTGCCGGGCCGCTCCCGTCGAGAATGAAATCGATCCGGCGTGTTGCCGCGCAGTTCGGAATGAGCGCTACCGGCAGACTGGCCGCATGGGTCGGATAGTCGAGAATCTTTACGTCCAATACCGTCGTCAGTCCGCCCAAACCTTGCGCGCCGATGCCAAGCGCATTAATTTTTTCATACAGCTCGATCCGCGTTTCTTCGATGCGGCTCATAGGGCCCCGCGCCAGCAATTCATGCATGTCGATGGGGTCCAGCAGCGACTGCTTTGCCAGCAGCATGGCCTTTTCCGCACTACCGCCGACGCCGATGCCAAGCATGCCCGGCGGGCACCACCCGGCACCCATTGCAGGCACCATGTTCAGCACCCAGTCGACAAAGGAGTCGGATGGATTGAGGGTAGTAAATTTCGCCTTGTTTTCCGCCCCGCCGCCCTTGGCCATCACGCGGCAACGCAGCGTCGCGCCCGGCACCATGCGCATATGCACTACGGCCGGCGCATTATCTTGCGTGTTCGCGCGCGAAAACAAGGGATCGCGCACAACCGATGCGCGCAGCGGGTTGTCGGCGCATAGATACGCCTGGCGCACACCTTCATTCACCATGTCTTCGATCGCATGATCGCCTTCCCAGCGCAACTGCATGCCGATGTCGAGAAACACGTTGACCACCCCGGTGTCCTGGCATACCGGCCGGCGGCCTTCCGCCGCCATGCGTGAATTGATCAGGATTTGCCCGATTGCGTCCTTGGCGGCAGGCGATTGTTCGCGTTCATAGGCGCGCGCCAAGTGCTCGATGTAATCCTTGGGATGAAAGTAGGAGATGAACTGCAGAGCGTCGGCAATGGATTGAATGAAGTCGGATCGTTTAATGGTGGGCATCACGTGGTTCCGGTATTGAACAGGCAAACGACTCTCCGATGCATTGAAGAGCATGAGCAATGTAGTGGATCAAACATTGAGGCGCGTCGCAGCGAACTTGCGTTGCGATGCGATGCAATACGGCAAGGGAAACGTCGCTGCGCGCGCCGCCTCAAGGCGACACAACGCGAGCGTCGGAGCAGCGCTTGAGGGGTGCCGAACGTGGGCCCGGCCAGGAAGTACGCCGGTCAGCGCACCAGTGCAAACAATTGCTTGTGATCGTTGATACCCAACTTCAGGTAGGCGTTCTTGCGGTGCGTGATCACGCTGGTCGGCGCAATGCCGAGTCGCTTTGCGATCTGCTTGGCAGTCAAACCGTCGAGGATGCCGGCACAGACTTCTTTTTCGCGCTGGCTCAGGCGCGGGTGCATGCGTGCGATCAATGCATAATGATCGATGCAGTCGTTGACTTTGGCGAAATGAAGAAGCTGTGCATGGCGGTCGGCCGCCGCGGTCAGGATAGGCGCTACTGTCATCAGCGCATCGAAGTCCGAGCGTGAAAACAATCCCTGGCTGCGGTCGCGATAGACGTTCACGGCGATCCAGGCGTTGTCCTCGGAACGCTGCAATATCGACAGGCGATCGACGATGCCGGGTTGCTCGTAGCAATTGATGCGATAACCGGTATCGACGATATCGCTGGCGATCTGGTATTGCACGTGCACCTGCTGCGTATTGGGCTTTTCCGCATCGCGTACTTGCTGCCCCGGGTCGGACCGATAATGGGCCCCCAGGTAGGTCAGCGCAGTATCGTAGGCGATACGCGCTGACAAGGTGCTGCTGGTTCCCAGAAGATTGGGCCGGTGTTCCGGCCCGAACGAAAACATCGAAAGATGGGCAAGCCTGAAATACCGGCTGAGGGAGCCGACCAAGCGTTCCGCAAAGGCGTCCTTGCCGATCACCCTGATCGATTCGATCGCCAGCGTCGGATCGACATTCGGGCGATGGTGTGCCAGATCGATACTGCAAATTTCCATATATCCCCCACAGCCTCAATATGGCATGTTGCCGATATGTGCAATCCGCCTCGATAAGGCGGATGATTGCAAGACCAGGGTCATTATGAGCGGATTTCTTCACAAGTCAATCTAGAGCCTGTTATGAACTATCGCAGAGGTCGCTCATATCAAACAGGCAATGGCGGCGCGTAGGCGACGACGCGCTGCGATATCGCGCCGAATATGCTGTTGCCGTTACGGTCAAACATGTCGATGGTCATCCGATCGCCGAACTTCAGGAACGGGGTGCAGGGCTTGCCGTCGCGCACTGTTTCTAGCGCACGCTTCTCGGCCAGACAGGCCGATCCGACACTGCGGTCACCATTCGAAACGGTACCGGACCCGATAATCGTGCCGGCGCCCAGAGGCCGGGTTTTTGCTGCATGAGCGATCAGTTGCGGAAAGTCGAACACCATATCGACTCCGGCGTCAGGGCGACCGAGCAGGTCGTCATTCACATGAACCGTCAGCGGCAGATGCACGCGCTGTCCATCCCAGGCATCGCCCAGTTCGTCCGGTGTCACCGCCACCGGCGAAAATGCGGTCCATGGCTTGCTCTGAAAAAATCCGAATCCCTTTGCCAGTTCGGACGGCACCAGACCACGCAGGCTGACATCATTAACCAGCGCAATCAAGCGGATATGGCCTTTCGCCTGCTGCGGCGATACGCCCATCGGCACGTCATCCGTGAATACCGCGACCTCGCCCTCCAGGTCGATACCCCAGTTGGTCGATTCCAGCGCGACATCATCGCGCGCGCCCAGCAACGAATCGCCGCAGCCCTGATACATTAGCGGGTCCTGCCACAGTTCAGGTGTCAGTTCCGCGCCGCGCGCCTTCCTGACCAATTCACTATGCACCAGGTAGGCGCTGCCATCCGCCCATTGATAAGCGCGCGGCAATGGCGCGGCGAGCCGTGCGACATCGAGTGCGAACGCCTCCGTTGCGATCCCCGCATTCAGCGCGCGATATACCTCGTCAAGGGCACGATGTTTTGTCGGCCATTCTTCCAACGCCTGCTGCATTGTCGACGCAATGTCCGGTACCGCCACTGCTGTGCGCAAATCGCGGCTCACCACCAATAGCTGACCGTCCCTGCGGCCGTTTTTCAATGTTGCCAGTTTCATCTGTATTCCATTAAAAGTAAGATTTCAATAAAGCGGGTGACGCGCACGTTCCTTGATCAATGCATACACTGTCCTTAATGCCGGTGTAGCGATACGGTGTTGGGCGGCAAGGTCCAGTACCGCGGTGACGATGGCATCGACTTCCAACGTGCGTCCAGCTTCCAGGTCTTGCAGCATCGACAATTTCGCCGCACCGATCGCACGCGCCATTTCCAGCCGCTGGTCTGCATCGACCGGAAAGTGAATGCCCGTGGCCTGCCCGATCGCCATGCCTTCCACCATGACCTGACGGGCCAGTCCAATCAATTCCCGATTCGCGAAAATTTCATCCATGCGTGCGCCGGTGAGTGCCGAAATCGGATTGAATGCAAGGTTGCCGACCAGCTTGGTCCAGATTTCTTGCCGGACATCGTCGCTGGCTTGCGCGGTAATGCCGGCCTGCGCGAGCAGCGACGTGGTGTCCTGCAGAGATTGTGACCATCCACCCTCCGGCTCGCCCAGCACCAGCTTGCCGGGTGCGACACAGCGCACCACACCCGGCTCCGTCATATGCGCAGAAACATGTGCGACGCAACCGATGATCCTTTCATGCGGGATTGCGTTGGCAATGCCGTTGTCAGGATCAAGAACGGGCAGCGCATTCCGGAAGTACCACCACGGGATGCCATTCAATACCGGCACGATCCGCGTATGCGGCGCAAGCAGCGATGCAAGATCCGGTGCGACTGCACGCAAGCCGGTCGCCTTGACCGTCAGGAAGACAATGTCCTGCCGATCGAGATCGCTGCAGCGCGCCGCTGCCGGCACATGGGCGACTAGCTTTGTACCGCCCTCATGCAATACCAGCCCGTGGTCACGAATCGCTTGCAGTGCCTGGCCGCGCTGCACCACCGAGACGCAATGTCCGGCATTCGCAAGGCGTACCGCAAGATATCCGCCTATCGCGCCGGCGCCCACCACCGTGATGCGTTTTACCTCACGCAGGTTCTGTGTCCTTGTCAATGCATTCCTTCCACAGTCGCGCCAATCAGTTGTGCAGCCGCGCCCATAAATCCTGGTCGCGTGCCGCGGTCCAGATCTGCGGATGCTCCAGTCCGCGCAACTCGTCGTAGGCGCGGGCGACGTCGAATGCCAGCGCATGCTTGTATACCGGCCAATCGCCGAAGCGCGGCGTCATCACCTGTTCAGCAATGCGATAACATCCCTTCAAATCCTGTCCCTGGCGCAAGCCGTGCTCCACCGCGCCGAGCAGCGTGACGATAAAGTCCTTGGTCGAGTCGATCGCATCCGATACCTGCTGGCGGCTGGTGAGAACTGCGCCGCGTCCCGGCACCATCACATCGGCCCGCAGTGCGCGCACCCGTTCCAGCGTCTGCGTCCAGTCGCGCATATAGGCGTCGCCGGTGTATACCGCGCAGTTGTTTTCGACCAGATCCCCGGCATATAGCACGCCGCAATCCGGCAGCCAGCAAACGGAATCGCCAGCCGAATGCCCACGTCCGAGGTGCATGAAGCGCAATTCACGCCCGCCCAGCCAGAAGCTCATGCTGTCGTCGAACGTCACATGCGGCATGGTGAGGCCGGGAATTTCATCGACCCCCTTGAACAAGCGCGGGAAACGCCGAACCTCGGATTCATAATCGGCTGCGCCGCGCTCAAGAATCAGCTGATGTGTGCCCGTGCTGGAAAAAACCGCGTCGACGTTAAACGCCGACGCGCCAAGGACACGGACTGCATGGTAGTGGGTGAGAAAAATATATTTGACGGGCTTATCGGTGACAGTACGGATGTCGTCAATCAGATCGCGCGCCAGGGCGGGCGTGGCGCGCGTGTCGATGATAAGCACCGCATCGTCGCCGACCACGAAACCGCAGTTAGGATCCGAATCGCTGATATAGCCATAGGCGCCCTTGGCCAGTTCAACGACTTTGGCCTTTTGTTCGGTAACGTCGCTGGCGGATGCGAAAGTGGTGCTGCTCATTGCGGTTCTCCATGGGATTGGGTAAAAGGTTTGCGGGCAATATCGATGCAGTTCGCCAGCGTCTGCGGATCGCCGATCTGGTTGGCAAGCAAAAACACCAGCCGCATTGCCAGTTCGGCGCTCTGTTCGAGCGTAAGTTGCTCGTTGGCGGCGACCAGCGTCGCGTAAAACGTATCCGGATCAATGATGTTGGGATGGGTATTCAAGTTCAGCTCCATAAATCAATAGCCCAATGCGCGCTTGAGCAAGGCCTCTGCCTGCGGTGCAGTGACATGCTGCAAACGGCCTGCCACATGCAAATCGGGACGCAACAAGGCGAAGCCGCATTCGGCGCCGACCGCGCGGGCAAGCGCACCGTCATCGCGCAGGGTCGGCAAGCCGGCGCCCTCCACGTTGCATAGATAAATCGCAAAGCAGCGATAGCGTGCGGTCAGTTCGCGCAATGCATCGAGTTGTTCGGGCCCCGGATGCTGGAAGCAGATGCCCAGATAAGCGGTACCATGCGAGCGCGACAGTTCGACCAGATTGGATACGGTTCTGTCGGGGAGGCCGATCGGCAGGTTGGGCACCGAATGTCCGCCGTGTTGCACGACAGGCGAATCCGGATAGTCGTTCGGTACCGACAAGCGGCCGGTATTGACCAACGCGCGGGCGAACGGGAATTCGCGCGCAAGATCCAACACGGCCTTGCGCATGATGCGCTCGAACAGCGAGGTCGGCGCAAGAAAACGCGAGGTCCGCGAGGTAACCTTGATATTCTCGACGGCAGCGGCATATCGCTCGTGATGATAGCTGTCGAGCAGCGTTTCGGGCGCATGGCCGTTGACAACCAGCGCCAGCTTCCAGCTCAGATTATCCGCATCCTGGATACCGGAATTGCCGCCGCGCGCCCCAAAGGGACTGACCACATGCGCGACATCACCAGCGAAGAAAATGCGGCCGAGGCGGAAACTGTCGAGCAGCTGTGTGCGGTATTGCCATGGACCGACCCACACCATCTCGAATTCGGTATCGGCGCCGACATGCGCACGCACGCGCTCGGCGGCAACGTCCAACTGGCTCACCTGCGCCGCGTCGGCATCGGGGTCCATCTGATAATCGAGACGCCATACGTTGTCAGCCATCAGGTGCTGCCATACCGCACGGTTTTGATTGAATGGCGCTTCCACCCAGGTCCAGCGCTCGACCGGCAACGGCTTCTTGAAGCGCACATCACAGATGCACCAGCGATCCACGGAGCGCGCCGCATGCGTGTCGAGCCCGAAGCCTTCGCGGATCGCACTATTGATACCGGCCGCATCGATCACCCAGTCGGCATCGAGTTGATAATTGCCTGCAGGCGTTTCGACCGACAGGCGCACCCCATTGTCCAGATGTTCAGCGCCGGTTACCTTGTTGTTCCAGCGCAGATCGGTCTTGCCCAGTTCGGTGATGCGATCGACCAGATACCATTCCAGGTAGAACTGCTGCAAATTGATGAAAGCGGATTGCTGCGATGCGTTATCGCTTGCGCGGTCAAACGAATACACTTCGTCGCCGCCGGTCATGGTGCGGCCGACCGACCAGGTAATTCCCTTTTTATGGATGCGGCGATAAATGCCAAGCCGCTCCATGATCTCCAGCGTCTTTTGCGCATAGACCATGCCGCGGCTGGATGCGCCGCGCACGCCGACGGTATTGTCGTCATCGAGAAGAACGGTTTCTATCCCACGCACGGCGAGATCACAGGCGGCGGTCAGTCCGGCCAGCCCGCCGCCGACGATCGCGATGCGGTAGCGGCGCGGCCGTTCCAGATGCAGGTCGGGCGGCGGTTCGAATGGATAGGACGGCAGTTCGTAGCCGGTCGTGGTGTTGATTTCTTTTGTCTGCGTCATGGTTCAGAAACGAAAATTCGGATAGAGGTTATGGCGGACGATGTCCATCTTGCGCACCATGGCTTCCAGCATCTTTTGTCCGAGCAAACCGTCAGGATCGAAGTTCTCGCCGTCGAATGCACTCTGCCGGCGGATGGCGTCGCTGACCGGAATACTCTTGTTGCCCATGGTTTCGACGCGGCATTGCACATCGCAAGCGCGCTGCAGGGTCCACATCAGCCAGAACGCTTTCATCAGCGATTTTTCAACTACCAGCAAACCATGGTTTTTCAGCACGAGGATGCTCTTGTTGCCGAGGCTTGCCAGCAACCTGGCCTGCTCTTCCCGATGCACGGTGATGCCTTCGAAGTCGTGATAGGCGACACGCCCGAACAGTTGGGCTCCATAGAAATTGTCATAGCTGATCCCGTCCTGCGAGCACGCGACCGCCATGCCGCTATCTGTATGCGTATGCATCACGCAATGTGCATCGTCGCGCGCATCGTGGACCGCGCCATGAATAATGAAGCCGGCGCGGTTGCCACCATAGACGGAGGGCGTGACCAGCTGGCCGTTGACATCCACCTTGATCAAGTTGCTGGCGGTGATTTCCGCATAGTTCAGACCGAAAGGATTGACCAGGTAATGCTTTTCGGGTCCGGGCACACGGACTGAAATATGGTTGAAAATCGATTCGGTCCAGCCCAGAAAATCGAACACCTGATAGCACGCAGCCAGCTCTAGACGTTGGCGCCATTCCGCCTCGGTTATTTCCCCAGGCCGTCTGGCTATGCCTTCATCGAAAATTGACATAGGCATCTCCTTACGCGGCGCGAGCTTGTTTTTCGGCAGCCCACGCATCCAGTTCGTCGCGAGCGCTCCGGTGCTTGGCTTGCATATAGGCATCGCTGCCCACGAAGGCCGTCAGTTCAAGCCGAATACCGTTCGGGTCGAAGAAATAAATGGAGCGGATGAAGTGATGATCGGTGACGCCGACGACATCGATTCCGGCGGTTTCAAGGCGCCGCTTGGCATCGGCAAGATCGCTGTCGGAATCGACCCGCAATGCGATATGGTTTACCCAGGCAGGCGTATTGGCACTCGGTTCCGCCGCAACGTTATCGCCAAGGTCGAAGAAAGCCAAATGCGATCCGTCCTGCATCTGAAAAAAGATATGCACGAACGGACAGTCTTCGCCGGTGCTTGGCACCTTGTCTGCGCGGACCAGATGCACCAGCGGCAGGCCGAGCAAATCTTCATAAAAATGACGGGTTTCCGCCGCATCGCGGCAACGATATGCGAAGTGATGCAATCCACGGATCGGGACCATTTCGCTTCCTTTCTTGAATGACGGGGAGGAGATGTATGCAGGCCGGCCATACGCTTGGGACACAAGATATGCGATGTCAAAGGTAAATACATTCCTCTCGGAGGAGGAGTGCCGGGGATGGCCGGTGCGGCATTACAATCACTGCACATTCCTGGAGGCTGCGTTGAACCTGTACACCTATTTCCGCTCGTCCGCGTCGTTTCGCGTTCGCATCGTGCTCAACCTGAAGAACCAAGCTTATCAATCGATTCCCGTGCATATGCTGCGCGACGGCGGCGAACAACATTCGCCCGCTTACCGCGGGATCAATCCCCTGGGTCTGGTACCGGCGCTTGAAATCGGCGAAGGTGCGGTGTTGACGCAATCGATTGCGATATGCGAGTTTCTGGAAGAAAGTTATCCGGAGCCGCGACTACTGCCCGCAGACCGCTTCGAGCGCGCATGGGTACGCTCGCTGTGCAACGTCATCGCCTGCGATATTCATCCGATCAACAATCTGCGGGTCCTGAAATACCTTACGTCCGAACTCGGACATAGCGAGGAAGAGAAAATCGCGTGGTACCGCCATTGGATTCTGACTGGACTGGGAGCAATAGAGAAAATGCTTGGCGAACGTGCCAGTCAGTACTGCCTGGGCGATAGCGTTACGATGGCAGATGCGTTTCTGGTTCCTCAGGTGTGGAATGCCTTGCGCTTCGAGTGTCCACTTGACCAGTATCCGACCATTGCAAGCGTGTATAAAAACGCGATGGCGCTTGACGCGGTGAAACTGGCGCAACCGTCGGCGCAACCGGATGCCGAGTGAGCATGTGTGGGAGGTACATGCCTCCAGCCGGAGTAGATGAAAGCAAATCTGTATCTATATGACGGAAGTGTTAAAAGAACAAGACATGGCCCAAGCACGCGCTTGAATGACACTGCACAGACTTCCGACGAAATCATAGGCTATGCGATGGGCGAGCGCGTGACTCGGCATACGCCCGTTTTGTTCGACGCACCCAAAGTGCGTCCTTCCGATTGAGGCGTCAACCAACACATCCCATCAGGGACAGCGATTTATCGTCGCATACAAAGTCTGCATGTACCGGGGCGTCCATGTACGAACAAAGTTCCCAGACTTTAACCCTGCTTAGCGCTATCAATGTTTCATCTCTTAAGGCGACTGTAGATGAATTCGGCCAGCGCAACGTCTTCTATACCGACCCCAATGGCTTTATAGAGGACGATACCGTGCTGGGATGGATTGCCCTGGCCGCAATCCGTCAATACCTCTGAAAGCTCCTGAACCGTGTTCCAGTCTACTAAGCCTGGTTGAGCGAGGATGAGGTCTCCAGCTTCGACCATCGCTTGCTGCCGCCACTCTACGACGATACGCGAAGCCCGCTTGATGAGATCATCGCCGACTTCCCTTGTATCCGGTTTGCTCGATCCAATGGCTGCCACGAACGCATTCGGCTTTACGAGATGTCCATCAAAAAGAGGCGTCGCCGCTCTGGTTGCCGTTATCAACACATCAGCCTGCGCAGCCACAGATGCCGTTGACCCAACGGTGCATTTGATCGAATAGCGACTTGAAATTTCGTCGGCAAACGCTTCGGGCCGGTCAATTCCTGCAACAATAACTTCCGAAAATTCCCGAACTGAAAGCATGGCAGGCACGTGCGCCCTTGCTTGCACACCCGTACCAACGATGCCCAGTACTTTCGTGTCTTTTATAGCAAGAGCATCGGCGGCGAGAGCGGTGACTGCCGCCGTACGGAATTCCGTCATGGCATCTCCTTCCATCACTGCCAGGAGCGATCCATCGTCAGCAGAGAACAGCACCACGACAAACGTGAACTTGCCGTTTATGGTTGTGTAGAGTTTTGCTCCGACGGCATTTATTCCAGGGAGTATTGCTCCCATCATGCTCAACTTGGTCTTGTCACAATCAATCCGGACGCGCTCCTGCATCGTACCGCGACGAGCATATTCGCTGAAGGCGGTCCGCATGGTGCCGATTGCGTCTTCAACCGTCAGTGATGCAGCAACTTGTTCATTCGTTATAACGTTCATATGGCACCGTGTAAAATTTTCAGATTAGATTTATGCAGCCAAGCCTTGGGATAGCCCTTGTATTGGCCTCGCCTTGCCTGCGATATCCGCAGCAAGCAGCTCGGCGCTCCCACAAGCAAGGGTCCAACCCAATGCGCCGTGGCCGCAGTTCAGAAATAGGTTTGCAACAGGGGTTTTACCAATAATGGGACGCCCGCTTGGTGTCGCTGGACGTAAGCCTGCCCAGGGCGCGACACTGTCCTCCGCGGGGTCATCTGGGAAGAACAATTGCCTTGCCTCAAGCGCAAGTTCATTGCAGCGCTTTTCGTCGATATGAAGGTCTTCACCGACGATTTCGGCACGTCCGGCTACCCTGAGCTTGTTGCCAATTCGGGCATAAACAATTTTCTTCGCCTGATCGGTGATACTTACGCTTGGCAAGCGCGCGGTAAGCTTGTCACTTTCAATCGTTACGCTGTAGCCTTTGAGAGGATAGACCGGCAGCCGGAGTCCTACTTGTTGAGCTAGTCGTGCGCTGCCGACACCGTTGGCCAGGACAAAGTGGTCGGCCGTTATATCGCCAATGGATGTACCGACGGCGTGAATGATGCCCCTGGAATGCCGGACTTTGTTGACGCTCGCGTTGAACAGGAATTGGACACCGTAATCGCGGATTAGTGTGGCACCAAGTTGTTCACAGAACTGTACGCAGTCGCCGATCTCTTCGGAAGGCGTATAAACACCGCCTACCCAGCGCTGAATGGCGTGGGCAAGTGCAGGCTCAACGGCGACGCATTCGTCGCGCCTCAGAAGCTGTTGCTCACAACCGAGGTCGGCCTGCAAGCGGATTTGCCGCCAGGCCCCATCAAAAGCCTTTTCCGAAGAAATCATGACAAGCTTGCCTGCTGCCCGGTGATTGAACTTCAGGGCATATCGATTTTGTAGCTCGTGTAACTTAGTACGGCTCAGGCTTGCCAACTCAAGCAGCATCGCGGTGGTACGGCGAGAATCCGTTGCATTGCAGGCCGCTAGAAACCGCACCAACCAGGTCCACTGCCGTAGTTTGAATTCCGGCTTCCAGGTTAAAGGAGAAGTAGAGCTCAAGAGATAAGCAGGAAGTTGTCGCCAAATTGCAGGTTCCGCTAAAGGCGCCACATAAGAGTAGCTTAACTGTGCTCCGTTCGCGTAACTTGTCCCTTTGCCAAAGGAATCGCTTGCATCAACAACGGTCACTTCATACCCGCGCTTCGCAAGTGCGTAGGCGGTCGTAATGCCGATTACCCCCGCCCCAACCACACAGACTTTCATTGCCATACTCCTGCTTGCAATAGTTCGTATAAATGCATGCCGTATGTGGCACACCTGTTAGTTTGTGAACAGGTTGCTTTATGCATAAGCAGCTTCCACGGAGTCGACATCCGGTTCATATTTGCGAGTGGTGGACATACGAACGAAGTGCCGTCCGGACGTCTGCACTGTGTCCAACCGAAAGCGACGCAAGTGGGTCGCAATACTCTGGTCCAGTCCCAGAAACGCCTGAGAAGTGAGCAAGTCGACTTTATACACAGAGGCGTTGTCACAATCATCCGAGTCAGGCCCGCTCACGCTGGCGATCCCACCAATGGCACGCCATACTTCTTCAAGCGTTACCTCGGCAGGATCGACCGATAATGACCAGTGCTCGAAATCCGGCGTTAGTACGATGACTCCAGTTGTAGCCAGACAGGTACACACGTCGCTGATATCACCGGATTTCGCCTTCAATTCACGTGCAAGTTGGTCAACTGAAAGCGCCGCGCTGCTTTTTGAAACAAAGCGTTGGAGTACCATAGCCGTAAGACGGAAGTAATCTAAAGTTGATGCAAGAGCGAGGGTAATTTCTGCGACTTTCATGCTGAGTCACCTGGTTTAGATTGTTGTGGATGGGTTCGTAGCGTTCGTAGCGTTCGTAGCGTTCGTAGCGTTCGTAGCGTTCGTAGCGTTCGTAGCGTTCGTAGCGTTCGTAGCGTTCGTAGCGTTCGTAGCGTTCGTAGCGTTCGTAGCGTTCGTAGCGTTCGTAGCGTTCGTTGCGTTCGTAGCGTTCGTTGCGTTCGTAGCGTTCGTAGCGTTCGTAGCGTTCGTTGCGTTCGTTGCGTTCGTAGCGTTCGTTGCGTTCGTAGCGTTCGTTGCGTTCGTTGCGTTCGTAGCGTTCGTAGCGTTCGTTGCGTTCGTTGCGTTCGTTGCGTTCGTTGCGTTCGTTGCGTTCGTTGCGTTCGTTGCGTTCGTTGCGGAAGAGATCTGTTTGCCCAGCATCGACATTCGCACCAGTTCCATGAAGATGTTTCCTTCCGGTGCATTGACCAGATATTCCGGATGCCACTGCACACCGAGACAGAATGTTTGTCCAGGGGCTTCGATGGATTCCACTACACCGTCGTCTGCTGTAGCGCTGACGCGCAAGGCTTTATTGCCACTCATGACAGCCTGATGATGCAGGCTGTTTATAATCAGCGTATCGGTACCAAGGACGCGACGAAGAAGAGTTCCCGATTCGATGCGGATCCGGTGCGTACCGATGCTGCAAGATTCAAATTGTTTATGTTCAATATCAGTTACGAGGTCCGAAGGAAGGTGCTGGTACAACTTGGCACCCAACTCCACGGCAATCAGTTGCATCCCTCCGCAAATGCCGAGGATGGGCATGTCCTTTGCCAACGCCCTTCGTAGCAATGCACGTTCAAAGGCGGTTCTGTCTTTTTTGACCGTAATTTTGTCAGGATGTCGGGCTGCCGTCCCATACTCTGACGGATCAATGTCGAACATCCCGCCTGTAACAATCAATCCATCGATTAGTTGAACGTGCTCGCCAACGGCGTCCATGTCGTAGGGCAGGATGATCGGTATTCCTCCGGCGGCGGAAACCGCTGCACAATAATTCCTACGGACGTGAAACTGCGATTCCACATTGTGCGGTTCGTCGCTACGGTCTGTGGTGATTCCTATTATTGGTCTAGTCATGTACGTTCCCTGATGGCGATGAAACGCATTCTTGCGATTATTCGCCGCTTCGACAAACCAAGATTTCTATCTGCCGGTATTAGTTGCGCTAATGTGCAGACACGTTCTAGACTGTGTTTTGACCTGGAATTGCCGATCTGAGGACTTTGAAATGTCGCGCTCCCAACGCCTTACTCCAGCCGTTCTTCATGCATTGAAATATTTCGATGCTGCGGCGCGGCAACTGAGTTTTACCCGTGCCGCCGACGAACTCCACGTCACCCAAGGGGCGATAAGCCAGCAGATACGCGGGCTGGAAGATCAAATCGGCGTCAAATTATTTCAGCGCCTTGCCAAGGGGATAGCACTGTCCTACGAAGGTGAGCGTCTGCACAAGGTCGTCAAGCAACTGCTTTCTGACCTGGAAGCCGAGATACAGGCGATACAGCCTCAGTCGCCGAACCGACATCTGATAATCCGGTCCTCGTCGTCGTTTTGCATGATGTGGCTTATGCCTCGGCTTAATCGTTTCAGTCGCATGTATCCTCATGTGGAAATACGCCTGAAAGGCGAGATGTTTGGTATGCCGATGGCTCAGATGAACGCTGAAGCCATCGACGCACTGATCGTGTACGGCCGCCCGGGGAATGACGAGGCCGTCGAAGCGGTACCGCTGATGTCCGAGTTTCTGTTACCGGTGGCCAGCCCGGCCTACATCGAAAGACATGGCCAGATAACTGAGCTGGCGGACTTTGTAGACCATACGCTGCTTCACGATGACTCCCCGTGGGAAGGCGCCCCTCCGTATGCTGAATGGGTAGAGTGGGTACGCGGCGTGACCGACGACAGGCGAGGTAAGGCAGAGAAGTTAGGGAAGCGAGGGAATCTATACAATCTGGCCCAATTGGCGACGAATGCGGCGTTGCTGGGGCAAGGGGTGTCCATCGCCCGAACATCGCTGATTCTGGATGAATTGGAAACCTCGCAATTAATGCCGGTGTACCCGGCTTACGTACAGTCCGCATCGACATACAGTTTGTTGCTTAATCCTGGAACGAGGGGGCGGGAATCCATTGAAACGTTCAAGGAATGGCTGCGAGAGGAATGCCGGGAGTCGGAGAGAAGGCGAAACGTGATCCTCCAGAAGATCGCAAGACAAAGTCCCTAAGGGGAGCGGTTCAAGGATAGTCATTAAGCGTATTGCGCGTTGCTGGTCTAAAAAAAATCCGCCATTGGACCTGTCGCCACCTACGGATCTCTTAGGTTTGTAGCGCCCAGATAGGTGGGCAATTCTCAAGTTGTCCATAGGACAGGATACGCAGCCATTAGATCAACTAATGGATCCCGATAGAAAACATGACTTGTCGATGACAAGGCGTCCGACAAGAATACGAGCACGGAAGAGGATATAGGCAGGGCAAAACACCTGCAATCTTATGTCATGCCGTAGAACGTCTGTGCAATGCAGGCGCAATCAAATCGTTGCTTTCTTGGGGACTACTATGAATACCAACCTGAATCTTCTCGCTCTCAGCTTAACGTCTGCATTGACATTGAGCGCAAGTGCGCATGCTCAGGATCTCGTTGTAAAAATCGGCCATGTTGCACCACTCTCGGGGCAATCCGCGCATATGGGAAAGGATACGGAAGATGGGGCACGCCTGGCGATCGAAGAACTGAACGCGAAGAACATCAAGATTGGCAGTAGTGTCGCGCGATTCGAGTTGCTGGGAGAGGACGATGGAAGCGATCCAAAGCAAGCAACGGCGGCTGCACAGAAGCTCGTCGATGCGAAAGTAAACGGTGTGATTGGCCACATGAATTCTGGAACGACGATCCCGGCGTCGAAGATTTACAATACCGCCGGAATACCACAGATCTCTCCTTCTGCAACCAACCCAAAATACACACAGCAGGGATTCAACACGGCGTTTCGAGTCGTCGCAAACGACGGTCAGCTCGGCGGAACACTCGGGCGGTATGCCGTTCAAGTTAATCAGGCGAAAAACATCGCTGTTATTGATGACCGTACAGCGTATGGCCAGGGCGTAGCTGATGAGTTCGTAAAAGGCGCAACTGGCAAGGCCAAATCAGTGTCGATCGTCGCCCGGCAATATACAACTGATAAAGCGACCGATTTCAGTTCGATCCTTACCCAAATAAAAAGCAAAAACCCCGACGTCGTCTTCTTCGGTGGCATGGATGCGGTTGGTGGTCCGATCCTTCGTCAAATGAAGCAGCTCGGGATTGAGGCAAAGTTTATGGGGGGCGATGGTATTTGTTCCACTGAGTTGGCGCGACTGGCGGGGGATGCCATTGGTGAAGGTAAGGTAGTCTGCGCTGAAGCGGGTGGCGTGGAAGAAGGAAAGAAGGCTGAGCTTGAGGCTTTCCGGACAAGGTTCAGCAAGCGGTTCGGCCACGAAGTAGTGCTGAATGCACCCTATGCATACGACGCCGTGATGGTCATGGTAGCGGCCATGCAGAAGGCAGGTTCCGCCGAACCGGCCAATTACCTCCCTGAACTGGCAAAGGTTAACTACAAGGGCGTAACTGGAACGATTGCCTTCGACAAGAATGGCGATATCGTCAATGGCACACTGACCTTATACACCTACAAGAACGGTAAGCGGGAAGTGATTACAGTAACGAAATAACGCGCGAGGCGGACCCTGCCAGGCGCCTCATGGCCCTGGCATGAAGTAGGAATCCAGGCTGCACAAGTGGCTCGGTCGTTACCTTCACAGTTAAGGGTAAAGATGAAGAAAGCGCATGGTTACTGCCGAATTTCACTCGGCATCGCACAAGTGATGATAGCGACAGTAGCAATCGACGCATCTGCTGGAGAGACATTAGGCCGCATTGAGCGCTCGGGCAAGGTAGTGCTTGGTGTAAGGACTGATTCTGTCCCATTTTCTTACACAGACGCATCCGGTAAGCCGATTGGATACTCGATGGATTTGTGTACCAAACTGGTGGAAGCCATCAAGGCAAAGGTCAAGCAGCCGGACCTTAAGACAGAGTTCCTGATCGTCACGCCATCGTCGCGATTTTCAGCCATAGTCGACGGCAAAGCCGACCTGGATTGTGGTCCCACCACCAATACCGCAGAGCGACGTAAGCTGGTAAGTTTCACCATCCCGCATTTTGTTGCAACAGCCCGAATGATTGTTCGTACTGATTCAGGAATAAAGAACTGGTCTGATCTGCGGGATAAAACCATCGTGACGACCAAGGGGACGACGAATGCGACCTCGATCATGGAGCGCAACAATGCACGTGCGCTCAACCTAAAGCTGGTAGAAGCAGATAGCGATAGCGAAGCGTTCCAAAAGCTTGAGAAGAGATTAGCAGACGCCTTTGCGATGGACGACGTCCTTTTATATGGGCTGAAGGCTAACTCCGCAACGCCACAAAGTTATGACGTTGTAGGCGACGCTTTGACAGTTGAACCGTATGCCATCATGTTTTCTAAGAGTGATCGTGAACTTCAGTTGTTGGTAGACAAGGAAATGGCGAGCATTATCAGTTCTGGCGATATTTACGGGCTTTATGAAAAGTGGTTTACAAAACCCATTCCACCTCGGAACGTCAATCTGACCATGCCAATGCATCCTCTGCTCCGCTCATCATTTCGGTTTCCGTCAATCGGAGTAGGTGATTGACGTGCGGCTAGCTTATCGCTAAGCCGTGTCTGCAACGCGGGTGTGCGCTACGGACTAGCGGCGTATTTATTGCTCGCACTTAACGAATGTCTCCACTCCTCCTGGAGTTTAGGCCGGCATCGCGCCGGCCTTTTTTTCTTGGCACGACTGTGATACAGCAAGCCAGCTTTTAGCTCACCATATATTTTTAGCTCACCATATATTAACGGACATCAACCATGAATCAACTGCAGCGATCCCATGTCGGTCCCCGGCTATCTGAGGTTGCCCACTATGAAGGCGTTTTGTATCTCGCCGGCCAGGTTACTAATGATACTAAACAAGATATAACAGGACAGACAGCCGAAGTGCTTACAATGATCGATACCTTGCTAGAAGAGCACGGTAGCGATAAAACACGAATCTTGTCATGCATGATTTACCTTGCAGATATGAGCATGTTCAAACAAATGAACGCAGTGTGGGATGCGTGGGTAGTGCCAGGCGCTACGCCACCTCGGGCAACCGTCGAAGCAAAGTTGGCGTCACCACAAAATCTAATCGAGATCGTAATTACAGCAGCAGTAAAGCAAACTACATGACTGGATTCCAGTTCCTAAAATGATGTCTCCACCTTGCCTATTAGACGAGCGAATCGGAAATCGTTATGCAAACGAGTAAACATCGACGCCGCGAGATCATCTTATGGTTCCTTGCAGAGCCCGCAGACGTCAATTTTGGAGGCAAGGTACACGGTGGCGCAGTAATGAAGTAGATTGATCAGGCCGGATATACGTGCGCGGCAGGTTGGAGCGGTTAATACTGCGTAACGGTGTATGCAGGAGGTATCCGTTTCTTTAAGCCGATATTCATTGGCCAGATTGTGAAGGTCAGCGCTATGACAATCCATACGGGTACGTCGAGCATGAATGTCAAAGTAGAAATAGCAGCTATTGACCCGAATACGGGGGATCGAAAGATCACAACGCTGCATGATAGTCTCCGTAGCCGTTGCCGGTGAAGAGGAAAGAAAATCTGTATCTACCCGACGGAAGTGTTAGAAGACCGACGCTCCCTCCAATGCCTGAGCTGTTATTGTTACCATTCGACTGCCCTCCCCGGCCCTTCCGCTGATGTTGTGTTCGCCCCCCTACTTCGCCGGTCAGCATACGCCTTGAGGCCGAGAAGGCCTCCCCTCTGGTCACTACGTCCTTTCCTGCCGCTGGTACACGCTCCAAAGCTGAAACAGACATCCGACGTACCTGTGGGCATCGTTGCTTCGCGCGAAAACGCCATATTCATATATATAAGTAGGTTTGGCCGCAATTTCCGTTTTCATCTTCCGTAGGCATGCCCATAGTTACCTGGTGGATCCACGTCTGGCACAAGTAATTGCGGTTCGCTCCCACTGTTGCGTCGGCGACCTATTCGATAATGATGGCAGTTGTCCAACAAATCGTTGCCATGGGGGCAACTTACCGCCCAATTCAGGTGGGGTGCGACGCGGTGATCAATATGGCATACCAGAGGAGTCATGAAATAATGACGTTTAATTTCCAATCTGACATCTCATTCTGCTTATCCATTGACTGGCATGCATTATTGCGCTTTTACATTTATTGGGAGATTTATGGCGAAGGTGAGCATTACAGGAACGCTTCACCTTTCGTCGCTTGCTTCCATAGCCGTCGGAATGTGGCCTATAGCTCATTGCCCAAGAGCAGATTATGAGAGTGAGCTCTACGGGAACAACTCACCTTCTTTTTACGGTGAGTTCTACAGGAACACTCGGAGTTGTTCTTTAACTGCCCATGTCAATCAAGAAATTTTTATAAGAATGAAGACTTGGCTGTTGGGTGTCACTGCCACCGGTGAGCCCCGCAGGAACGTAATCACCTTTTGAAAGGTGAGCTTGACGGGAACACCCTCACCTTTTGTCTAGATTTCCCTTTATAGGGCGCTCCATACTGGATATCGCTTAATGAAAGTACACACTTACTTACATCGGATACCTGTTGACTGTGTGAAATGTCTTTTAAGGCGAGGATAAGTGCTCCTAACCTGGCTTGCTAAGGTGAGCCTTACGGGAACATGAAGCTCAGCGTTCCTGCAGAACTCACCTTAAGCCCGGGCTATGTATGCCACAAGAAGCCTCCTGCAAGCTGTTTGCTGTCCTCATGTTCCCGTACAACTCACCTTTGAGCGATGGAAGTCGAGATTTCGTTTGGAAAACAGCCTTAAGGTTTTACCCGCCGGGCGCTGCCGCACTGAATGCGTTCAACCGTCGCCGGCTAGACCGGTGCCTTGTACGAGGTGTTCCTGTAGAGCTCACCATTCACGATGAGGAGCAACATGGCCGTGTCGCCTGCCAGCGGGGGTCTTCAGCGTGACGGAACGCGGGTTGTTAGAAGGGTGACTAGTATTGTGCGAGCTTAAGGAGCCCATGCAGTTGGCTTGTTTTCGTATTGCTCTCGCATTGAGGGTTTTTTGATAGTAAACCCTTGTAAACCTTGTAAACCATTAAGGATCGCCGCAAACCCGCGTCCAGTAAGGGTTGTAGCTGGTTTGGGTGAGTGCATCCGTAACTCTGGTGAAGTCATACAGGAACAGAAGTGAGTGGACTCGGTATCGTTTCCTGAATAGGTGAGTACTTTAGGGAACACGAGTGAGTGGACTCGGGAAAGGTCTCATCGTATCGGTGAGCGCCACAGGAACAATCTATTGGTGAGTGCTACGGGAACGCAAAGGTGAAATCGATAACACATCGATCCAAACGTGAAAAAAAGGTTGATTGGAAATCACCTTACATGCATAGTACCGATTTTCACCCCTACTCGAACCATGGCGCCGAGAAGTAAAAAACCGAATGCAGTGATTCCGGTAGTTAGTGAAGAGGATAATGGTCCGGACTCGATCGTCGAGTTTCGGAAGGCGAATGATTCAATTGGCTTACGTGTGGTAGAGGGGCAGTTTAGTCTTCTATCCCGAAAGCTCTACAACGTTTTTATCTCGGCGGCCCAGCAACAGCAGCGCCCGGGAGTCAATGCACCTGTCGATGAACCTTCGGCCGAATCCTATTTCTGGATATCGATGCAGGATGTCGTCAAGGACACCAGGTACAACAGTAACGACTATGAGACGCTCAAGGAGCACGCGAACGAACTGCAAAACATTCGCGTCGAGGCAGAGAGCACGAAGATGTGGACAAGCGAAAGGCTTTTGTCCGGTGTGAAGATCTACAACTCCAAGGGCTTGAAAAGTAAAGGCGGGACGGTCTGGCTGGGATTTTCCTTTCCCCCTGAAGTTTTGCAGATGGTGCTGGCGCCGAGCATCTACACCAAGATGAGCTTGTGGTATCAGACGCAGTTGCGTACAGCGTCCAGCCTGGCCTTGTACGAGGTCTGTCGTCGTTACGCCTCCAGCCCTTCCCATCTTACCAACCGGGAAAAGTGGGAAAGCTGGTACTACAGGGTGACCGGGACATCGATCAACGACACCAATCTCCCGGAATACAAGTACTTTAAGCGGGATCACGTCCTGAAGTCCGTGGCAGAAATTAATGCGATCACGGATATCGAAGTGGAGCTTCTTGAATTCAGGGAGGGCCGCCGTGTAGCCGATCTGCAGTTCAAGGTGTATCTCAAAGCCCAGGCATCGTTTGAGCTGCCCTCGATCCCCATCATCAATACCAAGGTGGTGGACAGGATCATTGCCTTTGGCATATCAAAGGACGAGGCTATTCAGATCTATACGTCATACGACGAAAACGTCGTGCTGGCGCATATCGACCTTGTCGAAAGCAGGCTCAAAAACGCCCGGGCCGCCCCGGTTGACTCCGCGGCGGCTTACTTTCGGACGGCGATAAAGAAAGGCTATGCCAACGGCAAAGTACTGGAAGTTGCTGAGGCACCGCCAGCAGCGCCAAAGAAAAAGAAAAATCTTCGCGAGCGTTTTCTGGTTGCACGCGCCAAGGATGCGATGGTCCACTATGGCAAGCTTGTCACCGATGAGCAGAAGAGATTTTTTACCGCTTTCTCCAAAAAGGCAGATAAAAGCATCAAGCCGTATTTGAAAAAGGGGCTGGAAATGGCGCTTGTGCGGAATGCATTCGCTGACTGGCTCGCAACCGAACTATGGGGAGCACCGACGGATAGCCAGATCCTGGATTTTCTCGAATCTGAAGGTGGCGAGTAGCAAAAATAAAGTACCCGCACTTTCCGTAACGTTAATGGGTAATGCGTACAACCAGTACAGCCGGTCGGCACAACACAGTATGTTTTAATGCCGGTCCCCGGGCATTAGTCCCCCCTTGGTCGCTGTTTTCAATCCGTTTAAAGCGTCAATATCACCTCTATCTGCCTTTTCTGAGCGCAACCAGCTTTTCGTTTACGTTTACAGCTTGTTAACGGTATGATCTGGCAATTCCATGCTTTGCCTAAAAAATAGGATAAGCATGGAATTCTTAAGAGAGGTAGGTATGAGCGTTAAACCGTTGACACTGAAACGTAAAAAAATTGATGTTGTGAGGCTGAACAGCATCGCAGACCGAGCTGGCGGCGCGCTCACTGAACTCCGCAACATTCTGCTTGAGCCGTGGCCTCGCAAAATGGCACCTATCGTCTCCGGCCCGCGTGTCGCAAAGCTTTCCGGTGTAACGCTCGAGAAATTGAACTACCTCGTCAAAAAAGGTGAAATCGAACCCGGCACCGTCAAAGGAAATGGTCGAAGCCGGGAGTATTCCCTCGCACAAGCGCAGGCGATTGTGCGGAAGATCGGCGGCAAAAAATATCGGTCGCCGGGTACAGGCGCGGTATCAATCAGCGTCGGAAATTTCAAAGGCGGCGTCGGCAAGACGACGAATGCGGTCGCAATCGCTCAGGGCTTCACCCTCCGTGGCTACAAGGTGCTCCTGATGGACCTTGATCCTCAGGCATCAAGTACAACAATGATGGGCTATATTCCCGACGCGGAAGTGCCTGAAGAAATGACGGTAATGCCGGCGGTATATGGCGAGGAGACAGATCTTCGCTATGCAGTCCAGGAAACTTACTGGCATAACCTGTTTTTTATTCCAGCTTCGCCCTCTCTGTTTGGTGCAGATTTCTATCTGCCAAACAAACAGTCTCAAGATCCCAGTTTTGAGTTCTGGCGGGTGTTGGAGGTGGCCCTTGACCCGCTCCGGCAAGAGTACGACATCATCGTCATTGATACCCCCCCTACCCTCTCATACTTGGCCATTGCGTCATTCATGGCGACTGATGGACTGGTTGTGCCGGTTCCGCCGGAAACCCTGGATTACGCGTCCAGTACGCAGTTCTTCCGGCAGTTTGCAGAACTGTTCACGAAGATGCAGGAGATGAGGCCGATTCAAAAGGAATTTGAGTTCATCAAAATCTTCCTTTCGAAAGTCAAGGAGACGGCTTCGACGACCAACGCGGTACGCGGCTGGATTCGTCAGACCTACCCGGACATTCTCGGGACATCTGAAGTCCTGGAATCGGATGTCGTGAAAAACGCCTCGGCGCAGTTCAAGACGGTATACGACCTGAGTAATTACGAGGGTAGTGCACGTACATATAACCGCGCATTGGAAGCTTTCGATGGTTTGGTCGACGAGCTTGAAGAGGAAGTGACGGCCGTCTGGGAATCTGCGGACGAAGACACCGAAGCGAGTGAACCCAAAGAACCCACTGCCGTTCCGGAGTAATCAATGACCGACAAAAAGCCTACTCCTGACAAACGTACCGGCCTCGGTGCGAAGCTCGAAAGCCGAACGGCCGCCCTTGGCAGTCGACTGGAACAACATCAAGGTCGTACCGCCAATTCACCACCTGTCACCATGCCCGGCCAGCTTGGCGCATTTCGTATCGAAGCCCAGCGCTGGCAGGAACGCATCAATGAGTTGGAGGAAGACCTCCGACGAGCAAAAGAGCAGGGCGGGGCGATGGAGATCAGCCTCGACGAACTGCATGAAGTGGAAGGTCGGCGTCGGCGGTTGTCAGCTGATGAATACGAAGATCTCAAAAATAACCTTTCCCATAATCCCTTGGCATCCCCCATCACCGTTCGTGTTCGCGCTGAAGGTGGATTTGAGATTGTGTCAGGTCATAACAGGGTGCAGATTTACCGCGACCTGGGTAGAAAACAAATCAAGGCATGGCTGGCGGACGCAAGCGATGACGAAGCCGAAGATCTCGCTTTCTTTGCCAATGCCCTAGCTGCCAAGTTACCCGATTATGACAAGTACCGCGGTTACAAACGCATCATGGAAAAACATCCACATCTGGATGAGAAGGATTTATCTGAGCGTGTCGGTACTTCACTTCGGCAACTGAAACGGTTGTTGGCTTTTCAGAAGTTGCCGGAAACAGCGCATCAGCTTCTGCAAGAGCGCCCTTCACTGCTTGGTGCAACAGCCGCAGAAACCTTGGCTGATTTGAGTGTCAAGGGACGTGAAGGACAGGTGGCAGAAGCTGTACAAAAGCTTTTCAATGGAGAAATTGCTGATGAGCGCGATGCCCTTCGCTATGCGGCGACAGCCGGCATTGAAAAGCCCGCCAAGCCGGTGCCGGTTGAACAGACTTTTAAAGTTGGAAAAACCAAGTACGCCACGCTACGTCAAGTCAGAGCGATGGTACGGGTTGATTGTGCATCTGAGGCTGAAGCTGCTGAAGTGAATGCGGCGATTGCCAAGCTGCTGGAAGACAGGGTACGGGCGTTGAAAGATGAAAAATAGGCTTGGCGACTCGCCATATCCCTATAAATCAATGACTTAGAAAAAACAAACTGGAGAAAACATGATGAAGCCGTAAAACAGAATGTTTTAGTGGCCGAAAAAAGCAAAAACCCGGTGGGGACCGGGTTTTTGCCGCAATCGGAGCACCTAGGGGAAGGAGACTCTCAATCACTACGCAGATCAGAGTCTATCCCTAAGTTCTTCGAAGTGCAAGACGCCACAGCTATTTCTTGCACGCTTGGGGATGTTTTTGTGATTTATCACAGACGCATCAGGGCAACGTTCGCCCGAAACTTCCCGACAGTGTGTGCCCGTAGACCTTTGCGCTCGTCCGCGAGCAGCGGAGTGATATTTTGCACCCTAACGAAAATCAAGTTGGGGCAGGGACGGGCTTGCCCGCTGAACCTGCCTATCGTCCTACACCGGTCCAAGGTCGTGTCTTGCCAAGAGCCCTGATCAACGCCCAAGCAGCCACCAAGCACCCGCATAACTGCATGGACCTTAAAAAGGGAGGGAGACGGGCGCTGCACGCGATTTTGGCGTTCTACAACTTAAAAACCAAAGCGGCTATTTTCCCGTATCGGGAAGCGCTCGCCCATGAAGCCTCCGTCTCTGTTCAGACGATACAACGCGACCTGGCAGAACTGGAAGCACGCGAATATATTATCCGGCAGCCGCAGAAGCATAAATCGGCTGCGGCAGGTCCCAATGCCGGCAGATTCTGGATTGCCCCAATCCTGCTCACGCAGAAGGCGCTGGTCTTGCTCGGCCTGCAGGAAGTTATTCACAGGCATCCGTCTTCCAAAATGAGAGACGGCGTATATATAGATATAGAACATACCAAGGAAGTACAGTCTTCTTCGAAGAACACAATCCCTTCCGGAAGCCAAAGCGACAAATTACCCAAGCAGCCTGATGAGATTGATCCCGCAACCCGACTGCCAAAAGATCTCGTGCATCTACTGGAGCGCGGTGTAAGCAAAAGCGGCATCTTCCTGTTGATGAAACTCGCCGGGACGCATGGCAAGCGTCTCTCCGACATCGTCGCCTATCGTATGCCTCGAATCGACGCACTTGCGTTGCAAGGGCGAGCACTTTTTAGCTATCTTCGTGATCTGTCGGCAGCGGATGTCGACTTTGCTCATCTTGCCGGACAAGCACGTGTCCAGCAAGATGATGACGAAAAACTCAACGAAGCAAAGGCATTGCAGCAGCGATTGCATCACCACTGCGATGGCTACGAAATTTGCAAAGATAACGTTGTCATCGGAATTTTCAGGGCATCTGTGAACGTTGAGGAATGTGGACGCATTGAAATGGAAGGCGGGTCAAGGCCTCTGAATATTCGCACTGCCTTGGCGCTCCTGCGATCAGGCGTAAGGTTTCGAAGACCAGAAGCTTGCTCTTACTGACCGGACGCCCAGATGAAGAAGCCAGAACGTGCATAAACGCACGGAATCCGTCGCTATGTACCGCAAACCAGGCAAAAAGAATCCCGCGATGATGGTCTTCCTACGTTGGCGAGTCGCCACTTCTTTAAAAATCAAAGACTTATAAAAAATGAGCGATAAATCGATGCATCCAAAAGTTGACTAGTCCAGTAAGAAGACTACGAGCGCTAAAGCAAACTTGTCTGCGCAAGGTGGCGTCAGCTACAGCCAAAATTTGGAAAGCTTTCTTGTTGAACTTGAATCGATGCGATTTGTACGCAGTTACCCATAGCGGCTAGTCGGATAGTTTGCGCTACGACTCATTACCCATCTAAGCTAATCCCCATTGCATATGGCTGCGGAGCAGCTAACGCGGTCTACACAAGCCATTAACTCGCTTTTAGGCGATGTTTTCTATTATCATTGCTCGCAAAAAACGGTTGATGAATGCCGCCATTAACCATCGTTTAAATAAAAATCTATAAAATCAAGGGCTTAAAGAGTGTTCCAATGTTTCGCAGCAAGTTTCTGTTCGCGCTTACCAATATGTTGGCAGCCCGCCATTTGCCCAAAAGCCTCGAAGTGAAATTCCTCCATTCTCCACTCCGGTAGTTAGCCGGTTGGCCAGGCCGAGTCCGGTTACGGAGGCAAGATCAATATGCGCTCTATTCGTACAAATGAAACGCTGCCTCAGGTGCGCAACTACAGCTTGCGCTGAATGTAGATATCGGTCTCGCCCCACAGAAATTGTCCGCTGACTTTCTGTTCCAACTCGAACATCGGCACATCCGTATAGGACATGAGGGAGTAGCTGACCGAAACAACCCGCGTCCCAGGTCGCAGCGTGGCAAAGTGTTCGACCAGTTTGACAATCGCCGTATCGCTGAATGCCGTGCCGTATAAATAGATGACGGTCGCATCGCTATAGTCGGCATTCATCAAATTGGCGAGCACGAATTCGACCCCATCAATATTCAGCATTTTCCGGATCCGCCGTGCCTGCGTGACGAATACCGGATTGATCTCGATGCCGACAGCGCGACAGCCGAACATTGCGTTGAACCAGAACACGCTACGTCCTCGTCCACAGCCCAGGTCGTATACCACATCCTTGCTGTCAAGCTTGACCGCGCCGGCGACTTTGTCGAGCGTCGTGAAAAAACTTTCTCCGTACATTTTTTGCACTTGATCGTCGGGAAAGCTCTTTAAGAAGCGCTCGCAAATCGTATAAGGGTCACGTGTCAGATAAGTCCAAAGACAAAGCAGATCGGCGCGACGGAAGCGCGCATTTGGATAGTAGCGACGGAGGGTGGTCGCATATTCCTTCAGTCCGTTGACTACGTGAATGGGATAGGCAGCCAATGCAAGAAGGGGAGAGAGAAGACTTTTTTCCATAGATTAGGCTACGCTGTCTTCTAACAGTGAAAAATTAATGAGTAAGTAACCCTGTTTATTTTATAAATCATCTTAGTGAGCAAAAACCGAACCGTTTTCTGAATCGAAGTCGTTTTCTGAATCGGATTGAACCTCCTGGAAAAGGAAAGGGACGTCCTCTTTCGAAACTGTTATACCGTTGTTCTCAAGTTCGGTTTGAAATAAAGAATAGAGGCTATTCGAAACATTTCCATCCAGGTTCGACAGGTCCTTAGATTTTGACGAAAAAACGTATTTTGACGGTATAGAATCTTTCGTCCTATAGCCCATACCGTCCCTGTCGTCGGGGTCCACAACATCAAGGAGATCAGGATCCGGCTCGAGTGAAACGGTGTTGTCGCCCAAGCCTACTCTTACCAATGCCGGGTGGTTTCCGTCAGCAAGCTTGGCATACGATTTTGCCTCGTCTTTATCAGGTGTAACGTAATTATGCGTCGCCGCATTGAGAACGAAGTTATCGACATCCTCTTGTGTTGCCTTCTCACGCATTTCGGAAGTTTCTTCACTATTTAAATAAGCGACAGTAGAGCCCGCCGTTTTCTTATTTGTGTCAAAACCATCCCGTTGAATGCCTTTCTTTGAGACAGCGCTCGTACCGTGATAGTGGCGTATCTCGTCGTACACAATTTTAATCGTCTGTTGGGCCTCGGGAGAATAGCCACTAAATATTGGCCATGCCTCTGAAGCAGATTTAATTCTAGATTGTTGTATCGGCTCCTTAATCGATGCTGTTTCCTCGTGACTTCCGGTGCCAACGGGCGCCGTCGCAGACCCGACGTGTGAAGGCTGACGATAACGAGTGACGGACATGCTTTGCTGGATTGGATGCGCGTCGCACCCAGCAGACGACGTGGCACTGGGCACCTTAGGTGCTGTGTCAACGACGGCGAGGCGATACAAGTCCGGATGAGTGGGGCGTTTACCTGTGCGATAGATAGGCTGCTCACCCCTTGGCAAGGGAGTTGCGGCATTTGAAGAGCTTTCTGTGCTTTCAGCTCGGTTGTCTGTTGGCAAACAACAATTAAACAGAGAAGCTACTGCATCACGTATTGTATTCATTTCCAGTGTGTTCCTTTGTGCAGTGAAGTTGGACATTCAGATTGACTGTTGATGAGTGTCAGACAAGACGAAGTCGTTCCATATCGGTGTTGCAAGGAATCTAAGAAGCAGGATAAGAAAATGCTTTTCCTTTACATTAGCTTGGTCAATTATTAGAAGAACAACCGGAAGAACGTCGTGTACAGCACTTACGCGGAATTTTCTTAGTTCCCCCGTAAATACGGCTCCGATGGAACCAGCGGCCACAAACCCCCACTCATCGACATGTTGTCTTCAGGCGGGGCGTCACCATGGTTGAATTGAGAGTTTCGGATGGCTTGCATCGCAGGGCGACATTGCCGCTCGAAGAGCACCCGCATCTGATGGGCTTCGCCTGGGGCGAGCCCGCACATATCGGCGGCATTTGGCTGATCGTGGCGGCTAAGTTGCCGGACGATGAATCTCGCGAGTCAGGCAACACCAATGTCTTCGATGATCAGCCGCAGGCGGGTACGCCATTTACCGATATATCCAAGCCTGTGTATCCGCCTGCGCCAGAACCGGTCCCCCATGGCCGCCGCAGCAGATGGCGCTGGCGCGGCCGGCGCAGGGTATTGGTGCCATAGATCATTGCGGCAGCGATTTCTGCCGCTGCGTACGTCATGACGTCGATGTCGAAAAGTCTCGCCACCGGTTAACTCCGGCAAATACATCGCGCTTGGACACAGGTGGGACGCCTGGCCGACAAGACGGCCGCTGCTGCATTCAGCACGCTTCATGGCGATGGCGCACTTGATCCTTATGACCTGTCTTGGGATTTTCGGACCACGGCAAATTTGAGAAGATAGCTCCCAAATGAAAGGGAGCAATGAAGAAAAGCCGATACAGCGACGAGCAAATCGTCCGAATTTTGCGGGAAGCGGACAAGACCCCGATTGCCGAGGTGGCCAAGCGCCACGGCGTGAGTGAGCAAAGCATCTACGGCTGGCGCAAGCGTTTTGGCGAGATGGGGACCGACGAGGTGAAGAATCTCAAGGCCCTGGAGCAGGAGAATGCCCGGCTCAAGAAGTTGCTGGCTGAGCGGGATCTCGAAATTGAAGTGATGAAGGAGATTTCCCGAAAAAAATGGTAAGCGCACCAGGTCGACGGATTGCGGCGCTCTACGCAGTTGAGCGAGGAATCTCTCAACGTCGAGCTGGTGCGCTCATGCAGGTGGCAAGGTCCAGCCTGCTGTATATACCAACTCTGCCACAGAAGAATGCACCTGTGACGAGGGCTATGCATCGGCTGTCATGCCAGTATCCCCGTTACGGATCCCGCCGTATCCGCGTGTTCCTCGGACGGGAAGGCATCGTTGTGGGCAAGGAGAAATGCAGTCGTCTGTGGGCAGAACAAGGGCTACAGGTACCACGCAAGCGTCCCCGACGCAAAGTGGCAGCAAGCAGACCACGTCCACTTGCGCCGTCCAAGGCAAATTCGGTATGGAGCTACGACTTCGTCTTCGATGCCTGCGCCAACGGCCAGCAAATCAAATGTTTGACGGTAGTCGACGAATTCACTCGCGAGGCGCTTGCCATTGATGTGGCTGGATCGATTCGTTCGGGCCGAGTGATTGATGTACTGGCGCGCCTCATCAGCGTGCGAGGCGCGCCACGCTACCTACGCAGTGACAATGGCCCCGAGTTCGTAAGCCTTGCCTTACTCAAGTGGATAACCGATCAAGGGATAGAATGTGCACTGATCGACCCGGGTAAGCCGTGGCAAAACGGAACGACAGAAAGCTTCAACGGCAAGTTCCGTGACGAATGCCTGGCCATGGAATGGTTCAGGAATCGTCTTGAAGCCAGGGTTGTGATCGAGGACTGGCGGCAGCATTACAATCGAGTCAGGCCACATTCCAGCCTGAACTATGAAACTCCAGAAGCGTTCAGCAAGAAAGTAACAACTTTATCCACCGGAGCTATCCCAAATTAGCTCGGTCCGAAAAAACCGGGCAGGTCACTTATTTGAATCTGGTGCAGGTCTACTGCATTAACACGCAACCCATGCAGGCATGAAGGGTTTTGGCGCGTGATGGAACTTTGCAACCAGGCTCACCACCCATGGACAGTTAGAAACCACATTTTCAGGAGCCGAACGTGAGCCAAATCGCCGCTATTTCCCCCGCTGCCAACATCTCTGCCGGCGGTGCCGCCTCGACCGGCCGCCTCAATCTGGAAATTCTCTCGATTGAAAACCATGGAGCCGGCGCGGCCGACGGTGCGCAATTCCGCGCCGCGCTGGAGCGGCACATGAACGCCGGTGCCGGCGGGGTGCAAGGCGCCACCAGGCCCGACAACGATGGATCGTTAGGACAGAAGATGGGCGCGCGTGCCACCAACCTGGCAACCGAGATCAACAAGGATCAGCAATACGTCTCCAAGCTCCTCGAAACCGCCACCCGCACAGGCGACTCGATGCAACTGATGAAGGCCATGATGGCGCTCAACGATTACTCGATCCGGGTACAGACCGTCGCGAAGACGGTATCCAAGGCGGCCTCATCCGTCGATCAACTCACCAAGCTCCAATAACGCCATGATCCTACGCATGCAGGCACGGCCACGCCATCCTCTCGCAACGCGAATCACAACCCGCTCGCGGCTCATGCCGACGGCGGTAGGGCGGCTTTCGGCGTTGTTGTTGCTGAGTCTTCTATGCGCATGCGGCAAGGTGGTCGACCTGCAGTCGGGACTCAAGGATGCCGACGCAAACGAAATGGTGACCGTCCTCAACCGTCACGGCGTCGATGCGCAGAAGCGGACCACCAAGGAAGGCGTCGCCTTGTCGGTAAAGGACACCGATATCTCGCGCGCCACCGAGGCCCTGAACGCTGCAGGCCTGCCGCGCCGCAATCTGTCCAATCTCGGACAGGTCTTCAAGAAGGAAGGGATGATCTCCACCCCACTGGAAGAGCGGGTGCGATATATCCATGGCCTTTCTTCGGAGCTGGAATACACCTTGCAGCAGTTCGACCATGTCATATCGGCACGGGTGCACGTCGTTCTACCCGAACGCGTCGCACCGGGCGAGCCGATCCAGCCTTCCTCCGCCGCAGTGTTCATCAAATACATTCCGCCGCTGGACGAAGACATGATCGTGCCGCGCGTGCGCAATCTGGTCGCCTCCAGCATTCCCGGCCTGTCCGGCGAAGAAGGGCGCAGCAAGGTCTCGGTCGTGCTCGCCGCCAGCGAACTCACCGCACCGGCAGTCGAATGGACCACCGTCGGGCCGTTCCATGTCATGGCCGATTCCGCCGGGGGCTTGATCGGCACCATCACCAGCATCATCGCCGTGTTTGCGCTGGCGCTGCTTGCCATGTTGTTCGTGATACTGCAGCTGCATCCAAAGACTGCCGATTGGATGCGCAAACGTTTCGGCAAGGTCTTGCCGTTCAAGGTGGACAACGAGACGAGTAATGAACAAGCGTCGCAGACGGCGGCACAGACTGCACCCAAGCCATCGAACTGAGGAAGATCGTGCATGCAGTCATGATTGAAAACGAACGGCGGCACATCGCGTCCGCAAGTTGCGGGCACGATGTGTCCTTAAACGCATCGGCATAAGGCAGCCAATGGGAAACGACATGCTTTCAAGCGTATTCATCGACTGGTGGTTCGAGCCCTGGGTATACGCGGAACGCGCGGTCCCTGCGCTGCATCCCGCCGCTGCCCAGGCAGGACGGCGAGACGCCTACCGGATCTGGTGCGAACAAGCCTGCGTGGCACCGGACCTGCCCAAGCAATTCGACCCCGCTTGGCAAATCGCCGCGGTCGACAGCGCAGCGGAACTGGTCGGCGCAGCGCGTCCCTTTGCCGGATTGATCGCGGCCAGACAACATGACACCGCGGTACTGGACGAACTGGAGTTCGACGACCGAAAGTGGTGCATCAGCGTTGCCGCCACCCAGCCGTTGGTCGGATGCCGCGATGTCTTCGCCGACGAAGATACGATCGAATTGCGCGGATTGTGCGAAATCGCGCGGCGATTGGACATGGAAATGCGGAGAACACTCCAGCGTAAGTGACATGTCGCATATATGGATGACTCACCGCACAGTTCCATTGACGCGACGGACCATCCCAAGCGCGGCTCACGTCAATCAAAACACAAGCCGGCCTGAAACGCGAAATCATATACTTACCGCACGCTTACTAAAAGATGTTATAGAACGCGCCACGGCCCCGATAGCTGGCGATGTCACCGAGGTCTTCCTCAATACGCAACAGCTGGTTGTACTTGGCCATGCGGTCCGAACGCGACATCGAGCCGGTCTTGATCTGCAAGGCATTGGTGCCCACCGCGATATCAGCAATCGTCGCATCTTCGGTCTCGCCCGAACGGTGCGAAATCACCGCGGTGTAACCGGCGCGCTTGGCCATTTCAATCGCCGCAAACGTCTCCGTCAGT
>NZ_LMHZ01000047.1 GCF_001428545.1 Noviherbaspirillum sp. Root189
CCGTCCGCAGTTTTACTTCCGCACGACAGACGTCACCGGCGCGATCGAGCTGCCAGCGGACAAAGAGATGGTTATGCCAGGCGACAACGTGTCGATCACTGTCAAGCTGATCAACCCGATCGCGATGGAAGAAGGTCTGCGCTTTGCGATCCGTGAAGGCGGCCGTACCGTCGGCGCCGGCGTCGTTGCCAAGATCATTGAGTAATCTCTGAGTCGCTGCGCTGCGATTGCTGAGTAACATTCTGGCATCGCGGCGTTGTCAATTCACGTAAAGTTTTACGCGTAGGGGTATAGCTCAACTGGCAGAGCGTCGGTCTCCAAAACCGAAGGTTGGGGGTTCGATTCCCTCTGCCCCTGCCACCGATACAAAGGTGCAGGGCACCGAAAGAAATTAATAGTATGTCTAACCAACCCGTAGAAACCGTTGGCACATCGAGCGACAAAGCAAAGGTCGCTCTTGCTATTTGTGCTGTCATCGCGGGTATTATCGGTTTTTATTTTTTGTCGGATAAGCCCACGATAGTGCGTGCTGGAGCATTGGTTGCCGGCCTGCTTGTGGCAGTCGCGGTAGCCTGGACTTCGCAGCCTGGGCGTGACTTTCTTGGGTTTGCCAAAGAATCCGTCCGGGAGGCAAAGAAGGTTGTCTGGCCAACCCGTAAGGAAGCAATGCAGATTACTGCCGTTGTTTTCGGGTTCGTGCTTGTAATGGCAATTTTCCTCTGGGGTACCGACAAGATCCTTGAAATTGTGTTATACGACCTGATTCTGGGCTGGAAGAATTAAATGAGCGAAAACATGCAAGAAAACGCAGTGGCTCAGTCATCGGGCGGAAGTAAGCGTTGGTATGTCGTGCACGCCTACTCCGGCATGGAGAAGAGCGTGCAGCGTGCATTAACGGAGCGTATTGAGCGCGCCGGCATGCAAGACAAGTTCGGTCAGATCCTGGTGCCGACCGAAGAAGTGATTGAAGTAAAGAATGGTCAGAAGTCCGTCACCGAACGTCGCTTCTTCCCCGGCTACGTACTGGTCGAGATGGAAATGACTGATGAGACTTGGCATTTGGTCAAGAATACAAGCAAGGTAACCGGTTTCATCGGTGGTAAATCCAATAAGCCAACTCCGATTCCACCTCACGAAGTCGACAAGATCCTGCACCAGATGCAGGAGGGCGTGGAGAAGCCGCGTCCTAAAGTCTTGTACGAGGTCGGCGAGTTGGTTCGTATCAAAGACGGCCCATTCACTGACTTCAACGGTAACGTTGAAGAAGTCAACTACGAGAAGTCGCGCGTCCGCGTTTCCGTCACCATTTTTGGCCGCGCTACACCGGTCGAGCTGGAATTCGGTCAGGTCGAAAAGGTCTAACGCCGCTTCCGGTCATTATTTGAATCAAGCGTCATTGGAGCGCCGCAGGCCTTGCCGCCTGTGAAATCCAAGCAAGCAATATCAGTGGTAAGGAAAAGAGGAGCCCTACTAGTCCACCGTAAGGTAGGCGAACGGGCGCTACTACTCAATCAACGTAGGAGCCATCATGGCAAAGAAAATTATTGGTTTTATCAAGCTGCAAGTGCCAGCTGGTAAAGCAAACCCATCCCCTCCGATCGGCCCGGCGCTGGGTCAGCGCGGCTTGAACATTATGGAATTCTGCAAGGCGTTCAACGCCCAGACTCAAGGCGTAGAGCCAGGCCTGCCGATTCCCGTCGTGATCACCGCGTTTGCCGACAAGTCCTTCACATTCGTGATGAAGACTCCGCCGGCAACTATCCTGATCAAGAAGGCGGCCGGCATCCAGAAGGGTTCGGCAAAGCCGCATACCGACAAGGTCGGCAAGATCACCCGCAAGCAAGCGGAAGAAATCGCTACAACAAAGATGCCGGATCTCACGGCAGCTGACATGGAAGCTGCCGTGCGTACAATCGCCGGTTCTGCTCGTTCCATGGGTATCACGGTGGAGGGTCTGTAATGGCTAAGTTATCCAAGCGCGCACAAGCACTCAAAGCTAAGGTTGATCGCACCAAGGTATACCCGTTCGACAATGCAATTTCCCTGATCAAGGAATGTGCAACAGCAAAGTTCAACGAGTCGATCGATGTCGCCGTTCAACTCGGCGTTGACGCCAAAAAATCCGACCAGGTTGTGCGTGGTTCCGTTGTTCTGCCAGCGGGTACCGGCAAGACCGTTCGCGTTGCTGTATTCGCATCCGGCGACAAAGCCGAGGCAGCCAAGGCCGCAGGTGCAGACATTGTCGGTATGGAAGATCTGGCAGAGCGCATCAAAGCTGGCGACATGCCTTTCGACATCGTGATCGCTTCGCCGGACACCATGCGTATCGTTGGTACGCTTGGACAGATCCTCGGACCGCGCGGCATGATGCCGAACCCGAAGGTCGGCACTGTTACACCGGACGTTGCAACTGCTGTAAAGAATGCCAAAGCGGGCCAGGTTCAGTATCGTACCGACAAAGCAGGCATCATTCACGCAACGATCGGCCGTAAGTCGTTCAGTGATGCAGAGCTCAAGTCCAACTTGTTGGCTTTGATCGATGCACTGAACAAAGCCAAGCCGGCTACCAGCAAGGGCGTGTACCTGCGCAAGGTGGCAATTTCGTCGACGATGGGCGCTGGCGTCCGCGTTGATCATGCTTCCCTGGCGGCTTAAGTAAGAATCAAGTCCTCGGATAGCAATATAGCGTCCGAGGCGAATCTTTGGGCTGGTCCTGCTTCAGCAATTTTGGAATAGGGCCGGATTATCAAAGACCGTTGGGCGGCGTGCATGCTTTATTGATGCACAAAGTTAAACACCGAAAGCGCAAGCATCGGCACCCAACGCAGATGGTGACCCGAACAAGTTTTTGCAGTCTCAACACTGTGCATCTGTTGTTAAGTGCCAGTACTGAACTCCTGAACTTCGGACGCCGTGTTCGAACCGATGTGAGGCATTCGCCAAACATCATTTTTGGAGGTTGATCTTGAGTCTCAATCTGAATGACAAAAAGGCCGTCGTCGCTGAAGTCTCCGCAAAAGTAGCAACTGCGCAGACAATCGTCGTGGCCGAATACCGTGGCATCCAGGTTGGTCACTTGACACAACTGCGCGCCAAAGCGCGTGCCCAGGGCGTCTACATGCGCGTGTTGAAAAACACGCTCGCACGTCGCGCCGTTGAGGGTACGCCGTTTGCTGGCCTCGCCTCCGAAATGACCGGCCCGTTGATCTACTCGATCTCCGAGGACGCTGTTGCCGCCGCCAAAGTCGTTTTTGACTTTGCAAAAGGCAATGACAAGCTGGTTGTTAAGGCAGGCAACTACGCAGGCAAGTCGCTTGATAAAGCAGGCGTTGCCGCGTTGGCTAGCATTCCGAGCCGTGAAGTCCTCATCTCCCAGTTGCTGGGTGTTATGCAGGCTCCGGTTTCCGGCTTTGCCCGTGCCTTGGCTGCCCTCGCAGCCAAGAAGGAAGCCGAAGGCGCGTAATACGCCCTTCGATCCTTTTTGCGTCAGTACCGATTAGATGTAATTACCGAATCAAATTTAGGAGTTTCAAATGGCAATTAGCAAAGACGATATCCTGGAAGCAGTAGGCCAAATGTCCGTAATGGACCTGAACGACCTGGTCAAGGCTTTTGAAGAAAAATTTGGCGTGTCCGCAGCTGCAATGGCAGTTGCTGGTCCGGCAGCTGGCGGTGCCGGTGCTGCTGTAGCGGAAGAGCAGACTGAGTTCACCGTTGTTCTGGCTGAAGTTGGTGCGAACAAGGTTGGTGTCATTAAGGCAGTTCGCGAAATCACCGGTCTGGGCCTCAAAGAAGCCAAAGATCTGGTCGACGGTGCACCAAAGCCAGTCAAGGAAGGCGTCGCCAAGGCAGATGCAGAGGCAGCGAAGAAGAAACTGGAAGAAGCTGGCGCAAAGGCCGACCTCAAGTAATATCGGTTTGCCAGGGCGATCTCACCCTCGCCGGAGTCAAGGCTCGGAACCTTCTCGAAAGAGCGGGTTCGGCCTTGGCTCCTTTGTCGTTTTCGTGTTTTAAATAGCCTTATCCCGGACCTAATATTCAGACACGGGCGTGGACGAAAAGTTGGTAAAAGCAGTAGAAGAAAGTCGTAGAAATAAACGCAGCAAGTGTGCGTTGGTAGTAGGTAGTTGGTAGCTGACGCCTATCTGGCGGGTTTGCAGCGCAACGCTGTCATGCTCACGGATTCGGCGGTAGCAGTCTAGTCAAGCCCGAAGGGCAGAGCCTTGAGGTTTCGCAGATGGCGGCAGGTGTTGCCGTAGCCAGCAGCGAAACCTGAAATCTCCATCCTTCCTGTCACTCACGGAGTGTCCATGCACTACTCATTTACTGAGAAGAAGCGCATTCGCAAATCGTTCGCGAAGCGCGCTAACGTTCACAACGTTCCGTTCCTGCTGGCGACCCAGCTCGAGTCTTATACGAGCTTCCTGCAGGCCGATAAAGTACCATCGCAACGCAAGAACGAGGGCTTGCAGTCCGCCTTCACCTCAATTTTCCCAATCGTATCGCACAATGGTTTTGCTCGGCTAGAGTTTCTCTCCTATGTGTTGGGTGATCCTCCATTCGACGTGAAAGAGTGCCAGCAGCGTGGTCTGACATTCGCATCGCCGCTGCGCGCCAAGGTCCGCCTCGTGATTCTTGACAAGGAATCCCCGACCAAGCCAGTCGTCAAAGAAATGAAAGAGCAGGAAGTGTACATGGGTGAACTACCGCTCATGACCACGACCGGCTCATTCGTCATCAACGGCACCGAGCGTGTGATTGTTTCCCAGCTTCATCGTTCCCCGGGTGTGTTTTTTGAGCACGATCGTGGCAAAACGCATTCGTCGGGCAAACTCCTGTTCTCCGCACGTATCATCCCTTACCGCGGCTCCTGGCTTGACTTTGAGTTCGACCCGAAGGACATCCTGTTCTTCCGCGTTGACCGCCGACGCAAGATGCCTGTTACGATCCTGCTGAAAGCCATCGGCATGACGCCGGAACAGATCCTGGCAAACTTCTTCGTCTTTGACAACTTCACGGTCCGCGCTGACGGCGGTGAAATGGAGTTTGTCGCCGAGCGTTTGCGTGGGGAAGTTGCGCGCTTCGACATTACCGACAAGTCGGGCAAGGTCATCGTCGCGAAGGACAAGCGTATCAACGCCAAGCATGTCCGCGAAATCGACGCTGCAGGAATCAAGCATATCTCCGTACCGGAAGATTATCTGCTCGGTCGCGTGCTGGCAAAGAACATCGTCGACGCCGACACCGGCGAAGTCATCGCCAACGCCAACGATGAGCTGACAGAAGAGGTTCTCGCTCGCCTGCGTGAAGCTGGTGTCTCTGACATCCAGACGCTGTACACCAACGACCTGGATCAGGGCGCTTACATTTCGCAGACCTTGCGTATGGACGACACTGCAGATCAGATGGCCGCACGTGTCGCGATTTATCGCATGATGCGTCCTGGCGAGCCGCCCACAGAGGATTCTGTCGAAGCTCTGTTCAACGGCTTGTTCTACAGCGAAGAACGTTACGATCTCTCGGCGGTCGGCCGTATGAAGTTCAACCGTCGTATCGGTCGCGATGAGCTGACCGGCGCAATGACACTATCGAATGAAGACATTCTTGCCGTCATCAAGATTCTGGTCGAACTGCGTAACGGTCGCGGCGAAGTCGATGATATCGACCACCTCGGTAATCGTCGGGTACGTTGTGTCGGTGAACTGGCTGAAAATCAATTCCGCGCTGGTCTTGTTCGTGTTGAGCGCGCCGTCAAGGAGCGTCTCGGTCAGGCTGAAGCCGATAACCTGATGCCGCATGACTTGATCAACTCGAAACCCATCTCTGCAGCAATTCGCGAATTCTTTGGATCGTCGCAGTTGTCGCAGTTCATGGACCAGACCAATCCGTTGTCGGAAATCACCCACAAGCGCCGCGTATCGGCTCTTGGCCCGGGCGGTCTGACACGCGAACGTGCCGGCTTTGAAGTCCGTGACGTGCATCCGACCCATTACGGCCGTGTGTGCCCGATCGAAACACCGGAAGGCCCGAACATCGGTCTGATCAACTCACTGGCGCTGTATGCACGCCTGAACGAGTACGGCTTCCTTGAGACGCCGTATCGCAAGGTCGACAACAGTGGCGTGACTAACCAGATCGACTATCTGTCAGCGATTGAAGAAGGCCGTTACGTTATTGCTCAGGCGAACGCGACAATCAGTCCCGAAGGAAAATTATCCGACGAACTCGTATCCGCACGCCAGGCTGGTGAAACCATCCTCGTGTCGCCGGAACGCGTCCAGTACATGGACGTCGCACCGGGTCAGGTGGTCTCCGTTGCAGCATCGCTGATTCCGTTCCTCGAGCACGACGACGCGAACCGTGCGTTGATGGGCGCCAACATGCAACGCCAGGCAGTACCTTGCCTGCGTCCCGAAAAAGCCTTCGTCGGTACCGGCATTGAACGCACCGTTGCAGTTGACTCCGGTACGACCGTTCAGGCACTGCGCGGCGGTATCGTCGATTATGTCGACGCCGGCCGTGTGGTGATCCGTGTCAACGACAACGAAGCCGCTGCAGGCGAAGTCGGCGTCGATATTTACAACCTGATCAAGTACACCCGCTCCAATCAGAACACGAACATCAACCAGCGTCCTATCGTCAAGGTTGGTGATCGTGTTGCCAAGCACGACGTGATCGCCGACGGCGCATCGACCGACCTCGGCGAACTGGCGCTCGGCCAAAACATGCTGGTGGCGTTTATGCCGTGGAACGGCTACAACTTCGAGGACTCGATCCTGATCTCGGAGCGCGTGGTTGCAGATGACCGTTACACCTCGATTCATATCGAAGAACTGTCGGTTGTCGCACGTGACACCAAGCTCGGCGCGGAAGAAATCACGCGTGATATTTCGAACCTGGCGGAAAACCAACTCGCACGCCTCGACGAATCCGGCATCGTCTACATCGGTGCAGAAGTCGAAGCAGGCGACACGCTGGTCGGTAAGGTGACACCGAAGGGTGAAACTCAGCTGACACCGGAAGAGAAGCTGCTTCGTGCGATCTTTGGCGAAAAAGCCTCTGATGTGAAAGATACATCGCTGCGCGTGCCATCCGGCATGGTCGGTACGGTGATCGACGTGCAAGTGTTCACGCGTGAAGGCATCCCGCGCGACAAACGTGCTCAGCAGATCATCGACGATGAGTTGAAGCGTTATCGCCTCGACCTGAACGACCAGCTGCGTATCGTGGAAGGCGATGCGTTCCAGCGTCTCGAAAAGATGCTGATCGGCAAAGTCGTCAACGGCGGTCCAAAGAAACTGGCCAAGGGCGCACAGATCACCAAGGAATACCTGGACGATCTGGACAAGTATCATTGGTTCGATATTCGTCCTGCGGAAGATGACGTCGCCGCGGCACTCGAAGCGATCAAGGAATCGATCGCCGAGAAACGGCACCAGTTTGACCTTGCGTTTGAAGAGAAGCGCAAGAAACTCACGCAGGGTGACGAGTTGCCGCCAGGCGTGCAGAAGATGGTCAAGGTTTATCTGGCAGTGAAGCGTCGCCTGCAGCCTGGCGACAAGATGGCGGGTCGCCACGGTAACAAGGGTGTGGTCTCGCGTATCGTTCCTGTCGAGGATATGCCTTACATGGCTGACGGCACACCGGCCGACATCGTGTTGAACCCGCTGGGCGTTCCGTCGCGTATGAACGTCGGTCAGGTGCTCGAAGTGCATCTGGGCTGGGCATCGAAAGGCCTGGGCCTGCGTATCGGCGAAATGCTCAGGGCGCAAGCCAAGGCCGCCGAACTGCGCAAGTTCCTGACCACGATCTACAACGAGTCGGGCAAATCGGAAGACCTGGACAGCTTCAGCGATGAGGAAATCCTGAGTCTGGCCAGCAACCTGAAGTATGGCGTGCCGTTCGCAACGCCGGTGTTCGACGGTGCGCATGAGGACGAAATTCGCCGCATGCTCGACCTCGCCTATCCGGATGACGTAGCCAAGCAGCTCGGCATGACGCCGTCGAAAAACCAGGTGACCATGTATGACGGCCGTACCGGTGAAGCTTTCGAGCGCACTGTCACTGTCGGCTACATGCACGTGCTGAAACTGCACCACCTGGTCGACGACAAGATGCACGCGCGTTCGACCGGTCCGTACTCGCTCGTTACCCAGCAGCCGCTGGGCGGCAAGGCGCAGTTCGGCGGCCAGCGTTTCGGCGAGATGGAAGTCTGGGCACTGGAAGCCTACGGCGCGTCGTACGTGCTGCAGGAAATGCTGACAGTCAAGTCGGACGACGTGACCGGCCGTACCAAGGTTTACGAGAACCTCGTCAAGGGCGACCACGTCATCGACGCCGGCATGCCGGAATCCTTCAACGTGTTGGTGAAGGAAATCCGCTCGTTGGGTATCGATATCGATCTGGAACGCGATTAAGCAGGACAAAGCGGGAAACCGCGGCCGGCGATGCGAGTAACCCATCGCCGGCCAAGCAACACGAAGAAGCAAGAAATATTTTTCTTCACGCCACCCTGGAGTGATACATGAAAGCACTGCTCGATCTATTCAAGCAAGTACAGCAAAGCGAACAATTCGACGCGATCAAGATTGGTCTCGCGTCGCCTGAAAAAATCCGTTCCTGGTCCTACGGCGAAGTCAAAAAGCCGGAAACCATCAACTACCGTACTTTCAAGCCGGAGCGTGACGGCCTGTTCTGCGCCAAGATCTTTGGCCCGATCAAGGACTACGAATGCCTGTGCGGCAAGTACAAGCGCCTCAAGCATCGCGGCGTTATCTGTGAAAAATGCGGCGTCGAAGTGACGCTCGCCAAAGTGCGCCGCGAGCGCATGGGTCACATCGAGCTGGCCTCGCCGACCGCACACATCTGGTTCCTGAAATCGCTGCCGTCGCGTCTGGGCATGGTCCTCGACATGACGCTGCGCGATATCGAACGCGTGTTGTACTTTGAAGCGTACGTCGTGACCGACCCCGGCATGACCCCGCTGAAGAAGTGCCAGATCATGTCGGAAGACGATTACGCCGCCAAGTACGAAGAGTACGGCGACGACTTCACTGCATTCATGGGCGCCGAAGGCATTCGTGAACTGCTGCGCTCGATCGACATCGACCGTGATGTCGAGACCCTGCGTCAGGAGCTCAAGGATTCCAAGTCGGAAGCCAAGATCAAGAAGTATGCGAAGCGTCTGAAGGTTCTCGAAGCATTCCAGCGCTCCGGCATCAAGCCGGACTGGATGATCATGGAAGTGCTGCCGGTACTGCCGCCGGAACTGCGTCCGCTGGTACCACTGGACGGCGGCCGTTTTGCGACCTCTGACCTGAACGACCTGTATCGCCGCGTCATCAACCGTAATAACCGTCTGAAGCGCCTGATGGAACTCCGTGCTCCGGAAATCATCACGCGTAACGAAAAGCGGATGCTGCAGGAAGCGGTTGACTCGTTGCTGGATAACGGCCGTCGCGGCAAGGCAATGACTGGCGCCAACAAGCGTCCGTTGAAGTCACTGGCTGAAATGATCAAAGGTAAGGGCGGCCGTTTCCGTCAGAACCTGCTGGGCAAGCGTGTCGACTACTCCGGTCGTTCGGTTATCGTAGTTGGACCGCAGCTTAAGCTGCACCAGTGCGGTCTGCCGAAGCTGATGGCACTCGAACTGTTCAAGCCTTTTATTTTCAACAAGCTTGAACTGATGGGCCTGGCAACAACGATCAAGGCAGCAAAGAAGTTGGTCGAAGTACAAGAACCAGTCGTCTGGGACATCCTGGAAGAAGTCATCCGCGAACATCCGGTCATGCTGAACCGTGCACCGACACTGCACCGTCTGGGTATCCAGGCGTTTGAGCCGGTCCTGATCGAAGGCAAGGCGATCCAGTTGCACCCGCTGGTTTGCGCAGCGTTCAACGCTGACTTTGACGGTGACCAGATGGCTGTCCACGTTCCGCTGTCGATCGAAGCGCAGATGGAAGCCCGTACCTTGATGCTGGCCTCCAACAACATCCTGTTCCCGTCGAACGGCGAACCATCGATCGTGCCGTCCCAGGATATCGTGCTGGGCCTGTACTACGCTACTCGCGAAAAAATCAACGCCAAGGGCGAAGGAATGATGTTCCCGGACGTATCGGAAGTCATCCGCGCGTACGACAACAAGGAAGTTGAGCTGACCACCCGCATCACTGTCCGTATCACCGAATACCCGAAGGATGCGGAGACAGGCGAGTTCGTCAAGACAATCAAGCGTTACGAAACGACGATTGGCCGTGCCATCCTGTCTGAAATCCTGCCGAAGGGTCTGCCTTTCAGCGTGCTGAACCGCGCCCTGAAGAAGAAGGAAATCTCGAAGCTGATCAACACTTCGTTCCGCAAGTGCGGTCTACGCGCGACCGTAGTATTTGCCGACCAGTTGATGCAGTCCGGTTTCCGCCTCGCGACGCGCGCCGGTATCTCGATCTGCGTCGACGACATGCTGGTACCACCGCAGAAGCACACCATCATTGCTCAGGCCGAGCACGAAGTGAAACAGATCGAGCAGCAGTACGCTTCCGGTCTGGTCACTGCGGGCGAACGCTACAACAAGGTGGTCGACATCTGGGGCAAGGCCGGTGACGAAGTCGGCAAGGCCATGATGGAACAGCTCAAGGTCGAAGACGTTACCAAGCGCGACGGCAGCAAGGGTACACAAGAGTCGTTCAACGCGATTTACATGATGGCCGACTCTGGCGCTCGTGGTTCCGCTGCCCAGATTCGTCAGCTCGCCGGTATGCGCGGTCTGATGGCGAAACCGGACGGTTCAATCATCGAAACGCCGATTACCGCGAACTTCCGTGAAGGTCTGAACGTGTTGCAGTACTTCATCTCGACACACGGCGCTCGTAAAGGTCTGGCCGATACCGCGTTGAAGACAGCGAACTCCGGTTACCTGACACGTCGTCTGGTGGACGTGACGCAGGACCTGGTCGTGACCGAAGACGATTGCGGCACGGCGAACGGCGCGTCGATGAAGGCGTTGGTTGAAGGTGGTGAAGTCATTGAAGCGCTGCGCGATCGTATCCTCGGCCGTGTCGCTGCCAACGATGTGGTCAATCCGGAAACACAAGCTACGTTGTACGAAGCGGGCACGCTGCTGGATGAAGACTCGGTTGAAGAGATCGAACGCCTCGGCATCGACGAAGTCAAGGTTCGTACCCCGCTGACTTGCGACACCCGTTATGGTCTGTGCGCGAAGTGCTACGGTCGTGACCTTGGCCGTGGCATGCTGGTCAACTCTGGCGAAGCCGTCGGTGTCGTCGCTGCCCAGTCGATCGGCGAACCAGGTACTCAGCTGACGATGCGTACCTTCCACATCGGTGGTGCGGCATCGCGCGCAGCGGTAGCCTCCTCCGTGGAAGCCAAGTCGAATGGTACAGTCCGCTTCACCGTAACAATGCGCTATGTCACCAACGGCAAGGGCGAGCAAATCGTCATTTCCCGTTCCGGTGAAGTATTGATCACCGATGATCATGGTCGTGAGCGTGAGCGCCATAAGGTGCCATATGGTGCGACCCTGCTGGTCAAGGATGGCATGACCATCAAGGCCGGTACCGCATTGGCAACATGGGATCCGCTGACACGTCCGATCATTACCGAATACACCGGTACGGTGAAATTCGAGAACGTCGAAGAAGGCGTGACAGTCGCGAAGCAGATCGACGAGGTGACCGGCCTGGCAACATTGGTCGTCATTGACGCGAAGCGTCGCGGACCAAGCACCAAGGTCATGCGTCCGCAGGTCAAGCTGCTGAACGAAAAAGGCGAGGAAGTAAAGATCGCCGGGACCGAACACGCTGTGACCATCGGCTTCCAGGTCGGTGCGCTGATTACCGTGAAAGACGGTCAGCAGGTATCAGTGGGTGAAGTGCTGGCACGTATCCCAACCGAATCGCAGAAGACCCGTGACATTACCGGCGGTCTGCCACGCGTGGCCGAACTGTTCGAAGCACGTTCACCGAAGGATGCCGGCATGCTGGCGGAAGTCACCGGTACCGTAGCGTTTGGCAAGGAAACCAAGGGCAAGCAGCGCCTCGAAATCACCGACATGGACGGCAACAAGCACGAGTTCCTGATTACCAAGGACAAGCAAGTGCTGGTGCACGACGGCCAGGTGGTGAACAAGGGCGAGATGATCGTGGACGGTCCGGCTGATCCGCAAGACATTCTGCGCTTGCTGGGTATCGAAGCACTGGCACGTTACATCGTCGACGAAGTTCAGGACGTGTACCGCTTGCAGGGTGTGAAGATCAACGACAAGCACATTGAAGTGATCGTGCGTCAGATGCTGCGCCGTGTACAAGTGGTCAATGCTGGCGACACGGCCTACATCCCGGGTGAGCAAGTTGAACGCTCCGAGCTGCTGGACGAAAACGATCGCGTCACCGCCGAAGGCAAGTTGCCGGCCACGTACGAAAACGTACTGCTCGGTATCACTAAGGCATCGCTGTCCACCGACTCCTTTATCTCTGCGGCGTCGTTCCAGGAAACCACTCGCGTGCTTACCGAAGCCGCGATTATGGGCAAGAAGGATGGTCTGCGCGGTCTGAAGGAAAACGTGATTGTCGGACGTCTGATCCCGGCGGGTACCGGTCTGGCGTACCACCGCGCCCGTAAGGAAAAAGAGTCGTGGGAGGCCGAAGAACGCACAGCACTACTGCAAGCCGAAGAGTCGGCCCGTTCGACAGAAGTCGAGCTGCCTTCGGAGGTCACTACAGATAGTGATGCACCAAACGGCAACGAAGCATAAGTATCCAGCTTCAACTGAAAACGGCACTGAAGGCAACTTCAGTGCCGTTTTTTTATGCCTGTTTCCGTTTATAGGGCGACTTCATTTCCGTGAAGAAACTTCGAATCACACACCCAGGCATAAAAGCCTAGTGAATTTACCTATCATGCACAAAGCCCTGCACCAATTGCCGACTCCCAGGAAACACGCGAGCTTCTGTTGAAGTCGCTACAGTCGCGATTCGCAGGTACAGGATGAAACTTCCTGACGACAATAAATGTTCAAATAATGCTGCTGCTGGCAGTATCAGAGCCGCTGAAAGAAACAGTAAATGAAACGCTGCTCGCTGTTTGCAAACTTTCCCAACGTCGAACCATGGTGCGTTATGGGTTGGGATTGGTATAAGCCCCTGATCGAGAATTATTGCAGCTACTATATGTTTCTGAACGCGTAATTCACTTTCGCCATCCAGATGTTTTGAAATCATGTATGAGAGCTACTTATTCCCTAGCATGGTTGACTCTCTTCGGCAATGGGCATATACTCGCGAGTTCTCGATTTTAGGCTCTTCAGGGCTTAAGCGTTCTTTGGTCAGTTTCCCCCGCCTTTTGTAACGCTTCTCCCTTTTTGGTTTTAGATCGACGCGCGATATCGGCGCAATGGTTTTATCCCCCGGTTCCGGACAATCGTTTTCGGGACTGTATTTTTATTAACGTTTCATTTTGTTGGATTAAAGACCGATGCCAACCATCAATCAACTGATTCGCCAGCCACGTGTTTCCGCACGTGTCAAGAGCAAATCGCCGGCGCTGGAAAACAGCCCGCAAAAACGCGGCGTTTGCACCCGCGTCTACACCACGACACCGAAGAAGCCGAACTCGGCGCTTCGTAAGGTCGCCAAGGTGCGCCTGACCAACGGGTTCGAAGTCATTTCGTATATCGGCGGTGAAGGGCACAACCTGCAGGAACACAGTGTTGTCCTGCTCCGCGGCGGTCGTGTTAAAGACTTGCCAGGTGTACGTTACCACATGGTTCGCGGTGCGCTGGATACGCAGGGCGTCAAGGATCGTAAGCAGGCGCGTTCCAAGTACGGTGCCAAGCGTGCGAAAGCCGCCAAGAAGTAATCCATTTTCCGCCAGGTGTCTTCACCGCGCGGAGAGCAAGTCGGCCCCGAATGGGTCGAGTAAGTGGTTGGCCATGAGGGTCACCGCGAGCGTACGGTAAATCACTCAGTGCCGTCGCTCAACTGAAGAGTGAAAGGAATCGAAATGCCACGTCGTCGTGAAGTCCCCAAACGGGAAATCCTGCCGGATCCAAAGTTCGGCAATGTTGAAGTTGCCAAGTTCGTCAACGTCCTGATGCTGTCCGGTAAAAAATCGGTCGCCGAAAACATCATCTATGGCGCGTTTGATCATATCAAGCAAAAGTCCGGCAAGGACCCGCTCGAAGTATTTACAACAGCACTCAACAATTGCAAGCCGATGGTTGAAGTCAAATCCCGCCGTGTCGGCGGTGCAAACTATCAGGTTCCGGTAGAAGTTCGCCCTGTCCGTCGTATGGCGCTCTCCATGCGTTGGTTGCGTGAAGCCGCCAACAAGCGTAGCGAAAAGTCTATGCCCCAGCGTCTCGGTGGTGAATTGATGGAAGCCGCAGAGGGCCGCGGTGGTGCGATGAAGAAGCGTGATGAAGTGCACCGCATGGCAGAAGCCAACAAGGCGTTCTCCCACTTCCGTTTCTAATAGCATTAAATTAATAGTTGCCTTCGCATCGTTGAAGGCTCTGCAACGTAATTGGTTAAAACCGGGCGCATCCCTTGAAAAAGTGGCGCTCGGTTTTCTACCATTAAAGACTTAGGATTGAATATGGCTCGCAAGACCCCCATTGAGCGCTACCGCAATATCGGTATTTCCGCTCACATCGATGCCGGTAAGACAACCACTACCGAACGTATCCTGTACTACACCGGTGTTAACCACAAGATCGGTGAAGTGCACGACGGCGCAGCGACCATGGACTGGATGGAGCAGGAACAAGAGCGCGGCATCACGATTACTTCGGCTGCGACAACCTGCTTCTGGAAGGGCATGGCGAACAACTTCCCCGAGCACCGAATCAACATCATTGACACCCCGGGTCACGTCGACTTCACCATTGAGGTGGAGCGTTCGATGCGTGTTCTGGACGGCGCTTGCATGGTTTACTGCGCAGTGGGTGGCGTGCAGCCGCAATCCGAAACGGTTTGGCGTCAGGCTAACAAGTACGGCGTCCCACGTCTGGCGTTCGTCAACAAGATGGACCGTACTGGCGCAAACTTCTTCAAGGTGTACGAGCAGATGCGCGCTCGCTTGAAGGCAAACCCGATCCCGATGCAAGTACCTATCGGCGCCGAAGAAAACTTCGAAGGCGTGGTCGACCTCGTCAGGATGAAGGCGATCTACTGGGACGAAGCTTCCCAGGGTATGAAATTCGACCTGCGCGACATCCCTGCTGACCTGAAGGCTACTTGCGACGAATGGCGGGAGAAGATGGTCGAGGCGGCTGCCGAAGCAACTGAAGAGCTGATGAACAAGTACCTGGAAGAGGGTGACCTCACCGAGGAAGAGATCAAGAAAGCGATCCGTCAGCGCACCATCGCTGGCGAAATCGTGCCGATGATGTGCGGTACCGCGTTCAAGAACAAGGGTGTTCAGGCGATGCTTGATGCCGTGATTGAGTACCTGCCAGCACCAACGGACATCCCGCCGGTCGAAGGCACAGACGAGAATGAGCAGCCCGCACTGCGCAAGGCTGACGACAGCGAAAAGTTCTCCGCACTCGCGTTCAAGATCATGACCGACCCGTTCGTCGGTCAGCTGATCTTCTTCCGTGTGTATTCCGGTGTTGTCAACTCGGGCGACACAGTCTATAACCCGGTCAAAGGTAAGAAGGAGCGTATCGGTCGTCTGCTGCAGATGCACGCTAACCAGCGCGAAGAAATCAAGGAAGTCCGCGCGGGCGACATCGCAGCAGCGGTTGGTCTGAAAGAAGCGACTACAGGCGAAACTCTGTGCGATCCAGAAGCCGTAATCACGCTGGAGCGTATGGTGTTCCCTGAACCGGTGATCTCCCAAGCTGTTGAGCCGAAGACTAAGGCCGACCAGGAAAAGATGGGTCTCGCACTGAACCGCCTATCCCAGGAAGATCCGTCGTTCCGCGTAAAGACAGACGAAGAATCCGGCCAGACCATTATTTCCGGTATGGGCGAACTGCACCTGGAAATTATCGTCGACCGTATGCGTCGTGAATTCGGTGTTGAGGCAACCGTCGGTAAGCCGCAAGTTGCTTATCGTGAAACCATCCGCAAGACCTGCGAAGAGATCGAAGGCAAGTTCGTCAAGCAGTCGGGCGGTCGCGGTCAGTATGGTCACGTGGTCCTGAAAATCGAACCACAAGAGCCAGGCAAGGGTTTTGAATTCGTCGACGCAATCAAGGGTGGTGTTGTTCCACGTGAATACATCCCTGCGGTTGAAAAGGGAATCCTGGAAACTCTGCCGTCCGGCGTGATGGCTGGCTACCCGGTCGTTGACGTTAAAGTCACATTGTTCTTTGGTTCGTACCACGACGTTGACTCGAACGAAAACGCCTTCCGTATGGCTGCGTCCATGGCATTCAAGGACGGCTGCCGAAAGGCAAGCCCCGTTCTCCTCGAGCCGATGATGGCAGTCGAAGTTGAAACGCCGGAAGAGAAGATGGGCGACGTCATGGGTGACTTGTCTTCCCGTCGCGGCATGATCCAGGGTATGGACGACATCCCTGGCGGTGGCAAGATCGTTCGCGCCGAAGTGCCGTTGTCGGAAATGTTCGGCTATTCCACGACTCTGCGTTCGTTGACGCAAGGCCGCGCAACGTACACGATGGAATTTAAGCACTACGCCGAAGCGCCGAAGAACGTTGCTGACGGTGTTATCAGCGCCAAGGGCAAGTAAGACATCACAGTAAAACACACTCTTGCTTCACAATCCGAAGCAAGAGTGTGCGATTCAAAACAACTTAACAATTCGTTCTTTTTGAAGGAAATTAAAATGGCAAAAGGCAAGTTTGAGCGGACCAAACCGCACGTGAATGTGGGCACGATTGGTCACGTTGACCATGGCAAGACCACGCTGACTGCAGCAAT
>NZ_LMHZ01000048.1 GCF_001428545.1 Noviherbaspirillum sp. Root189
GCGGCGGTGGAATTGTCGGCGACGATCCTGCTGACGACGTCGGAATCGCAGGCGCCGATGAGTTACGGGATTTACCTGTACATGCAAAGCGTGGCGGGACGCGGTCCGGGTGCGGCGATGGGGGTGCTGGCGGTGGTCATCGTGGCGCTGGGCACGTATGCATCGCATGTGATCGTCGAGCGCACCTCCGCGCTGACCCGCTCCCGCCAGGTCGATGACGAAGAACCAGATGCATTGCCAGAAGTGAAAACCCATATCCCGGCACCTACAGCCGGACAAATTGCAGTCAAGGGAACAGAGGTGACATCATGAAGCAACTGAAAAAGATCGCAGTAGAGTGCAAGAACATCGGGCTGTCGTATGACGGCGGCAAGACGGAAGTCTTGAAAGACATCAACCTGCGCATCGAACCGGGCGAATTCTTCGCGCTGCTTGGGCCGTCCGGCTCGGGCAAGTCGACGCTGCTGCGGCTGATCGCAGGCTTCAACCAGCACCAGCGCGGCGAGCTGCTGGTCGACGGCCGCGACATCACCGGCGTTGCGCCGCATGCGCGCAACATCGGCATGGTGTTCCAGAGCTATGCGCTGTGGCCGCACATGACGATCTGGGACAATGTCGCGTTCGGCCTGGTCGAGCGGCGCGTGGACAAGGCGACCATCCGGCAAAAGGTGGGAGCGGCGCTGGAACTGGTGAGCCTGTCGCAGTACGCGAATCGGCGTCCGAACCAGCTCTCCGGCGGCCAGCAGCAGCGTGTTGCGCTGGCGCGCACCATCGTGATCGAACCGCAGGTGCTGCTGCTCGACGAACCGCTGTCGAACCTGGACAAGAAGCTGNGGCGGCCAGCAGCAGCGTGTTGCGCTGGCGCGCACCATCGTGATCGAACCGCAGGTGCTGCTGCTCGACGAACCGCTGTCGAACCTGGACAAGAAGCTGCGCGTGCAGATGCGTGAAGAGCTTCGGGACCTGCAACGCAAGCTTGGCATTACCACGGTGTTTGTCACGCATGACCAGGAAGAAGCGATGACGACGGCTGACCGGATGGCGGTGATGGACAAAGGCATTGTGCAGCAGCTGGGTACGCCGGCCGCACTGTTCGACTATCCGGCCAATCCCTTCGTGGCCAACTTTGTCGGCACCACTAATCTCCTTACCGGCGAGATTGATCAGATTAATGGTGATGTCGTACGCTTTAAAGCGCCAGGCATTGGAGATATGATTTTGCCGAAGCATCCTGAAGCCCGCGCTGGACGGATGGCAATCAGCTTCCGGCCTCATACGATCAAGATGCAGGTAGGCGATAGCGTTCGGGACGGTGCTTTTCTGTGGCTAAACGGGGCAGTAGAGCATACTGAGTTTCTTGGAGAATTTACCCGTTACCGCGTGCGCGTCGGGCAATCTCTTGTTACGGCGGATCAGGCACATTATTCGGGGATGACTCCATTTGCCGAATCCGCGCCTGTTCGCCTGGGAATAGACGCAACGCAAATTCGGTATTTGCCGGTTTAGCGTTTCCTCTTTTCCGAGATCTTTGCAGCAGTAGCAGTCATCGCCGTCAAACTGGTGATGACTGCTTGTTAAAGCGCCCTGGGGTGTGTCAACACTTCAGATAAAAGAGTCCGGACTAACTTATTGCGGATAAGCACCTCATTTAAACCTTACGTAGTCTTTTTGGGGTTGCCATGATGCCGTCTGTTACATTGTTGAAGCGGTTGTTTTGTACCATATTTCTGATAACGGGATTCACGGCCGCACAAGCTGTCGAGCTACGCACTGCGGCTGAAGATAGCGCACCAAAGTACCTGATGAGAAACGGAGAAATGCGTGGCTTGTGCATCGATTTTCTAAAAGCCATTGAAGCCGCGGCACCCGACATTAAATTTACCGGCTATGACCGCTTTTACCCGAAACTCAGGATTGAAGCGAGTCTGGCAAAGGGCGAGCTGGATATATTCTGTGGAATAGGGCGCACACAAAAACGCGAATTATTATTTTCGTTTTTAGACACGCCATTGTATTGGACCGAAACGCGTCTTGCAGCCAGAGTGGACGACCCTGTCGATAACGTGACGTTCGATGGTTTGAAAGGTCACAATAAGAACATGATTGTACTTGTCGTACACGGCACCGACCACGCCGATTACCTCCTGCATAACGGGGTCACTAATATTGATGCAGGGGCACACAACATGTACAACAATCTGAATAAGCTCATCGCAGGGCGCGGCCGACTCGCCTACTTGACGGATCTGTCTCTGGTACATGAACTGTCGAATAACAATTTCCACTCAAAGTTACGGATACTACCTGGAGTGATACATATCCAGGCGGAGTACCTTGCTATATCGAATACGATCGCTAAAAGCACAAAAGATCGATTGCATGAAGTGCTCGCATCCCTTCATTCACGCGGCGACCTGAAGCGACTGCACATGCGTTATACGCAGATCGAAGGACCTGCCCTGTGTCGGTAACGCTAAGTCATCAAGCGAGCTTGCATTGACGCCTTTATATTTGAATCCGCCGGCGCTCTGCGACATCCATGAAATTTAATGCGCCGTACCGTGTGTGCTCGGCATAGTCATTGGCCTATCCGCTTATCGTTTATAAAAAATCTTAAATGAATAAGAAAGAATGATGAGGCAAATAATAAATTACGATTAGCTCAATTCCTATCGACAATCTATAGTTTATTTAAAGCACGGCGGCTAAATCAGTACGCTACTTTGAGTTTGATAGAGGAATGCATATGAACATCAGGCTTAACGCCCGTCGCGGGCGCAACACCAAGATTTTAGCGACCCTGGGACCAGCGAGCTCAGAGCGTGAAAAAATCCGTGAACTGTATGAAAGCGGTGCCGACGTATTCCGTCTTAATTTCAGTCACGGGACACATGACGACCATCGCAAGCGTTATGAGGCAATACGTGATCTGGAACGTGAAACCGGCCGTCCTATCGGCATCTTGCTCGACTTGCAGGGACCCAAACTCAGGCTCGGACGATTTGCCGCCGGCAAGCAACAGATTGAAGCCGGCCAGGCATTCCGTTTAGATCTGGATCCAAGTCCGGGTTGCAGCAGACGCGCGCCGCTGCTGCATCCGGAGATTTTCTCAGCGATCAAGCCGGGACATGACTTACTCATCGACGACGGAAAGGTACGCCTGCGCATCGTCTCCTGTAGCCATAATTTTGCCGAGACCATCGCAATAAATGGCGGCATGTTGTCAGATCGAAAGGGTGTCAACGTCCCGGGTTCGATTCTGCCGCTCTCCGCACTGACGGAAAAAGATAGAGAAGATCTTTCATTCGGCCTGGAACTGGGAGTGGACTGGATCGCATTGTCATTTGTTCAGTGCCCTGATGATCTTATTGAGCTAAAGTCAATTGTCGATGGACGTGCGCGCGTTATGGCGAAGCTGGAAAAGCCTTCTGCAATCGATTTCCTGGATGCCATCATCGAACAAGCCGACGGCATCATGGTTGCGCGCGGAGATCTTGGCGTAGAGCTTCCGGCTGAACAGGTACCGTTACTACAGAAGCGTATAGTGCGCGCGTGCCGCGAAGCAGGGAAGCCCGTAGTGGTCGCTACCCAGATGCTTGAATCCATGATTTCGTCGCCCACGCCGACAAGGGCAGAGGCCAGCGATGTGGCAACTGCTGTTTATGACGGTGTTGATGCTGTGATGCTTTCCGCAGAATCCGCGTCAGGCAGCTTTCCAATAGAAGCAGTCTCGATGATGGACCGGATCATCAAGGCAGTTGAGAGCGATCCGCTGCAACGCAAAATGATGAACGCCGTCAGTCATCGCAAAACCGAAAGCGCAACGGATGCAATCTGCGCAGCCATCCGCACGGTCGCGGACGTGCTACCGGTCGTGGCGACTGTAGCCTATACCTCGTCCGGCGCCACAACACTTCGCGTCGCGCATGAAAGGCCTCGGACGCCGATCTTAAGCCTTACTCCCAATGTACACGTCTCCCGATGGCTCACACTTATCTGGGGGATTCACTCGGTTTGTGCATCGGATGTATGCAACATTGAAGAAATGGTCGACAACGCGGTCAGCGCGGCCGACCTGCACGGCTTTAGTGTTCCAATGCTGCCGTTGGTGGTTGTTGCTGGCACCCCTTTCGGCGTATCCGGTTCGACGAATCTCATGCGCATCGTCTGGCCAAATTCAGTTGCGGCGAACATTGCGGGGGTATCGGCGGAAGAAGTCCATGCAAAAACGTCCGGACAAGGTTTGCAAATGCGCGATCCGTATTTTGAATTTGCGCACTAAGAAGCGTCGGTTAGAGCGCGCGGAACTTGTCCATATCAATTAAAGAAAGCGCGTGGAAGTACTTAACTCTTTATCCATTTTTATAACGTACAGAGGGTCTTCCTGCGTTTTCTCTTCACCTGTTGTCTCCTTGGGCCAACGCCCTCTTTGCCCTTCTACGAGAAGGGCTTTTTTTTTGCGCCGCGGTCTTTATGGAAGGTAATCAATGCGCGGATTGAAGCATGGCGTCGTCGCGGTATACTAGGCCACGGGAAGCGGCCAATGCAGTTCATTGTCTCTGAATCGCTTTCTGAATCGGAATCGGAAACAAGACAGGGGAATGACAATGGCGACACTTTTGCTTATCGATGGGACTGCGATCCTGCGGCATATTTATGAGATAGGAATCAGCAGTACTGTTACTGCTTCCTCCCATGTTGACGTCGCACTGAACAGTACGCTTGCCTTATTTAGAAAACTGGTCGACATACATACGCCAACCCATGTGTTGGCAGTAGTCGATCTGGATGGGCCTACGTTTCGACAATCCTTGTCAGCCAGTTACCAACGCAAGACCGCAACTTATCCCGAAGCGTTGAAAGACGCCTTGCCACGTTTTCATAAGCTGGTGAGGGATGCCGGGATGATGACAGTCAGCGTACCCAATGCGGAATCCATCGACGTGATTGCGACTGCCGCACAACGCTGGTTAAAGGAGGGCAGGGGCGAGGTGGTGATCGCGTCGAACGACAAGACACACCTGGCACTCGTGTCGCAAGGTGCGCGAATCTGGGACCCCATTCGGCGGGAGTGGCATGGTAATGAATGGATCGAGCAACGATACGGTGTGCCTGCGGAGAGCGTCATTGAACTGCTTGCCTTGATGGGTGACAAACATCACGGCATTCCGGGGGTAACAAAAATTGGCATCAAGACTGCCGCCAAATTATTGAGGTCGTATCACTCGTTTGAAGGCGTAATGGCCGGCGCAGGAATCCTTAAAGATACCTTGGGCGAACGGCTACGAAAAGAGCGTGATGAAGCGTACCTCTCATTGGCGCTAGTGCAGCCCAAAGCCGATGTGCAGATCGGGATTACGTGGAAAGCTGTGGCTTATCCCTCGGCACAGCTTTCGGAGTAATAGCCGGTCAGATCGTTTTAGAGCATGTCTCCGGGCGGTTTCACTTTTAGCATGATGCCTTCTACCCATAAATCGGTGAATCGTCCTTGCCGCAGATGCAACGTTCTTACTGTCGGTAGACGCATGCCGATTGAACGCATTGCACATTCAACGGACGCCTTCGGTTAATACTGTGTTGCTGTAAGCCTGATCAGTTTAATTTTCCCGGCTTGTTAAACAACTGGCATTGTTATTGTCTACGGGATATTTCTGCGCGGGGCGATATGGCTCCCTAAAAATATGAACTAACTGCATGCGGCAGTTAATTCCGCGCGATGTCCCACAATGATGTCGCATGATGTCGCACAATGTGCAGGCAAGACGGATGGTAATCAAGTCGCCCTTCAAGGCGGTATGCACAGCAAGCGATGTGCACTATCCTCCACGCGACTTGCCGGGTTGGCAGAAATGCGTCTCGAACCACCGCGTCAACATTGCTCTTTCATACGGTAAGGGAATAGTTGCGATCGTTGCGTTCCGAGCCGCATAACTGTTCGACAGATAGTTCATATCGTTGATTTTTTCGCGTGCTTCTGAAGAATGGCCTTTCTCGCCGCGCAATACATAGGAGACGTCCATACGCGGCCATGTCATTTCACGCATTACTCGCAAGTCGCGACCTCCTGCACCATGCCACCATTCAAGCTGACCGGCCAGGTCGATATCGTGGATCTCCACGTCCAGAGTCTGCGAACCCTGCAGGCATCGCGTGCCTAAACCAAGCAAGTGATTTGTTATTGTCTGCAACACAACGGGGTCCGGCCCTGCAAAATTGGCTTTCAGCTGGGAATCCGTGAAAGTGTCCGGATGCATAAAGCGCACTTGAACTTCTCCTGCGCAGGCTTGGGCAGCAGATAGCAACAGGGCAAGCAGGACGGGTGTCGATGTACGGAAGCGATGCGGGGATGTCATGTACGTTCTCCCGAAGCACGGGCTCCAGTTAGATCCGTAGCGGGAGGCATGGTTCTTCATGACCGGGAGTTGACGTATAGATAGCCTACACGCAACATCTCCTCCAACACCTGATCAGCGCGGGTAAAGATTTTTCAGGACCTCCAGAATCATCTGGGCTAATACGTTGGCGAGCGACGCTGTCGCTTCGTTTTGTGATCGGTCTGGATCGGCCGTACTACCTGGATTGTCATTGCGTGCACTTCGCCATGCGTCGTTCAATTTCTTCTCATGCGTGGCAACAAGTTCTTCCACTTCTTTCTGCCAGAATGCTGGCGCTTCGCTTTCAACAAAATTGCCGCGTCCACGGCCAAAATGGGCCACAGCAAGGTAGCGCAAGAGGCTCGTCACCACCAGGGTGCGCAGAAATTCGTCAGAGAACTGGACCTTCGGTTCGTTGCGATCGGTCTGCGTATTGAATGCCCACGCAGCCCCGGTAAATGTGAGTGCTCCAATGAGCGCCCCGACCAATGCGCCGGCGCCAAATGTCAGGCCACCTGACAGCAGATCGGCTGATACCCCAGTGGTCGCCCCTGACACCAGCGCACCAATCAAGCCCGCCTGCTTTGTATCGACCGGCGCACGTACGACGACACACTGGCTTACCCGTTCATTGATTTTGGTAGCGGCGCCGGCATCGAGCCGATATATCTTGAGCAGCGCCGTCGTGGTCGCCAATATGCGCTCGTTCAATCGCGTCATCAACACATTCATCGCCTTGTTGACATGAGCGGCCTCTCGTTGCTTGCCCATACCGATCACCTTCAGTACCGAGCCGACGATTGGTCTGCCACCGGTCTCGACAATCTCGCTGTCACGCGCGGCGGCAATCAGGTGATCAGCAATGAGCCGGGTCGCGGCATGCAGGCGGGCTTCGTTCTGCTGTTCCCATTCCTGCAGCAGTCGAGCGTATGCAGGTTGCTGGGCAGGCGCGATCAGCTCTCCGAGCGCCTCGAAAAACACGCGCTCATGTATCCAGCAACGCGCAAAGGCATCGAGTGCAATCACCCTTTTTACCACGGGATAGTCAGCAAGGAAGTCTTTCCAGCGCTGCTGCTCTGCTGCCTCCTCCGCAGCTGGTCGTGGCCGACCCATCTGATTGAGCAGAACGACAACCGGCTTGTCCAGCCACTGCAAGATCTTCATTTCCGGTATCAGGTAACCCGTGTCGCGTGGATCCTCTGACGAATTGACTAAATAGAGCACAACGTCTGCGGCATCGCGCGCCGTTCTCATGGCCTGCTGACTTAACCAGAATGGTAGGTCGCGATAGCGGTCGATGATTTCACGCAGGAACCATCCGATGGGATTGTCCGAAAAACTCAAGCGCTTTAGCAGGCGTACCGAATCGCCGAAACCGGGTGTGTCCCACAATTCGAGCCTGTCGCCGGCTTCCGTTGTCAGCAAGGCATGGGACTCTGAACTCACCGTGACATGCGGCGCGTCACGCACCTCGCCGACATCCATGCCAAGCAGCGTACGGGTAAGAGTAGTCTTTCCCGCATTGGTATGCGAGATCAGGGCAAGCTGAATCCTGTTATTCGTTGGCATTTCGTTCATCATGCGCGCGACCGTGCGGTTAATCCACGTTCAATGTCTTCTGCCCTGGCAAGTGGATTGAGCAGATTGACGACGACGGCCACTGTCTGATGCAGCTCGCAGAACTGAACCCATAAGGCGATACGCTCCCTGATGCGTTGATCGCCGCCAGTCTGGCCGCCTACCCGCTCGAGGTACGCAGACTCATCAATCAGCGCAAGCGGACGTCCTTTGGACGTGACCGCAAGTAGATCGAGAAATGCGCCGTGATTTTCATTCTCCGGCGTCGCGTTCAGATTAAACAGCACGACGGTCAGCGCAGCATCAGCACTATCCGACTTAAGCGCGTTCATGGCGTCTTGCGGGCTTTCTCCATAGGCGGTAGATGGACGCAGCATGACGCGTGAGTTATCACCGAGCAGCATTTGCGCCACGACCAAAAGATTCTTGTCGCGGGTTTCGTCGATCGTAAAACTATACGGCAAGACCCGCAGCACGGCGGTTTCGGCTTTGCCGATTTTGCTGGTCAGCTTGCGGTAATACGGATGCGTCAGGTCGATTGGAAAATGCCTGGCGAGCTTGCGTTCCTTGTGCCGCGCAAGCAGTGACAAGGCAAGACGGGGAACGATGACGATCAAAAAAAGCGTCGCGGCATAAAGGTGCACCCAGCGCGCCCCATCCGCGGGCGACAAGGAATGCGTCCCTTCCAGCGCCCTGACATCCGCAATTGAAAACCCCTGCAAGGGGAAAATCAGCATGGCCGGGGCAAATATGAACGAGAGCAGGGCGTGTAGTTGTTCGGCGTTCAGAAAGGTGCTTTCCCAGCCAGTGCGATATTGTGAAAGAAGTCCGCGCGCATACAAGGAAAGCACAGCGCCCAAGGCAAACAATGCCGCGCTGAAATGCACATAGCGCTTGAATCGGGCCAACGCAAGCGGCATGCTCAACCGTGTCCACTCCTCGCCAAACCGGGTCGCCGCCGCAGTCAGGGTGGCAGGCAACTTTCGCGGCAAGCTCAGCTTGCCTGTCGATAGCGACGACAGCATGCCGCCGTACGGCACTCTGGCCTTTAATGCAGGGATGAATGGCCAGACCAGCAGCGCGATATAAGTGAACACATTCCAGGCAAGGATCAGCAACAAGGGGGCCGACAACAAATCGACCCGGTGCGGGTCCGCAATGCGGTCAATTGCAAAGCCGGATATCAAGGCAATCAGAGGCAGCGCCACACCCAACATGGTCCATCGGTAGCGACTGCTCAGCAATCTCGAAAAACCGGGATGGCGCTCTGCAACTTTCTTTAACACCTGCTCGGCGCGTTTCTCCAGAAAGATTTCCGGCGATATCGCTTCGCCCCTTTCTGCGGCCTGCCATTGCGCAAGCTCGTTTGCACTGCGGCTCGCGTACTGTCGATCTTCATCCGTTAGTATTCGACGTTCATGGTCCGCATGTTCAATGGCCGACATCAGGACAACGGACCGCGAGACCTCTTCGTTCATGTTTATCCCTATGCAGTATCAATATGTCATCATATATTGCAGACTGAAAAAACCGTTAGTGGTTTCATAACGGGCTTGAAGCTTAGCCTTGTACAGTCCGGACACCAAATGCCAAATTTCACACTTCATTAATTAATATAAAAAACGGACAGCACAATGGATTATTTAAATAAAAAATGCCCTGGGAGAAACAATCTCGCAGGGAATTACTATACACCTCGTTGCCTCACGGCCGTGTTTGTATCAAACCAAGCTGGCAACTTGCCAGCTTGCTCCTGCATGGCTTCTGTCGCCGCGGCCGGCGCTTAAACAAGTAACCGATATGCCGGCGTGAGCATCCTTAATTCGTATCGAACTTCTTGGCGATATTTCTATCGGACGTGAAATCGGAGGACATATGGGAGCAAGCGACACTTCCTTCAGGAGCAGAGATCTGCTCGCGCTGAAAAAAACCGTGTGCCAGGAATTGACTAGGGTCACGGAGACTATAGGATCCCTGCAACACCGTCAACAACTTGAAATTGCACCAGACTTGTCGACGGGAGATCTCCTCGAAATATTTTATGAGGAACATGGTCGGCTTATCCGACAGTTGCAGGCGATCGATGAAAGCCTCTTAAATTTAAAGGGCGGGCCGATGCAAGATTTGCTTGAGCAAAACAGGCAAACCGAACGATGGCGCAACGCGCTGCAAACTCAGCATTCCGCGCCCCGCACACGGTAACGCGTGCTGTCGACGCATTGCATCGGGTTAGTGCGTAGGGGCGTGACGAATCACAATAGGAGCAGTGACGCCCTTGGTATGCTTCACCTGTGCTACTTATGACTGGCGTTATGTTGCGGCACAAAAGAAAAGGGTCTGGCTTTTCTGAAGCCAGACCCTTTTCTTTTGTGCCGACGCAATTTTTATGATTGCTGGAATAAGCTATTGACGCAACTTATTGACACTTCTATCCGCGGCTGCAAGCCGCATCTTTTCATCACCGGTTTTTGTCACCAGTCAACGAACCTTGCTATCCAGCAGGGAATGCGTGTTGAAAGATTCTTTATGTTAGCTGCTCCGGCACGGTTGCCCCTCGAATTGTATTTTTAAATAGCCGGAACCATCATAAGTGATCTCTATCGAACACGATTTTTTTGATTGGAAGACAAGTATGGTTCTTAAGCCACAGGTTACAGCCAGATCATCCCTAACAATAATAGGGCTTACCGCGTTCCTTACCGCCTGTGGAGGGAGTTCAACAGAGAGCATCGTTAGTACTGCGCCGTCTACTTCCAAGGCCCTTGCGGAAGTCGTGTCGTCAAACGGAAGCTCATCTACTGCCTCGGGCGGTCCTGCCGGTCAAGACGATGGACAGTTTGAACTGACATTTGTCGACGAATTCAATGGCGAGCTGGATGGCAATGTCTGGCGCACCAATCGTACTGACACTGAATCATCGACCACAAATTATGCAACGCGGAACGGTGCGCTCAAAATCTGGCCGCAACGTGGGAGCAATGGTGAATTCTTCAACCGAACCCTGGATACCGACGGTCGGTTTTCCCAGAAATACGGCTATTTTGAGATCGAAGCAAAGCTTCCAAAAGGCAAGGGCGTGTGGCCTGCCTTTTGGCTATTCAACCAGATCGGTGAGCGGCGCCCGGAAATTGATATTCTGGAGGCCTACCCTGGCGGCGCAGCACCTTGGGGCAAGCCCGATGCCGATGGCATTCCGGTTCCAATGATGTATGCGCCGGTCACGTGGACCGACAGAGGCGAACGTGCAGGTTATGCCAAAGTGGAAACACCTGATCTGTCAGCAGGCTTTCATCGTTACGGCCTGAAGTGGGAACCAAACCGGCAGACCTTCTACTTTGATGGTCGCGAAGTTTTTTCACATGAAGTCACAGTGTCCGACCCCTTGTATCTCATCGTTGATCTCTGGTTTGGCAGCGCAAGCGGCCAACCGAATGATCGAACGCCAACGGGGGAATCAAATGCGTTTGAAGTGAACTACGTTAAAGCGTGGCAGTTCAAATAAACATTGGCACCTCACGCTAGTTCTCACCTTGCATAAGATGGGCATGGACGGTTTGGTGGATGTTTCGTGCCCGTCGCGTGAACGGCGAATTTCCGCATAGGAAACACATCCGTTCACAACATCAGGGAAGGAAATATGAGCGATCCCTACAACTTGCAGAGATTCGTCGCTGCGCAGGAACCGGTCTACAAGACAGTATGCGAGGAACTCAAAAACGGATCCAAGCGCAGCCACTGGATGTGGTTTATCTTTCCGCAAATCCGTGGCCTTGGCCATAGCGATATGGCACAGCGGTACGCGCTTGCCTCACTGGATGAGGCAAGCGCGTATCTCGATCATGCGCTTCTTGGCAAACGCCTGCGTGAATGCGTCACCATACTACTTGGTCTCAACGAGCATTCCGCAGAGCAGATATTCGGCTATCCGGATTATCTGAAATTCCACTCATCGCTAACGCTGTTTGCGCAAATCACCGACGACAAGGACGTGTTTAACCAATGCCTCGTCAAATATTTTGACGGCAAGCCAGATGCCGGCACATTAGGATTATTGTGACGCTTCATCGCAATAATCCTGCCCTGCCGTTTCCATCAGAACCGCAGATTGACAAACTGAATCGGGTAGTATCCCAGATCATTCTCCTGTTCGGAACGTGTAATGGTGGCCTTCGTCTTATACCAATCCCGACCTGTAACGTGACAAATGAGATCGATGGATTTTTTTGACTGGCAAGGCGCAGGAGGAGTCAATAGCGGGCTATTGGCGACGAGTGCAACGCAGGCAGACGGCTCGGCGCCCCCGGAAAAAGACACGATCTCATGGTGCGTTATGGGTTGGGATTGGTATTGCATGGCTTAACCGCCAAAATAAATATCGTTGGGAGAATCAGACTGATGCAGCTGCTTGTATTCGCGTAACTCGGAATTGACCTCTTCGCGCGTCTTTGTGGAATAACGCGATCCTGCGACGCCGTGTGCTCCAATATTTGCGTCACGAAAACCCGTACCATCTGTGACCGGATAGGCCTGGGTGCGATCGTTTTCCAGTTCCGAGCGCACTTCTGCGCGCGACTTGGTGGACTGGAAATCGCGGAAGGAGTCTGCACCATCCAGGATACCTACGTCGGCGTGTACATGGCTTGCAGCGATCATTGCGAAGACTGCGGGTAGAGTGAATTTCGAGTACGAGGTGTTCATGTCAAACTCCTGACAGGCGACGATGGTTTCGGCCTCGGTTGCAATCGGTGCTGTCGAGATGCATGCATCGGTTCATGAGACGTAGCCAACATTGCGATGGACCGCCAATCCGATCCATCGCAGGTTTTTTGCAATGCGCCGATTACTTAAAAAGAAATAGGCGGCGTGATATATGGCGAAGGTTTAGAGTACGGCAGGATATAAGGGCAAGGGGAAAAGCTTTACATTTATCGTGCAAACCTATCGGCATACTGACTGTATGCCGGGTATCCCGGATCCGATATCCATCCAATTAAAAAACGTCTGTCAACACGAAGATAGCAGTGCGCAGCGATACTGCCAGTACAGGTGTACGGTAAGAACATGCAACGCTGCAAGCAACATGCTGACCGGCGCGTTAAAACCCATGGAGTGGGTGGAATCCAATATATGTCGCTGCCATACGGACTTCAAGTGTAAAGTGCCGCGGTTCCATGCAATGCTCAATGTCGCATTGCGCCGGCAGGACCTTCATTGATGCCTGCTCCACTTATGGCAGGTGAGGGCGTCGACATTGCGTCGGCTGTATGTTCGGTTTTATCCGGCACCTTGAAGCGAAAAAGTTGGATCGCACCCGAGACAAAGCGCTGATGCCGCGATGGTGTTGCTCTGTACCAGTACGTGAGATAGTCGTAGAAGCTGGAGGCACGTCCCGACGGATCGACATTGAGATAAGCGATGGCACGCCAGTCCGGATTACTGGTCAGGTAGGGCAGAAAAATGGTCGCCACCAGTTCATTCTTCTCACGCAGATAAGGCGTCGAAGCGAGCATCGCTCCATGCGTGCGAAACCACTGCTCGAACGTCAAGTTAGCGGGCAACTGCCTGTGCGGTTCCGACAGCGCGCGTTTGGTGAAGGCCTGCATCGTCGGAACATAAGAGCGCCATTCTGGCAAGGGCGGAGACTCCTGCCATGTGAGGGAGAAACGTTTGAGCATGTGCAGCGAAACCGTCTCGCAAAGCATTTCTTCAAACCATTGATGGCGCGCACTGTCCGGTAACGCGTGCTTCTCGTAGCCCGCCAGTACATGGAACAACTCGTGTGAGAATTCGTAGATGTATTCGGACCAGCGCTGATCTTTCGCTGCAAGAAGAATCTGGTACTCGTGCCGGGGACCTTTCTGATACAAGACGACTGGCCCACGCTGCGAGGGGGATACAAGCACAGGGCCAAGCGTTTTGCCGGGGAAGTGCGTCATTAATTCGGCTGCCACCGCGTTCAGAACCAGTTCGACCTGCCATGTCGGCACATTCCCCCAGCCAGATTCGGCAACACGAATCGATACTTCGCTTTGCAGTGCGGTCTGGCTGTTACTTCTTTTTTGGACCTGCCTTGGCTTCGCATCGGCAGCATGCGTGTCATGCAGATGCAGCAATGTTAACAGGGCAGAAGTCAAAAGTGCAGTTCGTTTTGCGGTCCGTTTCATACGGTCACCTTGCCTTAACCACATTTGTGTATGTTCAACAGCATCCAGTAAGGGGCAACGAAATAATCATAGCTTATCTGCGCGGCATTTCGGCGTCGTCGCAATAGGTCGTTATAGGGAATCAGAGACGATGCGGGAGCGAAGGTTCAGGCCAGACTGGCTGGCTCATCCTGGCGGGCAAGATTTTGCCGATTTACGTTGGCTGACGTGTTAATCAGGCAGATGCGGGCGTAGCCGCTCCACCTTCCACCAGGCAGGAAGCAAGCCGAGCACTTCCGGACGGGCGAAGCGATCATCAATCAGATAAACGTAGCCTCTGTCAGATTGCGTACGGATGACTCGTCCGGCTGCCTGCACCACCTTCTG